>CALRQH020000008.1:0-235718 GCA_943370265.1 Mesorhizobium carmichaelinearum
GCGGTGTCCAACCTCGGCATGTTCGGCATCAAGGACTTTGCCGCGGTCATCAACCCGCCGCATGCGACGATCCTTGCGGTTGGTGCCGGCGAGCAGCGGGCTGTGGTGAAGAACGGCGAGATCAAGGTTGCAACGGTGATGTCGGTGACATTGTCGACCGACCATCGCGCCGTCGATGGCGCGCTCGGCGCCGAACTGCTCGTGGCCTTCAAGGGCTTGATCGAAAACCCGATGGGCATGCTTATATAGTCCATCGTCGGTGTCGACCATCAAGCATGTGCGAGCAGGGGAATTCCCATGGCTGAGAACTATGACGTCATCATCATCGGCTCTGGCCCCGGCGGCTATGTCGCCGCCGTGCGCGCCGCGCAGCTCGGCTTCAAGACGGCGATCGTCGAGCGCGAGCATCTCGGCGGCATCTGCCTCAACTGGGGCTGTATCCCGACCAAGGCGCTGCTGCGCTCGGCCGAGATCATGCACTATTCCGACCACCTCAAGGATTACGGCCTGAAGATCGACGGCACGGTCAGCGTCGACACGGCAGCCGTGGTCGATCGCTCGCGAAAAGTGTCGCTGCGCCTCAACAATGGCGTCGGCTTCCTGATGAAGAAGAACAAGGTCGACGTCATCTGGGGCGAGGCCAAGCTCACCAAGCCCAACGAGATCGTTGTTGCGAAGACGGCCAAGAAGCCGATGGAGCCGCAGCCTCCGGTGCCGAAGGGCGTCAAGGGCGAAGGCACCTACAGCGCAAAGCATATCATCCTCGCCACCGGCGCGCGGCCGCGCGCGCTGCCCGGCATCGAGCCGGACGGCAAGTTGATCTGGACCTATTTCGAGGCGATGGTGCCGCCGGAGATGCCGAAGTCGCTGCTGGTGATGGGCTCCGGCGCCATCGGCATCGAGTTTGCCTCCTTTTACCGCACCATGGGCGTGGATGTGACGGTGGTGGAGGTGCTACCCGCTGTCATGCCGGTCGAGGATGCCGAGGTCTCGAAATTCGCGCAGAGGCAGTTCGAGAAGCAGGGCATGAAGATCATTCTCGAAGCCAAGGTGACCAAGGTCGAGAAATCGGGCAACTCGATCACCGCGCATGTGCAGATGAAGGACGGCAAGGTCCGGGAGATCACTGCCGACCGCATGATCTCGGCTGTCGGCGTCCAGGGCAACATCGAGAATCTCGGGCTTGAAGCGCTGGGCGTGAAGACCGATCGCGGCTGCGTGGTCGTTGACGGCTATGGCAAGACCAATGTTGCCGGCATCTATGCCATCGGCGATGTCGCCGGCCCGCCGATGCTCGCCCACAAGGCCGAGCACGAGGGCGTGGTGTGCGTGGAAAGGATCGCCAATTTCCCGGGCGTGCATGCCATCGACAAGCTGAAGATTCCCGGCTGCACCTATTGCAACCCGCAGGTTGCCTCCGTTGGCCTGACAGAGGCCAAGGCTCTGTCGGAAGGCAAGGAAATCCGCGTCGGCCGCTTTCCCTTCGCCGCCAATGGCAAGGCGATTGCACTGGGCGAAGACCAGGGCTTCGTCAAGACCATCTTCGACAAGAAGACCGGGCAACTGCTGGGTGCGCATATGGTGGGCGCCGAGGTGACGGAGCTGATCCAGGGCTTCGTCGTGGCAATGAACCTCGAGACAACCGAGGAAGAGCTGATGCACACCATCTTCCCGCATCCGACGCTGTCGGAGATGATGAAGGAAAGCGTGCTCGACGCCTATGGCCGCGCGCTGAACGCGTAGGCAGGGGCCTGTAATCAGGATGGCTCAAATCGCCGCCGCAGCATTCGGGTGCCGTCCTAGCGCCACCCGGGCAATCACCCGAAAAACTATGCCGGAATGCCGATCCCGGCCAGTTGCAGGCTGACGTCCTGCCAATCCGAACAGATGATGGAAGCACCCGCCGCCGTCAGCCGCGCCGCGTGCTCGGGATAGGTATGTCCGCCGCCCGTGTAGCCGATCGCCATCATGCCGGCGGCAACCGCGCCCTGGATGCCGAACGGCGAATCCTCGATCACCACGCAATCGGCGGGATCGGCCCCCATTTTCGCCGCGGCGAACAGGAAGATGTCCGGTGCCGGCTTGCCGTTCTTGACCATGGAGGAACTGTAGATCGCGTCGCCGAAGAATTCAGCCAGACCGGTCACCGCGAGACTGTGGTGTATGCGCTCGACGGAGGAGGACGAGGCAACGCAGCGGTCGCCCTTGAGCGCCTTCAGAAAAGCGGTGATTCCCGGCGTCGGCTTCAGTTCTTCGGAGAAAAGAATCTTGGTTTCCGCCCAGATATCGCCGTCCGCGGCCGCCGGAAACTGGTGCCCGGTCAGTTCCTTGATCCGGACGATGATGTCCGACTGCTTCATGCCGACGCACTGGGCAATGATGCCGCCATGGACGCCGCTCATGCCGTGCTTTTCGTAGACGCGTTCATAAGCCTTCGCCGCCAGCGGCTCGCTGTCGACAAGCACGCCGTCGCAATCGAAAATGATGAGCTTTGAACGCGCCACGCGCTTCTCCCGAACCTCAATAGAATCCGCACATCGCTATCGATAAAAAGTCAAATGTTCAATAGCTGACGCCCTCCGGCGCTTGAACGAATGGCGGGAACGTTCAAAAATCAGAGCTGACGGATGGCGTCGCTCGGGCGCTGTGCCCCGATCGCCCGCTGCATGGCCTGCCGGGACTGCGCATGGTCCGGCGTGATCCAGTTCGGTTCTGCGCCGAGAAATCGGTCGAGGAAGGCCACCGCATAGGCCGGCATCTCCGTCACATTCTCGCGATACGACCACCAGGTGCGCAGGTCATCGGCGCATTTGTCGATGCTGGGCGCGCTGCCGAATTCCTGCTGATAGACGGCCGAAATCGCCGATACGCAGTAATTGGTATAGAGGAACCCTTCGGGCCAGAAGCGGACGATCTCCATCGTCCTGGCGTTCGCCTCCGTTTCGATCAGTTGGGTGAGCCCCGATATCTCCTTTGCCGGCGCCTGCCGGATCAGTTCGCGCAGCACCAGCCCGGCTGCAA
The DNA here is from genome assembly GCA_943370265.1 of Mesorhizobium carmichaelinearum. GTDB lineage: Bacteria > Pseudomonadota > Alphaproteobacteria > Rhizobiales > Rhizobiaceae > Mesorhizobium > Mesorhizobium carmichaelinearum_A. The sequence continues at coordinate 3,022 of CALRQH020000008.1, forward strand.
AGACGATGAAGTCCGCCCGGTCGACCTCGGCGAAGCGCTTCTGCGCATCCATGATCTCGATCCAGTCGAGAAAAGCCCGGGTGAGCTTCGTCTCGTCGATCTCATAGCGCACGCCGAACGTGTCCGAGACCACCTTGGCGCTGCTGCGGAAGGTCGCGCGAAACCAGCGCAACTGCCGCAGCCGATGGCCAAGATCGGGCATCAGGGCCAGTTCATCCTTGAAGGGCAGATCCATTTCTCGTCCATCCTGTTTCGGCGGAAGCCAGGGCCCCGACCCTAGCACGCTTGTGCGATCGCCGAAATCAATCCGCGGTTCCTGTGGATGACGATCGCTGACGATATTATCATACATATTGACATTCGCGGAAACAAATGTTCTCACTTTGACGTTGCCTCGCACTGCTGCAAACTGCGAGTCGACGGAGGCTTCGGGAGGAAACCGAAATGGCGATTTGGCAGTGGGGACTGCTTCTGCTGGCTATTGTCTGGGCGCTTCAATCGCTCGGCGTCTGGCTGCAGATGAGACACTATTCCGATGTCTTCAGGGGCGTCACGGATCAGTACAAGGACGGATTTGTCGGCGCGGGCAATTTTCGCGGGCGGTTCGCCAAGGGCACCATAGCCCTGGTTGTGGTGACCCCTGACCTGGTCGTGCGCCGCCTTATGGTGATGACCGGCCGTTCGGTGTTCACCAAATTCAAGCGACATGAAGAATTCGAGGGCATTCCCCTCGATCGACTCCGGTCCAACCCTGCGATCATGGGGGAGGGGGAACCCGGTGTGGCCGAGGCCGTGAAACGGACGATCGAACAGATCGACAAGACACGGTCGGAGCCGGGGAAGAAGCCGGGTCTGTCCGGTTTGAACGTAGCAAGGGCATAAACGGACGCCGGTAGCCGGCTGGGAATGACCGGCAGGGGTCATAAGGAGGAGAAATGTCTGTAATTTCATTATTGGCGCAGCATGCCGACCTGGCGGTGCATAACCTGCATGTCGCAGGCACCATGGTCTCGGATGCTGCTTGGCACGGCAAGCTCGGCGTCGAGCATGCCACCGATCATCTCGTGGTCTTGGCGCAGGCGCAGACCGACAGCGCGCCTGTCACCGCCGATCAGCTGAAGGAACAGCTGAAAAACGTGCAGCAGGAAGAGCAGCTTGGCTGGCTCACTGCCATCGGCAAGCACTTCATAGGCATCTTCCAGAAGGGCGGCGAGGTTTTTGCCGGCTTTGTCACCGGCATCATCCCGACACTTGTCGTGCTGATGACAGCCTTCTACGCCGTCACCGAACTGGTCGGCGAACAGCGTGTCCACGGTCTGGCGCGTGGTGCCGGCCGCATCGCGCTGACCCGCTATACCGTGCTGCCGCTGCTGGCGGTGTTCTTCCTTACCAACCCGATGGCCTACACCTTCGGCTCGTTCCTGGAAGAAAAGCACAAGCCCGCTTTCTACGACGCGGCCGTGTCCTACGTGCATCCGCCGCTCGGCCTCTTCCCGCACATCAACCCTGGCGAATATTTCGTCTGGGGTGGCATGCTCGTGGCCTTGCTCGACCTTGAGAAACGGGGCGTCATCGCCGTCGGCTACCACGTCAAGGTGGCGATCTGGTACGCGATCGTCGGCCTCGTCGTCATCCTGCTCAAGGGCATGCTGACCGAGCGCATCACCGCCATCATGGCACGCCGCCAGGGCGTCGAGCTGTAAGGGCGGGGAGGACATCATGGCCAAGACATACAAAGCCGTAAAGATCTCCCGGGGCAACGCCGGCTGGGGTGGCCCGCTCGTGATCGAGCCGACCGCGCAGCGCAACAAGGTGGTTTCCGTGACGGGCGGGGGTATTCATCCGATCGCCGCGCAGATCGCGGAAATGACCGGCGCCGAAGCCGTTGACGGTTTCCGGGCGCCGCCGATCGAAAGCGAGATGGCGGTCGTCGTCGTCGATTGCGGTGGCACCGCCAGATGCGGCGTCTATCCGCGCAAGCGCATCCCGACCGTCAACTTGACGGCGGTCGGACAGTCTGGGCCGCTCGCCCAGTTCATCACGGAGGATATCTACGTTTCGGGCGTGAAGCCGGCCAACATCACCATGGCGGACGGATCCGAAGCGACAACCACTGCCGGGGGAGCAGCACCGATGAGTTCAAGCAACAGCACTGCGCCCGCAGCGCCGACACCGCTGCAGAGCGAAGGCGGGCTTATCGGCTTCATCAGCACGATAGGCCGTGCCATGGGTCGTATCGTCGGCATCTTCTTCAATGCCGGTCGCCGCACCATCGACCAGGTCATTCGCAACGTGCTGCCGTTCATGGCCTTCGTGACCATGCTCATCGGCCTGATCCTCTATACCGGCATCGGTGATATCCTGGCGCAGCCGATGGGTCCGCTGGCCAACAACATCGTCGGCCTGCTGGTCATCTCCGCCATCTGCGGCCTGCCGTTCCTGTCGCCCATCCTCGGGCCAGGCGCTGTTATCGCGCAGGTCATCGGCGTCGCCATCATCGGTCCGCAGATCGCCAACGGCACGATTTCGCCCGCAATGGCGCTGCCGGCGCTGTTTGCCTACAACACCCAGGTGGGCTGCGACTTCGTGCCGGTTGGTCTCGCGCTCGGCGAAGCCAAGCCGAAGACCATCGAGATCGGTGTTCCGGCGGTGCTTATCAGCCGCCAGATCATGGGGCCCGTATCCGTGCTGATCGCATGGGTCGTCAGCCTGTTCGTATTCTAGGATAGACAAGAATGAGGTTCGCCATATGACGGTTCTGTTGAGAACACGGGTCACTGCCATCGGGCCCGAAGTGGCGGATCTCGCCGAAGGGGGCGTTGTCATCCTGTTCGCGGATGGCTCGCCGCCGGAGCTTGCCGAGGTTTCCGTGCTCCACAAGACGGAGCACGGACCGAGCGCCGGCGCGCCTGCCAGGGGCGCGTCGATCACGTTCGGTGATGTTTCCGCTGTTATAACCGCCGTCGGCTCCAGCGCATGGAGCAAGGTCCTCGAGATGGGCCACGTCGTCATCTCGTTCAACGGGGCCACCGAGGCCGAGAGGCCGGGCGAGATCTGCGCGTCGCAAGTCGATACGCAAGCGCTCGTGGCCGCCCTGAAGACCGGCGCGATCATCACCATCGCCGCCTGAAACCACCCGCGTCGTTACCTGAGTTGTGACGGCGCCACGAAAAGCAGAGTATTTGCCATGGAACGCTCGACCATCGTCAGAGTGCACGAAGGTTTGCACGCCCGTCCCGCCACCCGCTTTGTCAAGCTGGCGAAGGGTTTCGAATCCGATGTCGAGATCATCAAGGACGGCAAGGCCGTCAGCGCCAAGAGCTCGGTCAAGCTGATGCTGCTGGGCGTCAAGGAAAACCAGGAAGTGGTCGTCCGCGCGACCGGCGCCGACGCCATCGAAGCCGTCGAAGCCCTGATCGGTTATCTCGAGAACCCGAAGGCAGGGCTCGACGATGAGTCCGAGACGCAAAGCCCGGCAAGCGGTGCAACAGAAGCAGAAGCGCCTGTGCCTGAGCCTGTAAAAGCAGCGCCCGCCGGTAGCCTGCGAGGCGTGGCCGCCAGCGAAGGCGTGGCCATCGGTCCGGCCTTCGCGCATTTCCCGCCGCAGATCACGGCGCAGGCGCATGCACTGAAGGTCGACGAGATCGACGGCGAGATCGAACGGTTCCGCGCCGCCGTCGCTGTCGTCCAGACACGCATGGACCGAGCGTTGGCGCAGGACAGCCTGACGGCCGGCGATCGCGGCATCATCGCCGCACTCAGGGATATCGCCGCCGACGACACCTTGACCGGCGAGACGGAGGCCCAGATCAAGGGCGGCACCGATGCGGTTTCGGCCGTCGTCACCGCGGCCGCCACCATCGCCAGTGCTTTCAGCGCGGTCGACGACCACTATCTCAACGCGCGGGCCGATGACGTGCAGGCAGTCGGGCGCCAGATATGCCTGGCGCTGCTCGGGCAGGACGACGTCAGCCTGGAAAACATCCCCGAAGGCGCGATCCTGATCGCCGACGACATCGGCGCCTGGGATCTGGCGCGCGCGCCGCTCAAGCGCATCGGCGGCGTGGTCTGTGGCCATGGCGGCGCCACTTCGCATATCGCCATCATCGCCCGCTCGCACGGCATACCGGCGGTGCTGGGCCTGGGCGACAAGGTCAACACGCTGCGCACGGCCCGCCAGGTCGCCCTCGACGGCAATTCCGGCGCCGTGATCATCGATCCCGACGCGGCGACGACAGCCGATTTCGCGGATCGCGTCGAGGCCGCTGCAAAAGAACGCGCCGGGCTGACCGTGTTCAAGGGCGTGACGCCCAAGCGCGCGGACGGCAAGGTCATCGAGGTCGCTGCCAACATCGGCTCGCTCGAGGAGATCGAGGCGGCACTCGACGCCGGCGCCATGGGCATCGGCCTGTTCCGCACCGAGCTTCTTTTCATGCGCCACATGCACCTGCCTTCCGAGGACATGCAGGCGGAAACCTATTCGGCGCTGGCCAAGGCGTTCGCCCGGCATCCGGTTATTGTGCGCACGCTCGACATAGGCGGCGACAAGCCGATCGCCGGCATCGAATTTCCCGAGGAGGAAAACCCATTCCTGGGCTGGCGCGGCATTCGCATGTGCCTTGACCGTCCCGACATCTTCAAGCGCCAGCTGCGCGCGTTGCTGCGCGCCGCCGTGCACGGCAATATCAAGGTGATGCTGCCGATGGTCTCCGACATCGGCGAGGTCCGGCAGACCCGCGTTCTCGTTGAGGAATGCGCGGCCGAACTGAAGGCCGAAGGCGTGGAGCATGCCATGTTCGACCTTGGCGTCATGATCGAGACCCCGGCCGCCGTGCTGATCGCGCCGGCGCTGGCGAAGGAAGTGTCGTTCTTCTCCATCGGCACCAATGATCTCACCCAATACATCATGGCCGCCGACCGGTTGAACCCGACTGTGGCAAAACTCAACGACGTCACCAATCCCGCGGTCATGTCGGCGATCGAACTGACGGCGCGGGCCGGCGTCGCCGCCGGCATCATGGTGGGCATGTGCGGCGAGGCGGCGGGCCGTCCTGACCTGATTCCGATCTTCGTCAAGATGGGCCTGACCGAGCTCTCGATGAGCCCGGCCTCGATCCAGCGTGCCAAGAAGACGATATCAGCAATGGCGGGTTCGGCCTGACGATTACGGCAGATGGGCAAGCAGCGTGGCGAAGACGCCCGTCAGTTCGCTCATCGGGTCGGCCTTCGAGCAAGCCTGCAGGATGCGGTCATGGCGGACATTCGCGGCCAGCACCGCGATCTCCAGCATGTCGGGCTCGGACGAACCGTCCGTTGCGATGGTGGCCAGGCCGCAAGCCAGCGCCAGCGGCGCGAGGCAGCGTATGTCCAGTGCGTTTCCATGTGCCTCGGCCGGCATGTCCACGGCTGCCTCGCTGAAGCGGATCGGCCGGTGGTTGAGGAATTCCATCAGCAGCGCCGAGCAGGCAGCCGCGACCGGCGCAAGCTGTTCGGCGGGATCGGTGCTGGTCAGGGTGGCAAGCAGGTCGGCGTGGCGCTTGCGCATCGACGCGTGGACGGCGGCGAAATTCGCCTCGTGGATGCGCGAGTCAGAAACCTTCAGCTCGGCAAGCACCGCCTTTGCCAGATAATACATGTCGCGCCGGAACAGCCGCTCGCCGCCGAGCTGCTGGTCCTTGTCGCCCGCCGGGAAGTAGCGGCGCAGGCTCTTCACCGTCGTGCCGTCCACCTTGGCCGGCCGCTCATGCGGCACCAGTGATTCGGCCAGCGACAGCGCGTCGTCGACAGCACTCGCGGCATGGCTGAGCAGACCCTCTATGCCCTTGCCCGGAAAGGGCGGCAGATGACTTGTCGCCTCGCGCAACGCCTCGCCAGCGCCGTCGTGGCGGCTCTGGCGGATGGCGTCGCGAACCTCGCGCAGCCGGTCTTTCAGGTTGACGCGGACATCTTCGGAAATTTGTCGCAGCATCGCGGATTGCCTCAAAGTCTTTTGTCGGGTGCGGCCATGGTGGCTGCCGTTAACCCTACATTGTTCCTATCGATTGGTCGATCAATAGGCGATACTAGACCAGCATGCAGAATCGGTGACAGGCACTGGCCCGGCACCGCACGGGAGGGGCGACGGAATTGGGCAGGCGGCGACAGAGCGAAACTGAAGGCGTGGCCGAGACGCCAGAGCATCTCGTCAGCGAGAGCCGCACCGACCGCTTGAGAATCCGTGCCGCCTGGATGTATTTCGTCGAGCAGATGACGCAGAACGAGATCGCCGACGTGCTCGGCGTCGGCCGCGTCACCATCGTGCGCATGCTGGCGGAGGCGCGGTCCCGCAACGAGGTCAAGATCAGCATCGAGAGCGAACTGTCGGAAATCGTCCGGCTGGAGCGCGGTTTGGAGCGGACCTTTGGCCTGCAGCAGGCCCTGGTGGCGCCGCTTTCCGCCGCCAATGCCGACCCGATCCCGGCGATCGCCGCCAAGACCGGAAGCTTCCTGTCCGACACGATGAAATCGGGCATGCGCGTCGGCGTCGGCTGGGGCAGGACGCTGTTCGCGAGCCTGCCCTTCATCAGCGCCAAGTCTCTCACCGACTTCAAGGTCATTTCGCTGCTCGGCGGTGTCGGCGTGGTGCGGCGATACAACCCGGCCGAGTTCTCCTGGCGCTTCGCCCAAATCTTCCAGGGCGACGGCTATCTGATCCCGACGCCAGCTGTCGTCGACAGCGTCGAGACCAAGATCGCGCTGGTCGAGCGCTGCGGCCTGCAGGAGGTTTTTGAGATGGCCAACGTGCTCGATGCCGTTCTGCTGAGCGTCGGCGGCATCGCTTCGGCCACCACCTTCTCTCGCGGCGGCTTTCTCAAGGAAGCGGACCGGGAGACCCTGCTCGCGCGCGGCGCCGTCGGCGACCTTCTGTTCCACTTCTTCGACCGCAATGGCGATCTCGTCGACCATCCCATCAACAGCCTGGTCATGTCCGTGGATGTCGACCGGCTGCGCAAGGCGCCGATCCGCATCCTCACCTCCGGCGGCCCTGAAAAGATCGAAGCGTTGCTCGGCGCCATGCATCTCATCGCGCCGACCATCCTGATCACCGACGAGGACAGCGCCCGGCGCATGCTGGAGGCACACGGCGCGGGTTAGGGGCTGGCCGGGCGGTGGAGCGAGGCGGGCCGGGATTGCGCGATGCCAGCAGGACCGGAGATCAGCATTACGGAGAAGAATTGATCGCGACCTGTCAGGATCCTGAAACCTGGACGATTTCCGTCGAGGGCCCCGGCGCGACGGCGTCTTGCGGCGTCAGGACGATCGTATCCGCCTCCCCGGCGGAACTGCTTTCAGAGCTGGCCAGGCAGCCAGGTCATGCCGTCCATTTTGTCCCTCCCGGCTTCTCGCCGGATACCGCCTCCTTGAGGACGGCGTCGGCTCGACTTGCCGGTGAGGGGCTCACGGCGATCATCGGCGCGGTTGGAATTGCTGGTGCCGGGCCTCCCGCCGGTCCCGGCCGCCTGGCCGCGTTCCGCTATACGAGCCTGATGCCGGGGGCCATATTGCTCGCCCGTGCCGCATTGGAGGCAATGGCTCACCGGCTTCAAGAATCCAGCTGGGACGCGTTTTATCCGTCCGGCCTCCTCTTTGCCGCGGAGAGGACGGGCGACGTGGCAAGGACGGATTTGGTATTCGGACGTTCGCCGGGAACGTCGCCGACCGAGGATTCTCTGCTGCCGTTCAGGCGGGCGGGACTGGCTTCCCCCAGCCACGACGAGCCGCTCATTCTCGTCTACGGACCCATCGAGGCGTCGGTGAGTATCTATTTCGACGCGCTGCCGGCCGATCTCGCCCGCTCCGTCCGCTTCTTGGAACCTGGCGACCCGATGCGGGATCTGGATTGGATCGCGCGCGCCGGCATTGTCGTCATCGTGCGAGATTTCGTTCCGCTTATGCGCAACAAACTGTTCGATGTCATCGAGAGCCTCGGCATCCCCTATGTCTGGTTCACGGATGACGACCTCGTTGCGATCAAGGTGGACGAAGGGCGTCTCCGGTATTTTTCGGAAGCGCGCCTGTCGCGATTTGTGCAAGGCGCGAAGGCCATAATCACGACCAGCGCGCCGCTGGCGGAGCTTTATCGCCAGCATCACCCGGAGGTCGTTCTCTGGCCGTGCCTCCATGACGAGCGTCATGCCCCCCAGCGGTCGGCCACCATGCCCGGAGAGTTCCGCATTGGTGCCTTCGGGGGGAGCTTTCGGCGTGCGTCCCTCGCCGATCATGTCCTGCCTGCCCTGCGGGACCCCTTTGGCGACCGCCGCTGCAGGCTCTTTGCGACAGCCGGCCTCCTGGAGCGCCGTCCGCCACGGTTTGTCACACCCGTTCCGTTTGAACCTGAATTCCAGCCCTTCGTCCTGAAATGGCGCCGTTTTCAGATCGAAGCCCTTGTGCATCCCTATGGACACTCCCGCAACATCGGCAACAAGAGCGACGCCAGCCTGCTTGCCAGCGCCTATCTTGGCGCGGTGCCCATCGTGGCTGACGAACCGGCCTTCCGTGGCGTCTCGGAGCGGGAAGGCGTGCTCAAGGCAGAGCCGAACTCGAATGCCTTCCGCGACTGCCTCGACCGCGTCGCCGACCCGGCATTCTCCGAACTGATGTTCGGGCGGCTTGCGCGATGGTGCCAGACGCATTTCGATCCCGATCAAGCCCGAGAGCCGTTCGGGACACTCGCCGCGCTTGCGGCGGCTCCCGACGACGATACGATCGCGACACGCCTGGAACGGGGCAGCTCTTCGCTGCTGGCCCATAGGCAACGCGCAAATCCAATAGCGAGATTATGGGACCGGATCAGGCGCCGTCGATGAACGGCGCTGATCCCCGCGGCCCGAAAATGGCGGCGCAATAGGCCGGTAGCCTGGAGGCAAGTTCACCGTCGGCGAAGGCGCGGATCCTGGCTTCCCGGCCGAGGCTGGTTCGCAGGCCGGGATTGTCCAGCAATTCCGATACGGCTTGTGGCAGCGCGTCGGCATCGGCCGGATCGCACAGCAGGCCGGAAACACGATGCTCGATCAAGTCCGCAATGCCGCCGACCGAATGGGCAACGATCGCAATCCCTCTTGCCCGCGCTTCCTGGATGACGAGTGGGCGTCCGTCCCGCAACGAGGGAACCACAAGGATATCGATCGAATCCATCAACATCTCCAGCGCTTCCCCCGACCGCAAGCCGATCATGTGAATGCGGAACAACAGCCCAAGGCGGAGCGCCAGGAGACGCGCCCGCAGCGCGTACCTCCCGGTGCCGATCATCAGGAAGTCCGCTTCCCGGTCCCCGAGCCGATGAACCATGCGGACGAACCCCTGGGGGTTCTTCGTGCGGTCGAAACGGCCGACAAAGGCGACGCGGGGCCGGCTCACCGGCAATCGCGGACGTTGCGCGATCGTTGCGACGTTCACGCCGCTCGGAATGATCCTGATCTTGTCGGTCGGGACGCCGGCCGCTCTCAGTCCGCCAGCCGCCAGCCGCGTCTCGGCGATGAAGAGGTCGATTTCCGCCTTGGCCATCGCCGCCTTGCCGATGCCGGCGAATTCGTTGAACTGGAAGCTGACGATTCTCAAATCGGGGAACCGGGCTCGCAGGAGCGGCAGGCAGGAAAGGATCGGCGAAACGCCGCCCACGACCAGCGTTGTCACGGCTCTCGCATCGATGATCCGCGCGAGGTCATTTACAAGATCGGCGGACCGGTCGAGCCGGTACACCGGGCAAACCGGTTCGATCATGTCGGACGCGGCATCGGGAGCCAGCCACCGCCGCGTCACGATGGCGACGGCGCAGGCGGTCCCCGCCGCCACCAGATGCTCGAGAATCTGGGCGGCCAGGCGTTCAGCTCCGCCCCAGGAGACGTGCGGCAGTGCGTATAGGACCGACGATCTTTCTATGGAATCCGCTCCTCTCTGCGTCTATAGCTCATCGATCGGCCCAGGAATGAAAATCCGGAGTTGTCGACATGAGCCGCTCCAGTCCGATTTTCTCCCGGTTGCGGGACGAGTTCTCAGCATTTCCACCGCCGGTGATTGTTTTCAACAAATCCCACTCGGGAAGTCGTCTCCTTGCCCAGCTTCTGCAATCACAAGGGTTCTACCTCGGATCTCGCCTCAACGAATCGGAAGATGCGTTCGATGTGCTGAATCTGATCCGCCCCCTGGTTGAAACCTGGTACCCCGATTACAGTGAGTTGTTTCGAAACGGCGATGACGCGATCGAGGAGCTCGCGAGAACCGTCCTGCTGGGCCACGTCGCGGATTTGCCGGCGAACACGCCATGGGGCTGGAAGCTCTGTGAAACACTCTACATCCTGCCGGTTCTGGCGCGAATATTTCCCGATGCGACCTATGTCCATCTCGTGCGGGATGGGCGGGATGTGGCGTTTTGCGATCATGTCGCCCCGGTCCAGCCGTTCTGGCGCAAGGTCTATTTCGATACGGATCAGATAAAGCACTGGAACGGCTGGCGCCTGTCGCGTTCCGCCTACCGCGGGTCGTCCCATGTCTTCAACGCGCGACACTGGGTAAACAGCGTGACCGTTGCCCGCCACTATGGCGCAATGATCGGCGAACGCTATCTCGAGGTCCGCTATGAGGATCTGGTGAACGCGCCCGCCCGCTTCGCCGAGGATCTTTTTGCCGGCCTCGACCGGCCGCTACTGGCGCCGCAACTCGCCTCGTTCGTCGCGTCGGTCGACCCGGCCCGCAAGAACAAGTTCGACAGCCAAAGCTGGTGGAAACGTCGCGCTGCACTGCGCGTTCTCGAGCCGACCTTGACCTCCTTCGGCTATGGCGACGGCGAGACCAGTGCCCTGCCGCGCATGACGCTGAAACGATCATAGACCCTCATGCATCCCGAGATTTTTTCCCGATTCAACCAAAGCTGCGAGGATCTCCATGTCACCGGACCGGTACTGGAAATAGGGGCATCGCCGAACCATGGCACGCTCCTCGACCTTCCGGCCCTGGACCGTGCCTCGCTTCGGATTGGCGTTGGTCTCGACGGCGCATTCGACGATCCGGCCAACCGCTACAGGATCATCTGCCGCGACGCCCATGACCTGCGAGACTTCGCGGATGAAAGCTTCGATCTCGTTCTGTCCAATTCGATGCTCGAACACGATCCGCGCTTCTGGCTGACGCTGGCCGAGGCCCGCCGTGTGACGAAATCGGGAGGATGGCTCGGGTTCGGCGTGCCGGGCTTCATCAAGGGCCGGCATGTTCCCGGACACGCGGTCTTCAGGCTCGCCGCCAGGGTGCCCTTCCTGCCCGGCCCGGTCAGGCGTTGGTGCGGGGGCATGGCGGCGTCGACGCCGGTCCTGCATCACCATGCCTTTCCGCTGGACTGTTTCCGGTTTGGCGACGATGCCATGCGCCACGTCATCCTCGACGGGCTGGAGGATATCCGCATCACCAACGCACTTTCCCCGCCCCGGATCATCGGCTTCGGCAGGAAACCGGACAGCCCGGCATGACGGCCGGATCGGCGCCAGCGTCAGGCCGATCTGGTCGTCGCGCCCCGGCAAAGCGGCCTCGTCATCCGAGGGTAGGCTGAAAAAATCCGTCCGGCACGAACGGAGGGGGACCATCTAAGCCATCACTGAGTAGCGGCGTAAGGATGTGTTTGAGGCCGCCGCTATGTATTTGTCGCGCGCGCCCTCGAGGCGACATCCACCCACCAGCGATTGACAACTTCCGGGCTTGTAAGCTGGGTCTGTGCCGATGCCTCGAACTGCACCCTGCGATACTCGCTTGCGGTCGTGCCGAACCGTTGGCGGAAGGCGCGGCTGAAATGAGCTTCGCTGTTGAAACCGAGGTCCAACGCAATTCGGGACAATTTGCGCGTTTCGAGAGGATCACTCAAAGCTGCTCGCACCGCGATGAGCCGGCGCTCCTGAACGTAGCGCATGATGCCGCCGTGAGGGGCGAAAACGCGGTAGAGCGAAGCCCGTGAGATGCCAAGCTTCTCCGCCAGGAAATCCGGAGAGAGCTTGCCGATGGCGAGATGGTCGCGAATCGCGGCTTGCGCCAGCGACAGGAGGTCATCATCGGCGTCTCGCGAATTTCTGGAGGTGAAGTCCGGCTGTAACAACAACCGCCTCAGGAAATCCGCCGTGTCGGAAACAGTGCCCGCGACCTCATCCTCCGAAATCTGCGTGCTGCGCTCCTGCAGCGAGCGCATGTGGGCGGTGAGGAGCTCGTTGCGAAGCGGATCGAGGCGTGGCTTCAGGGTGCCCGGCAATACTCCGCCCAGCATCCTTCGGGGAACAATGAGCGACAAGGTGTTGGAGGCGAACGCACGTGTCCGCACCTCATGAGCCAGGTCGATCACCGCGACCTTGCCGGAGCCGATCGAGACCTGTTCCCCTGAGATCATTCCGTTGAAACCACCGCTCATATAGAGGTGCAGCAGAATATGGTCCGGCGTCGAAGCGATGCGTTCAGCGTCCCGCACGAAAGCCTGTGGTCCAAACGACACCTTCGCGATGATCATGTCGCCAAGGATTGCTCCGTTCGCGGACCCGGTAGGCAGGCTTTTGCTGCGTGTCCATGGCCTTGGCTCGAACAGGGGAGACAGCACCGCGCTCCACGTCGCAAAGGCTGTATCAGGATCCAATCCGGTCGTTACGTAATAAAGCCTGGGTATAGTCATGCTTAAAAGGAGATTCTTCAGTTTATGTTATGAAGCGCGAGTGAGGCGGCGAAAATCAATCAGAAATTGCCGCCGCACCGCAAGCAACGGGGTCGGATCTGGTCAATCCGCCGAGCTGGTTTCTGTTTCGGCTCATGACCAGGAGGGAATGTTCGATATTTCGCCAAATGATTGATCGAGCGTCTCAAGGCGGCAAACCGGTCCGGTCCGGCTGCTGACATCCAGCGGAACTCATGTTTCAAGCCACCTCGAAATAGGGATTTCGCCGCAATCGCGGCATGCGCTTGGGTGGGGTAAATTGCATATTCTCTCTGACGTGGTCGCTTCCGGCTCTCGTGCCGCGAAGGTGCCTGGGTGTTTTCACCGGTCAACGGAAAGGCGCTCCGAAGCGCAATCCATCCGTGCCGCGAGTCGCGCCAAGGTGGTTGCAAACCACGCCTGGCGTCAAGGCCTGCTTGTCTGCACCGCGCTGGTCGGCGTGGTGCTGATCGCGAACGATGCCGTGGCGCAATCGGCTGGCGGTCGCGGCGGCACCGGAAATGGTGCCAGCCTGGGCGGCTCCGGACAGACCTTTGGGGCTGCGGGTGCGCCAGGCCAAGCCGTCGACCAGTTTTACCCCGGCGCCGGCGGCGGTGGCGGCGCGGGCGCGGCCGGCGGCGCTGGTGGCACCGTTGCCTTCCCGGGCGGCGGTGGCGGGACGGCCGGTGCCAACGGTACCGTCGGCACCCCGGTTGGCGGACAGGGCGGCGCTGGCGGCAACACCAACTATGGCGGCGGCGGGGGCGGGGGCGGCGGCGGCAACGGCATCCTGTTCACCACGGGCGGCATGCAGACGATCATCGGCGCCACCGGGGGCAATGGCGGCAATGGCGGCACCGCGGATATCGGCGCGGCCGGCGGTGGTGGCTCGGGCGGTTACGGCGTTGGTGCGACCGGGAGCGCGCTGACCCTGAACGTGCTCGGTACGGTGAAAGGTGGCAATGGCGGTGCCGGCGGCAACGGCGTCGGCGACTTGAACAGCGGCGGCTCCAGCGGCGGTGGCGGCGATGGCGGTGGCGGCATCTATTTCGGGTCGGCCGGATCGACGCTCAGTCTGGTCGCCGGCTCGGTCACCGGCGGCAATGGCGGCGCCGGCGGCGTTGGTGGTCGTGGCAACGGCGCTTCCGGACGTGGCGGCAACGGCGTCGATTTCATAGGCGCCGGCAACAATTTGGTCTCCATAGCGGCCGGCACCACGATCCAGGGTGGCAATGGCGCATCCGGCGCGACCGGCGGCGCTGGCATCGTCGGCAGCGGCATCGCCATCTTCAATCAAGGTACGATCGCCGGCGGATATTCGAACCTCGGCGCATCCGGCGCCGTGCAGGCCGACGCGATAACCTTCAAGGGTGGCACCAACAGCCTGAGGCTCGGCAACACCGCTACGATCGATGGCAACATCGGTATCACGGGAACACTTTCAATCGATCCCGGTACGATGGCCGACGGCAGCGTGACGCTTGGCGGCGTCATCCATGATGCCACGACGGCCGGCAGCCTCATCAAGTCCGGCGAGGGCACGCTGGTGCTGACGGGCACGAATACCTACACCGGCGGCACCACCTTCGCGGCTGGCACTCTCAACGCTGGAAGCGCCGGCGCGCTCGGCACATCCGGCGCGCTCAGTTTCACTGGCGGCACGCTGCAGTACAGCGCCTCGAACCAGACCGATTACTCGAGCCGGTTCTCGACCGCCGCAGGCCAGAAATACAGCGTCGACACCAATGGCCAGAACGTTACCTTCGCCACCGGAATAACGGCGACGAATACCACCCTGAAAAAGTCCGGCGCGGGCACGCTGACCTTGACGGCGGCAAACACGGCAAGCCTGAGTATTTCCGGCGGATCGGTTGCGTTGAAAGGCAACGGCAGCGTCGACGGCTACGTCAACTTCACGGGTGGCGGCCTCCAGTCGGTCTTCGATATCTCGCAGACCGATTCGGGAGCGACCATTCGCGGCCTGTTCAGTTACGGCCAGGACGGAACCGTCAAGCTTGGTGACAAGACACTCACGATCAACGGCGATGCCCTTGCCGCTTTCCTTGGCGTTGTCGAAGGAGCCGGCGGGGTCACGCTGGCGGGCGGGAGCCTGTTGCTCGGGAACGTAAACACCTACACGGGGGCGACCACCGTGCAGGGCGGCCTGCTGCAGCTTCTGGACGGCAATGCCATCGCCGCATCGAGCGAGCTCGACATCTCGGGCGCCGCGGCCGTCTATTTCGCGACGGACGCGGCGACGATCCGGACCCTGCGTGGCGTTACCGCTTCCCAAGTGTACCTGGACGGTCAGCTCAGGATCACGAACGGCTCGACCGCCTATGCGGGCGTGCTCGAAGACTATGACGGTACGGGCAGCCTCGTTATCGCGGGCGGCCACCAGACGCTCGACGGCATCAACACCTACACCGGAACGACGACCATCGAAGATGGCGGCACGCTCACGGTCAACGGCTCGATCGCGTCTTCCTCTATGACGAGCGTCGAGACAGGCGGCACGCTGGGCGGCACCGGCACCGTTGGCAACGTCGCGGTCGATGGCGGCACGCTGGCGCCCGGCAACTCAACCGGCACGTTGAATGTGCAGGGCGACCTGTCGATGACATCCGCGTCGACCTATCTCGTGGACGTGTCGCCGGCCAGCGCGGCCAGCGTCAACGTCACGGGCACGGCGACGCTGGGTGGCGCGACATTGCGGACATCCTACGCCCCGGGCAGCTACGTCGCGCGGCAGTATACGATCCTGACCGCCGGCGTCGTCGACGGCACGTTCAGCGGACCGGTCAGCAGCAATCTGCCGTCATCGATCACGCAGACCGTAAGCTACGGTCCCGACGGCGTCTATCTCAACACCGAGTTGAGCTTCGTCGTGCCGGGCGGCCTGATCGGCAATCAGCAATCGGTCGCCAATGCGCTGACGGATTATTTCGACAGCACCGGCGGCATCCCGGGGGCCTTCGCTGCGCTCAGCCCGGCCGGGTTGTCGCAAGCCTCCGGCGAAACAGCGACCGGATTGCAACAGACGACCTTCAACGCCATGGACCAGTTCCTGGGCATTCTGGGCGACAGCTCGGTTCATGGCCGCTCCCCTGGTGGCGACATCACCGCGTCGATTGGCGATGCTCCGTCCTCACGGTGGACGGTCTGGGCCGCCCCCTTTGGCTCCTCGCAGACAAGTGACGGGGACGCTGGCCAGGGAAGCAGCACCTTGACCAGCCGGCTCTACGGATTGGCGGGTGGTGCCGACTACCGGCTTTCGCCGGATACACTTGCCGGCTTTGCCTTGGCTGCCGGCGCGACCAGCTTCAGCGTCGGCGATTACGGCTCGGGAAGAACAGACCTGTTCCAGGCCGGCGCCTTCATTCGTCAAGACATTGGCGCGGGCTATGTCGATGCATCGCTCGCTTACGGCTGGCAGGACGCGACGACGCAGCGCTCGGTCGGCGCCGACCGCCTCGAGGCGCGCCTCCATCCGCAATCATTCGCCGGGCGTCTCGAGGGCGGCTATCGCCTCGACACGCCATGGGTCGATCTGACACCTTACGCCGCCGCGCAATTCGCGACGCTGGCGCTGCCGGCCTACGGCGAGACCGCGAAATCCGGTGCCGATACGTTCGCGCTGAACTACGACTCGAAGAACATCACCGCGATGCGGGCGTCGCTTGGGTTGCGGACCAACATGTCCTTTGCCGTCGAGGACAAGGTGTTCACGCTGCGCAGCCGTGTCGCCTGGGCACACGACTTCAACACGGACCGCAATGTCACGGCGACCTTCGGGGCCTTGCCCGGCGCGACCTTTGTCACCAGCGGCGCGGCGCGAGCAGCCGATGCCTTGCTGACATCGGCGTCCGCCGAGCTGAAGTTCAACAATGGCTGGACGCTGTCGGGGACAGTCGACGGCGAGTTCTCCAAGACCACGCGTAGCTATTCAGGGCGGGGGGCCGTCCGCTACGCGTGGTGAGGAGCGGGCTTCGCGCCGGCGCGGTCGCGGCACCTCACTGAATGGTGGGGTGATGGCTGGCTGCCCTGCGCGAAGCCCGAAGCTTCACATTACCAAACATGAAAACAGCCGGCCGGCGCGGCTTGCGCCGACCTCGAAGACAGCGCCGTCCATGCGGGTCACGGGCGCTTCCCGGCGATCCGGAAGACGAACGAGCCGGTGGGCTGGCAAGCCACGACTTGCCGCCGGAGGCGGGCATTTTCAATCGCGACCAGAAGCGCGGCCCTGAGCCGCGTCAGCCCTTGCGTTCCTGAAGGCTGTTGCCGCCATCGACCACCAGCAGAGTGCCGTTGACATAGCTGGCGGCTTCGGAGGCCAGGAACATCACGGCGGCCGCGACCTCGTCCGGCCGCCCGGCCCGCCCCGGCGGCGTATGCAGCGCCGCCATCCGCTCCATCTCGCTCGATGCGCCGGTCTCGATCCAGCCCGGCGCCACGGCGTTGACGGTGATGCCGCTTTTCGCCATTTCGAGCGCCAGCGTGCGCGTCAGCCCGACCATGCCGGCCTTCGCCGCCGAATAGGCTGCGGTGCCCTCGAACGACACCAGCGGCCCGGTGACCGACGCCACATTGACGATGCGCCCGTAACCCGCAGCGACCATCGCCGGCAGAAACGCCCGTGTAACCAGGAACGCGGTCTTGAGGCTGACATCGATGCCCCTGTCCCAGTTGGCTTCGCTCATCGACAGGAAAGCCTTGTCGACCGAAGGCGACGCCAGCGACCCCATCCCGGCATTGTTGATGAGTATATCCACCGCCCCGACGCGCTCCCGCAACTGTGCGACATCGGCGGCAACGGTGAGATCGGCAACTCCGGCAGCGGCATCGATACCCTCAGCCGAAAGCTCGCCCGCCCGATCAATCACCCGCGCGCTGGCGCCAGTGAGGAAGACGCAGTGCCCCGCCCTGCCAAGCTGGCGCGCAATGGCAAAGCCGATGCCGTCCAAGGCGCCCGCGCCGGTGATGAGGGCGCGCTTGGTCTTCGTGGTTGTCATGGCCATGCCCAACTCCCTTGGCTGCTTCCGTGCGATCCACCGGCGTTTCGAAGCGAGCGTGGGAAATCACCATACTCGACTTAAAATTTTGGTGTTCAGGCTACTGAAGGAGGATGGACCGTTTAGAAATGGCGCACCCGACAGGATTCGAACCTGTGACCTCTGCCTTCGGAGGGCAGCGCTCTATCCAGCTGAGCTACGGGTGCCTTCAGGATCGGCGATCCGGAAAACGAACCAGCCGGTGAACCGGCCAGCCACGGCTTCTTAGCGGAAGCCGGCGCTGGCTTCAACGGGCAAATGGAGTAGCGCCGCCTTCCGATAGCAGAGGTCACGGATTCGCATCCCGCCGGTGTGCCGTGACGTGCCGGATGGCATTCGGAGCCGCGCTGCCGATGAACCGCGCGCTACCAACGGGCTGCGTCTTGCGGTATCTGCGGTTCGGGGCCAGGCGTTGCAGTCGAAAGGAGCGCAATGTTCAGCATTGAGCAGCCTGCGACCTTCACGCAGGAAATAAAGAAAAGCCGCTTCCTTGCGGTTGCCGGACCCGTTTCAACCGAGGAGGCTGCAAAGCAGTTTGTAACCGCTCATTCGGTTCCCGGCGCGAACCACAATTGCTGGGCATGGCGTGTCGGTATGAATTACCGGTTCAGCGATGACGGCGAACCAGGCGGGACGGCCGGAAAGCCAATTCTCCAGGCGCTCGACGGCCAGTTGCTCGACAATGTCGCCATCGTGGTCACGCGCTGGTTCGGGGGCATCTTGCTCGGCAGCGGCGGGCTTATGCGTGCCTATGGCGGCACCGCCTCTGCCTGTCTTCGAGCGGCCATCAGAATTCCAATCGTCGCGACCGTCGAAGCGACCATCATATGCGGGTTTTCCGATCTGGCGCTGGTCCAGGCGCGGCTGGCAACATCGCCCGGAGTTCGGATCCTGCATGAGAATTTCATCGCGACTGGCGCGGAACTCATCGTGGCGATCCCCGAGGTTGAAGCCTCGTCGATCGCACAAATGATCACCGATCTCTCCAGTGGCCGCGCAACGGTCCTGCTGCCGGATTGATACCGCCGGAACGTCGAGGATCGTGAGGCGAGGGATGACACGATAGGGCTTGGGCGCAAGCGCCGCGCCTTGCCGGCGTGATCCCTGCAAGAGTGCGAGCGAGCTAGCCCCTCACTGCACCGCCTTGCTCTTCACCGCCCGCCGCCTGCGTGGCGCCCGCTTCTGCGTCTTCGCGCCGGTCAGTTCGTGCATGGCGTCGAGCTGCATCTGCTGCATTTCGGCCAGCCGCGTCCACTGGCGCGAGATCAGGTAGTCGAGCTTCTCGTGCAGGTGGCGCACTTCGAGCTCGGCCTTGAGGTTCACCCGGTAGTCGTTGAACGAGCGCAGGCGGTCCTTGGTCTCCTGGCGCTTCTGGCTCATCATGATGATCGGCGCCTGGATGGCGGCGATGCAGGAGAGCACCAGGTTGAGCAGGATGAAGGGGTAGGGATCGAAAGCGCTCACCGTGCCCTCGATCAGGTTGATGCCGATCCAGATGAACAGCACGCTTCCAAACGAGATCAGGAACCACCAGCTGCCGCCAAAGGCAGCCATGTCGTCGGAGACGCGGTCGGCGAACGTCCGGTGCTCCTCGAACTCCTCTTCGCTGTTTTCGGAAATCGTATCCTGCCTGGCGATCGATTCCACCACCTGCCGGTCCAGTTCGGAGAATTCGCCGTGCTCCTGCTGGAGCAACTCCTCCGTGTAGCGCATGCGGTAGCGGCCGAGTTCCTCGCGGCTGATGCGGGCGCCGGCCGGCAGGTCCGGATGATCGGTGCGGATCCGGTGCGCCAGGCTCGGACGCAGGTCATCGACCCGCACGAGGTCGCGCTTGTGGAATTTCTTGCCCGATATCGCCGATGGCTTCTTCTTCGGCTTTCCGCGGGGCGCCCCGTGCCCGGCTGGTTCGGAGTCCGAATCCGGCACCTCCGGTGCTTCGAGGTGCTCGTCGGAAATCTCGCTCGCATCGTGCGCCCCGATCGTGGGCGCCTCCAGATATTCGCCGCCGGTGTCGTTCTGGTTGGCCGCGGCCTTGGGCTCGGGCGCCTTGGGGGCAGTACTCATGGTGCGGGCTCCTGCTGTCGCGCTGCGAGAAACAATACGCCAACGGCGGATCATATCCACCGCCGGCGCGTATTCCATGCCTATGCCATGTTTTTTAGTCGGTTATATGAAGGTAGCGGGCCGCGCGGACGCCAGCCCCTTCAAAAGGTCCGTTAGACCTTTGATCGGGGCCTTCCCATCAGCCACCGCCTTCAGCGTCGCGGACTACGGCTGTTCGGCGAACATCAGCCTTGTCTTCGCATCCGCCGTCGCCGGCGACAGGCTGCGCTGAATCAGCGCCTCGACATGGTCGTTGCGCTGCCGGGCGCTGTCGGCGCCCATCACCACAACCACCAGCTGGCGGCCATCGGCATCGTAGTGGGTGACGATGTTGAAGCCCGACGCCCGGATATAGCCGGTCTTGATGCCGTCGACGCCGCGCACGCGGCCCAGCATGTCATTGTGCCCGCGCACCAGTTTGCCGCGGAACATGAAGTCGCTTTCGGAAAAATAGTGGAAATGCTGCGGGAAGCGGCTGTGCAGAGCCATGCCCAGCACCGCCATGTCGCGCGCCGTCGTGTGCTGGTCGTCGTCGGGCAGGCCCGACGCATTGCGGAACACGGTGCTGGTCATGCCGATCTGGCGCGCCTTGGCTGTCATCATGGCGGCGAACTGGTCCTCGCTGCCGCCCAGATATTCGCCGACGGCCACCGCCACGTCATTGGCCGACTTGACCACGATGGCCCGGATCGCCGAATCGACGTCGATCGTTTCGCCGCGCCGGAAGCGCATCTTCGTTGGCGGCTGCGAGGCGGCATGGTCGGAAACCGGTATCTGCGTCGTCTTGGAGACGCGGCCGGACTCCATCGCCTCGAACAGGAGATACAGCGTCATCATCTTGGTCAGCGACGCTGGATAGCGCTGCGCCGTCGAGTTCACCTCGAACAGCTGCTTGCCCGTCTTGGCGTCGACCACGATCGCCGCATAGCGCTCCGCCGGCGCTGGCACTGACAGCACCGCTTCGGGCGGTGGCGCCGTGGTTGCGCAGCCGGTGGCGAGCACAGTGAGGGCAAGCGCCGCGAAGAGTTTCTGGAAAATCGAAAGGAAGCGCAAATGGGGCAAGGCGTATCTATTCTGGAGCGGCTGTTGCTGAGACGAGGCTAACGTAACCCATCCGCTGCGTCCATTTGGTTAACGCGCGGTCCACTGTTCGCTGGCGTGGGTTGATGTGAAATGCGGGCCGTGGCGCTTGCGCGACCGGCTTCGAACGGGTTCTGCTGGCGGCATCAGCAGAGAGGCGCGCAATGGACACCATCACGATCAAGGCAAAGGGCATCTCGGTTTCGGTCGATCTTGCGGTCGGCCATCTCGCCGACATGGTCATCGACAGGGACGGGCGCCGCCTGAAGCCGCTGCATCGCGCGCCCTGGGTCGGCGATATCAGCCAGACGCTGCCGCAGGACCTGCCGAAAGGTACGGTGCATCTGTCCGGCGACTTCCTCTGCGCGCCGTTTTCGCGCAGCGATGTCGAGGCTGCCCCTCTGCATGGCTGGCCTGCCAACAGCGCCTGGGATGTCGTCGACAGCAAGGCCACGGTCGATGGCTGGCGCGCCGTGTTCCGGCTGCAGCGCAAGGTCATGGGCGCCAGCGTCGACAAGATCCTGACCTTGCGCGACAACCATCCTTTTCTCTACCAGGAGCATGTCTTTACCGGCGGTTCCGGCGCGATTTCCGTCGCCCATCACCCGATGACGTCGATGAAGGATGGCGGCAGGCTCGCCTTCTCGCCAAAGCGCTTCGCCGAGACTCCGGCCGACCCGCTGGAGCCTGACCCTTCGCGCGGCCGCTTCCTGCTGGCCTATCCGGCGCGCTCGGCTGACCTCGCCCATTTCCCGGCCAATGGCGGCGGCACGATGGACCTCACCGACTATCGCATGGACCAGAAGCGCGAGGATTTCATCACGCTGGTCGAGGCCAACCATGGCGGGCCGGGTTGGACAGCGCTGGCGCGCCATGCCGAGGCCGATCTGGTGCTGGTGTTGAAGAACCCGGCCGAACTGCCCATCACCATGCTCTGGGTCAGCAATGGCGGCCGCGACTATGCGCCGTGGAACGGCCGTCACATCGGCGTGCTCGGCATCGAGGACGGCCGTACCGCCGTCGGCCACGCCGCCTCGATCGGCGACAACTGGCTGAAGCGGGAAGGCGTGGCGACGGCCTTTGCATTGAGCGAAGGACACAGCGTCTCGTTCCGCCATGTCATTGGCGGCGTGCCTTTGTCCGGCGAAGAGCCACCGCGCGATATCGCGACTGCGCAAGGGTGTATGCGCATCCTGGCAGTCGACGGTTCGGCTGACGATGTGGCTTTCGACAGTGATTTCCTCCGGATTGGACGCTCCGTCCCAGCCTGATTTGCGCGAACGTTGGCGCCGCCCCTCACCGCCTGCCGGCTCCTGTCCGCGTATGGTGACGGGGAGAGGAGCGGTCCCGTCGATGCTTTCGCCAATTGTCGGTGTTGCAGAAATGGTATCAGCGTTACGGCCAGCCACTCTCTCCCCGTTCTGCGGGGAGAAATGCCTGGCAGGGCAATGAGCGGCGGCGCTGATTCTGATAATTGGCTGCTGCCCTTCCGCAAATCCCGATTTGAAATTTCCGCGAACTGCCGCCAAGATGCGGTCGCAAGGATCCCGCCGACCAGGCAAGTGAGGCTCCCATGTCCGAAATCGCCCATCTCGCCGCCACCATCTTCAAGCGCGCAAGCAAGGCGCCGCGCTTCATCGTCGCCATTGCCGGCCCTCCGGGTGCCGGCAAGTCGACGCTTTCGGCCGCGCTGCATGGGCTGTTGCCGGAGGGCACCGCGGAAGTCGTGCCGATGGATGGCTTCCACTATGATGATGTCGTGCTTGAGCGGCGCGGCCTGCGTGCCCGAAAGGGCGCCCCTGAAACCTTCGACTTTGCCGGCTTCGAAACCTTGCTGAAGCGCATCCGGGCGGCCGAGCCCGACATCGCCATCCCGGTATTCGACCGCAGCATGGAGTTGTCGCGCGCCGCCGCCGCAATCGTCTCCGCCGGTACCAAGTTCATCCTGGTCGAGGGTAACTACCTGCTGCTCGATGAAGAGCCGTGGTCGCGCCTGGCGCCGCTGTTCGACTTTTCGATTTTCGTCGACGTGCCGCGCACCGAGCTTGAGCGTCGCTTGCTTGAGCGCTGGCATGGCCATGGCCGGTCCGACGCGGATGCCCGCGCCTGGATCGCCTCCAACGACATGCCGAACATCGACCGCGTCCTTGCCCGCCGTCGAGAGGCCGATCTGGTGATCGACGATTCGGTAGGATTTGCCTGAAACCGTTGCAGGAACCTTAAGACTTTCCGGTCGTTATCCCGGCACGGCATAGTGCCGGAACAAGGGACTCTCATGGCTACCAAGGCAAGAAAACCCGTGCTCGCCAGGGCCAAGGCAGTTCAACCGAAAACAGCTGCCGGGGATGCCTCCCGTGCCAAGGATGCGGCAAAACCCGCCTTTGGCAAGGCGGCGCCGAAAAGGGTGGTGCCGACGGCGGCCAAGGCCGCGCCGAAGGCGACGAAGCTGAAGAAGCCGGTTGCCGATGGCTCTTTGGCGGGCAGCGCCATGCGTACGGTCAGGGCAACGGCCAATGTGGCGGCTGGTGCCGTCGTCGTTGCCGCCCGAGGGGCAGCCTCGCTTGCGGCCTCCGTCATGGGGAAGGGCGGCTCGAAAGCCAGGGCGAAGTCGGCGAAGTCCAAGTAGGGGGCCGCCGTTCCCGGCAGCCATGGATGGTTAAGCCTGCTCAGCCCCTGGCTGGAATAGTCAGGCCCGACTGTACCGCCGGCCGCGCAAGGCCGCGCTCCAGCCACGCCGCCACATTGGTGAATTCGTCGAAACCGACCAGTTCCCGCGCATCGTAGAAGCCGATCAGGTTGCGCACCCAGCCGAGCAGCGAGATATCGGCGATCGTGTAATCGTTATCCATGATCCATTTGCGGCCCTTCAGCCTGGTGTCGAGGACGCCGAGCAGCCGTTTTGATTCGTCACGGTAGCGCTCCAGCGGGCGCTTGTCGGCGATTTCGCGTCCGGCGAATTTGTGGAAGAAGCCGACCTGCCCGAACATCGGCCCGACCGATGCCATCTGGAAGAACACCCACTGTATCGTCTCGTAGCGTCGCGCCGGATCGGCCGGGATCAGCTTGCCGGTCTTGTCGGTGAGGTAGAGCAGGATCGCACCGGATTCGAACAGCCCGATCGGCTTGCCGCCCGGCCCTTTGGGATCGATGATCGCAGGTATCTTGCCATTGGGGTTGAGCGACAGGAATTCCGGCGTCCAGCTCTCGTTCTTGCCGATGTTCACCGCATGCGCCTCATAGGGCAGGCCGAGTTCCTCCAGCGCGATCGAAACCTTCACCCCGTTCGGCGTCGGAGCCGAGTAAAGCTGGATACGGTCGGGATGGCTGGCCGGCCAGCGCGTCACGATCGGAAAGGCGGACAGATCGGTCATCGAAAACTCCAGGATGAGATTTCGCGCCGAGCGGCGCGATCATGGCGGGTGGGCAAGAATTAAGCCCGGGTCACATCATGATCAATATGGCGGTGAAACGTTTCGCCGCGCACACAGTCAACCGCCGGGAGGCGGCCGAAGTCAGGCCTCGAAGCTGCCCCGGATTCAGGCTGCCCCGGAATCAGGCTGCCTTGAACGCCAGCACCGCATTGGTGCCACCGAAGGCAAAGCCGTTGCTGAGCGCGGCCCGCACCTTGCGCTCGCGCGCCACGTTCGGCGTGATGTCGAGATCGCAGTCAGGATCGGCCTGCCGGAAATTGGCGGTTGGCGGCACGATGCCGTCGCGGATCGCCATCACGCAGGCGATCATCTCCAGCGCGCCTGAGGCGCCGAGACAATGCGCGTGCATGGACTTGGTCGACGAAACCGAAAGCCTGAAGGCGTGATCGCCGAAGACACGCTTGATTGCCGCCGTCTCGATCTGGTCGTTGGCCTTGGTGCCGGTGCCGTGTGCGTTGAGATAGTCGACGTCTTCGGGATTGAGTTCCGCATCGGCCAGGCAGGCGCGCATCGCTGCCTCCGGCCCCTCGATGGTCGGCGCGACAATGTCGGACGCATCGGCGGACAGGCCGGCGCCGGCAATCTCGGCAAGAATGGTGGCGCCGCGCGCCACGGCATGTTCGTAGCTTTCCAGCACCGCCATGCCGGCGCCTTCGCCAAGCACAAGGCCCTGGCGGTCGGCCGAGAACGGCCGGCACGTGTCGGGTGACAGCACCCGCAGCGCTTCCCAGCCCTTCAGCACGCCCCAGACCAGCGGTGCGTCGGTGCCGCCGGCCAGCATGACGTCGGCGCGTCCGAGCCTGATCTGGTCGATCGCCGTGGTGATGGCATGATTGGAAGACGAGCAGGCGGAAGTGACGCCGAACACTGGACCGCGCAGGCCGAGACTCATGCTGACCTGGCCGGCGGCGGCACCCGGCATCACCTTCGGCACGGTGAAGATGCCGGCGCGGTTCTTGCCCTCGAGCAGGATGGCGCGATAATTCTCCTCGATCGCCTCCCAGCCGCAGACGCCGACGCCGACGATGGCGCCCATCCGGTAGGTATTGGTTTCGTCGGATTTCAGTCCGGCCTGGGCAGCGGCCTCGCGCGCGGCGATCACCGCCAGCAGGCTGAAGCGGTCCATCGACACAAGCTGCTTGCGCTCGATGCCATGTTCGGGAAGCGTCTTGATCTCGCAGCCGACCCGCACTTTCAGGTCATGGAGTTCCGAGTTGGTGATCGGGCCGATGGCCGAGCGACCATTGCGCATCTCGTCCCAGATGGCGGACGTGTTGGTGCCGAGCCCGCAAATGCCGCCCAGACCGGTGATGACGACGCGTTTGCGCATTCAGGCTTTCTTCGCAATCAGCGCGCGAACAGCCTCGACCATGTCGCCGACATTCTTCAGATTGCTCCAGGCGTCGACCGTATTCATCTCGATCTCAATGCCATATTCTTCCTCGAGGTCGAAGATGATCTCGGTCAGTTCCAGCGAATGGATGCCAAGCGCGGTGAGTTCGGTACTGGGGGTGATGTCCTCGCCGCCGGGCTCGGCGTGAGCCTTGATCTTAGCGATGATATCCGTTGCCAGCTGGTCAGCCATTCGGTTTCTTCCCCAACCTTGTCGTTTCCTGACGCTATCTGATACCAGCGTCTTTCGTCCTCGGATCAATCCGCAATCGTCGCCTTTCACGCCCTCCAGGCGCTGCGCGACCGTACCAAGGTGGCTCCCTCTATAGAAAGGGAAACGCTGTCAAGCAACAAGCTATATATCGACAAAGCAGCCGGAGTGCTTAACGTTAAGGCGTGGACACGATGGAACAGATGAGGATTTCGGCGCCGGCGGCCCAGCGCGTCACCGGTCTGGCGCGGCTGGCATGCGGCCAAAGCGTCGGGCGCACACGCCTGCGGCGCCTCTATCAGGACGGTTCCGCCAAGATAAGGATGCCGGCCGTTTCGACCGATCCTCTGGAAGCCGTGCTGATCAACACCGCCGGCGGCTTGACCGGTGGCGACCGTCTCGGCTGGAAGATTGACGTCGGCGCGGCTGCGTCCGCGACGATCACAACCCAGGCCTGCGAAAAGGTCTACCGCGCCGAATCCGACCGCGCCGAGGTGCGGGTCAGACTGACCGTTGGCGAACAGGGCCGTATCGCCTGGCTGCCGCAGGAAACGATCGTCTTTGACCGGTCCGATTTTGCCCGCACGCTTGATGTCGAGCTTGCCCCCGGCGCAGAAGCGCTTGTGCTGGAGGCCACCGTCTTCGGCCGGCTGGCGATGGGCGAACGCGCCGCGCAGGGCAAGTTTCATGATCGCTGGCGTGTACGGCAGGGCGGGGCGCTCGTCCATGCCGAGGATTTCCGGATCGGACCCGACATTGCCGCGACACTTGGCCGGCCCGCAGTGACGGGCGGCGCGGTCGCGGTGGCGACGCTGCTGATGGTTTCGCCCCGCGCCGAGACCTTTCTCGATCCGGTCCGTGACATCATTGGCGGCCAGGGCGATGCCAGCATTTGGACTGTGAACAAATCTGGCAAGCTTCTTGCGAGGCTTTACGCCGGGGATGGCTACCAGCTCCGCAAACGGCTGGTGCCGCTGGTCGAATTGCTCAACGGGCGGGCGGGCCTGCCCAAATTATGGTCACTCTGATTCTGTCCGCATCATTTCAGGGAAACGCATGAACCTGACGCCAAGGGAAAAGGACAAGCTGCTCATCGCCATGGCGGCGATCGTGGCGCGCAAGCGGCTCGAGCGCGGCGTCAAGCTCAACCATCCGGAGGCGATTGCGCTGATCACCGACTTCGTCGTCGAGGGCGCCCGTGACGGCCGCCCGGTCGCCGAGTTGATGGAGGCCGGCGCCCATGTCGTCACGCGCGCGCAGGTCATGGAATGCATCGCCGAGATGATCCACGACGTTCAGGTCGAGGCAACCTTCCCGGACGGCACCAAGCTGGTGACCGTGCACGAACCCATCAGGTGAGGAGAGAAAAATGCTTGAGCTGCGCCCCAATTGCGAATGCTGCGACAAGGACCTGCCGCCCGAGGCCTCGGATGTCGTGATCTGCACTTTCGAGTGCACCTTCTGCGCCGATTGCGCTGAAAACGTGCTGGGTGGCGCCTGCCCTAATTGCGGCGGCAATTTTTCCGCACGGCCGATCCGCCCGGCGGCGATGCTGAAAAAATATCCAGCTTCGACCAAACGCGTCTTCAAGGCACAGGGCTGCGGTCCCCGCAAGGCGGCGTGACCATCACACCGCAAACGAAAGGCAAATAGAATGATGTCAGCCAAACGCCTATGCCTCTCGGCGATCCTGCTTCTGGCGGCCGCCATGCCCGCCTACGCCCATGTCGGCACCGGCACGACGTCGTCCTTCACGGCCGGCCTCATGCATCCGCTCTCCGGCCTCGACCATATGACGGTGATGATCGCGGTCGGCCTGTGGGCGGCGCTCAAGGGCGGCAAGGCGATATGGGCCTGGCCGCTGGCCTTTGTCGGCGTCATGCTGGTCGGCGGCGCGCTCGGCATGCTGCATGTGCCCCTTCCCTTCGTCGAACCGGGTATACTCGCCTCGGTCGTGGCGCTGGGGCTGCTGGTTGCGCTGGCGGTTGACCTTCCCGTGTCGGCCGGTGTCGCCATTATCGGCCTGTTCGCGCTTTTCCACGGCCATGCGCATGGCACTGAGGTACCGGAGAATGCCGGCGGGCTCGAATACATGGCCGGCTTTGCCGTCGCCACAGCGTTGCTTCACGTCACCGGTATTGCCGCGGGCCTTGCTCTGGGCAGCAGGTTCCGGGGCCTTGCCCGCGCGGCGGGTGCCGCCTGCGCGGCTGTTGGCGTTGGCCTCGCCCTTGGCATGTTGTGAGGCCGCGATGATCCCGGGCGAAGTTATTACCAGGGACGGCGATATCGAACTCAACAAGGGCTTGCCGACAGTTACCTTGAAGGTGGCAAACAGCGGCGACCGGCCGATCCAGGTCGGCAGCCACTACCATTTCTTCGAGACCAATGAGGGGCTCAAGTTCGACCGCGAGCAGGCGCGCGGCATGCGCCTCGATATCGCGGCCGGCACCGCCATGCGCTTCGAGCCGGGGCAGGAGCGTGATGTGACGCTGGTGCCGCTCGGCGGCAAGCGCGAGGTCTACGGTTTTCAGCAAAAGATCATGGGAAAACTCTGATGCCAGCAAGGATTTCCCGCGCCGCCTATGCCCAGATGTATGGCCCGACCGTCGGCGACAAGGTGCGGCTTGCCGACACCGAATTGTTCATCGAAGTCGAGAAGGATTTCACGATCCACGGTGAGGAAGTAAAATTCGGCGGCGGCAAGGTCATCCGCGACGGCATGGGCCAGAGCCAGGTGTCCCGCGCCCAGGGCGCCGTCGACACAGTCATCACCAACGCGCTGGTCGTCGATGCCAGTGCCGGCATCTTCAAGGCCGATATCGGCCTCAGGGACGGGCGCATTGCGGCGATCGGCAAGGCCGGCAATCCGGACACTCAAGGTGGCGTCACCATCGTCATCGGCCCCGGCACCGAGATCATCGCCGGCGAAGGCAAGATACTCACCGCCGGCGGCTTCGACGCGCACATCCACTTCATCTGCCCCCAGCAGATCGAGGAAGCGCTGATGTCAGGCATCACCACCATGCTTGGCGGCGGCACCGGCCCGGCGCATGGCACGCTGGCGACGACCTGCACGCCGGGTCCCTGGCATATGGCGCGCATGATCCAGTCGTTCGACGCTTTCCCCATGAACATCGGCCTGTCGGGCAAGGGCAATGCGTCTTTGCCCGCCGCCCTGGAGGAAATGGTGCTGGGCGGCGCCTGCTCGCTGAAACTGCATGAGGATTGGGGCACGACGCCCGCTGCCATCGACTGCTGCCTGTCGGTCGCCGACGAGTACGATGTCCAGGTGATGATCCACACCGACACGTTGAACGAGTCCGGCTTCGTCGAGAACACGGTGGCGGCGATCAAGGGCCGTACCATCCACGCCTTCCACACCGAGGGCGCCGGCGGCGGCCATGCGCCGGACATCATCAAGGTCTGCGGCCTGCCCAACGTCATTCCCTCCTCGACCAATCCCACCCGGCCCTACACGGTCAACACGCTGGCCGAGCACCTCGACATGCTGATGGTCTGCCACCATCTGTCGCCATCGATTCCCGAGGACATCGCCTTCGCGGAAAGCCGCATCCGCAAGGAAACCATCGCGGCGGAAGACATCCTGCACGACATTGGCGCCTTCTCGATCATCTCCTCCGACAGCCAGGCCATGGGCCGTGTCGGCGAGGTGGCGATCCGCACCTGGCAGACCGCCGACAAGATGAAGCGCCAGCGCGGTTCGCTGCCGCAGGAAACCGGCGACAACGACAATTTCCGCGTCCGCCGCTATATCGCCAAATACACGATCAACCCCGCCATCGCGCACGGCCTGTCGAAGGAGATCGGTTCGATCGCGGTGGGAAAACGCGCAGATCTCGTACTCTGGAACCCGGCCTTTTTCGGCGTCAAGCCGGACATGGTGCTGCTCGGCGGCATGATCGCTGCCGCCCCAATGGGCGACCCCAACGCCTCGATCCCGACGCCGCAGCCGATGCACTATCGGCCGATGTTCGGCGCCTATGGCAAGGCGAGGACCAACTCGTCAGTGACTTTCGTCTCGAAGGCCGCGCTCGAGTCGGGCCTGCACGGACGGCTTGGCGTCGACAAGCAGTTCGTTGCGGTTGAAAAAACGCGTGGCGGCATCGGCAAGCACTCCATGGTGCTCAACGATGCCACGCCGCATGTCGAAGTCGACCCAGAGACCTATGAGGTCCGCGCCGACGGCGAATTGCTGACCTGCGAGCCGGCAACGGTGCTGCCGATGGCGCAGAGATATTTCCTGTTCTGATGTGAGGGCGATTCAATCGACGAGCAAAACCCGGTTGCGACCCGTTCTGCCACACCGCAATATGCGGTCATGAAAAGTCGGCAGCGTGATCAAGCATGGCCACCGAAATAGCATCCGCCCACGACGTCTTTCCGCATATCCGGATCGTTATGGGCATGGTGATCGGTTTTGGCCTCACCCGCCTGCTGTCGGGGCTCGCACGCATCGTCCAACATCCCGCCCAGTACCGGCTTTATCCCGTGCATCTGGCCTGGGTCGCCTCGGTTCTGTTGATGCTGGTGCATTTCTGGTGGTGGGAGTTCGGGCTGTTCACGATCCAGATCTGGACCTTCGGCAAATACCTTTTCATCATCTTCTATGCGGTCACGCTGTTCCTGCTGTGCGCGCTGCTGTTTCCGGATTCCATGCTCGACTACACCAGCTACGAGGATTTCTTCTATTCGTGTCGCGCCTGGTTCTTCGGCCTGCTTGCCGCGACCTACCTGCTCGACGTCATCGACACGCTGCTGAAAGGGCAGGAGCATTTCGCCCACTTCGGCAACGAATACCTGTTTCGCACGCCGATCTTCGTCGCACTCTGCATTGCGGCGATCCTGGTGCGCGACCGGCGGTTTCACATCGCCTTTGTGGCTGCCACGCTGGTCTATCAGATATCGTTCATCCTGCGGCTCTTCGACACGATCGTCTGAGCGGCATTGGGCTGAACTTCGCGATCGTCTAGGCTCGTTTGGGAAAGGCAGGTTTGCTGATGTACAAGGCCGTCGGATCGCGCGGATCACGGGTCAGCCGCGTTCTCTGGATGCTCGAGGAACTCGGGCAGCCCTATGAATTCGTCGAGGTCAAGCTACGCTCGCCGGAAGCCTATGCGCTCAACCCGTCGGGCAAGGTTCCGATCCTGATCGACGGAGACCTGAGAATAACGGATTCGGCGGCGATCTGCGTCTATCTCGCCGACAAGCACACCGAAATGGGCATGGGCGCCAATCCCGGTGTCGCCGGACGCGCCGAAATGGATTCCTGGATGCATTTCGCCCAGTCGGAGTTCGAGGCGCCGCTGTGGAACAAGCTGCGCCATCGCTTCCTGCTGCCAAAGGGGGTGCGCGTCGATGTCGGGCCTGCGGCTGCGTATGATTTCGCCTCGGAGGTCAAGGCGCTCGACCGACGGCTGGGCGACCGGCCGTTCGCACTCGGCGACCGGTTCTCCGCTGTGGATGTGCTACTTGGCGACATGAGTGCCTGGGCACGCGCCGGAAAATTCCCGATCGAATCAGGCCGCGTCAATGCCTATTTCGACCGCCTGCTGGCGCGGCCCGCCCGCGCACGGGCGCAAGCCAATGGCGGAGCCATGAAATGAAACTCAACATCAACACCGATTTCACCAAGTTCCCGCGCGCCGTCTCCGTCGTGTCCGCCGGCGCGGCGGGAGCGACCGTGCCCTTTGGCCGGGCCGTGCTCGCCCATGACGAGCGCCATCTGCGCCGCCGGGCCATCGAGCTGTCGGACGGCGGCAAGGTTCTGGTCGACCTGCCCGAGCCGATCGCGTTGAACGATGGCGACCGGCTGGTGCTGGAGGATGGCCGCCATGTCGAGATCATCGCGGCCCCGGAAGATGTCTATGACATCCGCGCTCGAAATGCCGTGCAGCTGACCGAGCTCGCCTGGCATATCGGCAACCGCCATCTGGCGGCGGGCATCGAGGCCAACCGCATCATCATCCTGCGCGATCATGTCATCAAGGCGATGCTGGAGGGGCTGGGCGCCACGGTGACCGAGGTGTCGGAACCATTCAAGCCGGTGCGCGGCGCCTATTCCGGCGGCCATGATCACGGCCTTCAGCATGCCGAGGCGCATACGCACAGCCATGCTGAAGGCCATTCCCACTCACACAGCGAATCGCATTCCCATTCGCACAGTCACGCAGGCCACCACCACGACCATGACTGACCAGCCTTCGAACATCGCCCTGCTGCGGCTGATGGCGTGGCTGTCGCCGGCCTTTCCGGTCGGCGGCTTTTCCTACAGCCATGGTCTTGAGCAGGCTGTGCACGATGGGCTCGTTGCCGATGCCGACAGCCTGGCCGCATGGCTGGAGACGCTGGTCGAAATGGGCTCGGGCTGGAACGATGCGGTGCTGTTCGCCGAAAGCTGGCGCCGCGCGCGCCAGGACGGCGATCTCGATGATGTTGCCACGCTCGCCGAAGCCCTGGCCGGCTCGCGCGAGCGTCACGCCGAGACCATGCTGCAGGGCGCGGCCTTCATCAAGGCAGCGTCAGCCTGGCCCAATCCAGTTCTGACGCGCCTGCCTGCCGAATGTGCCTATTGCGTCGCCGTCGGCGCGACTGCTGGCGGCAATGCGATCGCGCTGCAGGATGCGCTGTCCGCCTTCCTGCAGGCCTTCTTCTCCAACCTCGTCCAGGCGGCGATCAGGCTCGGCGTCGTCGGCCAGAGTGCCGCAACGACCCTGCTCGCCGGCTTCGAGCCATTGGCCCTGGCGACCGCCACCCGCGCCGCCGCCTCGACGCTCGATGATCTCGGCGGCTGCGCCTTCGTCTCCGACGTGATGGCGATGAAGCACGAAACCCAGTACTCCCGGCTGTTCCGTTCATGATCATCCTCGCCTTCGTCCTCTCCTTCATCCTGCTGCTGATCACCACGCTGCATGTCTATTGGGGCATCGGCGGCATCTGGCCGGGCAGGGATGCGGCCTCCTGCGCCCGCGCCATGGTCGGCTTTCGTGGCGTTGACGAGATGCCGACGCCCTTCGCCAGTTTTGCGGTCGCCGCGTGCCTTGCTTTGGCGACTCTGTGGCCGATGGCGCTTGAAGGCGTCTTCGCTTCGCCCTTTCCCAAGGAAGGGCTCGCCGCAACGTCGCTGCTCATCGGGCTGGTTTTCCTTGGGCGCGGCATTGCCGGCTTCACGCCCGGTGGCGGCGGCTGGCGCCGGAACAGCCTTTCGCGCGGCTTGATGTCCGCTACTATTCACCGCTGTGCCTGTTGATCGGGCTTGGCTTCGCCGTTCTTGCCATCACGGAGTTCCCCGCATGACGCAGACCAACGGTCCCCTTCGCATCGGTATCGGCGGCCCCGTCGGCTCCGGCAAGACGACGCTTACCGAAAAGCTCTGCAAGGCGCTGCGCGACGAATTCTCCATCGCCGTCGTCACCAACGACATCTACACCAAGGAAGACGCTATGATGCTGGCGCGGCTGCAGGCGCTGCCCGAGGATCGCATCATGGGTGTCGAGACCGGTGGCTGCCCGCACACTGCCATACGTGAAGACGCTTCGATCAACCTGCAGGCGATCGCCGAGATGAACCGGAAGTTTCCGGATCTCGACATCGTCTTCATCGAATCCGGCGGCGACAACCTCGCCGCCACCTTCTCGCCGGACCTCGCCGACCTGACGCTCTATGTGATCTCGGTCTGTCAGGGCGAGGAGATCCCGAGGAAAGGCGGCCCGGCCATCACCCGCTCCGACTTCCTGGTCATCAACAAGAGCGACCTTGCGCCTTATGTGAACGTCAATCTCGATGTCATGGAAAGCGATGCCGCGCGGATGCGCGGCAAGCGGCCCTTCGGCTTCACCGACCTGTCGCGGGGCAAGGGCCTGCAGGAGGTCATCGATTTCATTGTCGAGCATGGCGGGCTGCGGGCCGCCCGTTCGGCCGCCTGATCCGCTGGCCTGACCCAGCAGTTTGCTGTTGCTGGCCGCCGCCATGCGCGGCATTCTCCGAAGAAATGGAGGATTTTCGATGAGCATTGCGCGCCTGCACAAGGAAACGCTGACCAACCTGCCTTACTACGAGGAGCGCGTCGATCTCGCCGCCGCCTTCCGCTGGACAGCGCGGCTCAACATGCACGAGGCGGTGGCCAATCATTTCTCGCTGGCCGTCAATGACGACGGCACGCAGTTCCTGATGAATCCCAACCAGATGCATTTCTCGCGCATCAAGGCGAGCGACATGCTGCTGATCGACGCCAACGATCCCGACACGCTGTCCGGGCCGAATGCGCCAGACCCGACCGCCTGGGGCCTGCACGGCGCCATCCATCGCAATGTGCCCCATGCGCGCTGCGTCATGCATGTGCACTCGATCCACGCCACCGTGTTGGCCTCGCTGGCCGATTCGAGGCTCCCGCCGATCGACCAGAACTCGGCGACGTTCTTCAACCGCCACGTCGTCGATGCCCACTATGGCGGGCTGGCCTTCGAGGAAGAAGGCGAGCGCTGCTCGCAGCTCCTGGCCGATCCGAAGGACAAGGTGATGATCATGGGTAACCATGGCGTGCTGGTCATCGGCGATACCGTTGCCGACGCCTTCAACCGCATGTTCTATTTCGAGCGCGCCGCCGAAACCTACATCAAGGCGCTGTGGACTGGCCGCCCGCTGCGCGTGCTTTCGGACGAGATCGCCGAAAAGACCGCAAAGGAAATGGACGACTATCCCGGCCAGGCCGACCGGCATCTTTCGGAACTCAAGGCGATCCTCGACGAGCAGGAGCCGGTCTACCGGAACTGAATCTCCTTCCTTCTCCCGTTTACGGGGAGAAGGTGCCGGCAGGCGGATGAGGGGCGGGGCCGACGTGGGCGGGTTTCTTCAGAGCCCTAATTGCTTCCGCAATTCTTCGGCGCTGTTGATGACGATGGCGCCGGGTGGGCCTTCCATTGGTGCTTCCGGCCAGAAGATCGTCTTCATCCCTGCGGCCAACCCTGCCATGGCGCCCGTCAAGCTATCGTCGATGGCGACCGCTTGCGAAGGATCGACGTCCACCAGCCAGGCGGCGCGCAGGAAGGGCTCCGGATGCGGCTTGCCTTCGCGCACGTCGTTGCGGCTGACCGTCCTCATGCCGGGATAGCTCAGGCCGACCACCCGCAGATTGGCGTCGACGACCAGGCGGTCGGAATTGGACACCACCGCCTGCGCCACGCCAAGCGCGCGCAGCTCGTTGAAGATCTCGATCGCGCCCGGGCGCGGCTGCAGCGTTTCGGTCAATGGCAGATAGTGATCGTATTTCCGGCTGATCCACTCGTCGAACGGCACGTCCAGCCCGAACTCGTCGCGCAGCATCTCGTAGACGGGCCATGCGGCGACGCCGAGCACCCGCTGATGCAGGTCGGCCGGCGGCGCGACGCCGGCGTTTCGCAGCGCCGCGATCAGCGCCGCCTCGTGCAGGGGCTCGCTGTCGACCAGCGTTCCGTCCATGTCCCAGAAAACCGCTTTCGGCGTCATGCTAGATTCCTCTTTGCGATTCCCTTAATGCATGTCGCCCAAAAGTGCTCGCGGTTTTGGGATCACGACATGCAT
The DNA here is from genome assembly GCA_943370265.1 of Mesorhizobium carmichaelinearum. Taxonomy (GTDB): domain Bacteria; phylum Pseudomonadota; class Alphaproteobacteria; order Rhizobiales; family Rhizobiaceae; genus Mesorhizobium; species Mesorhizobium carmichaelinearum_A. Next base: position 38,560 of record CALRQH020000008.1, read on the forward strand.
TAAAAATGCAGGTTCGTGTCGCGAGATAAATCGCCGGGGCCGCCCATGCGGTTCTTTCCTCTTCCTCCGAAAGGCTACCAATGTTTCATCGAAAATGTCAGGCAATTGCCCTGATGATTGGCAATTGCGCGGCAGCGCATTCCCTGCGAGACTATAGCGCCGGCTTGATATCCGGCGGGCTCTCTGGAGGCAGGACTTGAATTCCCGGCAGGACGGCGGCAGCAACAGGTTGGACGACGCGGCGCGCGCCGGCTGGCTTTATTATGTTGCCGGCAACACACAGGACCAGATTGCCTCCACGCTCGGCATCTCCCGGCAGACGGCGCAGCGCCTGGTGTCGCTGGCCGTGTCGGAAGGCCTGATCAAGGTCCGCGTCGATCACCCGATCGCCAATTGCCTCGATCTCTCGGCCCGTCTGAAATCGCGCTTCGCGCTCGATCTGGTCGAGGTTGTGCCCAGCGATCCCAATTCGTCTTCAACCACGATCGGCATCGCCGAGGCCGCCGCCGCCGAGATCGAGCGACGCTTGCGCTCGCCAACCCCGATCGTCATGGCGATCGGCACCGGCCGCACGTTGAAGGCCGCGATCGAGCAATTGCCGCCGATGGAGTGCCCGCAGCACAAGGTCGTATCGCTGACCGGCAACATCTCGCCCGACGGCTCCGCCGCCTTCTACAACGTCATCTTCACAATGGCCGACAGGGTCAAGGCACGATCCTTCCCGATGCCGTTGCCGGTCATCGCCTCTTCCCCGGAAGAGCGCGAGATGCTGCTCAACCAGTCGATGATCCAGCCGACGCTGGCGCTCGCCGCCGAGGCCGACGTGACATTCGTCGGCATCGGCGACCTTGGTCCGAAAGCGCCGCTCTATGAGGACGGCTTCATATCGGAAGGTGAGTTGAAGGCGCTGCAGAAGGCCGGCGGTGTCGGCGAGATCGTCGGATGGGTGTTCGACCGCGAGGGCCGGATGATCGAGGGCATTACCAATGATCGGGTTTCGTCGGCGGCGCTGCCGTCGCGCGAACGCTCGCTGGTCATCGCGCTTGCTATGGGCGAGCGCAAACTGCCGGGCATCCTCGCGGCCGTGAACCGGCGACTGGTCAACGGCCTCATCACCGACGAGCGGACCGCCGCCGCGCTGCTGGCCTCCGGCTGATTCCGGCATAAGGCCAGCGAGGCTATTTGTGCCGCCCGAAAGGGTCGTTGCCATCCAGGAAACCGAGATCGCGTTGCAGATGCGGCGACAACTCCCTGATGTCGAGATGCGCGCGTTTCCTGGTCGCGAACCAGCTGAATCCGTCCGTGAGCCACGAAATCCAGCGATGATCTGGAGTGGGAGTGCATTTCTGCTGTGCCATGGTCATGATGGTCAACCTTCGCTATCCTGGACCCGAATGACGGGTTGACGTTGAATGTCGGTCCCGCCGGCCGCCTTTGCCAATCGAACGTCGATAACGACCCATAAGGAGGTTTTATGCCGGACCTCGGCTCGCGACAGGTTTCGCAACTCCCTCCGCTGCAGGCGATCAGGGTGTTTGAGGCAGTCGCGCGGCATCTTTCCTTCACCAAGGCCGCCGACGAGCTCGGCATGACGCAGGCGGCGGTCAGCTATCAGATCAAGGTGCTGGAGGAGCGGGTCGGTTCGCCGCTGTTCCTTCGCCGTCCGCGCCAGATCGCGCTGACCGAGGCCGGACAACGTCTGGCACCCGCCGTCAGCGAGGCCTTTGCCATTCTGGGCCAGGCCTATGCCGCGGCGCGCGGCGGGGCCGACGGATTGCTGTGCGTCACCACGGTGCTGACCTTCGCCTCGAACTGGCTGGCGCATCGGCTGGGCTCGTTCCAGATCGCGCATCCAGCACTTGCCGTGCGGCTGGAAACGTCGAGTCGCCTGACCGATTTCGCCCGCGAGGATGTCGATATCGCCATTCGCTCAGGCGGCGGCAACTGGCCGGGCCTTGAAGCGCACAAGCTGCTCGACGCGGATTTCACGCCGATGCTGAGCCCGAAGCTGGCGGCGAGCATCGGTGGCGTCAACGAGCCCGCCGATCTCCTGAGATTGCCGATCCTCGACCCCGGTGACATCTGGTGGAATGAGTGGTTTGCCGCCGCCGGCGTGCACAAGCACGACCTTGCCAGCCGACCCGGCAGCAGCATGGGCGCGCAAGCCTATGAGGCCAATGCGGCCATAGCCGGCCACGGCGTGGCGATCCTGACCAGGGCACTGTTCAAGAACGAGCTTGCCGACGGCCGGCTGCTCCAGCCTTTCGATCTGGTGGGCGATGATGGCCACGCATACTGGCTGGTCTATCCCGAAGCGCGGCGCAATGTGCCCAAGATCCGCGCCTTCCGTGACTGGGTCCTGACCGAGATCGCTTGCTGATCAAGAGAACGTCGACGAGCCTGCGTTAGTCCGGCAAGCCCCTCCGCGATCATTCCTTGCCGTTCCAGTGACGGGACGACCTCGCTTCGCCATGTCCGCATGCCTCGTTGTTCGACGCCGCGTGCTGCGCTGCAGCATCGAATCCGGCTTGACATAATCAAAGCCAAGTGAGTAATTGCTCAAAGCCAAGGCAAATGCTCATCTTGGTCCATGGGAGGAATTTGATGAAACTTCGCACGCTCATCCTGGGCTTGTGCTCGACCAGCGCTCTGGCGTTCGCCGCACATGCCGAATCCATCACCATCGCCACCGTCAACAATGGCGACATGGTCCGCATGCAGAAGCTGACCGACGACTTCACCAAGGCTAACCCCGACATCCAGCTCCAGTGGGTCACGCTCGAAGAGAACGTGCTGCGCGAGCGTGTCACCACCGACATCGCCACCAAGGGTGGCCAGTACGACGTGATGACCATCGGCACCTATGAAGTGCCGATCTGGGCCAAGCAGAGCTGGCTGTTGCCGCTCGACAAGCTGGGCGACGACTATGACGCCAAGGACATCATCCCGGCCATCGCCGGCGGCCTTTCCGTCGACGGCAAGCTCTACGCAGCTCCGTTCTACGGCGAGAGCTCCTTCGTCATGTACCGCAAGGATCTGATGGACAAGGCGGGCCTGAAGATGCCCGACGCGCCGACCTGGGACTTCATCCGCCAGGCCGCCGACAAGATGACCGACCGCGCCAATGGCGTGAACGGCGTCTGCCTGCGCGGCAAGGCCGGCTGGGGCGAGAACATGGCCTTCCTGACGGCGATGTCGAACTCCTTCGGCGCGCGCTGGTTCGATGAGAACTGGAAGCCGCAGTTCGACCAGCCCGAGTGGAAGAAGACGCTGCAGTTCTATGTCGACCTGATGAAGGCCGACGGCCCTGAGGGCGCATCGTCCAACGGCTTCAACGAAAACCTGGCGCTGTTCCAGCAGGGCAAGTGCGGCATGTGGATCGACGCCACCGTCGCCGCGTCCTTTGTCTCGGATCCCAAGAACTCGACCGTTGCCGACAAGGTCGGCTATGCCCTGGCGCCAGACAATGGCCTGGGCAAGCGCGGCAACTGGCTTTGGGCATGGTCGCTCGCCATTCCCGCCGGCACCAAGAAGGCTGACGCAGCCGAGAAGTTCGTATCCTGGGCGACCAGCAAGCACTATGCCGAGCTCGTCGCGTCGAAGGAAGGCTGGGCCAACGTGCCTCCGGGTACGCGTTCCTCGCTCTACGCCAACCCCGAGTACCAGAAAGCGGCTCCGTTCGCCAAGATGACGCTGGACTCCATCAACGCGGCCGACCCGACGCATCCGACCGTCAAGCCGGTGCCCTATGTCGGCGTTCAGTTCGTCGCCATTCCTGAATTCCAGGGTCTCGGCACCACTGTTGGCCAGCTCTTCTCGGCGGCTCTTGCCGGCCAGTCGAGCGTCGACGATGCTCTGAAGCAGGCTCAGGCCGCGGCCACCGCGACCATGACCGAAGGCGGGTATATCAAGTAAGGCTCCTCCCGGTGCCGAATGCCGGCCGCATACCATGACCGGCAACGGCCGCCCGAGTTCCCAGTTCGGGCGGCCGCCTTTGTAGTCCCAATTCTGAAAACTCAGTCTGACCTTGAAGGGTGACCGTCATGGCTACTCAGCAGACCCGTTCGCTTGCCCGTTTCATGATGGCGCCATCCGTCGTGCTGCTGTTGGTCTGGATGATTGTTCCTCTGGCGTTCACGCTGTGGTTCTCGTTCCAGCAGTACAATCCGCTGAACCCGATCCGCGACGGCTTCGTCGGCTTCTCAAATTACGCCCTCTTCTATTCCAACCCGGCATTCCTGCAGTCGATCCTCAACACACTCACCATCGTGGTCAGCGTGCTGCTGATCACGGTGGTTGGCGGCATCCTGCTGGCAATGTTGCTTGATCAGCCGATGTGGGGACAGGGCATTGTCCGCATTCTCGTCATCTCGCCGTTCTTCGTCATGCCGCCGGTGGCCGCATTGGTCTGGAAGAACATGATCATGCATCCGCAATATGGTGTCTTTGCCGATATTGCGCGCTTCTTCGGCGCCCAGCCGATCGACTGGTTCGGCCAGCATCCGCTCACCGCCATCATCATCATCGTTGCCTGGCAGTGGCTGCCGTTTGCGACACTGATCCTTTTGACCGCTCTGCAGTCGCTCGATGGCGAACAGAAGGAAGCCGCCGAGATGGACGGCGCCGGCTTTGTCAGCCGCTTCATCTATCTGACGCTGCCGCACATGTCGCGCGCCATCACCGTCGTCGTCCTCATCCAGACGATCTTCCTTCTGTCTGTCTACGCCGAAATCCTCGTCACCACCAATGGTGGTCCCGGGTACGCCTCCACCAACCTCCCCTTCCTCGTCTACCAGAAGGCATTGCTGGAGTTCAAAATCGGCCAGGCATCCGCCGGCGGTATCATTGCCGTCATTCTCGCCAACATCGTTGCCTTCTTCGCCATGCGCGCCGTCGGCAAGAACCTGGACAAGTAAGGGAGGACAAGATGGCACGTGCAGTCACCACCCGGCACAAGACGATCGCGACCGCGGCCGCCTGGATCGTCGCGCTGCTGATCTTCTTCCCGATCCTCTATACAATCATCACCTCGTTCAAGTCCGAGCAGGAGGCCATCCAGGGCTTCAGCCTGATCCCGTCGGGAACGTTCGAGAGCTATTCCGAGGTCCAGGCACAGAGCGGCTATTTCAAGTTCTTCCTCAACTCGGTGATCCTCTCGGTGGGCTCGACCATCATTGCCTTGCTGGTCGCCATACCGGCGGCATGGTCGATGGCGTTCTCGCCGACCAAGCGGACCAAGGACATCCTCATGTGGATGCTGTCCACCAAGATGATGCCGGCGGTCGCCGTGCTGTTCCCGATCTACCTGATCTTCCGCAACCTCGGACTGTTGGATTCCCGCATCGGCCTGATGGTCATGCTGATGCTGATCAACCTGCCGATCGTGGTGTGGATGCTCTACACCTACTTCCGCGAGATTCCCGGCGAGATTCTGGAAGCGGCGCGCATGGACGGCGCATCGCTGTGGAACGAGATCATCTATGTGCTGACGCCGATGGCGGTGCCAGGCATCGCCTCGACCATGCTCTTGAACATCATCCTGGCCTGGAACGAAGCGTTCTGGACGATCCGGTTGACCACCACGGATGCGGCTCCGCTCACCGCCTTCATCAGCTCCTTCTCCAGCCCGCAGGGCCTGTTCTGGGCCAAGCTTTCGGCGGCCTCGACGCTGGCGATCGCCCCGATCCTGATCATGGGCTGGTTCAGCCAGAAGCAGCTGGTGCGGGGCCTCACCTTTGGCGCAGTCAAATAATGGGCGGCGCCGTGAAGCAGCGGCGGCACGGTCAAACACGAGCAAAAAGACGACGGACAATAACCCCTCGGGGAGGAAACCATGGGAAACATCACGCTCAAGAACGTCTCCAAGTCCTTCGGGGCGACGTCGATCATCCCCGGTCTCGACCTGGTGATCGAGAATGGTGAGTTCGTTGTCTTCGTCGGCCCGTCGGGTTGCGGCAAGTCCACGCTTCTGCGGTTGATCGCGGGGCTGGAGGATACCAGCGGCGGCACCATCAACATCGATGGCCGCGACGTCACCGGCGAAGCGCCGGCCAAGCGCAAGCTGGCCATGGTGTTCCAGTCCTATGCCCTCTACCCGCACATGACGGTCGCCAAGAACATCGGCTTCCCGCTGAAGATGGCGGGCGAAGACAAGGCCACCATCGACAGGAAGGTAGGAGACGCGGCACGCGTGCTGAACCTTACCAACTACCTCGAACGCCGGCCCGGCCAGCTTTCCGGCGGCCAGCGTCAGCGCGTCGCCATCGGTCGTGCCATCGTGCGTCAGCCGACTGCCTTCCTGTTCGACGAGCCGCTGTCCAACCTCGACGCAGCGCTGCGCGGCACCATGCGATTGGAGATCAGCGAACTGCACCATCAGCTCAAGACCACCATGATCTATGTCACCCATGACCAGGTCGAGGCCATGACCATGGCCGACAAGATCGTGGTGCTGAATGCCGGCAACATCGAGCAGGTCGGCTCACCGATGGAGCTCTACAAGACACCGAAGAACCTGTTTGTGGCCGGCTTCATAGGCTCGCCTAAGATGAACCTGATCGAGGGCGCACCCGCCGCCAGATACGGCGCCAAGACCATTGGTATCCGTCCCGAGCACATGCAGATTTCGACCACGGCCGGTGACTGGAAGGCGATCGTTGGCGTTGCCGAGCATCTCGGCTCCGACACTTTCCTGCATGTGCAGGCCGACGGTGTCGGGCCGCTCACGGTGCGTGCCGACGGTGAATTGGCCGTCCGTCACGGCGACACGATCTACCTGACGCCGGACAAGACCAAGTTGCATCGCTTCGGCCCCGACGGCAAGGCGATGGCGCAGTGAGGCTGAACGGCAAATCGGCGCTGATCACAGGATCGGCGCGCGGCATAGGCAGGGCCTTCGCCGAAGCCTATGTGCACGAGGGCGCGACCGTCGCCATTGCCGACATCAATCTGGAGGCTGCCGAGAAGACAGCCGCCGAGATCGGCGACAGCGCCTACGCGGTCGAGCTCGACGTCACCGATCTCGCCTCGATCGAGGCGGCGGTGAAAGCCGTCGAGAAGAAGGCCGGCGGGCTGGACATACTGATCAACAATGCCGCCCTGTTCGACCTGGCGCCGATCGTCGAGATCACCAAGGCGAGCTACGACCGGCTGTTTTCCGTCAACGTGGCCGGCACGCTGTTCATGTTGCAGGCGGCAAGCCGCTCGATGATCGCGCGGGGCAAGGGCGGCAGGATCATCAACATGGCAAGCCAGGCAGGACGGCGCGGCGAGGCGCTGGTCGGCGTCTATTGCGCGACCAAGGCCGCCGTCATCTCGCTTACTCAGTCGGCGGGGCTCGACCTGATCAAGCATCGCATCAACGTCAACGCCATTGCGCCCGGTGTCGTCGACGGCGAGCATTGGGATCACGTCGATTCCCTGTTTGCCAAATACGAGAACCGGCCCAGGGGCGAGAAGAAGAAACTTGTCGGCGAGGCGGTGCCTTATGGCCGCATGGGCACGGCGCAGGACCTCACGGGCATGGCGGTTTTTCTCGCCAGCGAGGACGCCGAATACATCGTCGCCCAGACCTACAATGTCGATGGCGGCCAGTGGATGAGTTGAGGAGGGATGGCCTCTGTTCTCGGTTCCTCGGCGAGGGGCAGAGGCCGCTATCAAAGTGAAAGGGCCCACTGACCTCGGAAGGTGTGGCGCCCCGACCTTGTTCCCATGAACGAAGGCCGTAGCCCGGCCAAAAGGGTAAAGCAAATGACCGTGAAACTCTCTTCCTCCAATCTCTCCAGGCTACCCGACAAGGTCACTGGTCCGAAATACGACCGCTCCGCGTTGAAGGCCGGTATCGTGCATTTCGGCGTTGGCAATTTCCATCGCTCGCACCAGGCTGTTTATCTCGACGACCTTTTCAATTCCGGCATCGGCCATGATTGGGCCCTGGTCGGCGCGGGCGTCTTCGAGGGCGAGAAGGTCGGTCGCCTCAAGCTGGAAGAGCAGGATTGGCTGACCACCGTGGTCGAGCAGGACAGCGGCCATATGAGCGCCCGTGTCACCGGCGCCATGATCGATTTCCTCACGCCTGGCGATGCAGCGGCGATCATCGAGCGCTTGGCCGACCCGGCGATCAGGATCGTCTCGCTGACCATCACCGAAGGCGGCTATTTCATCGATCCGGCATCCGGGGTATTCAACCCGACCCATCCCGATATCGTCGCGGATGCGCGGCCGGGGGCGACGCCCAGGACGGTGTTCGGCATCATCCTTGCCGGGCTGGTGCGCCGCCGCGATGAGGGTACGGTACCCTTCACCGTCATGTCCTGCGACAACATCCCCCACAACGGCCACGTCACCTCGGACGGCGTCATCGGCCTCGCCCGATTGATCGACGAGGACCTGGCGAACTGGGTCAGCGATCATGTCGCCTTTCCCAATGGCATGGTCGACCGTATCACGCCGGCGACCACCGACCGCGAGCGCCGCATCCTGGCTGACGATTTTGGCCTGGAAGACAACTGGCCGGTCTTCTGCGAACCATTCCGGCAATGGGTACTGGAAGACCATTTCACCGATGGCCGTCCACCGCTGGAGAAGGTCGGCGTGCAGTTCGTCAAGGATGTCGCGCCCTATGAGTTGATGAAGATCCGCATCCTCAATGGTGGCCACGCGACCATTGCCTACCCGGCCGGCTTGATGGACATCCATTTCGTCCACGAGGCGATGCAGGAGCCACTGGTCAGCGGCTTCCTGGCAAAGCTCGAGCGCGAGGAGATCATCCCGACCGTGCCGCCGGTGCCGGACACCGTTCTGGAGGACTATTACCAGCTCATCGAGAGCCGGTTCTCCAACCCCAAGATCGGCGACACCGTGCGCCGGCTGTGCCTCGACGGCTCCAACAGGCAGCCGAAATTCATCATTCCGACCATCGCCGACAGGCTGAAGGCCGGCAAGGGCGTTGCAGGCCTCGCATTGGAGTCGGCATTATGGTGCCGCTACTGCTTCGGCACGACGGACAGCGGCGCCGTCATCGAGCCCAACGATCCCAGCTGGGACCGGTTGCTGGCGACGTCGAAGGCGGCGAGGGATGCGCCGTCGGCCTGGCTTGCCATGGAGGACATCTATGGCGACGTCGGCCGCTCGACAGCCTTCGCGCAAGCCTTCGCCCATGCACTCGGCGTGCTTTGGTCGAATGGTGCGCGCGCCACGCTGACGCGCTACCTCGCCGGCCAGCTCTGAGAACCTTTCCAGGCCATGGCGCCCGAACTGGTCATCTTCGACTGCGACGGCGTGCTGGTGGACAGCGAAGGGCTCTCCGTCTCCACTCTGCTCGGCATGATCAAGCTCGCCGGCGGCACCATCGACGAGGATACCGCCTACGAACATTTCCTGGGCAAGAGCATGAAGAGCGTCCGCGAGATACTCGGCCGCGACTTCGGGCTTGATATCACCGACAGGCATCTGACCGAGATGCGCGTCGAGTTGATGCGCAGGTTTCGCGAGGAGCTGAAGCCGGTGCCCGGCGTCAAGGAGATGCTGCCGAGGCTCGTCATGCCTCGCTGCGTCGCCTCATCCGGGACGCTCGACCGCATCCGTTACGCACTCGATGTTACCGGGTTGCTGGGCCTGCTGGAATCGCATCTGTTCAGCGCCGCCATGGTGGCACGAGGCAAGCCGGCGCCCGACCTCTTCCTTCACGCCGCCAGTGCGATGGGCGTCAAACCGGAAAACTGCCTCGTCATCGAAGACAGTCCGGCGGGTGTCGAGGCGGCGCGGGCGGCGGGCATGAGGGTCTTTGCATTCACCGGCGGCTCGCATGCCGGCAACCCGGCGCTCAAAGCACGGCTTGCGTCGATGCAACCGGACTTTATATTCGCTGACATGCTGCAATTGCCCGATCTCATTGCAGGCCTGGGAGCGAGAGTCAGAGCATCTTGACGAAACAGTTTGTTTGCGCGGTCGATGTCGGCACCGGGAGCGCCCGCGCGGGCATTCTTGATGCAGCGGGCACCTTGCTCGGCCGTGCCGAACATCCAATCGCCATGAACCAGCCAAAGCCGGATCACGCCGAGCATGATTCTCGTGATATCTGGTCGGCGGTCTGCACCGCCGTGCGTGCCGCCCGGGCCAAGGCAGGTGTCGCCGCCGAGGATGTCGTCGGCGTCTCCTTCGACGCCACCTGCTCGCTGGTCGTGCGCGACCGGCAAGGTGGTCAGCTCAGCGTCTCCGTCACCGGCGACAAGCGCTGGGATACGGTCGTCTGGCTTGACCACCGTGCCATTGCCGAGGCCGACGAATGCACGACAAGCGGCCACGCCGTGCTCGACTATATCGGCGGCGTCATGTCGCCGGAGATGGCGACGCCGAAGCTGATGTGGCTGAAACGGAACCTGCCGGAGACGTGGGCGCAGGCCGGCACTCTATTTGACCTGACCGACTTCCTCACGTGGCAGGCGACAGGCTCACTCGCCCGTTCGCAATGCACGTTGACTGCCAAATGGACCTATCTGGCGCATGAAGCCAGCGGCTGGCGGCGGGACTTCTTCGACATCGTCGGCCTGGGCGATCTTTTCGAGCATGGCAATCTGCCGGAGAAGGCCAGCCCGGTCGGCACTGACATCGGCCCCCTGACAGCGCAAGCGGCAGCCGAGCTTGGGCTGACGGAAAAATGCCGGGTTGGCGCCGGGGTCATCGATGCCTATGCCGGCGCGCTTGGCGTGCTCGGCGGCTTTGCCGGCGATGAACAGAACATCGGCCGGCACCTGGCACTCATCGCCGGCACTTCGAGCTGCGTCATGGCGATGTCGCCCGACCCGCAGCCCTTCGCTGGAGTCTGGGGCCCCTACTATGGCGCGGCCCTGCCTAAGCTGTGGCTGTCGGAAGGTGGCCAGTCCGCCACCGGCGCCTTGCTCGACCACATCATCCGCTGGCACGGCGCCGGCGGCGAGCCGGACGCCGCCATGCATGCCAGGATCGCCCGGCGTGTCGCCGAGCTACGCGCCACCGAGGGCGAGAACCTCGCCGCGAGGCTGCACGTGCTGCCGGATTTCCACGGCAATCGCTCGCCGCTCGCCGATCCGCATGCCGTCGGCGTCGTCAGCGGGCTGACGCTGGATTCTTCCTTCGACAGCCTGTGCAAGCTCTACTGGCGCACGGCCGTCGGCATCGCGCTCGGCGTGCGCCATGTGCTGGAAGCGCTGAACGAGAATGGCTATTTGATCGACACGCTGCATGTCACCGGCGGCCACACCAAGAACCCGCTGCTGATGGAGCTCTATGCCGACGCCACCGGCTGCACGGTGATAGAGCCGCTGGCCGACGAGGCAGTGCTGCTTGGCACCGGCATGGTCGCGGCAACCGCAGCCGGCCTGTTCCCCGATCTCAATGCTGCCTGCCTTGCCATGCAGCAAGGCGGCAGGACGCGCGCATCGAACCCGGCTTCAGGCTCGCGCTTCGACCGCGACTACCGGATTTTCCTGGAGATGCACCGGCACCGACAGATGCTGGACGCAATCAGGTAGGCGGACAGCCAAGATTACGCCGCCGCCTCGCAGGCCTCAGCTTCCGGCGGCGACGAGATGCCCGTTGCCGACATCCTGCAGGGCAAGCTTCATCGGCGCCTCGCCGATCTTGCGGGTGGCGCTTGGGATCTCCTGGTCGAGGCGGGCGAAGCGGCTCCTTCTCCTTGCCGGGTCCGGCACCGGCACGGCTTCGATCAGGCGCCTGGTGTAGGGGTGGCGCGGGTTCGAAAACACCTGGTCGCGCGTTCCCATCTCGACGATCTGGCCGAGATACATGACGGCGACGCGGTCGGAAATGTTCTCGACCACCGCCATGTCATGCGAAATGAACAGATAGGCGACACCGAATTCGCGCTGCAGTTCCTTCAACAGGTCAAGCACGCGCGCTTGCACCGAGACGTCAAGCGCCGAGACACTCTCGTCGGCGATGATCAGCTTTGGCCGCAAAGCCAGCGCACGGGCTATGCAGACGCGCTGGCGCTGGCCGCCCGAGAATTCGTGCGGATAGAGCTCCATCTGGTCGGCCGTCAGGCCGACGCGCTCGAACAGCGCCGCCACACGCTGGCCGCGCTCTTCCTTCGAGGCGATGCCATGGATCACCAGGGGCTCGGCAACGAGGTCGCCGACGCGCATGCGCGGGTCGAGCGAAGCAAAGGGGTCCTGGAAAATCATCTGCACGTCGCGGCGCACCGCCTTGCGCTCGTCGCGGCCAAGGCCGGACAGATTGCGCCCGCCAACGACGATGTCGCCGGTGTAAGGGACCAGCCCGGCCAGCGCCTTGGCGGTCGTCGACTTGCCGCAACCGGATTCGCCGACCAGCGCCAGCGTTTCGTTGGGCGCGATTGAAAAGCTGACGCCTTCGACGGCGTGGACGCGGCGGTTTACGCGACCGAAGAAGCCGCCATGCAGGTCGAAGCGGACATGCAGGTCCTTGACCTCGGCGACATTTGCCGATGCCGCTGCTTCAGTGTCCCTGGATTCCTGTCGGCCAACGCCGGCGCCGATGCGCGGCACCGCAGCCAGCAATTCTCGCGTGTAAGCAGCCTGTGGTCGGGCGAAAATATCCGCCGCCTTGCCTTCCTCGACCATGCGGCCATGCCGCATGATGATGACGCGGTCGGCCATTTCGGCGACCACGCCCATGTCGTGGGTGATGAGGATGACGCTGGTGCCGCGCTCGCGCTGCAGGTCGCGCAACAGTTCCAGCACCTCGCCCTGCACGGTGACGTCGAGCGCCGTCGTCGGCTCGTCGGCGATCAGCACGTCAGGTTCGAGCGCCAGCGCCATGGCGATCATCACACGCTGGCGCATGCCCCCGGACAGTTCGTGCGGAAACTGCTTTAGCCGGCTTTCGGCTTCCGAAATGCGCACCGCCTTCAGCGCGTCGATGGCACGCTGGCGCGCCTCGGCTGGCGACAGGCTGGTGTGGGCCTCGATGGATTCGATGAGTTGGCGACCGATCGACAGCACCGGGTTCAGTGAGGTCATTGGTTCCTGGAAGATCATGGCAATGCGGTTGCCGCGAATGCGCCGCATCTGCCGTTCGTTGAGCCGAGCCAGATCGGTATCGCCCAGACGGATGGCGCCCGCGGATATGCGGGCGGCAGGCTGCGGCAGAAGCTGCATGATCGCCAGCGACGTCATCGACTTGCCGGAGCCGGATTCTCCGGCGATGCAAAGCGTCTCGCCGCGCGAAAGCCGCAGCGAAAGGCCGGACACGACCTCGCGCTCGCCATCCTCGCCGCGCACGCTGACGGACAGGCCGGCGATGTCGAGCACCGGTCCTGTCGCCGCGTCTGAAGCGGTCCGCTTCTTGCCCGCGTCTTGGCTCATTCAAACACGCAGCGCGGGAAGTAGAACGAGACCACCCAGTTCGGCATGTCGACGATCTCGCTGATGCGCAGATCGCCGCAGACCGAGGCCAGCATGTAGGCTTCGACGGGGTCGATCTGGTAGCGGCCGGCAAGCAGGTCGACCATCTGGGCGACCGCTTCCTTGGCGCCGGCCATCAAGTCAGGTCCGATACCGGTCGTCACCTCATAGCCCTTGGCATCGAGATGACGCGTCACCGGCCCGGGCGTGGTGAAACGCGGCGTCTTCAGCCTCGCGTCCTTGACCAGGTCGAGCTTGAGCACGACGTCCATCGGGCTTTCGATCGCGGTGCCGCAGACCTCGCCGTCACCTTGCGCGGCATGCGTGTCGCCGACCGAAAACAGGGCGCCTGCCACTTCCACCGGCAGGTAAAGCGTGGTGCCGGCGGCGAGGTCGCGGATGTCGAGATTGCCACCGACGCGCCGGGGCGGGACCACCGAGTGATGGCCCTTTTCAGCCGGCGCATTGCCGATGGTCCCGGCAAAAGGTTTTAGCGGCACGCGGCCGTTCTTTCCAAACAGCGCCGGCTCCAGCGAGGCGGCGTCATACTTCCAGATGTTGAGCGCCGGTTCCTTGAAGTCGTCGGCGAGCAGCCCAAAACCTGGAATGTTCGCCGTCCAGCCGAAGCCGGACGGTTTGAACATCTCGATCGTCACCTTGAGCGCATCGCCCGGTTCGGCGCCGTCGACGAAGATCGGCCCGGTCACCGGGTTGATCTTGCCGAAGTCGAGCTTGGCGATGTCGCCGACCGTGCTGTCCGGCGTCAACTGACCGCCCGACGAATCGAGGCACTGGAACTCAATGGTCGAACCGGGCGCCACCGTCTCGGCCGGGACAAAGGAATTGTCCCAGCCGAAATGGTGATGGCGCCCGTGGATCGTGTAATCGCAGTTATTGCACATCTTTTACGTACACATTGTCATAGTTGATCGGGATATGGACCGGGTCGACATAGAGGTTGTCGGCACCGCCCATCCGGGCCGATTTCATGGTGAATCGCTGCTCGTTGAAGACCGGCGCCCAGGGTGCGTCCGCCATCACCTTTTCGTAGATCGCGCTCCACATCTTGTCGCGCTCACCGGCCTTGGCCGGGTCGACCATGGCGTCGGCTTCGGCGGCCTTGGCGTCGAGATCCTTGTTGCAATACCACGACCAGTTCCAGCCGCCCGGAACGGCGCCGGCGCAGCCGAGGATCGGGCCGTAGAAGTTGGACGGATCCGGGAAGTCGGCGATCCAGGCCATGCCGCCGGACCAGATCATCGGCGCGCCGGCCTTGTCGCCGCCCGCGGCGATGACATTGGCCTGCGCCAGCGACTGGATGCTGGCCTTGATGCCGATCGCCGCCAGATCCTGCTGGATCGCCTGGGCGATACGCGGATTGGGGTCGGTGTTCATGACGAACAGTTGCGTCTCGAAGCCATCGGCGTGGCCGGCCTCGGCGAGCAGCGCCTTGGCCTTGGCGACGTCATAGGGATAGCCCTTGTATTCCTTGTCGTAGCCCGGCATCGACGGCGGCAGCGGCTGGTTGGCCGGCACGGCGCGGTTGTTGATGATCTGGACGACGCGCGCCTTGTTGATCGCCATGTTGACGGCCTGGCGCACCTTCACATTGTCGAAGGGCGCCATCGTCGTGTTCATGGTGACATAGCCGGTGTGCAACTGGCCTCCCTCGACGACGCGCGCCTTCTGCTCGGGGTCGGCCATAACTTCCTGGAACTTGGCCGGCGGAATGCCGTCGCCGGGAACGTCGATCTCGCCCTTCTGCAGGCGCAGCAGCGCCACGACCGGCTCCTGGCCGATCTCGAAGGTGATCTTGTCGAGATGCGGCAGGCCCTTGTGCCAGTAATCGGCGTTGCGCTCGAAGACGATGCGCTGTCCCAGCGTCCATTCGGCCAGCTTGAAGGCACCGGTGCCGACGGGATGCTTGCCGAAATCGGCGCCGTATTTCTCGACCTCTTCCTTCGGCACGACATGCGAGAAGTTGATCGCCATGACGTGCAGGAACGTGGCGTCGGGACGGGTCAGTTCGAACTTGACGGTGTAGGGGTCGACGACGGTGACGCCCGACAGGCTTTCGGCCTTGCCGGCGGCGACATCGTCATAGCCCTTGATAGAGCCGAAGAAGCCGGCGCCAGGGCTCTGCGTCTTCGGATTAGTGACGCGGTCGAGCGAATATTTCACGTCGTCGGCCGTCATCTCGCGGCCATTGTGGAATTTCACGCCATGGCGCAGCTTGAAGGTGAAGGTCTTGCCGTCCGGCGAAATCTCGTAGCTCTCGGCGAGGTCGGGCTTCAAATTGGTGGTGCCGGGCTCGTAGTCCATCAGCCCGTCGAACAGGCTCTTGATCATCGACCAGTTCTGCCAGTCATAGCCGATCGCCGGATCGAGGGTCGCGACATCGTCCTTGTAGGTGATGGTGATCGCGCCGCCCTGCTTGGCGTTGGGATCGATCGTGTCCTCGGCGCGAACGCTCGTCATGCCGAGCATCAGCGCCAGCGCCGATGCCGCCACGGTGGAGGCCAAAAACTTCTTCATTTGACGGTTCCCTTTCTCTGTTCGTTTTCTTGGTTTCATCTGAGCTTGATGCTCATCTCAGTTTGATACGGGGGTCGATGAAGGGCGCGATGATGTCGGCCAGGAGGTTGCCGAGCACGATGGCGCAGGCCGAGACCAGCGTGACGCCCATGATGATTGGAATGTCGACGCGCTGGATGGCTTGCCAGGCGAGTTGGCCGATGCCTGGCCAGCCGAACACGCTTTCGACCACCACGATGCCGCCCATGAAGATGCCGATGTCGATGCCGATCATGGCGATGACCGGCAGGATGGCGTTGGGCAAAGCGTGGCGGAAGAGGATGGCGCGGCGCGCCAGGCCCTTGGCGCGCGCCGTGCGCACATAATCCTGCCGCAGCACGTCGATCATCGACGAGCGCATCATGCGCGCGTACCAGCCGGCGCCGAGTATGCCCATGGTCAGCGATGGCAACACCAAATGGCGCCATGTGCCGTAGCCGCCGATCGGAAACCAGCCGAGCCGCACCGCGAACACGTAGAGCAGCAGCAGGCCGACGACGAATTGCGGCGCCGAGACGCCGACGAAGGAGGCGACCATCAGCGACTGGTCGGTGGCGGTGCCGCGCTTGACGGCGGCGATGAGGCCCATGGTCAGGCCGATCGCCAGCTCGCACAGGATGGCGCCGACCATCAGCAGCAGGCTCGCCGGCAGCCGCGAGACGATGAGCTCGGTGACCTGCGAGCGCTGGATATAGGAGCGGCCGAGGTCGCCGCTGAGCAGGCCGGTCAGATAGTGCCAGTACTGGACGACGAAGGGCTGGTCGAGGCCGAGCTGCTGGCGGATGTTCTCGACAGTTTGCGGTGTCGCACTGCGGCCGGCGATCTGTCTGACCGGATCCGCGGGCAGCAGATAAAGCAGAGCGAAGGTGATCAGCGAGACGCCGAGCAGGATCAGCGCCGACTGGATGATGCGGCGGCCAAGATAGGCGATCATGCCCGGCCTCGTTGCGTTGGGTCGAGGATGTCGCGCAGCGCATCGCCGATCAGGTTGAAGGCCAGCGCCAGCGCCAGGATCGCGGCGCCCGGGAAGAACACCAGCCAGGGCGCTGCCTGGAAATAGGTCTGGTTCTCGAAGATGATGTTGCCCCAGGACGCGGTCGGCGGCTGCACGCCGATGCCGAGGAAGGAGAGCGTCGCTTCCAGAAGCACCGTGGTCGAGATGCCCAGCGTGCCCCAGACGATGATGGTTGGCAGCAGATGCGGCAGGATGTGGCGAAACAGGATGCGCGGCGCGCCGGCGCCGATGGTGCGCTCGGCATCGATGAATTCGCGTTCGGACAGGGAGCTGGTCTCGGTATAGATGACGCGGGCCGTCTGCACCCAGTTCACCAGCGCGATGACCATGGCGACGATCCACAGGCTGGGCTGGAACACCGCCGCCAGGCAAATCGCCAGCAGCAGCGCCGGGAAGGCCATCATCAGGTCGGTGAAACGCATCAGCGCACTGCCGATCCAGCCGCGGAAATAGCCGGCGGTGACGCCGACCAGCGTGCCGATCAGCAGCGCCACGCCGTTGGCGACGACGCCGATGATCAGCGACGTGCGCGCGCCGTAGAGGATGCGGGTCAGCAGGTCGCGCCCGAGCAGGTCCGTGCCCAGCCAGAAATGCGCGCTCGGCGGCAGTGGCGAGCCCTCGATGGTCAGGCCGTCGAACATCTGTTCATTGGGGTCGTAGCCGGTCAGCCACGGCGCCAGGATCGCGCCGGCGACGACGACGGCGACGATCACCAGGCCGACCAGCGCCAGCGGACGCTTGAGTAGTCGCCGCCAGACGCCGGCACGCGGCTTGGCCGGCATGCGCGCGGTTGCCGCAAGATCAGGCGCGATGGGATTGGTCATCGCTGCCTTCCTCTTCCGTCATGGCCACGATGCGGCGCGCGGCCTCCTCGATGCTGATCTGCCAGCTCATCGCCAGCGAACGCAGTTGTGCGTAGGCGCGGCCGTCTTCCGCTCCCTTTGACAGTGCCTCGACCGCCCGCACGATGGTCTGCCGTTCAGCGACCCGCTGGCGAAGCGACGCAATCTCGCTGGCCAGGTATTTTCGCGCTTCGAAGCTCTGGCGGGCGATCAAAAGCGCGCTGTAGACGCCGGCAGTGCCGACGGGCTTCAGCAACTGGGCATCGGCCTTGTGTGACAGCGCCCATTCGATGCGGCCCGGCGCTTCCGAGCCGATCAGCGCCACCAGCGGCATCGGCGCTTCGCCCGGCTTCCAGGGAAACTGTTCGTCGAAACCGAGATCGGCATCGAAGAAGACGAAATCGGCGGCAAGCGCCTCGGCCGGCAGTTCCGGCCAGCAGTCAACCGTGACCAGTCCGATGGCGGACAATTGCCGGGTGATCGCCTGCACCGTCGGGTGCGGGCGATGCAGGACGAACGCTTTGGCGCCGCCCAGATTGGGAATGCGCGTCCTGGTCACGACACCACCCTCAGGCGCGGGCGGCCGAACGTCTTGGCAGGGTCGTAGCGCGACAGGTAGGGGTCCGGCGCGACCTCGTCCTCGCGGCTGACGACCTCGAAGAACCCGTCGGCGATCCGGCCGATGATCACCGGCAGCGTCGCGTGCTGGGTGTGCGCATCGATGGCGATAGGTCCGAGCCGGGTGGCGAAGCGCCGTTCGGCGAAAGCTTTTGAAAACTCCGCCGGACCGGCCTCGGGATTGCTGGAGAGCACATCGGCCATCACCTGCACGGAAGCATAGGCTGACGCCTCGAAGGAGGAGGCGAAGGCGGCTGGTCGCGGCGCGAAATAGGGCCCGACCGACAGATGCCCCTTGCCCGATTCGCCGATCGCCGGCAGTTCGCCCTCGGTGAGGTTGCAGGAGATGACCGGGCAGTTTTCCGGGCGGAACGCAGCATCCTTTTCCGCCAGTTCGCGATAAGCCGCCAGGAAGGCGTAGGACGAGGTGCCGATCAGGTTGTTGAGGATGAAGTTCGGCCGCGTGGCGCGGATTTCCTCGATCAGGCGCGACACATCGGTCTCGCCGATACGCAGATAGCGTTCACCCAGCACCTTGCCGCCGGCATCCGCGATCAGGTCGCGCGCCACGCGGTTCATCTCCCAGCCCCAGATATAATTAGATCCCAGCAGGAAGCCATTGGCGCCGAAGCGCGGCACGACATGGGCCATCAGCGGCACCAGGTGCTGGTTGGGGCAGGCGTGCATGTAGACGACGTGCTCGTTTGCCTCGAAGCCCTCATAGGGGCAGGCGTACCAGAGCATGCCGCCCGCCTTCTCCAGCACGGGGATCGTTTCCTTGCGACTCCAGGAGGTGACGCAGCCGACGACATGACGGGCGCTGCTGGTCTTGAAAATGTCCTCGCACAGCGTCGCGTAGCGGTCGGCGTTGCTTTGCGGGTCGCGCTCGACCGGCACCAACTCGATGCCCGAGCTCCGGTCGGCATTGATGTCGGCGATCGCGCGCATCGCGCCCATCCGGCACGCATCCGACACGAGCTGATAGCTGCCCGAACGGGAATAAAGGATGCCGATCTCGATACGCCGTTTCAAACGAGGCCCCAAAATAAACAATGCCCCGCAGCCACCGCCGTGGAGGGCGAGGCATACGAGGCATTCTTGCCGTCCGGCGGTCAGAGCCGGTATTTTCGATCAAAGCGCGATGCGCTTCGAAAACTTTCTTTCATTAGCCTATTCGGAACGGCCGGCCAGTCAAGCGGTAAAGTGCCGCGCCCTGGGTGCCAACCCTGGAATGCCGCTGTGCTCTCAGCCCGGGAATCTTTGAGAGAATATTCCCGGCTATCCGATCGTTTGGGGAACAGCATTCTTTGATAAAATCTATAGAGTTTGTGATCTTGTGATCAAGCTCGGGCGGTCTGCCTGGCTGCCACGACTTGACAACCGCAGAGATGAACCATGTCCGACTTCAGAAACACTTTACCTGCTCTCCTTACGTCGACCTTCAACCGGCGCGCTGGTCTCGCAGTTCTTTTCGCATCGGCCGTTGCCATCACCGGCCTGGTTGCGCCCAAGGCTTCGTTCGCCGAGGACAAGAAGGCGATCAAGGTCGGCATCATCAGCGGCGAGGATGAGGATGTCTGGCGCGTCGTCACCGCGCAGGCGGCCGAAAAGGGCCTGACCATCGAGACCGTGGTGTTCAACGATTACACCCAGCCGAACGAAGCGCTTGAGCGCGGCGAGATCGACGCCAACGCTTTCCAGCACCAGCCCTATCTCGACAACCAGATCAAGACGCAAGGCTACCATATCGTTCGCGTCGGCTATACCGGCGTCTGGCCGATCGGCCTCTACTCCAAGAAGTACGCGAAGACTGCCGACCTGCCCGAGGGCGCGGTCATCGGTGTGCCCAACGATCCCTCCAATGAAGGCCGGGCGCTGCGCGTGCTGCAGAATGAGGGCGTGATCAAGCTGAAGGATGGCACCGGCATTCTCGCCACCACCGCCGACATCGCCGAGAACGCCAAGAAGGTGGTGATCAAGGAACTCGACGCCGGCATCGTCGGCCGCTCGGTCGAGGATCTCGACGCCGCCGTCGTCAACACCGACTGGGCGCTGAAAAGCGGCCTGACGCCGGAAAACCGCATCGCGCAGGAGCCGATCGCCGACAATCCGTACCGCAACTTCATCGCGGTGAAGTCCGGCAATGAGAACGAGGCCTGGGTGAAGACGCTGGTCGCTTCATACCAGAACGACGCGGTGAAGGCCGAGTTCGACAAGGTCTACAAGGGCACCGGCCTCAGCGCCTATTGAGGCCGTCAGCGTCGACACGCCTGGCTTGGCAACGAATGCGGTCCGCGCTCAACGCGCGGGCCGCATTCCTGTTTCGAGCCGGCAGCACAGGGAGCACGTATGAACCAGCATTTCATCGCTACCGCTGATGCGAATCCGGCCACGGCCGGACACGCGGAGGACATCGTGCGCCTTGTCGACCTGAAGCGCCGCTTCGGCGTCACGGCGGCGCTCGACGGCGTCTCGCTGACGGTGCGCAAGGGCGAGATCCTCGGCATCATCGGCCGCAGCGGCGCCGGTAAATCGACGCTTATCCGCTGCCTGAACGGTCTGGAACGGCCCGATTCCGGCGAGGTCATCATCGAGGGCCGCGAGATCAGCCGGCTCGGCGAGCGCGACCTGCAGCCGCTGCGGCGGCGCATCGGCATGATCTTCCAGCACTTCAACCTGCTCTCGGCCAAGACCGTCGAGGACAATGTGGCGTTGCCGCTCAAGATCGAGGGCCGTCCGAAGGCGGAGCGGTTGCAGCGTGCCGCCGAACTGCTTGATCTCGTCGGCCTGTCGGAGAAGGCCAAAGCCTATCCGGCGTCGCTGTCGGGCGGCCAGAAGCAGCGCGTCGGCATCGCCCGCGCGCTTGCCGCGCGCCCGGCGCTGCTGCTGTCGGACGAAGCCACCTCGGCGCTCGACCCGGAGACGACGCGCTCCATCCTCGCCCTGCTCAAGGACATCAACCGGCAACTTGGCCTGACCATCCTGCTGATCACCCATGAGATGGAGGTGATCCGTTCGATCGCCGATCGGGTGGCGGTGATCGACTCCGGACGCATCGTTGAAAAAGGACCGGTCTGGTCGGTGTTCGCCGACCCACAGTCGACGATTACAAAGAGCCTGCTTGGCGCCATCCGGCCTCAACTGCCCCCCGAACTGGCAGCCCGTTTGGTGCCGTCGGCCGGCGCTGAAACCATCCTGCGTGTCGACGTGGCAGGCGAGGCCGCGCGGGGTCCATTGCTCTCGGATCTGGCGGCAATCGTCCCTGGTCCGTTCCGCCTCGTCCATGGCGGCATCGACCATATCCAGCAACAGCCCGTGGGGACGCTGTTTCTCTCAGTCCCCGGCGCCGATGCAAGGCATCTCGCCGAGGTGATCACATTCCTGAAGTCCCGCCAGGCGCGGGTGGAGGTGCTTGGCCATGTCGCCGGTTCTGTTTAAGCTCCTCCTGCGTTCAATCTGGGAGACGGTGCTGATGACCGGCGCCTCCGGCCTCATCTCGCTGGTCTTCGGCCTGCCGCTCGGCCTTGCATTGATCGCCACCGAACGCGGCGGCATCGCCGAGAGCCTGTGGGTCAACCGCGCGCTTGGCGCCGTCATCAACGGCTTCCGCTCGGTGCCCTTCATCATTCTGCTCGTGGCGCTGATCCCGGTGACACGGCTGATCGTCGGCACCTCGATCGGCACCTGGGCGGCCATCGTGCCGCTGTCGATCGCCGCCACGCCCTACTATGCGCGCATCGCCGAAGTGTCGCTGCGCGAGGTCGACCACGGCTTGATCGAGGCGGCGCGCGCCATGGGCGGCAACCGCTGGACGATCATCCGCGAGGTGCTGGTGCCCGAGGCGCTGCCCGGCATCGTCGCCGGCTTCACGGTGACCCTGGTGACGCTGATAGGCGCGTCGGCCATGGCCGGCGCCATCGGCGCCGGCGGGCTCGGCGACCTCGCCATCCGCTACGGCTACCAGCGGTTCGAGACGTCGGTGATGATCGCGGTGGTCATCGTGCTGATCATCCTGGTCTGCGGCATCCAGTGGGCAGGGGACAGGCTGGTGGCGCGGCTGGATCGGCGGGGATGAGCCGGCTGAACGTTTGGGATTGGGCTTAGCCTCCCTCGACGTCGTCATCCACGGGCGGAGCAGGAGCGAAGCTCCGTCGCGGAGACCCGAGGATCCATGCCGTGACATGGTTCCGAGAACGCAACAGAGCAAAAATCTGCTCCGCTGGGGCACGTTTAAGTCGCGGCATGGATCCTCGGGCCTGCGCCGCGTCGCTTCGCTCCTTGCTCCGCCCGTGGATGACGAAGGGATGGGTGCCTCCGCAAATCGTCAATCGAGGCACGCCACGTTAAGTTAAGCTAAGCTAAGCTAAGCTAAGCTAAGCTAAGCCCTCAACCTCACCCCTTCCGGATCAAAGAACGGCATCGGCGCCACCACCGCGCGTGTGGGCACGCCATCGATGACGATGCTGAGCTCGGTGCCAACGGCGGTAAAGGGCAGCCGCAGATGCGCGGTCGCCAGCACCTTGCCCAGCGAATAACCATGGTCGCTGTAGGTGACGACACCGGCGTCCTCGCCATCGGCCAGAACCCTGGCGTCGGTTGCCGCTGGCTTGTCGCCATCGAGGATCAGCCCGGTCCAGCGTTCGTCGAGCCCCTTGTCGCGGACCTTGAGCAGTGCTTCGCGGCCGATGAAATCGCCCTTGTCGAACTTGATCCAGCGATCGAGGCCGACATGGAACGGCGTGCGGCTCTCGTCCATGTCGATACCGTGCGCCGGATAGGCCTTTTCCAGCCCCAGCGTGAACATCGCCAGCACGCCATAGGGCTTCAAACCGAAATCCCGCCCGGCCTGCATCAGCTTCTCCCAGACCGACGCCGCTTCATCGGCCGGCACGAACAGTTCGAAACCGAGTTCCCCGGTGACGCCGGTGCGCGAGATCAGCAGCTTCGTGTCGCCGATGCGCCCCGAGGTGAATGCCCAGCGCTTCAGCCCGTCCAGATCGGCATCCGAGACCATCCCCTTGAGCAACTCGCGCGAGCGCGGACCCTGGATGGTCGGGAAGGCGACGGCCGCAGTGATGTCGGTGACATACGCCTTGCGGCCTTGTGCGTGATGCAAAAGCCAGGGCAGCATCTTCAGGCGGTTGACCGAGCCGGTCACCAGCATGAAATGCTCGGGCGCCAGCCGGAACACGGTGAGGTCGTCCATGATGCCGCCATCCTCGCGGCAAACCGTCGAGTAGCGCACCTGGCCCGGCTTCATCGCGGCGGCATCGTTGACGATGACATGGTTCACCAGCGCCTCGGCGTCCGGCCCCTTGATGTCCATCTTGCCCATGGTGCTGAGATCCTGCACGCCGACATTCCTGCGCGTGTTCAGATGCTCGTCGGCGATGCCGGAATAATATTTGGCCGAAATGAAATCGCCGCCGACCCGACCCATGGTCGCGCCCAGCCCAACGATGCTGCTGTAGAAAGGGGAACGCCGCTCAGCCAAGAAAGTCTCCATCGCTTACCGGCCGGAAAATACGAGCTTTTGCAACGCTGGCGGAGACGGAAACGACATGCGTTGCGCCGATCACGGCGCATCGAAACGATCAGCGGCTCTGCGACGCCGATGCATCAGCCGGCGCGCCTTTTGTCCGTCGCTTTCCGGTCAACCGTGAGCCCATCTGCCGACAGGACAACGCCAAACTTCTCGCTTGCTTCCTCGGGCGTATAGTATCCCAGTGCTACGTCGCGCTGTACCTGATCGGCGTCGCGCTCACGCGGATCGCCATAGCCGCCGCCGCCCGGCGTGCCGACACGCACGCGGTCGCCTGCCCTCAATGCGATGTCCTGCTCCTTGGACAGATGCGGCGGCACATGCGCCTCGCCATCGCGGAATACGGTCACCGTGTTGACAGCGCCATCGCTACCGCCGAGCGCGCCCTGCGGGCCAAAACGGCCGTGATCCATGACGAAGGAGGCGCGGGCATCGCCGCGCAGGATTTCCACCTCATAGGCGAGGCCGAATCCGCCGCGATGCTTGCCGGCGCCGCCCGAGCCTTCCCGCAAGGCGTAGTGCCGGTAGAGCACCGGGAAGGCCTGTTCCATGATCTCGACCGGCGGCGATTTTGAGATGCCGATGGTGGAGCAGCCATTGGTCAGGCCGTCATGGCCCGCATTGCCGCCATAGCCGCCGCCGGAGATCTGGTACATGACGTAGTCGCGGCCGCGCGCCGGATCGTTGCCGCCGAGCGCGAAATTGCCGCTGGAGCCGGCGGGAGCCGCCGTCACCTTGTCCGGCAGCGCCTGCACCATGGCCGCGAACACCGCCTCGGCGATGCGCTGCGACACCTCAGCCGCGCAGCCCGACACTGGGCGCGGATATTTCGCATCGAGGAAGGTTCCTTCCGGCCGCTTGACGATCAGCGGCTCGAAGGCGCCGGCGCTGATCGGCACATCCGGAAAAATGTGGCGCATGGCGAGATAGACCGAGGAGAGGGTCGTCGCCAGCACGCTGTTCATCGGCCCGGCGCAGGGTTTTGACGAGCCGGTGAAATCGAAGGTCAGCGTATCGCCCTGCTTCTCGACGGCGAGCGCGATGGTCAGCGGCTCGTTGACCACACCGTCGGAATCGACAAAGGCCTTGGAATGGTAGGTTCCATCGGGGATTGCCGATATGTTGGCGCGCATCTGCTCGGCCGCGCGGCGGCGCAGCTCCGCGATCGCCTCGACGACGGTTTCGTCACCGTAACGATCCAAGATTCCATTGAGCCGGTCCTGGCCGATCAGCAGCGCCGCGGCCTGGGCGCGGATGTCACCGATGCGCTGGTCGGCGACGCGGATGTTGGAGCAGATGATGGCGTAGATCTCGCGGTCGAGCGCGCCCTTCTTGAACAGCTTTACTGGCGGCAGCCGCAGGCCTTCCTGCTCGACCGCCGTCGCCGAGGCTGAGAAGCCGCCGGGCACCGAGCCGCCAATGTCGGGCCAGTGGCCGGTGTTGGACAGCCAGCAGAAGATCTTGCCGCCCCGGTAGACCGGCATGGCGAAGCGCACGTCCATCAGGTGCGTGCCGCCGAGATAGGGGTCGTTGACGATGTAGATGTCGCCGGGCTCCGGCGGCAGGCAGCGGCCATCGGCGATCATCTCGATCACCGTCTTCGTCGAATACTGCATGACGCCGACAAACACCGGCAGGCCCTGGCTGCCTTGCGCGATCAGCGAGCCATCTACGGCAGAATAGATGCCGTCGGAGCGGTCGTTGGCCTCGGCGATCACCGGCGAGAAGGCGGCGCGCGAAAAGGTCAGGTCCATCTCGTCGCAGACCTGCTGCAGGGCGGCCTGGAGAACCGAAAGGGTGATGGCGTCGAGCTTTGCCATATCAATGTCAGGCATCTCAGGCCTCGCCAATGTCGATGATGATGTTGCCGTCGGCATCCGAGCGTGCGCGGTCGCCGGGTTCGAGCACCGTGGTCGCGTCCATCTGTTCCAGGATCGCCGGTCCCTGGATGACGGCATCGAGCGGCAGCTTTTCACGGGCGTAAACCGGCGTGTCGTGCCATTGGCCGGCATACCAGACCGGCCGGATCTCGCGTCGCGCCTCGTCCAGCGTCTTGGCGCGCCCCGCCGGGTCGATCAGCCGCGACAGATCGATCGCCGGACGCACGCCCGTGACCGAGGTGTTGAGGTTGACGAGGTTGGCGCGGATTTCAGGCAGCTCGACCTTGAAGCGGGCGAAATAGGCTTTCTCGAACAATTGCTGCAGCGTCGCGCGCGTCACCGATGAGGACGGCAGCGGCACGTTGATGATGTGGGTCTGGCCGACGAACTGCATGTCGGCGGAGTGGGTGACGCGGATCGTCTCAGGCTTCACGGCTTCCTTGCCGATCAGCTCCTCGCCTTCGTTTCGGTGCCGTTCCAATACGGCGTGAAGCTGCGCTTCATCGAGTATCGATACCGGCTGGTTGACCGTATTGACGAAGTCATGGCGCAGGTCAGCGACAACGCAGCCGAGCGCGTTGGTGATACCGGGTCGCGCCGGCACCAGCACGCGGGGCAGTCCAAGTTCGCGGGCAAGCGCTGTGGCATGCAGCGGCCCGGCGCCGCCGAAGGCAAACAGCGCGAAGTCGCGCGGATCATGGCCGCGCGACACCGAGACCATGCGGATGGCGCCGGCCATCTTCATGTTGCCGAGTCTAAGTACCGCACCGGCAGCTTCGACGCCGGACAGGCCGGTGGCCCTGCCGATCTTGTCCTCGAAGATGCCGGTGACACGTTCCACCGTGACCGGGTTTTCGACGGCGAGCAGCTTCTTCGGCGCCAGCCGTCCCAGCACCAGGTTGGCATCGGTGATGGTCGGCTCCAGGCCGCCGCGCCCGTAGCAGATCGGGCCGGGATTGGCGCCCGCACTTTCCGGGCCGATCTGGATCAGCCCGGCCGCGTCGACGCGAGCGATCGAGCCGCCCCCGGCGCCCACCGTATGCACCGCCACCATCGGCACGTGGATCGGCATCGCATATTCGATCTCGATCTCGTTGGAGACGGCGGGCTCGGCGTTGCGGATCAGCGCCACGTCGGTCGAGGTGCCGCCCATGTCGTAGGTGACGAGGTTTTCGAAGCCAGCGCGCTTGCCCGTATAGGCGGCGGCGATGACGCCGGAGGCCGGGCCGGACATCACCGTCTTGGCCGACTCGCGCGTGACGAAGCGCGCCGAGATCATGCCGCCATTGCCGTTCATGATCAGGAAGTCGCGGGCATAGCCTTTCTCGCCCAGCTCCTTGCGCAGCCGCTCGACATAGCGCTCGAGGATCGGCTGCACGGAGGCGTTGACCGAGGCCGTCACCCCGCGTTCGAACTCGCGCGCTTCCGAAAGCAGCGCATGTCCCGCGGTGATGTAGCCGTTCGGCCAGAATTCGGCCGCGATCTCGGCCGCGCGCCGCTCATGCGCCGGGTTGGCGTAGGAATGCAGAAAATGGATGACGAGCGATTCACAGCCGGCCGCGATCAGCGTCTTCACAGCCTCGCGCATTTCGGCTTCGTCGAGTTGCGTTCGTATGGACCCCGACGCCTCGACGCGCTCCGACACTTCGAGCCTGAGATTGCGCGGAATGATCGGCACAAAGCTGCCGGTCATGCCATAGGCCTGCGGTCGTGTGCGCCTGCCGAGTTCGATCACATCGCGAAAACCGCGCGTGGTGATCATGCCGGTTTTTGCAAGCCGGCGTTCCAGCACCGCGTTGGTGGTGGTCGTCGTGCCATGCACGATCAGATCGATGCCGTCGATCGGAAATCCGGTGGCGCCAAGTGCAGAAACGACGCCGAACGCCTGATTGTCGACCGTGGTCGGCGTCTTGGCGATATGCACCCGGCCGCCATCGCGACCGTCGATCAGAAGCAGGTCTGTGAAGGTTCCGCCGACATCGATGCCGGCGACGACGTTGCCCAGGGAATCCTGCGGCTGCACCGAAAAATTCTCTTTCATTGTCGAAACCCGAAATGCACGGACTACGGATATGCTGCAGTTTGGAAAGGTGTTTCGCGGCGGTATCTTGACGCAAATATCGTTTGTATACTAATAAATTCCCGACACAAGAGCTTACCGCTTCGGAGTGTGCCGAGCACGCCGGGACCTGAACGGTCCGGGCGCGCAGGAGAAGGTTTGGCGCCAACGCCCGAAGGTTGCGCCGGAAGGTTGGATTTGATGAACACCACACCCGCGTTCAACACCGCCGACGCCCGGCCGCTGCGATTCCCGATTCCGGCCAATGTCTATGCGCAGACCGTTGTCTCGGTGAAGCACTATACCGACCGGCTCTTCTCGTTCCGCATCACCCGTCCGCAATCCCTGCGCTTCCGCTCCGGCGAGTTCGTCATGATCGGCTTGCCCAATGCCGAGAAGCCGGTGTACCGCGCCTATTCGGTGGCCAGCCCCGCTTGGGACGAAGAGCTCGAATTCTTCTCGATCAAGGTGCCGGATGGCCCGCTGACCTCGGAGCTGCAGAAGATCCAGGTCGGCGACACCGTCATCATGCGCCAGAAGTCCACGGGCACGCTGGTGGTCGACGCGCTGACCCCGGCCAAGCGTCTGTTCATGATCTCGACCGGCACCGGCATCGCGCCCTTCGCCAGCCTGCTGCGCGACCCCGACACCTATGAGAAGTTCGATCAGCTCATCCTGACCCACACCTGCCGCGACATCGCGGAGCTGACCTATGGCCAGGAGTTGGTGGCGGCGCTCGAAAAAGACCCGCTGATCGGCGAACTGACCGGTGGCCGCGTCACCCTCTACAATTCGACGACGCGCGAGGAATCGCCGCGCATGGGCCGCATCACCGCGCTGATCGGTTCCGGCAAATTCTATGCCGACCTTGGCATCGAGAAGCTCAATCCGGAGACGGACCGCATCATGATCTGCGGCTCGATGCATATGCTGAAGGACGTCAAGGAACTGGCCGAAAGTCTCGGTTTCCATGAAGGCTCGCTCAGCCACCCCTCGAGCTTCGTCGTCGAGCGCGCCTTCGTCGGCTGATCCCTCCCGGGGGCGCCTGAAACCCGGGTTTTGACCTTTCGGTCAAAAATGTGCTGCCGTCGCGGCCTTTTTCAGCTATCACTCGCCTGAGGACTCGTGAAGCGTGGCTTCACGGGCTATCTTCGCGCGTGTCGCCCAAAAGTGTGGAGCGGTTTTTGGGACATGACGCGCGCCAAGAGACAAGCGCATGCCGCTGAACGAAAGGGCAGGAGATGAGCAGCACGATCCGCGAAGCCGATCTCGGCGCCAGCGCCTCCAAGGTGACGTCACTGCCGGCGCGCGCCGCAGCCAACATTCCCGTCCAGCTCGGCCACGGCATTGCCCGCAACCCCGGCATGAAGCTCGACCTCGGTTTCATGGAATCGATGCGCAGCGTCAACCGCTCGGCGCTGGAACGCCGCGTCGCCAGCCTGACCAAGCGGCGCTCGATCAAGGCCGATAACCAGGCGGCCTGGCTGTTGCGCGCCATCGCCTGCATGGACCTGACCACGCTGAATTCCAACGACACGGAAGAGCGCGTGCGCCGTCTCTGCGCCAAGGCGATCAATCCCTTGCGCCGCGACATCGTCGAGGGCCTCGGCATTGCTGGTGAAACCATTCGCCCGGCAGCCGTCTGCGTCTATCACCCATTCGTAGCCACCGCCGTTGATGCCGTACGCGGCACCGGCATCCATGTCGCCGCGGTATCCACCGCCTTTCCGCATGGCCTTACGCCGTTGTCGACCCGCCTGCAGGAGATCGAGGCCTCGGTGAAGGATGGCGCCGACGAGATCGACGTCGTCATTCCGCGCGGGCTGGTGTTCGGAGCCAAGTGGCGGGAACTCTACAATGAGATCGTCTCGATGCGTGCCGCCTGCGGCGATGCACACCTGAAGGTCATCCTCGGCACCGGCGACCTCGCCACGCTGCGCAACGTCATGCTGGCCTCGATGGTGGCGATGATGGCGGGCGCCGACTTCATCAAGACCTCGACCGGCAAGGAAAGCGTCAACGCCACGCTGCCCGTCGGCCTCGCAATGGTGCGCGCCATCCGGGCCTATTTCGAGGAAACCGGCTATCTCATCGGCTTCAAGCCGGCCGGCGGTATTTCGACCGCGAAGGCGTCGCTCGACTGGCTGGTGCTGATGAAGGAAGAGCTTGGCCGCCCGTGGCTGGAGCCGACCCTATTCCGCTTCGGCGCATCGAGCCTGCTGACCGATATCGAGCGGCAGCTCGAGCACCATTTGACAGGTCACTATTCAGCCAATCATCGCCACGCGATGGCGTGAGGCGAGCGAGGCCTTGAACGTGGAGTTCCTTGGCGCCCGAGACAATTATCTGGAGCACCCCATGAATATTCTCGAACGCTATCACGCCATGGAGTACGGCCCGGCGCCGGAAGCCCGCAACGAGGCCGATGCGTGGCTGGCCGCGCGCGATTTCAGCAAGGCGTTGTACATCGGTGGAGACTGGAAGGCGGCCACAAGTGGCAAGACCTTCGACACCAGCGATCCGTCTTCCGGCAAGCTGCTGGCCAAAGTGTCCGACGCCGGTGACGCTGATATCGACGCCGCGGTCGCGGCCGCCACCAAGGCGCTGCCGAAGTGGAGTGCGAGCACCGGCTACCAGCGCGCCAAAGTGCTGTACGCCATCGGCCGCGCCATGCAGCGCCACCAGCGCCTGTTCGCGGTGCTGGAATCGATCGACAACGGCAAACCGATCCGCGAAAGCCGCGACATCGACGTGCCCTTAGCCATCCGCCATTTCACCCATCATGCCGGCTGGGCGCAGGCGCTGGACAGGGATTTTCCCGGCCACAAGGCTGTCGGCGTCGTCGGCCAGATCATCCCGTGGAATTTTCCGCTGCTGATGCTGGCCTGGAAGATCGCCCCGGCGCTCGCCGCCGGCTGCACCGTGGTGCTGAAGCCGGCCGAGTTCACGCCGCTCACCGCCATCCTGTTCGCCGAGATCTGCGAACGCGCCGGCGTGCCCAAGGGTGTCGTCAACATCGTCCAGGGCGGCCCGGAAGCGGGCGTGGCCATCGTCAACCATCCCGGCATCCAGAAGATCGCATTCACCGGCTCTTCGGAAGTCGGCAAGATCATCCGCAAGGCGACCGCCGGATCGGGCAAGAAACTGTCGCTGGAGCTTGGCGGCAAGTCGGCCTTCATCGTCTTCGAGGACGCCGACCTCGACAGCGCCGTCGAAGGTCTGGTCGATGGCATCTGGTTCAACCAGGGCCAGGTCTGCTGCGCCGGCTCGCGTCTCCTGGTGCAGGAGGGTATAGCGGACGCCTTCATCGCCAAGGTCAAGGCGCGGATGAGCCGGCTGCGCGTCGGCGCCCCGCTCGACAAGAACACCGATATCGGCCCGCTGGTCGACTTGAGCCAGCTCGACCGCGTCAAGGGCCTGGTCGCCGAAGGCGCAAGGCAGGGCGCCGTCTGCTGGCAGCCGGATGTCGCACTGCCGTCTTCCGGCTATTATCATCTGCCGACGCTGGCCACGGGTGTTTCGCCGGCTAACATACTTGCCCAGGAGGAGGTGTTCGGCCCGGTTCTGGCGACCATGACCTTCCGCAACACCGAGGAAGCGATCGAGCTTGCCAACAACACGCGCTATGGGCTGGCGGCCTCGGTGTGGAGCGAGAACGTCAATCTCGCCCTTCATGTCGCGCCGCAGCTGAAGGCCGGCGTCGTCTGGGTCAACGGCACCAATATGTTCGATGCCGCCTGCGGTTTCGGCGGCTACCGCGAAAGCGGCTTTGGCCGTGAGGGCGGGCGTGAGGGCATGTTCGAATATCTGATGGCAAAGCTGCCGCTCGGACCCGTCATCAAGCCGGCGACGGTATCGGCGCAACCTGTCGAGCAGTCGGATGGTGACGCCATCGACCGCACGGCAAAGCTGTTCATCGGCGGCAAGCAGGTGCGGCCGGACGGCAATTACTCGCTGGTGATAGCCACCGCCAAGGGCAAGCTGGCCGGAGAAGTCGGGCTCGGCAGCCGCAAGGATATCCGCGACGCCGCCTCGGCTGCGCGGGCCTGCAAGGCCTGGCCGGAAGCGACAGCCAATAACCGTGCCCAGGTGCTCTACTATCTGGCCGAGAACCTTTCGGGCCGTGCCGATGAATTCGCTGCCCGCCTTGTCCAGCTCACGGGCGTTGCCGCCAGGGCGGCGCGTGAAGAGGTCGACCAGTCGATCGAACGGCTGTTTCTCTATGCAGGCCTTGCCGACAAGTTCGAGGGCCGTGTTCATCAGCCGCCGGCCCGGGCCGTGACGCTGGCGCTGCACGAGCCGGTTGGTGTCATCGGCATCGTCGCACCCGACAATGCGCCACTGCTTGGCCTGATCTCGCTGGTCGCACCGGCGCTCGCCATGGGCAACACGGTCGTGGCCGTGCCTTCGGAACGATATCCGCTGCTGGCTACAGACCTCTATCAGGTCATCGAGTATTCCGACGTCCCGGCCGGCGCCATCAACATCGTCACCGGCCGCACGGCGGAACTTGCCGGCGTGCTGGCCAAGCATGACGATGTCGACGGGCTCTGGATATTCGCCGATGCCGAGACCTGCGCCAAGGCGGAAGCCGAGTCCATCGGCAATCTCAAGCGGGTCTGGAGCGGTAACGGCCGCAGCCTCGACTGGGCATCGGAGGAGGCCGCCGGCGACGCCTTCCTGCGCCGCGCCGTCGAGGTCAAGAATGTCTGGGTGCCCTACGGCGATTGATGGCTGGCCAGGGCCGCCAAGCGATCCGTGTTCGGACTTGACGTCCGGACACGTGTTCTTTAACGAGAAAAAACATCTTTATCTGTGAGCAACAGTGGCGCAGGCCGCACAACGGTGTCTGACTGGTACAGGACGCCGTGGCCGGTTGCCGATAAACCCCGGACGATCACAAGCGGCGAGGAGAAGAACATGGCGGATCTGGCAGGCAAGATCGTTGTCGTCACGGCGGCGGCGCAAGGCATCGGCAAGGCGAGCGCACTGGCATTCGCCAAGGCCGGCGCCACCGTTTACGCTACCGACATCAACGAAGTGCTTCTTGCCGAACTCGGCAAGACGCCGGGCATCAAGACCCGCAAGCTTGATGTGCTCAATGATGCGGCCGTGACTTCGGCCTTTGCCGAGATCGGCACCGTCGACGTGCTGTTCAACTGTGCCGGGTTCGTCCATTCCGGCTCGATCCTCGAGATGAAGGACGCCGATCTCGATTTCGCCTTCAATCTCAATGTCCACGCCATGATCCGTACCATCCGGGCGGTGCTGCCCGGCATGCTGGAGCGCGGTGATGGTTCGATCATCAACATGGCGTCGCTGGCGAGCTCGACCAAGGGCGTGCCGAACCGCTTCGTCTATGGGTTGACCAAGGCGGCCGTCATCGGCCTGACCAAGTCAATCGCCGCTGACTATGTCGGCAAGGGCATTCGTTGCAACGCCATCTGCCCGGGCACCGTCGAGAGCCCGTCGCTGCAGGACCGCATGCATGCGCAAGGTGATTATGACGCGGCGCGCGCGGCCTTCATCGCCCGCCAGCCCATGGGCCGTCTTGGCACGCCCGAGGAAATCGCCGATCTCGCCGTCTATCTGGCCGGCGCCACCTACACATCCGGGCAGGCCTATAATATCGACGGCGGCTGGTCGATCTGAACCAATCTGACTGAGGAGAGAACACCATGAAACTGCTGCGCTATGGCGATGTGGGAAGCGAACGTCCCGGCCTGCTCGATGCGGATGGAACGATCCGTGATCTCTCCGCCCATGTCGCCGACATTGCCGGCACCGTACTGCATCCCGCCTCGCTGGACATGCTGGCCAAGCTCGATCCGAAATCGTTGCCTGCGGTTTCCGGCAAGCCTCGGCTCGGCGCCTGTGTCGCCGGAACCGGCAAGTTCATCTGCATCGGCCTGAATTATTCCGACCACGCCGCCGAAACCGGCGCCACTGTCCCGCCGGAGCCGATCATCTTCATGAAGGCCAGTTCAGCCATTGTCGGTCCGGACGATGACGTTCTGATCCCGCGCGGCTCGGTCAAG
Source organism: Mesorhizobium carmichaelinearum (assembly GCA_943370265.1). Taxonomy (GTDB): domain Bacteria; phylum Pseudomonadota; class Alphaproteobacteria; order Rhizobiales; family Rhizobiaceae; genus Mesorhizobium; species Mesorhizobium carmichaelinearum_A. The sequence continues at coordinate 72,510 of CALRQH020000008.1, forward strand.
ACCGACTGGGAAGTCGAACTCGCCGTTGTCATCGGCAAGACAGCCAAATATGTCAGCGAGGCCGAAGCGCTTGATTATGTAGCCGGCTACTGTGTTGCGCATGACGTCTCGGAACGCGCCTTCCAGGCAGAGCGCCAGGGCCAGTGGACCAAGGGCAAGAGCTGCGACACCTTCGGCCCGACCGGCCCATGGCTGGTGACCAAGGACGAAGTGGCCGATCCGCAGAACCTCAAGATGTGGCTGACGGTCAACGGCAAGACCATGCAGAACGGCTCGACCAAGACCATGGTCTATGGCGTCGCCTATCTCGTATCCTATCTCAGCCAGTTCATGTCGCTGCACCCCGGCGACATCATCTCCACCGGCACGCCGCCCGGCGTCGGCCTCGGCATGAAGCCGCCGGTGTTCCTGAAGGCCGGCGACGTCGTCGAACTCGGCATCGAGGGGCTCGGCCAGCAGAAGCAGACGTTCAAGGCGGACATCTAGCGCCGGTCAGGCCGACTTGATGGAGGCCGCCGGAAACGGCGGCCTCCTTCATCCTATCTTCTCCTGCCATGTCTGCTTCGGCGGGGCTTCGAAGGTCTCTGGCTTTGACTTATTTCATGCTTTATTATATAACATGTTATAGTAATGTCGTGAGCGGGTTTGATGATGGAAGACATCCTGCGGTCTCTTGGTTACCTCTGCCTGGGCAGCAGGCTGAAGCGCATGGGCGAGCAATTGCAGGCGAATACGCAGCGTCTGCTCGATGGCCTGGACGTTCGGGTTCAGTCAAGCCAGTACCCTCTGCTGGCCGCGCTCGACAAATTGGGGCCTCTGCCTGTCGGTGAACTGGCGCAATCACTTGGCGTCACGCAGCCGGGCGTGACCCGAAGCGTGTCGCTTCTAGTCGATCTGGGATTGGTCGAAGCCACCCAGTCGAACGATGACCAGCGGCGCAGGATGGTCTCGCTGACAGCGAGCGGTCAGCACCTCGTCGATGTTGCAAAGCGGGATGTGTGGCCGCAAGTCGAGAACGCCGTCGCGGATTTGTGCCGGGACCTCTCAGGGCCGCTGCTCGATCAATTGGCTGCCATCGAAGATGGTCTGGCAACGACCCCACTCTACCGTCGCGTGGAAAAAGGCGCAGCGCAATGAAGCATGTTCTCGACCGGCCCGTCTGGAGCGCGTTGGAAACGCGGCATCGGGCCTTCGCGCAAGGTGGCAAGCTCGCCAGGCGCTATTTCCCGTCAATCGCCCTCTTCGCCGCCACCGCTGCGGATGATGCCGAAAGTCTGCGGGCGCTAGGCAGCCTTGTTGGCCCGGGCGAAAACGTGATCATGGCTCAGGCCGACGCAATTGCTCTTCCGGCCTGCCTCGCGGCAGCCTCGACCGCCGCCGCCGTGCAGATGGTCGCCGACCAACCCCTGCAGGCCGTGTCGGACGAGCGTGTGCAACGCCTGACACAGGATGACACAGCTGAGATGCTGGCTCTGGCGTCACTCACCAAGCCCGGCCCGTTCACGCTTGGAGCGCTCAGCCTCGGCGACTTCTGGGGCGTGAAGGTCGAGGGCAGGCTTGTCGCAATGGCGGGCGAGCGCATGAAGCAGCCTGGCTATGCTGAATTAAGCGGCGTGTGCTCGCATCCGGAGTTTCGTGGCGCGGGCCTGGGCAGGCTGGTGTCCCTGTTCGTGGCAAACCAGATTTTTGCACGCGGCGAGGTACCGTATCTCCACGCCTACGCGACCAACGCTGCTGCCATAAGACTGTACGAGTCCATTGGCTTCCGATTGAGAAGCGAGATGAATGTGGCTGTCGTTCAGCGTGCGGGGTAGGAGCCATTGCTCCGTCGTCACGCTGATTTCGGCTCGAGCCGCCGAAAGCCAATGGCTTCCATCAGCATGTCCTCGTCGACCATGCCGGCATTGTGCAGGGCAAGCAAGGTCAAGGCGATTTCACGGGCTTCAGGCGATTCCGGATGCGCTTCGCGGCGCCGGCAGGCTTCATCGAACACGCGCTGCAGCCTGGCGATATCGGCAGGCTTGAGCAGGCCACGGTCATAGACGGACTTCGGCATTGCGACGGTCTCCTGATCATGACCTAGGGCGCCACGTATAAATTACCAATCTTTCCCGAGGCTTGAAGGATCTCGCACGAAAAGGAGGCGGACTCCGGATCACCGAAGTCCTCCTCTTCAGATTGCGACGTCGCCGCGTATCAGACCGCGATCTTGCCGCCACCCTGTCTGGTGATCGCGACCACCGCCGGCCGCACCGGCATGTCCGGCTTGAAGTCGGGCCAGCGGGTCGACGGGTCCTCATAGTAGGACGGGCGGCCAAATGCCTCCCAATCCTCGCCGCCATCGCCCGGATGCTGGACGGCGACGAAAGCGGTCTGGTCATCCGGCGCGAACAGCGGGCCGCACATTTCGGCGCCGATCGGAACGCGGAAGAACAGCTTCGAGGTCGCCCGTGCCGCGCCTTCGGTGTCCACCGCCCACAGGCCGTCCGTGCGGCCGGTGGCTTTCGGCCCCTGGCCGTCAGTGGCCACCCACAGGCGACCGGCCGAATCGACGGCGCAGTTGTCGGGCATGCCGAACCAGCCATTCGCCGTCGTTGCCGTCGAGAAGGTGGCGCCGACATCGGCCACGGCCGGGTCGCCGCATTTCAGCAGCACTTCCCACTTGCCCTTCGCAGCAGTGAAATCGCCATCGTCCTCGGCGATCTCGATGATATGGCCGAAGGCGTTTCCGGCGCGAGGGTTGGCGGCGTCGACCTGGTCGGCCTTGCGCTTCGAATTGTTGGTCAGCATGACATAGACCTTGCCGTTGACGGCATTGGGCTGGATGTCCTCGGGCCGGTCCATCTTGGTGGCACCGAGCAGGTCGGCGGCGCGGCGCGTTTCGATCAGCACGTCGGCCTGGCTGGCAAAGCCGTTTTCGGCTGTCAGCGGTCCCTGGCCGAAGACGATCGGCAGCCATTCCACCGTGCCATCCTCGGCGAACCTGGCGACATGAAGCGTGCCGTCGTCGAGCAGGTCCTTGTTGGCGGTGCGATCGTTGGCGTTGAAGGTGCCCTTGGTGACGAACTTGTAGACATAGTCGAAGCGCTCGTCGTCGCCGAGATAGAAGACGACGCGGCCATCCCTGGCGACAATCGATTCAGCACCCTCATGCTTGAAGCGGCCCATGGCGGTGCGCTTCTTGGGCGTTGAGGTCGGATCATTGACATCGACCTCGACGATCCAGCCAAAGCGATTGGGCTCGTTCGGCTCCTTGGCGAGGTTGAAGCGGTCGTAATGCGCCGCCCATTCATAGGCGCCTTCGGGAATGCCCAGGCGCTTGTAGTTGGCGGCTTCCTTGTGGCCCTCCGGCAAGTCGCCGGAAAAATAGCCGTGGATGTTTTCCTCTGCCATCACATAGGTGCCCCAAGGCGTCACGCCGCCGGCGCAGTTGTTGACGGTGCCGAGAACCTTCGCGCCGGATGGATCGGCATTGGTCTTGACGCGGTCATGGCCGGCGACCGGCCCGGACAGCTGCATTTCGGTATTGGAGGTGATGCGGCGGTTGAGCTTGCCGTCGCGCAGCACCTGCCATTTGCCTGATACCTTGCGGATCTCGATGATGGTGCCGCCGTGTGCGGCCATCTCGACATCGACCTGCTCCTTGCTGAGCGGTGCCTGGCTGGCCTTGCCGTCGGCGATTGTGACCAGGCCGGGGAACATCAGATGCGGGTTGGTGTATTCGTGGTTGACCACCAGCAGGCCATGTTCGGCTGAGCCGTCGATCGGGATATAGCCGACATAGTCGTTGTTGTAGCCGAACTGCCTGGCCTGTGCCTCGGCCGACTGCCTGGTCGGGTCGAATTCCGGCGAGTCGGCAAACAGCGGATCGCCCCAGCGCAGCAGCACATCAGCGTCATAGCCCGGCGCGACATGGTGCTTGTCATCGATACCGGCCTCAAGTTCGTCGAATTTGAAGGCCGAGCCTTCGGCGGCGCGCGCATCATCCGCGGCGATCATGGCCAGCGGGCTGACGGTGGCGGCGATGGCCGCGACGGCCAGGGAACCCCTCAGGAAACCCCGGCGTGAGAACCGCGCGGCGATGATCTCGCCCATGGTGCGGTTGTCGGTCGGGTTGGTGCCCGCGCCTTCGTTTTCCTCGAGCAGGCTGGTGCGGAATCGGACGTCGGGGGAGCGATCTTCGGTCATAGGCGTGCCTCTGGCTTTTGAGTGGCTGGAGCGGGGGGTGCCTGTTCAACCCCTTATAATCGGCCGATCACATTTTCGTGACAATGCCGGACTGTTTCCAACCGTGTCCGGCATTCCTCGGCATCGGCGCAACCTGCGGTGCTGGGTGGCATTCTTTCCATCACCCGGTCTTGGCCTGATGGACCTTGCTTGACGTTCCGGCACGGTTCGGAAACAAGGACTGCCAAAAGTGCGATTGAGGGGCAAAAGTGAGTTTTTCCGGATTACTGCAGCTCGGTATTTCAACTGTCATCTTCCTGCTGGCTGCGACTGCCGCCAAGCAATGGGGGCTGGCGCCGAGCCTGGGCAAGATCGTGCTGACGCTGGCGCTTTATTCGCTGGGCAATCTGATCATGCTGAGGCTGATCCGCGAATTCGGCATGTCCGTTTCCTTCAGCCTGTCGGCGGTCATTCAGCTTGTCTCGGTGAACGTCGTGGCGCTTGTGTTCTTCGGCGAGCGCGTCAACGCGCTGCAGGCAACCGGCATCGTGCTGGCGATCGCCGCGGTGGCGCTGATCACGCTCGGGCCCTATCTGCAGGGGCGATGATCGCGGCACCCGGTTCCATGAAAAACATCACAAGCACGCTGACCAGCTGGATCGAATTCCCCGTACTGTTGACCGGTCTGGTCATCGCCGGCGCGCTGTGGGGCTTCGAGGAACTGATGGAGGTGGCGCGTGCCACGACGCCGCACGCCTTCGACACGGAAATCCTGCTCGCCTTTCGCGAGCCGGGCCAACCAAACACTCCGATTGGTCCGCCATGGCTTGAAGGCGCCGTGCGCGACATCACCAGCCTCGGCAGCGCCAGTGTGTTGGTGCTGATCACGGCGGCGGTCATCATCTATCTGCTGCTGGTGCGCCGATGGGGAACGGCGCTTTTCATGTTCGTGGCGGTGGCGGGCGGGCAGGTACTGTCGAGCCTGCTGAAGTTCGGGATCGACCGGCCTCGACCCGAACTTGTCTCACATCTTGTCAACGAGACGTCGCTGTCCTTTCCGAGTGGCCACGCCATGCTGTCGGCGGTCACGTATCTGACGCTGGGCTCGCTCGCGGCGCGCTTCCTGCATGGGCGAACGACCAAGATCTATGTGCTGTCGCTCGCCGTGCTGACGACGCTCTTGGTCGGGGTCAGCCGTATCTATCTCGGTGTCCACTGGCCGTCAGATGTGCTGGCCGGCTGGTGCGCCGGCTTCGCTTGGGCGATGCTATGCTGGCTGGTCGCGCGCGCTCTGCAGCGCCGCAAGATGGTGGCCGACGATGCGTGAGTCTACGTTTTTCATATGCACTATGATGCTCTAAACATCGAAATGACTGTATTATACGTTCATATTGCAGACCCAGGCCGAAGTTCCAGCCGATGATCACTGCCGCGCAGATGCGCGCCGCAAGGGCGTTGGCCGGCATCGATCAGAAGACGCTCGCCGAACGCGCTGGGGTTTCGCTCCCCACCATCCAGAGGATGGAGGCAAGCGACGGCGTGGTCAGGGGCGTGGTCGATACGCTGATGAAGGTCATCCAGGCACTTGAGGAAGCCGGGGTGGAATTGATCGGCGAGAACCAGCAGTGAGCGTGGCGGCAGGGGCGTACGCCTCAAGCCTGCCGCGCCGCGTTAAAAGCTCCCGGGGCTGGGTCGGCACAAAAGTCGCGACGGCGACCGCCGACATCCTGCTGACGATCGCCGACGCGTCGTGCGGCGTCAGCGCAAATGCCTGCGGGCTTTGAACTGCCATGCCGAGCACGAGTACAAGCGTGCCTGCCGTCCGGCGCAGCGTTGCCAGCAGATCAGCCATAGCAGTTCTCCGAGATGCCGGCCTGGGTCTTGCTGGCGGCCTGCGACTGCAGCACCGAGCCACCGATCGAGGCGGCCTGGCCGGCAATGACCCCACCATTGCCAGCCAGACCGCCAAGGCCCCCCGCTACTGACAGAACACCGCCAAGCAGGGCCGCATTGGTCTGCGCCTGCGCCGCCTTCTGGGCGGCCTCGGCGCAAGCCTGTTCCTTCTTCGTCGCCTTGTGCTGGATCTTCTTGCTGTTGCCCGCGCTCGAGACCGGCGATGGTTCAGCCTCCATCTGACCCGTCTGGCATCCAGCCAACGCGATGGTCAGCACCAGGAAAATTCTCTTCTTCATGTCGGTCCTCATACCCGGACAGCGGCGCCTGCTTCAGGTCGTGATGATCGCGGCTGTCTTGCCCCGCGCTGTTCCGGGTTCGGAAGCGCGCCGCAAACTAGGTTCGACGAAAGAGGGGTGCTTGGACAAAACGGCCCCAAACACGGCCCAAAAGGCCCTGTATTGACGTTCCAGGGGCCTCGGCGCATATCAACGCCCTCCTGGGCATGGGGGTGCCGATGAATGCGACGATGGGGCCGTCCGCTTCGTTCCGACTGACCACGGACATGTTTCCGGAGCGGGATCGTGTCGAGGTCATGCGTGAGGTCTATGGCCGTACCGTGCTGAAGGTCGACCTCGACCCTCTCGCGCCGGCCGAGGTCGACATGCGGGTGCGCGCGCTGCCCGGCCTCGGTATCGCCACGGGCAGTTCCTCGGAGTTCAGAGTGCATCATTCGGCGTCGCTGATCGACAGCGATGATCTGGTCCTGCTGGCGCTGCTCGACGGAACCAGCGTGATGAAACACCGCGGCATCGAGGAGCCCGTCGGCAACGGCCGGGCGCTGATGATGAGCGGCGAGGAGGTCGGCCTCAACCGGATCGGTCCCGGGGGCATTCGCTTCGTCAACATGAGCTTCTCGCTGAAGCAGCTTTCACCGCTGATCGGCGATCCGGCATCCGTGCTGATGCGGCCCCTGCGGACAGATGCCGGGACGATGCGGCTGTTGCTCGACTATGTCCAGTCGGTCCAGGATGCCGGCGATGCCCTGACGGCCGAGGCGTGGCACCTTGCGACGACCCATATCTTCGACCTTACGGCGCTTGCCCTGGGCGCGACAAGGGACGCGGCCGAGATCGCAAGGGGGCGCGGCGTGCGTGTCGCCCGGTTACGGGCGATCAAGGCCGACATCGTCGCCCATGGCGGGCATGTCACCCTGTCGGCCGAGGACGTCGCCGCCCGCCATCGCCTGTCGCCGCGCTATGTGCGCAAACTGTTCGAGAGCGAGGGCACCTCGCTGTCGAATTTCATGCTGCGCCAGCGGCTGGTCCGCGCGCACCGCATGCTCGGCGACATCAGCCATGCCGGCCGCAGCATCACGGACATTGCCTACGAGGCCGGCTTCAACGACCTCTCCTACTTCAACCGAGTGTTCCGAAGGCGCTATGACGCGACACCTTCGGATGTGCGCGCCGCGCTGGCCAGATCGCTGCGCGCAGCGACGGACGAGGGGAAGCCGTAACCTCTATCCAGCCGGACAATCTACAGGGAATCGGCGACTTCATCCGACCTCCTCGCTTCATTGTGCAAGAAGCCCGGCGGAAGGACGCCGATTGTGCGGGCGATCATCATCGCGGCGAAGAAGCCCGACAGGAAGGCGCTTGCCAGCACAAAACCGGGAACCTGCGCCAGTGCGGGGGCCACACCCAGGGCGACACCTTTGGCATAGCGGATGACGATGATGGCAGCGATGAGGGCAAGCGGCACCCAATCCCCTTGCAGCACCAGCCGGCCGTCGGCGAGCAACGTGGCGGGACGGCGACGCGCCACGGCAATACCCGCCAGGCCGCCGGCCACGGCACCGCAGGCGAAACCGAGCAGCCCGCTTGCCGAAATGCCCGACGAAGCCAGATTGTAGAGTGCAAGGCCGGTGATGAGCGCTGGCATGACGAAAAGCCGCTGCGGCGCCACGATGCGAGCCTGGGTCCGTTTCCAGCCGATGAGCAGGCTGTAGAGGATCAGCGGCCACACCCACAACGGCGTGTGGGACAGTATGCTGGCCGCACTGGGGACATCCGTCCCGGCGGCAAGGCTCCAGCCGCTGGAGGCCACGACGAGGCCCGCGGCAAGAACGGGAAGGGCCAGCCTGCCCACTGGGACCGAGATCATCCGGCAGCCATGGGCGAGATGAAGGGACATTGCGCATCTCCGTCTGATATTGAAGGGTTGCCGCCGGCGCGGTATCAGCTTGGCGGTTTCGCCCGGCACCATTACGGCGCGGAGCCGGTGCATCAAATGCATCTTCGGCAACGGACGGACGGCTACGTGAAGGACACGCTGTTGCATTCCACGCTTCGCGAAATGCAGGCTTTGCTGTTCTCGCCGCGCTTCTGGGGCGCGCTTGTGGCCGTGTCGGCCATCCTCGGCCTCACCGGGCCGTTCGGCACCTACCAGCAGCTGGCGCTTCTGCCGCGCTTCGCCTACTGGCTGGCACTGGCCCTGGTCACGTTTATTGCCGGTTATCTGGCCATGCGGCTGACGCTTGGCATTGTCTTCGGCAATGCCGGCGCGCAGCCGGTCCGCACCGTGGTCGCCGGCATCGCGGCGGGGGTGCCGGTAACGCTGGTCGTGCTGCTGTTCAACCACGCGCTGTTCGGCGGGCCTGTTCCGCCGGTGGCCGAGGTCGTAAAACTCTTCGTCAACTGCAGCCTGATCGCGGCGGCGATTTCCTTCCTTTCCATCCTGGCCGGCAGAGGTGCGCGAAGCGTCGTGGCCAATGGCGCCGCACCGGCCGCCGCGCTCATCGGCAATGATGCGAAGCAAGGTCCGCCGGATCGATACCCGCCGTCAGCCTCGCCTCCACCGCAATCCGTGCGATCGCCGCTGAACGACCGGTTGCCTCATGCCGTGCGCGGAAAACTCACCTATCTGTCGATGCAGGATCACTACGTCGAGGTGCACACCGACAAGGGGACGACGCTTGTCTTGATGCGGCTTGCCGATGCGATCCGAGATGCCGGTGATATTCCCGGCCTGCAGATCCACCGCTCGCATTGGGTGGCGCTGGATGCCGTCACCGGCAGCCGGCGCAAGGACGGCAAGCTGTTCCTGAAACTGGGAGAGAGCGTGCTGCTGCCTGTCAGCCGGTCCTATGCCGATGCCGTGCGCAAGGCAGGGCTTGTCTAAGGGCTGATGGGCGGGCTTTGTCGTGGGACCGCAGGCCGTTACGGTGGCCCGCGACAGTAATCAGGCCGCCGCTGCTGGCGTATCCTCTTCATGCGTCGCCGCACCAGCCAGATCGTCACGCGCCTTGCGGGCAAGTTTCCTTGCCGAGCGCCTGGGCCTGTCCCCGAACAGGTCGGCGGCCTCGACGAGGCACGTTTTCTTCAAATGCTTTTCCGAGCGCTTCAGCAGCTTGGCCAGCAGCCGCGTCTCCTTTGGTGGTCCGAGCGGCCGGTCCTCCGCATCGAGAAGATCTCGCATGACCAGCACGTCATGCAGTTCGCCCAGTCTTTCGCCGAGTTCGTCGACCGCCTTGCGCCTGGCCTTGATCGGCGTCGGCCAAAGCCGCCCGAGCAGCGACAGATGCATGCCGTGGGTCTTCGCGGCTTTGCGCAGGTTGTGGAAATCATCGGCGTCGCCACGCGATCCCGCTCTGTCCAGCGCCTTTCGGGCTCGACGCAAGGTGAGGCGGGCGCCTTCAGCCAATATGTCGGCGGCCTGTTCGGGCAGATCAGGCAAGGCAAGCGTGCCGATGCGGCTTCTCCCGGCCTCGCAGGCGGCGATCGCGGTGTCGATGGTAGCGGCGAGATCGTCGCCGGCATGCAGCGCCTGCTGGCGTGCGACGAGTCGCTCGCGCACCGCATTCAGCCCGCCATCGGCGCACTGTTGCGGGAAATCCGCCGCCAGCCGGTCGACGGTCTCGATCAGCGCCGTCGCTTGACGCGGCCCGGCAAGCAGCCCCGCCACATCACGGTAACACCGGTTTTCGGCGACGCAGAATGTTTCGTCTCCGGAATGAACTAGGCGCAGCAACGCACGCACGTTCTTCAGCCGCTTGCGGCACTTGTGCAGCGCCTGTTCGGGCTGGCTGGGCGCCGCGTCCAAATGGGCGAGCGCCTTGCCGATTTCCTCGGCGAGGATACGCCTGACCTCACCGGTCAGCGGCAGGCGTGGATCAATGCGGAAGCTCATGCGGCGATCTCCGGAATCCCCCCAAGGGCGAGCGACGCGTTATAAAATCCCTGCTCGCCGGTGACTTCGCGGCCAAGCCAGTCTGGCAGCATTTCGTCCGATACGTCGTCCGGCGTCTCAAGCTCGGCGACCACAAGCCCTGCAAGCGCGCCGCCGAAAACATCGACTTCATAGAGGTAGCCGCCATGCCTAACATGGTGGCGTGTCTTCTCGATGACACGCCCGATGGCGAAAGCCAGCATCTCCTCGGCCTCGGCCAGCGGGATCACATATTCGAATTCGTCGCGCTCGCGGCCCCTGCTGCCGAATTTGAGCGTCAGCTTGGCCGAGCTGCCGTCGCTGATGCGCACGCGCACCGAACGGCCGGTCGCTGCGGCGAGGTAGAACTGGCGGATGCGGATATCCGCCTCGGCCAAATCCCGCCATGCGGTGCCGGAGACCAGGAACTTACGCTCAATTTCCTTTGCCATCGGCCGGAACTTAAGCGCGCGGGGCCAGAGATGGCAAGCCGGAGATGGACCAGTTGGATTGACTTTAATCATTCGATTGATTAAAAATCATATGTGAGCAAGACGGAAAGTGCCGAGGTTCCATTGCCGGAAAAGGCGCAATCTCCAGCCGAAACAACGCGTACGGCACTTGTCCAGGCCGCGCTCAGGCTTTTCGGCCAGCAGGGCTTTGACGGCACCTCGACACGCGAGATCGCAGCCGAGGCCAAGGCCAATATCGGTTCGATCGCCTATCATTTCGGCGGCAAGGAAGGGCTTCGCATCGCCGCCGCCGATTATATCGTCAAGACGATCCAGGCGATCGCGGGGCAAGCGATCGGTGACCTGCCGCCACACGCGGCGGGAAAATCCAGTGCCGAGGCGGCGCAGGCGCAGCTCTTCATCGCGCTGGAGCGCATGGTGGGCTTTGTCGTGGCAAGTCCGCAGGCAGGCGAGATCGTGCAATTCGTGCTGCGTGAACTCTCGCACCCGACAGCAGCGCTCGACCGCATCTACGAAGGCGTGTTCGAGCCGACGCATCGGCGGCTCTGTCTGATCTGGGAACAGGCGACCGGCGAGCCGGCCGAGAGCGAGGCTACCCGGCTCACCGTGTTCACGCTCATCGGTCAGGTCATCTATTTCCGCATTGGCCGCGAGGCGGTGATGCGCCGCATGGGTTGGCACGAAATCGGCAATGTCGAGGCCGGCAAGATCGCAGCGGCGGTGGCAGGCAACCTTGGCGCCATCCTGGCTGCCAGGAAGGATGGTGGATCATGAGCCTGCTGTGTTCTCTCCCGCTAGCCGCCCAGCTTTTCAGCGCCTGTGCGCAGGCGCCGCTTGCCGTCGGCTATGTCGAGGGCGACTATGTGCTGCTCGCGCCGATCGAGGTGGCGCAGGTCCAGACGGTTTCCGTGAAGCGCGGCGACCGCGTCATGCCTGGCACGCCCGTCGTGACGCTGGAAAGCGATGACGCCAGGATTGCGGTGGCTCAGGCCGAGGCGGCCCTTGCACAGGCCCAGGCGCAGCTCGCCGACCTGCAGGTGGGCAAGCGGCCGGAAGAGATCGCGGCGCTCAAGGCATCTGTCGACATGGCCAAGGCACAAGCCGCCGACGCCAGGCGCAAATACGACCGCGCCAGCGACCTGTTCAAGCACGGCGCCGGAACGCAGGCCGACTACGACACGGCCGCCGCCACGCTTGAGACGGCCGACGCGCAGGTCGGCCAGGCCGAGGCCAATCTCGCCGTCGGCGGCCTGCCGGCGCGCCCGGAGACGATCAAGGCCGCCGACAACCAGGTCAAGCAGGCCCAGTCGGCCCTCGAGCAGGCACGGTGGCGGCTGTCGAAGCGCTCGCTCGCCGCACCGTCGCCCGGCCGGGTCGACGATGTCATCCGCAACCCCGGCGACACGGCCGGGCCGACCGCGCCGGTGATCTCCATGCTGCCGGACGGCGCGGTGAAGCTCAGTGTCTACATACCGGAAGCCGCGTTCTCTTCGGTGAAGATAGGCACGCTGCTCACCGTTCGTTGCGATGGCTGCGGAGACGGCCTCAAGGCGCGCGTCAGCTATGTCTCGCCGGACCCGGAATTCACGCCGCCGGTCATCTACTCGCTCGGGAACCGGCAGAAGCTGGTCTATCTGGTCGAAGCGCGGCCGGAGGGCGACGCCGGTATGCTGCAGCCTGGGCAGATCGTCGATGTCGATCTCGCGGATCTCGGAAAATGAATGCGATCGACGTCCACGGCCTGGTCAAGCGCTTCGGCGACAAGACCGTCGTCGACCATGTGACGATGGCGGTGGCCGAAGGCGAGATCGTCGGCTTTCTCGGCCCGAACGGCTCGGGAAAAACCACTACCATCCGCATCATGTGCGGCCTGCTGACGCCCGACGAGGGCGAAGGCACCGTGCTCGGCTTCAACATCCGGACCGACAGCCTGAAGATCAAACTGCAGGTCGGCTACATGACGCAGAAGTTCTCGTTCTACGAGGACCTGACGATTGGCGAGAACCTCGAATTCGTGGCACGGCTCTACCAGCTGAGGCCTGTTGGCGAGTATGTCGACAGGACGCTGGAAGAGCTAGGCCTCACCTCGCGCCGGAACCAGCTGGCCGGCACGCTCTCCGGCGGCTGGAAGCAGCGATTGGCACTGGCTGCCTGCATCATGCACAAGCCGAAGTTGCTGTTGCTAGACGAGCCGACGGCGGGCGTCGACCCCAAGGCCAGGCGTGAATTCTGGGACGAGATTCATCGGCTCGCCCGCGGCGGGCTGACGGTCCTGGTCTCCACCCATTATATGGACGAAGCCGAACGCTGCCACCGCATCAGCTATATTTCGTATGGCAAGATGCTGGCCAGCGGCACGGTGGAGGACGTGGTCAAGAACGCCGGGCTGACGACCTTTGTGGTGCATGGGCCGCACCTCGATCAGGTCTCGGCGGCCTTGGAGGGCCGCGCCGGCGTCGACCAGGTGGCGCCATTCGGCGCGACATTGCATGTGGTCGGCTCCGACAAGGCGGCGCTTGAAGCCGCGCTTGCCGATATCGGGAAGCAGCACCAGGGCGTGACGGTGACGCCGGGCGAAACCAGCCTGGAGGATGTCTTCATCCAGTTCATGGCCGGCTCGAAGGACAACATGGCCAAGGACAACAAGGCTAAGGGCGACAAGGCCAAGGGCAACAAGGGATGAACGCCATATTCTCCTTCGCCAGGCTTGGCGCGCTGCTGATCAAGGAATTCATCCAGATGCGGCGCGACCGCATTACCTTCGCCATGATGCTGGGCGTCCCGCTGATGCAATTGGTGCTGTTCGGCTTCGCCATCAACAACGACCCGAAAAGCCTGCCGGCCGCACTCGTGGCCATGAGCAGCGACCAGTACACGCGGGCCATGGTTTCGGCCCTGCAGGTCACCGGCTACTACCGGTTCGATTATGTCGCTCACAGCGCCGAAGAGGCCGAGGCGCTGATGGCCAAGGGGGCCGTCTCCTTCGTCGTCACCATTCCCGCCGATTTCGCCAGGAGGGTCGAACGTGGCGACAACCCGCAGATCCTGATCGAAGCCGATGCCACGGACCCGTCGGCGGCGACCGGCGCGGTCTCGACATTGAGCAAGGTGGCAAGCCAGGCGCTGCTGCGCGCGCAGGGCATGCAGGCCACGGCCGCTGAAAACGCCAAGGGACAGCTGCAAGTGGTGGTCCACCAGCGCTACAATCCGGAAGGCATTTCGCAATATAACATCGTGCCCGGCCTTCTCGGCGTCATCCTGCAGATGACCATGGTGATGATGACAGCCATGGCGCTGACCCGGGAAACCGAGCGAGGCACGATGGAAAATCTGCTGGCGATGCCGTCCAGCCCTGCCGAGATCATGCTGGGCAAGGTGCTGCCTTTCCTAGTCGTGGGCGCGGTGCAGGTGGCGGTGGTGCTGGTGGCGGCGAAGCTTCTGTTCAGCATCCCGTTCATGGGCAGCCTGACATTGCTTCTGTCGGCGGTGCTCGTCTTCGTGCTGTCGCTGGTGCTGCTCGGCTATACGATATCGACCATGGCCCGCTCGCAGATGCAGGCAATGCAGCTCACCTTCTTTTTCTTCCTGCCGTCGCTGCTCTTGTCCGGGTTCATGTTCCCCTATCGCGGCATGCCTGGCTGGGCGCAGACCCTGGGTGAGATCTTTCCGCTGACGCACTTCCTGCGCATCACCCGGGCGGTGATGCTGAAAGGCGCCGACTTCAATGCGGTCGGCGGCGAGATCGCCTGGCTGGTGCTGTTCGTGGTGTTGTTCGCCGGAACGGCTCTGCTGCGGTTCCGCCGGACGCTGGATTAGACTGGCCTGTTGGCTATGCGGCTGCCATGATCCGCGCGTAGGTGCTGTAGTCGACATTGCCGCCCGACAGCACCACGACGACGCATTTGCCGGAAAGCTCGATCTCGCCCGACGAAAGCGCCGCCAACCCGACGCAGCCGCCGGGCTCGACCACCAGCTTGAGATAGGCCATGGCGTCGCGCATTGCCTGTCCGGTCGCCGTGTCGGAGACGGCGATGGCGCCGGCAAGGTTCCTGCGGTTGATCTCGAAAGTGATGGCGCCCGGCTCGGCGGTCAGGATCGCGTCGCAGATCGAATTGTACCCCGGTTCGTTCGAAACCCGGGCGCCCTTGGCCAGCGATCGGCGGGTGTCGTCGAAATGCTCGGGCTCCACCGCCCACACGGCGGTGCCTGGCGAAGCATCCTTGACCGCCACGGAAATGCCGCTGGTCAGGCCGCCGCCGCCGCAAGGAACCACGACTGCGTCGACGCTCACCCCAAGCGCTTCTGCCTGGCGCATCAGTTCAAGGCCGATCGTGCCCTGGCCGGCGATGATGGCCGGGTCGTCGAAGGGCGGCACCAGGGCCATGCCCTGTTCCATGTAGGGGCGAACGACAGTCATGCGGTCGTCGCGAAAGCGATCGAACGGCACCACCTCGGCGCCCATCTTGCGGACGTTGCCGACCTTCATTGCGGGCGCGTCGGCCGGCATCGCGATGACGGCCTTGACGCCGAACATCGCCGCCGAGGCGGCGACGCCTTGCGCATGGTTGCCCGACGAGAAAGCGACGACGCCATGGCTGCGTTCCTCTTCGCTCAGCGACGACAGTTTGTTGTAGGCGCCGCGGAACTTGAACGAGCCGGTGCGCTGCAGTGTCTCCGGCTTGAACAGGATCCTGGCGCCGAAGCGCTTGTTAAGCTCCGGCGATTCGATGAGCGGGGTTTCGACGATCAGGCCGGAAAGCCGGGCGGCGGCCTGGTGGATGTCGGCAATGCCGGGAGGCGTGGTCATGGCGGATCCTGCGGAACTATGGTCCACCCATGGTGCACGCAAAGGGCCGCGCGACGCCAACGAAAAAATGTGACCGTTACAAATCCAATCGCGGGCAACGGTCTTGAACTGCTGATTCAAATCCTGGGATTGGCCGAAGCCTCTCCGATCTTCGGCTCGGATGACGGAAGCCGCAGGCTGCAGCTTGTGCCGCTCCGCACCAAGCGTTTTCGGGGCTCGTACGGCCTCCCTGATTCAGGGCCTTTGAGGTTCGGAAGAAAAGACGATCGAATCCTTATTGCAATTAACTCTCAATTGCAGGATATGCAGAATCAGGGTCGCATCGGTCATTATTGCAAGTCATTCTTAATTGCATGGATGGTGCGTCTCGAATGATATGCAATTGCAATCCATTCGCAATAAGGAGAAGTCTTTATGCTCGATCACGTGAGGCGGCTGGTTCTGGCTGGAATGATGGGGGCGGCAATGGCGACCGCGCTGATGGTCGTGCCGGCGGCCGCCCGGGAGAAATTCAAGGCGGTGACGACTTTCACCGTCATTGCCGATATCGCCCAGAACGTCGCCGGTGACGCGGCGATCGTGGAGTCGATCACCAAGCCGGGGGCCGAGATTCACAACTACCAGCCGACGCCAGGCGATATCCGCCGCGCTCAGGGCGCTCAGCTCGTCCTCTGGAACGGTCTCAATCTCGAGCTCTGGTTCGAGAAGTTCTTCGAGAACCTGAAGGATGTTCCGGGTGTCGTGGTGTCCGATGGCGTTGAGCCGATGAGCATCGTCGAGGGGCCTTACACCGGCAAGCCCAACCCGCATGCCTGGATGTCCCCAACCGCTGCTTTGATCTACATCGACAACATCCGCGATGCCTTCGCCAAGCATGATCCGGCCAATGCCGAGACCTACAAGGCCAATGCCGAGGCCTACAAGGCGAAAATCATGGTGGCGATCGAGCCGATCAAGGCCGAGCTCGCCGCCGTTCCGGAAGACAAGCGCTGGCTGGTATCGAGCGAGGGGGCATTTTCCTACTTGGCGCGCGATTTCGGGCTGAAGGAGCTTTATCTCTGGCCGATCAACGCCGACCAGCAGGGCACGCCGCAACAGGTTCGCAAGGTGATCGACGCGGTGCGCACGAACGCCATCACGGTCGTCTTCTCCGAAAGCACGATCTCGTCCGCCCCGGCCCAACAGGTGGCGCGCGAGACCGGCGCGAAGTATGGCGGCGTGCTCTATGTCGATTCTCTGACCGAGGCCGATGGCGAGGTGCCCACCTACATCGATCTGCTTCGCGTCACCTCCGAGACGATCGCCAAGGGGCTCGCCCTGTGATCGCCCCTGTCAAGAACTTCGTTCGCCCCGCATCTTCGGATGCGGGGTCGGGTATCGTGGTGAAGGGGGCAACTGTCACCTACCGCAATGGCCACACCGCTCTTCGGGATGCGGATTTCCAGATCCCGACGGGCACCATCGCCGCACTTGTCGGGGTCAACGGCTCCGGCAAGTCGACCTTGTTCAAGTCGATCATGGGTTTCGTGCGGCTTGCCAGGGGAGAGATCAAGGTACTCGGCATGCCGGTCGAGCAGGCCCTGCGCCAGAACCTCGTCGCCTACGTGCCGCAGGCCGAGGAGGTCGATTGGAGTTTTCCGGTCCTGGTCGAGGACGTGGTCATGATGGGCCGCTACGGCCATATGGGCATGACGCGCCTTGCCAAGGCCGCCGATCACGAGGCGGTCGCGAAGGCGCTCGCCCGTGTCGATATGAGCGACTTCCGCAAGCGCCAGATAGGCGAGCTTTCGGGTGGCCAGAAGAAGCGCGTCTTTCTCGCGCGTGCCCTTGCCCAGGACGGCCGCGTTATCCTGCTCGACGAGCCCTTCACCGGCGTCGATGTGAAGACCGAGGACCAGATCGTCAAGCTCCTGCGGGAGTTGCGCGACGAAGGTCGCGTGATGCTGGTGTCCACCCACAATCTCGGCAGCGTGCCAGAATTCTGCGACCGGACAATCCTGATCAAGGGTACGGTTCTAGCCCATGGCCCGACCGTCGAGACGTTCACGCAAGACAATCTCGAGAAGACGTTCGGGGGCGTACTCCGCCACTTCGTCCTGAACCAGAAATCGGACGGCAAACTTCATCCGGCGGCGGTCTTCACCGACGATGAACGTCCACTGGTGCTTCAGGATGGCAAGGCGACGGCCCGCGCGCAGAACAACGGCAACGGGAGGCCGAGCCGATGGCTGGATTGATCGAGCCCTTCACCTACAACTATATGCTGAATGCCATGTGGGTCTCCGCCCTGGTCGGCGGCGTCTGCGCGTTCCTTTCCTGCTATCTGATGCTGAAAGGCTGGTCGCTGATCGGCGACGCGCTTTCTCACTCGATCGTACCCGGCGTGGCCGGCGCCTATATGCTGGGCTTGCCTTTTTCGATCGGCGCCTTCTTCTCGGGGGGGCTCGCCGCCGCCGCCATGCTGTTCCTCAACCAGCGCACCAAGCTGAAGGAGGACGCCATCATCGGCCTGATCTTTTCGGCCTTCTTCGGTCTTGGCCTGTTCATGGTGTCGATCTCGCCGACCTCGGTGAACATCCAGACGATCGTGCTTGGCAACATTCTGGCGATCACGCCGGGCGATACGC
This sequence comes from Mesorhizobium carmichaelinearum, assembly GCA_943370265.1. Classification (GTDB taxonomy): domain Bacteria; phylum Pseudomonadota; class Alphaproteobacteria; order Rhizobiales; family Rhizobiaceae; genus Mesorhizobium; species Mesorhizobium carmichaelinearum_A. The sequence continues at coordinate 90,686 of CALRQH020000008.1, forward strand.
TGCAACTGGCCATCATCGGCTTCGTGTCGCTGGCTATCCTGCTCGTCAAGTGGAAGGACCTGATGGTGACTTTCTTCGACGAGAACCATGCCCGCTCGATCGGGCTCGATCCAACCGCTCTCAAGATCATGTTCTTCACGCTCTTGTCGGCCTCGACGGTCGCCGCGCTGCAGACGGTGGGCGCCTTCCTTGTCATTTGCATGGTCGTGACACCCGGCGCGACCGCCTATCTCCTGACCGACCGCTTTCCGCGCCTGCTTGTCATCGCTGTCGCGATCGGTGCGCTCACCAGCTTCACCGGCGCCTATGCGAGTTACTTCCTTGACGGCGCGACCGGCGGCATCATCGTCGTCCTCCAGACCGCGATCTTCCTTGTCGCATTCTTCTTCGCACCCAAGCACGGAATATTGGCCGCGCGCCGCCGCGCCGTGCAGGCACTGGAGGCAGGCCTATGAGCTTTCTCGACATGCTTGCCGCCCCCTTTCAGTTCGACTTCATGGTCCATGCGCTGGTCATCTCGATGCTCGTCGCGATTCCGACGGCGCTGCTGTCCTGCTTCCTTGTCCTCAAGGGGTGGTCGCTGATGGGCGACGCGATCTCGCATGCGGTGTTTCCCGGCGTGGTCATCGCCTATATCGCCGGGTTCCCCTTCGCCATCGGTGCCTTCGGCGCCGGCATGTTCTGCGCCATCGCCACTGGCTTCCTGAAGGACAACAGCCGCATCAAGCAGGATACGGTCATGGGCGTAGTGTTCTCGGGCATGTTCGGTCTTGGCCTCGTGCTCTACGTCAAGATCCAGTCGGACGTGCATCTCGATCATATCCTGTTCGGCGACATGCTGGGCGTCTCATGGCGCGACATTGGCGGCTCGGCGGTGATCGCCGCGATTGTCGCCGGCGCCATCGGCGCCAAATGGCGGGATTTCTTGCTGCATGCCTTCGATCCGACGCAGGCGAGGGCGGTCGGACTTCGGGTTGGCCTTCTGCACTACGGCCTGCTCTGCCTGATATCGCTGACCATCGTGGGAGCGCTGCAGGCCGTCGGCATCATCATGGCCATCGCCATGCTGATCGCGCCGGGAGCCATCGCTTTCCTGATCGCCCGTCAGTTCAGCATGATGCTGCTGCTTTCGGTCGTCATCGCGGCGATCGGTTCCTTCCTTGGCGTCTATCTGTCGTTCTTCATCGACAGCGCCCCGGCGCCGACCATCGTGCTGCTGCTTTCCATCGTCTTCGTGCTGGCGTTCGTCCACGCCACCCGCAGGGCCGCGATGGAGCAGGCGCGCGAAGCGGCTTGACGTCGTGAAAGTCGCGAGCTGCCTGTCGCCGAGCCGCCCGGATGTGCCTCAGCGCGGACGGCGTTTTGCGGCTTTCTTCAGCGGCTTCACATAGATCTCGAGCCTGTGGCTCACGATCTCGAAACCGTGGGCACGGGCGATCTCCTCCTGAAGACGCTCGATTTCGTCCGATCTGAATTCGACGACATCGCCTGTGTCGACATTGATGAGATGATCGTGATGTTCATGGTCGGCGGCTTCATACCGGGCGCGACCATCAGCGAAAGTATGGCGTTCCAGGACGCCCTTGTCCCGAAGCATGCTCAGTGTGCGGTAAACCGTGGCGATCGCGATCCCGCGATCAATCTTGCTCACGCGTCGATGCAGTTCGATGGCATCGGGGTGATCGGTCGAATCCAGCAGGACTCGCATGATGATCTTGCGAGGTTCCGTAAGGCGAAGCCCATGCTCCTTGCAGAGCTGGGCAATGTCTTTGATCACGGGAATGGTCATGAAAAGTCCAGCGGCTCTACCGGTGCCGCCGCCACGGCGTCGAGATCCAATGAACGCAGCCGTAGCCCGGTTGCGACGCAAGTGCAATAATTGACCTGTGACCGACTAGGCTCCGTGCCGCGTCGCTTCGCTCCTTGCTCCGCCTAGGATGGCGAAGTCCTGGGACGCGACGCTCCTAGCCCAACAGCGCCCGCTGTCTTTTGGTGCCGCCGAGCTTGCGCCAGTTGTTGAAGCGGTGCGTCGCCGCGGCAAAGGAGATCTTCATCTGCTGCGCGACCGTGTAGCGCGACTTGCCTTCGTCGAACAACCGGTAGCAGCACTCGACGCCCTCTTCAGTCAGCTTGCCGTCGGGAGCCTTGTTGTGGGGATTGGCGGGATCGAATTTCTCGATCTGCTGTTCGACCAGGCCTTTCAGGCGGTGCAGGTCGGCCTCGATGCTGGCGATGAGATCGAGGACAGGCTTCGGATCAAAAGTTTGTACATGCGGTCTTGCCGGCATCTGCGAACTCCTTCTTCTTGGCTGAGGTCCAGCTATATAGGTGAACATTCACCGATAATGAAGGGGCGAGCACTTGTTTCGGCTTCAACAATTCTTGACGGCGTGCCAGCCGGCGGTTGACCAAGTCGCCATCAAACCCTAGTTTAGAACTATTCTAAACTAGGGTGAATTCCTCATGCTTTCCCGTGTTTTCGGCTTCGGCCGCCGCCCCTTCGAATCGCTCTCGGAACAGGAGATCCTGGCGCTTGCCATCTCGTCGGAAGAGGATGACGGGCGCATCTACCGCGCTTACGCCGACGGGCTGGCGGAGCGTTTTCCGCAATCGGCAAAAGTGTTCGAGGAGATGGCCGAGGAAGAGGACGGCCATCGCGATTCGCTGATCGAGCTGCATCGCAAGCGTTTCGGCGAACACATTCCGCTGATCAGGCGGGAGCACGTGAAGGGCTATTACGAGCGCAAACCCGATTGGCTGGTCAGGCCGCTCGGCATCGACGCCGTGCGCAATCAGGCTGAATCGATGGAGCGGCAGGCCTATCTATTCTATGTCGAAGCAGCCAAACGCACCAACGACGCTTCGACGCGAAAACTGCTCGACGATCTCGCGCTGGCCGAACAGGGTCACGAAACGCTGGCGCAGCGCCTTGAACAAAAGCACGTGCCGGGCGAGGTGAAGGACGAAGAAGCAGCGGCCGAGCGGCGCCAGTTCATCCTGACCTATGTGCAACCGGGGCTCGCCGGACTGATGGATGGATCGGTATCGACACTGGCGCCGATCTTTGCCGCGGCCTTCGCCACGCATGACACATGGCAGACCTTCCTGGTCGGGCTCGCGGCCTCGATCGGCGCCGGCATCTCGATGGGGTTCACCGAAGTCGCTTCCGACGACGGCAAGCTGTCGGGCCGCGGCTCGCCGATAAAACGCGGCATCACCACCGGCATCATGACGTCGGCGGGTGGGCTTGGCCACGCATTGCCCTATCTCATCCCGCATTTCTGGACGGCGACCGGCGTGGCCGCGGTCGTGGTGTTCTTCGAGCTGTGGGCGATCGCCTTCGTCCAGAACCGCTACATGCAGACGCCCTTCTGGCGCGCCGCGTTCCAGGTCGTGCTGGGCGGCGCGCTGGTGTTCGCTGCCGGCGTGCTGATCGGGAATGCCTGAGTAAATGGCATGAAGGTCAGTGCTGCCCCTCATCCGCCTGCCGGCGCCTTCTCCCCGGTATAGGGACGGGGACAAGGGACAAGCTGCAACGCTGGCGAACCCCTCTCCCCGTTCTTCACGGGGGTCCGGAGGACGGGAGAGACCCGTGGCTCTCCCGGGAACAGGTATGGGTGAGGGGCAGCGCCGACCATAGGCAGAACACTCACCCATTCGCCTCCCGGCTATCCGCCGGCGCCTCGGCTCTTTCAGTCAGCCCGTAGTCGCGCACCACATGCGCTATGCGCAGACGATAGCCGGAAAAGACGCCGCCCCGGCCGGCCTGCTGCGCTTGCCGGTGTTCCTCGGTGTTGCGCCAGGCCTTCACCGCGTCCTCGTCACGCCAGAACGACAACGACAGGATGCGGTTCGGGTCGACCAGGCTCTGGAAGCGCTCGATCGAAATGAAACCGTCGATGCCGTCGAGCAGCGGCCGCAGATTGGCGGCGATACCCAGATAGGCGTCGCGCTTGCCTGCCGCCGGCTCGACCTCGAAGATGACGGCGATCATACTTTCACCAGTGGTGCGTGCGGACCCGAGGCCAGTTTCAGGAACATGCGATCCTCCTTGAGGATGAATCTTTCACGGCGGGCGAACTCGTAGTTTGCCTTGCCTGCGGGATCGGCGGCAAGCCGCGCGCGATAGGCTTCGTAGGCGGCCAGGCTTTCGATGTTGTAGACGGCATAGGCGGTCGTGGCCGAGCCCTCATGCGGCGCGAAATAGCCGATCAGGTCGGCGCCGCAGCGCGGAATGGCCTGGCCCCAGTTGCGGGCATATTCCTCGAACGCCGCCTTGCCGAACGGGTCGATCTCGTAGCGGATGAAGCAGGTGATGGTCATGGTCGTCTCCTTGAGTGTCTTGCGTCGACATTTCGAGCCGCGGCGAAGCGTCCCTTGGGTGGATCTGCTAGGCAATTCCCTGGCTGGTCATGCCCGCCGGAAGGACTTCGCGCATTCGCGGCGGACGTGCAGCCCCGATCGGAACCAGGTGATGAACGGGAGTGATTGGCGGCTCTCGAACGGTGCTGAGGTGGAAGCAGGCGTCATCCTCGTCTCCTTGATCTGACCGGAGAATAGTGATTATCTGACAAGAACGCTTCGATGGGGAACGAACTATGCGTGAAGGACCCGACATTGCCCGCATCGCCAGCCTGGTCGGCGACCCGGCCCGGGCAAACATGCTGACCGTGCTGATGGGCGGCACTGCACTGACGGCAAGCGAACTGGCACTGGAGGCGGGCGTGTCGCTACCGACAGCCAGTTCGCATCTGTCGAAACTGATGGAGGGCGGTTTGCTGAGCCTGGCGAGCCAGGGGCGGCATCGCTACTACGGCCTTGCCGGTCCGCAAGTGGCTGGCATGATCGAGTCCATTATCGGCGTCGCGGAAGCCGTTGGACCAAAGCGTGTGCGGCCGGGCCCGCGCGACACGGCCATGCGCGTGGCGCGCGTCTGCTACGATCACCTCGCCGGCGAGCAGGCGGTGTCGATGTTGGATCGTCTTGTCGCCAAAAACATACTGGTCCGCGACGACAACGAAATCGGGCTCGCGCCATCGGCGGCATCGCATTTCGCTGCCATCGGCATCGAGGTCGACGCCAAGCCGCGAAGGCCGGTCTGCCGCGCCTGCCTCGACTGGAGCGTGCGGCGCTCGCACCTCGCCGGCACGCTGGGCGCGGCCATCCTCGACAAGATCCTTGCCGAGAAGTGGGCGCGCCGCGAGAAGGACAGCCGCGCGGTTATTTTCTCCCCGCCGGGCAAGCAGGCGTTTGAGAGGGTGTTTCTGGCCTGAGCGGGCGAAACCCTACCCCCGCTTCAGCGCCTTGCCCTGCTTGAAAAAGTCCACCCACGGATCGGCTTCCGTTAGCCGCTTCAGCGTCGTCTTGTCCCCGATCGGAAAGGCATTCGGCGCCAGTCCGGCTTCGATCTCAGCCCAGGTCACCGGCATCGACACGGTGGCGCCCTTCTTGGCGCGTGACGAATAGGGCGCGACCGTGGTCGAGCCCCTTCCATTGCGCAGGTAGTCGACGAAGATCTTTCCGGTGCGTGCCTTCTTCGACAGCGTCGCCGTGTATCGGTCAGGCGCGGCCTGCTCCAGCGCCTTGGCGAAATCATGGGCGAAGGTCTTCACCGCTTCCCAATCCGCCGAGGGTTTCAGCGGCACCAGGACATGATAGCCCTTGCCGCCCGAAGTCTTGACGAAGTTTGGCAGCGACAGCTCGTCGAGCTTGCCCCTGATATCGAGCGCCGCCTCGCGCACCGCCTTCACGTCCACGCCTTCATCAGGGTCGAGATCGAAGATGATCTGGTCCGGCTGTTCAAGGGCATCGACGGTGCAGCCCCATATATGGATCTCGACCACGCCGTATTGGACGAGCGCGGCGACGCCGTCGAAATCGCGGATGAACAGGATCTCCTCGCCATCCGTTGGGTCTTTCATGCGAGCGATCTTGTCGCTCATGCCGGCCGAGGCGTGTTTCTGGAAGAAGCGTGGGCCGCCGACGCCTTCCGGCGCCCGCACAAGGCTGAGCGGCCGGTTGACGACGAACTGTTCCATGCGCGGCCATACAAACGCGTAATGGTCGAGCAGTCCCTGCTTGGATATCTTCTCCACGGGCCACAGCAGCTTGTCGGGATGGGAAAGCTTCACCGTGGTCGTCATGGCTCCGGCGGGCTTGGCGGCACTCGGCGCCGACTTGGCCTTGGCTGGGCCCGTGTGTGTTGCCCTGGGCTTTTCCTGCACGACTTCCTCCGCCGGCTTGTCCTCGCGCAATCCCTGGAACGAGGCATGGCGCATTATACGGTCCGACGTCCAGCTGCGGAACTCCACTTCGCCGACGAGTTCAGGCTTCACCCAGACCAGGCCCTTGCCCTTCGGCACGACACCATCGAAGGGCGACGACGTTGCCTTCAGCGTATCGAGCCTCCTCTTCAACTCGGTGGCCCCCTTGGTCGAGAAGCCTGTGCCGACGCGGCCGGCATAATGCAGTCTGCCGTCCTCGTGATAGCCGACCAGCAGCGAGCGCAGCCCGCGACCGGTCTTGTCCGACGGCAGGTAACCGCCAATGACGAACTCCTGCCGCGCCGTGCATTTCGACTTCACCCATGATGGGCCGCGCCCGCTGCGATAGGGCGCATCGGCGCGCTTGGAGACGACGCCTTCCAGTCCCATGCGACAGGCATGCTCCAGCATCACCTTGCCGGGTTCGGCAAAATGGTCGGAGAAACGGACCGCCGAATTCTCCGACTGCTTGCCGAGCAGGTCCAGCAAGGCCTGCTTGCGCTCGACCAGCGGTTCGCCGCGCATGTCCTGCCCGTCGAGCCGCATCAGGTCGAAGACATAGTAGATGAAGCGGTTGGTTCGATTGGCGGACAGGTCTTGCTGCAGCAGCGAGAACGAGGAAACACCGTTGTCGGCCAGCACCACGATCTCACCGTCGATGATCGCTTCGCTGCATTTCAACGCCGCCAGGTCCCCGACGATCTCGCCGCCGAATTTCTCCGTCCAGTCGAGGCCGGTGCGGGTCAGCAGGCGCACGTCGGTGCCGGCGATCTGCGCCTGTATGCGATAGCCGTCGAACTTCACCTCGTGCAGCCAGTCCTTGCCTGGGGGTGCTTCCCGCTCCAGCGTCGCCAGTTGCGGCTCGATGAAGTCGAGTTTCTTGCCGGTGGTCTTTGCCTTCGCGGCGACCGGCTTGTTGGAGTGCCAGACCTTTGGCTTCTGGCCCTTGGCACTCTTGCCCGCGCCGATCTCCTCGATCGTCAGGCCCGACTTTACCGATTCCGGCGCGTCCTTCAGAATATCCTCGCCGGGACGCGCGGCGGCATCATCCGACTTGATCAGCAGCCAGTTGTCGCGCTTTTCGCCGGCGCGGGGCTTGAGGCGCACCAGATGCCAGAGCCCGTGTAGCTTATGGCCTTTGAGCTCGAAGCCGATATGGCCCTTCTTCATCGCCTTGGCCGGGTCGATTTCGGGAACCCAGGTGCCCTCGTCCCAGACGATGACCGAGCCGCCACCATATTCGCCCTTGGGAATGGTGCCCTCGAACGAAGCATAATCGATCGGATGGTCCTCGACATGCACGGCCAGCCGCTTCTCATGCGGGTCGAGGCTCGGGCCGCGCGTCACCGCCCAGCTCCACAGCACACCGTCATGCTCAAGCCGCAGGTCGTAGTGCAGCCGGGTCGCCGCATGCTTGTGGATGACGAAGATGCCGCCGGCGTCACCTTTCTTATCCGGCGAGACCTTGCCCGCCGGCTCGGACGTCTTCTTGAAATCGCGCTTGGAATGATACTGATCGAGGCTGGCCATCGGTTCGCGTCCTCAGGCCGATTTGCGCTTGGGCGCGCCGGCTTTCGGCTTGGCGCGTTTGGCCGCCGGTTTGGCTTTCGACGACGATGAAGCCTTCGCCGAGCCGGCATCCGCCGACAGGCTCTTCTTCAGCGCGTCGAACAGATTGACCACGTTGGAGGGCTTGGGCGCCGCCTTGGCCTTGGGCGCCTTGCGTCCCGCTTTCTTGGCGCGGATCAGTTCGAGCAGGGCGTCCTCGTACTTGTCGTCGAACTTGGTAGGGTCGAACGTCGCCTTCTTCTTGTCGATGATCAGCTCGGCGAGATCGGTCATCTCCTGGTCGGTCTTCACCGCCTTGATGTCGCCGAACACGGTGTCCGGCTGCCGCACCGTGTTATCGTAGCGCAAAGTCGTCAGCACCATGCCTTTGCCCAGCGGCTCGATCACCACGGGGCGTTCGCGGCTGTAGAGCACGATGCGCGCCAGTCCGGCCATCTTCTTGCCGGCCATGGCATCACGGATGACGGCGAACGCCTCCTCCGACACCTTGTCGGCCGGTGTCACGTAGTAGGGCGTGTCGAGGTAGATTTGCTGGATCGAGGATTTGTCGACAAAGCCGTCGAGCGCCATCGTGTGCGAGGACTCGATCTGCACCGCCTCGATTTCATCCTCCTCGATATGGACGAAATCGCCGTCGTCGATCTCATAGCCCTTGATCTCGTCGCCGTCGTCGAGCGGCTTGCCGGTTTCCGAGTCGACATAGATGCGTTTCACCGTATTGCCGGTCTTGCGGTTCAGCACCCTAAACGAGACCCTCTCGGTGTGGGTGACGACATTGGTCAGTTCGACCGCGCAGGTGACCAGCGACAGCTTCAGATAGCCTTTCCAGGCAGGACGCGGCGCCATGACGGATTCCCTCCATGAGTGGCGAGAACGGGCAAATTCCCATCCAGTTCCGGCTCGATGTTTCGGCGAGGCCGGCCGCGCGAACCGCGAGGCGGAGAATTTTCGCTGCCGCCGAAAAAACTGAAACAGAACTGCGCGCAGGCGACATTAAAACGAAACATATGTGATGCAAAAGTCACAGCAGCGGGAATGCGGCTGAACTGCACGGAAAGACCCCGAAACAGCCGCATTCCAGCCACGATGCACGGCATTTTTGGGCAAAGATTAACATCGCGTTCACCGACTATTCACGCCTAGACGCTATGATGCCGGTAGTTCGGAAAGAGATCCGAAAATCGGACAGGGACTTGGTACTATGAACTTCCTCACGCACCTCATCGGCTATGCCGCCGCCATCCGCGAATTCGTGGCGCCGACCTATCGGCCCGAGCGCTACTACATGCGTGGCCCCGGCCCGGCTTGCGCCCGTCGCGGTAACTCGCTCGGCATCAGCGCGCACTGATCATGACGTTCGAGAGCCGCCACAACAGCCGGATCTGCAGGCCGGCCGCCGATTCCCGGGCAACCACCTATCGCGCCGAGCGTCTGGCGTTCGTCGCCCGACAGCGTGCGACATCGCCACGGCTTTGATGCCGCTAACGGCTGGCTTAATGTCTTAGGGCATAAGCCGCCGAGGCCCGCGTGACCGACCTCACCAAGCCGAACCATTCTCCCGAACCACCAGCCTTCGATGCAAGCCATCCGCTGATCGTCTTCGACGGCGCCTGCGTGCTGTGCTCCGGCTTCGTGCGCATGGTGGTCAGGCTCGACCGACAAGACCGCTTCCGTTTCGCCACCGCCCAATCGCCATTCGGCGAGGCGCTGTTTCGTCGGCACGGGTTGCGGACGGACAGCTACGAGACCAATCTGGTCATCATCGGCGGCGTCGCCTTCATGCGCCTGGAAAGTCTCGTCGCTGTCATGTCCGAACTCGGCTGGCCGTGGCGGGCGGCGAGGCCGCTGCTCCTCCTGCCGCGCCCGCTTCGCAACTGGCTCTATGAGCGCGTCGCCCGCAATCGCTATGCCCTGTTCGGCAGGAAGGACAGTTGCGACATTCCTTCCGCCGAACTGAGGCGGCGTTTGGTCGGCTAGACAGGACCCCGAGAAGCGAAAGCGTTTTTCGCTAGGGATCATGAGCGGGCAATGGATTGACGCCGACGCCGGAAAGCTGCGTCTTGCGCAACGCATGGCCAAGGGCGAAGATTTTTCCGATGCCTGTCGAAATCGGACACGCCCGCGCGACATACGTTCGGCCCGCAACGACGCGGTCCCTGAAAACACGGGAGATGACCATGCAGTACCTGCTTCTTATCTACAACAGCGAGGCCGGAATGGCAGCCGCGTCAAAGGAGGCGGCCATCCAGATGAGCGCCGCCTACGGCGCCTATACAGAAGCGATGAAGAAGGCCGGCGTGTTCGTCGGCGGAGAACGGTTGAGGTTCACGTCGACGGCGACCTCCGTGCGGGTAGCCGGCGGCAAGACCAATGTGATTGACGGCCCCTATGCCGACACCAAGGAACAGCTCGGCGGCTACTACATGATCGACGTGCCCGACATGGACGCGGCTATTTCCTGGGCGGCGCGCTGCCCAGGTGCCGGCACCGGCACGATGGAGGTGCGGCCGGTCTGGCCGATGGCGGAATACATGACAGAATATACTTCGTGACAGCGATCGGGTCAGATATTGCGCGGGCGGTGGCGGAGGCGGCCGCCCGGCAAAGCTACGGCAAGCTGATCGCCTATCTCGCCGCACGGTCCCGCGACGTAGCCGGCGCCGAGGACGCGCTGGCCGACGCCTTTGCCGCGGCGCTCGAACAGTGGCCGCGATCTGGCGTGCCCGACAGGCCGGAGGCCTGGCTGCTCGCGGTGGCGCGGCGGCGCAGCGTCGATGCCGTCAGGCGGCGGCTGACCAGGGAAGCAAGCCGCGACCATCTGAAATTGATCGCCGAGGAGATGGAGGCGCGCATGGTCGACGAAGACCTGCCGGATGAACGTCTGAGGCTCATGTTTGCCTGCGCGCATCCGGCGATCGAGGCGAGCATTCGCGCGCCTCTGATCCTGCAGACCATCCTGGGCTTCGATGCGGCGACGATCGCTTCCGCCTTCCTGGTGTCGCCGGCGGCGATGAGCCAGCGTCTGGTGCGCGCCAAGGCCCGCATCCATGAGATAGGCATTCCATTCCGGATACCCGAGCGCGCCGAACTCGGCGAGCGACTGGACACGGTGCTGGAGGCGATCTACGCCGCCTTCGCCGAAGGCTGGTCCGATCCGGCCGGCACCGAAACGCAGCGCCGCAACCTCGCCACCGAAGGCATATGGCTCGGCCGCCTCGTTGCCTCGCTGATGCCGGATGAGCCGGAGGCGCTGGGCCTGCTGGCCCTGATGCTGTTTGCAGAGGCAAGGCGGCCGGCGCGGCGCAATGCGGCAGGAGACTACGTGCCGCTGGTCGACCAGGATCTTGCACTGTGGGACGGCGCCCTGATCGACGAGGCGGAGGCCTTGCTCAGGCATGCGGCGGCGATGGGGATCATCGGCCGCTATCAGCTTGAGGCGGCGGTTCAGTCCGCCCATGCGGCACGACGGCTGACCGGTCACACCGACTGGGTGGCGATCCGCGCGCTCTACGACGCGCTGCTTTCGATCGCGGGATCGCCAGTGGTGGCGATCAACCGCGCGGTGGCGATCGCCGAGGCTGAGGGCGCGGTGTCGGGACTGGCGGCCCTCTACGTGTTGGGCGACGACAAGCGGCTTGATGACTATCAGCCCTACTGGGCGGCGCGGGCCGGCCTTCTGGCCAGGCTTGGCAATGTACCCGAGGCGACCGAGGCCTATGACCGCGCGATCGGCCTCGAGCGCGACCCGGCGGTGCGTCGGTTCCTGCAAGGAAAACGGGCGGCTCTCGTGAATTGAGGTGTCGGAGCTCTACCCGATCAGGCCGGCCACATTTCGTGCGACGTGTTGAGCTTCTTCATCAGCGGATGTTGGCGCAGCTCGGCCCACAGGCGCTCGATGTCCGGCCAGGCCGCCCGCGCCTTGTCGACGTCGGGATGCCAGGCCACCAGCATGACGAGATAGATGTCGGCCAGCGACAGCTGGTCGCCGGCCAGCCAGTCGCGGCCTCGCAAGGCGGCATCGACGACGGCGAAACCGCGGTCCATCTCGGCGACGGCGGCCTGCTTGACCGCTTTCGTGCCATCCGCATCGGCCGTGTAGCGCGGGGCATAGTAGAAACGCAGGATGGCCGGATAGAGAGCCGACGACATGAACGCCATCCAGCGCAGGAAGTCGGCGCGGGCGGGGGTGTCGATGGCGGGCGCCAGATTGGCCTGCGGATGACGCTCGGCAAGCAGGATGCAGATCGCAGCCGATTCGGTCATCGAGCGGCCGTCCGGCAAGGTCAGGACGGGAACCTGGTTCAGCGGGCTGATGGCCAGGAAGGCGTCATCAGGCTGGTCGGTCTTCGGAACATCGATCTTGTCGAACTGTGCACCCGCCAGGGCGAGCGCCGCCTCGACCACGAAGCCGCCGCTGCCGGGACGTGTATAGAGCTTGTACATGAAATCCTCCGCCAGCCAGCGCAAAGCAGGCTGGTGGCGATATGTACCGGAAGCGGCGCTTCACTCAAGCTGGCGGCGGCTGCCACGAGCGGTATTTTCGGCGGTCCAGCCCGATCCCACGCGCGCTGATAAGCCAGGCTAGGCGCCGAGCCCTTCGAACAGGATCGTCGACAGATAGCGCTCGGCGAAGGACGGGATGATCACGACAAGGTTCTTGCCCTTGTTCTCCGGCCGCGAGCCGACGATGATCGCTGCCTGCAGGGCCGCGCCCGACGAGATGCCGACAGGCACGCCTTCGAGGCGGGCAACGAGCCGTGCATTGGCGATCGAATCCTCGTTGGAGACCTTGACGATCTCGTCATAGATCGTCGTGTCGAGGATCTTTGGCGCGAAGCCGGCGCCGATACCCTGGATCTTGTGCGGGCCGGGCTGGCCACCCGACAATACGGGCGAGGCCTCCGGCTCGACGGCGACGACATGCACCGAAGGCTTGCGCTTCTTCAGCACCTGGCCGACGCCGGTGATGGTGCCGCCGGTGCCGATGCCGGCAACGAAGATATCGACGTCGCCCTGCGTGTCGTTCCATATCTCCTCGGCCGTGGTCGTGCGATGGATTTCTGGGTTGGCGGGGTTCTCAAACTGCTGCGGGATGATGGCGTTGGGGATCGTCGCGGCCAGTTCGTCGGCCTTGGCGATGGCGCCCTTCATGCCCTTGGGTCCTTCCGTCAGCACCAGTTCGGCGCCGAGCAGCGCCAGCATCTTGCGGCGCTCGATCGACATCGTCTCCGGCATGGTCAGGATCAGCTTGTAGCCCTTGGCGGCAGCAGCGAAGGCGAGCGCGATGCCGGTGTTGCCCGATGTCGGTTCCACGAGCGTCGTCTTGCCGGGCGCAATCTTGCCGGCCGCCTCCAGCGCCTCGATCATCGCCACGCCGATGCGGTCCTTGACCGAGGCGATCGGGTTGAAGAATTCCAGCTTGGCCATGAGATTGGCGACGATGCCCTTTTCCTTGGCGAACTTGTCGAGCCGCACCAGCGGGGTGTCGCCGATCGTCTCGGTGATCGAATTGTAGACGCGGCCTCTGCCGGGCACACGTGCGGAGGTGACGGGCTTGTTCATCGGTTTCGCTCCCAGGATTTCAGGCAGGTGGATTCAAGCCACGCAAGATACGGCTTTCAGCCGCGCAAGATAAGCTGTCGGTCGAAAATATCCGAGTGGGGCATGTGCTTAAAACGTGCCTGCCTCGGAAAAGCATTTCCTGAGACAGCCCCTATCTGGAATGATTTGGCGCGAAGGTTGCTATTGGCGAGCAGCGATCGCGGCCGCCGCGCCAACCATGAAAACGGCGGCGGTGCGGTTGAGCGCGCGCAAGGCGCGCGGCGATTTCAGGAACCAGCGCGCCTTTGCCGCCAGCGCCAGATACGGAACCAGCACGACCAGCAGCACGATGATGGTGATCGCGGCGAGAATGCCGTAATCGGCCAGCGTGATCGTCTTCAGGTCGACGATGGTCGGGGTGATGGCGAGGTAAAAGATCATCGTCTTGGGATTGCCCAGCGTGACGGTGAGGCCGGCGATGAAACTCGACACCAGCCCGCCCTTGGCCCTCCTTGCCTCCACCGTTTCGGGCGTGATGCCGCTGGCCCAGAAGCGCCAGCCGAGGAAGGCGAGATAGGCGACGCCCAGCCATTTGATCGCCAGGAAGACCATGCCGAAAGTGTGGGCGACAAAGGCGAGGCCAAGCACCACCGCGGTGAGATAGGTGAGATCGCCAAGCATCAGCCCGAACGACATGGCGAGCGACGAGCGAAAGCCGGAGCCGAGCGCGCGCGCAATGAGCGCGGTCAGGCCCGGGCCGGGAATGGCGGCGGCGACGCCGAGCGCTGCGCTATAGGCAAGGAATCCGGTGAGGGTCATGACGGTCGCATTTCAGGATGACCGCCGGCTTGTCGCATATATGCGGCGAGAGGTGAATTCCCGGATGGCTGGATTCGTTTGCGCCAGCGAACTCACTCACCACAGGGGTCAGGACGGGCCATTGCCGTGGGTGATGCGCCAGATGGTGCCGTTGCCGTCCTCTGTGACGATAAGCGCCCCATCCTTGGCCACGGCCACGCCCACCGGCCGACCCCAGACCTCCCTGTTGGAAACGACCAGGCCGGTCATGAAGTCCTCATATTCACCGGTTGGCTTGCCGTCCTTGAACAGCAGCCGGACCACCTTGTAGCCGGTCCTGTTGCCACGATTCCAGGAGCCGTGCAGGGCCACGAATGCATCGCCTTGGTACTGCGCCGGAAAATTCCTGCCGGTGTAGAAGGCAATGTTGAGCGGAGCGGAGTGCGCCTGCATCAGTACGTCGGGGATATCAGCCTTGCCGGCAAGGTCGGGGCGCTCGCCCTTGTGGCGAGGGTCCTCATTATTCCCGATATAGTACCAGGGCCAGCCATAGAAGGCGCCGTCCCTGACTGCCGTCGCATAGTCGAACGGCACGTTGTCGCCCAACCCATCTCGTTCATTGACGACGCACCAGAGCGCGCCCGTGGCCGGCTGGACGGTCATGCCCGAGCAGTTGCGCAGGCCGGTCGCGACGATCCGCCGGTTCTTGCCGTCCGGATCAAAGGCCAGCACATCCGCGCGGCCATCCTCGATGCCCCAGGTGGCGCCGAGCGGCTTCGATCTCGCCCAGACATCAACGCCGCCCTCAGGTCTCCTGGACATGTCCTCGGCGATATTGGAGCCGGAGCCGACCGACAGATAGAGCGTCTTGCCGTCCGGCGAGAAGACGATGTCACGCGTCCAGTGGTGGTTCGAAGGGATGTTGTCGACGATGACCTCCGGCGCGCCCGAGGCCTTCATGTCACCGGAATGATAGGGGAAGCGCACGATGCTGTCGCTGTTGGCGACATAGACCCATTGCGGGTTGTCCGCCGGGTAGAAGGCAATGCCATAGGGTTGGGTCAGGCCGCTGGCGAAGATTGTCTTCTCGACAGGCTTGGCGCTGCGCTCGGCGAGACGATAGACGCGGATCTGGTTGGCCTCGCTGTCGGCAATGAACAAATCGCCGTTGGGCGCGACGCGAACAACGCGCGGATTGTCGATGCCCGACGCGATCAACTGGGCCGAGAATCCAGGCGGCAGTTGCGGCATGGCGCCTTTCGGCCTGTCCACAAGCCCGGCGCCGTTCGATGCGGATTTCGTGGCGTAGGGCTTCGGCAGATCTTCCGGCCTGATGAGGCGTCGCACACCCGGTCTGTCGGCATGCCAGTCGCCAAAGGCGGCCGTACCTTTCAGCATCGGTTGATCCGCCTGTTGGGCGAATGCCGTCGTGGCAAGAAACAAAGCGGCGGATATCGCTGCCGGCCCGGCAAATCGGATCATCCTGTCCTCCGCGATTGGTCGCGAAACCGGGAAACGGTTGGCGCCAGCGGTCGTTCCGCTGACGCGCGGAGTTGACCGGCTGTGCGGCTCAGTTTCCGGCTGCGTAGAAATCGTCGTCGAGGCGCTTCTCCAGTTCCACCAGGTCGGCGGGCAGCGGCAGGCCCATGGCGCGCATTTCCCTCAGCTTTTCGCGCAGTTGCTCCTGGATCTCGTGCTGGTCTTCCGGCTGGTTGACCATCTCCTCGAGCAAAAGGCTGATAGCGGCCTTGATCTCTTCGAGAGCCATTGTGTTTCTCCTTGTTGCCGCGAACTCAACGCAGCATGCGGGAAATCAGCTGCGCCGTATAGTCGACCATCGGCACGATGCGGGCATAGTTCAGCCGGGTCGGGCCGATGACGCCAAGCGCGCCGACGACGCGGGCGTCCTTGTCGCGATAGGGGGCAACGACCAGCGACGATCCCGACAGCGAAAACAGCTTGTTCTCCGAGCCGATGAAGATGCGCACGCCCGATCCCTCCTCGGCGAGATCCAGCAACTGGATCAGCCCGTCCTGCGTCTCCATGTCCTCGAACAGATGCCGCAACAATTCGATGTCGGCCTGGGCCGTGACGTTCTCCAGAAGATTGGCGCGGCCGCGCACGATGAGACGCGCAGGCAGGCCGCTTTCGGCGCCGGCCCACACCGCCAACCCCTTCTCGACCAGATCCTGCGACAGCGTGTCCAGCGCCGCCTTGGTCTCTTCCTTGATGCGCGCGATCTCGACCCGCGCCTCGGCCAGCGTGCGGCCGCGAATATGGGCATTGAGGAAATTCGAGGCCTCGTGCAACTGCGATACGGTGATGCCGGCAGGCAGGTCGACAACGCGGTTCTCGACATCGCCGTTCTGTGACACCAGCACCGCCAGCGCCTTGGTCGGCTCGAGCTGGATGAACTCGATGTGCTTCAGCGCCACCTCGTTCTTGGCGGCCAGCACCAGGCCGGCGCCGCGCGACATGCCCGACAGCATCTGGCTGGCCTCGGTCAGCATGTGTTCCAGCGTGGCGCCCGAACCGGACGCGCGCACCTGCGCCTCGATGGCGCGGCGCTCCTCGTCCGAGAGGTCACCGAGTTCCATGAAGGCGTCGACGAAGAAGCGCAGGCCGGCCTGGGTCGGCAGCCGGCCTGCCGAGATATGCGGCGCGTAGATAAGGCCCAGATGCTCCAGGTCGCTCATCACATTGCGGATGGTGGCCGGCGACAGCGACGATGGCAGGATGCGCGACAGGCTGCGCGAGCCCACCGGCTCGCCGTCCTTCAGGTAGGAATCGACGATGCGCCGGAAGATGTCGCGCGAACGCATATCCAGCGCCTGAAGTACCGGCGATTGAAGGGCGGACGATTGTGCGATGGGATCGGCGACTGCTTTGGTCATGTGTGCCAAAAACCTCCTTCCCAAGGATATAGACTTCGGCTGCATCCGCGCAACCCGGCGTCTGTGTCGGATCGCCCGGCGTCTATGTCAGATCGCCGGCGTCTGTGTCAGATCGCCCGGCGTCTGTGTCAGGTCGCCCGGCCATTTTCCTTTGCGCCCTGGGCCTCGTGCGGCTACAAGCCGGCCACGATTCCGAAAAATGACAAGAAAGAAGCCCGAATGCGCCCCTCCAAACGCCAATTCGACGAAATGCGCGCCATCTCCTTCGAGCGCGGCGTCTCCAAGCACGCCGAAGGCTCATGCCTGGTGAAGTTCGGCGACACGCATGTTCTGTGCACGGCGAGCCTGGAGGAGAAGGTGCCGGGCTGGATGCGCAACTCGGGCAAGGGCTGGGTGACGGCCGAATATGGCATGCTGCCGCGCTCGACCGGCGAGCGCATGCGCCGCGAGGCGTCCGCCGGTAAGCAGGGCGGCCGCACGCTGGAGATCCAGCGGCTGATCGGCCGTTCGTTGCGCGCGGTTGTCGACCTGCAGGCGCTGGGCGAACAGCAGATCACCGTGGACTGCGATGTGATCCAGGCCGATGGCGGCACCCGCACTGCCTCGATCACCGGCGGCTGGGTGGCACTGTATGACTGCCTGCGCTGGATGGAAGCCCGGCAGATGGCCAGCGTTTCCAAGGTGCTGAAGGATCATGTGGCGGCGATTTCCTGCGGCATCCATGACGGTCAGCCGGTCATCGATCTCGACTATGTGGAGGACTCCTCGGCCGGCACCGACGCCAATTTCGTCATGACCGGCAAGGGCGGTATCGTCGAGATCCAGGGCACGGCCGAGGGCGAGCCGTTCTCCGAAGAACAGTTCGCGGCCTTGATGGGCTTGGCCAAGAAGGGCATCCAGCGCCTGGTCAGCCTGCAGCAGATGGCGGTGGCTTAGGCCATTGGTTTGCCGATGACCCCTTCCGCGATCCTCGAATCAGCCCTTTACGTCACCGATCTGGCGGCGGCGGAAGAGTTCTATGCTGGCGTGCTCGGGCTGAAGCTGCTCGGAAGGGTCGAAGGCAGGCATCTTTTCTTCCGCTGCGGTGCCGGCGTGCTGCTCATCTTCAACGCAGAGGCCACGAAAGTGCCGCCCGCGGCCGACGCGAAACTGAAAGTGCCTGCACATGGCACCGTCGGCGAAGGTCATCTCTGCTTTGCAGCGAGCACCGTGGAAATCGCCGACTGGAAGGCGCATCTTGAGGCGAAGAAGATTGCCATAGAAAGCGAATTCGAATGGCCGCAGGGCGGCCGTTCGATCTATATACGCGACCCCTCGGGCAATTCGATCGAATTCGCCGAGCCACGAATTTGGGGCCTTTGATGCATACGCTTGATGGGAAAAAGATCGTCGTTGCCAGCCACAATGCCGGCAAGCTGCGCGAATTCGCCGACCTGATGGGCCCGTTCGGCTTCGAGGCGAAATCGGCCAGGGATTATGGCCTGCCCGAACCGGACGAGACCGGCACCACCTTCGAGGAGAACGCCTATATCAAGGCATTGGCCGCGGCCAAGGCTACGGGCCTGCCGGCGCTGTCGGATGATTCTGGCCTTTGTGTGGATGCGCTCGATGGCGCTCCGGGCGTCTACACCGCCAATTGGGCTGAGGCGGCCGACGGTTCACGCGATTTCGGCATGGCCATGCAACGTACCGAAGTGGCGCTGCATGAAGTCGGCGCTGCCGAACCGGCGCAGCGCAAGGGTCGCTTTGTGGCCGTCATCTGCCTGGCGTTTCCCGATGGTGACGCCGAATATTATCGCGGCGAGGTCGAGGGCACGCTGGTCTGGCCGCCACGCGGCGAACTCGGCTTCGGCTATGACCCGGTGTTCCTGCCCAACGGCTTCGAAAAGACCTTTGGCGAGATGAGCGCCGAGGAAAAACATGGCTGGAAGCCCGGTCAGCCGACGGCCCTGTCGCACCGCGCCCGTGCCTTCCAGAAATTCGCGCAGGCACGCTTGGATCTGGCGCGATTGGGTTCAACATGAGCATGTTGCTCGACCGCGGCCCTGGCTTCGGCGTCTACATCCATTGGCCGTTCTGCGCGGCCAAATGCCCCTATTGCGACTTCAACAGCCATGTCCGCCACCAGCCGGTCGACCAGGATCGCTTCGCCCGTGCCTTCGAGGCCGAATTGGCGACGATGCGCCAGCGTACCGGACCGCGCGAGTTGACCAGCGTCTTTCTCGGCGGCGGCACGCCGTCGCTGATGAAACCGGAAACGGTGGCCAGGGTTTTGGACGCCGTGGCGAAGAACTGGACGGTGCCAGATGGCATCGAAGTAACGCTGGAAGCCAACCCATCCTCGGTCGAGGCCGAGCGCTTTCGCGGCTATCGGGCGGCCGGCGTCAACCGCGTCTCGCTCGGCGTGCAGGCGCTGAACGACAAGGATTTGCGTTTCCTTGGTCGGCTACACAATGTGTCGGACGCGCTCCATGCCATCGGCCTGGCGCGCGAAATCTTTCCGCGCCTCTCCTTTGATCTCATCTACGCCCGGCCTGGCCAGACGCCGGAAGCCTGGCAGGCCGAACTCGAACAGGCGATCGGCCATGCCGCCGATCATCTGTCGCTCTATCAACTGACCATCGAGGAAGGCACGCCCTTCCACGCCTTGCACGCGGCGAAGAAATTCATCATTCCCGACAATGACCATGCCGCCGACCTCTATGCGCTGACGCAGGAGATCACCACGGCGCATGGTCTGCCGGCCTATGAGATTTCCAACCACGCAAGGCCGGGCGCCGAGAGCAGGCACAATCTGACCTATTGGCGTTATGGCGAATATGTCGGGGTTGGCCCGGGCGCGCATGGCCGCTTTGTCGAGAATGGCCGCCGCACAGTGACGATCGCCGAGAAGATGCCGGAAACCTGGGCCAATCTGGTCGAGGCCAAGGGCCATGGCATTACCGGCGGCGAGATCCTGACGCGCTCGGAGGAGGCCGACGAGTTTCTTTTGATGGGCCTGCGGTTGGCCGAAGGCATCGACCTTTCCCGCTACGAGGCGTTTTCCGGACGCGGGCTTTCGACGGCGCGGCTGTCGACCCTTCAGGACGAAGGGCTGGTGGCGCCAATCGGCAATGCCCGCCTGCGCGCCACGCCGGCCGGCATGATCGTGCTCGATGCCGTGGTGGCCGATCTGGCGCGATAAACTTTGAAGAACATCCTCTTTGTCTGCAGCCAGAATCGCTTGCGCAGTCCGACTGCGGAGCAGGTCTTTTCAAAGCGCAGGGACATTGAGGTCGCATCGGCGGGAACAAACCACGATGCCGACACACCGCTGACGAATGAGTTGGTCGCGTGGGCCGATATCATCTTTGTCATGGAGAAGGCGCATCGCGCCAAGCTGCAGAAGAAATTCAAGGCGAGCCTGAAGAAGGCCAGGATCATCTGCCTCGATATTCCCGATGATTATGAATTCATGGATCCGGCTCTTGTTCGCCTGCTGGAAGTGCGCGTTTCGAGATATCTGGCCTAAGCCGAGCCCTCCGTGACCCGGCCTCCGCACCCGAGGCGTGGCGATCCTGCAGCCCAGAACGCCCGCCGGAAAAGTCAGGCGTCGTGCTTGTGGCGGTGTTTGGCACGGTCTTTCTCTGACGTGGTTTCGCCGGAACGGGCTTGCTTGGGGTCGTTCTTGTCGCGGCGGGCCCGTTGCTGATCGCCTATCGGATGAGGCGGGGCGCCATTGCGGGCGGTCTGTGTTTCAAGTCGGGTGATGAAAATATCGAATCTATTGGGCATCGTCCGGTCAGTGCTCCGTCGTGCTATAGGTTTCGGTCGAAAGCCTGATCTCCGACGGCAAACGGCTCGTGGGCGGCTTGCTGGCTTGGCTTTCATCGACTTTGGCAGGCCGGGCCTTGTCTGCTGGTGAGGCAAAGCGCCGGCGGCCTACGTAGTAGGGCTCGAAAGCGTCCTGTATCGTCAGGCTGTCCATCCTGTCCTCCCTGGGGAATCAAGGGCTAAATCTGCCAATCCCGGTTTCGTTCCCTAGTGTGGCAAAGGAATGGCGGTCGCTTTACATCGACATGGGCTTTTGCAAGCAGCCCTCAGCCATGCCAAACAGGGCCGAACGGAGAATGTTTGGTGACCGGCGAAATCGTAAAGCGCAGCTACGTGATCGGACAGACCGAGATACCAGCCCGGCCGCTCGAGCCGGCGCTCTATCTGGTGGCGACGCCGATAGGCAATCTCGGCGACATCACGTTGCGTGCCCTGGAAACGCTGGCCGCCGCCGATATCGTCGCCTGCGAGGACACGCGTGTCTCGCGCGTGCTGCTCGATCGTTACGGCATCCGCCGCCGCACCACCGCCTATCACGAGCACAATGCCGGCGAGGCCGGGCCGAAGCTGATCGCGGCGCTTCAGGCCGGGCAGAGCGTGGCGCTGGTTTCGGACGCCGGCACGCCGCTGGTTTCCGATCCCGGCTTCCGGCTGGTTGGCGAAGCCCTGGACAGCGGAATTCGCGTCGTGCCGATCCCCGGTCCTTCGGCGCCACTTGCCGCGCTCACGGCATCCGGCCTGCCGTCCGACGCTTTCATGTTCGCCGGCTTCCTGCCGGTGAAGACCGGGCAGCGGCAGGCCCGGCTGGAGGCTTTGAAAGCCGTGCCGGCAACGCTGATCTTCTTCGAATCACCACGCCGGCTTGCCGAGACGCTCGGCGGGATGGTCGAAGCGCTGGGCGGCGCCCGCAAGGCGGCGATCGGGCGGGAGTTGACCAAGACTTTTGAGGAAATGCGCACGGGCACGCTGCAAACGCTCGCCGATCATTACGCGGCGGCCGATACGCCGAAGGGCGAGATCGTCATCTGCGTCGGTCCGGCAGAGGCCAAGGCCGACCAACCGGCGGATATCGACCGGCTTCTGCTCTCGCTCGCCGCCGAGATGCCGGCTTCCAAGGCCGCGGCCGAAGCCGCGAAGATGACCGGCGGGCAGAAGCAGGCGCTCTATCGACGGCTTCTCGAGCTCAAGGACGCCTCTGGAGAGGGCGGTGACTGAACGTCAGAGCGCCAGCCGCCAGAAAGCCTACCGGCGCGGCCATCACGGCGAGTGGCTGGCGGCGGTGGCGCTGATGCTGAAGGGTTACCGCATTCTTGCCCGCCGCCACCGCACCAAGCTCGGCGAGATCGACCTTATCGCGCGGCGCGGCGATCTGGTTGTCTTTGTCGAGGTCAAGGCGCGCCGTACGCTGATAGAGGCGATGGAGGCGATCGGCGGTGAATCGGAACGCCGCATCGAAGCAGCCGCCGATATCTGGCTCTCGCGCCAGTCCGACTACGGAAAATTGTCGATGCGCTTCGACATGGTGGCGGTGCTGCCTTGGCGTTGGCCGGTGGATGTCGAGAACGCTTTCTACGGCCGAACCTGAGACGCGCATCGCTTTTACTCTATGTCGTCTACTCTATGTCGTCGGCCCTATCCGTAGGGAATTGCTCAGCCCAACGGTTGAAGCCGCGCGCCCGCTGGCTCAATCGCTCGTTGCACGTCCGCCCTTGCCTTCATGTCGCGTTTCGTCCAAAAGCTGGCGCAAACGCTGCGAAACCGAAGGTTTTGCCGTTTGAAATGCGGCTTCCGGCTCGATGCCGACGCGCCGCACTCGGAAAGAGCGGAAAAATGTCTGCGATCGAAGCCGGCGCGCGCGCGCCGGAAAACCTTTGGCGTCGGGAAATCAAGGCGACGCTGGCGCTCGCCTGGCCGATGGTGCTGACCAATCTTGGCCAGACAGCGATGACCGCGACCGACGTCATGATGATGGGGCGTCTCGGGGCCGACACGCTGGCCAGCGGCGCGCTCGGCGCCAACCTCTATTTCATGCCGCTGATCTTCGGTCTTGGCCTGATGCTGGCGACCTCGCCGATGATCGCCACCGAGCTTGGACGTAACAGGCATTCGGTGCGCGACCTGCGCCGCACCGTGCGCCAAGGCTTGTGGCTGGCGATCCTGATCTGCATTCCGATCTGGATCGTGCTTTGGCACGGCGAGGCAATCCTGCTGGCGATGGGCCAGGAGCCGGCGCTCGCGCATACCGCCGGCATCTATCTGCGCTGGCTCGAATGGGCGGTGCTGCCGTTCTACGGCTATATCATCCTGCGTTCCTTCATCTCGGCGCTCGAGCGGCCGGGCTGGGCGCTTGTCATCGTCTTCGTCGCCGTCGCCTGCAACGTCTTCTTCAACTGGGTGTTCATGTTCGGCAATCTTGGCGTCAGCGCCATGGGCATTGCCGGGTCCGGTCTTGCCACCTCGCTGTCTAGTTCGCTGATGTTCTTCGGCATGGTGGCCGTGGTGATGCTGGAGCCGAAATTCCGCCGTTACCATCTTTTCGGCCGCTTCTGGCGCTCCGACTGGCCGCGCTTCAAGGGATTGCTGCGGCTCGGCCTGCCGATCGCCGGCATTCTTGCCTTCGAGGTGACGATCTTCAACGCGGCTGCCCTTCTCATGGGCCTGATCGACGCCGACTCGCTTGCCGCGCATGCCATCGCCATCCAGATCGCCTCGGTCACCTTCATGGTGCCGCTCGGCCTCAACCAGGCGGTGACGGTGCGCGTCGGGCTTGCCCATGGCGCCAGCAACCCGGCAGGCGTTTCGCGCGCCGGCTGGACCGCCTATGTCATCGGCGTTTCCTTCATGGCGCTGATGGGGCTGGTGATGATCCTGTGGCCGCATCTGCTGATCGGGGCCTTCATCGACCTTGCCGATCCAGCCAATGCGAGGGTGATCGGGCTTGCCGTATCGTTCCTGGTCTTCGCCGCGCTGTTCCAGATCTTCGATGGCGCGCAGGCCGTTGCCGCCGGGATGCTCAGGGGCCTGCATGACACCAAGGTGCCGATGATCTACGCGGCCATCGGCTATTGGGGTGTCGGCCTGCCGCTTGGCGTGGTGCTGGCCTTCCATTTCGGCCTGAATGGCGTCGGCATCTGGATGGGGCTGTCGCTGGGACTGGCCGTGGTGGCGGCACTGCTCCTGGCGCGGTGGCTGCGGCGCGACAGGATCGCCTCGCCGCTCTCCTTCGGGCGCTGAGACAGCAACGCCGCCGGGTGTCCGGCGGCGTTCTGTGTGGGGTCAGCGGGCCGCGGCGCGCTGTTCGAGCTTGCGTGCATACTGTGTCAGCGGAAAGCACATGACGAAGAAGATCAGCGCCACCAGCCCGTAGACCTTGAACGGCTCGAAGGTCGCGTTGTTGATGGCGTTGGACGTCCGCACCAGTTCCTCGAAGCCGATGATCGATGTCAGCGCCGTCGACTTGATGAGCTGCACCAGGAAACCGACGGTCGGCGCCCGGGTGATCGAAAACGCCTGCGGCAGGATGATCAGCCTGAGCTCCTGCAGATAGTGCAGGCCGAGGCTGGCGCCGGCATCCCACTGGCCAACCGGCAAAGCGTCGACGCCGGAGCGCCAGATCTCGGCGAGATAGGCGCTGGCGAAGAAGGTGAGGCCGAGCACCGCCGCTGTCCATGGTTCGATGCGCAAGCCCAGCATCGGCAGCCCGAAGAACATCAGGAAAAGCTGCATCAGCAGTGGCGTTCCCTGGAACAGGGCGATGTAGCCGGACGCAATGCGCCGGCTCCATTCATTCTTGGCGATCCTGAAGAACAGGATGACCATGCCGACCATCGCGCCGCCGATGAAGGCGGCCAACGACAGAAGCACCGTCCAGCGGGCCGCGAGCAGAAGATTGCGCACGATATCCCAGAAGGTGAATTCGATCATGACACACCAGCCCCGAGTACGCGGCGTCCGCCTGTTACCAGCAACCGGCGCAATGCCATCGACAGGATGAGATAGACCAACGTCACGACAAAGTAGGTCTCGAAGGAGCGGAACGTCCGTGCCTGGAGCATATCCGCCTCGTAGGTCAGTTCACGCACCGCGATCTGCGATACCACGGCGGACTCCAGCATCATGATGACGATCTGGCTGGTGAGTGCCGGAAAGATCACCTTGAGCGCCTGTGGCAGCACGATCTTGATGAAGACCTGGCGTGGCCTCAGACCAAGCGCCAGGGCTGCTTCCGTTTGTCCGCCGGGCACGGCGTCAAGCCCGGCGCCGACGATCTCGATGGTGTAGGCCGCCATGTTCAGCGTCATGGCCAGCATCGCGGCCAGCACCGGGTCGAGCCGAATGCCGAGGCTGGGCAGCCCGAAGAAGATGAAGAACAGCTGCACCAGGAACGGCGTGTTGCGGACAACCTCGACATAGACAGCGATCGCCCGCTTGAGCAGCACCGGGCCGTTTCGCCGTCCCGCGGCACCCAGGATGCTGAGGAACGTTCCCGCGAGCGTGGTCACGGCGATCAACAGGACCGTCGTGGCCGCGCCGCGCGCTATGTCGCCTAAAGCACCCGGAAGCCAGGCAAAGGCCACGGGAACTCAATCCTTGAGGTTGTCGGGATTGAGCGGCGTCTTCAGCCAGGTCTTGGAGCTTTCGTCCAGTTTGCCGTCCGCCAGCATCTTGGCGACGGCGTCGTTGACCGCCTTCTTGAGGCTGTCTTCATTCTTGTTGAGACCGATATGCGAGGGCGAGGTCAGCAGCTGGAATTTCTGCTCAGGCTTCAGCGCTTCCTGGCGCGCCAACACCTGCGCGCCGACATCGTTGCCGACGACCATCAACTGTGTCTGGCCGGAAATGAAGGCCTGGATCACGGCATTGTAATTGTCGAAGCGCTTGATGTCGGCCGACGCTGGCGCGGCCGCGGTGAGCGAGGTGTCTTCGAGAGTGCCGCGATTGACGGCGATCGACTTGTCGGCGAGGTCTTCCTTGCCTTTGACCGTCATCGCAGCGGGCCCGATCACCGCGATGTAGTAGGGCGCATAAGCGGCGGCGAAGTCGATCACCTGTTCACGCTCCTTCGAATAACCGACGCTCATCAGGATATCGACGCGATGGTCGTTCAGATAGGGAATGCGGTTCTGGCCGGTGACGGCGACCGGGTTGAGCTTCACCTTCAGCGTGTCGGCGATGTACTGCGCGACGTCCATGTCGTAGCCCTTGAGGCTCATATCGGCGCTGGCCGAGGAGAAGGGCGGGAAGTCGGCGAAGACGCCGACATTGATGGTGCCGGCCTTGGTGATGTCTGCCAGTGCATCGGCGTTGGCTGCCTGGATGGCCAGGCCGAGACCGGCTGCTCCCAGCAGGATGGCGGTGATGGATGATTTGAGTGTCATGCGGATTGTCATTGTTATTCCCCTGTCTGGAAGCTTTGTTTGTTTGGGTCGGCCGCCGGCTCCAGTGCGGCGGCCGCCTTTTCTGGTTTAGACGTCAGGCTCCCTTGCCGGTGATCGCCGGGCTGAAAACCATCAGGCTCAGTATCTCGAACAGCACCTGGGCGCCGGCATGGGCGGTATTGGTGGTCGAGTCATATTGCGGAGCAACTTCGACGACGTCACCGCCGACGATGTTGAGGCCCTTCAGACCGCGCAGAAGTTCGAGGACTTCCCGCGTCGTCAGCCCGCCGACTTCCGGCGTGCCCGTCCCCGGCGCGAAGGCCGGATCGACGCTGTCGATGTCGAAGGACACGTAGGTCGGGCCGTCGCCGACGATCTTGCGCGCCTTCTCGATGATGGCGGGAATGCCGAGACCGCTCACCTCTTCGGCGTGGACCACGGTCATGCCGGACTCATAGGTGAACTCCCACAGATATTCGGCCGAACCACGGATGCCGATCTGGATCGTGCGCGACGGATCGAGCACGCCGTCCAGCACCGCGTTGCGGAAGGGTCCGCCGTGGTGGAACTTGGTCATGTCGAACAGGCCGCTGGTGTCGCAGTGGGCGTCGATGTGGATCAGCCCGACGGGCGCCTTCTTGCCGACGGCCTTCAGGATCGGATGGCTGATCGAATGGTCGCCGCCGACGGACAACGGGATGACGCCGGCGTCGACGATCTGGTTGGCGCGCCGCTCGATATCCTCATGGCTGGTCTCCAGCCGGTAGCGGCTGCGGAACGGCACGTCGCCGATGTCGGCGACCCTCAGCTCATGCGTCGGCGCGCATTCCAGAACATGATTGTAGGGGCCGATGCGCTCGATGGCGCGCAGGGCCCTGGGCCCGAAGCGCGAGCCCGGCCGGTTGGTGACGCCGAGATCCATCGGCACGCCGATGATCGCCACTTGCAAATCGCCGAAATCCGGATTGTCGGCGGCAATCTCGCGGTAGGGCGCGGCGAGGAAGGTCGGGATGCCCGAATAGGGCGCCAGACGTGTGCCGCTCTTGGAAAAGATCTTGTCCGCCACGCGCTGGAACTTCGGGTCGAACATTTCGCCGCCATGGCTTTCGCCATATTTGCGACGCAACGCTTCGAGCTTGCCGCGATCATATCCCATGTCTGTCCTCCTGCATGCCTTGATACAGTAGCCCTCGGCGACGCCTGGGAGGTCGGCCATCGTTCGGCCTGGTCGTTTTCCGCGGGCTGGCGGCCGATTTCATACTATTCCCGGGCAAAGTGTCGGGTAGGCGCATTGAAAAATCAATTGATATTGTTAGGCTGTCTGATGTGAGAAAAATTCACAAACTTCTGAAAGCCAATGGCCAAGCGTCTGCCTCCTCTCAATCCGCTGCGCGCCTTCGAGGCGACAGCTCGCCTTGCCTCTCTGACCAAGGCGGCAAGTGAGCTGAGCGTCACCCATGGCGCCATCAGCCATCAGATCAAGGCGCTCGAGCAGTCGCTCGGCGTCAAGCTGTTCGAGCGCGCCGGCCAGAGGCTGAAACTCACACCACATGGTGCCGAACTGCTGCCGGCGGTGTCCACGGCCTTCGATGGCATCGCCGCCGCCACCCAGCGCATGACGAGGCCGGCCAGCACCGGCGCCCTGTCGGTGTCCTGCGTGCCGGCGCTGCTGTCGCTGTGGATGATACCGCGGCTGGGCAGTTTCACAGCTCAATATCCGGATGTCCGGCTGACACTCATTCCGTCCAACGATGCCAGGGATATCCGCGCCCCGCATATCGACGTCTGCCTGCACTATGGCGACGGAGGCTGGCCCGACTGCTGGATGCGCAAATGGTCGGGCCTCGACCTGTTCCCCGTGGTGAGCCCGACATTGATCAACAATCGCCCGATTCGTACCGTCCGCGATCTCGCAGATCACGTCTTCCTGCATGGCGATGATGGCCGCGAATGGCGCACCTGGCTGGCGGCCGCCGACGGTCTGAATCTGGAACGTGGCCGCCGCCATTATCTCGGCGATGCACGCATGGCGACCGAGGCTGCCGTTCATGGCCACGGTGTGGCGCTTGGCGATACGGTGACGGCGAGCGCGCTGCTTGCCAGGGGATCGCTGATCGCGCCGTTCAGCCTGTCGGTGCCGGCGGTCGACGATTTCTATGTCGTCTGCCGCAATGAGATGAAATCGACGCCGATCGTACAGGTCTTCATCGATTGGCTGTTCGCCGAGAAAGCGCTGGATGACGGACGCGCCGGCGCGCCGCTGGCGGGCCGGATCGGTGTCCGCCGGAAGCGGCCGGCACTCAGGGTCGTCGGCGCCAGGACCGCCTCCTGACGGCGGCTTGCGGCGGACATCGCTGCCGCCGCCCTTGCTTGCGATCGACGGCAGGGTTTCCTTTTTGTCGGGCCAGCCAGCAAACCGGGCAGCACTTTGCCCAATTCGATGCTATGAGGCCTGTCGCGGTTGTGGATGGCAGGCAGCGAAGGCGGCATTTCAGATATGGCAAAGACCGATATAGCGCGGCGCGTCTACAACCATACCTGGAAGCTCGACCCCATCGTCCGCAGCCTGCTCGACACCGATTTCTACAAGCTTCTGATGCTGCAGATGATCTGGGGCATGTATCCCAAGGTCGACGCCACCTTCTCGCTGATCAATCGCACCACTTCGGTGCGCCTTGCCGACGAGATCGACGAAGGCGATCTGCGCGAACAACTGGATCATGCCCGCACGCTGCGGCTCAGCAAGAAGGAGATGATCTGGCTCGGCGGCAACAATTTCTATGGCCGCAAGCAGATCTTCGAGCCGGAATTCCTCGCCTGGCTGGAAAATTTCCGGCTGCCCGAGTATGAGCTTTCGAGGCGTAACGGACAGTATGAGCTGACCTTCGGCGGGCCGTGGATGTACACGACCTTGTGGGAGATCCCGGCGCTGGCCATCATCAACGAGTTGCGCTCACGCTCGGCCATGCGTGCTTTCGGGCCCTTTGCGCTCGATGTGCTCTACGCCCGCGCCAAGGCCAAGATGTGGGCCAAGACCGAGCGGCTGAAGGCGCTGCCCGGCATCCGCATTTCAGACTTCGGCACGCGCCGTCGCCATTCCTTCCTGTGGCAGCGCTGGTGCGTCGAGGCGCTGAAGGAAGGCATCGGCGACGCCTTCACCGGCACCTCCAACGTGCTGCTGGCCATGGACAACGATCTCGAGGCGCTCGGCACAAATGCGCATGAACTGCCGATGGTGTTCGCCGCACTCGCCAATTCGGAGAAAGAGCTGAAACAATCGCCCTACAAGGTGCTTCAGGACTGGCAGCGTTACTATGGCGGCAATCTGCTGATCGTGCTTCCCGACGCCTTCGGCACGGCGTCGTTCCTGCGCGATGCCCCGGAATGGGTCGCCGACTGGACCGGCTTCCGTCCCGACAGCGCTCCGCCGATCGAGGGCGGCGAGAAGATCATTTCCTGGTGGCGTGAAAAGGGTAGAGATCCCAAGCAGAAGCTGCTCATCTTCTCCGACGGTCTCGAAGTGGAAACCATCGAGGAGACCTATCGCCACTTCAAGGGCAAGGTGCGCATGTCCTTCGGCTGGGGCACCAACCTTACCAATGACTTCGAGGGCTGTGCGCCGACGGAGACCAATAGGCTCGACGCCATATCGCTGGTCTGCAAGGTCACCGAAGCCAATGGCCGGCCAGCGGTGAAGCTCTCCGACAATCCGGCCAAGGCCACCGGCGACGAGAAGGAAATCGAGCGTTACCTGCGGATCTTCGGGGAAAAGGATCGCGTGGAGCAACTGGTCAAGGTGTAAAAAACTAAGAGGGGACACTTGGGCGGGACAGAGGGAAGCATCGCAAGAAGCACTCGTTCATCAGTTCAATTTTTCGACCGTCTCGTTCTGGTCGTGCTGCTTGCCTGGCCTGAACAGGCCTTCGCACACGCCTCGGACAGGGGCCATGTGCTACTCCTGCCCACCGGCTACTACGTGGCGGCCGGGGCGTTTGCCGTCGCCGCCAGCTTCCTGATACTTTCGGCTGTACCGCCGGAAGCGCTCGATCGTTTCGGGCGTCGGCGTCTGCGGCTTTTCACCTTCGGCGACAGCGCTCGGACCGCCGTCAGTACGATATCATTTGCCGGCTTCGCAGTACTTCTCGCCGCCGGCGTCTTCGGCAGCCGCGATCCGCTTTCCAACCCGCTGCCGCTGACCATATGGACGCTGCTGTGGGTCGGACTGGCGTTGATGCAGGGGCTTCTCGGCGACCTCTGGTCGTGGCTCAATCCCTGGTATGGGCCATGCCGCATCGTCTCACGCCTGACCGGCAAGGCAGGCGGAAAGATGCGGCGTCTGCCCGGGTGGGTCGGCCGCTGGCCGGCATTCGTGCTCTTCTTCGCCTTCGCCTGGTTCGAGCTCATCGACCCGGCCCCCGACGACCCCTGGCGGCTGGCGGTTGTCGTCGGGCTCTACTGGCTCCTCAGCTTGCTTTGCATGCTGGTGTTCGGCCACGAGGACTGGAGCCGGCGGGGTGAGTTCCTGAGCGTCTTCTTCTCCATGGTGGCGCGCTTCGCCGTCGTCGAACGCACCGGGAGTGGCCGGCTCAGGCTGTGCTGGCCGGGCGCGAAACTGCTCGATGCCGAGCCGTTGCCGCCCAGCGGCATCGCCTTCCTGCTGCTGGCCTTGTCATCGGTATCCTTCGACGGCCTGTCGAAGACCTTCTTCTGGCTTGGCCTGTTCGGCATCAATCCGCTCGAGTTTCCAGGACGCACGGCGGTGATGGGCATCGGCAGCCTGGGGCTGGTCGTGTCGTTTGTTCTGCTGGCAGCAATATTCATGCTTGCCGTTTTCGTGGGCCAGCGGCTTGCCAGCAGTCCCGATGCCCTGGGCGAGACCGCCGGGCTGCTGGTTTGGTCGATCGTGCCGATCGCGCTCGCCTATCATTTCGCGCACTATCTGACGGCGCTGCTCGTCGATGGGCAGTACGCGATTGCCGCTCTTTCCGACCCGTTCGCGCTGGGCTGGGACCTGTTTGGAACCGCCGACATGCAGGTCGAGGCCGGCGTCGTCGCCGGCGCCGCCTCCGCCTGGTGGTTATGGAATTTTCAGGCCAGCGCCATCATCCTCGGCCATATGCTCGCGGTGCTGCTTGCTCATGGTTTCGCCTGGCGGTTGCATCCGGGCCCGGCCGGTGCGGCGATCAGCCAGTTTCCGCTCACCCTGCTGATGATCGGCTACACGGTGTTCGGTCTCTGGTTGCTTGCCACGCCGACTGCCGGGTGAGACGAGCGCTGGCATCCATTGCCTGCTCGCTTGCCACGCTTCGGCTTTGGTGATTTAGTTTGTACACATGCAATCTCATCCTCGTGTCGAGGGTGGTCCGCTTTGCTG
This sequence comes from Mesorhizobium carmichaelinearum, assembly GCA_943370265.1. Classification (GTDB taxonomy): domain Bacteria; phylum Pseudomonadota; class Alphaproteobacteria; order Rhizobiales; family Rhizobiaceae; genus Mesorhizobium; species Mesorhizobium carmichaelinearum_A. Next base: position 122,316 of record CALRQH020000008.1, read on the forward strand.
CAGCCATTGGTCAAAACTCAAAAACAGGGGAACTGCCGTGACTGACAAGAATGGGTTCTTTGATCTCTCGAAAACCAGCCTCACCCGCCGCACTGCGCTGAAGGGACTGGCCGCGGGCGCAGGCCTCGCCGTCGCGCCGGGCTTCGTCCGCTATTCCCAGGCGCAGAGTTCGGCGCCGGTCAAGGTCGGCTTCCAGTCGCACCGCACCGGCATCGGCGCCGCCTATGGCCGCTGGTACGAAAAGACCACGGCGGCGGCCATCAAGGCCATCAACGCCGCCGGCGGCATCAATGGCCGCCCCGTCGAAGTCATCATCGAGGATGACGGCACCGATCCCGGCCGTGGCGCCGAAGTGGTCGCCAAGTTCGCCACTCAGCACAAGACCGACATCGTCTACGGCACGTTGTTCTCGCATGTCGTCATCGGTTCGGCGCCGGCCGCCGGCGAGGCCAAGATCCCCTACTTCGTCGTCAGTGAAGGCCACCATGTCGCCTCGACCAAGCTCAACCGCTACGTCTTCCAGCCTGGCATCACCGACGTGAAGAGCCAGATCCAGTCGATGGCGCCGTGGATCTCCGCCAATGTCGGCAAGAAGGTTACCATGATCTACCCGGATTTCGCTTTCGGCTACGATCACCGCAACTATCTGCCGCCGGCATTGAAGGCGCAGGGTGCCGACGTCATAGCCCAGATCGCCATTCCGCCGACGGAATCGTCCTTCACCAAATATTTTCCGCAAATCCCCGCCGAGACCGAGGTGATCTACCACGTCATGGTCGGCCCTGCGGTGCTCACCTTCGTCAAGGAGCTCGGCGAGTTCTACGGCTCCAACCGGCCACAGCTGTTTGGCTTCATCGATTCGCTGGAAGCCACCGACATCAACAGCCCCGGCCTCGAATTCCTCGACGGCAGCCATTTCTGGGAAGGCTCGCCGCGCTATGCCCAGCCCGATGATTCCGCGGCCCAGAAAGCCTATCGCGCCGCCGTCGGCATCGACGACAACGGTGCAGCCGTCGGCGACCCCAAGGACGTCTCCACGGCCGCGCACATGTTCGGTTGCTGGGAGACGCTCTATGTCGTCAAGAAAGCGATGGAAGACGCCGGCTACAAGGGGCCGGAGGATCGCGCCAAGCTGGTCGAGGCGACCGAAGCGCTGACCGCCTTCGCCGAAGGTCCGGAGCATCCGCAGGGGCCAAAGACCTTCAACGGCAAGATCCACCAGTGCTTCGGCATCCAGAACATCTCCAAGGTGGAAGGCGGCAAGCTCAAGGTCGTCCACAAGACCAAGATCGAGGACGGGCTTTACGAGCCGGAAGGGGATTATACGACGCAGGCACTGTGAGCTTGGCTCGTTAAGCGCAGTGCACTTCGGACCTCATCTTCTCCTTGCCGCCCTCGAAGGTCTCGTCACCTCCGCCGTGCTGGCGCTGACGGCGCTCGGCCTCTCGCTGGTGTTCGGCGTCATGCGCGTGGTCAATGTCGCTCATGGTGAGTTCTTCATGCTCGGCGCCGTGCTCGCCTGGGCGATCACGACCGCGGTCGGTGGCCATCCGGCGCTCGGCTTCCTGGCAGCTCTTGTGATTGCGCCGCTGATCGTTGGCGCCATTGCGCTGGTCGCGGAACGGTTGGTGCTGAGCCGGCTCAACTACAATCCGGAAGCCACCATCGTTGCCACCATCGGCATGCTCTACATCATCCAGCAACTGGCACTCACCTTCTATGGTCCGGAAGCGAGACCCGTGCAGCCGCCGTTCAGCTATCGCGTCCTGCTGCCGTGGTTCGGCTATTCCGGCTATAAGCTGTCTGTTATCGCTGCCTCCGCGCTGCTGCTGCTCGCGACATGGCTGGTGCTGACGCGCACGAAGGTCGGGCTCATCATGCGCGCTACGCAATATGACAGCGAGACGGCGCAGGCCTTCGGCATCCCTGTCGGCCGCGTCTATGGCGGCGTCTTCGCGCTCGGCGCCATGCTGGCGGCCATTGCTGGCGTGCTCATCGTGCCGATCAGCCAGGCGCATTATTTGATGGGGCAGGATCCGCTGCTGCTCTCCTTCATCGTCGTCATCATCGGCGGCCTCGGTTCGCTGCGCGGCACCGTCGTCGCTGCCGTGCTGATCGGCATGTCCGACGGCATCATCTCGATGTTCTTCTCGCCGACATTGGCCAAGATCATCGCCACTCTGCTCGTCGCCATGGTGCTGGTGTTCCGGCCGCAAGGCCTGTTTCGGACACAGGCTCGATGAGCGAAGCTTCGCCGGCAAAGGCCTACGCCTCACATCTCGGTGTCATCGCCTTGCTCTTCGCGCTGAGCCTCCTGCTGCCCGAGTACTATCACGGCCTGCTCGCCCGCATCATGGTGCTGGCGGTCTTCGCCATGGGCTACAACATGCTGTTCGGCTATGTCGGCCTGTTCAGCCTCGGCCATGCCATGTTCTTCGCCGCCGGGCTCTACAGCTCCGGCCTTGCCGTCATCCAGCTCGGCTGGGGCGTGCCGGCGGCATTCGCCGCAGGCCTTGCCTGTGGTGTTGTTCTTTCGCTGGTCATTGGCCTGCTGGCGCTGCGCACATCAGGCGTCGCCTTCATGATCGTCACCATGATGTTTGCTCAGGTCTTCTATCTCGTCATCCTCTATTTTTCCGCCTGGACCGGCGGCGACCAGGGCATGGTTGTGCCGCAGCCGGCGCGCGTCCTCACTTTGGGCGCTGCTTCGCTCGATCTCACCAATCCGACGGTGCGCTACATGAGCGCGCTGGCGCTGTTCTCGCTCGTGCTTCTGGTCACCCTCGCCATCGTTCGTTCCAGATATGGCCGCGTGCTGGTCGCCATCCGCGAGAACGAGGAGCGCACCAGGATGCTGGGCTACGACACCTTCTCCAACAAGCTCGTGGCCGTCGTTGTCTCCGGTACGATCTGCGCGGCGTCAGGCGCTGCCTATGCGCTGCTGTTCGGCTATGTCGGCTCGAACTTCGCTTCGGTGCAGTATTCGATCCTACCGCTGCTCTGGGTGCTGCTCGGTGGCGCCGCCACCACGCTTGGGCCACTCGTCGGCACGCTGTTCATGTACTATGTCATCGACGTCACCAGCGGCTACACCTCCGCCTATCTGCTGATCGTCGGCATCGCGCTGATCGTGCTGGTGCTGTTTTTCCCGAAAGGCATTCTGGGCAGCATCCGGCAGCGCTGGCTGGGGTGGCTGCCATGATGCCGCTGCTGACCACCAGGGGCCTGTCGCGCAATTTCGGCGGCCTGCGCGCCGTCGACGGCGTCGATTTCGCGCTGATGCCCGGCGAGATCCGCGCCGTCATCGGCCCGAACGGTGCCGGGAAGACCACCTTCGTCAGCCTGGTCAGCGGCCGCATCCAGCCGTCCTCAGGCATGATCCTCTTCGATGGCGCCGACATCACCAGCCTTCCCGCCTATGTCCGCGTCCGCCGGGGCATTGCCTACACCTTCCAGATCACCAGCGTGTTCGCCAATCTCTCCGCTTATGACAATGTCGCCCTACCGGTGCAGCGCACGCTGAGCGACGACCGCTCGAAGGGTTCCGTGCACACCGGCATCATGGCTGCGCTCGAGCGCACCGGCCTTGCAGACCGTGTCCACATGCCTGCCGGGCAATTGTCCTACGGCCATCAGCGCCTGCTGGAAGTGGCGATGGGCCTGGCGCTGAAGCCGCGCCTGCTGATCCTCGACGAGCCGACGCAGGGCCTGGCCGACAGCGAGATCGACAATTTCATCGCCCTGGTGCGCGAGATCGCGGGGAGCGCCACCGTGCTGCTCATCGAGCACAACATGCCTGTCGTCATGCAACTGGCCGACCGCATCACCGTCTTCAACGCCGGCAAGATCCTGGCCGAAGGCACGCCTGAAGCGATCCGCGAAAACGCCTCGGTGCAGGAAGCCTATCTGGGGACCGCGCCATGACAGAGGCGAAGTCTCAAGCTCTCACCATCTCGGGACTGGACTGCTTCTATGGCGCGGTCCAGGTGCTCCACGGCCTCGACCTCACGCTGAACAAGGGCGAGGTCCTCTGCCTGTTCGGCCGCAACGGCGCCGGTAAGACGACGACGCTCAAAGCCATCATGGGACTGGTTCCGGCCAGCGCCGGCTCGATCAGGCTCGATGGCAAGGAACTGACCGGCCTGCCGGCGCATGAGGTGCCGAAGGCCGGCGTCGCCTACGTGCCGCAAGGCAGGCGGCTGTTCGCCGAGATGACTGTGGCCGAAAACATCGAGATCGGACTGATGGCGCGCGGCAAGGGCAAGGCGACGCGTGAAAACGTGCTCGACCTCTTCCCGCTGCTGCGCCAGCGGCTGAGGCAGCGCTCCGGCACCCTGTCCGGCGGCGAGCAGCAGATGCTGGCCATGGCGCGTGCGCTCTGCCTGGAACCGCGGGTACTTCTGCTCGACGAGCCGACCGAAGGGCTGATGCCATCGATGATCGCCAGGATACGCGAGACGGTGTCGAAGCTGCGCGACATGGACGTCTCGACCATCCTCGTCGAGCAGCGGGTCGATGCCGTCCTGTCGGTCGCCGACCGCGTCTCGTTCATCGAGAACGGCCGCAACCGCGAGACGGTCGATGTCGAGGACCTGCGCGCCGATCCGTCGGCGGTCAGGCGCTATGTAGGCGTGGGCTGATCAGCCGAAGAACAGAAAGCCGGCAAGCAAGAAAATCGGGATCAGCACCAGGCCCGACCACAGCATGTAGCCGAAGAAGCTCGGCATCCTGACGCCCCGATGCCTGGCGATGGCATAGACCATGAAGTTGGGGGCATTGCCGATATAGGTGTTGGCGCCCATGAACACGGCGCCCGCCGAGATCGCCGCCAATGTCGAGGCAAGCTCGGTCATCAGGTGCCGTGGGTCGCCGCCAGCGAGTTCGAAGAACACCAGATAGGTCGGTGCATTGTCGAGGAATGATGACAGCGCCCCGGTCAGCCAGAAATAGGCGAGGTCGTTGGGCGTGCCCTGTGCGGAAGTCACGAGCGCGACCAGCGGCGCCAGTGCGCCGTCATGGCCGGCCCTCAGGATCGCGACCACCGGCACGATGCAGATGAAGATGCCGGCAAACAATTTTGCCACCTCGGCGATCGGCTCCCAGTTGAAGCCGTTAGCCTCGCGATACTCCTTGCGCGAGACGGCCGGCGAGATGAAGGCAAGTGCCAGGATTATGGCGTCGCGTGCCAGGTTCTGCAGTTCGAGGGTCACACCTGCGATGGAAACGTTCACACCTGGTTTCCAGGTGGCCGAAAGCAGGATGGCGGCGATGACGCCCGCGAGCAGCGGGATGTTGGGCAGGCCACGGATGCGAATCTTCGAATCCGGTGTCGGATCCTTGATCTTCGGCGCTCCGGCTTCGCGCCGATGCAGGATGATGTCGATCGCCAGGAAGACGACCAGCACCACACCGCCGACGAACAGCGTCTCCCGAAAAAGGTTCTCGGTCGTCCAGAAAAAATCGACGCCGCGCAGGAAACCGACGAACAGCGGCGGATCGCCCAGCGGCGTCAGCGAACCGCCTATGTTGGAAACGAGGAAGATGAAGAACACGACGACATGGGCAGTGAACGGCCGGTTGTCATTGGCGCGGATGATCGGCCGGATCAGGATCATCGAGGCGCCGGTTGTGCCGATGACCGAGGCGAGCAGCGCCCCAACCAGCAGCAGCCCGGCATTGACCAGCGGCGTGCCGTGGATGTTGCCGGCAAGGAGGATGCCGCCCGAAATGGTGAACAGCGCGAACAGCAGGATGATGAACGACATGTATTCGGTGAGCAGCGCGTGCAGCACCGCCTCGCTTGCCAAGGGGATGCCGAAAGCCAGCGCCAGCGGCACGATCACCAGCGCCGCCCACAGTGCCGATATCTTGCCGTAATGATGCTCCCAGACATGATGGAACAGCAGCGGGCCGGTGGCGATCGACAGCAGCAGGCCGGCGAAAGGCAGTGCCCACCACAGCGACATCGAAGCGCCGGGCAGGCCGTGTTCTTCCGCCGCGAGGGCATGTTCGGGAAACAGGATCGCGAGAGCCATCACGACGATTGCGGCCAAGGCGTTCAAGGAGCAGGGGGGGATCGCGTATGAAAAAGGTCCCCTTATCCGGCCGCTGCGCGGCCACCTTCTCTCCGTCGGGGAGAGGTCGGATTGCCCCGAATTGCCCTTCGCAATTCGGTTGGCAATCCGGGTGAGGGGGCCCTTACATGAGGGCGATGACCCCAAGCTGGGGTGCGGAATCTTCGTCTGCTGCCCCACAGCCTGTTCAGTCCGACAAGTGATCTTCAAGCGTCACGCCGGCGTCGCGCATGCGCTGCAGCATCGTCTCGAGCGAACCGTTGAGATTGATGCCGCGACAGGCATCGAGCCGCACCGTGGTCTTGAAACCCTGGCTGACGGCATCGAGCGCCGAGAAGGCCACGCAGAAGTCGGTCGCCAGCCCGACCAGGGTCAGCGTGTCGATGCCGCGCTCCCGCAAATAGCCTCCAAGGCCGGTCGGCGTCATCCGGTCGTTCTCGAAGAAGGCCGAATAGCTGTCGATGGCCGGCCGGAATCCCTTGCGGATGACGAGTTCCGCCTTGGTCCAGGCAAGGCCTGAATGGAAATCCGAGCCCAGGCTGCCCTGGATGCAATGGTCCGGCCACAGTGTCTGCTGGCCGTAGGACATGTCGATCATCGTGAAAGGCTGCGAACCCGGATGGCTGGAGGCAAAGCTCGAATGGCCGGCGGGATGCCAGTCCTGCGTCAGCACGACATGCTCGGTGCGGCGGATCAGGTCGTTGACCAGCGGCACGATCTCGTCGCCGCCGGCAACGGCCAGCGCGCCGCCCGGGCAGAAGTCGTTCTGCAGGTCGATGACAACAAGCGCTTCGTCGGCCATGGGGCCTCCTTCTTCTCTGTTGGGATCAGGCTCCAGGTGACAGATGCCGCTGATGCGTCCGGACGCAGAAACTTGACCAGATGGCCGGCTGCGTCAACCTCCGATGGCCAACAAATGCTTGCCGGCGGCGCCGGGAGGCGCACAGCCCGAAACTCCGGCTTTGACAATTCCTGCCGGCTTGATATCATTTGCATACGAATGAATTTGACTGGCCCGAAATACCGGAAAGATTGTTCGGCAAGGCCCCTTTTGCGAAGGCCTCTTTTCTGGAAGGCAAAGCGTGATCCGTTACGCGAAACCCACCACTGTCGACGAAGCGCTCGCTTTGCTTGGCGAAAGGGCGTGGCGCATCCTTGCCGGCGGCACCGATTTCTATCCGGGACAGGGCGCCAAGCCGTTTCGCGATGATGTCCTCGACATCAACGGTCTCGCCGAACTGCGCGGCATCGCCGAGACGGAAAGCCACTTTGTCATCGGCGCGCGCACGACCTGGACCGACATCATCCGCCATCCCCTGCCACCTGCTTTCGATGCGCTGAAACAGGCGGCACGGGAAGTCGGTTCGGTGCAGATTCAGAACGTCGCTTCGATCGCCGGCAATCTCTGCAACGCCTCTCCGGCAGCCGACGGTGTGCCGGGCCTGCTCGTGCTCGATGCGGATGTCGAACTGCGATCCGCGATGACGACGCGGCATATACCCCTGCGGGAGTTCATTCTTGGCAACCGCCGCACGGCCCTGCAGCGCGGCGAGATGGTCACTGCCATCCGCGTGCCGAAGCCCGCGGCCGATGGCACGTCGGCATTCGTCAAGCTTGGCGCGCGGCGCTACCTGGTCATCTCCATCGCCATGGTAGCGGCGCGTCTGGTCGTCGAGAACGGCACAGTCACGCAAGCGGCGGTCGCCGTCGGCTCCTGCTCGGCGGTAGCCAAGCGCCTTGTTGGGGTCGAAGCTGCCTTGCGGGGGCTGGCAGCGGACCACGGGCTCGCCGATGCGGTCCAGTCCGCGCCGATCAGCGAGTTGTCGCCTATCGCCGATGTGCGTGGTAGCGCGGAGTATCGGCTCGATGCGGTGCGTGAGATCGTTGCCCGCGCCGTGCTGGCCTCCGGGTCGATGATCGGGATGGTGGCAGCATGAGCCAGGTTCGGCCTGAAGTCAGTGAAGCCCTGCCCGAGATAGGTGGGGTTCAGCCAGGCCTTGAGCGGGCTGACATCGCCTTCGAGGTCAATGGATCGGCGATCTCGGTCAACGTGCCGCCGCTGCGCCGACTGTCCCTGGTGCTGCGTGACGAACTGCTGCTGACGGGCACCAAGGTCGGTTGCGATGCCGGCGATTGCGGCGCCTGCACGGTGCTGGTCGACGGCGAGCCTGTCTGCGCCTGCCTGATGTCCACGGCGTCCGCCGCCGGCACTGCGGTGACGACGGTGGAAGGTCTCGCCAACGGCAGGCTGTCGGCGTTGCAGGCCTCCTTCCTCGCCCATGGCGCGGCGCAATGCGGCATCTGCACGCCGGCCCTGCTGGTCGCTGCGACCGCATTGCTGGACAAGAAGCCCAGCCCGACCGAGATCGAAGTGCAGGACGCGCTCGGCGGCGTTCTCTGCCGCTGCACCGGCTACAGGAAGATCATCGCGGCGGTGATGGACGCGGGGCGGTTCGAACCGTCAATGGATGGCGCTGCCCCTCATCCGCCTGCCGGCACCGTCTCCCCGCATAGTGACGGGGAGAAGGGACTAGCTCCAGCGTCGACGCCCCCCTCTTCCCGTCCCTTACGGGGAGAGGGTAAGGGTGAGGGGCAGCACCAGCATTCCCGGTTGGATCGTGACCTTGATCGTAGAATGCCAACTTCAGGCAATGCCGTAGGCTCATCCCCAATCCGGCTCGACGGCATTCCAAAAGTCACCGGCGGGGAAAAATTCGGTGGCGATTCCTTCCCCGCCGATGCACTTTCCGTGCTGGTGGTCCGCTCGCCGCACTATCACGCCAGCTTCGCCTTCGGCGATCTCGACGGCTGGACGAAAGCGCATCCCGGCGTCACCGGTGTCTTCACGGCGGCTGATATTCCCGGAACAAACTGTTTCGGCGTTATCGGCCCGTTCGCCGACCAGCCTGCGTTGGCCGAAGGCTTTGCGCGGCTTCGCGGCGAGGCGGTGGCGCTGGTGGCCGGCGAGCGCGAGGCCATCCTCGATCTCGACCTGTCGGATTTCCCGGTCCGCTGGACCGAACTGCCGCATTTTCTGAAGCCTTGCGAAGCGCAGGCGAAGGGTGCCGCGCTGATCCATGACAGCCGCCCGGACAACCTGTTGACCAAGGGGTTTGTCGAGCGTGGCGACCCCGAGGCAGCCCTTGCCAGTGCCGCAGTCATCGTCTCAGGCGCGATCGACACCTCCTATGTCGAGCACGCCTATATCGAACCGGAAGCCGGGTATGCTTATCTGGATGGCGACACGCTGGTCGTCGTCGCCTGCACGCAAGCGCCCTATATGGATCGCGACGATACAGCAAAGGTGCTCGGCCTTGCCGTCGACAAGGTGCGCATCGTGCCGACGGCGACCGGCGGCGGCTTCGGCTCGAAGCTGGATGTGTCGCTGCAGCCGCTCATCGGCCTTGTGGCGCTGAAGACCGGGCGGCCGGCAGCGCTCGTCTACACACGCAACGAATCGATGATGTCGACGACCAAGCGCCATCCCGCCGAGATGAAAGCGACGATCGGCGCCGATGCCGATGGTCATGTCACCGGCATGATCTTTACCGGCGATTTCAACACCGGCGCCTATGCCAGCTGGGGGCCGACCGTCGCCAACCGCGTGCCGGTGCATGCATCCGGCCCCTATGCCACGCCGAATTACCGGGCCGAGGGCCGCGCCATCCACACCCATGGTCCGATCTCCGGCGCCTTCCGCGGCTTCGGCGTGCCGCAGGCGACCATCATGCAGGAAACCCTCTATGACGAACTGGCCGGCAAGCTCTGCATGGACCGGCTCGATTTTCGCCTGAAGAATTGCCTTCGCAATGGCTCCGAAACGGTGACAGGCCAGAGACTGGAGTCTGGCGTCGGCATCGCAGAATGCCTTGAGGCCCTGCGGCCACACTGGACGCGGGCCACGGCCGATGCGGATACATTCAATTCTGCCAATGCGAACAAGAAGCGCGGCGTTGGCGTCGCGTCCTGCTGGTATGGCTGCGGCAACACTTCGCTGCCAAACCCGTCGACCATACGGATCGGCATCTCGCCATCGGGCGAAATCATCCTGCATCAGGGCGCCGTCGATATCGGCCAGGGTTCCAACACCGTCATCACCCAGATCTGCGCCGATGCACTTGGCCTGCCGCTGGAAAGATTCCGGCTGAAGAGCGCCGACACGGCGATCACCCCCGACGCTGGCAAGACCTCGGCCTCGCGCCAGACCTTCGTCACCGGCAAGGCGGCCGAAAAGGCCGGCCGCGCCTTGCGTGAAAAGATCCTTCGCTTTGCCAATGTCTCGGAAAAAGCATCCCTCCAGCTCGACGGTTCGGCGATCGTCATCCGCGAGGGTGAAGCCATCCGCCGCATCGATCTCACCGCTCTCGACGTGGGTGCCGATGGTTTCGTCTTCCGTGCTGAAGAAAACTACGATCCGCCGACACTGCCGCTTGATGCCAAGGGCCAGGGCAAGCCCTATGCCGTCTATGGCTACGGCGCGCAGATCGCCGAGCTCGAGGTCGATCTCAAGCTGGGCACGGTGAAGCTGATCAAGATCACCGCCGCGCATGATGTCGGCAAGGCAATCAACCCGCTGCTGGTCGAAGGCCAGATCGAAGGCGGCATTGCACAGGGCATCGGCATGGCACTGATGGAGGAATATATCCCCGGTCGCACCGAGAATCTGCATGATTACCTGATCCCGACCATCGGCGACGTGCCGCCGATCGAGACCATATTGGTCGAGGTTCCCGATCCGGAGGGGCCGTTCGGCGCCAAGGGGCTGGGCGAGCATGTGCTGATCCCCACCGCACCGGCGATCCTCAACGCCATCCGCCACGCCACCGGCGTGCTGGTCACCAAGGTTCCGGCTACGCCGACGCGCATCCGCGCTGGCATCCGTGAAAGAGATGGCATCCGCGAAAAGGAGGCACGCCGATGAGCGAGCTTGCCGAACGCTTCGAAACACACGATCCCGGCGAGAAGCTGGTGGCGGAGAAGATCCGCTGCGATGCCTGCCCGGTCATGTGCTACATCGCCGATGGCCGCACCGGCGCCTGCGACCGCTACGGCAATGTCGCTGGCCGAATCGTGCGGATGGACCCGCTGACCATCCTCGACCATGCGGCGGAGACCGGCGTTGCCATGGTGCCTTTCGTCGCCGACGGCGAGGCATGGGCCGGCGAACTGGTCAACACCGGCCGCCGCTTCGTTACCGCGATTGGCGCGGGCACCACCTATCCCGACTACAAGCCGGCCCCCTTCATCGTCAGCCAGGAGGTCGAGGGCGTCGATCTCGTCACCGTGGTCACGGAAGGAATCTTCTCCTACTGCGGCGTCAAGGTGAAGATCGACACCGACCGTCACATCGGCGATGAGACAGCCACCGTGCGATCGCAAGGCGAAGCGATCGGCCACGTCACGACAGGCGAATATGGTTCGCAGATGCTTTCGCTCGGCGGCGTGCACCACCTCACTGGCGGCTCCAAGGCGGAAGGGCGCGCGACCTGCGATGCGCTGCTCAAGCTCTGCAACCGCAAGCCGGTCGAACTTGCCATCGACGGCGGCGCCACCATCATCGTCGAAGCCGGCAAACCACCTGTCATCGACGGCAAGCTGGAGCACCGCATGCGCGTCGGCTGCGGTTCGGCGACCATCGGCATGTTCGCTACCCAGTGGCGCGGCCTCGTCGACGAGGTGGTGGTGGTCGACGACCACATCACCGGTGTCGTCTCCGAGCACCAGGCCGGCAAGGTGCTGGGATGGCAGGACACCGGCATAAAGATCATCGGCCGCCGTTCGACGCCGGGCCGCTATTTCAAGGTCTCCGAGCCCGGCCTCGGCTGGGGCGGCACCAGCATTTCCGACCCGCTGTCTATCCTCGGCGAGTGGAACGCCGGGAAGGGCGCACGCCCCGGCCTGTCGCTGCTGATGGTTTCGACCACCGGCGAGCAGTTTGCCTATTACGAGCTTGATGACGACCTGAAGCCGGTCCAGAAACCGTTTCCCGAGCGGCTGCAGAAATCCGTCGGTCTGATCGAGGACAATTGCGAGCCAGCGCTTTGCACCGTGCTGTTCATCGGCGGCGCCGGCGGTTCGCTGCGCGCCGGCGTCACCGAGAACCCGGTCAATCTCACCCGCTCCGTGCAAGGCTTGAAAACCTACGTCACGGTCGGTGGTGCCCCGGTCTATGTCTGGCCAGGCGGTGGCATCACGCTGATGGTCGATGTCACCCGTGTGCCGGAAGGCGCCTTCGGCTATGTGCCGACCCCCGCGCTGGTGGCGCCGATCGAGTTCACCTTGCGCCGTGATGACTATATCAGGCTGGGCGGCTACGAGGCCGAGATCCGCAGCATCGAGGACATCGTCGCCAAAGGCGGCGAGTATCTCAATCCGCGTCACGGCACGAGTTCTCCAGGCGGCAATCCGTGGCCGCCGCTGGCGCAGTTGCGGCGCGCGTCGAACGGGGCGGGATGATGGACGGCCCGCAAGCGCATTGGCTGCAGGATGGCAAGCGGCTGCATCTCAACCATGGGCCGATCGACCTGATCGTCGAGGCCTTTGGCGAGGTGCGGGAATGCCGCTTGGCCTATGAGCAGGCCGTCGCGCGGTTCCAGACGATCCTGATCGAGCTGGTCAGGGAGCTTCCCGAATTGCGGCTCCCGGCGTTTTTCCTGGCGCCGCGCGCCTTTGACGGCCCGACGGCGCGCCGCATGGAAGCGGCCGTCATCCCCTTGGCGGACTGTTTCATAACGCCAATGGCCGCCGTCGCGGGATCGGTAGCCGACGAAATGCTTGCCGCGCTGGTTGCCGGCCGCAAGCTCGATCGGGCCTATGTCAACAATGGCGGCGATTGCGCTCTCTACATCGGAAGGGGCCAGTCGATGGGTTTGGCGGTCGCCGGCACCGGCCCCGACATCGCCGACAGGATCACGATTCGTTCGGAAGATGGCGTTCGCGGTGTCGCCACCAGCGGCTGGCGCGGCCGCTCCTTCTCACTTGGCATAGCCGACGCCGTCACCGTGCTCGCGCGGACCGGCGCCGAGGCCGACGCGGCGGCGACGCTTATTGCCAATGCGGTAAACCTGCCCGGCAATCCCGCGATCAAGCGCACTCCCGCATGCGAACTGTCGCCCGACAGCGATCTCGGTGCGCGGCTGGTGACACAAGGCGTCGGCGCGCTTGTGCTTGGCGAAGTGGAACGGGCGCTGGACAACGGCCTTGCTGTCGCCGAAGAATTTCGCCGGCGCGGCCTGATTGTCGCATCGGCGCTGTTTCTTGCCGGCCAGGCCCGCATCAGTGGTTCCATGGCGCTAGCCGCGCCCAACAAAAGTCCAGGGAAGGAAGTTGCCCATGCCTGAGTTTCCGATCCGCAAGATCGCGGTTCTGACCGAAGAGATCTTTCACGAGGGCGGGCCGGTCGCCAAGGTGCCGCGCCGCCGTGCTGCTGCCATGGCGCTGGTCAGGAACCCGTTCGCCGGACGCTATGTTGAGGATCTGCAGAGCGCCATGGACGATCTGAAGCCGCTTGGCCTGCTGCTCGCCGACAGGCTGATCGCGGCGCTAGGTGGCGACGTCAAGCAGATCGACGGCTATGGCAAGGGCGCCATCGTCGGCACTGCCGGTGAACTGGAGCATGGCGCGCTGTGGCATGTGCCGGGCGGCTATGCCATGCGCGAGCGGCTGGGCGACGCCAAGGCGATCGTGCCGTCGGCGAAGAAAGTCGGCGCCTTCGGTTCGCGGCTCGACGTGCCGCTTGGCCACATCAACGCCGCCTATGTGCGCAGCCATTTCGATGCGATGGAAGTCGGCATCAGCGACGGTCCGCGCCCCGAGGAGATCCTGTTCTGCCTGGCCATGACCTGCGGCCCGCGCGTGCACGACCGCATGGGCGGCCTCGCAGCCGATGGTATCAAGGCCTGGGACGGGCTGCGGTGAGCGCCGAGGACAACCTGCTCAAGCTGGTCGAGGCAGTAGAGCCTGACGATCAAGATTACCACCTGCAGGAGCAGGTCGGCTTCATCCTGCGCAAGGCACACCAGCGCCATGTCTCGATCTTCGCCGCGCATATCGCCGACCTGACGCCGCCGCAATTCGCCGCACTCGCCAAGCTGCGCGACGTCGGCGAGACCTCGCAGAACCAGCTTGGCACGCTGATCGCCATGGATGCGGCGACGGTGAAGGGCGTTATCGATAGGCTCAAGGCGCGCGGTCTGGTCGAGCTCTCCAAGCATGAGGTCGACAAAAGGCGGCTGCTGGTCAATCTGACGGCTGAGGGCCGTGACGCGGTGGAACGCCTTATCCCGCTTGCCCGTGAGATCACCCAGGAAACGCTGGCGCCGCTCTCGGCCAAGGAGATCGCCACCTTCATGAGGCTGCTTGCCAAGCTGGCGTAAGTTGCCGCCTTTTGCGGGGTGCGTCAAGGCAGTAGCAGCATCTGCTTTGTCACGTCTGCGCCGCCCCTCATTGTCCTGCCGGACATTTCTCCCCGTATGGTGACGGGGAGAAAGGCGCCGTCGTCGACGGTTTCGCCAGTTTTCAGCGTTGCAAAGAGGACGTCAGCGGTACGGCCAGTTCCTTCTCCCCGTTCGACGGGGAGAAGGTCCCGGCAGGGGGATGAGGGGCAGCGCAAACCCATCCGATAAACCTCACAACCTCAGAGCCCGTTGTCCTTCAGCACCTGCGCCGCGTTCTCCTTGGTGATCTTCTGCGTCGGCAAGGTGATGGTCTTCTCGACCTTCTCGCCGTTCAGGAACTTGATCGCCTGCCGCAGGCCTTCCGCGCCCGGCGTCACATAGGTGAAGGTCGCCGTCAGCTCGCCCTTGTTGACCAGTTGCACGCCTTCATTGGGCAGGCCGTCGATGCCGATGAACTTGATGTCCTTCTCACGTCCGGCATCCTTGGCGGCGAGATAGGCGCCATAGGCCATAGGGTCGTTGTGGCCGTAGACGAGATCGATCTTCTCGTTGTTGCGCAGCGCGGTCGCCATGATGTTGTAGGCCTGGTCCTGCTTCCAGTCGCCGGACTGCTGGTCTAGCAGATATTTGATGCCCGGTTCCTTGTCTGTGAATTCATGGAAACCGTCATGGCGGTCATGCGCAGGCTCGGTGCCCATGCCGCCCCATATCTCGACGACATTGCCGGCGGCCTTGCCCTTGCCGCCGAGCAGCTCGACGGCATATTCGCCGGCCGCGCGGCCGATCAGCTTGTTGTCTCCGCCGACGAACTGGGTGAAGTCCTTGGTGTCGACATTGCGGTCGAGCACGAAGACCGGGATCTTGGCGTCGATGGCCTGCTGCACGACGCCGGTCAGGCCGGCCGATTCCTTGGGCGAGATCAGCAGCGCGTCGACTTCCTGGCGGATCAGGTTCTCGACATCGGCGACCTGCTTCTCGGTCTTGTCCTCGCCGTCGGTGACGATCAGCTCGACATTCGGATGCTTGGCGGCTTCGGCCAGGATGTCCTTGTTGAACTGGGCGCGCCACGGTTCAATGGTGGTCACCTGCGAAAAGCCGATCTTCCACTTCTTGTCCTGCGCATAGGCGTTGCCGGTGGTCAGCAGCGCCGTCGTGGTCAGCAGTGCCGCGCCAAAGGCGGCAAGCTTCAGCATGTCACGTCGTTTCATTTCTTGTTTCCTCCAAGATTTAGAGACGGGGTCTCTTGTGACGGCCGCTTTGCCGCGGTCGTTTCCTTGTGCGCCGCTTGCCCGCCGGGCAGGCGCAGATAGGCCAGGAGATCACCGGCATTGCGCTCCTGCACGAGCACGGTGCCGATGATGATCATCCCCTTCAGCACCAGCTGAAGGTTCGAATTGATGTTGTGAAGCTGCAGGATGTTGGACAGCAGGCCGAAGATCAGCACGCCGCAGAAGGTGCCGGTCAGGCTGCCCCGTCCGCCCATCAGGCTGGTGCCGCCGATGACCACGGCGGCGATGGCGTCGAGCTCCAGCCCGGCGCCGGCGTCGGGCTTGCCCTGCCTGTACTGCGCCACATAGAGCACGGCGGCGATCCCGGCGAGCAGACCCGACACGGCGTAGGTGACGATCTTGACGCGGCCGGCGGCGATGCCGGAAAGCCGGGCTGCCTCCTCATTGCCGCCGATCGCATAGACGTAGCGGCCGAAGGGCGTGAAGCGCAGCACCGCGCCATAGATCAGGATGGCGCCGAGGAAGAACAGGCCGGGCATCGGGATGACGCCGAACACAAGCGAGCGCAGCATCTCGAAATCGGCGGTGGCGTTCGAGCCGGTATAGACCGGCAGCACAGCGTTGTTCTGGCCGGCGGTCAGCCGGGCGATGCCAAGCGCCGTCACCATCATCGCCAGCGTGACGATGAAAGGCTGCAGCCGCCCGGCGACGATGATGAAGCCGTTGATCGCGCCAAACAGCAGGCCGACGCAGGGCGCCACCAGCAACACGCCGAGCACGCCGAATTTCGGTTCGATCTGCGGCAGCAGGAACCACAAGGACAGGCAGCACAGGATCACCCCGACGATGCCGGGCGTGACCAGACCACGAATGCCGTCCAGCCTGACGTCACGCGCGGCGCCGGCGCGGGATTTCGCGATGTTGAGGAAGATGAACCGCGTCACCACGAAGCCGAGGCAAAGCGCTGCCACGGCAACCGTAGGCACGCCCAGCACGACCGCTGGCGTCACGCCCGGAACCGTCAGCAGCATGGCGCAGACCACAGAGCAGATCGCCATCAGCGAGCCTACCGAAAGGTCGATGCCGCCGGTGATGATCACCGCCGTCATGCCGGTTGCTATCAGGCCGGTGGTCGACACCTGGCGCAGCACGTCGAGCAGGTTGCCATAGGAGAGGAAGATGTTGTTGCCCTTCGAACTGATCGGCGAGCCCAGCACCCCGATCAGGAAGATGGCGATCAGGCCCCAGTAGAGCTTGGTCCTGGACAGAAGCTTCAGGGCACTCATGCGGCTGGTCTCGAGACCGTCCGGCGGGGGGCCGCAAGGCGCATGATCGCCTCTTCGCTTGCCGCCTCGCGGGAAAGGATGCCTGTCTGGCGGCCGTCGGCCATCACCAGGATGCGGTCGGAAAGATGCAGCAGTTCCGGCAGTTCGGAACTGATGACGGCGATGGCGAGCCCGTCCCGCGCCAGCCTGAAGATGAGGTCGTAGATCTCGCGTTTGGCGCCGACATCGATGCCGCGCGTCGGCTCGTCAAGCAGCAGCACCCTTGGCCTCGTCGCCAGCCATTTGCCGATGACGACCTTCTGCTGATTGCCGCCGGAGAGTGTGCGGGCAGCTTGGTCGATGCTCCCGCAGCGTATGCCAAGCGCCTTGACCGCATGCCGTGCCAGTTCCTGTTCGCCGGCTAATGATCGGATGCCAAACCGCGCCAGAGTGCCCACCAGCGGCAGCGCCACATTGTCGGTGATCGATGCCTGCAGATGCAGCCCTTGCGTCTTGCGGTCCTCGGTCACCAGCGCGATACCCAGCCGCCTTGCATCGCGGGGCGAGCGGATATCGACGGGCGCACCGTCGAGTCGGATTTCGCCGCCCGAGCGGCCGTTGGTTGAGCCGAAGATCGTTTCGAGGATTTCGGTACGACCCGAGCCCAGCAGCCCGCCTATGCCAAGGATTTCGCCCTCGGCAAGATCGAAACTGACGCCGCCTATCACCTCTCGCCAGCCTTGGCGGTCGGACTTCGCCAGTGACAGGTTGCTGACCGAAAGCACAACCTTGCCGCCGGGATCCCGCTCGTCTTGGGAGGATGCGAGCAGGTCTCGCCCGACCATCGCCGAGATGATGGCATTTTCGTCCAGCTCGGCCATCGACCGCGTCAACACATGGCGTCCATCGCGGAACACCGTGACGCGGCCGGCCAAGTGCATGACCTCGTCGATGCGGTGCGAGATGTAGACGATGGCAACGCCGCTTTCGGCAAGCTGGCCGACAATCCGGAACAACCTTTGGCATTCGGCCGCTGATAGTGCCGAGGTCGGCTCGTCCATGATCAGGATGCGCGCCGACATCGACAAGGCCTTGGCGATCTCGACCAGTTGCTGTTCGCCGACGCGCAGGGAACCGACACGCGCCTCCGGATCGAGTTCGATGCCGAGCCTCTGCAAAAGCGCGGCGGCGGCGCGGCTGCTCGCCTTGCGATCGACGATCAGCCCGGCAATCAGCTTCTCGCGGCCGAGAAAGATATTGTCGGCGACGCTGAGCTCGGGAACCAGGTTGAGTTCCTGGTGGATGATGGCGATGCCGGCTTCCTCCGCGTCCCGAACCCCTGTGAAGCTGACCGGGCGGCCGTCGATGCGAACCGTGCCGTCATAGCCGGTATAGACGCCGGAGAGGATCTTCATCAGCGTTGACTTGCCGGCGCCGTTCTCGCCCATCAGGGCGTGGACCTCGCCGCGACGCAGGTCAAAGCGAACGTCGGTAAGCGCTGAAATACCGCCAAAGCTCTTGGAAATATGCTCCGCGCTCAGGATCGTGTCCGAACGATCCGACGCTGCCGCATTGTGCTCCGGGGAAAGGGAACGGCTGTGTTCCATGACAATGGCGGCCTCCCTTCCGTCGTCGTCAGCTTTCGTTAAACGCTAATCTAAACGTTTTGATCGTGTCAAGCCGATATCTGATAACGCAGGATTGACCGATTTCAATTCTTGCGAAAAACCGAGCTATTCCGTAGGTATAGGACAGGGAAGGGTGGCGAAACGTTTCGAAAATGGCTGAACTCAAACGAACAAGGCAGCGAAAATCCACCGCGCCCACCATGCTTCACGTGGCCGAAGCGGCGCGTGTTTCGGTCGCCACCGTGTCGGCGCTGATCAACGGCACGGCGACCGTAAGTCCCGAACTCAGCCAGCGCATCGAGCAGGCGATCCGCGACATCGGCTACAAGCGCAACGCGATCGCCCGCAGCCTGAAGATGGGCACGACACGCACTATCGGCCTGACCGTCCCGCACATCACCAACCCGTTCTTCACCGATGTCGTCTCGGTCATCCAGCAGGCCTTCGACCGGGCCGGCTATGCCGTCATGCTGTGTTGCACGGACGAGGACCTGAACACCCAGGACGACCAGATCAGGCTGCTGCTCGACCGCATGGTCGACGGGCTGATCGTGGCGCGTGTCGGCGATGGCGCGATCCTCAAGGGAATCGTCGATGACGCCAATGTGCCGGTTGTGCTGCTCGACCGCATCTGCGAGGGCGTCGACACCGACACGGTGGTCCTCGACAACCATCGCGCGGTGTTCGATGCCATCACCTACCTGATCAACCTCGGCCATCGCCGCATCGGCTACATCACCGGCACATCCGACATTTCGCCCATGCATGACCGCATGAAGGGATATCGCGAGGCGCTTCACGCCGCCGGCCTGCCGGTGGCCGAGGAGCTGATTCGCTCCGGCAATTTCCACGAGATCGACGGCTACAACGCCACCATGCAAGTCCTGTCTTCGCACGATCGGCCAAGCGCGATCTTCTCGGCCAACAATCCGATGGTGATCGGCACCATGAAGGCGATCCGCGACATCGGGCTGTCCTGCCCGGAGGATATTTCCGTTGCCTGTTTCGACGATTTTCCGTGGTCGGATGTCTTCCAGCCGCAACTGACCACGGTGGCGCAGCCTGTGCAGGCGATCGGCGAACAGGCGGCCAGTCTCCTGCTCGACCGTCTCGCCGGCAACAGGGACGCGCCCCCGCGCAAGCTGGTGCTCAAGGGTCGCCTGATGATCCGCAACTCATGCCGCGCGCTCGGAGCGATCGCACAGAGCGCCTGATCGGCCGAGGCAGGTCAGAGTTTGAAGGCGTCCATGCAAAGCTCCTGCAGCTTTGGAAAGATGCCGCTTCCGCCAGCGATCACCAAAGTCCCGTCCTGCAGCACCGTCTTCGGATCGGGCTTGACGATCGCGCCGCCGGCTTCCTCGACCAGCAGCAGGCCGGCCAGGCAATCCCAGGCGTTCATGTGCTCTTCAACGTAGCCAAGCAGCCTGCCGGCGGCAGCATAGGCAAGCATCAGGGCGCCGGACGCGTTGCGGAAGAAGACGCCGCCTTCGGCCAGGATGAGACGGATCAGCACGCCGATATTGTCGGCCTCAGCCCGGTTCGAAAACCCGGTTCCCACCGAGCCTTCCTCCAGGCTGGTGGCGGTGCTGGTCTTGATCGGCCTGCCGTTGACGAAGGCGCCGCCGCCACGCCGGCAATGGAATGTCTCATCGGTCGAAGGCTCATGGATCACGCCGACGACGGTCTCCCCATCCTTGGCGCAAGCAATCACCACGCACCAGGCCGGAATGCCCCGCACGAAGTTGGCTGTACCGTCGATAGGGTCGATCACCCAGACATATCCCGTCGATCCGGCAACGCTGGCATGTTCCTCGCCGACGATGCCATCTTGCGGGTATTCGGCGGCGATCACAGCGCGGACGAACAGTTCCACCTCGCGGTCGCCATCCGAGACCAGGTCCTGATGGCCCTTGCTCTCTATGGTCAGGTTGTCGAGGTCGCGGAAATATTTCAGCCCCAGTTCGCCCGCGCGCCGCGCCAGTTCGATGGCGAATTGCAGTCGCGCGTCATGGTCATTTTTCACAGGCGGAACTCGATCTTGAGAGAGATGTTCCGCCCTTAGCAAAAGGATGCCGTCGGCAAAAGTGTCCTAAAGCAATTCCGGCAAAGCTGGCGCACGAAATCGCGGGAAAACAAATAGTTAGGCGGCTTCAGCCAGCGATTTGTGGGCGTCGGCCAGGATCTCGAAGGACCGCACGCGGGCGGCATGGTCGAAAATCTGCGCGGTGACCATCAACTCGTCGGCGCCGGTTCGCCGCACGAAGGCGTCGATGCCTTGCCTCACCGTGTCCGGGGAGCCGACCACGGCGCAGGACAGTGCCTGGCCAAGCATGCTCTTGGCCATCGGGTCGAGGTCGCGGTCATAGCCCTCGACAGGTGGCGGCAGCCTGCCGGGGCGGCCGGTGCGCAGATTTACGAAGGCCTGCTGCAGCGAGGTGAACAACAGCCGCGCCTCGGCGTCGGTGGGCGCGGCAAAGACGTTGAGGCCGAGCATCACATAGGGCTTGTCGAGCTGCTCCGACGGCTGGAAGCGCGAACGGTAGATGTCGAGCGCATGGTCGAGTTCGGCCGGCGCGAAATGCGAGGCGAAGGCGTAGGGCAGGCCGAGCATGGCGGCGAGCTGCGCGCCGTAGAGGCTGGAGCCGAGGATCCACACCGGCACATTCTGGCCCTCGCCCGGCACGGCGCGCAGTCGCTGGCCCTCTTCGGCCGGCTGGAAATAGCCCATCAGCTCGATGACATCCTGCGGGAAATTGTCGACGCCGGCTTCGAGGTTGCGGCGCAGCGCGCGTGCCGTGCCCATGTCGGTGCCGGGCGCACGGCCGATGCCGAGATCGATGCGGCCGGGAAAGAGCGCCGCCAGTGTGCCGAACTGCTCGGCAATGACCAGGGGCGAATGGTTGGGCAGCATGATGCCGCCGGCGCCGACGCGGATGGACTTCGTGCCTCCGGCGACATGGCCGATGACGACCGCCGTGGCAGCACTCGCGATGCCCGGCATGTTGTGATGCTCGGCCAGCCAGTAACGCTTGTAGCCCAGCCGCTCGGCATGGCGGGCGAGGTCGAGCGAATTGGCCAGCGACTGAGAGGCATCACTGCCTTCGACGATCGGTGACAGGTCGAGAACGGAAAGAGCGGCCATTGTCTAGGACTCCACGATTTTCTTCTGCCGTAGCCCGGCCTCGAAGGCCGCACGGTCTGGGATGATGATTTCGAGCAGATGCACCAGCGTCTCCGCCAGCTCGACCGCTGTCGCCATCTCCTTCTGCTCGGTGCGGCCACCAAGATGATGGATCGACAGCCGGTTGCCGCGAAGCGCGTAACGCCGGTCGGGCAAGGCGCGCGCCGCGACGATGGTGGACAGGAAATGCGAGGTTGGATGGGTCGAAAGGAAATAGTTGGCGACCGAATAGTCAATCTCATGCTGCGGCTGCATGTCGAAGCGGTAGAGTGTGCGCCAATCGCCGCCAACACTGGCCTGCAGGCGGAAATGATCGCCCGTTTCGACGATGCGGTACGTTTCATGGGGCGTCCGCTGTTCGAGGCCCGGTTCGAGCAGCAGCGGCGCGGTCAGGGTCATCCCGCCAAAGCCGACATCGGCGATGTGGGTTCGGCCGCCGAGTTCGACACGCAGCAGCATGTGGCTACGCGTGGTGACGGCATCCTCGGGCTGGCCCCAGAGTACGCGCGCGGCGAGGCCGCTGACCTCAAAACCGAGCGCCTTCAGCGCATGCATCAAAATCAGATTATGTTCGAAACAATAGCCGCCCCGGCGATCGGCAATGACTTTCTTCTGCAACGAGGCGAGGTCAAGCAGAACTTGCCGGCCCAGAAACGGATCGACATTTTCGAAGGGAATCGCTTGCGGATGCAGCCTATGCAGGGTCTCTAGCGTTTCCAGTGACGCGTCGCTCCTGCCGGTATGGCCGATGCGGGCGAAATAGGCGTCGAGATCGAAGACGGCATCGGTCATTGGAAAGGGTCCGCACGGTGACCGGCTCGATATAGGCATTCGGTTCGGGCGTCGCAAACAATAGGGTGCCGATCTATCCGGCTTTGTCGGCGACCTCGACGCTCTCGTCCTCGACCACGGCCGTCTGTTGCGCGGCCAGGAAATTGCCGACATGGGTCAGGCCGTCGAAATGGTCGCAGAACACCTTGATGACAACCAGCAGCGGCACCGCCATCAGCGCGCCGACGAAGCCCCACAGCCACGACCAGAAGGCGATGGCGATGAAGATCGCCACCGCGTTGATCTCCAGGCGCCGGCCGACCACCATGGGCGTCACGAACTGTCCCTCGACGATATCGCACAAAAGCACGAAGGCCGGCGCCAGCAACGCATATGAGATCGTGTCGAAGCTGATCAGGGCGATGACCGTGACAAGCATGATGGTCATCAACGCCCCGACATAGGGCAGGAAATTGAGCAGGGCCGCGGCAGCACCCCAGACCAGCGGATTGGGCATGCCAAGCGCCCACAAGCCAAGGCCGATGACCGTGCCAAGGCCGGCATTGATGATCGTCACGGTGAGCAGATAGTGCGAGATTTCGCTCTCGACATCATAGACGACGCGCAGCGCCCGCTTCTTCTCGCTCAGGCTGGCGAAGGACTGGATGATCTTTTCATAAAACATCGTGCCGGAGGCGAGCAGGAACAGCGACAGCACGAAGATGATGGTGAAGCTTGTTCCCGCCGACAGGAGGTTGCTGGCAGCGGAAGACAGGATGCCGGACTGCGCCACCGCGACCCGCTGGATGCCGGGTTCCTGGGTTGTCTCGGTCAACCCCTCCAACTGGTGCGAAATCTGCATGATCTTCTCGAACGGGCGACGCAGTTGCGCCAGGCGCTCCGTCAGCTGCTGGCCGATCGAGGAGGTGTTGTTGATGAGATCGATGACTGGCCCGCTCAACAGATAGCCGGCGCTGACGACGAAGAAGAGCGACAGGATCACCAGCAGCGTTGCCGACAGCGCTTCGGGAATGCCGCGCTTGCGCAGGAAGCGGACAATCGGCGTCAGTGTCAGCGCCAGCAGGAACGCCAGGATGACCGGCATGAAGAACGCTTTGGCGAAGTAGAGCGCGTAGATGGCCATGAAGATGAATATGCCGATGAGCAGCGAACGCATCAGATGGGTGTCCGCGCGCGCGTCAGCCCGGCTGTCATCGGAAATGTGGGTGCCGGCCCCCGAGGCCGCGGGTTCAGTTTTCATGGTACCCCTCGTAAGCCCGCGCGCTCATTGGCGCGACCGGCCTGCTTCAAAACGCAAGATCGCCTGCGGGGTTCCATGAGCCGGCTTTGGACGCGCGGCCTAGCGCACGCCCCCCTCACGCCGCCAGGCGCGCGGCGCCGAAGTCAGGCGACGGGCGCTGCCGCCGCCGGCGCGGACTTCGCCGTTTCCTTGCGCACGATCGGCGCCACCCTGGTGCCGTAGAGCTCGATCGCCTTCATGATCTTGGCATGCGGCATGGTGCCGATCGCCATCTGCAGCAGAAAGCGGTCATTGCCGAAAATCTTGTGCTGGGCGACGATCTTTTCGGCCACCTGTTCGGGATTGCCGACGAACAGCGCACCCTTGGGACCGCGCGACTGGTCGAAATGGGCCCGCGATGTCGGGCCCCAGCCGCGCTCCCGGCCGATGCGGTTCATCACCTCTGCCTGCGGGCCGTAGAAATCATCGGCCGCCCGTTCCGTCGTCTCGGCAATGAAGCCGTGCACGTTGATGCTGGTGGCGAGCCCCGCCGGATCACTGCCGGCCCGCTTGGCGGCTTCCCGGTAGATATCGAACAGCGGCGCGAATCGCGCGGGCTCGCCGCCAATGATCGCAAGCGCCAGGGGCAGCCCGAGTGCGCCGGCACGAGCGGCCGATTGCGGCGTGCCGCCAATGGCGATCCAGACCGGCAATTTGTCCTGGAAGGGACGCGGATAGACACCGCGATCGTTGATCGGCGCACGCAAATTGCCGGACCACGTGACCTTCACGCTGTCGCGGATGGCGAGCAGAAGGTCGAGCTTTTCGGCGAAGAGCTCGTCATAGTCCTCGAGATTGTAGCCGAAAAGCGGGAAGGACTCGATGAACGAGCCGCGCCCGGCCATGATCTCGGCCCGTCCGCCCGACAGAAGGTCGAGTGTCGCGAACTGCTGGAAGACGCGAACCGGGTCATCGGAGGACAATACGGTGACCGCGCTGGTCAGCTTGATGCGCTTGGTGCGCTCGGCCGCCGCGGCCAGAGCCACGACTGGCGCCGAGGCGGCATAGTCGGGGCGATGGTGCTCACCAAGCCCGAAGACATCGAGCCCGACCTGGTCAGCCAGTTCGACCTCTTCGATCAGGTTGCGCAACCGCTCATAGGGGCCGATTGCATTGGGGCCTGGTTCCGGGCTGACGTCAGCGAAAGTGTAGAGACCGAGTTCCATGTCGTATATCCTGGTGGGCGAATCCCATAGTTCGCACAGTGTGAAGCAGGTGTGACGAACGAATGCCCGGTTCGACACACCAGTGTCTTGTTTGTCGCGCTAGAGGTAGCGAGCCGCCCACGGTGCTGCCAGAGGGGCGGCGGTGAACAGTGCATGTCGGTTTCGGTCGAAAAGGCGTCTCTCGCCTGCAACAGCCCAGAATTTCATGGCTGGCATGCCGTTTTGGCGCTTGAACTCTCGGTTTTCGGGCGTATGTAAGCCTCGCGAATTGACTTCAGGGAAGTGGACTTGGCTATCTACAGGGAAAAAGACGTTTTCGAGCGGCGCAATGCCGCAAACGAGGCAAAGAAGGCGCTTCTGGAGCGCTTTAAGGCAAAGCCGGCGGCAGATGATCCTGCGGTGCTGGCCCGTCAGGCCGAACGCAAGGCGATCCTCGAGGCTCGTGCAATACGTGAGGCCGAAAAGGCCAGGCTGAAGCAGGAAAAGCTGGCGCGCGAGGCGATCGAGAAAGCCGAACGCGAAGCAGCGGCCGAAGCGGCACGCATTGCCGCCGAAGAGGCCGCACAGGCGGAAGCCAAGCTTAAGGAAGCTGAAGAGAACGAGCGCATTGCCCGTTTGCTTGCCGACGAGGCCGAACGCAAGGCCAAGCGCGATGCACGCTATGCGGCGCGCAAGCAGCGCACCGGCAGGACGCCCCCGGGCTTCTCCGCCCGCTAGCGGTTCCAGGCAGTTTGAAGATCAGGGTCGCCTCGCAGCGGCCCTGAACGTGTTTGCGCGCCAAACTGGAGCCGCCGATCACGGCGGCAAAAGATCATGGCAACCTGGTTGGCCATGATCTTTCCGAGACATGCCTTTTGGGGTTATGCCGCGAGCTTCAATCCCATGATGCCGCAGACGATCAGCGCGATGCAGCCCAGGCGGACAGCGGTCGCGGGCTCGCCCAGCAACCAGATGCCGAGCAGCGCCGTGCCGACGGTGCCGATTCCGGTCCACACCGCATAGGCCGTGCCGACCGGCAACGCCTTGAGCGCCAGACCGAGCAAGGCAAGGCTGATGACCATCGAGGCAACCGTCAGAACGGTTGGCAGCGGTTTTGAAAATCCATCGGTGTATTTAAGGCCGATCGCCCAGCCGATTTCGAACAGGCCGGCGATAAAAAGAAAAATCCAGGACATCGGAACGCTCCGTTGAGTTTAGCGGGTCGTCCCGGCCAGTTTTTCGAGGAAAGCGCGAGGCCGTCCTCGCCGCGTCGATATAGGGGCTGGTCAGCGCTCAATCAACAATTTCGGCGGGGCACACCGAACATCAGAGCGGCGCATGAACCGTTCCGAAAATCGGAAGCGGATTTTCGGAACGGTTCATGCGCCGCCTCAGGTCAAAGCATGCCGAAAGAAATGGCTGGGCTTACTTGTCCTTGAGCTTCATCGCCTTGACCGGCGGAGCCTTCAGGGCCGGTGCCGGGGCGGGCTTCTTCGCATCCTTCTTCGGCTTGCGGGCTTCCTTGCCTGCTTTCATCGCGCCTTTAGCCATGATTCGTTCCTCCGTTGATGATGCCGAAGTGAAACAAGAGATTGGCCCCGCCGCAAGAGCTTGCCGCCTTTCAGTGGCTTGGCTCGGTAGCCGTCAACGACTTTTCTATTCTCCTCGCAAACGGCGCGGGTCCGTGTCATGGTCTTCTCTCGCACTGCAGCATCGGTCCGTGCCTTCGCCGGGCGATGAAAGGGCAGTCCGGTCAGGACGACAATGCGAATCCATATCGGCTGCGAGATGAGCTTCGACTTTCCGCAGGAAACACCGCTGATCGCGATGCTCAACGTCCACTATTCCCGCGCCTCCGATCTTGAGCGGCCGGATTTCCTGATCTCCAGTCCACCGGTGCCGATCCAGAGTTATCGCGACAGCTTCGGCAACTGGTGCAACCGTTTCGTCGCGCCGGCCGGCCGGTTCTCCTTCGGCACCGACGCCGTGATCCGCGATCCCGGCTGCTTCGAGATGGGCGATCCGATGGCCTGGCAGCACGAAGTACGGGACCTGCCGGCGGACACGCTTTTGTTCCTGTTGCCCAGCCGCTTTTGCGAAAGCGACCTGCTGGCAAGCGAGGCGTGGCGGCTGTTCGGTCATACGCCGCTCGGCATACCACGCGTGCAGGCGGTCTGCGATTTCGTCCACAATCATATCCTCTTCAACTACGGCAATGCGAGGCCGACGCGCACTGCCGCGGAAGCCTATCGCGAGCAGAGCGGTGTGTGCCGCGACTTCGCCCATCTCGCCGTCACCTTCTGCCGGGCGCTCAACATCCCGACGCGCTACTGCACCGGCTACATCAGCGACATCGGCATGCCGAAGCCGTGGTCGAGCATGGATTTCGCCGCCTGGATGGAGGTCTATCTCGGCGGCCGCTGGCACGTCTTCGACCCGCGCAACAATGCGCCGCGCATCGGTCGTGTCCTCATCGCCTCCGGCCGCGATGCCGCCGATGTGCCGTTGACCCATATTTTTGGACCCGGCACCCTTGCCGGCTTCAAAGTATGGACCGACGAGATCGTCGACTAGCCGGCGTTTCTGCCGGCAAGTCTCTGACGACCAACGTCGTGAACGCCCCGACGGTTCGCGCGTTGTGATGCCTGTGGAGCTTCCGCGGTCAGCCCGCTAGACTGAGCGCATTGAAGGGCAAGACACCATGGCCGGTCACGGTGGGTCGAAACGGGTCATCTATGCGGCGCTCGCCGGCAATTTCGCCATCGCGCTGACCAAATTCGCCGCCGCCTTCTTTACGGGTAGTTCGGCGATGCTGTCGGAAGGCGTGCACTCGCTGGTCGATACAGGCAATGGCGGCCTGCTGCTCTACGGCATGCATCGCGCCGCGCGACCGGCGGACCGTACGCATCCGCTGGGTCATGGCCGAGAGCTCTATTTCTGGAGTTTCATCGTCGCGCTTCTCGTCTTTGCGCTTGGCGCCGGCGTGTCGGTCTACGAGGGCGTGACGCATATCATGGCGCCGGAGCCGATCGTCAACGCCAGGGTGAACTACATCGTGATCGCGCTGTCGGCGTTGTTTGAAGGTGCCTCATGGCTGGTGGCGCTGAAGGAGTTTCGCAAGAGCAAGGGCAAGCTCGGTTGGTTCGCGGCGATACACCGGAGCAAGGATCCAAGCGTCTATACCGTTCTGTTCGAGGACAGCGCGGCCCTTCTTGGCCTGGTGGTCGCCTTTGCCGGGATCCTGGCCTCGGAACTGCTGGACATGCCGGCGCTCGATGGCGCCGCCTCGGTCGGCATCTCGCTGATCCTTGCGGCGACGGCAATCTTCCTTGCACGCGAGAGCAAGAGCCTGCTGATAGGCGAGCCGGCCTCGCCCGAGGTGCAGAGGAAGGTGCTGGCCATCGCTCAGGAGGATCCGGCGGTACAGCAGGCCAATGGCATTCTGACGCTCCATATGGGTCCCGAAGAGATCGTCGCCGGCCTCAGTATCGAATTCGAGGATCACCTGTCGGCGCCCGAGATCGAAGCTTGTGTCGAGCGCATCGAGGCGCGGCTGAAATCGGAGATGCCGGAGATCACCAGGCTGTTCGTCAAGCCGCAGACGACCGGCACCTGGGAGAAACGGCGCAAGGTCATTGAAGCAGCCTCCGGAGAAGAGCTGGCTTGAACGATGTGAAAATTGCATGGCGCGGCCGGCGCCGGCTATCATCGCGAGGATGAGGAGAAGCAGACATGAAAATCGACGGCGGCTGCCATTGCGGAGCCATAGCTTACGAGGCGGAGGTCGATCCTGAGAAGACCTCGATCTGCCACTGCACGGACTGCCAGAAGCTGACCGGTACGGCTTTTCGTGTATCGGTGCGGGTGCCCGAGGAGAACTACCGGATCACCAAGGGCACGCCGAAGGTCTACGTCAAGACCGGCTCCAGCGGCGCCAAGCGGGCCCAGGGCTTTTGCGGCGAGTGCGGCTCCCATCTCTACGCGACATCGGTTGGCGATGGGCCGAAGGTCTACGGCATCCGGGTCGGCACGGCGCGACAGCGCGATGAACTGGTTCCCCGAACGCAATACTGGCACCGCTCGGCACTGCGCTGGTTGCCGGAATTTCAGGGCACGACGATCGTGGAGGAGCAGTAGCGCACCGCCGGCGGCTCAGTCGTCGCCTTCGACAACTCTCAGCCTGAGCTGTCCTGTTTTCGAATCGGCCGCGCGCGCGCCTCCATCGACCTTTGCAGCTGGAGCCCGTGATGCTGCGTCCGGCCCGGAATCGCCGTCGGGCTGCACGCCGAACTCCAGCGCCTCGATCTTCTGGCCGCGCTTGGTCACTTTGGACGTCGAAACGAGGATGTCGTCGACATCCTTGGCGGACTGGCCGAAATGGACCTGCAGCTTGCGCACGCGCTCGTCGAGACGCCCGACATCCTCCATTAGTCGGATGACCTCGCCCTGGATCAGATGCGCCTGTTCGCGCATGCGCGCATCCTTGAGGATCGCCTGGATCACCTGGATCGACAGCATCAACAGCGACGGCGAGACGATGACGATGCGGGCGCGGTGCGCCTTTTGGACGATGGCCTCGAAATTCTCGTGGATTTCGGCGAACACGGATTCCGACGGCACGAACATGAAGGCCGTGTCCTGTGTCTCGCCCTGGATCAGGTATTTTTCCGAGATATCGCGGACGTGGATCTCGATGTCGCGGCGGAAGGCCTGCGCGGCGACCTTCTGCAGATCGGCGCCATCGGCGGCGCGGATGGCGTTCCAGGCCTCCAGCGGGAATTTGGCATCGATGGCCAGCGAGGGCGCGCCGTTCGGCATTTTCACCAGGCAATCGGGTCGGCTGCCATTCGACAAGGTCGCCTGGAATTCGTAAGCGCCATGCGGCAGGCCGTCGGCGACGATCGCTTCCATGCGCGACTGGCCGAAAGCGCCGCGCGTCTGCTTGTTGGAGAGGATCGCCTGCAACTGCACGACCTGGCCGGCGAGCGACTGTATATTGCCTTGTGCGGTATCGATGACGGCCAGCCGCTCCTGCAATCTGGCCAGGCTTTCATGGGTCGACCTGGTCTGCTCGGTCATGGTCTGGCCGATACGGCCGGTCATGGCGTCGAGTCGCTGCCCGATTGATTGCGTCAGTTCCGCTTGCCTCGCACCGAACACTTCGGCGATGGCACCCATGCGGCCCTGCATCTCGGCCTGGCTCCGCAAGATGCCGGCCATGCGGGCCTCGGCATCGCGGGCAAGGTCGGCGGCTTCCTCGGCGGCGATGGTCCGCGCCCGGGCTGACCGCCACAACGCGACGATGAGCATCACGAACAGGCCAAGAAACAGGATCGCACCGAAAGCCAGGGCAAGGCCAAACGTGACCGTGGTGGCACCAAGCCGGGCGATGGGCTGCGAAAGGATCGGTGCCAAGTCATTCATGTGGACAGCATAGCCGATTCGGCATGCCCGAACAGATCAAAACGTGAACGTTGGCCAGGCGCCCCGGTTGACGCTTTTCGCGGGAGGTCTTAGGTGGAACGCCATGTCTATCAAGCCGCTCATCATCCTTCCCGATCCCATCCTGCGCCAGCTTTCCAAACCGGTGGAGCGCGTCGACGACGCTTTGCGCAAGCTTGCCGACGACATGCTGGAAACCATGTATGACGCGCCCGGCATCGGGCTGGCGGCGATCCAGATCGGCGAGCCGCTGCGCATGCTGGTGATCGACCTTGCCAAGGAAGACGAGACGCCGGCGCCGCATGTCTTCATCAATCCGGAAGTCCTCGAAAGCGCCGATCAACGCTCGGTCTACGAGGAGGGCTGCCTGTCGATCCCCGACTATTATGCCGAGGTCGAACGTCCTGCAGCCGTGCGGGTGAAATATCTCGACCGCGACGGCAAGCTCGCGGAGATCGAGGCCGAAGGCCTGATGGCGACCTGTCTGCAGCACGAGATCGACCATCTCAACGGCGTGCTGTTCATCGACCACATCTCGAAGCTGAAGCGCGACATGGTGGTGAAGAAGTTCAAGAAACTCGCCAAGGACAAGGTACCGGGCAAGCTGGTGGGATAGGGGAATGCCCCTTCGCGTCATCTTCATGGGCACGCCGGAATTTTCCGTGCCGACGCTGCGCGCGATCGCTGAAGCCGGGCATGTGATACCAGCCGTCTACACGCAGCCGCCGCGCGCCGCCGGCCGTCGCGGGCTCGAACTGACGCCGTCGCCGGTCCAGCGCGAGGCGGAGCGGCTGGGCATCGAGGTGCGCACGCCAGTGTCGCTCAAGGGCGAGGCCGAGCAGGCCGCGTTCCGCGCCATCGAGGCCGATGTCGCCATCGTCGTGGCCTATGGATTGCTTCTGCCAAAACCCATTCTCGATGCGCCGAGGCACGGTTGCCTGAACGGCCATGCCTCACTCTTGCCGCGCTGGCGTGGTGCAGCTCCCATCCAGCGCGCGATCATGGCCGGCGACAACGAAACCGGCATGATGGTGATGCGGATGGAGGAAGGTCTGGACACGGGTCCGGTGGCAATGGTTGAAAAACTGGTCATTGGACCCGATATGACAGCCGGCGATCTGCATGATCGGCTTATGGATGTTGGCGCTGCACTGATTGTGGAAGCGCTGGCGCGGCTGGAAAGGAACGCCCTGACATTTACCACGCAGGCAATGTCGGGGATGACCTACGCCAGAAAGATCGATAAATCCGAGACGCGCGTGGACTGGACACGGCCTGCGGTCGAAGTCCACAATCATATTCGCGGCCTGTCGCCCTTTCCCGGCGCCTGGTCGGAGATTGAAATTGGCGGCCGTATGGAGCGGCTGAAACTGCTTCGCTCGACGCTTTCACAAGGCCTGTCGCTTTCGAAAGATCTGGGCGAGTCGGGAGGAATTCTCGATGACTGGCTGACGGTCGCCTGCGGGGCAGGCGCGATCAGACTGGTCGAAGTTCAACGGGCGGGCGGAAAGCCCGCCGCCGCGCAGGAGTTTCTGCGCGGGGCCAAGATCGAAAAAGGAATGAAGTTCTCATGAGCATGATGTCGATACGCGCGGCGACGCCGCGGGACCGCGAGGCTATTCGCCTCGTGGAGGAACACGCTTTCGGCCAGCAGGCGGAGGCCGGACTGGTCGACGCGCTGGTCACTGGCGGCGATGCTGTTGTCGAGCTGGTGGCGGAAGAAGATGGACAGGTCGTCGGACATATCCTGTTTTCGCGGCTTTTCGTGCGCAATGGCGGCAAGAGTTTCCCGGCTGTGGCGCTGGCGCCCCTGGCGGTGGAACCTTCGTTCCACGGCAGCGGCATCGGTGGTGCGCTGATCCGCGAGGCGCATATCCGCCTGAAGGATGCCGGCGAGACACTGGCCGTGGTGCTGGGCGACCCCACCTATTACGGCCGTTTCGGCTATAGCCACGCCCGCGCCGAACACTTCGAAAGCGAGTACCAGGGCGAGGCGCTGCAGGCACTGGCATGGGGCGAAGTGCCCGAAGCCGGCAAGCTGGTCTATGCCTCTGCGTTCACCGCGCTCGCCGCCTAGAGCATGATGCCGAAAAGTATGAAGCGGTTTTCGGACGACATCATGCTCAATTTCCTTGATTTAGAGCCGGACGATTTCAGGTCGATCAGCCCTGAAATCGTCCGGTTCTAGGCGAGCGCTCGTCGCATATGCCGCGTTTTCGCCTCGACATCGAATATGACGGCAGCCTCTATGCCGGCTGGCAGCATCAGGCCGACCAGCCTTCGCTGCAGCAGGCGATCGAGCGTGCGGTCGAAAAATTCTGCGGCGAGCAAGTGAGATTGCGCGCCGCCGGCCGCACCGATGCCGGCGTCCACGCGACCGCCCAGGTTGCGCATGTCGATCTCGTCAAGGCGTGGCCCGATGACAAGGTGCGCGACGCCATCAACGCGCATCTGCAGATTGCCGGCGATCGCATCGCCATCCTCAAGGCCGCCGCGGTATCGGACGAGTTCGACGCCCGCTTCTCGGCCACTGGCCGTCACTACCTCTACCGCATCGTCAACCGCCGCGCGCCTGCCGCGCTCGACAAGGGCAAGGTGTGGTGGGTGCCGAAGCGGCTCGATGCCGCCGCCATGCACGAGGCGGCAAAGCAGCTGTTGGGGCGGCATGATTTCACCACCTTCCGTTCGACCCAGTGCCAGGCCAACAGCCCGGTGCGGACGCTCGAGCGTCTGGATGTCAGCCGCGTGGGCGATGTAATCGAGGTTCGCGCCTCGGCGCGGTCATTCCTGCACAATCAGGTACGCTCGATGGTCGGCTCGCTGAAACGCGTCGGCGAGGGCGGCTGGACCGCGGCCAATCTCAAGGCTGCCCTCGATGCCCATGACCGCGCTGCCTGCGGCCAGGTGGCGCCGCCCGACGGGCTCTTTCTGGTGGGCGTCGACTATCCTTGAACGGCTCTATTCGTTCGTTCGACTAAGAGCTTTTCCAAGCCGGGATCCATGCTCTAAGCCCCGTATTCGGGCATGGCCACAGCCAGCAGCAACTGAAGCGCGTACTGCACGGCTTGTGAGGCGATGAGCATGCTGAAGAAAACAGCGGTTGCAATCGCAGCGCCTTTGCCGATGGCGGCATTGGTCATGCGCCAGAGCAAAACCTCCGACAGCAAGAACAAGATCAGTATTGCCGCCGAGACAAACGGATCGGTGAAAGGCAGAAACAGGCTGAGCAGCGCCGCAGGCAGCATGATCCATGCCGAGATTGCCGTCGCCCAGTTATAGGCAACAACATAGTGGACGAAGCGGCTGCCAATCCCGACGCGTGATGCAATGAGGGCAAGGCCGGCTATCGGCAGTACCCAACTGCCGAGATCGGCTATACCGAGGCGGATGAGCATGCTGAAGCGGCCGGCGAAAGCATCGGGATCGCCGATCTCATTGGCAATGCCAACCCAGCCGACGATCATTACAGGCGCGGCAACGACGATGGCAAAAAAGGAATTCCAGAAGCCATCCGCCGACAGGTCGAGAAGACGCAGTCCGTCGGCCTTGCCCAGCATCAACCGCCAGGCGCCGATGAGCGAAGCATGTGTCTCGTCCGCCGAAAGCATGCTGTCCTATCCGAACCAGTCTTCGATGAAGCGCAGGTAGATTTGTGTCAGCGTCTCGAGATCCGCAACTGCGACACGTTCGTCGACCATGTGCATGGTCTTGCCGACCAGCCCGAATTCGACCACCGGGCAATGGTCCTTGATGAAGCGTGCGTCCGACGTGCCGCCCGAGGTGGATAGCGCCGGCTGCTTGCCGACCACCGCCTTGACCGAGGCGCTGAGTGTGTCGATCAGCCTGTCGTCGCGGGTCAGGAAGACATGGCTTGGCCTGTCGCGCCAGACGAGATCGTAGTCGACAGGCGTCTTCTTGCCGGTCCGGTATTTCTTGCGCTTGGCCGCCTGGTCGAGGCGATTGTGGATCTCGGCCTGGATGGTCTCGGCTGTCCAGCTGTCGTTGAAACGGATGTTGAAGGTGGCGGTCGTCTTGGCCGGGATCACATTGGTGGCGGGATTACCGACATCGAATGTGGTCACCTCCAGATTGGTCGGCTGGAAATCCTTCGTTCCCTTGTCGAAGACCGGGTGCAGCAAGGCGTCGACCAGCGTCATCAGTCCGCGCACCGGATTGTCGGCGAGATGCGGGTAGGCCGCGTGGCCCTGGCGTCCATTGACGGTGATGGTGCCGGACAGGGAACCGCGCCGGCCGATCTTGATCATGTCGCCGAGCGCGTCCGGATTGGTCGGCTCGCCGACGATCGCGGCATCCCATGTCTCGCCCTTGGCAACGGCCCAGTCCAGGAGCTTGACCGTTCCGTTGATCGCGGGCCCTTCCTCGTCGCCGGTGATCAACAGCGACACGGAGCCTTTCGGGCCGCCCTTCTGCTCGACATGGCGCGCCACCGCGGCGATGAAGCAAGCGATGCCACCCTTCATGTCGACGGCGCCACGGCCATACATTTCGCCCTTGGCGATCTCGGCGGCGAAGGGCGGGTGCGTCCATGCGGCTTCATCGCCCACCGGCACCACGTCGGTATGGCCGGCGAACATCAGATGCGGGCCGTTGCCGGAGCGCCGCGCGTAGAGGTTCTCGATGTCCGGCGTGCCGTCCTCGGAGAACACCGGACGGTCGACAGAAAAGCCAAGCGGCTTCAGCATTGCTTCCAGCGCCGTCAGGGCGCCGCCTTCAGCGGGCGTCACGGAAGCGCAACGAATAAGGGCGGCGAGGTTTTCGGCGGGATCGGTCGGCAGAGTCATGGCAAAAGCGATAGTCGAAAGCGCGGGGCCTGTCACGGCAAGACATGAGGGCCAGTGATGGCGCCGACAATATGGTTTTCATGTCGTATAGTCGCGGGATCGGGCGGAATCACGTGATGATCAGCGCAAGGAGCACGATCGCCATTGCCGGTGCCGGCAGCATCGGCTGCTATGTCGGCGGCTGCCTGGCGTTGGCCGGGCGGCAGGTGATTCTGCTGGCGCGGCCGCGTATCCGGACGGCGCTGCGCACGGGCGGATTGCATATCACTGACCTTGACGGCCTTGACCGGTTGGTAGAGCCCGGAGAGCTTTCAGCCACCGCTGATCCGGCGATTGCGTTTGCCAGGGCCGATGTGATCCTGGTGACGGTCAAGAGCGGCGCGACCAGGGAGATGGCTGCTATCATTGCGGCCCATGCCCGCCCGGACGCCGTGGTGGTCAGTTTCCAGAACGGCGTTGACAATGCCGAGCGGCTGCGCCTTGGCCAGCGGCGTGTGCTGGCTGGTATGGTGCCGTTCAACGTGGTGCAGTCGCCGGACGGTGATGTGCCGCTTCGTGTGCACCGCGCCAGCGACGGCAAGGCGATGATCGAAGACGGCGAGCCCGGCCTTGTCGAGCTTCTCGATGTTGCGGGGTTCGGCGTCGAAGTTCATGCCGACATGAAGGCGGTCCAGTGGGGCAAGCTGTTGATGAACCTCAACAACGCGCTGGTGGCGCTTTCCGGCCTGCCGCTGGCCACGGAACTCGCCGACCGGCGCTGGCGGTTGATCCTGGCCGGCCAGATCGACGAGGCGCTTGCGGCGATGAAAGCCTGTCGCATCGAGCCCGCTGGGATCGCCGGCCTGCGTCCCGCGCTGTTGCCGAAAGTGCTGCGGCTGCCGGACTGGCTGTTCAGGCTGCTGGCGCGCAGGATGCTGGCGATTGATCCGCAGGCACGCTCCTCGATGTGGGACGATCTTCAGCGCGGCCGGGCGACGGAGATTGACGAGTTGCAGGGCGCGATCCTGCATCTGGCGCAGACGGCAGGCACACCCGCGCCGTCAATCGCGCGGGTCGCCGCATTGGTACGCGAGGCGGAAGCGCGCGGTCGTGGCTCACCCGGCTTGATGCCCGAACAAATCAGCGCAATGGCGCGTTGATCAGCGTGATCTTCTGCCAGATTTTTCGCGACAGGTTGGAGCTCAGGTTCTCGATGTCATTGACGCCGTCGATGACGACGTCGTCATTGACCGACTGGGCGAAGAGCGCGGCGATCTTGCCGGTGATCGACAGCATTTCGGAGCAATAGTCGAGATAGCGCGCGAGGTCGGCGGCGTTGGTGATGCGTGCGGGCGAGCTCGCGGTCGGCTTGAAACTGGCCGAAAGCGTTGCCGGGTCCTTGGTCAACTGGTGCATGTCGATCACGTGGATCAGCGAGCGCAGCCCGTGCAGCTCGCGAAAGACGCGCTTGCGCTTGATGCGCTCCTCGGTCCGGATCAGGGCCAGGAAGCCGAGCACCGCCAGGATGATGGTGTTGAGCGAGGCCTCGATGCCTTGCACCGACTGCACGGCGTCGTCCGCTCCCGAGATACGGTCGAGCGGCAGGATGGTACCGACGAACAGGAACATCAGGACACCGGCGAGGAAGGCGGCGCTGATGACGCCGCGCAGCCACCAGATCGGCGCTTCGAGTGCTTCCGCGGCCTTGGCAAGGTCACGGGACAGCGACACCAACTCGGCGGCGACGCCACGCAGGCCCGCTTCGGGAAAACGATCGGCAATCCGCCCTTCCAGCCGTTCCGCCGTCTCGATGATCAGTTTCGGATCAAGCGTGCGGTAGCGCATGGCGAGATGTCCGATCGGACCTCACTGTTCGGCTGGCGCGTTGGTGCGTCTGCCGTAGCGGTTGGGGCCTGGCTGTCCCGGAAACAGGCAAAGCACCAGGAAGGCGATGATCGAAACGACCGGCACGAACAGGATCAGCGACGCGATGCCTGGCTTGTCGAGGTCATGCAGTCGCTTCACGGCCAGCACGATGTTCGACCAGAGCGAGGCGATGAAGGCGATGAAGAAGATGAACGACCACATATTGCTCTCGGAGGAGCCCTCCGGCACCAGCGTGAAGCGATAAAGCGGAAAGGCCTGTATGATGGCGACGAGCAACCCACCGAGAAAATAGGCCGCGCGGCTGACGCGGCCCGATGTCTTGAAGAAAAGCCAGGTAAGGTCTGATTTATCGGGCAAGCGGGTCCGGTCCATGTTGATTGGCACTCCTCGTGCCTTCGAGGATGCCGAGACATATCGGGATGGATTTCAGTCCATGCCACCCTTTTGGTCGACATCCCGGCGCGACCCATGGCCGCGCTGGCTTCAAGGTGCGCTCGCCCTTGGGAAAGATCAATCGCGCAACAATTCGTTTATCGATGTCTTGGAACGGGTCTTGGCGTCGACGCGCTTGACGATGACGGCGCAGTAGAGGCCGGGGCCTGGTTCCCCGTTGGGGAAGGGCTTGCCCGGCATCGATCCGGCGACGACGACCGAATTGGCCGGCACTTCGCCGTAGAAGACATCGCCGGTGGCGCGGTCGACGATCTTGGTCGACTGGCCGATGAAGACGCCCATGCCGAGCACCGAGCCTTCGCGCACGATGCAGCCTTCGACCACTTCCGAGCGCGCGCCGATGAAGCAATTGTCCTCGATGATGGTGGGGCCTGCCTGCATCGGCTCCAGCACGCCGCCGATGCCGACACCGCCCGACAGATGCACATTCTTGCCGATCTGCGCGCAGGAGCCCACCGATGCCCAGGTGTCGACCATGGTACCGCTGTCGACATAGGCGCCGACATTGACGAAGGACGGCATCAGCACGGCGCCTGGCGCGACATAGGCGGAACGGCGCACGATTGACGACGGCACGGCGCGGAAGCCTGCCTTCTCGAAATCGACAGCACCCCAGCCGTCGAACTTCGAAGGCACCTTGTCCCACCACACAGCCTCGCCCGGACCACCCTTGATGATCTCCATCGGGTTGAGACGGAAGGACAGGAGCACGGCCTTCTTCAGCCACTGATTGACATGCCACTTGCCGTCGTCCTGGCGTTCGGCGACACGGGCGGCACCGCGATCGAGCAGCTCCAGCGCCGACTGGATGGCGTCACGCGTCTCGCCGCGCGTCGAGGTCGAAATCGTGTCGCGCTCCTCGAAGGCCTTTTCGATGGTCTTTTCGAGGCTCGCCAGATCGGGCTTCGACATGAATTTGCTCCATTACCAAGCTGTTAAGGGGCCACGCCTTAACCTGTTTCCAAAGTCGCGCGGACCCTATGTGAAGCCTTGGTGAGGGTCAATCGCGCGTGCGTCATGGGACGGCGCAAGTGAAAGAATTGGACGGGTAAAAGCATATGACACCTATGGAGAAGGCGGGGTGGACGCCGCTGCCGCATTCGGACGAGGATCTGGAGCGGTCAAAAAGCGTGCCGGACACGCCGCAGACACGCGCCGAAACGTACCGGCTGGCATGGAACGATCCCGATTTCATGACGCGGCGCGAATTGCGCGCTGTCAGGCTGCAGCTTGAGCTGCTGAAACCGGAAATGATCCTGGCCGAGCGCGGCATCCGCTCGACGGTGATCCTGTTTGGTGGCGCGCGCCTGCCTGAGCCCGGCGGCGTGGCCTGGGCGGCCAAGAACGAGACGCAGAAGAAGAATCTCGAGGAAAACAGCAAATACTACGAAGAGGCGCGAAAATTTGCGCGGCTATGCTCGCAGCAATCGGCCGGTTCCTATTACCGCGAATACGTCGTGGTGACCGGCGGCGGCCCCGGCGTCATGGAAGCCGGCAACCGCGGCGCCAACGATGTCGGCGCGCCGTCGATCGGCCTCAACATCGTGTTGCCGCACGAGCAGGCGCCCAACATCTACGTGACGCCGGACCTGTGCTTCAATTTCCACTACTTCGCCATCCGCAAGATGCACTTCGTCATGCGGGCCAAGGCGGTGGCGGTGTTTCCGGGCGGCTTCGGCACGATGGACGAGTTCTTCGAGACGCTGACCCTGATCCAGACCGGGCGCATGGAGCGCGTGCCGGTGATCCTGTTCGGCAAGTCGTTCTGGAAACGGGCGATCGACCTCGATTTCCTAGCCGAACAGGGCACGATCAGCCCCGGCGACCAGGATATCATCGATTTCGTCGACACCGCCGACGAGGCTTGGGGCATCATCAGCCGCTTCTACAAGTTAGGGGAGTAGACACGAGGGAACAGCAGGCAGTAGGCAGTAGGGAATAGGGATTGGCAGCAAGGCCGGCCCTTTTCTGTACGGCACAGAGACGGCAAGCATCATTCACCTACTCCCTACTCCCTCCAACTATCGTCGTCAGGAAGCCGGCGAGGTCGTCGGTGACGAAATCCACATCGTCTTCCTCGGCCGCGTCGCGCTCCCAGATTTCCGAGAAGGTCGGTTCAAAATTTCGGGGTACGATCAGCACCGTGGTCATGCCCAGCGCTTTCGGCACGGACAGGTTGCGGGCGAGATCCTCGAACATCACCGCATTGTGACCGGTGACGGCGTGGAGTTCGGCGAATTTCTCGTAGGTCTGGCGCGCCGGCTTGGGGTTGAGCCCGGCGGCGACGATGTCGAAGATGTCATCGAAGTGATCGAGGATGCCGAGCTGGCGCGCGGTGCGCTCGGCGTGTCGCCTGTCGCCATTGGTGAAGATGAATTTGCGGCCTGGAAGCTGCCGGATGGCGGTGCCCAGAACCGGATCGGGCACCAGCCAGGAATAGTCGATGTCGTGGACCTTTTCGAGGAAGTCGTCGGGGTCGATGCCGTGTCGCGTCATCAACCCGTTCAGCGTCGTGCCATACTCGCGATAGAGCTCCTTCTGCAACTTGCGCGCATCGTCGCGCGGCAAGGACAGGAGCTCCCCGACATAGGCGGTCATCTTCACGTCGATCTGCGAAAACAGATTCGAATGGTGCGGGTAAAGCGTGTTGTCGAGGTCGAATACCCAATCGGTGACATGGGCGAAACGGGCGGGGTCAGGGAGCGTGGTCATACCATCCTTATGGCATGAATTGGCGGTTCCGCCAGAGGCTTTATCCACAACTTGCACGCGCCAGGAGTGGCAAAATCGCTCTCACGATTCAAATTTTAGCCATCCCGGAAAGGCTGCCTTCAGGCCTTGCTGGCACTTAGGCAGTCCAGTGGGAGCACTCGATGAATCTCATATTTCTGAAGTCCGCCGCCATTGCTTTCGCTTCCGTCGCGGCCTCGCTTCTGTTGACGCTGATCATCGTTCCCGCCATGGGTTTTCCCGTCAATCGCACGATCTGGCTGACCTCCACGGTGTGCCCGCTCATCCTTGCCTGGATCGCCGGCGCCTATACGTTCTGGCAGAGCGACAAGCTGAAATCAGCGCATCGCGACCTTGCCCGTACACACGCCCAGCTTGCGGCCGCGCATCGACGCCTGGCGGAAAAGGCGAGCCGCGACGACATGACCGGCATGCTCAACCGTGAGAGTTTCTTTGCGGCGCTCGACGGCTCCCGGCGCAAATCCGATCGCGGCGCCTTGCTGATCATCGATGCCGACCACTTCAAGGCCATCAACGACAGCTACGGTCACCTGACCGGCGATGACGCCCTGCTGCTGATTGCCAGCGCCATCGAGCGCGGCGTGCGCAGCGGCGACGTGCTTGGCCGGATCGGCGGCGAGGAATTCGGCGCGTTCCTGATTGGCGCCACCGAACAGGAAGCCAAGCGCGTCGCCGAGCGCATCCGTCGCGAAGTCGAGCTGATCCGCTTCCGGCCTGTCGATGAGCGAACGGTTCCGCTCACGGTCAGCATCGGCGGCACGGTTTGCGGCGAAGACAGCAATGTGTCGGAGCTGATGCGCGCCGCCGACCGGCGCCTCTACCAGGCCAAGCATAGGGGCCGCAATCAGACGATCCTCGACAAGGATATTTCCGAAGCCGCCTGAGTTTCGGATGGCCGCCGGGGCACAAGCGCTCTATTGAGGAGTTCGAGGTTTGCGATGCCAGCCGCCGTTAAGGAAGCCCTAACCCTGTTTGCATTCGGCCGTGCCGTTTGGCCGGTTTGAAGCGGGTTCATGGCTAGGCTGGCACGAGATTGGCTTCTCCCTCGGTGCGTGTGCCGTTCGGGGAACGCCATGCGTGGATCGAAGCCCCATCGAGAGACGTGTCATGAGTTTCTTCAAGAAAATATCGCGCCGCAATGTCGTGCAGGCGCTTATCGCACTGCCCGCCTTGTCCCTGTTTCGCAAGCTTCCCGATGCCGCCCCCGATGAGATCGTCGAGGTCAACGGCTGGATCCTGAAGCGGAGCGACCTCGCATGATCTTCGACAGCTACGAGGCGTTTCGCACCGCAAATTTCAAACCCAGGGTCTGCATCCTGGGTTCAGGGCCGGCCGGCACGACGATCGCCAGGAAGCTCGGTGCCGCCGGCATCCCGGTTGTGGTGCTGGAGGCCGGTTCCCGCGAGTTCAGCGACGAGTCGCAGGATTTTTACCGTGGCACCACGGTCGGCGATCCCTATTTCGATCTCGACATTACCCGGCTGCGTTTCATGGGTGGCAGTTCCAACCATTGGGCCGGCTGGTGCCGCGTGCTCGACAAACAGGATTTCGAGCCGAAGGCCTGGGCCCCTGACACCGGCTGGCCGATCAGCCGCGCCGACATAGAGCCTTTCCTGCCGGAAGTGCACGACATTCTCGAACTGCCCGATTTCCGGCCGGATGTGACCATCTCCGACGACATTCGCTGGGTGCAATTGATCAAGAGCCCGGCGGTGCGTTTCGGCGAGAAGTTCGCTGACGAACTGGACAAGGGCAGCAACATCGCCGTCGTTCTCAACACCTATGCCACCGAGCTTGCCGGCGACGGCAAACGGGTGACCGGCGCCAGGCTGTGGTCGAATGGGCGGGATGCCGGCTCCTTCACGGCCGACTATTTCATCGTCTGCACCGGTGGGCTTGAGAATTCTCGTCTGCTCCTGTGGTCGAACCAGCGTTCGAACGGCGGCGTGGTGCCGAACGCAACCGCCCTCGGTCGCTACTGGATGGAGCATCCGACCTTCGAGGGCGGCAATGCCATTCTGGCCGACTACGGCGAATTCGAGGTCGATGCCGTCAACGAGGCCTTTTTTTCGCCGACGCTTTCGGCGATGGAACGGCTCCAGATCATGAATTTCGGCATCAGGCTGATCGAGACGCCCTATGCCGGGATCAAGCATGTCATCGCCGACCTCGCCTGCACGGCCCCGGGCATGGCCGAATGGGTGGCCAACAAGCTCAGCCAGAACCTGCGCTGCGCGGCCCAGCTCTATGTCGCCTGGGAGCAGGCGCCGCTGGCCTCGAACCAGATCGAACTGTCGAAGACCGATGTCGACCATGCCGGCGTGCCGCGCATCGAATTGCACTGGAAGAAGTCGGAGCTGGAACGCCGCACCATCCTGGAAGGCCTGAGGCTGTTCGGCGCCACGCTCATCGACAAGAACCTCGGCCGCGTCCGCCTCATGGACTGGCTTGCCAATGGCGAGGATTATCCGACGAACGAGGAAACCGCTGGTCACCATCACATGGGCGGCACGCGCATGGGCACGGACGCGACCAGAAGCGTCGTCGAGAGCAACTGCAAGGTCCATGGCATGGACAATCTCTATGTCGGCGGCTCATCGGTGTTCTGCACGTCTGGTCAAGCCAATCCGACGACGACGATCACCGCGCTGGCCTGCCGGCTGGGCGATCATCTGAGCAAGGTTCTTGCCGTTTGACCGGATATATGTCGTCCAAAACCGCCCGGCGGCTTTGGACGATAATATACAAGGGACGATGACCTCACCGGGTCGGCCGTCCGAGTGGCGTGAGGTCGGCGCGATAACGGGTTGTCGCCCGTGTCGTGCGCGAGCCCAACCGGATGAACAAGGGCAGCACTAGGTCGCGAATGAACAGTGCGATGCGTCCGCTAGCCTGCTTCTGCGATCCGATGCGGCGGCTGATCCTGACGATATGCTCGACCCGTTGCTGTCGCAGCGCCTGGAAAGCCGCGAAAGCCTGTCCAGGCTGGGCTGTCGCGGCGCGACAGGCAGCCAGCACCACGGCGTCCTCGATCGCCATCGATGCGCCTTGCCCGGCATGTGGTGAAACGGCGTGCGCGGCATCGCCCAGCAGAACCGTGCGCCCATCATGCCATTGGGGCAGATGCTGCATGTCGAACACCGGATAGCCGCGTGGGACATGCGCAATGGTCTCGACGATCTGGCGGACGAATTTTGGATCGTCCGCATGCAGCCGACGAACCGTCGCCGCGAGATCGACAGGGTCAGGCCTTGCCATTGCCGCATCCTCGTCGAGCGGGAAGGAATCGAACCAGAACACCGGCCCGTCATCGGCCTTGATGTAGCCGAAGAACGCCTTTGTGCCGAACACCATATGCATCAAGCTGTCCGTTGAGGCCACGAAGGGCAGGTCGGCGACGCCGCCGACGCCGGTCAGGCCGGTATAGACCGGGTCTGGCGAGGCCGGAAAACAGAGACGGCGGACACGCGACCAGACGCCATCGCAGCCGGCCAGCCAAGCCGCATCGATCCCGGCGCCATTGCTGAAGCCAAGGCGCACACCCTCCCGCTGGTCTTCAATGCCGGTGAGCACGTGACCGAAGCGGATGTCGGCGCCAACCGCCAGTGCCTCATCCAGCAGTGCGCCGAGCAGGTCCGAGCGCCGCAGCGTGACGCTCTCGGCGCCTGCCTCGCGCATCGACTTCCGTTCGTCGAGATGGATAAGGCGGCGCCCGGCGGCGTTCACGATCTCGAAGCCCAGTGTCGGAATGCCAAGGGCGGTTATACGTTCGGCAAGCCCGAGCGCCCGCAAGGCGTTGACGCCATTGGGCGCCAGAGTGAGGAAGGCGCCTTCGTTCAGGGCCTCGCGCGACCGTGCCTCGAAAAGGCTGACATCAAGCCCCTGCCGCCGCAGCATGACGGCAAGTGCCAGCCCGGCAATGCCGGCGCCAATGATGGCGACCGGCAAGGCTTCGGAACTTGTGGCGGAGAATGCCATCGTTACAGGCCATGGATGGCGATGCACACCAGCACGGCGGCGGCCGCCAACGACACGAGCAAAATGCCGAGGCCGATGGGCGATCCCCAGCCATACCATTCCATCGCCAGCTTGGCGTATTTGAACTCTTCCTCATGCGAGAGCGGCGCACGCTGTTGAATCAAGCTCATTCTTCAACTCCTCGTCGGCGGCGGGCTCTTGTCTTGTTGGAGCCTTGGCCGCATATTGCTGTAATAGTCTAAATGTTAGACGGATTGATAGTTAGATGATCGAAATAAAGTCGTCAAGCGA
Organism: Mesorhizobium carmichaelinearum; assembly: GCA_943370265.1. Classification (GTDB taxonomy): domain Bacteria; phylum Pseudomonadota; class Alphaproteobacteria; order Rhizobiales; family Rhizobiaceae; genus Mesorhizobium; species Mesorhizobium carmichaelinearum_A. Next base: position 166,888 of record CALRQH020000008.1, read on the forward strand.
AAATCGCGGCGACGTGACGAGGGCCATCGGCCTCGCCATCATGCAGTGGCAGGACGCGACGCAGGCCTATGACGAAGCAGTCGGGGCAAGGCTTGGGCTGAACATGGCCGAACGCCATTGCATCGGACTGCTTTACGGCGGCCCGCAATCGGCCGGTGCGATCGCGACAGCGACCGGATTGACGCCGGCTGCGGTGACCGCTCTGATCGACCGGCTGGAGGCGCGCGGCCTGTTGACGCGCACGCGCAGTCTCGAGGACAGGCGCAAGGTGGTGATAGAGGCAACCGAGGCCACGCGGGAACTGTCGGCGCGCTACTACGGCGCTATTGCCACCGAAGGTGAAAAGGTCCTCGCTACCTTCAGCGACGGCGAGCTTTCCACCATATCGCGCTTCGTGAACGCCGCACTCGACCTGCAACGCGAACAGTTGGCACGGCTGAAGGCCGAGGCCCCCGAAACATCCTAGGGCTACCCCGCCTCGAATAAGGCTTGGGCGCGACATCGCTCGGCCCTTCCGCATTCTTGCGGAAAAGCTGCACGCTAACTGCTGAAACGGGCCAAGCGCGCGTCCACATCGCCGGCCATCATGCGCGGACCAACGGGAGGTCCGCCATGAAAATCGTCCTGATCAATCCGCCGCACACCGCCATAGGCAGCCGCGTTCCCGACGATCATCTGCCGCCGCTTGGCCTCCTGGCGCTCGGCGGACCTCTGATCGACGCCGGTCATGAGGTACGGCTGGTCGATGCCGAGTTCGGGCCGATGCCCTTGCCCGATGTCGTCGAGAAGGCCTTGAACGATCATCCCGATTTTGTCCTGATCGGCCATTCCGGCTCGACCTCGGTGCATCCGACCGCCTTGCTCCTGGCTGGGATGATCAAGGAGCGCGAAACGGCCACCATCGTCATCTATGGCGGCGTGTTCCCGACCTATCACTGGCGCGACATCCTGGCTGAGACGGATGTGTTCGACTTCATCGTGCGCGGCGAGGGCGAGGCGACAGTGGTCGCGCTGGTCGAGGCGCTGGAGATGCACCAGCCACCGGCGAGCGTGGCCGGTATCGCCTTTCGCGACGATTTGCGCCGGCCTTTTGCCACGCAACCGGCCATGACCATTTCGGAGCTCGATGCGTACCGCGTGGGTTGGGAGCTGATCGACCACGGCCGCTACAGCTATTGGGGCGGCAAGCGCGCCGTGGTCATGCAGTTTTCGCGCGGCTGCCCGCATCTGTGCAACTATTGCGGCCAGCGTGGTTTCTGGACGCGCTGGCGGCATCGCGACCCCGTCAAATTCGCTCAGGAGATCGCCTGGCTGCACCGCGAGCATGGCGTCGAACTGGTCAATCTCGCCGACGAGAATCCGACCGTGTCGAAGAAGGCCTGGCGCGCCTTTCTCGATGCCATGATCGCCGAGAACGTGCCGGTGCTGATCGTCGGCTCGACCCGCGCCGACGACATCGTGCGCGATGCCGACATCCTGCATCTCTACCGCAAGGCGGGCGTCATCCGCTGGCTGCTCGGCATGGAAAACACCGACGAGCAGACGCTTCAACTGATCCGCAAGGGCGGCAGCACCTCGTCGGATCGTGAAGCGATCCGACTCTTGCGTCTCAATGGCATCCTGTCGATGGCGACCTGGGTGGCTGGTTTCGAGGATGTAAGCTTTAGCGATCTCTGGCGCGGCTTCCGCCAACTCATCGCCTACGACCCCGACCAGATCCAGGCGCTGTATGTAACGCCGCATCGCTGGACGCCGTTCTTCAGGATCGCAAGGGATCGCAAGGTGATCCAGCAGGACGTTCGCTTGTGGGACTACAAGCACCAGGTGCTGAAGATGACCCGGCTGAAGCCGTGGATGCTGTTCTTCAGTGTCAAGCTGATCGAACTCGCGGTGCAGTCGCGGCCAAAGGCCCTTGCGCGCATCCTGTTTCACAGGGATCCCGAGCAGCGCCGTTCGATGCGCTGGTACACGCAAATGGGCCGCCGCGTCTGGTTCCGTGAAGTCTGGGGATTCCTGGCCCGCGACCGCCGGGTGAAAGACGGCCCCACGCTTGCCGAATTCTGGGGCGCGCCGCAGGACGCGGAGGAAGAATCGATGGTGGTTGCGCGGCGGGCCTCAAAATCCACCGCCGCCGCCGTCAGGATTTCAGGCCGCGCCTGAGATGATCTTCGCGCTCAGGGTACGATCAGCGTGCCGGCGCCGTGTTCGGTGAACAGTTCCAGCAGCACCGCATGCGGCGTCTTGCCATTGAGGATGACGACGCCCTCGACGCCACGCTCGATCGCCTCGATGCAGGTCTCGACCTTGGGGATCATGCCGCCCGACACCGTGCCGTCCTTGATCAGGGCCCTGGCCTCGGCAACGGTCAGCTCGTCGATCAGCTTCTTGTTCTTGTCGAGCACGCCGGGCACGTCGGTCAGGAACAAAAGGCGCGTTGCCTTGCAGGCGCCGGCGATGGCGCCAGCGAAAGTGTCGGCATTGATGTTGTAGGTATGGCCGTCGCGGCCGGGCGCCACAGGCGCCAGCACCGGGATCATTTCGGAACGCGCCAAAAGGTCGAGCAGCGTGCGGTCGACCTCGACCGGCTCGCCGACGAAACCGAGATCGAGCACGCGCTCGATGTTGGAGTCCGGATCGATCATGGTCTTGCGGGCCTTTTCGGCGAACACCATGTTGCCGTCCTTGCCGCACAGGCCGATCGCCCATTCGCCTTCGGCGTTGATCAGCGCCACGATCTCCTTGTTGATCGAGCCGGCCAGCACCATCTCGACGATCTCGACCGTCTTCTGGTCGGTGACGCGCAGGCCGCCCTCGAACTTCGATTCGATGCCCATCTTGGCGAGCATCGCGCCGATCTGCGGGCCTCCGCCATGCACGACGATCGGGTTGACGCCGGATTGCTTCAGTAGCGCGATGTCGCGTGCAAACGCCTTGCCGAGTTCGAGGTCGCCCATGGCGTGGCCGCCATATTTCACCACGATCGTCTTGTGCTCGTAGCGCTGCATGTAGGGCAGGGCTCGCGAAAGCAGGTCGGCCTGCATTTCGGCGGTGGCGGTTATCTCCGTCATCGGCATGGTTCCCGGCTTGGTTTATGCATGTCATCACCCAAATCGTTGGGCATACATGCATCAGGAAAGGACGGCGGCGTCTTAGCGGGAAACGGGGCAGGCCGCAAATGGCATTGCTGTCATATTTTATCGCCTCACGACGACGTCATCATCAGGGTACCATCAGTGGCGCTCGACGTTTCAGCCAACCCGAAATCTTCTCCATCTGCGCGGCAAGCGACAAGAGCGTTTCCTCATCGCCCGGCCGGCCGGCGGCCTGGATGCCGAGCGGCAGGCCGGCATCCGTGACGTGGACGGGCAGTGCGATCGAGGGCTGGCCGGAAACATTCTGGATCGACGGCCAGTGCGTGAACCACAGGCTCTTGTCCATCATCTGCCCGAACAGCGATTTGACTTTCAGCAGATGCGTGAGGTGGAGTTTGTCGAGCATATTCTCGATGAACTCGTCGGCACCTTTCGGGTTCATGGCGCCACAGGCGAGCGGCGGGTGGGCGATGATCGGCATCAGCACCGCATCATATTGCGCGGTCTCGGTGATCAGGCGGCGCGAGGTTGCCTGCAGTCGCTGCAGGCCGGCATAGATCTCCCCGGCCGACAGTATTTCGCCCAGGCGGCCGAGCACGCGGGTGGCGCGCTCGACATCGCCGGAGACCGATCGGCCCATGCGCTGGGCCTCGCTCCGCAGGGCGCCTGCGACGGCGGCGGCAACCGTCCTGGCGAAATCGGCGATGAAGTCACGACCGATATAGGGTAGGTCGATCTCTTCCACGCTGTGGCCACCATCAACAGCCAGCGCCACGGCTGTGTTCAGCGCCTTCAGCGTCTCGTTGGAGATCGGCAGGCCGAGCGGTGACTTGCGGTACACGGCCAGCCGGAGCTTGCCCGGATCGCGCGCCGCAGCCGCGGCGAATGTGCCTTTCGCCGGCAGTGCGGCGTAGGGCGACAGCGGATCGGGACCGTGGGTCAGGTCGAGCAACAGCGCGCAATCGCGCACCGAGCGCGTGACGGCGTGGTCGACGACCATGCCGTACCAGCTCTCGGTGACCAGGGGTGTCAGCGGCACGCGGCCGCGCGAAGTCTTCAGCCCGACCAGTCCTGTGCAGGCGGATGGAACACGAATCGAGCCGCCACCGTCCGAGGCATGCGCCACGGGCACCACCCCGGCGGCGACCAGTGCCGCTGCCCCGCCGGACGAGCCGCCGCTGGTGTGGCCGGTGTTCCATGGGTTGCGGGTGATGCCGAAAGCGGCGGATTCCGTCATCAGCCGCAACCCGTGTTCGGGCGAGGTGCTGGTGGCGATCGGGATGAGGCCGGCGGCGAGATGGCGCTCTGTCATCACCGAGTTGAAATCGGCCGTGAAAGCCGGAATGCGGCTGCCGCCGTGCACGGGCACGCCTTTCATGACGATGCCGAGGTCCTTGATCGCGAAAGGGATGCCGGCGAGCGGGAGGGTGCGGTCTATGGTCTGCGCACGGGCGCGCGCCGCATCGTAAAGCGGCTCGGCGATCGCATTGATTTCAGGTCGCGTGGCCTCGGCGCGTGTGATCGCGGCTTCGATCAGCTCCGCCGGTGAAATCTCGCCCTTGCGGACCAGCTCGGCAAGGCCGGTTGCATCTTGTTCCCAAAGGACACGTTCAACCGACATGCTCGCTCTCCCGCTACTCAGTACGCTAGCGGGTGGCGATTTCCTTGGCAATCGAAGCAGATACCCATGCGGTGAGAGCTCGGAACTTTACGTGCACAATGATGTTTCCGTCGTTGCAAATACATCGCAATTGCCTAATTTGGCTCGCATGACGCCGCAGGACATCACCAAGCTGATTGTCCGGACTTCAATGAAGGACCGGGCCGCGTTCGATCTGCTCTACCGGCAGACCAGCGCGAAACTTTTCGGCGTCTGCCTTCGTGTATTGAATGACCGGGGAGATGCGGAAGAAGCGCTTCAAGAGGTCTTCGTCAAGATCTGGACGAAGGCAGACCGTTTTGCGGTTTCCGATCTGAGCCCGATTTCCTGGCTGGTGGCGATCGCCCGCAATCACGCGATCGATCGCATCAGGGCGCGGCGCAAGCCTGCCGCCGATATCGATGCCGCGCTGGACGTGGCCGATCCGGCGCCTGGACCGGAAGCATTGGTGGTCGCAGGCGGTGAATCCGAGCGCATATATCATTGCCTGGATGAACTGGAGCAGGACCGGGCGGCGGCCGTCCGGGGCGCCTATCTGCAGGGCGAGAGCTATGCCGAACTGGCGGAGCGCCACGGCGTGCCTTTGAACACGATGCGCACCTGGCTGCGCCGCAGCCTGCTTAAACTGAGAGAATGTCTGGAAAGATGACGCTGGAACAGGACAACGGACCGGAACATGGAGGCGACGACCTGCTTGCCGCCGAATATGTTCTTGGCGTCCTGCCGGCAGATGAGCGCCAGATCGCTTCCCGCCGCATCGATACCGAGACGGCATTCGCGCGGATGGTGGATGGCTGGGAGGTACACCTCTCGCCGATGGGAGCGGCCTATCCTGAAATCGAGCCGCCAGCTTCGGTGAAGCCGGCGATCGATCGCCGGCTCTTCACGTCGGCGGCAACCGCCCCGGGACAAACGCGCGCCAGCCTTTGGTCCAGCCTTGCCTTCTGGCGCGGTCTTGCCGCCGTGGCGGTCGCGGCGCTGGCGATCTATGTCGCGTTGCCCTACATCAACCCGCCGGCCGCACTGCCGCAGGCACGTCTGGTCGCCTCGCTCGCCGCCGACAGCAGCGATGTCAAATATCTCGCCGTTTACGATCCCGCCCATCATGAGGTCGGGCTCTCGCATGTCTCGGGTGAGCGTGCCTCCGGCAAGGACTTCGAGCTGTGGATGATCGAGGGCAAGAACCCGCCGGTTTCGATGGGCGTCATTCCCGTGGGCTCAACGGCGCATATCGTCGTTTCGCCCGCCGCCCAGCAGAAGCTCGCACAAGGCGCCGTGCTGGCGGTCACCCTTGAGCCCGCCGGCGGTTCGCCGACAGGCAAGCCGACCGGACCGGTGGTCGCGGCGGGTGATCTGAAGAGCATCTGACCGGGTTTCTCGCGTCGCCAAATCACGAGAGAAGATTCGAACTCTATCTACGGCTGCGCATGTCTATCCATGAACATGAGCCGGCAAAGCGTTGTGCGCGAAAATCTCTCTTGCGGCAGAAATAAAATAAAAAATTCGTATATTCTGAAACTCACGCATTTGTGTCCCGTATCTCTTCACGTCCCCAAAAATGGGAAGAGAAAACCCCGAGGAGTTCGACATCATGCGTAAATTCGCCACCCTTTTGCTTGCCGGCACGATCTCTGTTTCCGCGCTTGCCACCGCCGCCTATGCCGAGAACCCGATGGTCGGCGGCGCCGCCATGTATGCCAACAAGAACATCGTCGAGAATGCCGTCAATTCGAAGGACCACACCACGCTCGTCGCCGCCGTCAAGGCCGCCGGCTTGGTCGACACCCTTCAGGGCGCTGGCCCCTTCACGGTCTTTGCGCCGACCAATGAAGCCTTTGCAGCGCTTCCGGCCGGCACGGTAGACACGCTGCTGAAGCCGGAAAACAAGGACAAGCTGGTCAAGATACTCACGTGCCATGTGGTCGCCGCCAAGGCCATGTCGGCTGACGTGATGAAGATGGTCAAGGACGATGGCGGCGCCCACAAGGTCAAGACCGTCGGCGGCTGCGAACTGACGCTGAAGGACACCGGCGGCAAGGTCACCGTGACCGACGAGAACGGCAATGTCGCCAACGTGACCATCGCCGATGTCGAGCAGTCGAATGGCGTCATCCATGTCATCGACAAGGTTCTTCTGCCGAAGATGTAACAAACGGGTCGTTGCCGACGAAGATGTCGGTAACGGCTCCCTGCCGATTGCGCGGCTCTTGCTCCCGTGACCGCGCAATCGCCCCGCACTCCGCGCCGTCCATGCAACCCCATGGAACTGGCGCGGAGTGTCGTTTTCAGGGACCTGTCACCGGCTTTTGATTTCCGCGTGACGGCAGAGTTTGGCAAAGGGCAACAGAAGGAATTGTGTCATGAACCGTCGCGACTTTCTCTTGAGCGGTGCCGCGACTGCCGCATTGCTGGTCAGCGCCGCAGCGCTTCTGCGCATGGGCGGAACACAGGACGCCCGCGCCGCGGAAACCTTCGAGGTCACCAAGACCGAGGCCGAATGGAAAGCCATCCTCTCGCCCGCGGCCTTTGACGTGCTGCGCAAGGAAGGCACCGAATATCCCGGCACCAGCCCGCTGCTCAACGAACATCGCAAGGGGATCTTTGCTTGCGCCGGCTGCGACCTGCCCGTCTATCCGTCCGAGACGAAGTTCGATTCCGGCACCGGCTGGCCGAGCTTCTGGCAGGAGATTCCCAATGGCATAGGCAAGACCGAGGACCGGTCGCTCGGCATGACCCGCACAGAGGTGCACTGCCGCCGTTGCGGTGGCCACCTTGGCCACGTCTTCGACGATGGTCCGCCACCGACCGGCCTGCGCCATTGCATCAACGGCGTGGCATTGGCCTTCAAGCCGGCCACGGCCTGACAACTCAACTGGGAAGACAAAAAACTCCGGGCTTGTGGCCCGGAGTTTTTGCGTGATCAGAGCTTTGCGGGCCTGGACTGGAGGAGCATGCCGAAAGCCGCTGCGCACATTGGGTATTCTTATTTGACGCAATTCCGGACGGAAAACCGCCGCACACTTTTCCTGGAATTGCTTTAGTGCCCGCCGCCACCTCCGCCGACCGCGGCCGGCTTCTTGATCACCATGGTGAACAGGCCAAGCGTCGCGAACAGCACCGTCAGCATGTAGAACACGTCCATGAAGGACAGCAGGGCCGCCTGCTGCTGGACCATGCCCGCCAATTTGGAGATCGCGGCACTTGTCGCGTCCAGGCCGGTGGTCTGCTCGAAATTGAGCGTCAAGTTCTGCAGCTTGGTCTGTGCGGCCGCACTGCCCCATTGCACGTGCTCGGAGAGCCGGGCGTAGTGAAAGGCGTTGCGGTCGATCAGCGCCGTGTTGATGAGAGCGAGACCGACGGCGCCGCCGAGATTGCGGGTGAGGTTGAACAGGCCCGATGCATTCTTCAGCCGCTCTGGCGGCAAGGTGCCCAGCGCGATATTGTTGATCGGCACCATGCACAGCATCATCGAGCAGCCGCGCAGGATCTGCGGTATCAGCAGCTCATAGAAGTCCCAGTCGGCGGTGAGATGCGTCATCCACCACGTGCCCGTGGCGAAGCCGAAGAAGCCGACCATCATCATCACGCGCAGGTCCATCTTGCTCGACAGGAACCCGGAGATCGGCGCTGTGAAGAACATGGCCAGGCCGCTGACGAACAGCGCTTCGCCGATCATCATCGAATCGTAGCCGCGGATGCGTCCCAAGAACACCGGGTAGAGATAGGTCAGGCCGTAAAGGCCGATGCCGATGACGAAGGAGAACACGGACCCGAAGGCGAAGTTGATGTTGGTGAAGGCCTTCAGATCGACGATCGGTTCCTCGGCGGTGAAGGCCCGCCAGAAGAACAGCACCGCGCCGATGGTCATGATGATGGCGCAGATGAACACGGCCTGATCCTGCAGCCAGTCATTGTTCGGTCCTTCCTCGAGCACATACTCCATGCACCCCAGGAAGGCGGCCATGCCGGCTAGACCCCACCAGTCGAACTTGCTGAACAGCTTGAGATTGGGCTTGTCGAAATCGATCAGCGACCATGCCGCCGTCGTCACAAGGATGCCGGGCACGACGTTGACCAGAAACAGCCAGTGCCATGAAAAGGCGTGGCTGATATAGCCGCCGACAGTCGGGCCGATAGTCGGTGCCAGCGTCGCCACCAGGCCGATCATCGGCGAGACGATGGCGCGCCGCGAGGGTGGGAAAATCGTGAAGGCCGCCGCGAAGACGCTGGGGATCATGCCACCGCCGATAAAACCCTGGACGGCGCGGTAGACGATCATCTGGTCGATGTTGGTCGCCGTCGCGGCAAGCGCGCTCGCAGCGGTGAAGCCTGCCGCCGCGACCGTGAACAGCACGCGGGTCGACAGCATGCGGCTGAGGAAGCCCGACAGCGGGATCATGACCACTTCCGCGATGAGATAGGCTGTCTGGACCCACGGAATCTCGTCCGAGCTGGCGCTCAGGCCAGCCTGGATCTCGGCCAGCGAGGCCGACACGATCTGGATGTCCAGGATCGCCATGAACATGCCGAACACCATCGCCAGGAAGGCGATGACGCGACGTGTCGAGATGGTGTCCGGCACGGCGGGCATCGCCGCCGGGGGCGCCGATCCTGCGGTAACGGTTGCCGTTGCCATGGCCTTGCTCCTGGAAGATCGCTCAGTTGGAGGCGGCAGGCGCGGTGCGGCTGTCGACGGCGACGATGACGCTCAAGCCCGCGCGCAACTTGCCCGTCTTCAGCACGTCGGCGGGCACATCGATGCGGACCGGCACGCGCTGCACCACCTTGGTGAAATTGCCGGTGGCGTTTTCCGGCGGCAGCAGCGAGAACACCGCGCCGGAGGCCGGAGCCAGGGACGACACCGTTCCCTCGAAGGACTGGCTGTCGATCGCATCGACCGAGATCCTGACCTTTTCGCCGGGCACCAGCTTCGCAAGCTGCGTTTCCTTGAAGTTGGCGACGATGTAGAGCTTGTCCATGGGCACGATGACAGCAAGCTTCTGGCCAGGGCTGACCAGGTCGCCCTGCTCGACGGAACGGTTGCCGACCACGCCATCGTAAGGCGCCTTGAGCACCGTGAAGGAAAGGTCGCGCGCGGCCTTGTCCCTGCCGAGTTGCAGTGACGCCAGCGTGCTTGCCGATTCCGCGCGCTGCGCCTGCAGCACGCCGATATTGGCCTGCGCCGTGGCGATCTGAGCGTCGGCCCCGACAAGAGCGGCATTGGCCTGGTCCAGCGCTGTCTGGGCATCGTCCAGTTGCGCCTGCGTGCCGACATGCGTCTTGAGCAACTGCGCGGCGCGCTGCTGGGCACGAGCGGCGTTGTCGGCCGCGGCCTGGTCGGCGACTTTCTGCGCCTGCGCCTGCTTGAGCGATGCACGCGCGGCCCCGGTCTGTGCGTCGATACGGTCGAGCGTCTTGCTCAGTGTGGCGATCTGGGCCTCGGCCTGGGCAACCGCGATCTTGTAGTCGCCGTCATCGACCACCAGCAGCGGATCGCCAGCCTTGACCTGCTGGTTGTCGGTCACCTTCACCTGATCGACATAGCCGGAAATCTTTGGTGAGATAAACGCCATGTCGGCCTGGACATAGGCATCATCCGTTGAAATCATGAAGCGTCCGTCGACCCAGTAATTGTAGCCGTACCAGGCACCGCCACCAAGCAGCCCAAGCGCGATGATGGGCAGCAGGAAGGAGCGTATCGAACGCTTCTTCTTGGCCAGCGCATCGGCAGGAGGTGCGATCACGGGCTCGATCGGGGCGCTCGGCGCTTCGATCGCGGGGGCGACCTTGGCGTTGGGAAACGGACGGACCTCGGCGGTGGCTGACGTGTTCGAAGACATTGGGGATCTCGCTATAACGGACTGAACCGTTCGGTTCGAATTGGACATTGACTTAGCGCGTAAAGAGGCCCATATCAAGGGGCAATCGAACCGGTTGGTTCGAAATATTTTCGAGGTGACATTATGGGCGAGACATCACCCAAAACTGACAAGGACCAGTGCGACCTGCTGGAAAGCCTTCGTCGCGGCCGCCCCGCGGCGGGACAGGATCCCGTCAAGCGCGGCCAGATCATCGATGGCGCGCGCCGCGTTTTCATCGACAAGGGCTTCGAAGCGGCGTCGATGAACGACATTACCCGCGAAGCCGGCGTCTCCAAGGGCACGATATATGTCTACTTCGCCAACAAGGAAGAGCTGTTCGAGGCGCTGATCGAGGAAGAACGCAGCACGATCTTCAAGAACATGTATGATGTTCTGGAGCAGATCGGCGATCTGCGGGCGACGCTGGTGAAGTTCGGCAAGGTGCTTTCGGCCAAGATCACCTCGGGAAAGGTGATCCAGGCGCAGCGCACCGTGGTCGGCGCGGCGGACCGGATTCCGGAACTTGGCACGCGTTTCTATGAGCGCGGCCCGAAGCGCGGGCACGACAAGGTCGTCATCTTTCTAAACGCCGCCATCGAGCGCGGCCTGCTGAACATACCCGATGTCGACCTGGCCGCGTACCAGTTCACGGAACTCTGCTTGGCCGGTCTTTTCCGCCAGTGCATATTCAACTATCGCACCAAGGCGCCGGGCTCGGCCGAGATCGAGCATATCGTCAGTTCGGGTGTCGATATGTTCCTGAAGTTCTATGGTACCGAGCAGCTTGCAGCGGAAGAAAGCGCCGCGAAGTCAGCCTGACAGATGGCGTTGACGGGCTTATCCGCCATTGGCGGCCAGCACGATCGCGGCCTGCAATTCCTCGAGGCCCTCGGCTTTTTCCGATGACGTCGCCAGAACGAATGGAAACGCCGCCGGCCGTCGCTTGATCTTCAGGAGCGTTTCCTCGATCAGCCTCGGCACGCCGGCGGCCTTGATCTTGTCGGTCTTGGTCAGCACGATCTGGTAGGAGACCGCCGCCTTGTCGAGCAGTGACAGCACCTCGTCATCCTTGGCCTTGATGCCATGGCGGGCATCGATCAGCACATAGACGCGCTTCAGCGTGACGCGGCCCTTGAGATAGTCGAAGACCAGCTTCGTCCACTCGTCGACCTTTTCCTTGGGCGCGGTCGCGTAGCCGTAGCCAGGCATGTCGACGAGCGCCAGGGGCGGCAGATCCGCGCCTTCGCCCGAAAATCCGTCCGGCACGAAATAGTTGAGTTCCTGCGTCCGCCCCGGCGTGTTGGAGGTGCGCGCCAGTCCCTTCTGATTGACCAGCGCGTTGATCAGCGACGACTTGCCGACGTTCGAGCGGCCGGCGAAGGCGATTTCCGGCGGCCCTTCCGGCGGCAGGAATTTCATCGCCGGCACGCCGCGGATGAAGACCCACGCCTTGGTGAACAGTTCGGTGCTGATCGTGGTCCCGTTTAAAGCGTTCAAACCGCTGCCTCCAGAAGAGAGATGTTGGCGCCACGAATGGCATTGAGGTTACGGCTGATTTTATCCATCGACCAGTCCCGTCATGCGGATGCGGCAGAGCCGTATTCGCATGCATTCAAGATAATGTGATCCGCCCTATAGCACCAATCGGCTGACGTGCGAGCTTTGCGCGGCCTCGATGCTCAGTTTGCATTCCTGCAGATCACGATCGGATCGGACAGCGCGCTGTCGAAGCCGCTGCCCTGGTAGATTGTGACGTTCGCGGCGCCGGGCGGCAACATGAAGGTGCCTTCGACGATCTTTTGGTCTCCGGTCGTGGTGTGGAGCGCCCAGCTATAGGTGCAGAACTGGTTTGGCGCCTTGGGATCGACGTGGCTGCAGTTCAATTGCGCTCCACCGAGCATGGCGGCGCCACCGCAGCTGGCCGCGCTCTTCGCGGCCGCGAAGTTCGGATATCCCGCCAGTATCGCGACAATCGCGATCTTGAGCCAATCCATCATCATGTCCTCGCCGGAAATCCGACTTTACCGCAACTTTTGTTGCGTCGCAGCACGTGCGACATTTTTTCAAAACGGCTTAGTCCGCCTTGTGCGCGGCGTCCAGCAGGATTATAAGCATAGGTGATAATAAGCATGCCTACTAAAAGTCGCGCCAACAACCCCGACACTTCCCATGGTATCCTCACCCAACATCAGCTTCGTGCTGCACGATGTCGCGCGTCTGCTCAGAAAGCGGTTTGAGCAGCGTTCGCGCGCGTTGGGGCTGACCAGAGGCCAGTGGCAGGTACTGGCCTTCCTTTCCCGCAACGAAGGCATCCACCAGAACAAGCTGGCCGACCTTGTCGACACCATGCCGATTACGCTTGCCCGTCTGCTCGACAAGATGGAAGCCAAGGGTCTCATTGAACGGCGCCCCAATCCCGCCGACCGCAGGGCATGGTTGCTCTACCTGACCCCAAAGGCGCATCCGTTGCTCGAGATCATGCGCGACAACGGCCAGAAAACACGTGACGAGGCCTTTGTCGGCCTTTCCGAAGACGAGCAGCAAAAACTGCTGCAAACCCTTTGCCTGATAAAATCCAATCTGCTCGAGGCTTGCGTCCAGCCAGTCGTCGACCGGGAGAAAGTACATGACTGATTCAACCTCGCCCAAGAAATATGAAGAGGAACCGGTCGAGGGGGCCTCATCCGCTGCCCGCGCCAGCGATCATGTGATCCGGCTGGATAGCGAGCGCGGACAGAGGAAGGCCAATCCCGTCATCGCTGACGATGAGATGGAAACACCCGTTGCACTGGAGCCGGCGGCACTGGAGGCCCCGTCCACGCAACCCCTGCCCACGCAGCCCCAGCAAGCACCGGTTGCCGTTGCGCCGCCACCGGCACCGGCGCCTGCGCCGGTCAAGCCAAAGCGCAGCCTGAGGCGGCCGATCCTTTTTGCCCTGCTTCCCGTCGCGCTGATCGTCGGCGGTTATTATTATGTTACCGGCGGCCAGGTGATGACGACCGACAACGCCTACATCCAGGCTCAGTCGCTTGGCGTTTCCACCGATGTCTCCGGCACGGTCTCCGAAATCAATGTGCACGACAACCAGGCGGTCAGGAAGGGCGATGTGCTTTTCCGGTTGAGGCCGGCCTCCTTCGAAACCGCTCTCGCCGCCGCCCAGGCCCAGCTTGGGACAGTGCGCAACCAGGTGCTGACCTTGCAGGCAAGCTACCAGCAGTCGCAGGCACAGATAGAGCAGGCTGAGGCCGACATACCCTATTACGAAGCCGCCTTTGCCCGCCAGCAGGACCTTCTCAAGACATCGACAGCCTCCAAGGCGACCTTCGACAGCGCCCAGCACGACCTCGTTGCCGCCCGGCAGAAAGTGTCCGTCGCCAAGGCGCAGGCCCAGGCCATGCTTGCCCAGCTTGGTGGCGACGCCAGCCAGCCGATCGAGAAGAACCCCTTCTATCTCCAGGCGCAGTCGGCCGTGGACGACGCCCAGCGCAACCTCAACGATTCCATCGTCAAGGCGCCGTTCGACGGCATCGTCACCAATGTCGACGCGCTTCAGGTCGGTCGGTACTTGCCGGCTTCGCAGCCCGCATTCAGCCTGGTGTCGTCGACCGATTTGTGGATCGCGGCGGAGCCGAAGGAAACCGAACTGACCTATGTCCGTCCCGGACAGACGGCGACCATCAGCGTCGACACCTATCCGGGCACCGTCTGGCATGGCACGGTCGCCAGCATCAGCCCGGCCTCGTCGTCGAGTTTCTCCCTGCTTCCGGCGCAGAATACCACCGGCAACTGGGTCAAGGTCGTGCAGCGCATTCCCATGCGCGTCACCGTCGATGATCCCCAGGGCAAGCCGCCGCTCAGAGGCGGAATGAGCGTTGTCGTCGGCATCGACACCGGTCACGCGCGCGGCCTGCCGGACTTCGTGACCGATCTGATGAAGAGGTTCGGGATAGCATCATGACCAGCGCTTCCGCGACAGGTGCCACACCGGTGGTCGCCAATCGCGGCGCCATCACCGCCTGCGTGATCCTGGCCGTCATCATGCAGGCGCTGGACACGACCATCGCCAACGTCGCGCTGCCCTATATCCAGGGCAGCGTGTCGGCGAGCGCCGACCAGATCAACTGGGTGCTGACGTCCTATATCGTCGCGGCGGCGGTCATGACGCCGCCATCGGGCTACCTTGCCAATCGTTTCGGCCGCAAGCGCATCCTGCTGACGTCCATCACCGGCTTCGTCGTCGCCTCGGTGCTTTGCGGCTTCGCGCAGTCGCTGCCGCAGATCGTCGCTTTCCGTCTGCTGCAGGGCCTGTTCGGCGCCGCTCTGGTGCCGCTGTCACAAAGCATCCTGCTCGACATCTACAGTGTGGAAGAACGCGGCTCGGCCATGGCGCTGTTCGGCGTTTCCGTCATGGTCGGACCGGTGCTCGGGCCGGTCATAGGCGGCTGGCTGACCGAGAATGTCAGCTGGCGCTGGGTTTTCTACATCAACGTCCCGATCGGCGCCCTGGCTTTCGCGGGCGTGTGGATGTTCGTCCAGGAGACGAAGGTGGACATGAGGGCAAGGCTGGACTGGCTGGGATTCGGCATGCTCAGCATCACAATCGCGGCCCTGCAGATGTTTCTCGATCGTGGCGAACAGCTCAACTGGTTCTCGTCGTCCGAGATCATCATCGAGGCGCTGGTCTGCGTATCGGCCTTCTACATCTTCCTCGTCCACACCTTCACCGCCCGCAACACCTTCGTCAATCCGAGGCTTTTCCTCGACCGGAATTTCGCGGTCGGCATGATCTTCATTTTCATCATCGGCATCACCTATCTGGCCTCGCTGGCCTTGATGACGCCCTATCTGCAGACGCTGATGGGCTATCCTGTGGTGACCGCCGGCATCGTCATGGGTCCACGTGGACTTGGCACCATGGCCTGCATGTTCCTGGTCGGCAGGCTGATCGGCAAGGTCGACACGCGCTGGCTGCTGTTGACCGGTCTGCTGATCACCGCTTGGGCCATGTACGACATGACCGGCTGGACGCCCGACGTCTCGCAATGGACGATCATCAGCACCGGCTTCGTCCAGGGCGCGGGGCTCGGCTTCCTGTTCGTTCCGCTGACGACCATCACCTTCGCCACGCTGGCGCCGGAGCGGCGCGCTGAAGGAACCGGGCTCTACAATCTGTCGCGAAACATCGGCTCAAGCGTCGGCATATCGGTCGTCACCGCGCTACTGACGCAGAACGTGCAGATCAACCATGCCAACATCGCCACCTATGTGACACCCTACAATCCGGCGTTCGGCAACCCGGCGATATTCCAGGCGATGAACCCCTATTCCGCCGCGGGTCGTGCCGCGCTCGACGGCGTGGTCACGCTGCAGGCGACGATCATCAGCTATATGAACGATTTCAAGCTGATGATGATCCTGTCGCTGGCCGCCATCCCCCTGGTTCTGCTGCTGCGCAAGCCGGCCACGCCAGCTAAGGTCGACCACAGCGCCATCGCGGACTAAGGCTGCCGCATCATTCGACGGCACACAAAAAACCGGGGTTCCGCAGGATCTGCGGAACCCCGATCGTTGCCGAGACGGCTCCCCCAAACCTGGCCTCTCGCGAGGCTGGGAAGGCGGCCCAGGAGGCCGGGGGGCGCCTTCCCTCGTCGGAGCGTTACTTCGGCAGCAGCACCTTGTTGACGACATGGATGACGCCGTTCGACTGATTGACGTCGGCGATCGTCACGCGGGCCTCACCGCCTGACTCGTCGCCTATGTAGAGCTTGCCGTTCTTGACTTCGGCTGTCAGCGTGTCGCCGCTGACGGTCTTCATTTCATACTTGCCGCCCATCGCCTTGGCCTTCTTCATCAGTTCGGCGCCGGAAAGTTTTCCGGCAACGACATGCGCGGTCAGGATCTTGGTGAGTTTGCCCTTGTTCTCAGGCTTCAACAGCGTGTCGACCGTGCCCTTGGGCAATGCGGCAAACGCCTCGTTGGTGGGCGCAAAGACAGTGAATGGGCCGGCGCCCTGCAGCGTGTCGACAAGGCCGGCGGCCTTGACCGCCGCGACCAGCGTCGTGTGATCCTTGGAGTTGACGGCGTTCTGGATGATGTTCTTGTTGGCGTACATCGCCGCACCGCCGACCATCGGGTCCTTGGCATAGGCGGGGGCGAGCATCGTGGCGCTGGCGATGAATGCCGAAAACGCAATGGTTCTGAACGACTGGAAACGCATGACTTCCTCCGTGCAACGGCTCGCCGAAATTGACGGCCCTGGAATTTTGCTACGGAAGCAGTCACGGCACGCGGCGAGGCAAAGTTTCACGGCTCGTCAGAAACATCGACCGCCGTCCAACAAAAAGCCCCGGCGTACCGGGGCTTTTGTCGTTTGAGATCAGCGCAGCGCGGTCTATTCCGCCGGTGATGGTTTCTTTCGAAACAGCGCGACCAGATTGTCCCACAATTCGATCTTGGCGCCCTGGCGCTTCATGATCACGCCCTGTTGCAGGATCGACAGCGTGTTGTTCCAGGCCCAGTAGATGACGAGGCCCGCCGGGAAACCGGCCATCATGAAGGTGAAGATGACGGGCATCCAGGTGAAGATCGCGGCCTGCGTCGGGTCCGGCGGCGTCGGGTTCATGCGCATCTGCAGGAACATGGTGACACCCATGATCAGCGGCCAGACGCCGATCATCAGCATGTGCGGCAGGGTGATCGGAACGAGGCCGAACAGGTTGAAGATCGATGTCGGATCTGGCGCCGCCAGATCCTGGATCCAGCCGAAGAACGGCGCGTGCCGCATCTCGATGGTGATGTAGAGCACCTTGTAGAGCGAGAAGAAGACCGGGATCTGCAGCGCCACCGGCCAGCAGCCAGCAAGCGGGTTGATCTTCTCGGTCTTGTACAGCTCCATCATCGCCTGCTGCTGCTTCATCTTGTCGTCCGCGTATTTCTCGCGGATTTCCAGCATCTTGGGCTGCACCTTCTTCATGTTCGCCATCGACGCGTAGGACTTGTTGGCGAGCGGGAAGAAAATGGCCTTGACGATGACGGTCGTGGCCAGGATGGCGAGGCCGAAATTGCCGAAGAATTTGTAGAGCGTGTCGATCAGATAGAACATCGGCTTGGTTATCCAGATGAACCATCCCCAATCGATCAGGCGATCAAACAGCCGGATCTTGCGGTCTTCAGCGTAGGCGTTGACCTTGGCGACTTCCTTGGCGCCGGCGAAAATTTCGGTCTCGACCGTCGTCGACTGTCCGGGCGCGACCGAGATGGGATCGGCCATAAAATCAGACTGGTAGCTGTGACGAAGCCCGCCATTGACATCGACATAGGAATAGTTGGGCTGGAACGGCTGTTTCTCCGACGGCACCAGCGTTACCGCCCAATATTTGTCAGTGATGCCAAGCCAACCGTCAGTCGATTTGCTAGGCTTGTACTGTTTGTTCTTTTCGATATCCGCGTATTTGTGCTCCTGCAGGCCTTCGCTGCCCGTAACGCCGATCAGGCCTTCATGCAGCACATAGGTGCTGGCGACAGCTGGTTTGTCGAAACGGGTGACGCGGCCATAGTTGAACAATGAGACTGCGGTGCTGCCCGAATTCTGTACGGTATCGGAAACCGTGAACATGTAGTCATTGTCGACCGAAAAGGTGCGCTTGAAGGTCAAGCCCTTGTCATTCGTGAAGGTCAACGTCACCGGTGTTGACGGCGTTAGCGTCGCATTGCCCTCGACGTTCCATGCCGTCTTTGGCCCAGGTAGCGTGCCGGTATTGCTGTCGCCAACAAAGCCAATCTCGGCGAAATATCCGTTAGACAACGGCTCCGGATTGAGTAGCTGAATCTCGGGCGAATTTTTATCGACCGTCTCGGTGTAGTGCTTGAGTTTGAGGTCATCGAGACGCGCACCGGTGAGGTTGATCGAGCCAGACAGACTCGGCGTATCGATCTTGACGCGCGCGGTCGCCGCGAGCGCCTGCTCAAGGCTGGCCGGCGTCGTTCCGTCGGTGCCAGGTGTATTGGGAATGCCGCCTTGCGCCACGGGCGCTCCAGTCCCAGCCGGACTTGCGGTGCCGGCACCAGCCGCTTTCTTCTGTTCCTCCACGCGCTGCTGCTCGAGCTTGGCGGCCTCGCGCTGCGCCTCCACGCGAGGGTTCATGTAGAACACCTGCCAGAGGGTAAGGATCAGCACCGACAGCGCGATGGTGATGAAGAAGTTACGGTTGTTTTCCATCGAGAGCCCTTGGCCTATCGTGTTCCGCGAATTCGGCGGGAGAGTTCGGCCTTCAACTGGCCGAAGGGGGCGGAGAGCGCATCTTCGCGCCCGACGATGACATAGTCATTGCCGAGCACCATGTCATCTGCGGCATGGACGCGTACGGCTTCCCTGAGCCGCCGCCGGACGCGGTTGCGCACGACTGCGTTTCCCACCTTCTTGGTGACGGTGTACCCGACGCGCGGCGCCTCGCGGTCGCCGCGGTCGAGTACCTCGACGAGGAAAAGCCGCCCGCGTCGCTTTTCACCACGACGGACGGCCAGGAATTCCGCGCGTTTCAGAAGCCGCTTGGGATTTGGCCCCACTGGCTTGCCGGTTGCGGACAACGATTTCGTCTTCCGCTTTAGGCGCTGAGCCGCTTGCGGCCGCGATTGCGGCGAGCTGCGACGACGCCACGACCACCCTTGGTGGCCATGCGGGCACGGAAGCCGTGCCGGCGTTTGCGGACGAGTTTGGACGGTTGGTAGGTACGCTTCATTTGTTTTAATACCGCGGGGTGCGGCCCTTCTTGTGTCTGTCACTTTGTAACAGGAGCTTTGCCGGGCCGGTTTTGGCGCGATCGAAACCGCGCCGGGACGAATGGCCCGAGCGTGTGCGGGCTTATAGAAAGAAGGCTTTTGGAAGTCAATCCAGCGTTGACAGCGTCAATCGCCAGCGTTGACAGCGTCGATCGCCGGCGTCGACAGGGTCGATGGCACCACGTGCTTGCGAGTGCGTTTATGTTCCGACCAAGGATGAAATTGGCAAAAAAGCCGTAATCGCCTAGTCTTGGCTGATCAAGTGATCGTGAAGACAGAATCGCATGAGTGAAACCGTCCCCGCGGAAGAAGGCACCGGACCGGCGAAAGCCGCCGCCCGCCGGGTGCCATTGTCGCGCGGACTGTCGACGAAGCTGCTGCTGCTCACCATCGTTTTCGTGCTGCTGGCGGAGGTTCTCATCTTCCTGCCCTGGATCGCCAGCTACCGGCTGAGCTGGCTGAAGGAGCGGCTCAGCACTGCGGCCGCCGTGTCCATCGTCCTGGTCGAGGGCGAATCCCCGTCCCTGTCGCGCGCGGCCCAGAACGATGTCTTGATGTCGATCGGCGCCAAGGCCATCGCGGTGCGCGACGGCGGCGTCTCGCGGCTGCTGGTGGTGGCCGAGATGCCGCCGCAGGTCGACGAGCACATCGACCTCGCCAGCATAGGCATGGTCAAGGGAATGACCGGGGCGCTCGATACTCTGTTCTTCGGCGGCGACCGCATGCTGCGTGTCTTCGGGCCGGTCGGCGAGAGCGACAAGGAGTTCGAGCTGATCATGCCGGACTTCAGGCTGCGCAACGCCATGCTCGTCTATTCGCGCAATGTCGCCTTCGTCTCACTGCTGATCTCGCTGTTCACCGCGATGCTGGTCTACGCAGCCATCGACCTGATCATGATCGGGCCGATCCGGACGATGACGCGCTCGATGCTGTCCTTCTCGGAGGCTCCCGACGATCCGGGGCGCATCATTCATCCGGCTGACCGCGCCGACGAGATCGGCGTCGCCGAACGCGAACTGTCGCAGATGCAGGAGCGCCTGCAGAAGATGCTGTCCGAGCAGAAGCATCTCGCCGACCTCGGCCTCGCCGTGTCGAAGATCAACCACGACATGCGCAACATCCTGGCCTCGGCGCAGCTGATGTCGGACCGCCTGCGCCAGGTGAAGGACCCCACCGTGCAGTCCTTCGCGCCGAAACTTCTGCGCGCGCTCGACCGCGCCGTCTCCTATTCGGAAGGCGTGCTGGCCTATGGTCGCACGCAGGAGCCGGCGCCTTCGCGTCGCAGGGTGCGGCTGCGCCAACTGGTCGAGGATGTGCACGGCCTGCTCGACATCGATGAGGGCATCGAGTTCCTCAATGCCGTCGAGCCGGCCTTCGAGGTGGACGCCGATTCCGACCAGCTGTTCCGCGTGCTCACCAATCTGTGCCGCAATTCCGTGCAGGCCATGGCGGCGGACAGCGAAAACGCGCTGGTCCGGCGTCTGGCCGTGTCGAGTGAGCGCCTGGGCAGTGTCAGCCGCATCGTCGTCACCGACACCGGGCCCGGCCTGCCGCCAAAGGCCCGCGAGAACCTGTTCGCGGCATTCCGGGGCTCGGCGCGCAGCGGCGGCACCGGGTTGGGCCTGGCGATCGCCCATGAACTGATCCGCGCCCATGGGGGCACCGTGGAGCTTGTCGAGAGCATCGGCGGCCGCACCACATTCGCGGTGTCCATCCCCGACCAGCCGGTCCGGCTCGATCAGGCCCGCAACGGCCTGCGCCGTCCGGCCTGATCAACCATTTCGCACGATGCCTGTTGCGCTGCCTCTGATGTTGGTACCGGCCCCGCCGGCACGCCGTCATCTGAACGACTTCGCAAAACTTTTGAACAGCGGCTTGCTTTTCGCAAAATCAGTCGCTAGTGAACGCTTCATGTTCGTGACCGGTCGTCAGGATCGGTTCGCGAGGCCATGCAATGTATGGCCTGTTGCGCGCCCGTAGCTCAGCTGGATAGAGCACCAGACTACGAATCTGGGGGTCAGGAGTTCGAATCTCTTCGGGCGCGCCATTCTTTCAACGACTTAGCGGGACGCCGAGGCTGAAAGTAGGAATTTGTCTGCGGAGATCACTTGCGGCAGCTGAACCGGTAGAGCGTCGCTCTCCGAAAGCGAAGGCCACCGATTCAAATCCTGTTGGGTGCGCCAAACTACCTCCGGAATGGAACTGCAAACTGGCGTGGCTCAATGTGGCCCAGCGGCCCGAAGCAGATTTCATCTTTAGACATTTGGACGGCAGTTTTGCGCCTCATGCCTCAACACGGAGATGAGGCGCCACTCAACCGGTGCGAAGAAACCAGATTATAGGGCGTCGCGCCGACCATTGCGGTGACCGAGAGTGCCGTCGCAATCTCGGTCAGGCTCCGTCGCTCAAGCGAAGGATGATCGAGCAGGGCGGCAATCATCGCTCGCTTCCTTTGTCTTGAGAGGATGCAGGGTCAAGAGTCCGAAGGAACGCCTCGAGGTCGCTCAACTGCTGGTCCGAAAGTCCAAGCGGCTTGAGCTCGCTTTTCCCGAATTCAGCCGGTGGCGCCGTGTTGTAGTGGGCGAGCAGATCGTGAAGTGTCGAGAACTGACCCGCGTGCATGAACGGGGCCCGCCTGGCCACTCCCCGCAGTGAGGGTGAGCGAAACGCGCCCACCAAATCAGGGCTCCCCGTCTCCATGAACCTGAGTTCCGAGCAGACCGGCGGCTTGGCGTCGCTGAACGGGCCAAGACAGTTGAATGGATCCGCCTTCAGTTCGGCAACGGATACGCTTCGGCCGCGGTCGTGCACCGGATCGACACCAGGCAAGCCAAGGTTGTGGAAGGCATTGTCGGTAAACAGCGGGCCGTTGTGACAGGTCACGCAGTTGCCTTGTCCCATAAACAGTCTGAGGCCTGCGCGCTCCTGTTTGCTGAAGAGGCTGTTGGCCGAATTCTGGTCGCCGTTTGCCAATGCGGTTGCAAACGCGTCGAAGCGTGTCGGCTCAGGCAGGATCGTTCGCTCGAAAGCTGCTATCGTCTTGCCAACATTGGCGTAGGCCAGATTGACGTGCTGCTGCTGCTCCGGCGTCATCCTAGCCCAGGCCGCAACCGTTTGCGCGGGACCGTCTGGCATGGCATGCTGCGGCAGACCGCTCACGCTCGGCAGGGTGCCGAAGATGCGTTCGTATTGCGCCCTGTATGCGGTGGCGATCAGCCGGACAACCATCGTCCGGTCTGCACCATGCTCGACAGGGTTTTCGAGTGGCCCCAACGCTTGGGACCACTGGCTGTCCTTGCGTCCGTCCCAGAACAAGAACGGAGAATGGGCCGATCCAGCGATCGACATCGTGCGCCGCGTGCCTTCCGCCACGCCGTGCGCCACGGGCAGGTTGTCTTGGAACTGCCGGTCGGGCTGGTGGCACGAGGCACAGGAGACGGCATCATTGGCGCTGAGCCGCGTGTCAAAGAAAAGGGCTTTGCCCAGCGCGGCGGCTGCGGGATCATCCGAAACGCGGTTGGTCGGATCAGGTGGCAGCGCGGGCAGGCTTGCAAGCGACATTGATTGGATGCGCTTGAGTTCGTCGGCTGACCAACCGGGCTTGAGCACGGCCGCACCTACACCCAGCACAACAGTTGTGCAGGCCAGTCCGGCAAGAAGGAGAAGGCGCCGCCGCATGATCAGAGCACGAGGTTGAAAGTGGCCTTGTCGGAGCCCTTCGGTCCATCGATCGAGACCGTCAGTGTCCACCACCCGGCCATGTTGAACTTCATGCCTTCGATCAGGTGGCGGCCTGCGCCAAGGTCGCGTGTGACCTCGGGTTTTGTCGGCAGGCCGTGCCCGTGCTGCGGCATGCCGCCATCGATGGCGATCGCAACGGCGTCAGCCGGCTTCCCGTCGGGTTTTGTCACCTTCACTGTCCAGCTATGGATCGCCCCAACTGGAACGGGTGACTGATCGGCGGCGAGCGATGCGACATAGAACCCGTGCTCGGTCTTCTTCTTCAAAGACAGGTCAAGGCCGGGCGGCGGTTCCATCATCCGGGCCGCGAAGCCGACGCCGGCGACGACGAGCGCAGCGACTGGTGCAAGCCAGAAGAGATGGCGGCGGGAGAACTTGGCGGGCATGGCGATATTCCTCGAGTTGCGATTTGCGCGACTCGATAGACCCGCCGCCCGAAACGGACTTGAACGAAAGGGCTATGCCGTCATCAGGCGGGATGCCGGCGGAATGTCCTGCCGCAAGGAACTTGGAGCGAGACCATACATCCGACGTGTCGTGCGGCTCAGATGTGCGGAATCTGCGAAGTTCGTCGCGTGGGCCGCATCGGTCCACGAAGCTCCCCCGAAGCCGAGCTCAAGGGCTCGATTGAGCCTTGTCCAAAGAAGATAGGCGCGAAACGAGATACCTGTTTCCTCGACAAAAAGATGTCTGAAGCGTCCCGCCGAGAGCTCAACGTGATGTGCCACCGCTTCCAAGGCCAGCGGCTCTGCCAGTCTCGCAGCAATAAAGGTCATCGCACGAAGAATCCGCTGATCGACCGGACTTGGCGGAACGCCTCCGGAAAGCGCGTAGAGGACATTGAGCGTAGCGTCCTCGAGTTCTTCATCCGTGTCCCCCTCGTCGAACGCCGCGCGGAGAGACTTGGCGTGCGGCGCGATATCTTCAGGAAGAAGCCCGACGATCTCATCGCGTCCGAAGCGGTCCATGAGGCCACGGCCCAAGGCGGACTCTGGATCGCAGAACAGTTGCGCCACCATCCCTCCCGGCGCCTGGAAAGTGTGGGGTAGGTCTGGTGGAATGACAGCAGCGCCAAAGGCCTCCCAAGCCGCTGTATCGCTCATTCTGAACTGTACGCGATCAGACAGGCCGACACTGACTTGGATGGCATGATGGGAATGGAGCTCGCTTGGCCGAAAGGCTTGCCCGATCCAAAGGCTGCCCCCCGCCCAGAAAATGAACCTGCCAATTCCGACAATCTCCATGCGCCTGCTTGGCATGAATCTCGCCAAGAATCGAGATGACGTTGAAGTCAGGCGCGGCTTGTTCGGGGCCATCCTACGCTCAGCCAATGGCGAGTAACACCCAAGGCGTCAAGCCGAACACCGCTCTCTCGGCCATGCACCGCGCGTGAGCGGGTCGGGCCAGCGCATAGCCGCTGCATTCAAGTCCGCGACGGTGCCAAGGCGTATATCCGCTCCGTCAAAAATGGAGCCCCACATGTTAATTACCCGCCTCATCAACGGCCTGATCCTGCATCGCCGCCGCCGGCGGACCAATTTTTGAGCTTGCCGGTCTCAGCGAGAAGCGGCTTGAGGACTTCGGGCTAACCCGACACGACCTCCTTGCTGTCAAACGGCCTCGTTGAAAGGAGTATGATCATGAACAACGAAACAATCAGTTCGCCTCAGGCGCTGCGCCTTTCGGGCCGGCTTCTGCTTACGGGACAAGTCCTCTACATCGTGGTCACCCAGTTTCACGCTGGAGGCGACGCCAATGATCATCACGCCATCTTCGCCAGGTACGCCCGCAACGAGATCTGGACGGCTGTGCACTTCGGCCAATTCGCGAGCATGGCGATCATGCTCGGGGGACTGCTCACCTTGTCGTTTGCCCTGGATTTCCAGAGTGGAACCGCAGGGCTGTCGGGTCGATGCGGTGCCGCTGCGGCGGCGGCAACGCTGGCCCTATACGGCATCCTCCAAGCGGTCGACGGGGTGGCGCTCAAACAGGCTGTTGACGCCTGGGCGAGCGCTCCGGAGGCCGAGAAGGCGGCGCGCTTCGCGAGCGCCGAGGCTCTCCGCTGGCTCGAATGGGGAATGAGGAGCTACCAGGACTTCATGCTGGGTCTCACCTTGCTTCTGCTCGCGAGCGCAGCAGCGCGGACTGTCGGCGTTCCGCGGCCGATAGCCTATCTGATGGGCCTCTCCGGCCTCATCTATCTGGTGCAGGGCTGGGTGGCCGGCACAGAGGGCTTCTCGCCAACGCAATCGGTGGCGATCGTGCTGGCATGGGTCCTGAGCCTGGTGTGGATGATTTGGCTGGTCGCCGTCGCCTGGCGGATGCAGGGCTTGCCGCCTTTCATTCGCAATTTTCTCCGCACAGACTCTCGTTATTAAGTTGAGGAATATGGCGCTAGCCTTGGTGCGAACAATATGGATGGTCAGTTTCATTTCACCCCTTGTCTAGGGCGAAGACTGAATCAGCTACTCAAGGAGCGTATTTGCGCAAAGTCGTTTGCCGCGTTCTTCCTCGCTCGGCTTTCCGCCTCTCGATAAACCAGCAGCAGCATCAACATCTCGGCGGTTCCGGCGGGCGCCTTCGATGGCAGGCTTAAAGCCAACGCTTTAAGCATCACGTCGCTCATTGATGAGATATGGCGTTTTACGGCGTCTATGGTGTCGCCAAGGTCCGAGAGCAATACGGTTGATTTCATCATAGAGGTCTACCCCGCTCCGATAAACTTGGTCATTAGACAGGGTGATTCGACTGAATCTGCTACTCAAGAAGCGCATTTTGGCACAAGATGTGCTTATGTCGGTTGCCCCGCATGGAGAGCGCCCGAGCCCAGAATGCAAACCACAGCCGTATCGCTAAGCCAGTTTCCGATCGTGGACACGCATGATGCCGAGGTCATGCGCGAGGTCATGGTGACACGCTATGGGGCCGCTCGTTTTGAATCGTCGAAATCCAACCACTTTCTTGGCCGCTCTGCTGTCGCGGGCCTTGGGTCAGCATCGATGATAATGTGTGCCTACGGCACTCAATCGCTGGCGGAGTTTTCAGAAGCCGACTTTGTCAGGCTGCAAATCGCCTTTTCGGGCACCGCGCGGACCACGATAGCTGGCCAGCCTTTTGAGGTAGGCGCCGATCAATCCTGCGTCACGCCAGCAGACCGCCCCTGCAGGATCGAGTTCGGTGCCGGTTACCAGCAGATTCTGATCCGCATTGATCAGGGCGCCATGGAGCGGAAGGTCGCTGCTCTGCTGGGCGCCAAACCGCGGGGTCGCCTGGAATTCGTTGCTTCGGCTCTCGGCAAGGATCATTTGCAACTCGATGGCCTCAAGAACCTGATACGCTTCCTGGCCGGAGAACTCGCAACTTCGCAGGTTCGGTTGTCTCACCTTCTGTTGCGGGAATTCGAAGAATCTCTGCTAGTGGCCTTTTTGACGACGGTTCCAAACTCGTTGAGTGAGTTACTGCATCGTCAGCCAATCGATACCACGGCCGCACATGTGCGCCGGATCGAGGAATACATCGATGCTCACTGGCAGCTACCCATCTCCGTCGAGCACCTGGCGGATGTGAGTGGGGTTGGCGTGCGGACCGTCTTCGCGACATTCAAACGTCATCGCGGCTACACGCCGCTCGCCTATGTAAAAATGGTTCGATTGAAAAACGCGAACAATTTGCTCCGATCTCCGGCTGAAACCACCTCGGTCACCAATGTGGCATTGAGTTGTGGATTTTCGAATCTCGGACATTTTGCAAATGACTACCAGGATACGTTTGGTGAACTGCCATCGCTGACCTTGGCGAGGGCCAGGCACCTCCAATAGCAGTCCGGCTCTAGTATCGTGCCGCACAAATTTTTTGATGCCGTCTCCGCACCGCTCGGCGCGAGCAATTCCTCCCACTTTGGTCGAGCGTCACGCCTTCGGACGCGGCCGCCTTGGCCAGCCCGACAAGATCGTGACGGATGTCGTTCCCATGGCCTTGGAATATTGCGCCGGCTGGACCGAGGGGTGGCGCAAAGCCTGTGTCGGGGATTCTCAAATCGGTCGGGCAGGGCCGGCGTCCTTGGCGGCACCGAGACGTCATATTCGCATTGAGACACGGGCGGCGACCTGAAGGACGAACGCCAGCCTCGGCCGAGGCGAAAATCAGAAGCCGAAGAACTTCGCTCGCAAGGCATCTTCGTAATTTTTCTTCAAATCCAGGACCTTGGCGCGAACGTCGTCCTCGCGAAAATGCGCGGCTTCCCATTTGTCGATATCCGCCACGGAGTGGTTCACCGAGGCAAGTTCCTCCTCGTGCTTGATCGCTGCGATCCACTCTTGCACCGCAGCCTTGTAGGCGTTCTGAAGCTGGTCGAGATCTGACAGATCGGCTTGCATGGGACGCTCCATTTTTACACCCTCTCCATGTAGAGGCTGCGCGTGAAGCAACTAAGACAGCCAGCATGTCCGTGCACCGGAAGCCGCGCCTCTTCACGTGGTCCGCAAAGCCGGGTAACATAGCGACCAAAGCCAATGCCGCCACGCTTTCCGACAGGTGCTCTTATGACGAAGCCGATGGAAAAGCGGCCCTATGTTCCAACCGAGATCCATATAGGGACCATGGCCGACGCATCGGGCATGCTGGGCATTCTGTCGATCCACACAACCGAGGGGCGGCTTGACGTGGCCCTCGATCGGCAGACAGCGGACGCAATTGTGAGCGCTATCAACACCATCCGGCCGAGGCTTGATGGCAGCGTAAGGGTCTAATCGTCGGCCTGGTCGGTGCTGACGATGAGCGACTAGAAGGCTGCTCTCGCTATATCCTTCTTGGACTCTTTCGGATGCTCTCCTTGATGGCTTTCACGAGCTGCTTGGGACGTCGGACGCTGCCTGGAAGGCGGTTGGTGCTTCCGGGCGGCGTTCAGCCAGTACCCGATCGCCTAGAATTTCATGGACGAGATAGATCATTCGAACCGCAAAACGACGAAAGCTCGACAACCGCCGGAAGCCGCGAAGCGCGGCAATGGCGAATGGGGATGATGCCCATGCGCCTAGGGAGTCGAACGTCGTTCCTTGGGAACGTCGCGCTCAAGCAGGTCTGCAAGCGCACTGGCCGTCTCGCGCAAAAGCGACCGAATGTCCTCAGGTGTCAGGCCTTCCAAATGGTCCGCGGCGTCCAAAAGGTCCACAACCAATTCCACTCCGCGCGCATGAAGCTGGGCCATTTCCGGTTCCCTGTTTTTGACACACGAAACCGACGCCAAAATACGGCCCCTTCGGTCAACAACAAATGATGCAAAACCGAATTTTATTTGTTCGGAACATTTCTTCAAGTCCGCACTTTTTGGGCCGCGCACCAAAAAGGAGGCTGACTTGAAGCGTCGAAGCGTCGATAAAGAAAAAATCGAAAGAGCGGACCGCGGGTCCAGGCTGGCGCTGGAGGCCGAGCGCAAAGCCAGGGAAGAGAAGACGGCACGGCTGCGGGAAATGCGAAGGGCCATCGCCGAGTTACCCACAAGCTCGCCGCGACCCGTAAAATTGTCTGGACCCGATTAAGGTCTCGCTCACATTCCATGATCTCGTACTCCTCTGGCGCTCCAGCGCCATTTGCGGACCTCCGGCATGTCGATGCCATGGGCGCGAATGTAGCGTTCGTGTTCGACGAGCCTATCCCGCATGGCTTGCTTGACGTAGACCGCGCTTGCACCGAGCCTTGGCACGAGGTCAATGACGTCGGCTGCGAGATGGAAGCGGTCGAGCTTGTTGCGAACCACCATGTCGAAGGTGGTCGTGGTTGATCCTTCCTCCTGGTAGCCGCGGACATGGATGTTGTGGTGGTTGGTGCGCTTGTAGACCAGCCGGTGGATCAGCGTCGGATAGCCATGATAGGCAAAGACGACAGGCTTGTCCTTCGTGAACAGAGCGTCGAAATCGCGGTCACTCAAACCGTGCGGATGAGCCGTGCTCGGCTCTAGCGTCATCAGATCCACCACGTTGACAACCCGCACCTTCAAGTCCGGAATGTACTGGCGCAGCAGATCCACCGCCGCGAGGGTCTCGACGGTAGGCACGTCGCCGGCGCAGGCCAGGACTACATCCGGCTCGCCGCCTTGGTCGTTGCTGGCCCAATCCCAGATGCCGACGCCCTGGGTGCAGTGCTTGATGGCGGCGTCCATGTCGAGCCATTGCGGGGCAGGGGCCTTGCCGGCGACAATGACATTGATCCGCCCCCAGCTCCGGAGGCAGTGATCGGTGACGTAAAGCAGCGTATTGGCGTCCGGCGGCAGGTAGATCCTGACGATATCGGCCTTCTTGTTGGCGACATGGTCGATGAAGCCGGGATCCTGATGGCTGAAGCCGTTGTGATCCTGCTGCCAGACATGGGATGTCAGCAGATAGTTCAGCGATGCAATCGGGCGCCGCCAGGCTACGTCCCGTGATGTCTTGAGCCACTTCGCATGCTGGTTGAACATGGAATCGACGATGTGGATGAATGCTTCGTAACAGGAAAGCAGGCCGTGACGGCCGGTCAGCAGATAGCCCTCAAGCCAGCCCTGGCAGAGATGTTCGCTGAGGATTTCCATAACGCGGCCGGCCGGGGCAAGATGGTCGTCTTCCGGAATGGTCCGCGCGTTCCACGCCCTGTCAGTGACTTCGAACAGGGCCTGGAGCCGGTTTGACGCGGTTTCATCCGGGCCGAAGACGCGAAAATTCCGGCTTGCCTCGTTCTCCCGCATCACGTCACGCAGGAACGTGCCCATGATCCGGGTCGCCTCCGCATCGGCCTCGCCGGGTTGCGCGACCGGAACCGCGTAGGACTCGAATTTCGGCAGTCGCAGTGGACGCATCAGCGCGCCGCCATTGGCGTGCGGATTGGCGCTCATGCGCTGCTCACCCAACGGGGCAAGCGCGGCGATTTCGGCGCGCAAAGCGCCGGCTTCATTGAACAGCTCCTCGGGCTTGTAGCTTCGCAACCAGTCGTCCAGCAGTTTCAGATGGCCGGGCTTGGTCATGTCACTGAAGGGCACCTGATGCGAGCGCCAGAACCCCTCGGTCTTGAGGCCGTCGACCGTCTTCGGCCCGGTCCAGCCCTTGGGGCTGCGCAGAACGATCATCGGCCATTGAGGCCGCTGGGCCTGGCCGTTCTGCCGCGCCGCCGATTGAATGGCCTTGATGCTCGCGAAAGCCTCATCCAGCGCGGCAGCCATTTTCTGATGCATCGTCTCGGGCTCGTCGCCTTCCACGAACAAGGGCGCATAGCCGTAGCCGCGCAAAAGCGCCTCGAGTTCCTGGGGTGGGATGCGCGCCAGCACCGTTGGATTCGCGATCTTGTACCCGTTCAGGTGCAGGATAGGCAGAACGGCACCATCGGCTGCGGGATTGAGAAACTTGTTGGCGTGCCAGGACGTCGCCAGCGGCCCGGTTTCGGCTTCGCCGTCGCCGACGACGCACGCGACGACGAGGTCCGGATTGTCGAGGACCGCGCCATAGGCATGCGCCAGCGAGTAGCCAAGTTCGCCGCCTTCGTGAATCGAGCCGGGCGTTTCCGGCGCGGCATGACTGGGTATCCCGCCGGGGAAAGAGAATTGGCGAAACAGCCGGCAAAGGCCCTCCTCATCGCGAGATATGTCGGGATAGAGCTCGCTGTAGGTGCCTTCGAGGTAGGTATTGGCCACGACACCCGGCGCTCCGTGCCCAGGGCCGGCCACGAACAGCACGTTGGTTCCTCTGGCTCGGATGACGCGGTTGAGATGCACGTAGATGAAGTTCAATCCCGGCGTGGTGCCCCAGTGGCCGAGAAGGCGAGGCTTGACGTGCTCGATCTTGAGCGGTTCCCGCAGGAGCGGATTGGCAAGCAGATAAACCTGACCGACGGACAGATAGTTTGCCGCGCGCCACCATGCGTGCATGAGCTTCAATTCATCCGGCGGCAGGATCTGTCCTGTCACCGGCACGGCATCCCGTTCCATCGCGTCCATTGGAAATGTCCCGTCATTGGTTGGCAATTGCGCACGCTGACAGCGGTGCCGGTGAGCTCGATCGCATCGACATTGCGGCGGGCATGGTGCCGTCACCTTGATCCTGATCAACCACAAGCGCCCGCGCTCGATAGGTTGCGCTCATCAGTCGAAAAACCGGCTTGATACGCGGCGCCGGGCTCAGATGACCGACAGCGCCTCCTCGGCGATCACCTGATCCTCGTCGGTCGGAATGACCATGACGACGACCTTGCTGTCGGCGGCCTCGATCCGCAGCGCGTTCTGTGCATTCGCCATGGGATCGAGGGCGACGCCGAGCCATCCGAGGTGCTTGCAGACGGCTGCGCGAATTTCCGGCTGGTGCTCGCCGATGCCGGCGGTGAAGACGATGCCGTCAAGCCCGGCCAGCGTTGTGGCAATCGCGGCCGCCTCGCGCGCGATGCGAAAGGTAAAGAGGTCAAGCGCCTCGCGTGCCTCGCTGGCATCGCTGCCGATCAGGTCGCGACTGTCGGCGCTGATGCCCGAAATGCCCAGCAGGCCCGAGCGGTGATACAGCATGTCCTCGACATCATCGACCGTCAGCCGGCGCTGCTTCAGGAGATGGATGATGACGCCCGGGTCCAGCGCGCCACAGCGCGTTGCCATTGGAATGCCGTCGAGCGTCGAAAAGCTCATGCTGGTGTCGCGGCTGATGCCCGCGGCGAGCCCGCACAGGCTGGCGCCGCTGCCAAGATGCGCGACGATCACGCGTCCGGCAGCGATGCCGGGGGCAAGCTCCTTTATTCTCGATGCGATGAATTTATAGGACAGGCCGTGGAAGCCATAGTGCTTGATGCCCTCGTCGAAGAGTTTGCGTGGCAGAGCAAAGCGGCGGACGAGATCGCTCTGGCTGCGATGGAAGGCGGTATCGAAGGACGCGATCTGGCGCAGTCGCGGCCGCAGGTGGCTGACGGCGCGGATCAGGCGAACGCTTTGAGGCTGGTGGAGTGGAGCCAAGGGCACGAGGTCCTCGATCGCGGCCAGCACGTCGTCGTTTACCAGCGCCGGCCCCGCAAAACGGTCGCCGCCGTGCACCACCCGATGGCCCACCGCGCATAGCTCGGTCATGGAGAAATGGCCCTCGATCCACGCCAGGATTTCGTCGATCAAGCCATGGAGATTGTCGCTTACTGTTGCTTCCAGCGTGACATCGAGCGTGCCGGCTTCCTGTTCTACATGCAGCGTCAGTGGCAGGTGCCGCAAATCGACCACGCCTCGCGCCAGGGGACGTGGCCCGTGTGTCTCGATCGCGAACAGGGCGAGCTTTATGGTCGACGAACCGGGGTTGAATGTCAGCACGATCGGAGCGTTCATACGTTTGGTCTTCCCTTTTGCCTCGATTGCCGATGACGACCACTTCCATGCAGTTATTCGAGCTTGCGCGAGCCCATCCAGCCCTTCGTATTCCTCAGGGCGCACAGAAAGCCAGCCAGTCCTGCGGTGTTGCGTCAATGACGAGTTGCTCGGGCTCGAGCGTGCCACAGACGCCGTGATGGCGCGCCTCGCAAGACCGGTAGGACATGGGATGCGGCCCGTGGACGTCCGTCCTTCCGTCGCCGTGGTTGGCATGATAGCAACTGGTCGAGAAGAAGTCCTCCCGACACAGTGTCCGAGACAGAAGACAAGGGGGCCTTGACCGAGATCAAGGCTTTCGCCGGACGATGCGACGAAAGTCCCGCCATGCATTGACTTAGGATGGCGACATGCGACCGGAACTGACTTCAAGGCTTGGTGAGAATGTGCCGCGCTACACCAGTTATCCGACGGCGCCGCATTTCCATTCGGGCATTGATGCCGGCATTTGTCGCGGCTGGCTGGAGGAGATCAAAGAGGGCGACGAGATTTCGCTCTATGTCCATATTCCCTATTGCGACAGGCTTTGCTGGTTTTGCGCGTGCCATACCAAGCAGATACGCCGCTATGAGCCGGTTGCGGCCTATCTTCGTTCGCTGCACGCGGAAATCGCCACGGTCGCGCGTCTTGTGAGAGGCAAGGCTTTTGTCAGGGCGGTTCACTTTGGCGGCGGCTCGCCAACGATGCTGAAGCCGCGGGATATGGTGGCACTTGGGAGCGCTCTGCGGGCAGGCTTCGACTTTCTTGCCGATGCCAAAACCAGCGTCGAGATCGACCCCAACGACATGGACGATGCCCGCCTCGATGCACTTGCTGAAATCGGCATGACGCGTGCAAGTCTCGGCGTGCAGGATTTCGACCCGAGGGTGCAGAAAGCGATCAACCGCGAGCAAAGCTTGCTGCAAACCAAAGCCGTTGTCGATGGTGTTCGCGCGCGCGGGATCGGATCGGTCAATCTCGACCTGCTCTACGGCCTGCCGCACCAGACCAGGGAGAGTGTCTCCTCCACCATGGCGCAGGCGTTGACGCTGGAGCCGGACAGGGTGGCGCTTTTCGGCTACGCGCATGTGCCATGGTTCAAGAAGCATCAGACGATGATCGACGAGGCGTGGCTGCCAGGCCCGGCTGAACGGTTCGCTCAGTCGCAAATTGCCACTTGTCTGATGCTGAACGCGGGATACCAAGCTGTTGGATTCGACCATTTCGCCAAGCCTGGTGATGCGCTGGCGGTCGCGGCCCGCACCGGTACCTTGCATCGCAATTTCCAGGGCTACACGGAGGATTGCTGCGAGACGCTGATTGGACTTGGGCCTTCGTCCGTCAGTCGCTTTCGCCAGGGCTATTCGCAGAACATGCCGGCAACCGCCGAGTACGCACGCATGGTTGCCGATGGCGGGCTGGCCGGAGTGCGCGGTATCGCTCTTTCCGCGGATGACCGCATGCGCGGCTGGATTATCGAGCGACTGATGTGCGACTTTGCTTTTTCGGCAGTCGACCTGGTGGATCGCTACGGCCAGGCGGGCCAACGACTTCTTGGTCTGGCACGTTCCATGGTTCTTCATGATCCCGCACCGTTGCTTGAGCTCGAGGGTGACCGGTTTGTCGTGCCGGCGGAAAATCGCCCCTTTGTGCGCAGCATTGCGGCGAAGTTCGACGCGTATTTCGACACTGGGACAGCCAGGCATTCGGCCGCGGTCTGAGCGCGCCAGTGTCGGTCAGAAATGCTCTCCAGCCCTGAACGGGCCAATCCGGGTTCCCGCCGCTATCAGGTAGGCGGTCGACCATCCAATAAGCAGAAATCCATTCACGCCTTCGAGGCCCGCAAGCACGCGCCATGCATGAGCCGGCACTATGTCGCCGTAGCCAACGGTCGAGAAGGTAATGGTCGAAAAATACAGGGCGGTTTCGAAGTCGGAGAAGATATCAAGCAGCCGATAAAGCCCTGCCCAGAGCCAGACCTCGGCGGTTATGACGGCAAAAAGCCCCATCACCACGCTGATCATCGCAACGATACGGCTGCGGCGCCCGTGCATGCGAAACCGGGCGACCAGATACCTCATCGCATGGGTGATGGCGATCAGGCCGAAGGTGTGAACCAGGACCGTCAGACCTATGACGACGGTGCCGATGAGCAGGTTGAGAATCATGTGCATGTCATAACGATCGGGGCCAGTAGGCATGTTGTGCGAGATCAAATCTGGAACTCGAGCCATAGCGTTGCCCGTCTTCTGATACGCCGTCGCTCCCCGCCGCGCGGCGCGCAAGCACCGGGTACGCCGGCTCCCGAAAGCCTATCCCGTGGCGCTGGTTTGCGGCCTGGCCGGCGGCGTTCTCGAGGCTGCTGGGAGGGCAGAGTCCCGGGTGATCCGGCCGTCGACGACCTCGATAATGCGGTCGCAACGGTCTGCGAGATCATGGTTATGCGTGACGATCAGGAAGGTCGTGCCGCGTTCCTTGTTGAAGCGCCGCATCAATTCGAAGACGCCATCGGCAGAGACGGTGTCTAGATTGCCCGTCGGTTCATCGGCCAGCACCAGCGATGGGTTCATCACCAGGGCGCGCGCGATCGCGACGCGTTGCTGCTGGCCGCCGGACATGTTCATGGCGCGATTGTTGCGCCATCGACCAAGTTCGACCCAGTCGAGCAGTTCGTCCGCGCGTTTTTCCATGGCCGCGTCGGGGCGGCCATGATCCACAAGCATGGGCATCATGACGTTCTCATGCGCCGTGAAGGCCGAGATCAGGTAATGGTATTGGAAGACGAATCCGATGGTGTGGCCACGCAGGCTGGTCAAGGACGCCTCCGACAGCCGGGTCGTGTCCTCGCCTGCGATCGACAGGCGACCGGAGGTCGGGCGATCGAGCAGCCCGATGATGTTGAGCAGCGTGCTCTTGCCTGAACCTGACGGCCCCATCAATGCCACGAACTCTCCCGGGCGGATGGCGAGGTCGATGCCGTGCAGCACTTCGGTCTCGACCGGAGTACCAACATTGTAAGCCTTGCGGATGGCTTCGAGGACGAGCAGATCAGCCACGGATGGCCTCCACGGGATCAAGCCTTGCCGCTCTCAGAGCCGGCACAATCCCTGCGACCACGCCGGTCAGCGTCGCTAGCGCCGCCGAGGAGACGAAAAGGCTGGGATC
Source organism: Mesorhizobium carmichaelinearum (assembly GCA_943370265.1). Lineage (GTDB taxonomy): Bacteria > Pseudomonadota > Alphaproteobacteria > Rhizobiales > Rhizobiaceae > Mesorhizobium > Mesorhizobium carmichaelinearum_A. The sequence goes on from CALRQH020000008.1 coordinate 202,516, forward strand.
GATGGTGAGCGGAAACAGTTCCGTTCCATTGGCCTGACGCGCATAGGTGTGCCACACCACGAGCGCTCCGGCGCCGAGCACGGACCCCGCGAGCGAACCGAGGAAACCGAGAACGCCTCCCTGAATGAGGAACAACCTCAGGATCTGCCCGCGCGAGCTGCCCATGGCGCGCAGAATACCGATGTCCTTGGACCGTTGCAGCACGGATACGACGAGCACGGCCGCGATGCCGAATGCGACGGACAGGCCGACAAAGACGCGAATGAGGGTGCTTGACAGATTCTGGGCGTTGATCGCGGTGAAGAACTGGGCGTTGGTCTTGATCCAGCTGTCGGCCTCTACCGGAAGCGTCGACTGGATGTCCTGCGCGATGGTCTCCGCTGCGTAGACGTCGGTGACCGTGATGTCGATCGTCGTCGCGCCACCGATCAGGCCGAGCAGGCTTTGAGCCGTCCGCAACACCACATAGGTATTGCGCTCGTTCGCACCCTTGTTGCCGAGGTCGAATATCCCCCTGATTGTCAGCGTGCGGCTGGCGCCGATGGCGGGGATCACGTTGAGCTTGTCGCCAATCGTGGCGCCGAGGTCATTGGCGAGATCGAGACCTATGAGGATGTCATCGGACCCGATATCCGATACGCCCGCCACGATGTAATCCGGCACGCGCACTATATGGAAATAGTCTTCGGGCTCCATGCCGAAGATGCCGATGCTGCGGCTGGCGGCGCCGCGTACGGCAAGCGCGGATCCCGACACGGTGGGCGATGCCGTGATGACATCCGGCCGCGCCCTCATACTGGCAAGGATCGTCTGCCACTGATCGACCGACAGAACCCGCTGTGTCGGTTGCTGTACGACAGCGGCCTCGGTTACACCAACATCCCACCTTAATGGTCTGGCGATCTCCTTTGGCGGCACGATCTGGATTTGCGGTTGCGAGGTCAGCACGCGGTTGGTGAAATTGGCCTGGAGGCTGCTGAGCATGGCCGACATGAACACGATCACGCCAACCCCTATGGCGATGCCGCTCAGGATGAACCCGGTCTGCATCCGCCCTTCGGCGAGAAACCGAAGCGCGGCAATCCAGGCGAATGTCAGCCATCGCTTCATCACGTTATCGGCCTGATGCGTTGGCCGGCCCTGACGCCCGCCGCGACAGGAACCACTTGCTCTGCCTGCGAAACGCCCGCCAGGATCTCGATCTTGTCGCCTGCCTGCAGGCCGAGCCTCACGGCCTGTTCGCGGGGCCGTCCGTCACGCACGACGAGCACCCATGGCGAGGCGGACGTAGCGTCATGCACGACACGCGCCGGAACGATCAATGTCGATGTCCGCTTGTCGACCTGGATGTCGACGGAGACCGTCATGTCCTGCCGCAGGTAGTCGGGCGGGTTCGATACGGTCAGCTTGACCTCCACCGACGCCCGCGTGATATCGACTGACGGATTGATGTATGAGATCTTTGCGCTGAAGCGCTGGTTGGGATAGGCGTCGGCGGAGGCAAGGGCGTCTTGGCCGAGGTGGATCAGCCCGAGGTTCTTCTCATCGATCTCGAGCAGCAGCTGGATGTCACCGGCCGGCGCCAATACCAGGAGCGCATTTCCGGGCTGGACTACCGCGCCACGCTCGACGCTGCGTGTAATGAGAACCCCGTCGCGCGGCGACGTGATGGTTGCGTAGCCAAGGCGAGCCTGGGCTGTCGCGAGATTGGCCTGTGCCTGACTGAGCTGAGTGAATGCCATGACGTAGTCGCTGCCGCCCGGCTGCGAGGTATAGACTCCCAACTGGGCGGTGCGGACCTGGGTGCGCGCGATGTCGAGATCCCGGGTCGCGGCATCCAGGGCCTGCTGGGTGCCAAAACCTGTCCTGGAAAGCTGGGCGGCCCTTTGATATTCGGCCTGGGCATCGGCCAGCGTGGCCTGTGACTGCTTCAGGGCCTCCTGGGCGGTCGGCAAGGTGAGATCCCGTAACTGCCGCATCCGGGCATCGGCCTGCGCCACCGCGCCTTGCGCCTCGACGACGGCTGATTTCAGCTCGCTTGGTTCAAGGGCGATCAGGGGCTGTCCCTGCTTGACCGTCTGTCCCTCGTCGACCAGGACATCCGCGACCGTTCCGGTGATCTGACTTGCGATGTTGACGCGGTAGGGCGTTTCAACGTTGCCGCTCGCCACCACCGTTTTCACGAGATCGCCGCGGATCACGGGATAGACGACGACTTCGGGGCCAACCAGCCAGCGCGCCGCTCCCAGGGCGACCGCGACGGTGAGCAGCAGGAGCCCGGCCAATGCCCATTTGTGCACCCAGGCGAAATGCCCTGCGCTCGACAGTACTGACTTGCCCGCTGTCTCTGGATGAAAGTCGGTGTTGGTCTGCAACATGGCGGCCTCGAGGAAAATGGGTGCCCGCCTTCATGCCATCGGCGTCCGCACGTGACCTTGCGCCAGATCAAGCGCGGCCATGGCGCTCGAATTCATTCAAGGCCGTTGGCCGGGTGCATTGCTTCCGAGCTGCCGTTTGACCAGGACGAGTGTCGGATCGTCGGGGTAGCTCGTGACGCTGAAACCCATCTCGCGCTCGAGATCGATCGCCGCATGGTTTTCGCGCGTCTCGATGGACTCGATCGCAGTGAAGCCAAGCGCTTCAGCATACTTCGCTATGTAGTCCAGAAACTCCCAGCTGACGCCCAGATGCTTGCGGTCGTCGCGGATGCAGATCGCGACTTCTCCATCGCGCCCAGCCGCGTCGCTTGCCAGCGTCGCGATCGCGATCAGCACTCCCTCCATTGAAAAGGCGAGGAAGTTGTGTATCCGGCTGTCGTCCGAGCGCGTCATTGCAACAAGGCGCTCGTGCGAAACCGCCTTCATTCCGCCGAGGAAGCGAAACCGCAGATCCTGAGGCGTCACATGGGTGAAGAATTCCGCGAGAGTTGGTTCATCTTCAAGGCGTGCACGGCGCACTTCGAAGCGAAATCCGGTGCGTGTTGTAAGAATGGTGTTTGTGTCATTGGGCATGAGTAACCTCCGTCAATGATGCCGTGGTCAGAACTCCAGGTTCTGCTTCCACGGATTGATTGGCCGAAGCTTAATGACTGATCGTCGAGGCACGTTGATCAGGATCAATTGTCCTGGGTGACTGTTGATTCCCGCGGTGAACTCAGATCACTCGAGGCTTGAGCATGCTGTTTCGAAACGCCTCTTGGTCCGCGCTGCATCTGGATGCGGCATTTGCCAGGGCGTCCGTCACGTCCTCGTCGGTCAGCTGGGGGAAATTCCTGTAGTGGTAGCTGAGGGCGTGGAAGCGGGCCGGTTGGCTGAGGCATACGATCCAGTCAGCTTCCAGGGCGAGGTCGGCCAAAATGTCCGGTGGCGCGACAGGAACCGCCACGACGATCTCGCGGGGCGAGCGTCGCCTGAGCGCACGGATCGCGACCTTCATCGTGGTCCCGGTCGCGATGCCGTCGTCGACAATGATTGCGGTCTTTCCCGCAATCGACAGTGGCGGACGCTTGCCACGATAGACGAACCGGCGGCGTTCCAGTTCCGGGCGCTCTTTGGCGATCAGGCTTCGGAGCGCGTCATCATCGAGAGTGTAGGCTTCGACGATCTCACGGTTCAGCACGACATCCGGAGGATCGCCATCGACAATTGCGGCAACGGCCAGTTCTGGATTGCCCGGGGCGCCAACCTTGCGCACGATGATCAGATCGAGCGGAGCCTTCAGGGTCTTGGCCACCTCTGCCGCGACGGCGACGCCACCCCGCGGCAGGGCCAGGACAACTGGCTGATGCAAGCCGAGCTTTCCCAACTCGACGCCGAGCCTCTGCCCGGCCTCCTGTCGATCGCGAAACATCGGTCAGGCCGCCGGCGGGCTAAGCACCGTGCCGGACAGTGGCTCGACCCAGAACATGCGATCGGTCACGGCCTTTACGCCCGCCACATTTTCCGCGGCAACGATGGCGGCCTGGCGCTCGCGTTCATCCAGTATGGCGCCTTCCAGTTCAGCGATCCCCTTGTTCACGCTGACCCTGATCATACCCGCACCAGCCCACGGCTGGGCTGAAAGTTCGGCGACGATGTTCTGGCGGATCTGTTCGTCGTCCACGGCCACCGGGCCCGGCGTGGGCAGGGCGCATAGCAGGGCGCGTAGAATGTCAGAGCGGGTAACGATCCCGACAACCTTGGCGCCGTCGACCACCGGGATGCGTTTGACATGGTGGCGGGTCATCAGTTCGACGACATCCTCCAGCGACGCGTCGCGGGACGTCGTGATGACATTCTCTGACATTACCTCCGAGACACGCCTGCCATTGGCGTGGACGTATTCATCGGCAGCCTTGCCAGGGCTTACGAGAAACTCCAGCCAGCGCGAGCGCTTGCGCTTCGTGTCCAGTTCTCCCCTGCGTAGGAAATCACCCTCGCTGACAATTCCCACCAGCGTGCCATCGCCGCGAATGACGGGAAGACCACTGATCTTGCGTGACAACATCGACCCGGCGGCCTGGGAAATCGACGCCGAAGGTTCGATGCTGGCAACGGGGGAGGTCATTATCGTTTCGACTTGCATCGTCATCTCCTTCAAATGCTCTGTTTTTCACCTCCAATCCTATTCCTGCGGCCGCCGGGCGCTTTGACCGATGTCAAGGAAAGGCCCTGGGCCAAATGGCAGGTTGCGCCTTGAGCTGCGCGGATCTGGATCGAGTGGGTAGACGATGGACAAGAAGCAGAAATTCAACGTCGGCTATGTCGTAGCCGCGCTCGCGATCATCGGGCTGTTCCAGTTCTGGTTCGCCTATCGCGATACCGCGCAGATTTCCTATAGCGATGTGATGAGCCTGACGCAGGAGGGCAAGATAGCGTCGGTGACATTGACCGAGACCATGATCGAGGGGACGTTCAAGGAGCCGCAGGACGGCAAGACGATGTTCCTGGCCAACCGCGTCGATCCAGCGGCAGTCGCGGTTTTCGAGAAAGCCGGCGTCAAGATCACGGGAGCTTCCGACAGCAATTGGCTGACGACGCTTCTTTCGTGGATACTGCCGGCACTGTTCTTCGTCGGCATCTGGATGTTCTTTTTCCGTGGGATCGCCGAGCGGCAAGGCATGGGCGGCCTGATCAACATCGGCAAGTCAAAGGCCAAGGTCCATCTGGTGCGCGATACCGGCGTGACCTTCGATGACGTGGCCGGTGCGGATGAGGCCAAGACCGAGCTGCAGGAGATCGTTTCCTTCCTGAAGGACAAGGAGAAGTACGGGCGTCTCGGCGCGAGAATCCCCAAAGGCATCTTGCTGGTTGGCCCGCCCGGCACCGGCAAGACCCTTATGGCCCGCGCCGTCGCAGGCGAGGCCGAAGTGCCATTCTTCTCGATTTCGGGCTCCGAATTCGTTGAGATGTTCGTTGGCGTCGGCGCGGCACGGGTGCGTGACCTTTTCCAGCAGGCGCAGCAGGCCGCACCGTGCATTATCTTCATCGACGAGCTCGATGCGCTCGGCCGCGCGCGCAGTCCCTTTGCGGGTTATGGCGGCGGAGACGAAAAAGAACAGACGCTCAATCAGCTTCTGGCCGAGCTGGACGGCTTTGATCCGCGCGTCGGCATCGTGCTGTTGGCCGCGACCAATCGTCCGGAAATCCTTGATCCGGCATTGATGCGCGCCGGCCGCTTCGACCGGCAAGTCGTCATGGATCGGCCCGACCGCAAGGGACGGGAGGCGATCCTGAATGTGCATATCAAAAAAATCTCGATCGCGCCGAACCTCAAGGTGGAAGACATTGCGGGCCTGACGCCAGGGTTCACCGGCGCCGATCTCGCCAACCTTGTCAACGAGGCTGCGATCTTCGCCACAAGGCGAGGTGGCGACACCGTGACTATCGAGGATTTCACCAATGCGGTCGAGCGCATCGTCGCCGGATCCGAACGCAAGAGCCGGCTGCTCAAGCCGGAGGATCGCGAGCGCGTCGCCTATCATGAGATGGGCCACGCGCTGGCCGCGGCGTCCCTCCCGAGAACCGATCCCGTCCAGAAGGTGTCGATCATTCCGCGGTCAATAGGGTCCCTGGGCTACACGCTCCAGCGTCCCACGGAAGACCGCTTCCTGATCACGCTTGGCGAATTGAAGGAGCGCATGATCGCGCTGCTCGCGGGCCGCGCCGCGGAAGAGATCATCTACGGCGAGGTTTCCACTGGCGCCGCCGATGATCTGGCCAAGGCGACCGATGTTGCCCGCCAGTGCGTGACGCGTTTCGGCATGGACAGTTCGGTCGGCCAGGCCGTCCTTGAGGAACAGAAACTTCAGTGGCTCGGCGACGGGGCGCCCCATGGCCATTCGAGGGACTATTCGGAGGCGACAGCGCGGGAAGTCGATCTTGCCGTGCGGGCAATGATCGACGAGGCATATGTGGGAGCAAAAGCGTTGCTGGGCGCCCGGATTTCCGACCTGAAAGCTGGGGCAAAGATCCTGCTTGACCATGAAACGATCACGCCTGCGGATTTTGCCCCCTTGCAGCGATCAAGCATTCATAAAGTGAGGCCAAAACCAACCCCTGAAGCTGCCGTTCGAAAGACTGGCTGAAGCTTATCTCAAGATCGGGACAACCAGTCCGTGCCTGCGAGTGATGACCTGCGGGCGGACTTGCCCGCGAACTACCAGCTGCGTCCCGTTGCCAGGACGAGGACAATCAGCATCAGCCACAACAGCAGGATATGGTTGCGCACCCACCAACTTGTACCGGCATCGGTCTTCACGAGTTCATCCCACTCTACTCTCTGGGCTTTTCCGGTTCAGCATCATCCGATGAAGGCGTGCGGCCGGCGCTCTGGAGAATGTTTTGGGGCGATTGCGCCGTCACGAGTATACCGCGACGATCCAATTCATTTGAGCGACTTGCCGCCCAGATCGTCCTCAGCCAGCTCGGCATGATGTCGATCGGATAGATGGCGTTGCTGGCGAAGAAGATGGGCATCGTCAGCACCTGGCCGATGCCCATGAAACGCTCGCGCGTCCGATCGCGGGCGCGAAAGGTCGCGCGGAATTTGGTGCAGCCCTTGCGCCAGATCAATGAACGGCGGTGCAAAGAATGGTCTGTTTTAAAAAGGGGCGAGAGTCCCTCCAATCAACAGGAGACGGATCATGGATATGACCTTGCGCCAGAATATCATCGATGAGTTGGAGTTCGATCCAAGCATCGACGCGGCGAACATTGGCGTAGCCGTCGAGGACGGCATCGTCACTCTTACAGGGCATGTTTCTTCCTATTGGGAGAAGACAACAGCCGAAAATGTGGTCAAGCGGGTCAAGGGCGTGAAGGGCATTGCCGAGGAGATCGAAGTCCGGTTGCTTGGACAGAAGGGGACCGCCGATGACGAGATTGCCAAGCGCGCGGTCAATGCGATCACCTGGAATGTGTCGATCCCCAGGGACAAGGTGCAGGTGAAGGTGCAGGACGGCTGGATTACGCTGACCGGGAAGCTCGAGTGGCAGTACCAGAAGAACGCGGCCTTCGAGGCCGTCCGCGGACTGGCGGGTGTCACCGGCGTCTCCAACCAGATCGATATCGCACCGCATGCCTCGGTTTCCGACATCAAGAAGCGCATTGAGGATGCGCTGAAGCGCGACGCGGGAACGGAGGCACAAACCATCCGCGTCAACGTCATGGACGGCAGGGTGACGCTTGAAGGCAAGGTCAGGGTCTGGTCCGAGCGTCAGGCGGCGGAACGTGCCGCCTGGTCGTCGCCAGGCGTCCGGACCGTCGAGGACCGGATCTCGATAGGCTGATGGGATTGCTGCAACAGGCGGCCCGCGCTGTGCGGCCGCCTGTTGTATGGTCATGTCAAAGCTGGGGAATATCGCCTTCAGCTGGGAACAGACCGCCGGCCAGGGAGAACCGTCATGGCGGGCATATCGAGGCGTATTTTTCTCTCAATCACGGCCACGGCAGCGGCTTTCACCAACCGGACGGCGCGAGCCGACAGCTCGCCCAGCCTGCCGGAGGCCGCCAAGAGCGGGGGAATGTCCTTGCTCGAGGCGTTGTCCCTCAGGCAATCGACGCGGCGGTTCACGGACAAACCAATCGATGACGAGACACTGTCGACGTTGCTTTGGTGCGCCTTCGGCATCAACAGACCCAACAGCGGCGGCCATACGGCGCCTTCGTGGCATGGAGCCATGGAGACCATCATCTATGTCGCCGACGCGGCTGGCCTGCGCAAGTTCGACCCCTCCGGACAGGCTGCCGTTACCATTCTTTCGGCCGACATTCGAGGAGCGATAAGTAAGGAGCCGTTTGTCGAAACCGCGCCTATAGTGCTGGTCTACAGTGCCGATAGGAAGCGCTTGCATGCCGCTGATGAAGATCAGGAAAGTGCGTTTGCCCATGTCGACGCAGGCATCGTGGCGCAGAACGTCTATCTCTTCTGCGCATCAGCGGGTCTGGGCACCTGCCTGGTGGGTGGATTGGACAAACCGACGCTTGGCAAGATGCTCGGACTGCCCGACACGCAGTTCGTGACCTTTGTGCAACCTGTCGGATATCCGAACTCGGGCTGACGGGAACGCTATCTCGGTCGGTCTTCGGATTGGGTTCACGCCATCTTGGCCGATTTTGAAGGACCCGCCTCCGCCTCGCTGGCCAACCTGTTCGGGAATGGCAGGGGCACGGATTTCGATCGTTCCATTGATACGTGTGCGTCCGTCTCGTATGCCGGGGCGAATTCCTGGCGACCTGATATCTCTATGAGGCGATCGCGCCTCAACAGTTCGAAGTGTTGAGAATCCAGGATCCGGATTATGCCTTTGCGAGACATCAGCTGGATGGTCCGGCTGATGGTCTCGACAGTGGTTCCCAGGTAGGTTGCCATATCGCGCCGGCTGATCGGAACCGTCACAAGAGGCTTGGGATCCGTGTGGTGCCTGCAGCCCTGGTTCTCGATACGGCGCTGCAGGATGATCAGGAACGTCGCCACCTTTTCCGACACGGTCTGGCAGCCAAGCAGCAGCATCCAGTCTCGAGCGGCATCGAGCTCATCGAGGATCGACAAGAGCATGTTATGCTCGAGAACCGGATTGAGCCTGACCAGACGCTCGAACGATGGCCGATCGAAACAACAGAGCGTCGCGTCGGTGGCGGCCTCGATGGCGAAGTTGGAGTTGGCGGAAAAGACGCGTCCGAACATATCGGACGGCAACAGCAGCCCGACAATCTGCTGTCGACCATCGGCCATCGTCTTGACCATCCTGAGAACGCCACTGACGACATTGCCCACGATCGCGGCGGACTCGGATTCAGCAAGGACGGTCTCGCCGGCGGAAATCTTTCGCAAATGGGATATGCGGCCGAGTTCTTCCTGCATCTTGCCGTCCATCACATTGCAGATCGAGCGATTGTGAATGGTGCAAAGATCACATTTGGACGGAACCTTTATCGAGGGAGATGCGTTCATGCCGTCTTTCTTTCAGTGAGGCGGCGCAACCCAAACGCGGCTATCGCACGCTGATGGGCACACTCGCGAATTCCAGATTCGCGACCGCTTCGCGCAGTTCTTTCACGGGTAGCTTGGTGAAGTCCTTGGCAATTTCGGCGACTGTTGCCTTGTGAAGACCTTCCGGAACGACCCGCCGGATGTCGCCTAGCATCTGAGGGGCAGCGACCACCACCAAGTGATCGAAATCTCCAGCGATTCGATGGGCTTCCAAGACGTCCGCCAGCATGGTCGCAAAAGCCTTGTCATCCTCCCGCACGGGGTCGGAATGGTACTCCATTGCCGATCGGCGCCTCCCGATAGAAGCGAAGTTACGGCCTGGCTTGTCAGCCATGATGTCACGCAGTTGGCGCTGTTCCGAGCGAAAGACCAGCTCCTCTCGCCCGTGTTCAACATCGTGGATAACGTCGCGGAGTATGCGGGCGCGTGCACCATCCGCCACCAGAATCCAGGTTCTCGGTTGTTTCATTTCCAGTCCCAGCCTTGTTCGGGACGAAGAATGGAAGACCCAGGAGTTGGACGCATTGATCCCGATCAATGCCGATGCCACGCCGTTACTATCCTCATGGACCGTCAGCCGTTCTCCCGGCGCGGACGCAAAGGAGCGATCGGCGCGATCAGGTGCAAGGATAGGCTATCGGCTGGTATACCCGCCGTCGACGAGGTGGCTGGAACCGGTGATGAACCTGGCCTCATCGCTCAACAGGAAGCAGGTCAGGGCCGAGACATCCTCGCAGGTTCCAAGCCGACCGGCGGGGTGAAGACCAGCAAGCTTCTCGATTGTCTCGACATCGAGGTTCTTGACCAGCAGCGGTGTGTCGATGAACGCTGGGCAGACAGCGTTGACACGAATGTGAGGAGCATACTCCAAGGCCGCCGTCTTGCTCAGTCCGATCACGGCATGCTTCGACGCTACGTAGGCACAGGCATTGGACCAGCCGACCGTTCCCAGGATCGACGACATGTTGACGATGGCTCCTCCACCGGATGCCAGCATGGCCGGGATCTGGAATTTCATCCCGTAGAAGACACCGTTGAGGTTGACGTCAAGAATCCGCTTCCAGTCGCCTATTGCGTATTCGGCGGTGGGAACCGATGGGCCGCCGATCCCCGCATTGTTGACTGCCAGATGAAGTCCGCCGAAGGTTTCGACGACATAGTCCGTCAACTTTTCGACCGAGCCGGCATCCGCCACGTCGACCTGGACCGCGCGAACTTTTCCCAAGGCGCCGGCGATGTCACTTGCCGTTTTTTCGGCAGCCGCCAGATCGATATCCGCGGCCACAACGCTTGCGCCAAGTCTGCTTAGCTCTTTTGCAATCGCTGCTCCGATGCCAGACCCTGCGCCAGTTACGATTGCGACCTTGCCGACAAAAGTTGTCATCTTGCTCTCTCGGGCTAAAACCAACCTTATAGGGAACTCTTTCAGAGGGGGCCTTGACGAGGGTCAATTCGACCGCGGGCGCCGAAAGGAAGGAGAAGACGGCGCCTGGGCGCCGGATTCGAACCATGTGCCGCGCTCTCCTTTGACGATCGCGGCGGCGTCATCGAGCTTGCCGATTGCAGCGGGTTTGCCTGTTGCTTCAGCGAACTCGATCGCAGAGCTCACCTTTGGTCCCATCGAGCCGGCGGCAAAGTCCCGCCCCGATATCTGTCCCACGGCGACCCGCCGGAGTGCGTGGGCTGTCTCGGTGCCATAGCCTTCATAGACAGCATCGACATCGGTGAGCATCAGCAGCATGTCGGCCCCGAGTTGGCGGGCTAGGAGGGAGCTCGCCAAATCCTTGTCGATAACCGCCTCTATGCCGAACATGCTTCCGTCATCCCGGGCTACCACTGGAACCCCGCCGCCGCCGGTGCAGATGACGATGACGCCCCGTTCGACAAGAAACGAGATCACGGAAGCTTCCAGGATCTCCAGCGGCTTCGGCGAGGGCACGACGCGACGCCATTTGTCGCCGTCAGGCGCAACCCGCCAGCCACGTTCCGCAGCCAGCCGTCGCGCGGTCGCCTCGTCATAGACCGGGCCTATCGGCTTCGTCGGGTGGGCGAAAGCCGCGTCTCGCGGGTCGACCCTCACTTGCGTCAGCAGGGTTGCCAACAGTCTCTGCTTGAGGAGGTTGCCGAGTTCCTGCTCGATAACATAGCCAATCATGCCGGCGCTTTCGGCGCCAAGCACGTCGAGTGGAAAGGTACCGCCGTCCGATGTGGTCGCCGCCTGCAGGGCCAAAAGTCCCACCTGCGGACCGTTGCCGTGTGTGATCACGACCGAGTGCCCGTCGCCGACGAGTTCGCCGATCACAGAGGCGGCGCGCACGATGTTGGCGCGCTGATTTCCGGCGGTCATCGGTTCTCCGCGGCGCAGCAATGCGTTTCCACCCAGCGCAACGACGATACGCATCTCAATTGCCGATCGTGGCGACAAGCAGGGCCTTGATCGTGTGCATACGGTTTTCGGCCTGATCGAAGACGATCGAGGCAGCCGATTCGAAGACCTCGTCAGTGACCTCCATGCAGTCGATCCCATACTCGCGCGCGATCAGCGCGCCGATCTCGGTGTCGGTGTCATGGAACGCCGGCAGGCAATGCATGAATTTGACATGAGGGTTGCCGGCGGCAGCCATCACCTCGCTGGTGACACGATATGGGGTCAAAAGGCGAATGCGCTCGGCCCAGCCGGATTTGTCCTCGCCCATCGACATCCAGACGTCGGTGTAGATGAAATCAGCATCGTGGACGCAGCCCGTCACATCTTCGTCCAGCCGGAAGCGGCCACCGCTGCGTTGCGCAACATCCCTGACGTGGGCGCAGAACGCCTCATCCGGCCAGAGTTCCTTTGGCGAGGCGATGCGCATGTCGATGCCGACCTTGGCCGCGCCCAGCGCCAGCGACAGCGCGACATTGTCGCGTCCCTCGCCGACGAACGTAACGGTCATGTCCGAAAGGTGCTTGTGGGTGAACTCGCGCATGGTCATGAAATCGGCGAGGATCTGCGTCGGGTGTGCCTCGTCGGTGAGGCCGTTGTAGACGGGAACGCCTGCATATTTGGCAAGCTGTTCGGCCTGATGCTGGGCAAAGCCGCGGTATTCGATCGCGTCGTAAATGCGACCGAGCACGCGAGCTGTGTCCTTCATGGACTCCTTGTGGCCGATATGGCTGCCGCTGGGGCCGAAATAGGTGACGTGGGCACCCTGGTCGTAAGCTGCTACTTCGAATCCTGTTCGTGTGCGCGTCGAATCCTTCTCGAAGATCAACGCGATATTTTTCCGGGTGAGGCGTGGTATTTCATGTCCGGCGAGTTTGGCTGCCTTGAAGTCAGCGGCCAGCTTCAGAAGAAAGCGGATTTCGTCGGCGGAGAGATCGTCAAGGGTCAGGACGGAGCGGCCGTGAAGATTGGTCGACATGGAAATTCCTCTTGGGTCAGGGGTCGCGGGCAATTGGACAGGTCATGCAGTGCCCGCCGCCGCGTCCGCGGCTGAGTTCGGCACCCTCGACCGTGATCACTTCAATTCCCGCACGGCGCAGAAGCGTGTTGGTGTAGACGTTGCGGTCGTAGCCGATGACCACGCCGGGTTCGACGGCAATGACGTTGTTGCCATCGTCCCATTGCTCCCGCTCGGCCTCGTAGCGGTCGCCGCCAGTGGCGATGATACGCAATGATTTCAATCCAAGCGCTTCAGCCACCACCGCCGTGAACGGCTGGGTTTCTTCGGTGACCTCGACCGTTGCGGTCTCGTCGCCCGGTCTTAGCGAGAAGGTGCGCAGCCGCTCGACAACCGGCGGATACATGGTGACCAGATCGCGATCGCAGAACGTGAAAACTGTGTCGAGATGCATGAAACTGCGATCTCTCGGCATCAGTGCCGCGATGACGCGCGTCGCTTCGCCGGCCGCGAAGAGGCTGCGCGCAAGGTCGCCGACTGCTTGCGGTGTTGTACGTTCGCCCATGCCAACGAGAACCGTCCCGCCGCCGATCGGCATGACATCCCCGCCTTCCAGGCTGGTGCCTGTTCCCATGTCCGGCGAAACAAACGGGATGCCGCTGTCGCGAAAGCGCGGGTGGAAGCGATAGACAGCTTCGACATTGGCCGCTTCCGGTCGCCTGGCAGGCCAGTACATGGCGTTGACCGAAACCGACCCATAGATCCAGCAGGAGCTGTCACGGGTGAAGAGCTGGTTTGGCAGTGGGGGCAGCACGAAATCTCCGGGAGCGAGCGTTCTTCCGGTCAAGCCCTTTGGTTCGAATGGAAGCTCCGCGCGAGCGATGCCGCCGACAAGACAGGACGCCAGCTCATCGGAAGACATTTTGTCCAGCCAGGCTCTCATCTCGCCGACCATGTCGAGCCCGACAACGCCGGGATGAACCCGGCGGTCGAGAAGCCAGTCACGAGCCTTTGTCAGGTTCATGGTCTCCGCCAGGAGATCCCCAAACGAATGCACCAGCACACCGCGTTCGCGCAGAGCGTCGACGAAGACGTCATGCTCCTGCCGGGCTCGCTTGACCCAGAGCACGTCGTCGAAGAGCAAGGCCTTGCAGTTCTCCGGCGTCAGCCGGCGCAGGCTTAGGTCGGGACGATGGACCATCACCTCGCGCAAACGACCGACCTCTGAGTGGACACCCAGCTTGTTCATCGAGCAAATCCTTCCAAGGCAGGCTTACGGTTTCAGAACGGGCTCACGGCGCCGATCCACATTTCGTAGGCGGCGTAAATCCCGACCGCGACGAGCGCTGCAGCCAGAATCCCTTCGATCGGCTTGAAGAGAGGCTGTCCGGTTTCGCGCCGTGCCCAGGCGTAGATGAGAATTCCCGGCGCATAGAGCACCGCGCACATGAACAGGTACGCGGGTCCGGCTGCATAGACGAGCCACAACCCATAGATTGTCGCCACCAGGCCCGCGAGCATGGGGCCCGTCCGATTTTCGCCCAAGCCGTAGCTCTCGCCCGTGATGGCGAGTTTGGCCGCATAGGCGCCCGAGAAGGTATAGGGAACCAGGATGGCGACGGAAGCGATGGAGAACAGCGCCTGGTAGGTGCTTTGCGCAAACAGCGTGATCACCAGGAAGAGCTGGACCAGGAGATTGGTGACCAGAAGCGAGTTCGAGGGCACGCCACGAACGCTTTCATGGCCAAAGAATTTCGGCATGGTGCCGTCCTTGGCCGCGACATGGGGGATCTCGGCGGCAAGCAGCGTCCAGCTCAGGAACGCGCCGACCACGGACACGACAAGCGCGATGTTGATGAGGATAGCGCCCCATGGGCCGACAACCGCCTCCAGGACACCCGCCATCGAGGGGTTCTTCAATGCCGCGAGCTCAGGCTGGCTCATGATGCCGAGCGATAACAACGAGACCAGGGCGTAGAGCGCGAGGCAGGTGAAGAATCCGAGAACCGTCGCCATGGCGATGTCCTTGCGACGTTCGGCACGGCCGGAAAATACGCTGGCGCCTTCGATGCCAATGAAGACCCACAGGGTCACCAGCATGGTGCTCTTAACCTGCGTGGTTATCGAACCGAGAGAGGCATTGCCAAGACCCTTGAAGTCGAGGGACCAGACCTGAAGCTTGAAGGCAACCGCCACAACGCCGACGAACAGGGCGATCGGAGCGATCTTCGCCACTGTAACGATCAGATTGACGACGGCCGCCTGCCGGATTCCGATCAGGACCAGCGCATGGATGAGCCAAAGCAAGATGGATGCTCCGAGCACCGCTTGCCAGGTGTTGCCGTCTCCGAAGGACGGATGGAAGTAGGACAGGGCGCTGAACACGATCACGGCGTAGGAGACATTGCCGACCCAGGCACTGATCCAGTAGCCCCAGGCGCTGTTGAACCCGATGAAAGGACCAAAGCCGGCCTTGGCGTAGGCATACGGACCGGCATCGAGTTCTGGTTTGCGGGTCGCCAGCGATTGGTAGACGAAGACGAGTGCCAGCATGCCGACCGCGGTGATCGCCCAGCCAATCAGGATGGCGAGAGGACCAGCGCCGGCGGCCATGTTCTGCGGCAGACTGAACACCCCGGAGCCGACCATCGAGCCAATGACCAGTGCGGTAAGGGAACCAAGCCGAAGTTTCGCTGCCGGGGCGGTCGCTACCTTTCGAATAGGGATGTTGATGTCGGCCGTGGTCATAGCGCTCTCCCAAGATCTGAAGACTTCGGTGGGAGGTAATGAACAGGAAAACTGGGCTGCCAGCTTTGATGCGGGTCAAATAGCGATCCGACACTCGGTTCGGCTGCTTTGGTTCCCCGGTTCAATGCGCCCCGGTGGCCTTGACGTGGATCAATGAGCGCTGCCCGGGGCCGGATACCTTCCAAACAGGATGACCAAGCCAGCTTTTACCCTTTTCGTACGCGACAGACGCCGCTCATGCTGTCGCATGCAGGGCGTGAGATCATGGCGCGGCCGTCGCACGGGGCCTGCCGCGTAGCCGGTGGACCCGACCACCACATTACAGAAGTCGAGCCGCCCGCCGAGAAGTGCACGGGGGTCGAGCAAGCCCTCACATATCGCGGAGAAGACATCGATGGAAAAATTTGATGCGGTGGCATCGTTGGGCCAGCTACAGCTGTTGCGTCCCGCCTGGACGAAGGCTGCGCTGGCCGCCAATGACCGGCTCAAGCTCTATCTGACCGTGTTGCAGGCAGCCCAGACGCATGCCGAGCAGCCTTCGACCGTTCCCCTCGACATGAAACATGAATTCGCCGCCGCCCAGCTCGATGCGCCATGGCTGATCGCGCTGCCGGCATCCGCATATCTGGACGGCACGACGCTTCATGTCCCCGACCTTCCCAGCCTGAAGCAGAAGTTGCGCGATGACCTGCGCGTGATGGCGCGCCCGTTGGATGGCGACACCGAACCAGCCCATCGTGCACTGATAGCGCGTGTCGAACACTGGTGCGGATGGCTCAACGACCAGCCATCAGACACACTCTCTCCGGCGCAAATCAGGGACCTCACGAGTGGAAGCCGCCACGGGGATGACAGTTTTCATCTGCTTGTGATGGACTTGCACAAGGCCTTGAACCACCTGGCTGCGGAGTTTTCGAACGAGACGATCGATGGCGCCCACGTTTGGCAACTTTCCGCCGGCGACCGACCTCTCGTGGCCGCTTTCATGCGCGGGCTTAACCGGACCCGCGCGCTGAAGCTCGATCACCCTGGTCTTGATACGGCGGCAACCCGCGACGGCGACAGGCTTCTGATCCAAAATGACATTGGGACCAACGATGCGCACGTGCTTGTCGTGCAGGTCGAAGGTTTGAAGATGGTCCTCACCTATTCGGACCTTCACGATCAGCGCTTTGCTTTTTTCCAGACGGGGCTCGGCGAAATCGGTGCGACGTGGTCGGCGGTCGCGATGCGGACCACGGCCGGTCTCAACGCCGACCAGGCATACCAGGTAGGCACGGCGACGTTCGATTGCCCGAACGAGGAAAAGCTGATGTCGACGCTGGAGGCTCTCGGCTCCCGGATCGTCTTTCTGATCGACTGGAACCGTGCGCGCAAACGGCTGAACCTCTTCGTGAAGAAGTCTCAGTCCATTGCCGTCCTGACGGAGGCGGCGCGGCGCGAGGTTGGCCATATGGGGTGGCTTGCCGCTGGCGGGGAACAATTGATCCACGACGCCATGCAGGCGCTCGGCGCAGACTATTTTCGAATTGGTCAGCGCCTTGACCAGGTTCTGGGGGAAGCCCAGGCAAGAGAGTTTCTCGTTGAAACATTGGCCTTGTCGAGCCAATCGATGCGGCAGCGGCAACCCTTGCCGCTGATTGCCGACGCGATCAGGCTGCTGCTGTTGCGCTATTCCCGGCGCCACCACGACGAACTAGAGCTGCTGAGCGAGCATGCGGCATTCTGCCATGCACTTGCCGAAGGTATTCGCGACGCCATGGCGCATGGCCAGGAAGCTGACGGCAAGGCGATGGCCAAATTCGCCGAACGAGCAAAGGGCTGGGAGCGCCAGGCCGATCTCCAGGTGATGAAATCCCGGGCCCTGGCCGAAAACCATCCCAAATGGCTGCCGTTCGTGCGGTTGATCGAGCAGGCCGACGATGTCGCGGATTCGCTCGAAGAGGCAGCCTTTCTGCTGTCGTTAATAGCCGAAAACCAAAGACAGGCTTGGCATGGCGACGTCAGGGATTCGATCCGCAAAATGGCCGACGTGACATTGACCGCCGTACAGGACCATATCAAGGCCATTAGCATTGCCAGATGCTTTGGTGAGGACAGCACGGCGGAAGATCAGGAGGAATTCATCGCGACGTCATGGCGCGTGCTGAACGCGGAACGACAGTGCGATGTCCTCCTCAGGGAGGTTCGGCGGGCGCTGGCAAAACATGTCGATGACGCAGCCACTCATTGCCTGACCACCGATTTTGCCGGGGCAATCGAACAGGCGACCGATGCGCTGCTTGCCACCACTTACGGCCTTCGAGATCTGGCATTCAGTCGCTTGGAGGCAAAGGCATGAACGTTCGTTCCAAGCCAAGCCAGACCGCCCAGGAAGCGCGACCCGCGCCGCACATCCATTTCATTGGCGGAACCGAATCCTTGCCGGAAGATGTCAGCTCCAACGTGCTCGGCTTCAAGGCCTTCAACCTCGCGGGCATGGCGGCAATTGGCCTGCGGGTTCCACCGGCCTTCGTGCTGGGCACGGAATGGTGCGCGCGACAAGGGGTGATCACGCCCGACATCTGGCGCGGCGGCCTCGATCGTCTGGAAAAGGCGACTGGCCTACGTCTTGGAGATGCGCGCAAACCGCTGTTGCTCTCGGTCAGGTCGGGCGCGCCCGTGTCCATGCCGGGCATGATGGAAACGTTGCTCAACATCGGTCTGACCGATGCCACTCTTCCCGGCGTCATCCGTATGACGGGCAATCCACGACTGGCCTGGGATGCGTTCAGACGCCTGGTTGCAAGCTATGGCGAGGTGGTCGCCGGTGTCGATTCGCGGTGTTTCGATGCCGATCTCGACAAGCTGCGCGGCGGCATCGAAGAGCGCGAACTCGATTTCGGGGCGCTTCGCGATCTAGCGCGGATGCATCTCGAAACATATGAACGCGAGGCCGCCGCACCTTTCCCTCAATCCGCTGATGTGCAACTGCAGGAAGCCATCCTGGCCGTCTTCAAATCCTGGAACAGCGAAAAAGCCTCCGCCTACAGGGAACTGCGCGGTCTTACGCATGCGATGGGAACAGCGGTCACCGTCCAGAGAATGATCTTCGGAAATGCCGGTGGCATGTCCGGTTCAGGTGTCGGGTTCACAAGAAACCCGAGCAATGGCGATCCCGCTCCCTGGGTCGATTTCCTGTTCAATGCGCAAGGCGAGGATGTCGTCAGTGGACGTCGGAGCGCGCACGGTCATGGCGAATTGGCCTCGGCCGCACCTCAGGTCTGGGCCGAACTCGTCGAAGCGACCAAGCGGCTGGAGCGGCACTTTCGAGATATGCAGGATTTCGAATTCACTGTTCAGGATGGCCAATTGTTCCTGCTTCAGACGCGGACGGGAAAACGAACGCCGCAAGCAGCGGCCCGCATAGCGCTCGACTTGATGGACGAAGGCATGATCGACCGGGCTACGGCACTCGAACGCACGCGCGGACTTGACGCGCGGACCCTGGCAATTCGCGTCGTGACTGCCGGCGATGGCAACAAGCTTTCGCCAATCGCTTCAGCATCCTCGGCATCAAGCGGCGTGGTTTGCGGTGAAATCGCGCTCGACGAGGTGCGTGTGCGCGAACGCAAGGCTGCTGGATGCACGGTCATCCTGGTGCGTCGTGACGCTGAAACGCGTGATATCTCGGCTCTGGATCTGGCGGACGGATTGCTTACCCAGCGCGGTGCGCGTACGTCGCATGCAGCCGTGGTCGCAAGACAGCTTGGAAAAGTCTGCCTGGTGGGCTGCGACACTCTCTCAGTGCATGAGACGGATGCCGCGATCGCGATCGGCAACCTTACCTTTCGGGAGGGTGACACGCTGACCCTTGATGGCAACGAGGGTCATATCTATGCAGGCGCGATCGAAGTTCGGGAACAGCTCCCGGCGGATCTGCTCGCCCGGCTCGACAACCTGCGCAGAAAACAGGTTTGAGCGCGGTTTGATCAAACGGAGCAGGTTCGGGCAGGCGCCGCCAACGGTGCACGCGTCCGGCGAATGCTTCCATCCGGCGTTTTTTGTCGGACCAGCGGTTCGTTGGGGGTTATTGGTACCGATCAAGGTCGTTTGGATGAATGGTGTCATGAAGGTTCATCCAGATAACTTGAACGACACGATCGGGCGCTTGGCCCCGGCGTAAATCCAGATATGGATAATATCATGAAAGCAATGGTGCTCGAAAGCGTCGGCGCTCCCTTGAAACTGATCGAAAGGCCTGACCCCGCACCTGGAGTGGGTGAGGTCCGGGTCAGGGTCGAAGCGTGTGCGGTGTGTCGGACAGATTTGCATGTCGTTGACGGCGATCTGCTGCATCCAAAACTGCCGTTGATACCGGGGCATGAAATTGTCGGTATCGTCGATGCGGTGGGTGAAGGCGTCGCACGCTCCAGGCTTGGGCGAAGAGTGGGCGTGCCTTGGCTTGGGCACACGTGCGGCTGCTGCCCTTATTGCGCGGCGGGCAGTGAGAACCTGTGCGATCGTCCACTGTTTACCGGCTACACGCGCGACGGCGGCTTCGCGAGTCTGGTGATTGCCGACTCGGACTTTGCATTTGATCTGGAAACCGACGCGGATGCCGTTTCCTTGGCACCACTGCTTTGCGCTGGCCTGATCGGCTGGCGATGCCTGAAGAAGGCTGGCGATGGCAAGCGGCTCGGCATCTATGGTTTCGGCGCTGCCGCTCACATTATTGCCCAGGTCGCGATCTGGCAGGGCCGCGAGGTCCTCGCGTTCACCCGTCCAGGCGACAAGGACGCACAGAATTTCGCGCTGTCGCTCGGCGCTACTTGGGCCGGCGGCTCGGATGAACGTCCGAGCGGACCGCTCGATGCCGCCATCATCTTCGCGCCCGTGGGCGATCTGGTGCCAGCCGCCTTGGGCGCCGCTCGCAAGGGAGGGCGCGTGGTGTGTGGCGGCATTCACATGAGCGACATTCCCTCGATGCCTTATGAACTGCTCTGGGAGGAACGGGAGTTGGTGTCGGTCGCGAACCTGACCCGCCGCGACGCCGAAGAGTTCTTTCCCATTGCGAAGAGCGCACAGGTCCGCACGCATACAAAAATCTATCCACTGGAGCAGGCCAATCAGGCGTTGGACGATCTGAGGGCCGGGAGATTGAGTGGCGCCGCCGTCCTTGTGCCGTGACCGATCTTCCAATCGGCCTATCTCGCCCGTTCGCCCAGTTTGCGCATTTGAACGAGCCATTTCGCTCGGGTGGCGTCGCTGGCGCCGGCGACCATGCCAAACAGGGTCTCGCGCACGGGACTGATGCCGACAAAATGAAGGATGCTTCGCCGCATGCCGGCGATGCCATGACCGAGGAACCAGAGCTGATACAGGACCGATGGCATACCCATCGTTACCACGATGCGCGCGGACCTGCCTCGCAGCAACGTTCTGGTAAAGCCGCCTCTCTTGTCCGGGTAGGCGAAAGCCGTGCCCGGCCGCATGACCTGTTCCAGAAATGCCTTGAGCAAGGCCGGCATGGTTCCGAGCCACAGCGGGAAGACAAAGACGATATGCTCCGCCCATAGGATCGCTTCGGCGGCATCCCTGAGACTATCGGGAACCACCCCATGTTCGAACTCCTGCATTGTCCGCAATATTGAAAAATCCAGCGTCGCCAGATCAACCTGGCGTATGGCATGCCCTGCCTGTTGCGCACCCTCGGCATAGGCTTTTGCAAGACCGCGGCAGAGGCGGTCCGGGGACGGATCGGGGTGGCCGACCACAATCAGGATGCGTCGCGACACGGTCTACTCCAAGGAAGCCTGGCCTTGGGGCGTCAAGGCCGTTCGACCCGCGCCACCTGGTAGGTGTGCATGGCGCCATTGCGTTCAATTGAAACATACTCGCCGGTGACGAACCGTTCGTCGCCGAGATGGAAGCCGATCTCGTCTTCGCGGTCGCCTTCGGCATAGTCGAAATACCATTGCCCGCCTGGCTTGCGCCGCAGTCGGCCGATGAGGTCTTCTTCCCCGGTCCGAAAACGGCGAACCCGGCAGACCGCCCTATGCGATTTCCATTGTTCCGCATCTATCCGGCCTTCGGCGGTCAATGGAGCGAGCACGTCATAGCCTTCCTCGCGGTCGCCTTCCGGATGGTCCTTCTCACGCGCAAGCAAAAGTCGGATGCTACGAAATTTAGGGGTCAGGTCCTGCAAGCTGGTCATGGCAAACTCCTTTTGACGCCGTTCATAGCGCGAGGGCCAGCCTCGGCCTTGATCCGCGTCAAGGACTGCATGGTCTGTCAGCCTGTCGCCAGCATGATCATGGCGCAGTAGCCGGCGGTCGCAGCGATCAGCGTTGAAGCCGCGAGCGGCAACCAGAACCCGGGCGGGCTGACGAGGCCTGCCAGCAGGACCCGGCCGGCCGCATTGCCAGCCAGCGCCGCGAGTACCGCATGCCCTACGATAGGAACCGGGATCGCGTGCTGGATAAGGCGCAAGGCGCTGAGCACCGAGACGTCGACATCGAACATGGCGGCCAGCGCGGAGCTGACAACCAGACCATGCCCGCCGAAGTGAACCGCCAATGCGGCGCTCGTGGTTGCGACAACCGCGAAGAGCAAGGCAAACAACAGCAACGGGACGAGTTCAAAAGGATTGCGAGGTTCCGCGCTGTTCTTGGGATCACCACTTTCGCGAGTGAACATGAATGCTCCGCAGGCCGCGAAAGCGAGCGCCCCGGCAATCGCCGGGATGGCCACCACTTTGAATACGTCCGGCTGCAGGAGCAGTATCACCGCGCAGACGCGCGAAACAGAAACCATCGCCGCCAGCGAGGCGGCCCCCGCCAACGGTAGCCGGTTGATCGCTGACTTCGAGTTGCGGGCCAGCCCAAGGGTCACGGCGGTAGACGAGACCACGGCACCAGCAAGCGAGCTCAGCAGCAGGCCGCGTGTATTTCCCAAGACCCGAACGGCGACATACCCGGCGAATGATATTGTCGCCATGAGGACCGTGAGAAACCATACCTCCCGAGGATTGAACCCGCCCCAAGGGTCCATCGTCCGGTTTGGCAGCAAGGGCAAGACGATCGCTGTCATGATCGCCAGGACCAGCGCCGAGCGCAGTTCGATCCAGGTCATTCGCCGCAACAGGCCGTGCATTTTCTCGCGGCTGGCAAGGATCGCGGCCAGCGCCGCTCCTCCGGCGGCGGCGGCGCGGTAATCGCCGACCACGGCAAGAGCGCCGAGTGCGAAAACAGCAAGGCCCGCTATGACGCTGGTGACGCTGAAGTCCCGGTCTTGGGCCGCCTCTCGCGCCTTGTACCAGGCAAAGATCGCGGCAAAGACGATGAAGCCGCCAACCAGCACCGATATCGCGCCCAGCGCATTGGCCAGCGTCGCGAGAATGCCGCCGAGCAGCCCCGAAATTCCGAAGGTTCGAATTCCGGCCGTCCGACTTCCGTCGGGTGCGTCCCGCTCCCGCCAGCCGCGCTCCAATCCGACCAGGAGGCCGATTGCCAGGGCCAGTCCGAGCCGAGCGATGAGCGAGTCCACGGGACGATGGCTTTCAGGCCGCGACCGTCGGCATGCCGTCGCGTACCCATCTGACGATCTGCCCAGCCGTCATGGCGCCCGACGTGCGCGCAACCTCGCGGCCGCCGTGGAAGAGGATCATGGTCGGGATGCTGCGAACGCCAAGCCTGGCTGAAACGGCTTGTTCATTGTCGGAGTTGAGCTTGATCAGGCGAACATGCGGCTCCAGTTCCATCGCCGCGGCCTCATACGCGGGCGCCATCATCTTGCAGGGGCCGCACCAGGGTGCCCATATGTCGACGACGACGGGGACGCTGCCGCGCGTTATCTGACGATTGAAGATTTCCGCATCGACGTCTTCAGGGTGACCCGAAAAAAGTCTTTTCCCGCACTTTCCGCATTTCGCATCGCTGGCATTGCGTGCGGGCGGCAGGCGGTTGACGCCGCCGCACTTGCTGCAAACCACCAGATCTTGTTGTGCCATGATCGTTCATCCGTCGCTGCCGTCAACTATGCACCCTTGAGAGGTCCATCGCCAAGCGTGCGTAGCGCGTTGAGGATGACGGCGACGTCGATGCCTTCCTGAAGCAACGCTCCCGCCACCGGCGTGATGTATCCCATGGCTGCCGCGACCATCGCCATGCCGGATAGCGCCAGCCCGGCAACGATGCTTTGCAAGGCAATGTTACGCGTCCGTTGTGCAATCCGCAGCGCATCGGCGACGGGCTGCAGCCGGTCGGCCAGCACGATGATGTCGGCGGCCTCGGAGGAGGCAGTGGCGCCGCGTGCTCCCATGGCAATGCCGACCGTGGCGGCCGCAAGCGCCGGCGCGTCATTGATCCCGTCGCCGACCATCATCGTTGGCACCAGGGCTTTCTCGGCTTCGACCGCTGCGACCTTTTTCGCTGGCGTGGCGTCGGCGACGATGAGGTCGACGTCGAGCAAGGCGGAAATACGCTTTGCCGCCACGCCGTCGTCGCCAGTAAGCATGACGAGGCGCTCGATGCCGGCCTGCCGCAGTTCACCCAGCGTTTGACGCGCATCCACACGCAGCGAGTCGCCGAAAGTGAATATGCCGGCCAGCTGTCCGCCGAGCGCCACAAAGACCCTCAACACCGGCTGAGCCAGGTATCGCTGCTCTCCACATTCGGTCCATTTCGGCAGTGGCTTGCCGGCAAGTACAAGTTTGCGGGAGCCTGCTCGTATCGAAGTGTCGTCGACCAGGCCCTGCAGGCCTGCCCCGCGAAACTCCTGGGCATCACGCGGATGGGAAAGTGCAAGTCCTCGTCCACGGGCTGCCCGGATGATGGAGTCGGCGAGCACATGGTGGGAGGCCTGTTCCAGGGACGCCAGCACTTGCAGGATGTCGTTGGCGTCGCGGCCAGGCGCGGCATCGATCTCGATCAGCTCAGCGCCGCCGATAGTCAATGTGCCCGTCTTGTCGAAGATCGCCGTCCGGACTTGCGCGAGAGCTTCCAGGGCGGCGCTGCCCTTCATCAGGATGCCAGCGCGCGCGGCGCGCGAGACGCCGCCGATGAAGGCGACGGGAGCCGCAAGGATAAGGGGGCACGGCGTCGCCACCACCAGCACGGCGAGTGCCCGGATCGGATCACCGGAGACGTACCAGGCGATACCCGCAACCAGCAAGGTGGCCGGCAGCAGGAACAGGGCGAAGCGATCAGCCATCCGGATGAACGGCGCCTTTGCGGTCTGCGCGGCCGCGACCATGCGCACGATCGCCGCATAGGTGCTCTGCTCGGCCAAGGCTGTGGCCCGCATGCTGAAGGCTTCGCCTGCGTTGATGGTGCCGCTGCGCAGCGGATCGCCGGCGCCGCGCCGTTCCGGAAGCGGTTCTCCGGTGACCGCGGACTCATCCAGGGAGGCCGAGCCATCGAGCAGAATTCCATCGACGGGAACCAGTTCGCCTGCACGCACCAGCAGGTCATCGCCGACCGCGACCTTATCGACGGAAATCGTGTCGGTTCCTTGCGCCGATTTGCGATGGGCGACGCGGGGCGAGCGATCGGTCAGCGCCTTCAGGTTCCGCTCCGCGCGGCCACGTGCGAAATCCTCCAGCACTGTGCCACCGGCATACATGATCGCAACCACGACACCAGCCAGCGGTTGGCCGAGCAACAGAGCCGCCGACATCGAAACCAGCGCGATTGCATCGACGCCGAAGCGGCCGATCCAGAAATCGCGCAAGATCGAGACGGCGAGTGCCGCGACCACCGGCAAGGTCGCCGCGGTCCAGATGGTGCCGGCATGAATGGCACCGAGCCCGATCTGCCAGGTTCCGATACCAAAGGTCAGACCCAGGATGGCGATGGCCAGCAATACGCGTCGCAGAATGGACTCGTTCATGTGGATGTCATCCGATGCTGATGCCTGTCCGTGGCGCTAGAGCTCGCTGATCATCTCTTGCAGCAGGCGCCGCACATCCTTCGCAATGTCGGCAAGTCCCGGATTGTCGATGGCACCCATCGAAGCGACAGGATCGACCGCCGCGACTTCCACCTTTCCCGGCGCGATTTCGGTGACGATGACGTTGCAAGGCAGCATGGTCCCGATCTTGTCCTCTGCCTGCAAGGCGCGCCACGCGAAGTGCGGATTGCATGCGCCGAGGATTGTGTAGGGTTTGAACTCCGCGCCGAGCTTGATCTTCATTGTCTGCTGCACATCGATCGAAGTCAGAACGCCAAAACCCTTGCTTGCGAGCTTGTTGGTTACGTGGCTGATTGCCGTAGTGAACGGCATGTCGATAGTTCTGCTGAAATAATAGCCCATCAAATTTTCCGATCGCTGATCGCAACAGGTCGTCGTGACCTCATCGCTCGAACCTGCCCAACAGCCAATCACGATAAGCCCCCCGCAGCTTTGATCCAACGCAATGAACGGGCGGGGTTCTTGGCGATTATCGCCGGGAACTGGAGATACAGAAGTGACGATCCGAAATCTCGAACATGCGTTCGCGCCAAAGTCGGTCGCGGTCTTCGGCGCCTCCCTTCGTGAGGGCTCCGTCGGACGTGTCGTCTTCGACAACATAGTCAATGGCGGCTTCGAGGGCGAGATCTGGCCGGTCAATCCAAAATATTCGGAAGTGGCGGGTCGGCGCTGTTATGCGAACGCGGCCGACCTGCCGGGTATTCCGGATCTCGCGGTGATTGTGACACCACCGGACACGATAGCAGGCATCGTGCGCGAGCTTGGCGAAAAGGGCACGCGCGCGGCCGTTGTCATCACAGCCGGGCTGACGCGCGAAAACGGGCTGCGTCAAGCGATGCTCGACGCAGCCAAGCCAACGCTTTTCCGCATCATCGGGCCGAACACGGTGGGCCTCATGATACCGCCGATAAAGCTTAATGCGGGTTTCGCGCATATGGCGGCGAGACAGGGCAACATCGCGCTGCTGTCGCAGTCCGGCGCCATCGCCACGTCGCTGATCGATTGGGCGGCCGACAACAATGTAGGCTTCTCGCAGATCGTCTCGCTGGGCGATATGGCCGATGTCGATGTCGGAGATTGCCTGGACATGCTGGCGGGCGATCAACATACGCGCGCCATCGTGATGTATCTTGAAACAGTCACCAATCCGCGCAAGTTCATCTCCGCTGCCAGGGCGGCGGCGCGCGTCAAGCCGGTCATCGCCGTCAAGGCGGGCCGCCACGAGCAGGCCGCGAAGGCCGCGGCGACCCATACAGGCTCGCTGTCGGGTGCCGATCGCGTCGTCGACGCGGCATTGCTGCGCGCCGGCGTACTACGCGTCAACGGCTTGGCCGAACTGTTCGATGCTGCTGAAACGATCGGCCGTTTCCGTCCGCTGGAACAGGCCCGCGTCGGCATCGTCACCAATGGCGGCGGGGCAGGCGTATTGGCCGTTGATCAACTCATGGACTGCAGGGGCGAATTGGCGACGCTTTCAGCCGCCACGATCGGGCGCCTGAACGCCGCACTCCCGCCCACATGGTCGCACGCCAATCCAGTCGACATCATCGGTGATGCCCCACCGGATCGGTACAAGGCCGCCGTTGAAGCCGTCGCGGCCGATCCGGGAACCGACGTCGTCATGGTCATGAACTGCCCAACCGGACTGGGTTCGCCGCTCGCCGCGGCGAGAGCGGTGGCCGAACTCACCAGCGAGGGTATGATCGCAGGCAAGCCGGTCCTGACCTGCTGGCTCGGGGAACATACGGCGCGTGAAGGCCGACATATCCTTCAGGATGCTGGGATTGCAAGTTTCGAGACGCCTGCGGACGCGGCAACGGCCGTATCCTACCTCAGCGAATGGTCGCGAGCCCAGCGAGCGCTGATGCGCACGCCATCGAGTAGCGGCGAGGACGTCACCACTGACCGGGAGGCGGTGCTTGCGATTTTCAGGCAGGTCGCGAAGGAGGGGCGGCGAATGCTGACGGAGCCGGAAGCCAAGGCGGCGATCTCGGCCTATGGCATTGCGGTGCCGCGGATCATGATCGCCAAATCGCCCGCCGAGGCGCAGAAGGCGGCAGGCCAGCTTCTGAAGACGTCAGGACGCGTCGTCGTCAAGGTGCTGTCAAAGACGATCTCGCACAAATCCGACATCGGCGGCGTGGTGCTCGATCTCGCGACCGCCGCGGCGGCCGGGGAAGCCGCCAGATCGATCGAGGCGCGGCTGCGCAAGCAGGCGCCAACGGCCACAATAGAGGGCTATGCCGTCCAACCGATGGTGGAGCGAAAGGAGGCGCAGGAACTCATCCTTGGCATGAGCCGCGATCCGATCTTCGGGCCGGCCATCCTGTTTGGTGCCGGCGGCGTCGCGGTCGAGGTCATGGATGATACGGCGGTCGCGTTGCCGCCACTCGACGATGTGCTTGCACGGGACCTGATCGCACAGACGCGGATTGGCCGCCTGCTTGCCGGTTTCAGGGATCGCAGACCGGCGGATCAGGGTGCAATCGTTGGCGCGCTCAACGGATTGTCGCAAATGACCGTCGATTTTCCGTGTCTCGTCTCCCTCGACATAAACCCGTTGCTGGCCAACGCCGACGGCGTGATCGCGCTCGATGCCCGCATCGAGATCGAACCGGGGCGCGTAGAGGAGCCGGGGCCGAACCCGGCGCTTGCAATCAGCCCTTACCCATCAGGGTGGCACAGGGATGTTTCGGCAAGTGGCGTGCACTACCACATCCGGCCAATCAAGCCGGCCGACGTTGCGCTTTACCCCGAATTCCTCGCCAGGATTTCCCCTGATGATCTGCGCTTGCGTTTCCTGTCGCCGCGCAAGGTTTTCTCCGACCAGTTGTTGAAACAGCTCACCCAACTCGACTACGACCGAAACATGGCTTTCGTCGCACTGGAGAAGAGCACCGGCGCGCTGGCGGGTGTCGGCCGGCTTTCCTGTGACCCGGACCATGCCGTTGCCGAGTACGCATTGCTCGTACGCACCGACCTGCAGGGTCATGGTCTGGGCTGGGAATTGCTCAGGCAGATAATTGACTATGCAAAAAACGACGGAATCGGCCTCATCGAAGGCGTGATGCTTAGTGAAAACACGAGGATGCTGTCGATGTGCCGCGAATACGGCTTCTCGATAGAGCGTCACCCAAACGAGCCTGGCTTGTCCGAGGCAAGACTCAAGCTCCGTCGAGGCCGATAATACGCTAGAGCGCGAGGCGATGGGCTGTGTACAGGGATCGGTCGCTGCCGGAGGAGCCTGTCTCAGGCTTTTCCGTCAATTCGGCAATAATTTCCGTCGGTTTGCGATCGGCATCGACTCTGCGCCAACTGGTTTGATCGGAACTCCGAAGCAGTTGCTGCGACAGGATATCGATGGTGGCATCGGATGGGCCGCCCTTGCGCTCGCTGACCCGTTGCCAGAGAACGTGCGGATTGGCTTCCAGCCAGAAGCTGGCGAAAGCAACTCCGACATTGCGTGCCGTTTTTTCGATCCGATCGCGGTCGGCCGATCTGTCGAAAACAGCGTCGGCCACGACCGAGCCGCCTTCGGCAAGGATCAGTTCTGCACGCCAGGCCATCTCGCGATACACGCGTTCGGATACAGCCGGACGGTAAGCCTTGGCGGGAAGCCGTGTTTCCGCGGATACCCCGTGCAGGGCCTTGCGAATTCGGTCGCTCTCGACAATGCGCGCGCCGGGCGGCGCGCCGATATGTGCCGCCAAGGCCTCTGCTATCGTCGTCTTGCCGGATCCGCTCAAGCCTCCGATCGCTATCAGCCGAGGAGGCTTTGCCTGAAGGAGTGTGCTGGCAAGGTCGAAGTAAGATCTGGCTTCGGCAACCAGCCTGCCGGAATCGCTGCTGCCTTCATCGATCTGCGTCGCAGTGACATGCGCACGGACCGCCGCACGCACCGCCATGAAAAAGGGCAGGAGGACGAAACCGTCCTCGTCATCGGCCTCATCGAGGTAGCGATTCATCACCAGATTGGCGAGTTCCGGAAAGCCGCGATGCCAAAGGTCCATCAGCAGGAAGGCAAGGTCGTAGAGCACGTCGATGCTGGCGATCTGGTCATTGAATTCAATACAGTCGAAGAGGCGGGGTTCGCCGTCGAAAAGGCAAATGTTGCGTAGATGCAGGTCGCCATGGCATCTGCGCACCTTGCCTGCCGCCTCGCGCCGGTCGAGCAGTCCACAATGGCGGGCGAGGGCGGTTCGAAAGGCGGCGTTGAGCGTTCCCACTTCGGCATTCTCGAAAACATGGCTGGTGGCAAAACCAGCCTCATTGATATCGAGCACGCCCCCCAGGTTCGAGCAGCCACTGCCATTATGGATTTCTGGCGCGCCGCGATGATAGCGAACGATCATGCGCGCGACCGCGCTCATGAGAGCGGGGGTCAACTGGCCGCTCGTTGCCATGCGGTCGAGCAGTTTCGACTGATCGAAGCGGACCATTTCGATCGCCGCGTCGACCAGATCACCGGTCCCGTCGAAGGCGAGCCTGGCATTGTCCTCTCGTGTAATGCGCCGGACACCCAGATAAAGGCCTGGCGCGGTCTTGGTGTTGAGCTCCACTTCCTTCTCGCAGGCGGCGAGGCGAAGCACCGGCGTCGAAAAATCGAGATAGGGTAGCTGCACGGCCCGCTTCAGCTTGAAGGCTCGGGAGCCGGCCAGGAAGATACGCGAGATGTGGGTTTCAATCGCCTCAACCGGATCCGTCTCGCCGTAGGTGGCGGGATCGAGCAGGAAGGCGACCGCGGTTTTCTGGTCCTCAATGATCATTGCCCGTCTCTTGTTTGCTGTTGCCTCGGCAGAAGCCAATGGCGATCCCGAAAAGCGTCTCGCTCCCAGGGCTATTGCTGCAGCGTCTGGACGTAACCAGCCAAGTCGTGGATACGTTCCGTGGTGACGATTTCTCCCGCGCTTGGGCCGAACTTTCTGGTGTCTCCCGGGAGGAATTGGCGGCCCCATACCGGCATCTCGCGGTTGCCGTGCGAAGGCACTCCGTAGCGGCCGTCGATCACGGCAAAGACATGCGCGTACGGGAATGCCCCTCCATTCATCCTGGAAAGGCGAGTCAGATCAGCCGGGCGCGTCTGCAACACGTCACCCAATGGCCCGTCGCCTTTCCCCTCGGGTCCATGGCAGACGGCGCAAGAATTCATGTATTGCGCCTTGCCGTTCCCAAGATCCTGTGACGCGGCCGCGTTGAATATCAGGCTCATCAGACTCGCTGCGATCAGGATTTTCATCTGTGTGTCCGCCGGTTGCTCAGCTGAAGTCTAGTTCTTCAAGGCGCGACAGCGTTGATCCTGATCAATTGCAGGAACCGGGTCATTTGATCCAACGCAAGGAATGCGGCGAGGCTGATGCCTATGACTAACCTCACATTTGCGCTTCAATCAACGATCGGGGATCACCGATATGACTTTCAAGACTCTGCTCGCCGTCACGGGTCCGCTCATGCCGGATGACGATCTCAAGATCGTCGCGGACCTGTGCGAGGAGGTCGAAGGGCACCTGTCGGCTCTCGTGCTGGCTCTCTCGGCGTCGCACCCTGTCGGAGCGTATGCCGCCACCCTGTCCGATACATGGTTGAAGGTGCGGGACGGTGATTTGAACCAGCTGAAAAAGAGGACGGCGGACGTATCCGCTTTTCTCGCCGGCAGGGCCCTTTCGGCCGACATCTGCACCGAATATCCGGAATTCGGCTGGGCAAATGAAACGATCGGCCAGCGTGCACGCTACGCCGACATAGTGGTCGCGGGCCCGGACCTGCTCGCCAGCCAGACGTTCAAGAGCCTGGTCGTCGAAGGCGTGCTGTTTTCATCCGGCAAGCCGCTCTTGTTGGTTCCTCGAGGCTCGCGTCCGACACTGAAGCCGAAGCGGGTTCTCGTCGCCTGGGATTCCAGCGTCGAGGCCTCACGCGCCTTGCGCGAAGCGCTGGACATGCTGGCCTCGGCGGACGACGTGCATCTGACGCTTGTCGATCCCGTCGAAGGAGCGAACCATCACGGAGCGGAGCCTGGAGCGGATGCTGCCGCCTATCTTGCCCGCCATGGCGCCAAGGTCACTGTCGACCGCCTGCCGAGTTCGAGCCATTCCGTTGCCGAAGTGCTGCGCCAGCACGCCGCCGATACGTCCGCCGACCTGATGGTCATGGGCGCATACGGCCATTCGAGGCTAAGGGAGCACATGTTTGGCGGGGTGACCAAGGCATTGCTGGACCGACAGCCGTTGCCGATCCTCATGGCGCGATGAAAGGGCGATGGCCCGATCGGCTTTAGCCGACGCGGTCTGCCGCCGACCGCACCTGGTTCTGGCGGAGACCGTATCCATGTTGATCCTGATCAACGACATGGGGTGCGCAAGGATAACATATGTCCGGCAGGCACCAGATGTCTGCGACCGCTGCACAAGGGAGCAATCAACCATGCAACACCGTCCAGAGCCGACGCAGTTCGCGATGCGATCCTTGCCGATGGCCAAAAGTAGCCAGAAGTTCCTGCTCGCCGCCGCATCCCTTCAGGCGCACGCGTTCAAGGCCATGATGCGCTACCAGATCGAAACGATGTCCTTCCTGAAACATCGCTACGAACAGGATCTCAAGCTCGCCGAGGATCTCATCGCCGGCCCGGAGTTCAACGATACCTTTGACGTGTTCACCGCCTTCTTGCAGAACGCGACGACGGAATATGCGAGCGAGGCCGGCAAGGTTGCCGCCCTGACTTCAAAACTTGCTTCGGAAACCGCCACGCGCGTCCGCGAGGAGGCCACGAGCACGATCAAGGACATGGCAGCCAAAACGGTCGCTTAGATCGCGAAGGGGCAGCCAAGGCGGACGTCGGCGTAATCCACCTTTGAACCGGAACTGGGAATGACAGCCCATATGACGGGTCCGCTTCCGCCGCGTGAATGTCAGGCGTCTCGCGTTGGCGGTGTCGGCGCGCCAACTCCAGTCGCGCCCCAAGGGCCAGAAATGACTGAGGAGGGTGACGATTCATTACGCAATGCCGATCAGTTCGTTCATGCGGGGCTGGCATGGATGAGCTCCGGTATTTCGCAGGTCAGCCTCTTGCAGGCCTGGCAGGACTGGATGCTGCATTTGGCGATTTCGCCCGGAAAGCGTCAGCATTTACTTACCAAGTAATGGCGGCTTCTACGATGACCATTACGGGCCTTTCTACGGCGGCTATTGGGGACCTGGCGGCGCTTTCTATTATTCGGACTGCGGCGGACGCCACTTTCACCGGGACAACGGCAGACACTTCCGTACCGGCCCGGCCCATGGCTTCCATCCAATCGCGGGTCCGCGCGTGCGCCGCCCATTGCCGGGCTGATCCCATTCGGATCTGCTTCGCCAGAGATCGTCGATGTCTGTCCTCGTCGATGAGGACGCGCTGGCATGCTCGGTGGGGTTCAAGGAAATTGACCCGTCCGGCCAGCGTGGGCCGGCGATGTCGGCATCCGCGGGAGCCGCTTTCTTGACCGGAATCAAGGCGAGGGGTCAGCCGTTCCTGCATCCTGCTCCCATCAAAGGAGAGACAACATGATCTTGGCTAATGGCACTCTCGTCGTGGTCACGGACGGCGAGAAACTTCGCCTCTTCCGCAACAAGGGCCACGAGCCCCGTATCGACCTGGTTGAATTGCACGAGCCGGAACAG
>CALRQH020000009.1:0-234401 GCA_943370265.1 Mesorhizobium carmichaelinearum
GATGGGCACCGCCTTTGGCGGCGCGCGCGGCCGCACCGATGTGCCCAGGATCGTCGACTGGTACATGGACGGCAAGATCGAGATCGACCCGATGATCACCCACACGCTGAAGCTCGACGACATCAACAAGGGCTTTGACCTCATGCATGCCGGTGAGAGCATTCGCAGCGTCGTGGTCTACTGATTGTTTCAGTCATACGCCGCGCTGAAGGCCTGTGTTCCCAAACTAATGCCTCCCCAGCATCGGCGTAAGACCGGCGGCATGCGCATTCCGGAATGCCGTGCCGCCGGTCGATCCTCCAGGCTTCCGTGCTGTTGGAGGGCCCATGCGGCATTGCCGTCATGTCCATGTGTTGCGCATCGAACGATGCTTATGGCCGTCAACAACTTTATTGTGTTGGCACGCGGGTTTTCCGGGCCGACCTGGCAGTACCTGACTATCAATCTCCTCGCACATCGCCGACATTCTGCGGAAGCGGCCAAGTCCCGCGGCCAAGGCAAGTCTGTTGACCTGATACCGTCGCAGCATATCAAACAGGATAGTGTTCTTTGACGATCTTTCCCTTCACCGAAGCCACTCCGATCCAGTTTCAAGCGCCGCTGCCGAAGACCTCTGATGTCGTGATCATCGGCGGGGGCGTCATCGGCGTGACGACGGCGCTGTTCCTGGCCAGGCAGAACATTTCGGTGACGTTGCTGGAAAAGGGACGCATCGCCGCCGAGCAATCCTCGCGCAACTGGGGCTGGATCCGGCAGCAGGGCCGCGATGCCGATGAACTGCCGATCGTCATCGAAGCGCAACGCCTCTGGCGTCAACTGGCCGAAGAGTGCGGCGAAGACATAGGGCTGCAGCAGACAGGCGTTACCTATCTTGCGCGCACGGACAAGGAGATGACCGGGTTCGCGAAATTCCTGAAGATCGCCCACGCTCATGACGTCGACACACGCCTCCTTGACCGGGGCGAGACTG
This sequence comes from Mesorhizobium carmichaelinearum, assembly GCA_943370265.1. GTDB lineage: Bacteria > Pseudomonadota > Alphaproteobacteria > Rhizobiales > Rhizobiaceae > Mesorhizobium > Mesorhizobium carmichaelinearum_A. The sequence goes on from CALRQH020000009.1 coordinate 971, forward strand.
CCAGGCTGATCCCGGCCATGTCGCGCTCGTTCAAGGGCGCAATGACAACCCCCTCGGACATGCGAGCCGAGCCTTGGGTTGCCGTTCCCGCGCTTGCGCGCCTGGCTGCCCGGCAGGGGGTCACCATCATGGAGAATTGCGCTGCACGTATGCTCGATGTCTCCGCGGGACGCATCAGCGGCGTCTGGACCGAGAAGGGCCGTATCGCCACGTCGAGTGTCGTGGTCGCGAGCGGCGCGTGGACGTCGCTCTTCCTGCGCGCGCACGGCATCTCGATCCCGCAGCTCAGCGTCAGGGCGACGGTTGCCGCGACCCAACCGATGCCCGAAGTTCACTCGGGTGCCGTCGCCGACGAACATATCGCATTCCGGCGCAGGCAGGATGGCGGGTACACGCTTGCATCGGGAGGTGCCAATCAGCTGTATGTCGGGCCGGACGCATTTCGTCACGCGAGCAAGTATGTCAGCGCGCTGAAGGCGAATCCTTTTGGCACGCGCTACCTGCCGGCCGCACCGCGAGGGTATCCGGACGGTTGGTCAACCCCGCGCAAGTGGACCGCGGACGAGGAGAGTCCATTCGAACGGATGCGCATCCTCAATCCCGACCCCAAAGCTTCGGCGCTGCGCGACATCGACCGCGAGTTCAAGGGGCTATTCCCGCGGTTCAAGACAGTGCCGCTCAAGGCGACATGGGCGGGCATGATCGACGCCATGCCGGATGTCGTGCCTGTCGTTGATCGCGCCGCCGAAATCCCGGGCCTCCTTATCGCGACCGGGATGAGCGGTCACGGCTTCGGCATCGGACCCGGCATGGGCCGTGTGGTGTCCGACCTCGTGCAGGGAAACGAGACGGGACACAACCTTCACAGGTTCCGTCAATCCCGGTTCAACGACGGCAGCCCGATTCAACTGGGACCGAGCCTTTAGAGCCGGATCGACGTTCTCCCAAGCCAGGCCAGGCCGACGTTCAGGAAACTGGAGGTCGGCGACGTCACCCGCTGGATGGGCGATCGTCCGGGAAAGCGCGACAGCAAGCCCGGCTTTGGAAGGTCCTGGCGACCGCTGACCGAGCACCGCCGAGACATCGTCGCCGAACAAGGCGAGGAGCTTGTCCGATTGATCAATCGCTTTTGCCTTGTGGTTGAAAAATCGGACCTCAGAGGCCCTTATCAATAACACCGTTCGGTCCTCATGCGGGTTGATGGCCTCGGCTCGGTTCGCACTCGCTGGCAGGCAGCCGGCAGTCAAACTTTGTTGACCTCCACCCAGGCAGAATTGACTACCGCTCCGCCTTTTGTCGGACCATAAGACACGCCATAGGATCGTGTCACGGCTGGCCGATCGGATAGAAGATGATCGCTGCTTTGGAGTAGATCATACTCCAACAAACATATTGAGCCACATCCCGCTTTCGTCGGGATCGAACAGGCCAGAGCGCAAGCCACCTGCATGACGGAATTGGCCAGAGCATTGGAACAGCCTCAATTCGCCACCGAGCGCGACCCGAGGCTGAGACTCATTATTCCGATAATCGTCGCCATCGCCTTCCTGATGGAACAACTCGATTCCACCATCATCACCACCGCGATCCCGGCTATCGCACGTAGCCTCGACACGACGCCGGTCAGGCTGAATTTGGCGATCACCACCTATATCCTGACGCTGGCCGTGTTCATTCCGGTCAGTGGCTGGTTTTCCGACAGGTTCGGCGCGCGAAGGGTGTTCGCACTGGCGCTTTTCACCTTCACTGTGGGCTCGGCATTGTGCGGCATGGCCAACAGTTTCGGCATGCTGCTGGCCATGCGCGCGCTGCAGGGGCTGGGCGGCGCCATGATGACCCCGGTCGGCCGGCTGATCCTGTTGCGCAGCTTTCCGCGCAGCGGGCTGATCACCGCCATGACCTACATGACCTTGCCGGCCATCATGGGGCCTGTGATCGGGCCGCTGCTTGGCGGCTTGCTGACCACCTATGCGTCGTGGCGATGGATATTCTACGTCAACGTGCCGTTCGGCTGCATTGGCATCCTGGCCGCGCTGCGCTTCGTCGACGATTTTCATGAGGAAGCGGTTCAACGCTTCGACTTCGCCGGATTCCTGATGGTGGGATGCGGCGTGGCGCTCCTGCAATTCGGTCTGGAAAGCATCGGCCGGCCGATCATTCCGATTTCGGCGACGGTGCTGGTGCTTGCGGCCGCGGTGCTGCTGCTGGTCGCCTTCGGGCGCTATGCGCGGCGCGTCGTGGCGCCGGCCGTCGATCTGACGTTGTTTCGATTTCGTTCGTTCTGTGTCGGCACGCTGGCAGGCGGCCTGTGCCGCGTCGGCCTCAATGGCGTGCCGTTCCTGCTGCCGCTGATGCTGCAGGTCGGCTTTGGCATGAGCCCGGTCACGTCCGGTTCGCTGACATTCATCGGCAGCCTCGGCGCATTGCTCATGCGGCCTTTGCTGTCGCCGCTGCTGCGGCGCTTCGGCTTCAGTGTCGTGCTGATCGGCAGCGCGCTCGTCGGCTCGGCCACGGTGGCGGGTTTCGCCTTGATGAGCGCCGATACCTCCCACTGGATGATCGGTCTGTATGTCTTCCTGTTCGGGATCGTCCGTTCGTCACAGTTCATGACCTCAAACACACTGTCCTATGCCGACCTGCCGGCGGAAAAGCTCAGCCGCGCCACCAGCCTCGGCGGCGTGCTCCAGCAACTCAGCGTTTCGCTGGGCGTTTCGATCGCCGCCATGTTGCTCGGGCTGGTCGCGGGAGAAACCCACGTCCTGACGCCAGAGCGCTTCCATCAGGTGTTCCTGCTGACCGCGGTCATCCCGCTGATTTCGATTCCCGGGTTCCTGTATCTGCGTGCCGAGGACGGCGTGCAGGTCAGTGGCCACAGGAGAGGCGGTCCTCGTGAATGAACCGCCTGATGCCATCACATTGGCGCTGGTTGTCGGACGGGAACGCTGCGATGCTGGCGAGTTGATCGGTCACGCTTCGACAAAGCGCCGGGATCGTGTGGCAGCCGACATCACCCGGAATACACTGAAGGAGGAACCGCATGGCAACCGAAATCGCAGTGATCGCTGGGGCAGGTTCAGGTTTGAGTGCCTCGCTCGCGCGTCTTCTCACCCGTGAAGGCTTTCGCGTGGTCTTGGCTGCCCGCAATATCGGGAAGCTTGCTCCGTTGGTGGAGGAAACTGGCGCACTGGCGGTGGAAACCGACGTTGCCGATGCCGCTTCGGTCGAAAATCTGTTCGCTGTCGCCGACAAGGCTGGCCCGCTGTCGCTCGCGGTGTTCAACGCCAGTGGACGCGTACGCGGGCCGATTGCCGAACTTGATCCCGAAGCCGTCAGGCAGGCATTGCTGGTGGGCGCCTACGGTGGGTTCCTGGTCGGGCAACAGGCGGCACGCCGGCTGCTTGCCCGTGGCTCAGGATCGATCCTGTTCACCGGCGCCACGGCGAGCGTCAAGGGGATGTCCGGTTCGGCCGGATTTGCGATGCCGAAGTTCGGCCTGCGCGGATTGGTGCAATCCATGGCCCGCGAACTCGCCCCGAAGAACATCCATGTCGCGCATTTCATCATCGACGGCGGCATTGCGCCAAAAGGGCCCGGACAGGCTGACGAGCCCGGCCAACCGGATCGGCGGCTGTCTCCGGATGCGATCGCCGAAACCTATCTCGCGATCCATCGGCAGCATCGCAGCGCCTGGACTTGGGAACTCGAACTCAGGCCTTGGGTCGAGAATTTCTAACCTTGGATGAGGCTACTTCTTCACAGGTGCGAGCACGACGGCAGCCTCGGCGGTCAGAAGCCGGAAGGTGAAGGTCTCCTGAAAGTACAGTTCGACAGCCGTGGCGGAATGGCTGAGGTAGCCGATGGATAGGTCCTGGCCGATATCCAGTTCGAAGTCGCCACCACGCGTGGTGAGCACGACCCCGCCCTCGATGGCCGGTGCCCAGATGATCCCTCCGTCCACCAGGCGTTCGAGATGATTGAGGACTGGGTAACCCTCGTCGCTGCCGCCGCTCGCGGCGGTGTACGCGGTCGTACCCAGCACAAGCGCATATGGACCATTCACCCCGGCCAGCCGCAATTGGCTGACCGCCTGTCCGACGGCTTCCGGATAGCCCATCACATTGCCGGGGAGCGTGACAACGGCATTGCTGGTGCCCTGGCGAACACCCTGGATGCCGGCCGCGGCATATCCGTCGAACACAGAGCGATCCTCGGCGAAGGCGATCTTGCGCGCGGCTTCCTTCACGGGCGACCAGTCCGAATCGGTTGCGCCCCGCTCCACATCGTCGATCGCCTGGCGGGTAAGTTCAAACGGGACGCGCAATTCCACGAGCGCTTTCACTTCGCGCTGCACGGACTGTACCCCTTCGCCGGGCGAGGGAAGCGGCTTGAGATGGCCTGTTCCGACAGCCGAGAAGTCGACGCCCTTCGGGCCGACGACATCCACGACGCGCCGTGCCGCCAGATGGCGCTTGAGCGTCCGGGACGCTTCCTCTTCGATCTGCTCCCATGCCTGTTCGGAGATGGGCGCGAGGTGCCGATGGAGATTATTCATGTCCTGCCTCTTTCTTAAGGGATCCGATACCGAGTGAACCATCGTTGGCGTCCGGCCGGGGCGCCTCGGGGGTCTGCGCCTCATTTGTTCCAGCGCCATCAGCCGCCTCGGGGGTGACATCGTCCAGGAAATCCACCGTTGGCACGAAGAACAGCGTCCCCGTCACCGCGCGGCTGAAATCCAGGAGATGGTCGTAGGTGCCCGGCGGGTTGCCGATGAACATGTTCTCCAGCATCTTCTCGATGCGGTGCGGGGAACGGGCATAGCCGATGAAATAGGTGCCGAACTCTCCTTTGCCCACCTGACCGAAAGGCATGTTGTCGCGCACGATCTGAAGCTGCTCGCCATTCTCCTCGATCGACGTCAGGACATTGTGCGCGTAGGGCTTCTTCACGGAATCGAGCTGTTCGATATCGGACAGCTTGTGCCGGCCGATGATGTTTTCCTGTTCTTCGACTGGCACCTTGTTCCATCGCTCCACATCGTGCAGGTATTTTTGCACGATCACGTAGCTGCCGCCGGCAAAGGTGGCGTCTTCATCGCCTACAAGGGTGGCCGCGCCGGCGGTCTGGCCAACCGGGTTTTCGGTGCCGTCGACAAAGCCGAGCAGATCTCGGTCATCGAAAAACTTGAAACCGTGCACCTCATCCACCGTCGTGACCGCACCAGTGAGCCGCGACATGATGTGTGTCGCCAGTTCGAAGCACAGGTCCATGCTCGCCGCGCGGATGTGAAACAGGATGTCGCCCGGCGTCGAGACGGCGTGATGCACGCCTCGTATCTCCCGGAATGGATGCAGGTCCTTCGGTCTCGGAGCCCCAAACAACCTGTCCCAGGCGTCGGAGCCGAACCCCATGATGCAGGAAAGCTGGCCGTTGAGGTTGCGGAATCCTACACCGCGCAGCAGGCTGGAGAGATCGCCGCATACGCCGCGCACCGTTTCCTCGGCCGCCGGTCCGGGATTGACGGTCGCGACCAGGAACATCGCCGCCCGCGTGAGCCTGGCGGCGACCGATTGGGAGACGGGCGGCGGTAAGCTTGAAACCATATTCGATCCGTCGTTTGGCGTGCGGCACCGGCACCGCATGCAGCATGTCAGATCAGTTTGTAGGACTCGGTTTTTGCGCCGTCGAGCACCCCGGCGATAGAATATTCGCCAGCGATAGAATATTCGTCAGCAGGCTTCGCTTAGTGCCTGCGCGAGGTCAGAGTGCCATCGCTGTAGATTATCCGTCCTGAGCGGAACGTGGCTCGGACGCGCGCCACCGGCCGGCGATCCGCCACGACGAGATCTGCCAGGAGCCCTGGCTCGATGGCGCCGCGATCGGTGAGCCCAAGTGCCATGGCGGGATTGGCGCTGGTCAGTGCCGCCGCCGCTGCCAGGCCACCGTCCCCCAACTCCGCCAGGCCGAGAACAGCCGGCAGGATCGAGGCCGGGTGATAGTCGCTGGCCAGCATGTCGAGCAATCCCGCGCCATAGGCTTGCCGGGCGGAGAGATTGCCGGAATAGGAATTGCCACGCAGCGCATTGGGCGCGCCCATCACGGTATGCATGCCGAGCCTATGGGCTTCCTGCGCCGCTTCCAGAGTCACCGGGAACTCGCTGAGCACGGCGCCCAGGCCATGGACAAGCTCCACCTTTTCCGGCGTATCGTCGTCATGCGAGGCAAGCACGATATCGCTGGCGCGGGCGCGGGCCGACAGGTCCTGCAGTGCGTTGAGTACATCGCCCTGGCCTTCCCGCCCGGCCATGCGGCGCCCGACGACCTCGGAGGCGTCGGCAACGGACATGCCGCGCTCCTTGGCGATGCGCGCGATGTAGAGTTCGACGTCGCGGTACTGCCCCTGTCCGGGCGTGTGATCCATCAGCGAGATCAGGTGTAGCCTGCCGGCGTCCATCAGCCTTTGCAGCATGACGATTGCCGGAGTGAAGGTCACCTCGAAGCGTGCATGGATGCGATGGTCGACCAGCAGATCGTCTTTCAGTTCGGCTATGGTCTCGATGATCGCCGATGTGTGTCCTTCCGAGCGAAGCACGCCGCTGGTGACGCTGGCGCCGATGAAGGAGAGCGCGGCATAGGCCGTGGTCACGCCGCAGGAAGCCAGCTTCTTGTCGAGTTCGGCAATACCGGTCTTCATCGGCACATGGACGCCGGTGCGCGGCTCCACTTCCTTCTCCACCATGTCGCCATGCATGTCGATGAAGCCGGGCAGCAACAGGCGGCCGCCACCCTGGATATTGGCATTCTCGACAGGCTTGTCGCGGACCTCGGCAATCCGGCCCTCTTCGATCCTGACGGCGCCGCTGGGGATGACGCGGTCGCGCAGGACAATTTCGAATTCACTCAGCCACATGCAATTTCTCTATTTTTGTTCGAGCCCGAAACCGGGGTTCACTTTTCGGGTCATGCTCGGATAGGCGGTTTCAAGGTGGATTTCCCGGTCGACGAGGCCGGCGACATTCTCCTGGTGATGGAGGGCACCGATCAAGGCGAAGATGCGCCCCGCCTGCCGCCGCCTCGATCATGGTCGCTCCAAGACATCCGGATGTTTCATAACTCAATCGAATGTCTATTACCATTTGATTTTTATGACATTTCCATGAAGGTCGGCCTTCACGGAGCACTTGCCTCAGCTGGTAAGTGATCGTTCGCCGAGCCATTCGGCGGTTTGCTGGCACGCCTGTTCGGCGGAGGCCTCAAGGCTCAGCCCTTGCAGCAGCCCGTGCAGGAAGATCCCCGTAAAACAGTCGCCGGCGCCGATCGTGTCGGCGACCGAAACCTGCTTCAGCGGCGTGACGTGGCTGAGCACTTTGCCGTCATAGAGCGAGATCGGCCGCGTTCCTTCGGTCAGTAGCAGCGTCCTCAAGCGTGGCCCGGCGATCGCCGCCGCTCGCTCCCAGATCCGGTGTGTGTCTTCGCCCGGAAAGTCGGCACGGGACCCGATGACGATGTCTGCCGGGCGCGGCGAAGCGTTGCGCAGCGGAAACTGCGACATCACCAGCGGGATCGCCTTCAGGGAGGCAACGATGCCATCGTCGAGCACAAGGGCGTTGAGATAAGCGGCGTCTCCAGTGACGGGCTCGGGTGCGACGAAGGGCGGGCGCAGCTGGCTGTCGGTGTTCAGTATGGTGCGCTCGCCGTTGGGCTCGAGCAGGATTTCCGTGAACTGGGTTTCGCCGGCCCACATGGTGACGTAGCCGGTATCCATTCCGCTCGCCTGCAATGTCGTGAGTGCCGCCCGGCCATGATCGTCGTCCGTCAGGTTGGACCAGCCGGACGTCATTGCCGAGCCTTGCCAACTGAGTGCCGGTGTGGAAGCCGCCGCCGCCGAGCCTGACGGTGCGGTTGGAATAAGTAATGCGAGCGCCAGAAGCGAGCGGTGAGGACAGCGACCAGACCTGATCGTAGTTAACATGGCCGACAACGATGATTGTGCTCATGGTCCTCTGCTTTCGGCCTTCTGCTTTTTCACCCAGGCGCCAGGGCATCGACGATGAAGCGCTGCGCAATCAGGAATAGCAGGCGTGCGTTGCCAGCCCTTCTTGCGCCAGCTATGATTCATTCGAATGACATAGAGTAAAGGCCGCCTGGTGATGATGCAAAACAAGTTACTGCACGGCCAGTGGCAGCAGGTCGAGGAGGAGCTTGCCGCCGACATTGCCGCCGGCCGTTTTGTCGACGACAACAGGCTGCCGAAAGAGACGGAACTGATGGCGCGTTTCGGGGTTGGTCGCCACAGCATCCGGCGGGCGATGCAGCAGCTTCAGAATCGCGGTCTTGTCCAGGTCGAACAGGGGAAGGGCACGTTCGTCAGGGATGCCCGGCTGGAATATCGCCTGTCGGAACGGACGCGCTTTTCGCAGAACCTTCTGGAGCAGGGGCGCGAGCCGCTGGGTCAAGCGATCAAGGAGGAGGCGATTGCCGCACCACGTCGGGTCAGCGAAGCACTCAGGCTGCCGCCGAACGAGCCGGTCTATCACATCGTGCACCTTGGTTTTGCCGACGAGGATCCCATCGGCCTTTCCGACGCCTATTTCCCGGTGCGCCGCTTCCCCGGCTTCGACAAGGCAAGGCGCAACGGGAGCAGCGTCAGCGTCATCCTCGCCGAATATGGCGTCACCGACTATATCCGCCTGCGCACCGATATCATCGTGCGCCTGCCGAGCAGGGAAGAGGCGCGACATCTCAGGCAGTCCGAGACGCAGCCGATCGTGCTGCTGAAGAAGGTCGACGTGGATATGAAGGGCACGCCGATCTCCTATTCGGAATCGGTCTGGCCCGGCGAGCGCGTGCAGTTCTCGATCGACAATACGAGCCAACTCCTCAGCGTGCTGGCAGAGGCCGCGAACGCCAAGCAGTGAGCCGCAGCGAAATCTTCGCCGCACTTTCATATCTGAATTGCTGCTGATGCTCGGCTTTTGCGCAAGGGCGCGAAGCAGCACCATTTTGGTTGGGTTCCCCAACCGCATTTGCCCTATGTTTTGACCGGGTCGGATCGTTCGTTGCCGACGGCGAAGCCCTGCGCCAGCCTGGCAGGTGTGGCCAAATTGCTGCACCGAGATGCCCGCTTATATCAGCTTCGACAAAGCTGCGGCACCAACGGCACTCCGTCACATAACTGTTATGTATCGCGCCTAGCTAAAATTCCGTCGCCACATCCCAGCCACGTCTCGGCCACATCTCACATTGAGGGACTACAATGCTTTCTCCGAAAATTACCCTTCCGCTTGGCATCTGCCTGCTCCTGGCGACGCCCAGCTTTGCAGCCGATCTGGTTGAAGCGGCACCGCCGCCGGCACCGGCTGCCCCCACCTGGACCATCGGCATCGAAGGCAGCCCCGAGTTCTACGCCATCAACAATGGCAGCAATACGGCCCGGTCGCTTGCCGACACCTACTTCAAGCTCAGCGTCTCGCACAGTTTCGAGAATAATTTTGTCGGAGGTGTGTTCATTCAGCCTACCTTCAAGACCGGTGGAAAAACCCAGTACTATGGCGAGGCCAGCGTCGGCTATAAAATCAAGCTGACCGATGTCTTCACCCTGACGCCCAGCGTGGCCGTTGGCTACACCTGGCACGACACGGGCATTCCCAAGGACGGTGATGCCAACGGTCAGATTCCCTACTATGCCCTCTATCTCGCGGGCGATTGGAAGCTGACCAAGCAGTGGACCTGGAACGTGTTTAACCTGCGTTACCGCAATGGCTTCAACACCAAGTGGGAAACGCCGAAGGTGGCCACCGGCGTCACCTACAACATCGACTCCACCAACGCGGTGTATCTGAACGTCGGATATTCGTGGAAGAAGATCGATACGACGTCGTCGCCCTACAACGACCTGGCGGCCGACAAGATCAACATCGCGATCGGGTACAAGCACTCGTTCTGATCACGAGCGCATAGTTCCAGAGGAACCGGATTAGCGTCACGGGGTGCCCGCGTTAGAATAGTGCGTGGGCGCCCCGAAATCCATGGCCGTAGTCAAGACAGCTTGCCGGGATGCGTCGTTGCGGTCAGTCGCCAGAACGCCGACCAGGAAGAGCGGAGCGATTCAAGCGGCGCATGTGTCCGCTCGGTCGATTTCCCGGCCGGCGTCACTGCCGGGTATCCCGCAGGATCATCTCCGCCGCCTTCTCCGCGATCATGATCACCGGCGAATTGGTGTTGCCCGAGACGATGGTCGGCATGATCGAGGCATCGACCACACGCAGCCCGCCGAGGCCGTGGACGCGCAGGCGGTCGTCGACCACGGCCGATGGGTCCGGCCCCATCTTGCAGGTGCCGACGGGGTGGAAGATCGTCGTGCCGATGTCGCCAGCCTTGCGGATCAGGTCTTCGTCGCTTTGATACTGCGTACCGGGCAGCATTTCCTCCGGCGCAAAGCGTGCCACGGCTTGTCTTTTCATCAGGCTGCGGACATGGCGTAGCGACGCGACGGCAACGCCGCGATCTCCCTCTGTGGAGAGATAGTTCGGCTGGATCTTCGTCGCTTCGCGCGGATCGGCGGACCCCATATGCACCGTGCCACGGCTTTCCGGGCGCAGATTGCACACAGACACCGTGACCGCGGGAAAGCGATGCAACGGCTCGCCAAGCCGGTCGGTGCTGAGCGGCTGGACATGATATTCGAGGTCGGGCGTTTCGAGGCGTGGATCGCTCTTGGCGAAGATGCCAAGCTGGCTCGGCGCCATCGACAGCGGGCCGGACCGCTTGAGCGCGTATTCGAGGCCCATCGCCGCGCGGCTGAGCAGATTGTGATAGCGCTGGTTGAGGGTTGCGGCTCCCGTCACCTTGAAGACAGTGCGGATCTGCAGATGGTCCTGCAGGTTTTCGCCGACACCGGGCAGGGCGTGACGCACCTCGATGCCGAGGCGCGAAAGCAGCTCGGGTTGGCCGACGCCGGAAAGCTCGAGCAGCTTTGGCGAGTTGATCGCACCGGCCGCCAGAATCGTCTGCCCGGCACGGACGTGATGCAGCCCGGCACCCTGCCGGTAGACGAGCCCGGTGACGCGGCGGCCGTCGAGTTCGAGCCGTTCCGTCTCGGCTCCGGTGATCACGCGCAGGTTCGGGCGATCCTCTATGCCGCGCAGGAAGGCCTTGGAGGTGTTCCAGCGCACGCCCTTCCTCTGGTTGACCTCGAAATAGCCGGAACCCTCATTGGTTCCGGTGTTGAAATCGTCGGTACGGGGAATGCCGAGTTCCTCTGCGGCATCGCGGAAAGCGTCGAGGATCGGCCACGACAGGCGCTGTCTTTCGATCCGCCATTCGCCGCCACTGCCATGCATGGCGTTGGCGCCGCCGTGATAATCCTCGGACTTGAGGAAATAGGGCAGCACGTCGTCCCAGGCCCAGCCGACATTGCCGGCCTGGCGCCAGCCATCATAGTCGGCCGCCTGGCCGCGCATGTAGATCATGCCGTTGATCGACGAGCAGCCGCCCAGCACCTTGCCGCGCGGATAGTTGAGGCTGCGGCCATTGAGACCGGCCTCCGGCTCGGTCTTCATCAGCCAATCGGTGCGCGGGTTGTCCATGCAGTAGAGATAGCCGATGGGGATATCGACCCAATGATAGCGGTCGCTGCCGCCGGCCTCGAGCAACAGCACTCGGTTGCGCGGATCGGCGGAGAGCCGGTTGGCCAGCACGCAGCCGGCCGAACCCGCGCCCACGATGACGTAATCATATTCGTCCGACGAAGAGGATTGAGTTTTGGTCACGTGAGCGCCTGCTCGGCGGCGATGCGCTGCCAGATCGGACCCATCGCCTGGTTGATATCCCGGTAAAGCGATAGCGCCGCGCATAGGCCGGGGCAATCGCGCCATTGGGCGTATAGTGCCGGTCAGGTTGCGTCATGGATGAATCTGCGCAGAAATCTCTGCGAAGTTCATGCGATCGTGCTGGCGGAGGCGTCACAAGCAGTCTTGGAACCGCGCTTTCAGCTTGGCGTCGTCTTGTCGCGACGCTCGACGATGTAGATGTGGTCGGCTGCCAGGACGACTTCGCCACGCTGGTTGATCACCTCGCAGCGCTCGATCACGCGGCCCGAATCCGGTCGCTTCGGGTCGTCTTCCTTGGCCGCGATGGTGGTGCGGGTCTTGATCGTGTCGCCGATGAACACCGGCTTGATGAAGCGCAGTCTGTCGTACCCGTAGGAAAAGGCGACGGGGTTGACGACGCTGGCCGTCAGCCCGATGCCGACCGAGAAGACCAGCGTGCCATGCGCGATGCGCTGGCCGAACGGCGTCGTCTTCATGAACTCGGCGTCCATGTGATGCGGGAAGAAATCGCCGGTGTGGCCGGCATGGACGATGAAGTCGGTCTCGGTGATGGTGCGACCGCTGGTCGTGCGCGATGAGCCGATTTCGTACTCTTCGAAATAGACGGTCTGCTCCATGTCAGGGCCTCGCTGCGATCGGTGTCGCGGGCGCGGCACTGGACTGATAACCGGCTTCGACAAGCGCCATGGTGTTCCAGGCGTCCTCGACGGAGCTGACAAGCTCGGTGTCCTCGCCGGACGCACAGCGCTGGACATTGGCCATACGGCCGACAAAGGCGTCGGGGAACCATTCGCCCTGAAGCGGCACGGTGACCCAGTCGGAACCATCCTTCGGATAGATTTCGAGTATGTCCGGTTCGCCGCGCGGATAGTCCAGGTTCAGTCCGAGCTTGAGGTAGGCCGCGCCCTCGGTGCCGCAGATGCGGAACTCGCAGGCCTGGTGCCGGCGGCCGAATTTGTGGTCGTGGTTGATCGACAATGCACAGCGTACCGTATCGCCATAGTCGAGGATCGCGCTGGTGCGTGTTTGCGCGACTTTGTGGTTGGGATGGCCGAGCGTCTTGGCGTGAATCCCCTTGGGGTCGCCGAGCAACTGCCGGATCAGGTCGAGGTAATGGATCGAATGCATGGCGATCTCGACGCGCGGCGCCGTCTGCAGGAATTCCCAGAGCTGCCACGGCGTCGCCAGCGCCAGCCAGGCGTCGAAATCAACGATTTCGCCCAGCCACCCCTTGGCGATCGCGTCCTTCAGCGCCAGCATCATCGGCGCGAAGCGGAGCTGGAAATTCACGGCCGCCTTGAGGTTCTTGGCGCGGCAGGTCCGCAGGATTTCGGTCGCCTCGCCGAGGTCGCTGCCCATTGGCTTCTGGACCAGCGCCAGGGCGCTGTCAGGCAATTTACGGAGCATATCGGCATGACGGGCTGGCGGCGTCGCGAGATCGAAGATGGCATTCTGCACAGATGCGGCTTCCTCGGCCGACCGGTAGGCAGCAATGCCCCAGGTATCAGCCAGTTTCCGCGCCTTGACCTGATCGGGATCGAAAAGCCCGGCAACCGGGAAACCGGCTTTCCTGTAGGCCGGCAAATGCGCATCGCCGACGATCGAGCCGGCGCCGAAAATCACGATCGGCCTGGGATTTGACGGCCGTGCCCACGCCTGCGAGAGCGAGGCGGGATCGAAAGCACCATCAGTCATGATGGAAGACTTCGTCCATCGTTGCCCACCACTCGCCTTCCTTGCGGGTCGGCAACGGCTCCTGGCAAGGCATGCAGACCGCCCACCATTCCTGCGTCCTGGGGTCGGCGGCCATCTTGGCCATGTCGGCGGCATAATCGGTGCCGTGATACTCGAAGGTGCTGAACAGCAGGTTCTCCGGCTGCTTCAGGTAGATCGAGTAGTTCTTGATGTTGCAGGCGGAGATCATGGTCAGGACATCAGGCCAGACGGCAGCGTGAAGCCGCACATACTCAGTGACCTTTTCCGGCTTGAGGCCGAGCACCATTCCCATCCGCTGCATGTCCGCTCCCTATTTCACGATCGTCGTGGTGAACTCGGCGATGCTCTTCGCCTTGACCGCATCCCAGTCCCAGTCGATGCCGATGCCGGGTTCTTCGGGCGCCAGCGCGTGCCCGTCCTCGATACGCATCTTCTTGCCGGTCAGTTCGTCAAGCTGGGGAATATACTCGACATACCGGCCGTTCTGAATGGCGCAGGTCAGGCTGACATGCAGTTCCATCAGGAAGTGCGGGCAGACGGGAATGTCGAACGCTTCGGCAGCATGCGCGACCTTCAGCCAGGGTGTGATGCCACCGATGCGGCCGACATCGACCTGGACGATCGAGCAGCCGCCCTTCTGCATGTACTCGCGGAAGTGCCGGACGGAATAGAGCGACTCGCCGATGGCAATCGGCGTCGACGTCGTGTTCGACAGGCGCACATGCCCGTCGATATCATCGGCCGGCAGCGGCTCCTCGATCCAGGCGAGGTCGAGGTCACGCAACCGCTCGGCACGGCGGATCGCCTCGTCGACCGAGAAACCCTGGTTGCAATCGGTCATGATCTCATAGGAGTCACCGACTGCCTTGCGCACTGCCGTCAGGCGGGCAAGATCCTCTGACCCGTGCGGCTTGCCGATCTTGACCTTCGATCCGCGAAATCCCTTGGCCTTGGCGGCCCAGGCATCATCGACCAGCGCCTCGGTCTCGATATGGAGCCAGCCGCCCTCGGTGGTGTAGAGAGGGCAACGGTCCTTGGCGCCGCCGGCCAGCTTCCACAGCGGCAGGCCCTGCTTCTTCGCTCGAAGGTCCCAGAGTGCGGTGTCTATCGCCGCGAGCGCTATTGCCGTGATCGCACCGATCGTCGTGGCATGCGTGGCGAATTCGAGTTCGTGCCAGATCGCCTCGATCATGTCGGCGTCGCGGCCGATCAGCCGTGGTGCCAGATGATCGGACAACAGCCGCATCACAGAGGAGCCGCCGGTGCCGATCGTGTAGCTGTAGCCGGTGCCGACCGCGCCATCAGAGTCGGTAATGGTGACGATCGGGGTTTCCTGTGACACGAAACTCTGGATCGCGTCGGTGCGCTTCACCTTCGGCACCAGGTCGACGATCCGCAGTTCGACTTTCTCGATTTTCGCCATGGTCTAACCTCGCAATGTCCGTCCGGTCGCGGCGGAAAACAGATGCGCCTGCGACAGGTCCAGGCTCATCTTCACCTTGTCGCCCGCCCGCAGCGGTTTCGGGTTGAGCATGCGCGATACCCAGTCGCTGCCGTTGAATTCGACAAACACCAGCGTCTCATTGCCGAGCGGCTCGGTCACGATCACCGGTAACTCCAGCTGGTGGACGTCGGCGTCGGCGCCGGAACTGATGCCGTGTCCTGTCGGGTAGATGTCGTCGGGCCTGAGGCCGAACACCACCTTGTCGCCGGCGGTGACATTCGCCTTGAACTGGCCGGGCAGGGGCAATTTCTGGCCGCTGGCGAACAGCAGCTGCCCGGCGTCGACGATCGCCTCATGCAGGTTCATCGGTGGTGAGCCGATGAAGCCGGCGACGAAGCGGGTGGCTGGGCGCCGGAAAACCTCGTCGGGGGTGCCGACCTGCTCGATGTGGCCGTCTCGCATGATGACGATGCGATCGGCGAGCGTCATCGCCTCGACCTGGTCGTGGGTGACGTAGATCACCGTCGACCGCACCTTGGCGTGCAGCTTCTTGATCTCGGTGCGCATCTGCGTCCTGAGCTTGGCGTCGAGGTTGGACAGCGGCTCGTCGAACAGGAAGACATCGGGATCGCGCACGATGGCGCGGCCCATGGCGACGCGCTGGCGCTGGCCGCCGGACAGTTGCGAAGGGCGCCGGTCCAGCAGCGTGTCGAGCCCGAGGATGGCCGATGCCTCGGCGACGCGCCGGTCCATGTCTTCCTTCGCCGCTCCCGCGATCTTCAGCGAGAAGCCGAGGTTTTCGCGAACCGTCATATGCGGGTAGAGCGCATAGGACTGGAACACCATCGAGATGTTGCGCGAGCGCGGCGGCAGGTCGTTGACCTTGCGGCCGCCGATCTCGATCACCCCGCCGCTGATGTCCTCGAGCCCGGCGATCATGCGCAGGGTTGTCGACTTGCCGCAGCCGGAGGGCCCGACCAGGGCAATGAACTCCCGGTCGGCGACGTCGAGGTCGATGCCGTGTACGACCCCAACCGGGCCATAGCTCTTGGTGAGTTTCTTCAGGGATACGGTTGCCATGTCAGCCTTTCACCGCGCCGGAGGTCAGGCCGCCGACGAGATGTTTCTGGACGATGAAGGTAAGCGTGAGTGCCGGGATGATCATGACCACGGCCAGCGCGCACATGCCGCGCCAGTCGATGGTGAACTCGGCGGTGTAGTCGAGCAGCCCGACCGGCAGCGTCTTGGAATTGACCGACCGCGTCAGCTGCGAAGCGAGCGCGAACTCGTTCCACGACGTCAGGAAGGCGAAGATGCCGGCGGAGGCGATGCCGGGTCCGGCGAGCGGGAACTCGACCTGCCAGAAGGCCTGCCAGCGGGTGCAGCCGTCGATCTGGGCGGCTTCGGCGAGGTCTTTCGGCACCTGGCGGAAGAAGCCGTCGATCAGCCAGATGGTGAACGGCACGTTGAGCGCGACATAGGCGAGGATCAGCCCGAAGTGGGTATCGATGATGCCAAGACGCGCGTAGACGAAGAACAGCGGCAGCGACAGCGCGATGCCCGGCACAGTGCGCGTCAGCATCAGGCCGAGGAACATCGCCGACTTGGCACGGAAACGGTAGCGGGCAAAGGCGTAGCCGCCGGCCATGCCGATGGCGATGGCGATGATCGTGGAGGTCACCGAGATGATCAGCGAGTTGCGGAAATAGTCGAGCACGGGGATGCCGCCCTTGCCGATGCCGCTGAACATCGCGACATAGGCGTCGAGCGAAACCTCTTGCGGTATCCACACCGGTGGCTTGGCCATGATCTCGACCGTTGGCCTAAGCGACGACAGCACGATCCAGATGCCGGGCAGGCAGATGACCAGCATGGCAAGGAACAGACCGACGGCATGAGCGAAGCTCAAGGCACGACGGCGCAGGCGGTGGGTGGCGTTCTGGTCCATGCTCACCATTCCGCCGCGACCTGCGAGCGCGCCGCGGCGAGCTTGCGATAGAAATAGACGGTGAACAGGATCGACAGCAGGATCGAGAAATAGGCCATGGCATTGGCCATGCCCATCCTGGCATCGCTGTAGCCGGTGCGCGCGACAAGCGTCCAGAGCAGCTCGGTACGCCCGGCCGGGCCGCCATCGGTCATGATCTTGACGATGTCATAGGCACGGGCGACGTCGAGCGAGCGGATCGTCATGGCGATATAGGCGAACGGCATGATGAACGGCCAAGTGACATAGCGGAATGTCTGCCACGGCGTGCAGCCGTCGACGCGGGCCGCCTCGACCGGCTCGCGCGGCATGGCCAGCAGGCCAGCGAGGATGAGGATCGCGAACACCGAGGTCGACGACCAGATCTCGGCGGTCAAAATGGCGACGAAGGCGAGCTTGCCGTCGATCAGCCAGGGGATGGCGCGGTCGGTCAGGCCGAGCGCTTGCAGCACGTTGTTCACCAGGCCGATATTGTCGTTGAACATGAACTTGAACTGGAAGCCGACCAGGATCGGCGAGAACATCATCGGGAACATCATGATGGTGCGCAGCAGGCGCTGTCCGCGCGATGCCTTCTCGACCAGCAGTGCCAGGCCGAGCCCCAGCAGCATTTCGAGATTGAGCGCCACGGTCAGCAGCACGACAGTGCGCAGGAAGGCCGCCCAGAAGTTCCAGTCGGCCAGGATGTTCGCATAGTTGCGAAAGCCGATGAACACCCAGAAGGTTTCCGGCCTCGTCAGCCGGAACGGCGTGAAGCTCGAATAGAGCGACAGGCACAGCGGCACGACGACGACCGCCGCCAGCACGATGATGGCCGGCAGCAGAAGCAGGAACGGTGCCGAGGGTTTCCAGCCTTTCATGTCGATCCGGTTCTGGTTGGTGCCCGAATACCGAAGGCCAGGGCTTTGAGAACAGTTCGGGGACGCAACGTTTTCACAAACGCCGCGCCCCCGGGGAGGATATCAAAGTTTGCCGGCGTCCTGCAGGATCTGCGTCGCTTTGGCGGCAGCTTCATCCAGTGCCTGCTTGGACGTCTTGTCGCCCAGGATAGCGGCCTGCAGTTCAGGATAGACGGCGTTGGAGATCTCGATCCATTCAGGCGTCTGCGGCACGGCGAAAGCGTGCTTGGCCTCTTCCTGGAAGGCGGAAAGGACTTCCTTCTTGTAAGGATCGTTCTCGGCCTGTTTCAGGTCCCATTCCCAGACCGCCGTGCGGGTCGGCAACGGGCCGGCGGCCGCCTCGAGCTTCTGGCTGTCCTCGTTGGTCAGCCACCATACCAGCGAGGCTGCTGCCTCCTTGTTCGGGCAATTCTCGGTCACCGAGAAGCCATGGAAACCGGACCAGCCGGTGCGCTTTCCCGAAGACCCCTTGGGCGCAACCTTGACGCCGACATTGCCGGCGACCTTCGACGATTTCGGATCGTTGAAGAACCCCGCCCAGCCCGGCCAGTCGAGGTTGATGGCGATCGTGCCGGAGGCAAAGCCCTGACCAAGATCGTCCCACAGATAGTTGGTGGTGCCGGCAGGCACGGCCTTGGCCTTGTAGAGTTTGACGAACCAGTCGAGCGCACGCACGCCGGCTTCGGAATTGAAGACAGGCTTGCCGTCCTTGTCGAGATACTCGCCACCCTCGGCGACGACCATCTCGTAGAAGCGGCCGTTGATCGCCTCTTCCTTGCCGGCGAACTGGGTGCCGTAGAAATTGGGCGGATTGGCGAAGAATTCGGCCTGATCGGTCACTTCCTTCCATGTGTCCGGTGGCACGAGATCATAGCCGTATTTCGCCTTGAACTTGGTCTTGTTGTCGGCGTTCTCGTACAGGCTCTTCTGGTAGTAGAGCGCCGATACGTCGAACTGCGCGCGCGGCAGCATTTCCAGCTTGCCGCCGATGGTTGCCGCCTTGATCGTGGACGGCACGAACGCGTCGATTTCCGACTTCGGCAGCAGCTTGCTGAGGTCGGTGTAGAGGCTCGTATACTGCGGCGCGAAGGAGGAATGGTTCCAGCCGACGCACCAGTTGGTGCTGCCGGAAGCGATGTCCGATTTCAGCTCCTTGTCGATGTCGAAGCCGTTCTTCTTGGTCAGGATGTTGACCTTGGCGCCGGTCGCCTTTTCCCACTCGCCGATGCGCGTGTAGAGCGCTTCATATTGCTGGCCGCCGATCAGCTTGGCGTCGATGGTGACGCCGGCGAACTTGCCGGGCAGGTCGCCCGCGAAGGCAGCGCCCGCGCCAAAAGCAAGCAGCGTTACGCCGGCCGACAGGCCGGAAATCAATCTCTTCATTGGTTCCTCCCAAAGAACCCGCGACGACGGCCATAGTCATGGTCAGCGGCACGGTTCATTCATATACAAACAAAACATTCATACATCGTCAAGCCGAAAGTTCTTTCGAATTTGCTCCCTCTATGCGTATATGAAGGACGAAATTCACTGGAGAGGGTCATGGCCGAGGACGATGAAGATGACCGTTATCGCGCGCCCGCGCTGGACAAGGGGCTCGATATCCTCGAACTGCTGGCGGGCGTGGACGGTGGCCTGACACAGGCCGAGATCGCCAAGAAACTCGACCGCAGTCCCAACGAGTTCTACCGAATGCTCGATCGCCTGGTCCGGCGAGGCTATGTCACGCGGCCCGACGGAGACCGCTATTCGCTGACGCTCAAGTTGTTTGGGCTGGCGCAATTGCATGCGCCGGTGCGCCGGCTGGTTTCCTACGCAACGCCGATCATGCGCGATCTGGCCGAGACCTCATGGCAGGCGAACCAATTGGTCGTGTTTGACCGTGGAGCCGCTGTTGTCATCGCCCAGCAGGAAGCGCCGCGTTACTGGGGCATCTCGATCCGCGTCGGCTCCCATATCAGCCTTTTCGATACCGGCTCCGGCCATGTGCTTCTTGCATTCCGTTCTCCGGAAGAGCGCAAGATGATGATCGCCGAGCATCTGCAGAGCACCGATGAGGTCGCCCTGACGCCGGAGTTTTTCGCCCGTCTCGACCAGGTCCGCGACCGCGGCTACGAGATGATGGCATCTCTTCAGACCGCGGGCGTCTATAATCTTTCCACGCCGGTTCTCGGACCCGATGGCCGTGCCATCGCCGCGCTGACCATACCCTATATTACGCTTGTGAACGCGCCGGCCGCACCGGACATAACGGCCACGATCCAACTGTTGCAGAGCGCTGCGACGAGACTCTCGAACCTCGCCGGGTCAGCGGTAAAGCAAGGCAGGTAAATTCTTATTTGAATGATCGATTTCTCCGTGAGATGATCCGAAATCGCCAGGGAGGAGGGCGCCGCCATGATCTTCGATACCCATCTGCACCTGATCGATCTTTCTGCCCTGCGCTATCCCTGGCTCGGCGGCGTGCAGGCACTGAACCGCGATTTCTCCCATGAGGAATATGCAACCCAGGCACGGCGCGCCGGCATAGAGGGCGCATTGCACATGGAGGTTGATGTCGATCCGGCCGACATCGAAGCTGAAACCAGCCATGTTAAGGCGCAGTCACGGGAAAAGGGCAGTCTGCTCCGCGGCGTTATCGCCTCCTGCCGTCCGGAAGATGCGGACTTTGCCGCCTATCTGGAACGTCAGCAGGCCAATCCCTTCGTCAAGGGTTTTCGCCGCGTCCTCCACGTCATGCCGGATAGCCTCTCCGAAGGCGCGCTGTTTCGTGAAAACATCAGGCGGCTTTCGGGCACCGGCCTGACTTTCGATCTCGTCGTCTTGCCGCACCAGATCCCCAAGGCGATGGCGCTTGCCGATCTCGCGCCCGGCGTCCAGTTCGTGCTCGACCATTGCGGCGTCCCCGACATCAAGGGCGGCGCCGATCATCCGTGGCGCGAACATGTGGCGGAGATCGCACGGCGCCCCAATGTCATCGCCAAGATTTCCGGTGTGGTCGCCTATGCCGACGCTGGATCCTGGACCGTCGACAGCTTGCGCCCCTATGTCGAGCACACGATCACAAGTTTCGGCTGGGATCGTGTCGTCTGGGGCAGCGACTGGCCGGTCTGCACGCTCGGCGGCGGGCTCGCGACCTGGGTGGCGGCCACTCATGCGTTGATCGGTGGCGCAAGCCCTGACGAACGCACAAAACTACTCTCCGCCAACGCCAAGCGGTTGTGGAGCCTGTAGAGCGGGCAGAGCGTCGGCGCTGAAATTCAGATCGTCGCCGACACGTGGCGCTCGCGGCCATAAAACGAAACCAGCAGCACGATGACCAAGCCAAGGGCTGCCTGCACCGTCGAGGGCTGGAAGCCCAGACCGATCAGCAGCGTGTTGATCTCCGTCAGCACCAGCACGCCGGCAATGGTGCCGAAATAATTGCCGCGACCGCCGACAAGGGCAGCACCACCGACCACCACCGCCGCGATCGTCTGGAACAGATAGGGCTGGCCGACATCGCCATAGGCCGACCCAGTGAAGCCGAGCAGCAGCACGCCGGCCACGGCGGCAAAGAAGGCGCTCGCGGCATAGGTGACCGTCCACATGCGCACGGGATCGATCAGCGCCAGCGGCGCTGCCTCCGGGTTGCTGCCGACCGCATAGAGGCGTCGCCCATAGGGCGTGCGCGCGAGCACGACAGTGACCAGAAAGGCCAGCACCGCCACGCATGGCACCACCGCCGGCACCGGCAGCGGTCCGATGGACCCTCCAATCGAAACGAAGCTGGATACCGCCTCTGGTGCCGACCCGGAGGGAAAGCCGCCGGTCCACAACAGGACGGCGCCCTGCACGATCATGCCGATGCCGAGCGTCACGATCAGCGGATGGATGCTCAGCCCGCGCGAGATGAGCCCATTCAGCGCGCCGATCAGGATGGCGAGCACACCGACGATCACGCAGACCAACGCGAAGTTCATGCCGTTGCCATAGAGCTGGGCGGCAACGACATTGGCAAAGCCGATGACGAAGGGGATCGACAGATCGATGCCGCCGAGGATGACGACGAGCGTCTGGCCGATCGATGCCACCGCCAGCAGCGAGGCGATGACCAGCAAAGCGCGGATCGCGAACGGCGCGGAATAGCCGGGGATCAGCAGCGTGCCGATAATCTGCAAGGCGGCGGCAACGGCGAAGGCGCCGGCGACGCGGGCATTGGTGGACTGGAACCAGTTCATGGCCATGTCTGTCAGCCTTTCCGTCCGGAGAGGCGTTCCTGCAGCGCGGTCATGATGACCGCGACGACGAGGATGACGCCATAGGCGATCTGCAGCACATAGGTGGAGACGTTGAAGGCGGTCAGCACGCTCTGCAGCAGGAAGATGTCGATGGCGCCGATCGCGGCGCCCAGAAGTCCGCCGCGCCCGCCGGCAAGGCTGACGCCGCCCAGCGCGACAGCGGCAATGGCGATCAGCGTATAGGTTGGTCCTATGTTCGGGTCGGCCGAACCGATCAGCGCCGTCAGCATCAGGCCGGCGCAGGCGGCGAGCATGCCGGTCATGACATAGGCGATGAAGCGAACCTTGGTGACGGGAACGCCGGCCGTATAGGCGGCGCGGTCGTCGCTGCCGACGGCCATCAGCTGGTCGTAATACGGGGTTTGCCGCACCAGCCACCAGAACAGGAAGATCAGCGCCAGCGGCAATGCCGACCAGGGACCCGACATCGATTTCAGCCATGCCGGCGCCGGGCCGATCGGTGCGGGCAGGATGGTGAGCGTTATGCCGGCAAGGATCAGGTAGGTGCCCAATGTCGCGACGATCGGCTGGATGCGCACGACGGTGGCCAGGAAGCCGTTGGCAGCCCCGACCAGCGCGCCGATCAGCAGCGCCGCAGGCACGATGATGAGCGGCGAGGAGACGCCCAGCGTCAGGAACAGCAACTGGATGACGATCGCGTTGACGAAGCCCATCAGCGGCCCGACGGAGATATCGATGCCGCCACGCCCGGCGAGGATGACGGGAGCCGAGGCAACCGCCGCGCCGATCAGCGGCGCGGCAAGGCCGATCAACGTGCCCCAGGCCGAAGTGTGGAAGCGGGCCGGGTTGAGCAGCAGGTTGACCGCCGCCAGAATGACCAGCAGTACGACCGCGAAACCCGCGCCGCGCAATTTTCGCCAGAATCCCGTCATGCCGTGCGTCCGAACATGGCGGCGATAACGGCGTTGCTGTTCATCTGCTCTCCGATGATTTCGGCCGCCACCTGCTGTTCACGGAAAACCAGGACGCGATGGCACAGCAGCAGGATTTCCTCGATTTCGCTGGACAGGATGACCAGCGACATGCCGTCGGCGGCCAGCCCCCGGAACACGTCGTAGAGGATATGGCGCGTTGCCACGTCGACGCCGCGCGTCGGGTCGTTGAGCAGCAGGAATGCCGGCTCCAGCGCCAGCGCCCGGGCCAGCAGCACCTTCTGCTGGTTGCCGCCGGAAAGCGTGGTGATCGCAGCGTCCGGCCGGGGCGCGACGATGGAGAGCTTTTCGCGATACGCTTCATAGCGCTGCCGGCGGCGTGAAAAATTCAGCAAGCCGAAACGCATGTCGCGCGACAGCGTCGAGACAGCGAAATTGTCGAGCACCGACTGGGTCGGAAAGATGCCAGTGGCGCGCCGGTCGCGTGGCAAATAGGCGATGCCGCTGGCGACCGCCTTGCGAAAACTGTTGACCGCACGCTGTCCGGCTGGCGTGTCGATGATCACATCGCCACTGACCGGCTGCTCCAGCCCGGCCAGCGCTTTCAGGAACCGCTCCTGCCCATGGCCGTCAAGGCCGGCAAGGCCGACGATCTCGCCTGGTGCAATGGTCTGTGTCACAGGGCTTGCGCCGGGCGCGATGACCAGGCCGCGCACCGAAAGGGTAGTCAGATCAGCCATGCGCGAGCTCCGCTGCGGTGCGCGGCGCCATCGCCTTGAGCAATTCGGAGGCGGTCGATGTGCCCCGCTCTTCCGTTGCCACCACATTGCCGCCGCGCAGCACGGAAATCCGGTCGGAAAGCGTCATCACCTCGTCCATCCGATGGGTGATGAACAGGATCAGGCAGCCCTCCGAGGCAAGCTTGCGCATCATGGCGAAAACCGCCTCGCGGTCGGCAAAGTCGAGCGCGGCTGTCACCTCGTCGAGAATGAGAATGCGAGGCGTGCGGACCACCGCCCGGGCGAGCACAACCAGCTGCTGGACCGCCAGCGGCAATTGTCCGGCTGGATGGTCGAGCGGGATCTCGGTCACCGCGAACTGTTTCAGCACGGCTTGCGCCCGCTGCTGCCGCTCCGCCCTTGGCACCGCGCGCTTCAGCAAGCCATCGAGCCCGAGCAATATGTTGTCGGTCACCGAGCGGTCGGGTGCGATCAGCACTTCCTGGAATACGGTTGCGAAACCCGCTGCCTGGAAGGCGGCCGGTCCGAAGCCGGAGAAGGGCGTTCCATCGAGCCGGATGGCACCGCCGTCCGGCTGAACGATCCCCGACAGGAGTTTGACAAGAGTGCTCTTGCCCGAGCCGTTCTCGCCCAGGATGGTGTGGATCGTGCCGGCGCGGAACGCGATCGAGGCCTTCGTCAGCGCCACCGTTTCGCCATAGCGTTTCGAGACATCCTGGACTTCCAGCATGGCAGGTTCCTGTCAGGGAAAACCGGCGCCGCGCATGCGACGCCGGCTTTCAAGATATTACTTGGCGCAGGCGTCCGGCACCTTCGAATAATCCCAGCCCCTGGTCGGCGCCGGATTGGCGAAATAGGCGTTCAGCCATTCCTCCGGCATCGGATCTTTCGGTGGGACCGGGAAGATCGAGACCGCGTCCGGCGTCATGCAGTCCTTGTACCATGCGCCGAGGTCCGCGCTGTGAACCGGCGGGATCGGGATCAGCAGCGTGTTCAGCTTGGGCTTCTGGCCGTCGAGCATGCGCACGCCGATGCGGAACAGCGTCTCGGCGGTCCAGTGCGGCAGCACCGCATGGCCTTCGAAGCGGTACTTGTCGGGATTGGCCTTCCAGTAGCCCAGTGCATCGCCGGTAATCGAACCGGTGATCAGCGGCGCCGGCCGCCCGGCTTGCGCGAAGGCTTCAGCCACGACGCGGCTTTCGCTGCCCGTCGTCCACACCGCATCGATCGGCGCCGGATTGGTGGCGATCGCCTGCAGCACCACGGTCTTGGTGACGTTGGCCGTCCAGTTGCCGTTGACGTCGCGCGCGATTTTCAGCTTCGGATTCTCGGCCAGCGCCTTGTCCGCGCCCTGGCGTTCCTGCACCACGATCGGGTGGCCGGCAATGCCTTCGACCAGAAGGATGCTGGCGCCATTCGGGTCGGCCTTGCCGATCGCCGTCATCATGTCATAGCCCCAACGCGCATAGTTGGAATCGACGTTGATCGCATTCGGGCTGGTCACCGAACCGGCGGCGGTCAGGAAGGGAATGCCGGCCTTGGCGGCGGCATCGATGGCGTCATCCAGCGCGGTCGCCGAGCCGGGGATCGAGGTAATGATCGAGCACTTCTTGTCGATGAAGGCGCGGATCTGGTTGATCTGCTGGCTGGCATCGTTGTTGGAATCCGACACTTCGAAGCTGGACACGGTGCCGTCGGCGATCAGTCCGTCGACGAGACGCTTCAACTCCTTGGTGACGGTGACGCGCCACGGATTGCCCTGGTAGGATTCCGAGTGGCACCATTTCCACGGTTTTGGCGGCGGCGTGAAATTGTCCCATGCCGATGGCAGGATTTTTTGCGGCGCCCCGTCATACTGCGCCTTCAGTTCCGTGGGCAGTCCGGCGATCACGCCCTGTACGTCCTCGGCATAGGCAACGGTTGCAATCGATACAAATGCGGTTGCGGCCAGAAGGCCGCGGATCATGCTTTTCATTGTTCTCCTCCGTTCTAGTTGTTTCAGGCTCCTCCGCCGGCAGCGCCGGACACCCGCGCCGGGAAGCTCTCCCGAAACAGGCGATTGAGATCGGCGATGACGGGAGCGGCGGCGTGCCGTTCGGCCAGGCCGAGATTGATGCGATCGGACGCGCCTTGCTGGAACGCCATGTAGCCATGGTGGCGAGGCCTGACCCACGCGCCATCGAGCGTGGGGCGGGTGTCCTTGTAGAAATTGCTGGTTGCCGCATTGACCGTCTGGTCTTCCCAGGCGGCGGCATGGCCTGGCTGGCCGCCTGCCGCGGCATAAGGGCCGCGCTGCACGTCGCCACTTGCGATCCAGTAGGCGAAGTCGATCGCCGCCTGCTTCGCCTTCGAAAAGACCGAGACGGCAATGCCGGTGCCGCCGAGTGCTGAACCGACGGGGCCGTGATTGCCGGCGACGGGGATGTTCGTGAAGGCGAGGCGATTGGGCCGAAATCCAGCAATGGCGTAGGAAACGTAGCCATAGATCAGCGGCGCGCAGAACGTTTGCGAGCTGGCCGCAGCCATGTCCTCGGAAACTGCGATCGGATCCATGCCAAGACAGGCAGGGTCGATGAGAGCGGCGATCTCTCGCATCATCTCGAAAACCTGCTTGCCGGTGGCGAGGTCGATGAGATCGCGGGACCCATCGGTTGCACACGGTTTCCCGAGATTGCCGGCCAGCGTATAGAGCGTCATCAGCGAATGCGGCGGGCGCAGCGGCAACAGGACATGGCCTCGCTGCGCCAACTCGAGCACCTCGGACCAGCGCGTTGGTGCCGCATCGAGCCGGTCCGGCCGCCATGCCTGCACCTGGCTGGCCGCGTCGATCGGAAATGCCCATTGCCGGCCTTGCCATGCGTAGCTCGGATAGGACTGGCCGAGGCTGCCCTCTTCGAGCGCCGCACGATCCGCTTCCCGCCCGGCAACATCAAGCGGTGCCAGGCAATGCTCGGCGGTGATCTGCCCGACATGTGGATGGTCGATGACGATCAGATCGTAGGCGCGCGCCAGTTCCTCGACGGGAAAGGACTCGAAATCCTGCAGCGAGCGCTTGTCCCATTGGATGGCAACGCCGGTCTTCTGTTTCCAAAGCGCAGAACAGGCAACCATTGGGTCGTACCCGCGCGGGTGACTCCAGGTCATGCCTTTGAGGGTGGGTGCGCTCACAGGCCGAATTCCTCGCGAATCCCCGCGCTATGCTCGCCGATCCGCGGCGCGGCGCGGTCGACCTTGGCCCTGATACCGTCGACCCTGAGTGGCGAGCTCGTGGTGAGGATGGAGACATCGTCCTCGCGCGTCACGGTCTGCAGCATGTCCAGAGACTGGAACCCCTCGCTTGCCAGCATTTCCGGCCAGGTCAGCACCTTGGCGCACCAGATGTCGGCAGGTTCGAGAATAGCCAGCCACTCCTCGATCGTCTTGGTGGCGATCCTCTTGGCGATGATCGCCTTGATGTCGTCGCGCGCGGTGAACCACGTTGCCGGTTTGTCGCGATAGGGCGCCAATTCGTCGAGCGACAGCAGATCGGCCAACTTGGGGATCGGTGTCATGGCGATGGCGAGGTAGCCGTCCTTGGCCGGATACACACCGTAAGGCGCCGACAGATAGGCATGCGCGCTGCGGAAGTTGGATCGCTTGGGCAAGCGGCGGCCATCGTTGAGATGCGTCGTCAGCACCTCGAACTGAAAATCGACCAGCGCTTCCAGAAGGCTGGTTTCGATATGGCTTCCCTGGCCGGTGATGCCGCGCCGCACAAGTGCGGCCAGAATGCCTTGCGCGCAGGCAGCACCCGCCAGCATGTCGCCGATGGCGAGGCCAAACGGCACCGGTCCCTGATCCTCGTCGCCGTTCAGCCACATCACACCGGAGCGCGACTGCGCCAGAAGGTCCTGTCCCGGACGCTTGACCCACGGCCCTTCCTCGCCATAGCCGCTGATCGAGGCATAGACGAGACGCGGGTTGATCTCACGGACGGACTCATAGTTCAGGCCCAGCCGTTCGATGACGCCCGGACGGAAATTCTGGATCAGCACATCTGCCTTGGCCAGAAGCCTGCGCAGCGCCTTGAGGTCGGCCTCGTTCTTGAGGTCGATGGCAAGACTTTCCTTGGCCCGGTTGATGGCGTGGAAGATCGTGGAATCGCCACCGATCTCGGTGTCGCTGAGATAGAGACGGCGCGACAGGTCGCCCCCATCCGGACGCTCGATCTTGATGACGCGAGCGCCGAGATCGAGCAGCCTGAGCGAGCAATAGGGCCCGGACAGGAACTGGCTCATGTCGACGACGACAAGACCGGCGAGCGGCAATTCGGCTGTTGCCGGCATCATCATTTCTCCGTCTTGCCGACGAAATCGGCGGGGTTACGGTACTTCACCGTCTGCAGGTGCTCGCAATAGAGAACGAGCTCGCCTTCGCCCTTGAACACTTCGTAGCTGGCACGGATCAACCCCATTTCCTTGTAGCGGGGTTTCTTGTCGAGGTTGGAGCGGATCGAATAGATCGTGTCGCCAATGAAGACAGGCTTTATGAAGCGCAGTCTGTCGTAGCCATAGGAAAAGGCGTTGACGCAGTTGGTGGCGACGAGCCCCAGGCCGGCCGAGAAGACGAAGGCGCCGGCGATCAGCCGCTTGCCGAAAATGCCTTCGGTCTCGGCAAACATCTGGTCCTGGACGTAAGGGTGGATGTCGAGCACGAGCGTGTTGAAAAGGTGGCTATCGCCTTCCGCCATGGTCCGGCGCAGCGACCGGATCTTCTGCCCGACAGGCCAGTCCTCATAGAACCAGTTCTCCGCGTTCCAGACGGGAAGATCGGCATGGTCCTTCGGCATGTTCGTGGGATGCGTCGAGGCGACGCCGACGGTAGGCGCGAAATCGCTCATGACCTGCCTCGCCAGCCTTGCACGATGTGCGGCCAAACCGTCGGAACACGCGTCAAAGCGTCAAAATGCATGACGTCTCCTCCCGTCAATCTTCTTTTGTAAATAGTATTTTCACATATGGGGTTGCGTTGCAAGCGAGTCTCGGCGAAATTTCGGCCGTTCCGGGGTGCCCATGCGCTGGCGGAACAGGGGAGGAAATCATGAAGAATGCCTGTCTGGTCTTTGTCGGCAGCCTGAACCGTGAGGCGCCATATTTTCAGGGTGCGCGCGGCGTTGGCCTCGGCGTCTACAGCTTTGATGAAGCGACGCTGGAGACGCAAAAGCTGGCCGAGACCAATGACGTCGACAACCCGACATTCCTGTCGGTGACGCCGGACGGCTCGCGCATCTATGCCAACTCGGAAGTGTTCGCCTGGCGCGAGGGGACCGTGTCGGCCTACGGCTTCGATCGCGCCTCGGGCACGCTGAGCTATCTGAACAAGCAGCCATCGCTGGGCAGCATCACCGCCCACAACACCATCACCCGCGACGGCACGAAACTGCTGGTCGCCAACTACGGCATGGGGCAGGGCGGCCCGGATAGGGCCGTGGCTGTCTATGGCTTCGAGAAGAACGGAGCACTGTCGGCGCCGCTGGCCAGCGTTTCGCATACCGGCACCGGCCCGAATGGCGCGCGGCAGGAACGCTCGCATGCCCACAGCGTCACCGAAACCATTGCTGGTGGGACAGCAGTTGTTGCCGACCTCGGCATCGACAGGCTGGTATCCTACCGGATCGAGCGCGATGGGAGCCTGAGCAAGCTCGCCGAATCCGCCTTGCCACCGGGCGCCGGCCCACGTCATCTCGCCCTGCATCCAAATGGGCGCTTCGTCTTCGTTATGAACGAACTCGACTCGACCATCGTGTCGATGGCGCTGGACGAAACCACGGGCAAGCTGTCGTGGATCGATGCCAAGCCGGCCGTGCCAGCCGAGGCACGCGACAGCAACCACTGCGCCGATATCCAGATCTCGCCGGACGGTCGTTTTGTCTACGGCTCGAACCGTGGCCACGACAGCATCGTCATCATGGCCGTCGACCAGCAAACCGGCATGTTGAGCCTGGTGGACTATGTCTCCTGCGGCGGCGCCACGCCACGCAACCTGGCATTGACGCCCTCTGGCGGACACCTTTTCTCGGCCAACCAGAACGCCGACCGCATCTCGATTTTCGCCCGCGATGCCGCCAGCGGCCTGTTGACCGACACCGGACGCTCGATCGGGATTGGTACGCCGATGTGTGTGAAGATCGTGCGCTGATCGGACGCGATGCTCGTGTTTTCCGCCATCTGTTGGGGACATGCGGCACTCCGGCTCAAGCGCCTGCAGGTCATCGGCCGCCGCAACGCCGACGCCGACGTCATCGCGGCGAGTGCCGCCTTCGAGCGGATTCGGCCATGGGCAAACACCTATCGAATCTGTCACAAGACCGTCGCGGCCGCGGCCGCGGGGAGCAATGGCGCGAACGGGGCCACGAATGGACTTGTCTTTTGATCTCGGCCGGGGCGCTGCCGCGCTCGGACATCGTTTTCTGATCGGCTTGCAGCCGGGCCATGTGCTCGGGGACCACGACAAGCGGTTGCTGTCGCTGCTCAAGCCGGCCGGCGTTGTCTTCTTCCGTGCCAATTTCCTCGCCGACGCGCCTTATGATGACTGGCTGGCGGCGCACCGCAAGCTCATGGCCGACATCCGCGAACATATCGGGCGCGACGAGGTCCTGTTCTGCATCGATCATGAGGGCGGCGGTGTGCTGAGGCCGCCGGCGCCGATCACGCCATTCGCCTATGCAAGGCGCTGGAAGGAGCAGGCGGCCGATGTCGGCCGGGCGATGGGAATAGAGCTGGCTTCACTCGGCTTCAACGTCAACTTTGCTCCCGTGCTCGATGTCAATTCCAATGCCGACAATCCGGTCATCGGCCAGCGCGCCTTCGGCGCGACGCCGCAAGAGGTGACGGCGGCGGCGCGGCCGTTCCTGCAGGCGATGCAGGCTCAAGGCGTTCTCGGTTGCCCCAAGCATTTCCCCGGCCACGGCGACACCAGCGTCGATTCGCATTACGGCCTTCCGGTCGTTGATATCGATGCCTCGACCTTCCGCAACCGCGAACTGGCGCCGTTCCGCGACATGGCGGACGCCGAAGCGCGGATGATCATGACCGCCCACATCGTCTTTCCGCAGATTGATCCCGGCACGCCGGCAACGATGTCGAAGGTCATGCTGCAGGACATCCTGCGCGGCGAACTCGGCTTCAAGGGTGTCGTCGTCTCCGACGATCTCGGCATGGCGGCGATCTCGTCGATGCTCGACCGGCCCGAAACGTCGATCAAGCTTGCCAATGCCGGCTGCGACCTGCTGTGCATGTGCGCCTATTGGGCGGACACTTCGCTGATCCTGCGCATGATCGATCACATCCTTGCGGGTGTGCGCGATGGCTCTGTCGCCGAGGCGACGCTGGCCCAGTCGCACCAACGCATCGCCGCCCTGCTGTCGTCCGCGCCACAGCATGCCGTGCGGCGCCTGCCCGACGATACCTTCGCCCGGCACAGCACCTTGGCACCCTTGCGCGACAACAGCCCGCGCAAGGTTTCAGAAGGTGGTGCCGCGACTGTGTAGGCGGTGCATCCGGGGTAGGGGCCTGCCGCTACTTCGCACGAGCGCCTCGGTCACTACCGCCATCAAGCCTCATCGTTGGCGCCATCATGGGGTGGGCCCACGGAGCCTCTTTCGATGATCCCGGTCGGCAGTATAAGTCTTTCGGGAGGTCGTGTTTCGCCCTTCAGGCGGCGAATGAGCAGTTCCGCGACGCTTTTGCCAAGCGCATAGACGGGTTGATCGACGACGGTGATGGGCGGAGTGGTGACGCTCGTCCAGTCCGCATCATGGAAGGTGATCAGCGAAATATCCTCGGGAACCCGCAGGCCGCGCTGGCGGATCACCCTGAATATCTCCAGCGCTATGACACTGTCGGAAGCGAGGATCGCCGTCGGCCGATCGGGCCCGGACAGCAGCTTGTCGGCGACCCCTCGCGCTTGGTCGGGGCTTGTTGCACCAAGGCGGACATAACGCTCTGGCCGATCAATTCCGGCGTCTCGGCAAACGGTGAGGAAGCCGTCGATACGCTCGCGAACCGACGAGGTGTAGATCTGTCCGAGATCGCGGTATTCATGCCCCTCGGCGTCGACGGCGGTGACATAGGAAATGTTGCGGTGGCCGGCATCCGCAAGGATGCGGGTCGCCCGCATGGCGATGCCGCGATCGTCGACCGTGACGGTATCGACATCCAGATCGGGCAGCGCCCGGTCAAGCAGGGCAAGCGGCCGCCCTGAACGGTGGATGTCGCGAAGATGCGTGATGTCACGCGATTCCGACGGCGTGACGATCAGTCCGTCGACGCGCTTGCCGATCAGCAGCCGCACAGCCGCCTTTTCCACCTCGATCCGCTCGCCGGAGTTGGCCAGGATGACGTTGAATCCGGCTGCCCTTGCCGCATCGCTGATGCCGCGCACCGCGAGACTGAAGAACGGGTTCTCGATGTCGCCGACAACCACCCCGATGATGCCGGACCTGCCGGTTGTCATGCTGCGGGCAAGTTCGTTCGGACGATAGTCCAGTGCCTTGGCCGCGGCCATGACATCCGTGCGGATCGTGTCGCTGACGATGCCGTATCCACCGAGCACGCGCGCGGCCGTCGCTTTCGACACGTTTGCCGCGCGGGCGACGTCGCTGACTGTTATCGACCGAGTTTTGGGCGCGGTTCTTTTCATCGGATGAACGACTACAAGAGTTGTTGACGGAAGGTCAATCTGGCGATAACGATTATCAAAGAGACCGGTCTCACACAACAAGAGACCGGTCTCTTTTAAGAAAATGCGGAGACAAGAGGCGTGATGACAGCCTGCCGTGCAGGCCGCTTCCGCGGCGACGGACGATGTGAGGCGTGAAATTACGGGCTCAACGTAAATGCCAAGAAGAACAGACCTTCAGAGTGGAGAGAAGACATGAGCAGGATTGGAATTCTCAAGTCGTTGATGTCGCCGGTCCGAGCCGGCGCAATGGCTCTTATGGTGATGGGCATCGGAGCAGGTTTGGTTTCGCCGGCTGCCGCCGCGGATGACAATCCCTATGGCCTTATCGATGCGAAGGTCATCAGCGTCGGTACCATGGGAGACGCCAAGCCCTACGCTTTCACTCAGGCGGACGGCACGTTCACGGGGTTCGATATCGAATTGTTCCGGAACGTCGCGAGCCGCCTTGGATTCAAGCCGGACCAGGTGATCTTCACCGGTCAGGAATTCTCGGCGCTGATGCCTTCGGTAGCCAACGGGCGCTTCGATGTCGCGGTCGCGGCGATCGGCACGACAGAGGCGCGCAAGAAGACTGTCGACTTTTCGGACGGCTATCTTGCAGGCTACCTCTCGGTGCTTACCGCCGACAAGGCGATAACTTCGCCGGATGGGCTCAAGGGCAAGCGTCTTGGCGTCGTGCAGGGTACATTGCAGGAAATCTATGCCGCCAAGAATTTTGTTGGAACGGATCTCGTCAAATTCCCCGACAACAATTCCGCCGTTTCCGCGCTCAACAACGGAACCGTCGACGCGCATTTCCTCGACTACGAGGCTGCCAAGCAATATGGCGAGCGTTATCCGGGGCTGACGATAGCGGTCAATATTCCTTCCTTCGACGCGCCCGCCGGCTTCGTGGTGCGCAAGGGCAACGACACGTTTCGCGGTGCACTGAACATCGCCCTTCACGCGGCCATGCAGGACGGCACCTGGAAGACGCTCTACGAGAAGTGGTTCCCCGGCTCGCCGATGCCTGACGAATACCTCCCCAAGAAGTGACCGCACCTGCCGCCGGCGTGATGGCCGGCGGCAGGAAGACACGCTGTCGCGCCTGATTTCTGGTCGTCGCGATTAGCGCAATCGAAAAGGGGATCGAATGAACTGGCTTGAAAACTTGCGCCGCAGTTTCCTTGACTGGCAGGCCATGGCGGACGTGCTGCCGAGCATGATCACCATCGGATTGAAGAACACCTTGATCCTCGCGGCCGCGTCCACCGTGCTCGGCGTCGTTCTCGGCATGGTCCTTGCGGTCATGGGCATCTCGCAATCGCGCTGGCTGCGCATTCCGGCCCGAGTCTACACCGATATTTTTCGCGGCCTTCCGGCGATCGTCACGATTCTGCTGATTGGCCAGGGTTTCGCGCGCATCGGCCGCGAAATCTTCGGGCCGTCGCCCTATCCGCTCGGGATTCTCGCCCTCAGCCTGATCGCCGGCGCCTATATCGGCGAAATCTTCCGATCGGGCATCCAGAGCGTCGAGCGCGGGCAGATGGAAGCCTGCAAGGCGCTCAGCATGAGCTACGGACAGGGCATGCGCCTCATCGTGGTACCGCAGGGCATCCGCCGCGTATTGCCGGCTCTGGTCAACCAGTTCATCGGTAACGTCAAGGATTCGAGCCTTGTCTACTTCCTCGGCCTGCTCGCGTCGGAGCGCGAGATTTTCCGGGTCGGCCAGGACCAGGCGGTGGTCACCGGAAATCTCTCGCCATTGCTTCTGGCCGGTGTGTTCTATCTCGTCATCACCGTGCCGTTGACCCATGTGGTCAATTACATCGACAACTCGCTGCGGGTAGGCAAGCAGAAGGCTGGCCTCGTCACCAGCGGTCTTGCCGAGGTGAGCGAACTGGAAAGCGCCATCGGCGGTCCTCCTTCTGAGGCAGGCACTGAAGGCAGTTCGGCGCTTCCCCGGTTCAAGGGCGGCAGTCTGGCCATCAGCAATCTCGACATGGCCTATGGCAATCTCGATGTCCTCAAGGGCGTCAGCCTGACGGTCAAGCCCGGTACGGTCACTTGTGTCATCGGCCCGTCAGGTTCGGGCAAGTCCACCCTGTTGCGCTGCCTCAACCGCCTGGTCGAGCCAAAGGGTGGCGACGTGCTGCTCGATGGCGCGAGCATCCTGGCGATGAAGCCTGAAAAGCTGCGCCGGCGAGTCGGCATGGTGTTCCAGCATTTCAATCTGTTTCCCGACCACACAGCCCTTGAAAACGTCATGCTGTCGCTGACCAAGGTCAAGGGAATCCCGGCGCCGGAGGCCGAGCGCATCGCCGAGGCGCGCCTCGCCGATGTCGGCCTTGCCGCCCGCAAACATCATCGTCCTGGCGGTCTTTCCGGTGGCCAGCAACAGCGTGTGGCAATCGCCCGCGCACTGGCAATGGACCCGGAAGTCATCCTGTTCGACGAGGTGACCAGCGCTCTCGATCCCGAACTGGTGAAGGGTGTCCTCAACCTGATGGCGGACCTTGGCCGGCGCGGCATGACGATGGTCGTCGTGACACATGAAATGGGCTTTGCCCGCAAGGTCGCCGATCAGGTCGTCTTCATGGATGAAGGTCGCATCATCGAGGCCGGCACGCCCACCGCGATCTTCGACGCTCCGAAAAGCCCGCGTCTGAAGCACTTCCTGGCTGAAGTGCTTTGATCCGCGCGATCGCATGCATCCGAGATGCGTAGACACGCCGTCGCCCGGCCGCTCAATCCATCCCTTACACAGTGAAAGAACATTCCATGGCTACATTACATCCGGTCTCCAAGGTCATCGTTGTCGGCGGTGGCATTTTCGGTGTGTCCTCGGCTGTTCATCTTGCGCGGCTCGGCATCGAAACCATCCTCGTCAACGATGGACCGCTCGCTAAGGGGGCCTCCGGCCGCTCGCTGGCGTGGCTCAATTCGGCGCGCAAGCGGTCGGCTGAGTATCATCGCCTGCGCATGATCGGCATCGACCGCTACCGGACGCTGTCGGCGAGATATCCGGATGCTGCCTGGCTGCGTTTCGACGGCGGTCTGACATGGGATCCGGACAACGCCTCGAACGAGATCGCGGATGTCTTCGCCCATGAAAAATCGCTTGGCTATGACGCGCAACACTTGTCCGCGGGTGCGATCGCGTCGGTCACGCCGGGCATCAATGCGAAAGCTGTCACGCCTCAGGGCGCGATCTTCAATCCGGGGGAGGGCTGGGTCGACTTGCCGTCGCTGATCGATGTGTTGATTGCGGAATTCGTGGAGCGTGGCGGCCAGCTTGTCACCGATGCCGGAAGCGCAGCGGTCGCGATCGTCGACGGTCGGGCCACCGGCGTCACCACGACAAGCGGCACCAGCTTTGCTGCCGACGCGGTGCTCCTGGCGACCGGCGGTAATGTGCCGAGAATGGTTGCGGACTCCGGCCGGCATATCGCCGACGGGACGCCGATCGCGCTACTGGTCAGGACCAAGCCAGTCAGCCTGGCCCTTCGCGCCGTCCTGAATACGCCACGCGTCGCCATCCGCCCGACGCCGGACGGAGCCCTGGCGCTCGACTCCGCCTGGTCGGAAGAAGAAGTGGTCGTCAATTCCGACGGCACTTATGGCGTGAAGGATTCGACCGTTCAGGGGCTTCTCGACGAAGCCTCGAAGGTCCTCGAGGGCCATCCGAAGCTGGAGTTGGAAAGCTACGGCGTCGGCCCCAAGCCGATCCCCGGAGACGGCGAGCCGGTATTCGGCCAGTTGAAGGACATCAAGGGATACTACGTCGCCTTCAGCCACAGCGGCGCGACGCTTGGCCTGATCGCCGGCGAATTGCTGGCCGGCGAGATCGCTACCGGGAAAGAGCACCCGCTCTTGGCAAACTTTCGGCCATCTCGGTTCTCTTGAGGATCGTTGCAGGGCAGAGAGGAAGTGAGCACCTCCATGGTTCGCCTGTCGTGCCGAACCATGGGTCGTTGCCGGATTGAGTCTGCAGCCAGTTTCAAGAGTCCGTCCGGCTCGTCCACATGGCATCGGGCACCACCGCCAGCTTGCCGACGAAATCCTTGGCGATGAAATGCGCCTGCGCATGGTGGAAGCCCGACAGCTTGTAGACGCCCCCGACCAGCTGCCGGATCTTTTTCGCCTCGATGTATCCAACGATAAGGCGGAAATCGGCGCGCGTGCCTTGGCTGGACCCATGCAGTTGCAACTGCTTGAGATACATGGTCCTGAGACCGAGTTGCACGACCGGACCGGCGATCGCGCCGGCGATGGTGTAGCGGCCCTCAGGCCTGAGAATGCGCAAGAGGTCGTTGAAGATCGCGCCGCCGACGAGATCGGCCACCACGTCGATAGGCTGGCCGCCTGTCGCCTCGTTCACCGATGCCGGCAAGTCTGCGACGCCACGGGTAATGACAGCCTCGGCGCCGATGTGGAGCCCCGCCTGTTCCTTGCCCTGCCGACGACGGCATAGGGAATGGCGCCGCGCGCCCGCGCCAGTTGCACGATGCCGGAACCGACGCCGCCCGATGCACCGGTGACCAGAACGCGCTCGCCGGCTTTCAGTCCAGCGCGTTCCAGCATCTGTTCGCCGGTGAGGTAGGCGCAGCAGAAGGTGGCGAGTTCGACGTCGCTCAAGGTTGTGTCGACGACGTGGGCGTTCTCGGCTGGCGCCGCCTTGTACTCGGCGTAACCACCGTCGCGGCCATGGCCCATATAGTCGATGTCGGCGACCGAATCGTCGTCGCGGTTGTAGATGGAGAAATCGACCATCACCCGTTCGCCGATACGGTCCGGTGAAACACCATCGCCCACGGCAGCGATCGTGCGATCAATCCAGCTGAACGATCAATCCAGCTGATTGCCTCCGGGATTGCGGTCTGCCACATATTGCAACATCAGATGTGGCATAGGACCGTAATGTCTTCCATCAGCCCTCCACCAACACGCGCCCTTGCCACGCGTCGCCACGATGAGATCATGAAGCGCCTGGGCGCTCAGGGTTCCGTCAGCATTACCGAACTCGCGGACTTTTTCGATGTCTCGCGCGAAACCATCCGCCGCGACCTGAAGCTGCTCTCGGACAAGGGGCAACTGGATATCGTGCATGGCGGCGCCGCGCGATTTGAACCGAACGAACCGGCGATGAGCCTGCGCAGCCAGGAAAACGCGCCGGGCAAGGCGGCGATCGGCAGGGCGGCCGCAGGCTTGATCAAGAACGGAATGGTGGTTTTCCTCGATTCGGGCACCACAACGCTGGCTGTCGCGCACGCCATGACTGAACTGCGCGATCTGACCATCTGTACGGCGAGCCTGAAGATAGCGCTCCACCTTTGCCATGTTCCGGGCATGCGTGTGCACATGCTGGGTGGCGAAATCGACCCTGGCGAGGAAGCGGCCTCCGGCATCGACATGCTCGAGGCCATGTCGCGCTTTCGCGTCGACATCGCCTTCCTCGGCGGCGGCGCCCTCTCGCCCGACGGTGAGGTCACCGACTTCACGCGTGCCGGCGCCGAGCAGCGTGGACGGATGATCGCGCTCGCCGCGCGAGCTTATTTTGTGCTCGATAGCAGCAAGTTTGGAAAGCTGACGCCGCTCAGGATTCCGAACTTCCACCGCGCCGCCGGTGTGATTGTCGATGCGCTTCCCGAACCCGCAATCGTGGAAGCTCTGGCGGGAAAAGGACCCCAACTGATAGAAGCAATGATGTGATATTTTGTTGCATTTTGTGTTGATATTTGGAATCCCTCTGCTATGGTTCTGGCTGTCTCAAAACGGCAAGGTGTTCCATGGCAAGCGAATTCCCAACGCAAGCACGCGTCGTCATTGTCGGCGGCGGCATCATCGGCTGTTCCGTCGCCTATCATCTGACGAAGCTCGGCTGGACGGATGTTGTCCTGCTCGAACAGGGCCAGCTCAGCGGTGGCACCACCTGGCACGCTGCTGGTCTTGTCGGGCAGTTGCGCAGCCACGCCAACATGACCAGCCTGATCAAATACTCCACGCAACTCTACAGCGAGCTTGAAGCCGAGACAGGGCTGGCAACTGGCTGGAAGAATTGCGGTTCATTGTCGGTCGCGCGCGCCGCCGACCGTATGACGGTATTGAAACGCACCGCCGCGTCGGCCCGCGCCCAGGGCGTCGAGATTGATGTGATCTCGGCGAAGGAGGCGGGCGATCTGTGGCCGGTTATGGCGACGGATGATCTCGTCGGCGCCGTCTGGCTTCCGGGCGACGGAAAGGCCAATCCGACCGACTTGACGCAATCGCTGGCCAAGGGAGCGCGCAACGGCGGCGCCAGGATTTTCGAGCGGGTCAAGGTCACCGGCATCAGCGTGAAGAACGGTGTCGCCTGTGGCGTCGAGACGGACCATGGCGATATCGCCGCCGAGATCGTCGTTAACTGCGCCGGTCAATGGGCGCGCAAGGTCGGGCTGATGTGCGGTGTCTCGGTGCCCCTGCATTCGGCCGAGCACATGTACATCGTGACCGGCAGGATCGAGGGCGTGCATCCGGACCTGCCGGTCATGCGCGATCCCGACGGCTTCATCTACTTCAAGGAAGAGGTCGGCGGCCTGGTCATGGGCGGCTTCGAGCCACACGCAAAGCCGTGGGGCATGAACGGCATTCCCGAAAATTTCGAGTTCGCGCTGCTGCCGGACGATTGGGACCAGTTCGAGATACTGATGGAAAACGCGCTGGTGCGCGTGCCGCAGCTGGCACAGGCCGAGGTCAAGAAATTCTACAATGGTCCCGAGAGCTTCACGCCGGACAACAACTTCATCCTCGGCGAGGCGCCTGAACTGAAAAACTTCTATGTCGGCGCCGGCTTCAACTCGATGGGCATCGCCAGCGCCGGCGGCGCCGGCAGGGCGCTGGCCGAGTGGATCGTCAACAGCGCGCCGACCATGGATCTGTGGCCGGTCGACATCCGCCGCTTCGCCTCGTTCAACAACAATCCGCGCTGGCTGCATGACCGGGTCAAGGAAACGCTCGGCCTGCACTACGCCATGCCTTGGCCGAACCGCGAACTGGATACAGCGCGGCCTTTCCGCCGCTCGCCACTCTATGACCGGCTCGCCGCCAAGGGCGCCTGCTTCGGCTCGAAGATGGGGTGGGAGCGTGCCAACTGGTTCGCCGCACCGGGAGAGAAGGCCGAGAACGACTACGCCTTCGGCCGCCAGAACTGGCACCAGGCGGTGAGGCGCGAGATGAAGGCGACACGTGAAGCCGTCGCCATCTTCGACCAGACCTCCTTCGCCAAGCTTCTCGTGCAAGGCCGCGATGCCTGTGCCGTGCTCAACCGGATCTGCGCCGGCAATGTGGATGTCCCGGTCGGTACATCTGTCTACACGGGCGTGCTCAACGCGCGCGGCGGCTACGAAAGCGATCTGACCGTGATGCGGCTTGGCGCTGAAAAATTCCTCATCGTCACCGGTTCCGCGCAAGCGGTCCACGACGCCGACTGGATCGTCAAGAACATTCCGTCGGATGCCCATGCGATCGTGACAGACGTCACCTCGTCCTATTCGGTCCTGGCTGTCATGGGCCCGCGCTCGCGCGATCTCCTCGGCAAACTGTCCTCGGCCGATCTCTCCAATGCCGGCTTCCCCTTCGCCACCATTCGCGAGATCGATATCGGTTATGCCACCGCCTATGCCAACCGCATGACCTATGTCGGCGAGCTGGGCTGGGAACTGATCGTGCCGACCGAGTTCGCCGTCGCCGTCTATGAGGCGCTGCATGAAGCGGGCCGCGAGTTCGGCCTGACCGATGCCGGCTACTACGCGCTCGATGCCCTGCGCATCGAAAAGGGTTTTCGTGCATGGGGCCGCGAACTGACCCCGGACATCACCCCATGGCAGGCCGGACTTGGCTTCGCCGTCACCATGGACAAGCCGGGCGGCTTCATCGGCCACGACGCGCTGGTCGAGGCGAAGTCGGCGGCGGCGCCAGCCAGACGCATCGTGCTGTTCATGCTCGACGATGCCGAACCGATGCTGTGGGGTGGCGAGCTCATCCTGCGCGACGGCAAGCCTGTCGGCGAGGTTCGCTCGGCCGCCTATGGCCATACGCTTGGCCGGTCGGTGGCGCTCGGGCTGATCGAGAACGAAGCCGGCGTCGATGCCACGTTCCTCAGCGGCGGCCGTTTCGAGATCGACCTCGCGGGCGTTCACCACGCAGCCACTGCGCATCTGCGCAGCCCTTACGATCCGAAGTCGGAGCGGGTGAAAGCCGATGTCGTGGAAGTGAGGGCCGCAGCCTAATCCGCCGACATCGACCGGGCCATATCGAGGAAGGCGCGCACCAGCTTGCCGCCGCTGCGTTCGCGCAGGCAGATCAGCGCTTCATCCATCAAGGTCTCGGGAGCGTCGATCGCGATCGGGACCAGCCGCGAATCCTGGCCGAATTCGGCCGCCGAGACAAAGCCGATGCCGGCGCCCGAGGCGACGATCTCGCGAACGGCTTCGCGGCCCTCCGCCTCGATCGATGGCCTGAGTTCGACCTTGGAAGCCGCCGCCAGGTCTTCGAGCTTCTGGCGCGTCTTCGAGCCACGCTCGCGCATCACCAGGGACTCCTGCGCGAGTTGCTTGAGCGTCAGCGAGGCCTTTCCCGACAGCGGATGATCGACGGATGTGAAGGCGATGATCGGCGTCGAGTTCAGTTTCAAAACCTCGAAATCGCGTCCGGCAGGCACTTCTCCGAGCACGCCGATGTCGGCATCGTAGCTGTAGAGGCTGCTGATCACCGTCTCGGTGTTGCCGGCACGAACGGAAACCTGGACGCCGGGATAGCGAGCCCGGAAGCTGCCGAGGATGTGAAGCAGATGATGCGCGGCATCGGCGACGATGCGCAGCGTACCGGAGCGCAGTGCGCGCGACTCAGTCAGGAGTTCGAGCGCCTGCTGCTCGGTATCGAACATGCGGTGGGTTATCTCGAGTAGCTTCTGGCCGGAATGGGTCAGCGTGACCTGTTTCTTGTTCCGGTTGAACAGCAATACGTCGTACTCTTCCTCGAGCTTGCGCACCTGGTCGGAGATTGCCGGCTGGGTCAGGAACAGGGCTTCGGCAGCCCGCGAAAAACCGCCGGAAATTGCCACCTGGTGAAAGGCCCGCAACTGAACGTAGCGCATTGTCTGTGCCTATGAGATGCCGATATCACCCGCAGATTATCATAAGCCACGGTATTCAAAAGGTAGAAACGAACGATTTGGCTTATATTCGACCCAGCTTCACAGTCGTGTCATGACAGCCATGCAGCCTGCGTCCGGAGGTTGGCGCACCATCATCGTCTAAATCGATACTTCGATACAAAATAACGATTTTACAAATATGTCATCCCGGCCAAGAATGAGGCCATACCGAAAAAGCAGCGACCTGTCGGAGGACACCATGCTCGCCGAGACGAAATTTGCCGCAGCAAAGCCATTGGACAAGCCGGCGCTGGGCGAGCCCTATCTGCTGACCCCTGGACCGCTCACTACGGCCTATTCTGTCAAGCAGGCGATGCTGCGCGACTGGGGATCGTGGGACGGTGATTTCCGCGCCATGACCGCCGACATGCGCCGCCGCCTGCTGGCGCTGACGGGTGACGCGAACGACGAGTTCGATTGCGTACCGATGCAGGGCAGCGGTTCCTTCTGCGTCGAGGCGATGCTGGGCTCGTTCGTGCCGCAGGACGGCAAGGTTCTGGTCTTGGCCAACGGCGCCTACGGCCTGCGCGCCGCGCAGACCATGCAGTATCTCGGCCGTGCCTATACGCTGATCGACAAGGG
Source organism: Mesorhizobium carmichaelinearum (assembly GCA_943370265.1). GTDB lineage: Bacteria > Pseudomonadota > Alphaproteobacteria > Rhizobiales > Rhizobiaceae > Mesorhizobium > Mesorhizobium carmichaelinearum_A. The sequence goes on from CALRQH020000009.1 coordinate 43,233, forward strand.
CGACTACCTGCCGCCGCGCGGCGACGAGGTGGCGGCGGCCCTTGAGGCCGACCACGCCATCACCCATGTGATCGCCATCCATTGCGAGACCAGTTCCGGCATCCTCAATCCGGTCGCCGAGATCGCCGACGCCGTCCATGCCAAGGGCCGCAAGCTGCTGGTCGATTCCATGAGCGCCTTCGGCGCCGTCGCGCTCGACGTCAACGAGATCCGCTACGAGGCGATGGTCTCGTCCGCCAACAAATGCATCGAGGGCGTGCCCGGTTTCGGCTTCATCATCGCCCGCAAGAGCGAGCTGGAGGCAGCCAAGGGCCGCAGCCACTCGCTATCGCTCGACGTCCATGCGCAGTGGGCGCACATGAACAAGACCGGCCAGTGGCGTTATACGCCGCCGACCCATGTCGTCGCCGCCTTCCTCGAGGCGCTGCGCCAGCACGAAGCCGAAGGCGGCGTCGCCGGCCGAGGCGCACGCTATACCCGCAACCGCGACGTGATGGTTTCCGGCATGCGCGAGCTTGGCTTTGAGACGCTGCTCAAGGACCGCTGGCTGTCGCCCATCATCGTCACCTTCTTCAACCCGGCCCATGCCAATTTCGCCTTCGACCGCTTCTACGAGCTGATGAAGGACAAGGGCTTTATCATCTATCCGGGCAAGCTGACCGTCGTCGACTCCTTCCGTGTCGGCTGCATCGGCCAGATGGACGAACATGTCATGCGCCGCGTCGTCGAGGCGGCGGCGCAATCACTGCAGGAAATGGGCGTCGACACCGCCGCTCCACCCGCCGCGGCAATCGCCGAGCGCGCCAAACTTGCCGCCTGACGCGGCCAATTTCGAGGATTTTCGATGAACCAGATGTCTCCCATCAGCGTTGCCGTCAATGGCCGCACCTACGCCTGGCCGCGCGTGCCGGCCATCGCCATCTGCCTTGACGGCTGCGAGCCGGCCTATCTCGACGAAGCGATCAAGGCCGGGCTGATGCCGGCCCTGGTCAGGATCAAGCAGAAGGGCACGGTGCGCTTCGCGCACTCGGTCATTCCGAGCTTCACCAACCCGAACAATCTGTCGATCGCGACGGGCCGGCCGCCATCAGTGCATGGCATCTGCGGCAACTATCTCTACGAGCGAGAGACCGGCAAGGAAGTGATGATGAACGACCCGCGCTTCCTGCGCGCGCCGACCATCTTCCAGGCTTTCTACGACGCCGGCGCCAAGGTCGCCGTGGTGACCGCCAAGGACAAGCTGCGTGCGCTGCTTGGCAAGGGCCTAGCCTTCGACGAAGGCCGCGCGCTGTGCTTCTCGGCCGAGAAATCCGACACCACCACCAAGGCCGAGCACGGCATCGACAATGCCTCGAAGCACTTCGGGCTTCCGGTGCCGGAGGTCTACTCCGCCGAGCTGTCGGAATTCGTCTTCGCCGCCGGCGTCCAGCTGCTGAAGGAATTCCGTCCGGACATCATGTACCTGACGACGACCGACTATGTGCAGCACAAATACGCACCGGGCGTGCCCCAGGCCAATGCCTTCTACGAAATGTTCGACAAGTACCTGACAGAGCTCGATGCGCTGGGTGCGGCTATCGTCGTCACCGCCGACCATGGCATGAAGCCCAAGCACAAGGCGGACGGCTCGCCCGCCGTCGTCTACGTTCAGGACCTTCTGGATGAATGGCTGGGCAAGGATGCCGCCCGTGTCATCCTGCCGATCACCGACCCCTATGTCGTCCACCACGGCGCGCTCGGCTCCTTTGCCACTGCCTATCTGCCGGCGGGTGCCGATCAGGCCGGCATCATGGCGCGCCTGGCCAAAGTCGACGGCATCATGCTGGTCGTCGACAGCCCGACGGCCTGCGAGCGCTTCGAACTGCCGGCCGACCGGATCGGCGACATTGTGCTGATCTCGACCGAGAACATGACGATCGGCACAAGTGAACACCGGCATGATCTGGCCGCACTCAACGAACCGCTGCGCTCGCATGGCGGCCTGACCGAGCAGGAGGTGCCATTCATCGTCAATCGCGTGCTGCCCGACCTGCCGAACGAACCGATCCTGCGCAACTTTGACGCCTTTTACTATGCCACCATGGCGGCGGCGCTGGCGTGACGTTGAGTGTGATTTTCGACCCCCACTCCGCCGAGCTTCGCTCGGCACCTCTCCCCCGGTCGACGGGGGAGAGGAAAGGCGCCAGGGTTAGCTGCGGCTTAGCCTGGAAACGTGGGGGCGCCGACCTCGCCTGATTTCCTCTCCCCCGTCGATCGGGGGAGAGGTGGCCCGAAGGGCCGGAGTGGGGGTCGATCCTCCGCCGCAACACGCCCAAGAATCTGCCGGAGCAGAGCAAATGACCCAACTCGACGCCTCCATCAAAGTCCGCCACGAGCCGATGCGCATTGCTGGCAATAAGGTCGATGCCGACGGCGACGTCGAGGTGCGCTACCCTTGGAACGACACCGTCATCGGCACCGTGCCTGCCGGCCGCGCCGAGCATGCCCGACAGGCCTTCGAGATCGCTGCTGGATACAAGTCGAAGCTGACCCGCTATGAGCGCCAGCAAATCCTGTTTCGTACGGCGGAAACGCTGGCGTCGCGCCGGGAAGAAATATCCGATCTCATCACGCTCGAACTCGGCATCTCCAAGACGGATTCGCTCTATGAAGTCGGCCGCGCCTATGACGTGTTCACGCTGTCGGCGCAGATGTGCATCCAGGATGACGGCCAGATCTTCTCCTGCGACCTCACCCCGCATGGCAAGGCGCGCAAGATCTTCACCATTCGCGAGCCGCTGAAGGCGATCTCGGCGATCACGCCGTTCAACCATCCGCTCAACATGGTCTCGCACAAGGTGGCTCCGGCGATCGCCACCAACAATTGCGTGGTGGTCAAGCCGACCGAACTGACGCCGATGACGGCGCTGCTGCTAGCCGACATTCTTTACGAAGCCGGCCTCCCGCCGGAAATGCTGTCGGTGGTGACGGGATGGCCAGCCGATATCGGCAATGAAATGATCACCAACGAGAACATCGATCTCATCACCTTCACTGGCGGTGTGCCGGTCGGCAAGATGATCGCCCGCACCGCCGGCTACAAGCGTCAGGTGCTGGAACTCGGCGGCAACGATCCGCTGATCATCCTCAACGATCTCTCGGACGACGATCTGGCTAAGGCCGCCGATCTCGCCGTTGCCGGCGCTACCAAAAACTCCGGCCAGCGCTGCACGGCGGTCAAGCGCATCCTCGTCCAGGAAAGCGTCGCCGACCGCTTCGTGCCGCTGGTGCTGGAGCGGGCGAAAAAGATCCGCTTCGGCGATCCGATGGACCGCTCGACCGACCTTGGCACCGTTGTGCACGAGAAGGCGGCGGCTCTGTTCGAAGCCCGCGTCCACATGGCCGCCGAACAAGGCGCTGATATCCTCTACAATCCAGGCCGGAAGGGTGCGCTGCTGCCGCCGATCGTCGTCGATCGCGTGCCGCACAAGTCCGAACTGGTGATGGAAGAGACGTTCGGGCCGATCATCCCGATCGTGCGTGCGCCGGACGATGACGAGGCGCTGATCGCACTGTCCAATTCGACCGCCTTCGGCCTGTCGTCGGGTGTCTGCACCAACTCGTTTCCCCGCATGCAGAAATACATCGCCGGCCTGCAGGTCGGCACGGTCAACATCTGGGAAGTGCCGGGCTACCGCATAGAGATGTCGCCCTTCGGCGGCATCAAGGATTCGGGCAATGGCTACAAGGAAGGCGTCATCGAGGCGATGAAGAGCTATACCAATGTGAAGACATTTTCACTGCCCTGGTCCTGACCGGATCATACAGGCGGGCAGAACAACCGAGGGGGCGTTCCACGCTCCCTCATTCGCGTTTGGGAGACAGTGATGGCCGCGATATCCGAGCTTGTGCATACCGAGGGCGATTCCAACACCACGGCGGCACGCAGCCGCTGGGATGCCGGGCAGAATGATCCCCGGATCCGCAGCCTGCTTGATCGCGACGCTGCCGCCTTCATGCATCAGAGCCTGTCCAGCCCTTGCCTGTCGACGATCGCCAAGGCCGAGGGAATCTGGATCGAGGACACAGCCGGTCGCCGCTTCATGGATTTCCATGGCAACAGCGTGCATCACCTCGGCTACGGTCATCCCAGGCTGGTGGCCGCAATCAAGGCGCAGCTCGACGAGCTCTGCTTTGCACCACGCCGCTTCACTTGCGAGCCCGCCGTCGAACTGGCCGAGAGGCTGGCTGTGCTGGCGCCTGGCGATCTCGGCAAGGTGCTGTTCACCACCGGAGGCTCCGACGCCATCGAGGTCGCGTTGAAGATCGCGCGCGCCGCGACCGGTCGCTTCAAGACGGTGTCGTTCTGGGATGCCTTTCACGGCGCTGGTTTTGGTGCCGCCAGCGTCGGCGGCGAGGCGACCTTCCGCTCGCACATCGCCGGCCCGATGATGACCGGCACCGAGCATGTGGCACCCTGGGACGGCTATCGCTGCCCCTATGGCCACGACTCCCTCGAAGCGTCGGGCCTCGCTTGCGCCAACATGATCGCCTACGTGCTCGGTCGCGAGCAGGACGTGGCGGCGGTCGTTGCCGAACCGATGCGCGCGACACCCAATCCGCCGCCTCCCGGCTTCTGGAAGCGGGTTCGCGAGGCCTGCGACCGGCATGGCACGCTGCTGATCTTCGACGAGATCCCGACCGGCCTCGGCAAGACCGGGAAATTCTTCGCCCATGAGCATGATGGCGTGACGCCCGACATCGTCGTTCTCGGCAAGTCGCTTGGCGGCGGCATCCTGCCGATCGCCGCCGTCATCGCGCGTGGCGACCTCGATGTCACCGGCGGCTTCGCCATCGGCCACTATACCCATGAGAAGAACCCGGTGACGACGCGCGCGGCACTGACGACGATCGACATCATCCTGGAAGAGGGACTGGTCGAACGCGCGGCGGAGCTCGGTCGGCACATGCTCGGACGCATGCAGGATCTGATGGCGCGTTCGCCTCATGTCGGCGACGTCAGGGGCCGGGGGCTGATGGTGGGCGTAGAGCTTGTCGAAGGCCGCGCCTCGCGCCAGCCGGCGCGCGATCTGGCCGAACGTGTGTTCTACGCCTGTCTCGAACGGGGCCTGAGCTTCAAGGTCAGCCAGGGCAACGTGCTGACGCTGTCGCCGCCGCTGGTCATCTCGAAGACTGATCTTGACCGTGCACTCGACATTGTCGAGCGCGCTGTGCTGGCGGCCTGATCGTGAAAGCCGTTCGCACCGACAGCGAACTCGAATGTCCGGGCATCGACGCCGGGCTGCGCGCACGCGGCGTCGAACTGGTGACGTTGCCGGACGGCATTCCTGAAGCGGATCTCATAAGCGCGGTTGCCGACGCCGACCTTCTGCTGATGTGCTACACGCCGGTCACCGCAAGAGTGATCGAAGCAGCGCCCAGATTGAAGGGCATCGTCAAATATGGCGTCGGCATCGACGCCATCGACATCCCCTGCGCGATGCGGCGCGGCATTCCCGTCGTCAATGTGCCCGAATATGCCGAGGAAACCGTCGCCGAAGGCGCCTTCGCCCTCATGATCGCGCTGGCCAAGCGGCTGCCGGCGATCACGGCGGCGGTGTCGCGCGAAGGCTGGATATGGCCAGAACAGCGATGGCTGGGACGCGACATTTCCGGCGCCACGTTGGGTCTCGTCGGCTGCGGCAAGATCGGCCGCAGCATGGCGCGCATGGCAGGCCAAGGGTTTCGCGCGCGCGTTCTCGGCTTCGATCCAGGTGTCGATGCCGCAGCCATGGAGGCGGCCGGCATTGAGAAGGTCAACGACCTCCAAACCATGTTGCCTGCCTGCGATTTCGTTTCCCTCCATTGTGTGCTCAACGACAGGACACGCGGCCTGGTCGGCAGGGCCGAGCTCGCTTGCCTGAAACCGTCAGCCATCATCGTCAATGTCTCGCGCGGCGCGCTGATCGACGAGGCCGCCCTCGTCGAGGCCATCGTTGCCGGGCGCATCGGCGGCGCCGGGCTCGATGTCTATTCGGTGGAGCCGCTGATGAAGTCAGGCCACCCGATGAGCGCGCTTTTCGGTCGCGACAATGTGATCCTGTTTCCGCATCTCACCTTCTTCACGCACGAAGCGATGCGCCGGCTGGAAGAGGACACGCTCGCGCGCTGCTTCGAGGTTCTCGAAGGCCGGCCGGTGACTGTCCGCTCGCTGGATTCACGGCTGCGGGCGCAGACGACAGGCGTGTCCTTCCGCTGAACACTGCCGTTTTCCATCGCCATTTCAAGTGCTTCGAGTGTCTTCGGATACCCTCGCAGCGAAGATGCGACAGTTCCATGACAAATATCAGAAGAACTTTGTCTGTCATAAAATAAATAGATTTTACTTATCGATCCCCAGTCATCAGAGTTGTCACAACGACGACATCCAACCGGCGCAACGTGGGCAAGCAGATCCACCGCCGATCGTCCTAGTGCATCGAAGAATGTGCCTTCAATCAAAGGGGAACTGAACCATGAAATCACGAAATACAGCTATACTGGTGGCCTTCGCCGCCGCGCTCTCCGCCTCGGCGGCCCTCGTAGGACCGGCGCTCGCCGACGGTGTCGTGACCATCTATTCCGCCGACGGCCTGCATGACGGCAATGGCAGCTGGTACGAGACCGAATTCGCCGCCTTCACCAAGGCCACCGGCATCAAGGTTCAGTACATCGAGGCAGGCTCGGGCGGTGTCGTCGAGCGCGTTGCCAAGGAGAAGTCGAACCCGCAGGCCGACGTCCTGGTGACCTTGCCGCCTTTCGTCCAGCGTGCTGCCGCCGACGGCTTGCTGCAGGACTACAAGCCGGAGGCTGCCTCGCAGATCGATGGCGGCACCGACAAGTACCGGCCGCTGGTCAACAACTACATGAACTTCATCTACAACAGCGCCGTGCTTTCCGAAGCGCCGAAGACCTACAACGACCTGCTCGATCCGAAGTTCAAACACAAGATTCAGTACTCGACCCCAGGACAGGCGGGAGACGGCACGGCCGTCATGCTGCAGATCATCCACGCCTTCGGTGGCGAGGATGCCGGCTTCGAATTCATGAAGAAGCTGCAGGACAACAATGTCGGTCCCTCCGCCTCTACCGGCAAGCTGACAGCGCTGGTCAACAAGGGCGAGCTTCACGTCGCCAATGGCGACCTGCAGATGAACATGTCGCAGATGGCCGACAATCCGAACATCAAGGTGTTCTGGCCGGCTGGGCCTGACGGCGTGCGCTCCACCTTCGCGCTTCCTTATGAAATCGGCCTGGTGACCGGCGCTCCCAATGGCGACAACGGCAAGAAGCTGATCGATTTCCTGCTTTCCAAGGAAGCGCAGTCGACGGTAAGCTCCATTGCCATCGGCATGCCCGCCCGCAAGGACGTGACGCCGAGCGACGCGAACTTCGCCAAGTTGCAGGATGCGATGAAGGGCGTGACGATATGGTCTCCGAATTGGGACGACGCGTTGAGCAAGCTTCCCGCCTACGTCAAGAAGTGGAACGAAGCGACCGGCAGTTGATCTCCAAAGGAAACAACCCGGAGAGCTCCGCCATGTCGGCTGTCGCCTTCACAGGTACCAGTGTCATGGACATCGACGCCGCGAAGGTTCGCGGCGCCGGTTCCAATGTTCACTTCGACAAGGTCAGCGTCGCCTATGGCGCGCATGTCGTCCTGCACCCGCTGACCCTGGATATCGCGCCGGGTGAAATCCTGGCCATGATCGGCCCGTCCGGCTCCGGCAAGACGACCGCCCTGCGCGCAGTGGCCGGTTTCGTGCGGCCCGCAAGCGGCCGGATCCGCATCGGCACAACCGACGTGACGGATCTGCCGCCCTACGAGCGCGGTCTCGGCATGGTGGTGCAGAACTACGCATTGTTTCCGCATATGCGGGTCGAGGACAACGTCGCCTTCGGGCTCAGGGCGCAAGGCGCCGACAAGGCGCTGATCGCCGAGCGGGTCAAGGATGCGCTCGGCACCGTCGGCATGTCGGCCTATGCGACGCGTTATCCGCGCGAGCTTTCGGGCGGGCAGCAGCAGCGTGTCGCCATTGCAAGGGCGCTCGCGGTACGGCCGCGCGTGCTTCTGCTCGATGAGCCGCTCTCGGCGCTCGACGCGCAGATCCGCCGCAACATGGTCGAGGAGATCGCCCGCCTGCACCGCAACCTTCCGGGCCTGACCATCCTCTATGTCACCCACGACCAGACGGAAGCGCTGACGCTTGCCGACAAGATCGCCATCATGCGGGACGGTTCGGTCTGTTCGCACGGGCCGACGGCTGAGCTCTACCAGCGTCCGCCCAACCGTTTCACGGCCGAGTTCCTCGGCCGCGCCAATCTTCTGCCGGTGACCGTTTCCGAGGCCGTCGGATCGAAGGGTTTTGCCACGGCCAGGCATGGCGATGCGGTGCTCACCGGTGCCGGCCGCAACGAGAAGGCCGGCGACAAGAGCCTGCTCTGCATTCGTCCCCAGCATCTCAGCCTGACGGCGGACAGCGAGCATACCAACCGGATCGTCGGCACGCTGAAGGAAGTGCACTGGCAGGGCGAACTCACCCATCTGGTGCTCGATGTCGACGGCACGGCCGTGCGTGCCTCGGCGACGAGGCTGCCGATCGCCTTGCCCGAGGCTGGCGCCAGGGTGCCGCTCTTCTTTGCGCCCGCCGACACATCGCTTGTTCCGGAAGACGCCGGTGTCTGAGGCCGTCGTCGCTGCCGCGCCGGGCGTCAGGAGAGAACCCGGCAAGTTCTGGATCGTGCCGCCGGCCGCCCTGCTGGCCCTGCTGTTCTTCTATCCGCTGGCGCTTATCGCCCGGCAGGCCTTCCTCGATGACAGCGGCGTCGCCAATGCCGCTGAAGTCATCAGCGTCCTGCATTCGCGCTTCTTCCTCAACGCGCTGATCAACACGGTGACGATCTCGATTGCCGCGACCGCCGGATGCCTGATCGTCGGCCTCGTGCTGGCGCTGATCCTGGCCTTCGTGCCGTTTCCCGGCAGCGGCTTCATCGCCCGGCTGATCGACACCTTCATCGCACTGCCGACCTTCCTGGTCACGCTTGCCTTCACCTTCCTCTACGGCTCCGCCGGCATGCTCAATGCCGGGCTGATGGAAGCTTTTTCGTTGCCGCTGCCACCTGTCGATTTTCTCTATTCGACCTGGGGCGTGGTGCTGGCCGAGGTCACAGTCTACACGCCCTTCATCCTGCGACCGCTGCTCGCCGCGTTTTCGCTGGTCGATCGCGGCCAGATCGAGGCGGCAAGCGTGCTTGGCGCCCGGCCGTTCCGCATTGTCCGGCAGGTCATCATGCCGGCGGCGATCCCCGCGCTCATTGCCGGCGGCAGCCTGTGCCTGCTCTTGACCGTCAACGAATTCGGCATCGTGCTGTTCATCGGCGCCAAGGGCGTCATCACCCTGCCGCTGCTGATCTACAGCAAGGCAATCCAGGAATCGGCCTATCAGGTCGCTTGCATCATCGCCGTGATCAACGTCGCGCTGTCGCTGGGCCTGTTCGGGCTCTATCGCTTCGCCGCCGGACGGTTGGGAGCTTAGCCATGCTGGTCTGGTCGCGGCCCGGTCGCATTGTCCTGTGGGTGCTCTTCGCGCTGCTGTTCGGCGTGCTGTTCCTGGCGCCGCTCGCCGTTATCCTCCTGTCCAGCCTTGCCGACCAATGGAACGGCGTGTTGCCGCGCGGCCTGACGATGGAGCACTATAGCGACGTCATCAGCGGCGCCGCCGGTGACTCGGTGAAGGCCAGCCTGATCACCGGTTTCCTGGCCAGCGCACTGGCGCTGGTCAGCGGGACCTGGGCTGCGCTGTCGCTTCGCCTTCAGGGGCCCTCTTTGAAGCGGTTGCTTGGCCTGTTGTTCTTCATTCCCAGCGCCGTGCCTTCGGTGTCCGTCGGCCTCGGTCTGCTGGTTGCCTTCAGCCATCCGCCGCTGCTGCTCAACGGCACGGTGACAATCGTCCTGATCGCGCATTTCGTGCTGATCTCGGCCTTCACCTTCGGCAATGTCTCGGCAGGTCTGGCAAGGCTTTCGCCCGATTTCGAACAGGTCGCCTCAAGCCTCGGCGCGAAGCCTGCGTATCGGCTCTGGCATGTCACGCTGCCGCTGCTCGCGCCCTATCTGGTCGCGGCCTTCGGCCTGAGCTTCGCGCTTTCCATGGGCGAGCTCGGCGCGACCGTGATGGTCTATCCGCCGGGCTGGGTGACGCTGCCGGTCTCGATCTTCAGCCTCACCGACCGCGGCGACATTTTTGCCGGAGCGGCACTGACCATGATCCTGGTGGTGGCGACCCTGGTCCTGCTGCTCGGGCTCGAACGCATCACCGCTCGCGCGACCGGCACGTAAGCAAGAGCCACCGACAAATCGCGACTGGAGCCGCCCCGGCTATCGGGGCTGGCGCTGCGCGGGGTCATAGAAGAACGTCTCCTCGGCGACGAATTCTCCTTCCCAGCGCTGGTAGGCCAGTTCCTCCATGTGCGTGGCGGTCCCGTCCTTCCATTGGAAATCGAACACCCAGCGGATCACCACGTGGTCGCCATTGACGAACACCGGTCGCACGCATCGGGATTCCATCGTCTTGACCCTGGCCATTACCTTGTGTTCGTTCGCGACATGCGCATCGCGACCAACGCGGGGCGGCGCCTGGCTTTCCTGCATTGTCGAACCTGCCGTGTAGAACTGCTCCAAGGCCCCGATGTGGTCGTTACGTTCGACGCAGGCGATGAATCTTTCGAGGGTTTCGGCGCTGGGCATGTCTGACCTCTAGGGGGCTGGATCGATCAAGGCCGCGCGCCTCTTGCTGCCGGTCCGGCACGCGGTCTGCGTCAGGCATATAGGGCTGCCCAAAGGCCGAAGAAGACATCCAGGAAAATCAGATTTTAGTCCAGCGCGGTCCGCTCCGCGGCTGCTGCGCAAAATCATTTGTCGGCAATGCTCTCTCTGCTTGACTCTTGCCGCTATGCCTTTAAGACATATCATATGAATAGTATGAAGAATAAGAAATCCTTCAGCACGGCGCGAACGTCGCGGATTGCCGTCGCCGTCTCCAGCGGCTCGACGGCGCTGCATGCGACGGTTGTCGAGCAGATCGGACTGCGCATCGTGCAGGGCGATTTCCTGCCAGGCGAAGCGCTGCCCAATGCAGATGATTCCAGCGAGATGCTGGGTGTCAGCCGCACTGTTCTGCGTGAGGCGATCAAGGTTCTAGCGGGCAAGGGACTTGTCGAGTCGCGTCCGAAGACCGGCACACGGGTGCGTCCGCGCGCCGACTGGAATTTCCTCGACCCGGACGTCCTGTCCTGGCGCTACGCGGCTGGCGTCAGCGACGAGGATGTCAGGGCGCTGTTCGAGCTGCGCCGGGCCATCGAGCCCATGTCGGCGGCGCTTGCGGCCCAGCGCGCCACGCCTGGCCAGATTGCCGAGATCCACGCCGCGCTGGCCGACATGGAAGCTTTCAGCGACGATGGCGACCGTTTCGCCAAGCCCGACCTGGTGTTCCACCAGACCATTTTGCGCATGACCGGCAACGAGCTGATCGGGTCGCTGGCGGCACTCGTCGAAACCGCCCTGGTGATGAGCTTTCGCCTCTCCAACGACAATCCGGAGGGCCAGCGCCATTCGCTGCCGCTGCACCGGGAAGTGGCCGAGAAGATCGCCGCCGGCGATGGTCCCGGCGCGCAGAAGGCGCTGCTCGTGCTTATCGACAATGCCGAGGAAGACGTACGCCGCAGCGTCGAAAACCGCAACAAGCGCCGCAAGGATCGGGAACAGCAGTCGTGACGGAAGAAAAGCGCAAGCTGCGTTCAGCGGCATGGTTTGGCGGCGAGGGCAAGAACGCCTTCATGCATCGCAGCTGGATGAAGAACCAGGGCATTCCCGGCGACGAGTTCGACGGCCGTCCTGTCATCGGCATCTGCAACACCTGGTCGGAATTGACGCCATGCAACGCCCATCTGCGTGGGCTGGCCGAACACGTCAAGCGTGGTGTCTACGAGGCTGGCGGCCTGCCGCTCGAATTCCCGGTTATGTCGCTGGGCGAAAGCAACATGCGTCCGACCGCCATGCTGTTTCGCAACCTTGCCAGCATGGACGTGGAGGAATCGATCCGCGCCAATCCGATCGATGGCGTCATCCTGCTCGCCGGATGCGACAAGACCACGCCGGCACTGCTGATGGGAGCCGCTTCCTGCAACCTGCCGACCATCACCGTTTCGGGCGGTCCAATGCTCAACGGCAAGTTCCGTGGCCAGGATATCGGCTCGGGCACGCATGTCTGGAAATTCGCCGAGGAGGTGAAGGCCGGTCGAATGCCGGTCGCGGATTTCCTCGCGGCCGAGCAGGGCCAGAGCCGGTCGGCGGGCAGCTGCATGACCATGGGCACGGCCTCGACGATGGCCAGCATGGTCGAGGCGCTCGGTATCGGCATGCCCGACAATGCGGCGATACCGGCGGTGGATTCCCGGCGGGGCGTGCTGGCTCATCTGGCCGGTCGCCGCATCGTCGATCTCGTCCATAAGGATGTGACCATTTCGCAGATCCTCACCAAGGCGGCCTTCGAGAATGCCATTCGCGTCAACGGCGCGATCGGCGGCTCCACCAATGCGGTGTTGCATCTCATCGCCATTGCGCGCCGCGTCGGCGTGGATCTCAGCCTTGACGACTGGGATCGCCTCGGGCGCGGCGTGCCGACGATCGTCGATCTGATGCCGTCGGGCCGGTTCCTGATGGAGGACTTCTACTACGCCGGGGGGCTGGCTGCGGTCATGGCGTCGCTTGATGGGGCGGGGCTTCTTCAACGCGACGTCATGACCGTCAGTGGAAAGACCATCGGCGAACTGGTCGATGGTGCTCCCAACTACAATCATGAGGTGATCCGGCCGCTGGAAAATCCGTTGACCGAGGAGGGCGGCATATCGATCCTGCGCGGCAATCTCGCGCCCAATGGCGCGGTCATCAAGCCGTCCGCCGCGACAGCTGAATTGATGCAGCATCGCGGCAAGGCCGTCGTCTTCGAGAACATCGAGCACTACTACGCCCGCATAGACGATCCCGACCTGGATATCGACGCGTCCTCCGTGATGGTGCTGAAGAACTGCGGCCCGCGCGGCTATCCCGGCATGGCCGAGGTCGGCAACATGCCGTTGCCGGCCAAGCTGCTCAAGCAGGGCGTCTCCGACATGGTGCGCATCTCGGATGCGCGCATGAGCGGCACCGCCTACGGCACCGTGGTCCTGCACGTCGCCCCCGAAGCCGCGGCAGGCGGTGTGCTGGCGCTGGTGCGCGATGGCGATCTCATCGAGCTGGACGTCGCTGGCCGTCGGCTGGAGCTTCTGGTTTCGGACGAGGAGCTTGCGATCCGGCGCCGCGACTGGGCGCCGCCGACGCCGCCTGGAGGTGGCTACCAGAGCCTCTATGTCGAGCGCGTCCTGCAGGCCGACGCGGGCTGTGACTTCGACTTCCTCGTCGGGCGCCGCGATGCCGGCATCCCCCGGCATTCCCACTAGACGGACCCGCCATGACTGACGAAGCCGACACCTACGCAATCTACCCCAGTCTCAAGGGCCGCAGCGTCTTCATTACCGGCGGCGGCAGCGGCATCGGCGAAAGCCTGGTGCGCCACTTCTGCGCGCAGGGCAGCCGTGTTGCCTTCGTCGATCTGGCCGAGGAGCCTTCAAGGCGCCTCGTCGATGCGATCGCGGCCGAGGGACACGCGCCACCGCTGTTCATCCCATGCGACCTCAGAGACATCGAAGCCCTGCAGGCCGCCACCGCACAGGCGATGCAGCACAACGGCCCCATCCAGGTCCTGTGCAACAACGCCGGCAGCGATGACCGCCACCAGACCAAGGATGTGACCGTCGCCTATTGGGACGATCGCATGGCGGTCAACCTTCGGCACCAGTTCTTCGCGGCGCAGGCCGTGCGCCCGCAGATGAGCGAACTCGGCGGCGGCTCGATCATCAATTTCGGCTCCATCACCTGGATGGTCGGCGATCCGGATTGTCCCGCCTATGTCACCGCCAAGGCCGCTGTCTACGGCATGACGCGCGCGCTTGCCCGCGAGCTCGGCCCAGAGCGCATCCGCGTCAACTGCATGGTGCCGGGCTGGGTCATGACCGAGCGCCAGATGCGCTTGTGGTTGACGCCGGCCGGAGAGCGCCAGATCGAGGAGAGGCAGTGCCTGCCTGACCGGCTGCAGCCTTCGGATATAGCGCGCATGGCGCTGTTCCTCGCCGCCGACGACAGTCGCATGTGCACCAGCCAGCAATTCATCGTCGACGGGGGCTGGGTGTGACCCGGACAGCCCTGAAGGAGGAAGGGAATTTCATGCGTCTTGTTCAATTCAAAATGCCCGATGGCAGCAGGCAGGTCGGCCGCGTCTCCAAGGATGGCGACCACCTGCATCCGCTCAAGGCAACGAGCACTGTCCTGGAGCTGGCGGAAGCGGCGATCGCGCGTGGCGTGTCCATTGCGGCACTCGTCGAGGAGCGCACGACGGCGGAACAGGTCGACTATGATCAGTTGCTGAACGAAGGCCGCGTGCTGGCCCCCGTCGATCATGCCGAGCCGTCGCGGTTCCTCGTCACCGGCACGGGCCTGACCCATACGGGAAGTGCCGCCGCGCGCAACCAGATGCATGTTCTGACCCATGGCGAGGGTGCGGCGGAATCCGATTCCCTGAAAATCTTCCGCATGGGGCTGGAGGGCGGCAAGCCTGGCGCCGGCAAGATCGGCATCCAGCCCGAGTGGTTCTTCAAGGGCGTCGGCACCTGTGTCGTGCCGCCCGGCGCGCCGCTGCCGATGCCGGCTTTCGCGAAGGCCGGAGCGGAGGAAGCCGAGATCGTCGGGCTTTATCTCAACGGGCCGGACGGCCATCCCTATCGCATCGGCTATGCGCTCGGGAACGAATATTCCGACCACGTGACGGAGGGCGAGAACTACCTCTATCTCGCCCATTCCAAGCTGCGGTCCTGCTCGATCGGTCCGGAATTGCTCATTGGCGATTTGCCGAACGAAGTGCGCGGCCATTCCCGCATCACGCGCAACGGCGCCGTCATCTGGGAGCAGGAGTTCCTGTCGGGCGAGGCGCACATGTCGCACTCGATCGCCAATCTCGAACACTACCATTTCCGCTACCCGATGCATCGCCGGCCAGGCGACCTGCACGCCTACTTCTTCGGCGCGGCGGTGATGAGCTACGCCTCCGGCGTCCAGACGGCCCCCGGCGACGAGTATGAAATCCAGGCACAGGAATTCGGCAAGCCACTGCGCAACCGGATGGAAAAGGTGCCGGACGAGGGACTGGTCACCGTCACCCGGCTGTGACGGCAAAGGTCCGAAGACTGCGGTTCACGACAACGATAATGGGAGAATGACAATGGGACTGAAGAGACTGTTTCTGAAAATGGCCACGATTGGCCTGGGCATCGGCCTGATGACCTCGGCGGCGCTGGCGGCAAACCTTCGTGTTCTGGCTTGGGATGGCTATGCGGACGCGGACTGGGTCAAGGACTTCACCGCCAAGACCGGCATCGGCGTCGACGTTGTCTTCATCGGCAGCGATGACGAGATCTGGGCCAAGATCAAGGGCAGCGAAGGGCAGGACTTCGATGTCTTCGCCGTCAACACCGCCCAGTTGCAGCGCTACATCAAGGCCGATCTCGTATCGCCGATTGATCTGGCGAAGCTTCCCAACCAGAAAGAGGTGCTGCCGCGCTTCCGTGATCTGACGTCGGTCAGCGGCGTAACCAAGGACGGCAAGGTCTACGGCATTCCGTTCTGCTTCGACTCGATCGGCCTGATCTACGACACCGACAAGGTGAAGCCTGCGCCGACCTCGATGTCGGTCCTGTGGGATCCGGCATACAAGGGCAAGGTGCTGGCCTATGACAATGGCGAGCACAATTTCTCCTTCACCGCGCTGACGCTCGGCTACAAGGATCCGTTCAACCTCAATGAAGAGCAGATGGCCGCGGTCAAGGCCAAGCTGGTCGATCTCAAGCGCAACGTGTTGAGCTTCTACACCACCGCCGACGAAGCCCAGCAGATCTTCCAGAACAACGATGTCGCGCTGATCTGGGCCAATTACGGCCAGCAGCAGGTCAAGGCTCTGCAGAAGGTCGGCGCCCATGTCGCCTACGTCAATCCGAGCGAAGGCGCGCTTGCCTGGCTCGACAATTGGGTCATTTCCAAGGGCGTCCGCGACAATGATGCCGCCGAGAAGTGGATCAACTTCATGCTGAGCAAGCAGGTCAGCGGCACGCTGTCCGAACGCACCGGCTTCGGCAACACCGTAACCGAATCCAGCAGCGCCGGCGGCAATGACAAGCTGGTCTGGCTGAACAATGTCGAGGATCCGCTGAAGCGTTCGGACATGTGGAATGAGGTCAAGGCCACGCCCTGATCTTCCAGGGTAGCGGCATTCGAAGGACCCGGCGGTTCGGGCGTTCCGGACCGCCGAAAGGCGCACGTCGAGAGTATCAAATGAACCAGAACACCGACCTGCTCACGCTACGGTCCGTCTCGAAATCCTACGGCACGGTTCCCGTGCTGCACGGCATCGATCTTTCGATCAAGGACGGCGAGTTCCTCACCGTGCTTGGACCATCGGGCTCGGGCAAGACCACCGTCCTGCGGCTCATCGGCGGTCTGGAGCCGTTGACGGCGGGCGAAATCCGGCTCGACGGCCAGGACATCAGCCGCATGCCGATCAACCGGCGGCCATTCAACACCGTGTTTCAGGATTATGCGCTGTTTCCGCACCTGACCGTGGCCGGCAATGTCGGCTACGGGCTCTCGGTTCGCCATGTGCCGCGCAAGGAGATTGCCAGCCGCGTCGCGAAAGCCCTGGAACTGGTTCAGCTCGGGCTTTTTGCCGACCGGTTTCCGGCACAGCTTTCCGGTGGTCAACGCCAGCGCGTCGCCCTGGCACGCGCCCTGATCTGCCAGCCACGCCTGATCCTCCTGGATGAGCCGCTCGCGGCGCTCGACCTTGAACTGCGGCGGCAGATGCAGGAATTCCTGAAATCCATCCAGCGCGAGATCAAGACCACCTTCCTGTTCGTCACCCACGACCAGGAGGAGGCCATCGGCATGGCCGATCGCATCTGCGTCATGCAAGCCGGCCATATCCGCCAACTCGGCACGCCGCACGAGCTCTATTACAAGCCGAACTGCGAATTCGTGGCGCGCTTCTTCGGCGAGAACAACCTCGTGGCCGGAACGCTTGGACCGGTGCAGGACGAGCTGCGCTCCATCGATACGGTGCTCGGCCGGCTGGTCTGCTCGATTGGCGGGCAGCCGCATTTGAGAGCCGCGGCGAACGGCGCCAGAGCCTTCGCCGCGTTTCGTCCGGAGGCCTTGCGCCTTGCCGGCCCACGCGATGCCACCAACTGCTTTTCGGGCAAGATTGCCGATCTGGCCTTTGCCGGTTCATCGACCGTCGCCACTGTCGCTGCGGGAGAGGGCGCAGCCGCGCCGCGCCTGCGCCTGCGCTTCCCAAGCCAGGTCGATGGCAGCGCCTTGAAATCCAGCGAGACGGTGGCGCTTTCCTTCGCGCCGCATGAAGGCCATCTGGTGCTGGCATGAGCGGACCAGGCTCGATACAGGGCACCGAACGGCGCTGGTCGCTACTGGTGACGCTGCTGGCCTTCACAATGCCGGTGGTCTTCGTCCTGGTGCCGCTGGTGATCTTCCTGGGCTACAGTTTCTTCAGCGTCGACCAGGGTACGATCGTCCACATGCCGACGTTCGGCAACTATGTGCGTTTCGTCACGGACCCGGTCTTCTTCAAGGTATTCTGGAACACCATCGTGCTGTGCCTTTCGGTGGCGGCGATCTGCATCCTGCTCGCCTATCCCGCCGCCTATTTCCTGACGACGCTGAAAGGGCGTTGGCGCTACGCATTGCTGATGCTGCTGCTGGTGCCGCTGCTGATGAGCTACGTCATCAAGATCTACGCGATCCGCAGCATCCTCGGCCTCAACGGCTTCCTCAACAAGGCGCTTGTTGGGCTCGGCATCCTGGAGCAGCCGTCGACGCTGTTCGTCTTCAACATGAACGCCATCCTGCTCACCCTGACTCTGTTGCTGATCCCTTTCGCCATCCTGCCGATCTTCCTGGCTCTCGAACGCATCCCGCAGGTCTTGCTGCGCGCCTCCGACGACCTCGGCGCCAGCGAATTGCAGACCTTCCTGCGCATCACCTTGCCGCTCAGCCTGCCGGGCGTAGCCTCGGCGGCGAGCTTTGTCTTCGTGCTGGCGATCGGCGACTTCCTGACGCCGCAGATGGTCGGCGGCATCAGCGGCTTTACCTTCGGCCGCATCCTCTACAGCCAGTTCGGCACCGCCTATAACTGGCCGTTCGGAGCGGCACTCTCAGTCGCCCTGGCGGCCGTGGTGATAGCGGCAATCCTTGTCGGCGAGCGTTTCGGCCGCAACAAGGGGACTGCGATATGACCGCATTGCCCCGTCTGTCCACGATCTTCCTGGCTGCGGTCACCGCATTGGTTGCGGTACTGCTCTACAGCCCGCTTTTCGTCCCCATCGTGTCGTCGTTCTTCACCGTCGCGCATGGCGATGTCGACTGGTCGTCTCCGACCGTCGCAACCTATGTGTCTCTGGCCGAAAACCATGACATCCTGGCCGCCTTGCGCACGACGCTGATCGTCGGCGTCTGCACGGTCATCTTGTCCGTCGTCAGCGGGACGCTGCTGGCGCTCTACTATCACGGCCGCCGCAGCGGACGTTCGGTCCTGCAGTTCATCATCTTCCTGCCCTTCCTGATGCCGCCGATCATCAGCGGCCTGGCCCTGCTCATCTTCTTCCGCGAGATCGGCCTCGAACGCTCTCTGCTGACCGTCATCATCGGCCATACGGTTTTCGTCCTGGCGATCGTCTACCGAACGGTGCTGATGCGCCTGCAGTCGATGAGCCGCACGCTGGTCGAAGCGTCTTACGATCTCGGAGCCACGGGCTGGCAGACATTCTGGCGCATCATCCTGCCCAATTTGTCGAGCGCCATGGTTGGCGGCGCCATCCTGGCCTTCGCCCTGTCGTTCGACGAGACCATGATCACCATCCTGGTCACCGGTACGCAGAGCACATTGCCGGTGAGGCTGTGGGCGATGATGCGGCTCGGCTTCTCGCCGGATATCAATGCGCTGGTGGCGCTGATCCTGATGTTCACCGTGCTGCTGTGCGTGCTGGCCGCCCGCTTTCTCATTCCGAGGCAAGTCGCCACGCAACGCAATTGACAGGCTCAGCTCGCCCCTGCGAATCCCCGGTTGCGGTCCATCAACTCGCGAACAAAGGCCTGGACGAGGCTGCGTGTCTCGTCGGCCTTGCGGTAGGCCAGCAGATGGCGCGAGGAGAAGGTGTATGATCCCGGCTTGATCGCCCGCAACTCACCGGCATCGACCCATGACGATGCGTAGTGGGCCGGCAGGAAACCGATGAAGTTGTGCGACAGGATCAGCATCAGCTGCGCCTCCATGTCGATGACCGCCGCGCTCGCCCTGGGATGGCCGACCAGATAGAGATCGTCGAAATAGCGATAGCTGCGCACCGAAAACCGCGCGGCATCGACGGCGCTCTGGTCGATCCTTGAATCGGGCATGGCGAACAGCGGATGGTGTCGGCCGCAGTAAAGAAAATGCGGCTCGCCGCAATAGTCCCGGTAGACGACGCCCGGCGCCTTCTGCGACAGCGGGCCGATGACGATGTCGCGGCCGCCATCGGCGACTTGCTGTTCGAGCTCGGACGGCGAGCCCAGCGACAAGTCTATGAAGACGTCGGAATCCGGGCCCATGAAGCGGTTGAGGACGTGCTGGATGCCCAACTCCCGGCTCGTGAACACGCCATCCGATGTGCCGATGCGCAACCGGCCGGACAGACTGCCGCTGGCCGCGCTGATGCGGTGGCCGAAATCGTCGAGGTCGCGGAACAGTTTCTGCGCGGCGTCGTAGGTCGCCTGGCCGACTTCGGTGAGGCGGAACTGCTTGCGCCCGCGATGGCAGAGCTGCGCGCCGATGCGTTTCTCCAGTTCCGCCAGATGTGTGCTCAGCGTCGGCTGCGACAGGTTGAGCGTGATCTGCGCATCGGCGAAGCCGCCTGAATCCGCTAGCGCCACGAAGACCCGCAGCAGGCGGATATCGATGTTGTCGAGCCGACGCATGCGCTGTTCCTCGCTTCGCTATACATCGACATTATTCGATGTAAAATTCGAAATAAACTCATTTACATCAATGTTGAAAATCGCGAGCTTGGCGCAACAAAAAAAGGGGAACAATCATGAAAACAACACTCGCCACCGTGCTGTCGGCAGCGCTCGTGCTCGCAAGTTCGCAAGTCGCCTTCAGCGCCGACCAGATTCGCATCCTTGCCCCGACATGGCTGGGATTTGCGCCTGTCCACATCGCCAGTGATCTCGGCTGCTTCACCGCCAAGGGCCTCGACGTCAGCATCAAGTTCGAGGACGACCTGACCAACGTCATGGCGGCGATGGCGCGCGGCGATATCGAGATGCAGATGCGATCCGTCGGCGAATATCAGGGCCGCCCGCGCGATGCCTCGACGCCCGGCATCATCATCGGCACGATCGATGAATCCGTTGGCGGCGATGGCGTCATCACCGACGACAAGATCAAGTCGGTCGCCGATCTCAAGGGCAAGGTCGTCGCGGCCGAGCCGAACATCCCCTCGCGCCTGTTGCTGCAGATGGAACTGAAGCAGGCCGGCCTGTCGCTCAAGGATCTCCAGATCAAGGACATCGCCACGGCCGATACGGGCGCGGTTTTCGTCGACCCGTCGATTGCCGCGATCGCAACCTACGAACCGTTCATGTCGCAGGCGATCAAGGCCTCCACCCGTCCGGGTGCCCGTATGCTGATCTCGTCCAAGGATCATCGCGGCATCATCATCGATGCCATCATCGCCCGTAACGACGACTTCAAGGCGAACCCGGACAAATACGCCAGATTCCTCGGCTGCATCTATGAGGCCGTTGATTTCATCAAGGCCGAGCCGCAAAAATTCGCCGACATGGCGTCCAAGCATTTCGGCCTGTCGCCGGCCGAAGTGACGGATATCGTTAACTCCAGCTTGTCCTACACGACGCTCGCAGAGTCGCTCTCCTACATGGGCAAGGCCGGCGACAAAGGCACGCTGCACGGGATCTTCGATACGGTGATGGAACTCAACCTGGAGAATGGCGCCGCCGATAACAAGCTGGTGGCGGCCGACCAGATCGACAATTCGGCGATCAACAAGATCCCGGCAAAATAGCGGACACGCCGATTTGCCGGTAGCCCCTCGGTGGCTGCCGGCGCCTTGTCATTGCTGATCGCCGTCGGTGACGGCCAGTCTTTCGACCATCCGGGGATAGTCATTTGTTCAGCAGCCTGTTTGTCTTTCGCGGCCGCGCTTCGCCGGTGGTGGAGTTCGCCGTCAGTGTCGCGGCGGCGGTTCTCGTCGTGGCCCTCTGGGAACTGGCGGCACGCGCGGGCGTCATCGCGCCGCAGTTCCTGCCGTCGCCGAGCCGCGTCGTCGTCGCTTTGTGGACGATGCTGACCGAGCAGAACCTGCTCTGGCATGTCGGGGTTTCGACGCTCCGCGTCTGGATCGCCTTCCTGCTCGCCGCCATCATGGCGATCCCGATCGGCATCATGATGAGCAGCTACCGCATCGTCGGCGCGGCACTGGAGCCGATGATCGACTTCATCCGCTACCTGCCGGTGCCGGCGCTGGTGCCGCTATCCATCATCTGGTTCGGCGTCGGCGAGGAGACCAAGATCTTCCTGCTCTGGCTGGGCACGTTCTTCCAGCTGGTGCTGCTCGTCGCCGACGACATGCGCCGCGTGCCGCAGGAATTCGTCGAGGTCGCCCACACCGTCGGCGCCAATTCCAGGCAGGTGATGGTTGATGTCGCCTTGCGCTGGATGGGACCGACGCTGCTCGACAATCTCCGCATCACGCTGGGCTGGTGCTGGACCTATCTGATCATCGCCGAAATCGTCGCCGCTGATTCCGGAATCGGCTATGTGATCTGGACGGCGCGTCGCTTCGTCAAGACGCCCGAGGTCATGGCCGGCGTCGTCGTCATCGGCCTGATCGGCCTTGTCACCGACCAGTTGCTTCGCCTGCTTCACCGCCGGCTGTTTCGGTATCTGTGAGAGGCATGACAATGACCGGATACGTTCAATTCGTTGACACGGCGAAATCCTTCGGCCCCGTCAATGTCGTGCGCAAGACCAGCCTTGGGCTCGACCGCAATTCGCTGGTCGTCTTCCTCGGCCCTTCGGGCTGCGGCAAGACAACCTTGATGCGCATGGTCGGTGGCCTTGATGAGCCGAGCTCGGGCTCGATCCTGCTTGGCGGCGAAAAGGTCGTCAGGCCGGACCGCCGACGCGGCATGGTGTTCCAGTCCTATTCTTCCTTTCCCTGGCTGACTGTCGAGAAGAACATCGCCTTCGGCATGCGCTACAGGAAAGACCTCGATGCGGCGCAAAAAACCGAGCGCATCGGCCACTATCTCGACCTGTTCGGTCTCGCCGACTTCGCCGGCTCCTATCCGAACCGGATCTCGGGCGGCATGCGCCAGCGCGTGGCCATAGCACGCACGCTGGCCGCTGGGTCGGATGTGCTGTTGATGGACGAGCCCTTCGGCGCGCTCGACGCGCTGACCCGCGAACGCCTGCAAGTCGAGCTGCGGCAGATCCAGATCCGCGAGGAAAAGACGGTCATCTTCGTCACCCATGATGTCGAGGAAGCGGTATTCCTTGCCGACCGGATCATCCTGTTCTCGCGCCGGCCGGCCTCGGTCGTCGCCGACATCGACGTGGCGGCCGAACTTGGCCCTGACCGGCCGCTGGAAATTCGCGAAACCCAGAAATTCTTCGAGCTGCGCAACAAGGTCCTGCACCTCATCCGCAATGAGACAGGAGTGGTCGTATGAGCCTCTCGCTGTCTGGTAAGACGGTCGTGATCACCGGGGCGAGCCGTGGCATTGGGCTCGGCATCGCTGGCGGATTCGCGCAGGCTGGCGCCAGCCTGCACCTGATTGCAAATGATCCCGCCGTGCACGAACGGGCGCGCGAATTGGGCGCCACCAGTGCCGAAGCCGACATCGCCAACCGCGACGCTGTGGCCGCTGCATTGGAGCCGGTCGCCCGCATCGATGTGCTCATCAACAATGCCGGCCTCGAATTGATGACGCCGATCGGCGACAGCGGCGACGACAACGAAGCCGCGTTTCGGCGCATCATCGAGATCAACATCATCGGCACGGCGCTGGTCACCGCACGCGCTTTGCCGCGCATGCGGGCCGGCGCCTCGATCATCAACACCGCATCGATCTGGGGCCGCGTCGCCGAGGCGCGGTTCGGCGCCTATGTCGCCTCCAAGCACGCGATCATCGGCCTGACCAAGACCTGGGCCAGGGAGCTTGGACCCAGAGGCATCCGCGTCAATGCGGTCTGTCCCGGCTGGGTCCGCACGGAAGCATCGATGCGTTCGCTTGGCCGCATGGCCGAGGAAAGCGCCCTTAGCGAGGCTGATTTGCTGGACGATATCGTCGGCGCGCAGGCTCTGCCGGGCCTGATGGAACCCGCGGATATGGCCGGCACCTATCTGTTCCTGGCGTCCGACCTCGCGGCCAACATCACCGGGCAGTCGCTCGGCGTCGACAGGGGAGAAGTGCCTTGGTAGTTCCGCTGCACTCAAAACGCGCTTTGGTCACAGGCGCGGCAAGCGGTATCGGCCGCGCGACCGCGCTTGCCTTGCGGGAGGCGGGAGCCACCGTTCTCGGGCTCGACCTGAAGGCATCCGAAGGCGATATCCCGATCCTTGCCTGCGACCTCGCCAGCGAAGCCGACATCATCGCCGCGGTCAGGCTGGGGGCTGAACGGATCGGCGGCTATGACATCCTCGTCAACAATGCCGGCATCCTCCAGGAAGCGTCGCTTGATGCGATCTCGCTCGATCACGTCGATCGCATGTTCGCCGTCAACGTGCGCGGCGCCATCCTCGTGGCGCGCGAAGTCCTGCCGCATCTTCCCGATGGTGGCCGCATCATCAACATCGCCTCGGAGCTTGCCTATCTCGGCCGCGCCAGCGCCTCGGTCTATTGCGCGACCAAGGCGGCGCTGCTTGGCCTGACCCGCTCCTGGGCACGCGAACTCGCCCCTCGCATCCTCGTCAATGCGGTGGCGCCCGGACCGACGGATACGCCGCTTCTCGGCTTCGAGGCACTAAGCGAGAGCCAGCGCGCGCTGGAAACCACCCATCCGTTGGGGCGGATCGGTCGGCCGGATGAAATCGCCTCGGCGGTGGTTTTCCTGGCCGGCCCGGGCGCCACCTTCTTCACCGGACAATGCCTGGGCGCCAATGGTGGCGCGGCGATGCTTTGAAATGAGATGATCATGAAAGACAGGGTTTTCCTCGCTGAACTGCCGTGGCCGGAGGCCGAGAAGCGGATTGCCGCCGGCGCTCCGGTCTTCCTGCCGCTCGGCGCCACCGAACAGCACGGCCACCACATGGCCATGAATGTCGATGTCGTCATTCCGACCGCTATCGCCGAGACGGTGGCGAGGGAGATTGGTGGGCTTGTCGCGCCGACGATCGCCTATGGCAACCGCTCACAGCCGAGGACAGGCGGCGGCCCGGCCTTTCCTGGTACCATCAACATCACGGCGCATACGTTCTCGCTGCTGGTCAAGGATGTGATCTGCGACCTCTATCGCCAGAAGGTCCGGCGCATCGTCGTGCTCAATGGCCACTATGAGAACATCGGCCCGTCGATCGAGGGTATCGAACTGGCGCTCGACGCAATCGGCCGCGAGCGCGCGCCGGATCTGACGATCTTGCGCATAGACCATTGGGAAATGGTGCGCCCCGAAACGCTGGCGAAAGTGTTCCCCGACGGCTACCCCGGAATCGAACTGGAGCATGCCAGCGTGATCGAGACATCGATGATGCTGGCGCTGCACCCCGAACTCGTCGACCTCGCCAAGGCACTGCATGACGGTCCCGCGCAATTCAAGCCCTATGACCGCTATCCACGCCCCGCCGAGGAAGTGCCGCCCTCCGGCGTCCTGTCGCTGACCAAGGGCTCATCGGCGCAAAAAGGCCGATGGCTGCTCGACGACTGCCAGACGCGGATCGCTGAAATCGTCAAACGTGAATTCTTCTGAGGTGCCGAGATCATGAGCAGCAATTTCTTCCAGCCGGTCGACGCCTCGGCCGTGCCACGCTTCGCCGGGCTCTCGACCTTCATGCGGCTGCCGGCCGTTGCGAGCGCCGAGGGGCTAGACATCGCCCTTGTCGGCATACCGTGGGATGGCGGCACGACCAACCGCGCCGGCGCGCGGCACGGGCCGCGCGAGATCCGCAACCAGTCGAGCCTGATGCGGCGCGCCCACCACGTTTCGGGGATCGAACCGTTCAGCATCGCCAATGTCGCCGATGTCGGCGATCTCTCTGTCAATCCGATCAATCTTCTGGACGGATTGAAGCGCATCGAGGACGGCATCGCGGCGATCGTCGCGGCGGGCGCCATTCCGCTCTCCGCCGGCGGCGATCATCTGACGACGCTGCCGGTTCTGCGCGCCGTCGCCAGGACCAGGCCGGTCGGCATGATCCATTTCGACGCGCATTCCGATACCAATGACAGTTACTTCGGCGACAATCCCTACACGCATGGCACGCCGTTCCGCCGCGCCATCGAAGAGGGCTTGCTCGACCCGAAACGCGTCGTCCAGATTGGCATCCGTGGTTCCATCTACGAACCCGGCGAGCATGACTGGGCGGTCACCCAGGGCATCCGCATCATCTACATGGAGGAGTTCGTCCGGCGGGGCGTGGCCAGCGTCATGGAAGAGGCCCGCGCCATAGCCGGCAAAGGCCCTACCTATGTGACCTTCGACATCGACTGCATCGACCCGTCGATGGCGCCGGGCACCGGCACGCCGGAGCTTGGCGGCTTCACCACGCGCGAGGCGCAGGAAATGGTCCGCCTGCTCGACGGATTGAACATTGTCGGCGCCGATGTCGTGGAAGTGGCGCCGCCATTCGATCTCGCCGGCATGACGGCGCTGGCGGGTGCGACGATGATGTTCGAGCTGCTGTGCGTGATGGCTAAATCCATCGCTGGACGAAGAAGCCGGGCCTGATCGGTCCGATCAGGCGAAGGCGATCTTGATTATCCCGTGCGGGCCGAAATCGGCGACGATAGCGTCGCCGTGGCGCGCTTCAACCGGGCGCACGAAGGAACCGGACAGCACAACCTGTCCGGCTGATATCCGCATGCCGTATGTGTGCAGGCGATTGGCCAGCCAGACGATGCCCTTGGCAGGGTGATCCAGTACGCCGGCGCCAAGACCGGTTTCCTCGACCTCGCCATTGCGTGACACGATGGCGCCGATCCAGCGCAGATCGACATCGTGCGGGCTGCTGCGGCGACCGCCCACGACGATGCCGGCATTGGCGGCATTGTCGGAGATGGTGTCGAAGAAGGTGCGCGCCTTGCCGGTTTCCTTGTTGACCCGCTCGATACGGGTGTCGAGGATTTCCAGCGCCGGCGTTATGTAATCCGTGGCGTCCAGCACGTCGTCGATCGACACATCCGGTCCCGAGAGCGGCGCCTTCATGACTAAGGCGATCTCGGCCTCGATGCGCGGCTGGATGAAGCGATCGGCGGGAACGGTGCCGCCATCGTCGAAGAACATGTCGTCGAACAGCACGCCGGAATCCGGAATGTCGATGTTGAGCGCCGATTGCATCGCCTTGGACGTCAGGCCGATCTTCCAGCCCTTGATCGTCCGGCCCGAAGCGATCTTGCGCTTCACCAGCGCTGCCTGCACGAGATAGGCGTCGTCCATCGTTGCGCCAGGAAAATCGAGGCTGAGCAGCCGGATCTGGCGTCGGTTGCGCTCCGCCTCGAACAGCCGCGTGGCGGCGTCCTCCACTTGATCTGGCGTCATCATGGGTCGGTTCCTTCGTCCACGACACCGTTCCTGAGCACGCCGATGCCGTCGGCCTCGACCTCGATGACATCACCCGGCTTCAGCCAGACCGGCGGATCGAAGCGGGCGCCGGCGCCGGTCGGCGTTCCCGTAACGATGATGTCGCCGGGCACCAGCGTGGTGAAGGTCGAGACATAGTTGATGATCTTGCGGAACGAAAAGATCATCCGGCTGGTGCGGTCCTGCTGCCGGACCTCGCCGTTGACGCGGGTGGTAAGCGCGATATCGGCGACCTGAGCCTCGTCGGTAAACGGCACGAGCCAAGGGCCAATCGAGCCGGTGCGGTCAAAATTCTTGCCCTGGGTGACGTTGAACTTGGCATGGCGCACCCAGTCGCGGACGGTGCCTTCGTTGCAGAGCGACAGTGCCGAGATATGGCTGAGCGCGTCGGCCTCGGCGATGCGCCGCCCGGCCTTGCCGATGACGATGACGACCTCGCCCTCATAGTCGAGCTGCAGCGATTCCGGCGGCCGCACCAGCGGCGCGCCATGGCCGACGAACGAACGCGGGAAGCGGATGAACAGCGACGGGTTGGCGGGCGCCGCCTGTCCGTCCTTGTACTCCTCGTTGCGGTCCGGATAGTTGACGCCGACGCAGATGATTTTTTCCGGGGAGGGGACCGGTATCTCGTAGGCGATGTCGTCAAGCGGGAAATCGGCAGCGAAGGCGTCGGCCTCTTCGGCCAGGCGCCGCAGCGCACCGGCTTCGATCACCTCTCGCAGCGTTGGCCATTGTGTATGGCGCGCCGACAGGTCGACGACGCCTTTGGCCGTGATCGCGCCGTAACGCGCCTTGCCGCCAACGGCGAACGTCGCGAGGCGACCCTGTGTCGTCATGCTGGTGTCCCCATCACTGCTGTCGAATTCATCGTCACGGCGCGATGATCGGCGAGGCCGCGAGATCGGGCTGGCGCGGCTCGACGCCAGCGAAAGTGCTGCCTTCCTCGAACCAGCTCTTGGGCGCCGGCGCGCCCCAAAGCGTCTGGCGCTGTGGATCCTTGAGATCCCATTTGATCGGCTCGAGATCCGGATCGACCGTCTGGTAGTCCGAGCAGTAGATCTCGATGCGGTGGTTGTCGGGATCACGGACATAGAGGAAGAAGGCGTTGGAAATGCCGTGCCGGCCGGGGCCGCGCTCGATGTTGCCGATATAGCCGGTGGTGGCCATCAGATCGAGCAGGTCGATGATGTTGAGCGGCGTCGGCACCCAGAAGGCGACGTGGTGCAGGCGCGGTCCGACACCGTTGGTGAAGGCGATGTCATGCACGCCGCCCTTGCGGTGCGTCCAGGCGGCCCAGAGCTTCCCCGACACAGCATCTTCTGTGTACTCGGTCACGCGGAAGCCGAGCTCGTTGTAGAACGCCACGGATTCATCGACATTGGGCGAGAAGCAGTTGAAGTGGTCGATGCGCAGCGGCTTGACGCCCTTGTAGAGCGCGTATTTCTGATGGATCGGCGGCAGCCGGTCCATCTTCGAATAGAATTCCAGCGGAATGCCGTGCGGGTCGCGGGTGCGGAAGGTGCGCGACTGGTAGGGCCGCTCGACCCATTCCACCGGCAGGCCCTTGGCCTTGAAGAAATGCCCGGCCTTGTCGAGGTCTTCGTCTGAAAACACCTTGAAGCCGAGGTCGCGGGCTTCAGGCTTGGTGCCTTTCCGCAGCACGATGCAGTGGTGGCCGCGCTCTTCCAGCGCGCGCAGATAGATGGCGCCGCTGGTCTCGTCGGTCACCTGCAGGCCGAGCGTATCGACATAGAACGCGCGCGACCTGGCAAGGTCGGTGACCGCCAGCTCGACATGGCTGAGGCGCACGATGTTGAACGCCGGATAGAGGTTTGGTGTGGGCAGGGGCATTGGGTGATGGCCTCCGGTCAGCCGCCGAGCTTCTGGATCGCGTGTGGCGCGGTCGCGAATGCGATGTTCTTGGTTTCCATGTAGAAATCGAACGACCAGTCGCCGCCGTCGCGGCCGATGCCCGAACTCTTGACGCCGCCGAACGGCGTCGGCAGATGCCGCACATTCTCGGAATTGACCCAGATCATGCCGGCATCCAGCGCATCGGTGAAGCGGAACGCGCGGGTGACATCCGAGGTCCACAAATAGCCTGTCAGCCCGTAGCTGGTGTCGTTGGCGAGCGCCAACGCCTCGGCCTCATCCTTGAAGGCGATGGCGGTCAGCACCGGCCCGAAAATCTCTTCCTGGGCGATGCGCATCTTGTTGGTGGCGCCGACGAACAGCGTCGGGCTGACATAGCAACCGCCACCCGGACCGGCGAACTTGCCGCCGCCGGCGGCGATCACCGCGCCTTCCGACTTGCCGATCTCGATATAGGAGAGGACCTTCTCCTCGTGCACCGGGTGGATCAGCGGGCCAACCACGGTTTCAGGATCGAGCGGATGGCCGATCTTGATGCGCTTGGCCTTCTCGGCCACCAGCGCGGTGAACTTGTCGTGGATCGATGCTTCGACCAGCAGGCGCGAGGATGAGGTGCAGCGCTCGCCGTTCAGTGAATAGATCATGAAGACGGCTGCGTCGGCCGCGCGCTCCAGGTCGGCATCGGCGAAGACGATGACCGGGTTCTTGCCGCCAAGCTCGAAATGCACGCGCTTCAGCGTGTCTGCGCCCTGCTTCATGATCATCGAGCCGGTGCGGCTCTCGCCAACGAAACCGATCGCCTTGATGTCGGGATGTTCGGTCAACGCCTTGCCGGCATCTTCGCCATGACCGTTGACGAGGTTCCAGACGCCCTCGGGCAGGCCGGCCGCCTCGGCGATCTCGACCAGCAGTCGCGCCGTCAGCGGCGAAAATTCGGCCGGCTTGTGGACGACCGTGCAGCCGGCGGCGAGCGCCGGAGCGATCTTCCAGGTCGACAGCATGAACGGCGTGTTCCATGGTGTGATGATGCCGACCGGACCGATCGGCACGCGGGTGGTCATGTTGACCTGGTTCGGGGCGCGGATCGTGCGGCCGTCGCGGGCTTCAGGCGCCCGGTCGCCGTAGAAGCGAAAGTTCTCGGCGCCGCGCAATGCCGCCTTGGCCATGAATTTGAGCGACTGGCCGGTATCCATGCACTCGACGAAGGCGATTTCCTCGGCACGCGCCACGATCGCGTCGGCGATCCGGAGCAGCACCGCCTTGCGCTTGTCGCCGGGCATCGCGGCCCAATCGCGAAACGCCGCCTTCGCCGCCTTGGCAGCGTGGTCGATGTCTGCAGCCTTGCCGCGCGCCACCTTGGCGATCGGCTTCAGGTCGACGGGTGACAGCGTCTCAAACGTCGAACCGTCGGCGGCCGGCACGGCCTCGCCACCGATCTGGTTAAGCACGCCCCCGGTCCTGAAGCGCTCAAGATAGGCCTCGGCCTTCCTCAGATTGTCGTCCAATGCCGCCATGGTGTTTTCCTGTACTTACTTGCCGCCCGGTTACTTGCCGCGCAACCGCGGGTGGATGGCATTCTTCTTCCAGCTCAATTCGGCGTCGATCTCGCGGATCTCCAGCGACAGCGCGAAATGTGGCGTTGTGAAAAGCGCCGCGAGGTGTTGCGAAACAGCGCCGAAGATCGTCTCGCCTGTGCGCTTCTTCTCCTCGGCGCTGCGCCCTTTGCCGATGCGAAAATTCATGTCGATGAAGCCGTTCTCAGGCAACAGGTCGGCGATTGCGTAGGCCTCGGCGCGAAAGGCGCGAACCCGCACCGCGCCCTGCTCGAACAGGCCGGTTTCGAGGATGGTTCGCGACACCAGCGTGCAAAGCCCGGCCATGTCGACGCAGGCGTCGAGGTTGGCCGAATACTCGATGGTCATGTGCGGCAAGGGTTCCTCCGCCCGGCACTGCCGGTTCTTGTAGTTAACATGTGAATTACATTCTGATTGCGGAATGTCAAGCGCCGTTCTTGGTTTGAACGTGCTTGCCACAGCGGGATTGCCGCTCTCGGCAAAATCGCGGATATAGCAGCATCTGCGGTATTCCTTGTCATGCCCTTGTTCGGCATCCGGGGGTGCAACTGAAACTTTCTTCGGAGGCCTGCTCTTGCTACCGCCCAGCACTCGCCGCTCCTTGCCAATGGCACTTCTGCGCGCCCGCGAAGTGATCATGGCGCATTTCCGGCCAATGCTTGCCCGGCACGACATCACCGAGCAGCAATGGCGCGTGCTGCGCGTGCTGGCCGAGGCCGGGCCGCTCGAGGCCACCGAACTTGCCAACCGCGCCTCGATCCTGCCCCCGAGCCTCACCCGCATCATCAAGGCGCTGGAAGAGCGCGAGTTCATCACCCGCAACAGGGTCAAGGATGATGGACGCCGGGCGCTGCTCGCCATCAGCCCGGCTGGCGTGGCGCTGATCGAGGATCTGTCGCCCGAGCGCGTCGCCATCTACGACGCGATCGAAAAGCGCTACGGCGCCGAACAGCACGAGCGCCTGCTCGACATGCTCGAGAGTCTTATCCAGTCGGAGACGACCGACAGCTGAGGCTTTGGCGAGATGTCCCTCCTCCCCTTGTGGGAGAAGGTGGCCGAGCGAAGCTCGGAGAAGGGCAAGCAGAGAGACTCACCCACCAAAACTGCCGAGCGCGCTTGGCTGCATGTAATTGCGGCCGACATAGAGGAGTGCGGCCTCGTCGCTGCCGTGCCGGATGTCGACGACGCGGCCGAACATCACATTGTGCGTGCCGACCTTGTTCACCGCGCCGATCTCGCAGTCGAAGCTGACGATCGCGTCGAGAAGGGCCGGCATGCCGGACGGCATGGTCTGCCATCTGGCGGCATTGTAGCGCTCGGCCATGTCACGGATCGTGCCGGCGAACTTGCCGGCTAGGTGCATGTGAAGCTGCGTCAGCACGTTGACGCAGAAGCGCCGGTTGGCCAGGAACATGCCGGTCTGCGCCGAGCGTTCGTTCATGCAGACAAGCAGCGTCGGCGGATCGTCGGAAACGCTGCACATGGCGGTGGCGGTGAAGCCGCCGCGCCCCGCCGGGCCGTCGGTGGTGACGATGTTGACCGGCGCGCAGACCCGCGCCATGGCCTCGCGGAATTCGAGCCTCGCGACCTGAGCCTCCATGGCCCGGCCCTCAGCTTGCGCCAGCCGGCAGCGGCGGCAGCCAGGTGTCGCCGGTCCAGCCCTTCTCGTCATAGTCGGCCATGCAGGCGTCGACCAGGTCCTCCATCGCCTTGAGCCGCCCGCCGCGCTCGGCGCCCTTCAGCACCTGCAGCCGCACCTCTTCCGGGGCGCCGGCATAATTGAGCTCGTAAAGCGCATGGCGGCCGCCGAATTCGGTGCCGGTCGCGTCCCACAAGAGCTTCATGATCTTGATACGCTCGACATGGCCCATGTCATTGGAGCCGCGCACATATTGCGCGAGGTAGCGGTCGATTTCCGGGTTGGCGAAATCCCTGACCGAGGAGGGCAGGTAGATCAGCCCCGAGGCGATCACCCTGCGTACCGTGTCGATGACACGCGGATAGGCCTCCGACATGAAGGTGCGATAGGCGAGCGCGGCCTCCAGGTTGGGCAGCACGGCGCCGTCGGCCCAGGGGATCGGTTTGTGCGCCATAGCGTTGGAAAAGCTCCAGAACATGTGGCGCAGCGCGATGACCTCGCCAAGTGCTGCCTGGTTGCCGCGAAAGGCGTCGCCGCCGGTCGCCCGCAATGCCTTGGCAAGCAGGCCGGCAAGGAAGTCGAGCTTGACGGAAAAGCGCGTGCAGCCCTGGAAGCAATAGCCGTGCATGAAGCCGGACGCCGGATGGAAGGACAGGATCTTCTGCGCGTCGCGCAGCACCAGCACGTCCTCCCAGGGGATGAAGACGTTGTCGAGCACCAGGATCGCATCATTCTCATCGAAGCGCGACGATAGCGGATAGTCGAAGGGATGGCCGACCGTGTTGGCGGTCTGCTCGTAGGAGACACGGCAGAACATCTTTATCCCCGGCGCATTCATCGGCACGATGAACATCACCGACAGCGACGGGTCCTCGGTCACCGTCGCCGAACTCTGCGCCAGGAAATTGTAGTGGGTGAGCGCCGACGACGTCGCCACCACCTTGGCGCCGGAAACCCAGATGCCGGCATCATCCTCCTTGGTGATGTGCACGAAAACGTCCTTCACCTGCTCGGCCAGCTTATGACGGTCGATGGGCGGATTGACGATGGCATGGTTCATGAACAGGACGGCTTCCTGCGCCCGTTTGTGCCATGCCCGTGCATTGTCCTTGAAGGGGCCGTACCACTCGGCATTGGCGCCCAGCGTGTTCATCAGCGCCGCCTTGTAGTCAGGCGTGCGCCCCATCCATCCGTAGGACATGCGCGACCAGTCCGCGATCGCCGCCTGCTGCGCGACAAGGTCGCTGGAAGACTTGGCGACGCGAAAATACTTGTGCGTGTAGCCGCCTGACCCGGTATCCGTCGGGGAGGTGAGTGCCGGCTGTCGCGCCGGGTCGTGCAACGCGTCGTAGAGGCGGGCAAGCGAACGGGCCGAGTTGCGCATCGCCGGATGCGTGGTCACATCAGCGATCAGCTCGCCATTGATGTAGACCTCGCGCCCATCGCGCAGGCTTTCCAGATATTCCGCACCGGTAAATGGCCGCGTCTTGTCGGCCCGGAAATCTTCCGATCGCATCATCATTCCTCCCTTGATGCCCAGACAGTAGCCCGGCACACTGCAATGGTTTATGGACGAAAAACCAAAACCACTTGGATTTTTTCCGGAGGGTCATGAGCAAGACAACTATCCCGGAATTCTTCGTCTATGGCGAGCCCGCGCGCGCCCTGGATGTCGGCTTCCTGCATGTCGAGACTGTCCTGGCGCGGGCCTCCGTGCATCGCGGCCAGGTTCAGGCACACAAGCATCCGCAGATGGCACAGATCACTTTCTGGACGGGTGGCAGCGGCACCTACCGAATTGAAGACGAAACCTGGAGTTTTTCGGCGCCAACGGTAAGTTTCATGCCGAGCGGTGTGGTGCATGGTTTCTCCATCGAACCCGGCACCGATGCCATCGTTGTCTCTGTCGCGGATGCCGCGCTGGCTGATATCGCCGAACATTCCTTGCTGCCGCTCGACCAGCCGGTCTTCGTCACCGGGCGCGGCGAAGCAGCCCTTTGGAGCAAGCTCGCCGGCACCATCGACATGATCCAGTCGGAATATGCCGAAGCGCTGCCCGGCTTGGAGAAAATCCTGCCGCCGCTGATCGCCGTCGCACTGTCGGGAATTGCTCGGCTTGACGCCGAGTCGCATTCCGTGGCCGTGCCGGCCACTGTGGCGCTGGCTGGCCGCTTGCGCCGACTGATCGACCGGCATTTTCGCGATGACTGGCAGGTCGAGCGTTATGTCGAAGCGCTCGGCACGACACGCCATCTGCTCGACAGGGCGGCGCGGCAGGTTCTGGGCGCGGGTGTTCGACAGGCGATCAGTGACCGGCGACTGATCGAAGCCAAACGCCTGCTTCTGTTCACGGTGCGCCCGGTCGAGGACATTGCCTATGAGACGGGATTCAACGACCCCGCCTATTTCTCGCGCTTTTTCCGCGCTGCCGTCGGCCTGTCGCCGGCGGCGTGGCGGCGGGAGAGGCTGCGGTAGGCAGTAGGCAGTAGGCAGTAGGCAGTAGGCAGTAGGCAGTAGGCAGTAGGCAGTAGGTTCCTCTATTCCCTACTGCCTACTGCCTACTGCCTACCGCCTATTCCCTAGGCCGCGGCCAACCCCGCATCGAGCCCTTCTGCGATCTTCGCCACATCCGCGGACGAGACGATCAACGATGGCGACAGGATGATGCCATTGCCCGAGACGCGGAGCATGACGCCGGCTGCATAGGCTGCATCGGCGACGGCGGCCATCGTCTTCTTGTCGGCCGGCTTCTTGGTGTCTCGGTCGGAGACCAGTTCGAGCGCCGCCATCAACCCCTTGTAGCGGACATCGCCGACCACGGCATGCCTTGCCTTCAGTGCTTCCAGCGCCTTGCCCAGTTCGACGCCGCGCGCGGCGGCATTGTCGTGGAGGGCTAGGCGCCTTGTCTCCGCCAGCGCTGCAAGCCCGGCCGCACAACCGACTGGATGGCCGGAGTAGGTGTAGCCGTGACCGATCGCACCAAAACTGGTCTTGTCGGCCTCGAACACCTCGGCAACCTTGGCGCTGATCATCGTGGCGCCGAGCGGGAAGTAGCCGGAGGTGATCGCCTTGGCTATGGTCATGAAATCCGGCTTCGTGCCGGAAAGACGCGAACCCGACCAGGCACCGGTGCGGCCAAAACCAGTGACCACCTCGTCGGCGATCAGCAGGATCTCGTGGCGGTCGCAGATGGCGCGCACCATCGGCATGAAGCTTTCGTGCGGGACGATGACGCCGCCGGCGCCGAGCACCGGCTCCATGATGAAGGCGGCGATGGTATCTCCACCCTGGAAGGCGATTTCGTCCTCGATCGCCCGGGCGCAGAGCTTGGCCAGCTTCGCCGGGTCAGTCTCGTCGAACGGGTTGCGGTAGGTCCACGGTGCCGGCGTGTGGAAGACGCCTGGCATCAGCGGCTCGTAGTTGCGACGGAAATTGGCGTTGCCGTTGACCGAGGCGCCACCGAAGTGCGTGCCGTGATAGCCCTTCTTCAGCGCCAGGAATTTCGTCCGGTCGCCCTGGCCCCGGATCTTCCAGTATTGCCGGGAAAGCCGTAGTGCCGTCTCGACCGAATCCGATCCGCCGGAGGTGAAGAAGGCCCGCACCATTCCTTCCGGCTCGAACCAGTCGCACAGCTCATAGGCGAGCTCGATTGACGGTCCGGTCGAGGTGCCGCGAAAGCCGGAATAATAGGGCAGGGCGTCGAGCTGGGCTGCCATCGCCTTCTTGATCGGGTCGCAGCTGTATCCGAGGTTGACGTTCCACAATCCGCCGACGGCGTCGAGCACGGTGCGGCCGTCGATGTCGGTCACCGAGACGCCGTCACCCTTCATGATGATCCGGGGTGGCGTCGCCCGCATCTCGGCCGGATGCGCCATCGGATGCCAGATCGGCTTGGCGTTGTTCTCGGTGAGGAAATTGATGTCGCGCATGGATGGGGACTCCGGATTTTCTGGATTATGAGAGGGTTAGGCCGAAATACGCCAGGGCTTCGGCATAGCTTCGCGCGGGCTCGGCGACGTCGAAATGCACGGTCGGCATTCCCGCCGCGAGCGCGCCGTCGACATTGCGTTTCTGGTCGTCGACGAAGACGCAAGCCGCGGTTGGCAGGCCAAGCGTTTCGCTTGCCATGGCATAGGCGCGCGGATCGGGCTTGAGGATCTTTGTGTAGGTCGCATCGATGATGGTTTCGAACAGCGACAACAGCGGCAGGCGCTCGCGGAACGCCTTGCCGTAGAACAGGTCCAGCTCATTGGAGAGGATGGCGAGCCGGATGCCGGCAGCATGCGCCGCGCGGATCGCCCGCTCTGCCTCCGGCCGCACCACAGCCTGCGGATCGGCGCCGCGTGCACGCTGCACGAAGGTCGACATGTCGTCCCAGTCCTCGCCGACGAGACGCCCGACCTCGCGTGTGCGGGTCTTCCAGTAGTCGCGCTCGCTGATTTCGTCGGCCTGCATCCTCAGCCATAGCGGATCGGACGCCGGCTCGAACGGTCCGCGCCAGTCGAGCGTGCCGGCGGGCAGCTCCAGCGCGCGTTCGGTGAGCGCATGCGTCTCGAACAGCGTGCGGGTGACGACACCGCCGAAATCGAGCACCAGCGCCTTGGGCTTCTCGTCCTTCATGCGGCTTTCCTGTCGCCGGGAACGCCCGGCGGGATGATACCCTCGGCGACCCATCGATCGAAAATCTCCAGCGCCTTGGCGCTGAAGGCCGCGTCATTGATGTGGCCGGCAATCTCATGCAGTTCCGCATTGGCGGGTACGCTGATGCGCATCTCCTGGATGAAAGCCGTGAGCGCTTCAGGTTCGTGCAGCGGTTCGCCGTGCTGGTCCCATTGCTGGATGCCGCCGGCAGGCAGGATGAAAGCCGTCGAACCCTTGGAAGCGGCCAGCTTGTCACCGATGGCGCGCGCGATCGCGCGACGCGTTTCACCGTCGGAGGTGACGGAGGCAAGCAGCCGATTGTGGGCATGGTACGGTCGCTCGGCAAATCGGCCGGGCACCGCTTGCCAGGTGGGGAAGTCGACCATGTCTATGGCGCCGGGAGCGACGATCTGGGGGATGGCTTGCCGTCCGGCATTCTCCAGCCGGTCGGTGCCCGAATTCACCACCGAACCGGTGAGATGGTTGGCGAGTTCCTGCAGGCTGAAATCCATGACCGCGACGAAACCGCGTTGCGCGGCGATCGCCTCCAAAGCCCGTCCACCCATGCCGGTGGTGTGGAAGACGACGACCTCATAGCCACGTCGTTCCAGTTCCGGCTTCAAGGTCACCATGTAATGCAGGCAGCTCTTGCCGAGCGAGCTCATGCCAACCATCGGCCGCACCGCATCGGGCTTGATGGCAGCCCTGG
Source organism: Mesorhizobium carmichaelinearum (assembly GCA_943370265.1). Lineage (GTDB taxonomy): Bacteria > Pseudomonadota > Alphaproteobacteria > Rhizobiales > Rhizobiaceae > Mesorhizobium > Mesorhizobium carmichaelinearum_A. Next base: position 80,694 of record CALRQH020000009.1, read on the forward strand.
CTGCGCCGACCACAGCGCCGCAGGCTTGTGAGAGCACCGCTTTGCAGGTGCTGTTGAGACCATAGAGGCCGCCCGCCCACAGGATCATCATCAGGTCGGTGGCGATCCGCTCCGGCGGTATCAGATGCGAAAACGCGATGGTCGAGACAACGAATTTCGGCACGCCGAGCGGTAGCGTCAGGGCGACATCGAGCGCGAGGTCGGTTCCCATCGTGCCGCCGAGCGCGATGAAGCCATCGATTTCGCCTTTGTCGTAGAGTGCGCGGGCCAGCCGCGATGCCCCCAGCGCCATCAGCGTCATCGCCGAGTTCTCGTCACCGCTGGCGACGATCGCCTCGATGCTGGTATCCGCGGCCCTGGCCACGGCATGCTTGTCATGCGCCGGCCGGTATGGCGGGTCGCCGAGCACGCTGACATCCATCATGGCGGCGATGCCGCCAACGGCCTCGATGCGCTCGCGCATGAACAGCAACTCGTCGGCCTTGGTGTCGCCGGTGCCGATCACCAGGATTCGCCGTTTCTCCTCCACTGTCAGTCTCTCCCTGTGTTCTGACAAGCTATCACGAAGCGCGCTTGCGGGCTGGCAGGCCGCGCCGGCCGACAAGCTGCTCGCCAATGGCCCGCGCCGCCTCCATGACGCTCAGGCCGTGACGTTCGATGTCGCCCTTGTGGATACGGGCGCGCGGCGCGGCGATAGCAATAGTGCCCATGGCCAGATCATCGGCGCCCAGGATCGGGGCGGCGACGCTCAGCACGCCTTCCTCGTAGCCCTGTGAGCCGATCGAGTAACCGCGGGCGCGTGCCGCCGCGACATGTTCGGCAAGCGCCATGGCGCTTGATACGGTGAAAGGCGTGAAGGCCGGAAACGGTCCTGCCAGAATGGCGTTGCGGATGCGATCCTCGGTGAAGGCCAGGAACGCAATGCCGGAAGCGGTGGCATGCATCGGCAGCAATTCGCCGAGCGGCACGCTGACGCGGTTGGCCCTGGCCGATTCGATGACATGGACGGAGATCAGGCCGCGCTTCGAATATTCGGAAAGGTGTACCGTTTCGCCAGTCTCCGTGGCCAAGGCCTCGACTATCGGTATCGCCGTTCGCAGGAACGGGAACTGGGCTTCACGCATCATGGCGAGCCGCGCGAGGCCGGCGCCCAGCCTGTAGAGGCGGGTGCCTTCATCCTGCTCCACCAGATCGTGTTCGATGAGTGAGATCAGCAGACGGCGCGCTGTGGCCTTGTCGAATCCGGTCCGCTTGGCGAGATCGGCAAGCGCGATCTCTGGCTCGCCCTGGCCGAGCGTTTCCAGCAGCGAAATGGCCTTGGCCACCGTGCTCATGCGTCCTTGATCCTCCCACAGATACTTAACGTGCGAATTAACTTGACAGGAGTTGGGTTCGTTTGCAAGTCTATATTCGAAATGTCGTTCCAAATAATGAAACGCTGATGGCTCACAGAAGGCCGCGACATTTCAGGGACACTTGTTTCCGCAGCGCGGAATTTGGAGGGAGAAATGACCACAACGGTTGTAGCCGGCGAAGTGAACCGGCTGAGGAAGAACAGTCTTGGCGTCGGCGCCATCACCTTCATGGTGATTTCGGCGGCGGCTCCGCTCACGGCGGTGGCCGGCGGCACGCCGCTCGGCATGCTGATGGGCAACGGCGCCGGTTTTGCCGGCACCTACCTGATCGTGACTGTGTTGCTGCTGTTGTTCGCGGTCGGCTACGTCGCCATGTCGCGGCACGTCGGCAACGCCGGCGCCTTCTATGCCTTCGCCGCGCGCGGCCTGGGCGGTCTCGCCGGCGGCGCCACGGCGCTGATCGCGATCCTGTCCTACAATGCCATGCAGATCGGCGTCATGGGTCTGTTGGGCGCGGCGACCTCCGGGCTGTTCGCAGGCTGGGGCATCAATCTGCCCTGGTGGGTGTGGAGTTTCATCGCCATCGCCGTCGTCGCGGTGCTCGGCTACCGCCAGGTCGACCTGTCCGCCAAGATCCTGACTGTGCTGGTGCTGTGCGAATACGCGGTGGTGCTGATCCTCGACCTGACGATCCTCAAGACCGGCGGCGACAGTGGCCTGTCGGCGGCACCGTTCAGCTGGAGCCAGATCACGTCGGGCGCGCCGGCCATCGCCATCCTGTTCTGCTTTGCCGCGTTCATCGGCTTCGAGGCGACCACGATCTATGCCGAGGAAGCCCGCGACCCGAAGGTCACCATTCCGCGCGCGACCTACTTCTCCGTCCTCCTGATCGGCGCCTTCTACATGGTCACGGCCTGGCTGATGGCGGTCGGCGCCGGTGTCGACAAATTGCTGCCGGCGCTGCAGGGCCTCCAGGATCCGACGACCTTCCTGTTCGGCCTGTCCGCCCGTTATGCCGGGACGCTGCTGACGCATGCGATGAGCATCCTGTTCGTGTCGAGCCTGTTCGCCGGCGTGCTGGCGTTCCACAATGCGGTTGCCCGCTACATCTACGTCTCGGGCCGCGAGAAGCTGCTGCCGCAGTCGATCGGCGTGACGCACTCGGCGCACCAGAGCCCGCATGTCGCCTCGGTGATCCAGAGCGTGCTGGCGGCTGTTGTCGTCGGCCTGTTCGCCGTGCTCGGCCTCGATCCGGTGCTGGCGCTGTTTTCCTGGCTGACCAATGTCGCGACGCTCGGCGTCATCGTCATGATGGCTGTCGCCTCGCTCGCCGTGGTGATGTACTTCCGCGCCAACCCGTCGGCACAGGAGAACGCTGTGAAGACCACCATCCTGCCTGGACTGACGTTCATCGCCTTCGTCATCATCATCTATCTGATCGTGATCAATTTCGGCAGCCTGTCGGGGGCCGGCGGCTTCCTCGGCGTGTTCCTGCCGGGGCTGGTGCTGATCGCCGCGCTGGTCGGCCTGTTGCTGGCAGGCAGCTTGAAGGGCCGGGATCCGGTCGCCTTCGAGAGCCTTGGTCTGCCCCTGAAGGATTGAACGAGGCCGTGGATAGAGAGACGTATAGGGGCGGCGTGCCACGCCGCCCTTCTCATCGGGAAGGGAGTGGCGGCCTTGAGCTTTGCCGAAAACATCACCGTCGAGGCGCTGGAAGCCGATCCGTACCCGATCTATGCCGAGCTCAGGCGTGGTGCGCCGGTCGCCTTCGTACCCTCGGTCAATCTCTGGTTCGTCACCCGCTGGAAGGATGTCGAGTTCGTCGCGAAATCGCCCGACATCTTCTCCGCCGTCGTCGGCTCGTCACCCGTCGAGCGCTCCTTTGGCAAGCCGACGATCCTGACCACCGACGGCGAGACGCACAAGCAACTGCGCCAGGGCGTCGATCCGAAATACCGGCCGCGCACCGTCGCCTCCTATGCCGGCGACCTCGTGCGATCGATCGCCGAGCCCTATCTCGACCGCATCGCCGAACAGGGGGCAGCAGAACTGATGGCCGACTATTTCGAGCCGGTATCGACGCTCAGCCTGGCGCGTTCGCTCGGTCTTGCCGACATCGACATGCCGACGCTGCGCCGCTGGTTCTACGGCCTTGCACAGGGCGCCATCAACTTCGAGAACGACCCGAAGCGGCAGGAGACCGCCGACGCCGTCAGCGGCGAGGTCGGCGCCGCTATCCTGCCGACGCTGGAAAGGCTCGTCCGCGAGTCCGACGATTCCGCGCTGTCGCACATGCTGCATGACGGCATGCCGGAAGGCAAAACCCGCCCGATCGATTTCCTGATGCCGAGCATCAAGGTCATCCTGCTCGGCGGCATGCAGGAACCTGGCCACGGCGCCGGCTCGATCCTGGCCGGCCTGCTTTCGAATCCCCTGCAATTGCGGCAGGTGCTCGACGATCCCGCGACCTTCGTTCCGAAAGCCGTCGATGAGGGGCTGCGCTGGGTGGCGCCGATCGGCACCCAGACGCGGCAGACGACGACAGCGGTCGAGCTTGGCGGCGTGACGATCCCGGCCAGCGCCCCGGTCGCCGCGCTTGTCTCCTCGGCGAGCCGCGACGAGACCCGCTTTGCCGATCCCGACCGCTTCGACATCAACCGTGACGAAGGCAACCACGCCGCCTTCGGCTTTGGCCATCATTTCTGTTCCGGCCGGTTTTTCGCGCGCGAGCAGATGTGCCTGGCGGTAAGGCTGCTGCTCGATCGATTCCCCGATCTCAGGCTGGTGCCCGGCAAGGAGCCGGTGTTCCGCGGCTGGGAGTTCCGGGCGCCAACCACATTGCATGTCAGTTTCGGAGCAAGTTCCCCATGATCAGTCAAAATGCCATCGACACGCTGCGCAAGACCGAGATCGGCGCGCGCGGCCTGTTCATTGATGGCGCGCAGGCAGAGGCCACAATCGGCGCCACGCTGCCGGTGATTTCGCCGATCGACGGCCGCGCCTTCGCCAGCATCGCCGACGGCAGTGCCGCCGATATCGACCGCGCGGTCAAATCGGCACGCAAGGCGTTCGAGAAGGGCTCGTGGTCGCGGGCAGCCCCCGCCTTTCGCAAGAAGGTGCTGACCAAACTCGCCGAACTGGTCGAAAAACATGTCGATGAGTTGGCCGTGCTCGGCGTACGCGACAACGGCACCGAGATCGGCATGGCCTACAAGGCCGAGCCGCTGTCGGCCGCGGGCACCATCCGCTACTACGCCGAGGCCATCGACAAGGTCTATGGCGAGATCGCGCCGACAGCCGAGAACGTGCTGGGGCTGATTCACAAGGAACCGCTCGGCGTCGTCGGCGTCATCGTGCCGTGGAATTTCCCTCTGATGATCGGCGCCTGGAAGATCGCGCCCGCCCTTGCCGCCGGCAATTGCGTGGTGGTCAAGCCGCCGGAGATCGCCTCGCTGACGCTGCTGCGGCTGGCGGAACTGGCTGCCGAGGCCGGCCTGCCAGCCGGCGTGCTCAACGTCGTCACCGGACGTGGCGCGGTCGCCGGTGAGGCGCTCGGTCTGCATATGGACGTCGACGCTATCGCCTTTACCGGTTCCGGGACTGTGGGACGCCGGCTGCTCGACTATTCCGCCCGATCAAATCTGAAGCGCGTTTTCCTCGAACTCGGCGGCAAGTCTCCCAACATCGTCTTTGCCGACGCGCCCGACCTGAAACAGGCCGCGATCGTCTCGGCCAACGGCATCTTCCGCAATTCCGGCCAGGTCTGCGTCGCCGGCTCGCGCCTGCTCGTCCAGTCGTCGGTCTATGACCGCTTCATGGACGAGCTTGTCTCGGCGACCACGCGGCTCAAGGTCGGAGACCCGCTCGATCTCACGAGCGATGTCGGCGCGGTGTCGAGTTTGGAGCAGCTGGACAAGAATCTCGGCTTCGTCGCCAAGGCAACCGAAGAAGGCGCGAGGCTGGTCACCGGTGGCGGGCGGATCCTGGCGGAGACCGGCGGCAGCTACATGGCGCCGACGATTTTCGAGAATGTCACGCAAGGGATGCAGCTTGCGCGCGAGGAGGTGTTCGGGCCGGTGCTCGGCGTCATGCGGTTCGAGACGGAAGAGGAAGCCGTGCGCCTTGCCAATTCGACCGTCTACGGGCTTGCCTCGGCGGTGTGGACCGCCAACCTTTCCACCGCGCATCGCATGGTCCGCGCCATCAATGCCGGCGTCGTCCATGTCAACACCTATGGCGGAGCCGACATCACCGTGCCGCTCGGCGGCGTCAAGCAGTCCGGCTTCGGCCGCGACAAGTCGCTGCATGCCTTCGACAAATACACCGACCTCAAGACGGCATGGATATCACTGGCACCTGCAGGATGAGTTGGTCGACATCGCTGAGGTCCTGGAAGGAATAGCTGCGTACCGGGTCGTAGATGATGGCTGATTGCGGGCCGAGGTCGACGGCGATCTGCTGTTGTTCAAAGCGGCTGCGGCCGCTGAGCTGCATCAGGATCTTGATCGCGTCGGGGTCGAAGCTGCGCCAGAACAGGCGGTCGTTGACGGCCATATGCGCGTTGGCCTTCATCTCGGACAACCTGCAGGCGCCAAGGTTGACGGAAACCAGGAAGTTAACGTGCTAATCATCCGCCCGCAACGGCTGAATAGCTGTCATGGCTCCCCGTTGAGGTGGGCCGAAATCAAGCGTGCCGCCCTTACGGCTGCCTGCCCCTGGCTGGCCGCGATCGCATCGTCGACGCGTGAAACCGGCGAGGCCACCGCCAGCGTTCCAAGCGGGTAACCATCCGCGCCAACGATTGGCGCGGCGATGCTGTGCACGCCGTCCTCATAGCCCTGGGCGCTGCGCGAATAGCCGCGCGATGCCGCAAGGCTTATCGCCTCCATGAGCCTGTCGCGCGTGGTGACCGTATGCGCGGTGAACGCCTCGAGCGGCTCGTCGAAATAAGCATCCACCGTCTCGGCGCGCGAGAAACCGAGGAAGGCGATGCCGGACGCGGTGCCATGCAGCGGCAGCACTTGCCCGACATCGACATTGACGCGGTTGGCCCTTGCCGAAAGCTCGACATGCACCGTCAGCAGGGCGCCGGCGCTGAATTCCGACAGGTGCACGGTCTCGCCAGTCTCCAGTGACAAATCATGCACGATTGGCGCGGCGACGCGGACAAAGGGGAAATGCGCGTCGCGGATTCGTGCAAGCCGCGACAGGCCGGCGCCGAGCCGGTAACGGCGGCTACGCGGCTCCTGCTCGATCAGACGATGGCCGGCAAGCGACACGAGCAGGCGCCTCGCCGTGGCCTTGTCGAGGCCGGCCTTGCGGGCAAGGTCCGAGAGGCCGATTTCCGGTTCCGCCAGCGTGAACAGCTCCAGCAATGAAATCGCCTTGCCAACTGTGCTCATCCTGAATCCTCCGAGATACTTCGCGTGTGAATTAACTTGACAGAGGGCGACCCGCCTTGCAGGCTGTCTATAACATACAAAACATCGGTTCAAATAATGAACCTCATTGGGAACTGGATTTTCGCGCCCCATGAAGCGATGGCGCACAAGGGAGAGCTCGCACTTTGACGGCTGCCAGCAGACGAGATTCGCATTCCGCAACAATCAGCGATTTGCTCGACAGCGAGCAGCAACGCTTCCGGCTGACGCATCCGCGTTCGGCGGCGGCCTGGGAGGAGGGTAAGCAGCATTTTCTCTACGGCGCGCCGTCGCACTGGATGCGGCGCTGGGCCGGCGGCTTTCCGGTCTATGCCGCTGAGGCGAAGGGCGCCCATATCCTTGACCTGGACGGACACGACTACATCGACTTCGCCCTTGGCGATACCGGCGGCATGTGCGGCCATGCGCCGGAGGCGGTGACCCGCGCGGCTCTGCGCCAGCTGCAGAACGGTACCACCATGATGCTGCCCACGCAGGACAGCCTCTGGGTAGGGGCCGAGCTGCAGCGGCGCTTCGGTCTACCCTATTGGACGTTCACCACCTCGGCGACCGACGCCAATCGCGGCGCCATCCGTATCGCCCGCATGATCACCGGCCGAGACAAGGTGCTGGTCTTCTCCGGCTGCTATCACGGCGGCGTCGAGGAGGCGCATGTCGAGATCCGTGACGGCCGCATCGGCATGCGCAACATGATCCATCCCAATGGCGTCGATCATTCGGCCGTCTCCCGGGTTGTCGAGTTCAATGACGTGGATGCGCTTGAGAAGGCACTCTCCGTCGGCGACGTCGCCTGCGTGCTGACGGAGCCGCTGATGACGAATTTCGGCATGATCCCGGTCGCCGACGGTTTTCACGCCGCACTGCGCGAGATCACCCGCCGCACCGGCACTGTGCTCATCATCGACGAGACGCACACCATCTCCAGCGGGCCGGGCGGCTATTCGTCCGAGCATGGGCTGGAGCCGGACATCCTGGTTGCGGGCAAGGCCATCGCCGGTGGCATTCCGGCGGGCATCTTCGGCGTCTCGCAAGAGATCGCCGAGCGGCTGTGGGCGATCGTGCCGATGGTCAATCCGCGCGTACGCCAGTCGGCGCATCTCGGCATCGGCGGCACGCTGGCCGGCAACGCGCTTACCGTCGCCACCATGCGGGCGGTGCTGGAAGAGGTGCTGACTCCAGCCAATTTCGACATCATGATCGGCAATGCCTCGCGGCTCGCCGAGGCCGCGCGCGCGACCATCGCCGCCAACGGCCTGCCCTGGCACGTGACGCAGATCGGCGCCCGCGCCGAGATCATGTTCATGCCGCATCCGCCGAGGAACGGCGCCGAGGTCATCGCCAGCCGGCGCGGCGATCTCGAGACGCTGCTGCACGCCTTCTACATGAACGAAGGCATCCTGGTGACGCCGTTCCACACCATGTTCCTGATGTGCCCGGCGACCACACCGGCCGATGTCGATGGCCATACTGAGGTCTTCGAACGTTTCGTCGCCCTGGTCCGCGACGCCGGGGTTGTCTGAGCGATGGCTGGACCGTTCGACCTCGCGGGCAGGGTAGCGCTGGTGACCGGCGGCGGGCGCGGCATCGGTGCCGCGATCGCCACCCGTTTCGCCGAAGCCGGGGCTGCCGTGGTCATCGCCAACCGCACCGTTGATGTCGCGCAGGCGCTGGCCGCCGAACTGTCGTGTCGCAAGCTTAGCGCCCGCGCTGTTTCGCTCAATGGTCTCGGTCGTGCGGCGGTGCATGCGTTGGTAGAGGATGTCGTTGATCGGTCCGGCAGGCTCGACATCGTCGTGCACAATGCGGGTGGCTGCCCCTGGGCGTCGATCGACGAGCTGGACGAAGACAAGCTCGAAGAAGCGCTCTCGCTCAACCTCAAGGCTTGCTTCTGGCTGGCGCAAGCAGCCGCTCCGGCGATGCGCCGGAACGACTTTGGCCGCATCCTCGTCACGTCTTCCGTGTCTGCCCGCGTGGCGATGGCCGGCGGCGCCCACTATTCGGCTGCCAAGGCGGGCGTCAACGCCTTCATCCGGGGTGCCGCCTTCGAATTCGCGCGCGACGGCATCACGGTCAACGGTGTCGAGCCGGGCTTCATCGTCAAGCCGGGTCGCGGCAAGATGAGCGCGTCGGAGATTGCCGGCCGGCTCGCCCGCCACATCCCCGTTGGGCATCTCGGCGAGGCCGACGACATCGCCTTCGCCATGCTCTACCTCGCTTCCGAACAGGCTGGATACATGACCGGGCAGACGATGGTCGTCGACGGGGGCTCGACCTTGCCGGAAACCGGGTTCGCGGTCGAACGGCACTGGGGACTGGAATGAGTGGGGCTGGAATGAGCCGTCGCCTCGAAGGTCGCAAGGCACTGGTCACCGGCGCAGCCACCGGCATGGGCCGGGCGACCGCCGAATTGTTCGGGCGGCATGGCGCCGAAGTGGTTGTCTTCGGCCTTGGCGGCGAGACGCTGGATTGCGCGGCCGAAGCCAGCGGCGGCACCGCCGTGCGGGGCGACATCACCTGCACTACCGACGTGGCGCATGCTATCGACGCCTGCGGTGGTCGGCTCGACATCGTCGTCAACGCGGCGGGATTGATGATCCTCGACGAACCGGAGAGCCTGAGCGACGAGACCTGGGGCCGAAGCTTCGCCGTCAACGTGACCGGCGCCATGATGGTCTGCCGCGCCGCCCTGCCGTTGCTGAAACAGCGTGGCGGCTCGATCGTCAACATAGCCTCTGTCGGTGCCTTCAACGCCAGCGGCCAGAACGCGGCCTATTCAGCAAGCAAGGCGGCGCTGGTCTCCTACACCCGCTCGCTGGCCTATGCGCACGGCCCCGATGGCATCCGCGCCAACGCCGTGGCGCCGGGCTGGGTGCGCACGCCGATGAGCGTGCAGGAGATGGAGGCGGCGGCGGCCGTCAACGGCTCGACGCCTGACGAGGAGTTCGCGGCGCTGACCGGCCGTATCGCGCTCAGGCGCGTGGCCGAGCCAGTGGAGATCGCATCCTGCTGCCTGTTTCTCGCATCCGACGACGCCTCCTTCGTCACTGGCGCCGTGCTCGTCGCCGATGGCGGCGGCCGCGCACCGACGCAAAACAGGGCGGTGTGACGCAAACTGCGCCTGCCAGCGAGATTATGGCGGTCGCGGAGTTCGACTTCGGTTGGGCTGTCAGGTCGCGTCCAGCCGGTCACGCAGCATGCTCCAGGGCAGCAGCATGTTGGGCGCATGCCGCATCAGGCCGTGGAACGGGATCGGCGAGGGCGGCGCGAACGGAAGCGGCAAATCCGCCGTATCAGCGCCATCGGCCCAATCCGCCAGCAGCTTGCCCATGGCCGTGGTCATCGCGATGCCGCGTCCATTGCAGGCAAAACCCGCGATCAGCCCCGGGCCGAGATCGACGAGGCGGGGCAGGAAATCAGGTTCGACGGCGGCCATCCCCGACCAGCTGTATTCAAGCGGCGGGAGTTCCGGCAGGTCGAGGTGTCCGCCAAGCCGCCGCCAGATCGCATGCGGCACCCGCGCATCGGCGCCTGGGCCGAAGACATGCATGCCGCCAGTAATCAGTCGGTTCGCGCTGTCGAAGCGGAAGGTGAAAAGGTTGCGCCTGGTGTCGCCGACGCCTTGCCCGCCGGGAAGCAGGCGAGCGCGTATCGCGCGCGGCAGCGGCGCTGTCGCGATCTGGAACACCTTCAGCGGAAAGTAGGTGCGCGCGAGTGTCGGGTTGAGCGACCCGCCATAGGCATTTGTGGCGATCAGCACTTTTCCCGCGCGAACCGATCCCGCCGCCGTTTGCAGCATCCATCCGTCCGCTGCGCGATCGATCGATATGACCCGAGTATGCTCGAAAATCCGCGCGCCGGCTCTTTCCGCCGCGTCGGCGAGACCACGCGCGTACGCGACTGGGTTGAGAACGCCGCCCGAGCGGTCCATCCAGCCACCCAGATAACCGCGAGCGCCCGTTAGCGCTTCCACCTCCCTTGCATCCAGCGCGACGGCCGGCCTGCCGCGCTGCGCCCACTGGTCGGCGCGGGACTTGACCTTCTCGAAGGCGGCAGGGGAATGCGCCGGCTGTATCCATCCGTTCTGGAGTGCATCGCATGGGATGCCGTACCGCTTGATCAGGTCGAAGACGAGGTCGGCGCTGCCGGCGGCGAATTCGATCAGGTGTTCGCCGCGCACGGGTCCCAGATGGGCGACGATGTTAGCGGGATCCATCTTGGCGAAGTTCGGCACGACGAAGCCGGCGTTCCTGCCGGTGGCGCCCCAGGCGATGATCTCCGCTTCGAGAACGGCGACGGAGCGGCCTTTCTCGGCGGAGTGCAACGCCGTTGAAAGGCCGGAAAAACCGCCACCGACAATTGCAAGGTCGACATCGAGTTCACCCGCGAGAGCAGGCCGCTCGCGCCGATCGCGGCTGACGGCATGCCAGAGGGAAAGGCTGGATGAGTCGGCCATGCCTTGTGTCACTTGGCGGTGCTTTCACCCGCAACCGCTTTCGCGGCCTTGCCGAAACGTGGGCGTCGCGGCATGTCGCCGAAAAGGCCACCCGGCCTGACCAGGAGGATGATGCACAGCATTACACCGATTGCAGCGATCTGCAGGGCCGCGGCGCGTGCCTGTTGCTCGGGGGGGACCAGCGCGCTCGTCACCGCTCCGGATCCGGCCCAGATCGCCCAGACCAGGATGCTGCCGATGATCGCGCCCTTGTTGCTGCCCGAGCCGCCGACGATGAGCATGACCCAGACCTGGAAGGTCAGGATCGGCAGGTAATTGTCCGGTGCGATGAAGCCGATGAAATGCGCCTGTAGCGCGCCCGCCAGCGCCATGATGGCGCCCCCGACGGCGAAGGCCTGGACGCGGTAGAACCGCGCGCTCTTGCCCAGCGATATCGCCGCCCGCTCATCCTCGCGCAACGCTTTCAGCACGCGACCCCAGGGACTGCGCGACAGATGTTCCAGCGCCAGATAGGCGATGAGCGTCACCGCCGCGACGATGGCAAGGTTCGACAGGTTGAACAACAGGGGCTTCTCGGCAAGTTCGCCGAAGGGGCGCGGAATGAAGCCGATGCCGAAGGGGCCGCCGGTCAGCTTCTGGGCGTTCAGCGCGACGAGTTGCACGACGACGGCAACGCCGAACGTGGTGATGGCGAGGTAGTCCGATCTCAGGCGCAAGGTGGCCATGCCGGTGATGGCGGCAGCGATGCCGCCAACGACCATGGCACCGAGCCAGCCGATGATGATCGGCAGGCCAAAGCCGCCCAGCCGCGCGGCGTCTTCGGGCGTGGTCAACAGGGCGGAGGTGTAGGCGCCTATCGCGACGAAGCCGGCGAGACCGACATTGAAAAGGCCGGTCAGCCCCCACTGCAGATTGAGCCCGAGCGTGATCAGCGAAAAGATCAGCGCGGTGGTCAGGAAGAAGGCTCCGTAGCCGAGAAGATCCATTATCGCTCCCTCACGCCGAAGATGCCGAAAGGCCGCACGAACAGCACCGCCATCAGGATGATGAAGGAGACGGCGGCGCGCCATTCGGCGCCGATCAGTTGCACCGCGCCCGCTTCCGCCAGGCCGATGATCAAGCCACCGAGGATGGCGCCCGGAATGCTGCCGATACCGCCGAGGATGGCGGCCGCGAACATCGGCAGCAGCATGTCGAAGCCCATGAACGGCCGGATCTGCACGAGGATGCCGATCATGACGCCGGCCACGCAGGCCAGCGCCCCGCCGATGATCCAGGTCATGCGCACGACGCCGGCGACGTCGATGCCGACGATGCGCGCCAGCGCCGCGTTCTGGCTGAATGCCTGCATGGAGCGCCCGGCCTGCGTTCGCGTCATCAACAGATGCACGCCGAAGACGAGGACGGCGGTCACCAGCAGCAGGGCGATCTGGTCGGGCGTGATGCGGATGCCCCAACCGACCGGCATGGCGATCTGGATGGCGCGGCTGAAATAGGTCGGGCGAGAGGTGAAGATGAATTCGAGCAGGCTTCTGAGCGCCATCGAGGCGCCGAAGCTGGCCATCACCACGATGATCGCTTGCCCCTGCGTCCGCAGCCGCGAGAACAGCACCTTGTCGAGCAGCAGCGCCAGCAGGGCGGTGAACGCCATGCCGATGATGACGGCCGCGATCAGCGGCCAGCCGAAGGACAGCGGTGCAATGGGCGCCACCTTGCCGAACATCGCGCCGATGGCGCTGACGACGGCGAGCGTCGCATAGGTGCCCCAGGCCATGAAGTCGCCATGGGCGAAGTTAGAGAACCGCAGGATGGAGTAGGTGAGCGTCACGCCGATGGCGCCAAGGCCGATCATCGATCCCGTGAGCAGTCCGTCGACGACAAATTGCAGGTTCATGCCTCGCCGCCTTTTTCAGAGTGCTGGGTTGTTTCAGAGTTCCTGGCTTCGGGGTTTGGGCGGCGCTGGCCGAGATAGAGTTCGGCGACCACCGGGTCATTCCACAATTCGGACGCGACGCCCTCATGCCGGTCCTTGCCTTCGACCAGCACATAGGCACGATCGCCGATGGCAAGCGCTGCCTTGGCGTTCTGCTCGACCAGGAGGATGGTGACGCCGGATTTGCGGATGCCGGCCAGCATCTCGAACACCATCGACACGAATTTCGGTGACAGACCGGCCGACGGCTCGTCGAGTACCAGCACCTTCGGATGCACGACCAATGCCCGTGCGACGGCGAGCATCTGCCGCTGTCCGCCCGACAGATTGCCGGCGGCGGTCCTGCGCTGGCGCACGAGATCGGGAAAAGCCGCATACATCTCTTCGATGCGGCTGGGGATATCGCGCGGCTTCAGGATGCCGCAGGCGACCTTCAGATTGTCCTCGACCGACATCAGCGGAAAGATGTTCTCGGTCTGCGGCACGAAGGCGAGCCCAAGGCGAACCATCATGTGGGCGGGAGCCGCCGTGATGTCCTTGTCGTCCAGCAGGACAGCGCCGCCGGTGATCGGGACAAGGCCGGCGATGGCCTTGATCAGGCTCGACTTGCCGGCGCCGTTGGGGCCGAGCACGACGACGATCTCACCCTTTCTGACGGTGATCGAGGCGCCGCGCACGATCGGTACGCCGGGCTCATAGCCGGCAACGAGGTCGCGCACGTCGAGTACGGTTTCGCTCATGCCGCTGCCGCTCCGCCAAGATAGGCCTCGATGACTCGCGGATCGCGTGCGACCTCGTCCGCCGTGCCCTCGCAGAGCAGCTGGCCGTCGGCCATCACGAGGACGCGGTGGCAGAGCCGCGTCACCATGTCGATGTTGTGCTCGATCAGCAGGAAGGTGATGCCCCGGGCGTTGATGTCGCGAATGCGGTCGATGATGACTTCGAGCAGCGTCGCGTTGACGCCGGCCGCCGGTTCGTCGAGCAGGATGATCGCCGGGTCGGCCATCATCACGCGGGCGAGTTCCAGCAGCTTGCGCTGGCCGCCGGAAAGCACGCGCGCCGGTTCGTGGGCGAGGCGGGCAAGGGCTACGAGGTCAAGCAACTCGCCGGCCTTTTTTTCCGCGGCCTTCTCTTCGGCCGCCACCCGCCAGGGTGTGATGAAGTTGGCGAGCAGCCTTTCCCCGGACTGCCCCTGCGCGGCGAGCATGACGTTCTCGATCAGCGTCAGATTGGGCAGGGGGCGGGGAATCTGGAACGTGCGGCCAAGGCCACGACCGATGCGGCGATGCGCGGCTTCGCCCGATACGCTGACGCCATTGAGGATGATCTCGCCGCTTGTCGGCAGAATGCTGCCGGCCAGCAGGTCGAACATGGTGGTCTTGCCGGCGCCGTTCGGGCCGATGAGGCCGAGTATTTCCCCTTGGCGAACATCAAACGAGACATCGTTGACCGCGATCAGCCCGCCAAAGCGCCTGATGACATGTTTCGCCGTCAAAACGGGCGCACGGGGCGCTCCTTCAATCGTGTCGTCCATGCATCCCTCTGGATGGAGCGGGTCTTTGCCGCCTTCTTTTTTTTTGATTTGTGATCACACTTGCTTTGATCACGCTAATCGGCTTTAATTTCCTTCGCAAGCCGAAAACGGGGCCGGGAATGCAAAAGGCTGCCATCGAAAAGAACAATGGGTCGATCGCAGCCCAGCTCACCCCCGTTGGTCGCGAGACCGTGCAGGACCGTGTCTATTCAGAACTGCGCCGGGCATTGATCGGCGGGCTTTTCGAACCAAGCCAGGTCTTGACCATCCGTGGCCTCGCCGAGGCGCTGGTCACCTCGACCATGCCGGTGCGCGAGGCACTGGGGCGGTTGATCACGGAAAAGGCGCTGGAAGCGCTTCCCAACCGCTCCGTACGCGTGCCGCCCATCACCCTGGAGCGTATGGACGACCTCCTGCGGGCCCGATCCCTCATCGAGGGCGAAGCGATCGCGCTCGCGGCGACGCGCATGAACCCGCGCCAGATCGCGTCCATCGAAGCGATGCTCGGCGAGTGGGACGAGATGCGCGCGCTGAAGCAGAAGAAGGACATCGACCGCGAAGCGACACTCAACCAGAGCTTCCATTTCGAGATCTATCGCTGCTGCGGTTCGGCCGTGCTGATCCCGATGATCGAGAGCCTCTGGCTGCAATCCGGACCCTGCATCCGGGTTGCCATCTATGCCTTTTCCGAGGCGGGCGAGGTCGACACCGCCCACTATCATCGCGGCATCGTCGCAGCGCTTGCCAAGCAGGATGCGCAGGCCGCGCGCGAGGCGCTCGTGGCCGACATCAGCCGCCCCTTCGCCTTCCTGCGCGACAAACTCCAATCCGCGAAGGACTGAATATCTGATATGACCAGCCGCGCCATCATCATCACCGAACCCCGTTCCGAGCTCTCGGTCACGGCGCTGCTGTTGCCGCAGAAGGCACCGGAGAACGCCGCTTTCCTTTGGGCCTATCTTGAGCAGCCGCGCATCGTGCCGGGCATCCATGCCATGTGGACTGGCCCCGAAATCTCCTGTCCGATCCCTGCCGCTCATCTGGAGGATCAGTCCTATGCCGCGCCCTTGCCGGCAGAGAATGCGACGCTTACACCGCAGCCCGGCGATATCGTGCTCTCCTATGTGCCGCCGCGCATGTGGGGCGGCAGTCCCAATGCGATTTTCGACATCGGCCTGTTCTACGGGCAGGGCGCGCGCCTGCTGTTCCCGATCGGCTGGCTCGCCGGCAGCGTTGTCGCGCAAGTCCGCCCTGAGGACCGCGAGCGGTTCGCCGCCGCCTGCGGTATCATCCGCCGCAACGGCGCCTGCGATGTCACCTTCACCCGTGTGGAGATCTGAATGGCCGACGACAGTTTCGAACTCTTCGATCTTCGCGTCGAGGCGATCATCCCCGATGGCAAGCCGATCTATTGCGGCGCCAAGCCCGGCGACTATTTCGAGCTCAAGGGGGAAATGCTGTCGATGCCGGCAGGGCAGGGCTTTTCGATCTATTCACTTGCCGCCGTGTTGCCGCTGCTCGCGGCCAAACAGCGTCCGACCGACAGGAACGACTGGATGACGTCGGACGCCGAGATCGCCTGTCCCGACCCGAATTGCGCCAGCCGGCTGCGGATCATCAGGACCGGAAAACGGCGGTTCAGCCATGCAGAGACGACGGCCGTGCCGCTGCCGAGGGAGAATGAAGCCAGATGACCGCCAGGACCTTCGAACTCAGCCCAGGCTATGCGATCTCGCGGGTCATTCGCGGCGGCTGGCAGCTTGCGGGCGGGCATGGAGCGATCGATCGCGACCAGGCGGTGACCGACCTCATCGCCACCTTCGATGCAGGCATCTGGACCTATGATTGCGCGGACATCTACACCGGCGTCGAGGAACTGATCGGTGCGGCGCGCCTGCGGCTGGCCAGCGAGCGCGGTCTCGATATCGCCGCCAGGATGCGGGTGCACACCAAGCTGGTGCCCGATCTCGAAAGGCTGTCGAACATCAGCCGCGACTATATCCGCGGCATCGTCGAGCAATCGCTGCGCCGGCTGAAGACCGAGCGGCTCGACCTCGTGCAATTCCACTGGTGGGATTATGCGTTGCCCGGTTATGTCGATGCGATGGGGTGGCTCGATGAAATGCGCCGCGAAGGCAAGGTACGCAATCTCGGCACCACCAATTTCGACACGCAGCGCCTGACCGAGATACTCGACGCGGGTATTCCACTGGTCAGCCAGCAACTCCAGTACTCCGTGCTCGACCAGCGCCCGGCCAAAAGCCTGGCCGCACTCGCCAGCAAAAACGGCGTCAATTTCCTCTGCTACGGTTCCGTGGCGGGCGGTTTCTTGAGCGACAGATGGCTTGGCGTCGTCGAACCGGAGATGCCGCTCGAGAACCGCTCGCTGGTCAAATACAAGCTGATCATCGACGATTTCGGCGGCTGGGAGCTCTTCCAGCATCTGCTGGGCGCGCTGAAGGCGGTCGGCGATCGCCACGGGGTCGACATCGCCACCATCGCCAGTGCCTGGGTGCTCGAACAGCCGCAAGTGGCTGCCGTCATCGTCGGCGCGCGCAACCAGGCGCATGCGCTCGCCAATGCGGGGATCATGGACATCGCGCTCGATGCCGAGGATCGTTCCCGGATTGCCGGTGTCATTGCGCAAGGCAATGGTCTTGAGGGAGACGTCTACACGCTGGAGCGCGACCGTCACGGCCGCCACGGCTCGATCATGCATTACAACCTGAACGCGGGGAAGAAATGACCAGCGAACCCACCCTGTTCTCACGCGCCCGCGCCGAGATCGTCGATCTCCATCATTTCTTCTTCGAATGGTATCGAACGGTGAGTGCGGACAAGACGCATTTCGGCCGCTTCGAAAGCGTCATCGGTGACGGCTTTCGCATGATCCCGCCAAGTGGCAAGATTCTCGATCGAGATGCCGTGCTCGACTATGTTCGGGCCAACCGCGCCACATGCGGCACCGATTTTCTGATCTCCACCGACGACATAAGGGCCGGCTGGCAAAGCGATGATACGATCATCGTCTCCTACATCGAGATACAGCACCGTGGCGGCAAGCATAGCCGCCGTCAGGCGAGCGCTGTTTTCACCACCCGTTCTTCGGCGCCCAACGGCGTCGAATGGCGACATCTGCATGAAACCTGGCTGCAGATGCCGGAAGGCTGACAGGCTCCAGACATCGACAACACATCAACGAGAGTCGTGTACCGAAAGGGGAAGAACAATGACCAAGACGATACTTCAAATCACCACCGCGCTCGCGCTGCTGACGGCGGCTGGTGCCGCACACGCCGCCGACTGCAAGATCACCGTCGGCCTCGTCATGGAACTGACCGGCCCGGCCGGCGAATACGGCCAGGCCGGCGCCAAGTCGGTCGAGATGGCTTTCCGCGACATCAATGACGCCGGCGGCGTGCGCGGTTGCGATCTCGCCACCGACACGCGTGACAGCCAGAGTCAGGGCAACATCGCGGTCGACGCCGCGACCCAGCTGGTTCAGGTCAAGAAGGTGCCGGTGATCATCGGCGGCATCATCTCCTCTGTGTCGATCCCGATCCTGACTTCGGTCACCGCCCCGGCCAAGATCGTCCAGGTCTCGCCAGCCTCGTCATCGCCGACGCTGACGACGCTCGGACGCGACGGCAAGACCAACGGCATCTTCTTCCGCACCATCACGTCCGATGCACTGCAGGGCGTCGCCGCCGCCAAATACGCTGTCGACAAGGGCTTCAAGAAACTCGCCATCATCCACGTCAACAACGACTTCGGCGTAAACATGTCGGCGGAATTCTCGCGCGCCTACAAGGCGCTCGGCGGCACCATCGTCTCCGACACCCCCTACAATGAAAAGCAGTCGAGCTACGCGTCCGAAGTGACGGCGGCGATGGCCGGCGGGCCTGATGGGCTCTATCTCATAAGCACGCCCGTTGACGGCGCCACCATCGCCCGCACCTGGATCTCGCAGGGCGGCGTGCAGAAATTCCTTCTCAATGACGGCATGAACAGCCCGGACTTCATCGAATCCGTCGGCGCCGACTATCTGAAGGATGCCTATGGCACGTCGTCCGGCACCAGCCCGACCGCATCGACCGACTACTTCATGAAGAACTACAAGGCGTTCTCCGGTATCGAACCATCGAATCCGGCGGCCGACCGTTCCTATGACGCCGGCGCGATCGTCGGACTTGCCATCGCCATTGCCGGCTCCGAGGATCCGGCCAAGATCAAGGACGCGATGTACAAGGCGGTCGATCCCGCCGGCACGCCGATCTTCGCCGGCAAGGAAGAGTTCGCCAAGGCGCTCGGCCTGATCAAGGACGGCAAGCCGATCCGCTACGAAGGCGTCATCGGTCCCGTCGCCTTCGATAAATATGGCGACATCACCGGCCCGTTCCGCCTCTGGAAGATCACCGACGGTAAGGTGACGACCGACGGCGAAATGACGACGGACGACGTCAACGCCCTGCAGGCGAAACTTCAGTAAGGCGCCTCCTACAGCCCGGCGTCGATCCAGCGGAGATCGACGCCGGGGTGATCACATCCGCCAGCCCTTAATAGAGCGGCTTGGTCATGTGCCGGGGCGTCGGCCACTCCTTTGTGGTCTCCGGCTGCACCGGCCGCTCGAGATAGGTCGACAAAACCACGTAGCTTCTGGTCGAGGTGACACCTGGCGTCTCGTAAAGCCGTGCCAACAGGCCTTCGAGCGCCCTCGTGTCCTCGGTGCGGACCTTCAGCAGCATGCAGGAATCACCGGCCACGGAATGGATTTCCTCGACCTCCGGGTGCTCGGAAATCGCCATCAGTTCGGGGGTCTTTCCCCAGCCCCTGGTGTCGACATGCACGAAGGCAAGCAGCGGCTTGCGCACGGCCTTCGGATCGACGAGTGCGACGGTGCCGCGAATGGCGCCGCTGCGCCGAAGCCGCTTCACTCGTTCATGCGCCGCTGGCGGTGAAAGGCCGACCCTATCGCCGAGTTCGGCGTAGCTGATCGTGGCGTCGTCGACCAGGACGCCTAATATCTTTCGGTCGATTGCGTCGAGATCGCGGCCTGCAGGCCTATTCTGCGGAATGCCGTCTGTTTCTTCATCCATCTGACTATTTCCGATTGATGCCGAATTTAGTTCGGCCATTATGGCAATATGTCGAACACTGATCAATCAGCAACATTGGCGTCAGCGTCAGTGCAAACCATTCCGACACCCGCCTATCTGCTGACGGGATGCATCGCCGTGATCGGCTCCAATTCGCTGGTGCTTGGCCCGATAGCGCCGGCTGTCGCCGCCTCCTTTGCAACAAGCGTGCCGATGGTCATGATTGCGTCCGCCGCCTTCGGCCTCGGCACTTCGGCCAGCGCCTTGTTTCTTGCCCGTTACATCGACCGGATCGGCGCACGCCGCATGCTTCAGGGCGCATTGCTGCTGCTGGCGCTCGCACTCCTTGGCAGCGCCGTAGCGCCGACGGTGACGGCACTGGTCGCGGCACAGCTTGTCGCCGGCACCGCTGCCGGAGTCGCCATGCCGGCAATCTACGCAAGTGCGGCGGCGATCGCGCCGCCCGGACGGGAAAGCGGAACGATCGGCGTCGTGCTGACCGGGTGGACGCTGAGCATGGTGGCAGGGGTTTCGCTGTCGGCGGTGCTTGCCGATCTGGTGCATTGGCGCGCGGTGTTCGCGGCGGTCGCCATCCTCGCGGTTCTGGCGTTGTGCGGGCTGGCCATGACATCGCTCAGTGACGCCAGGAAGGACGGCCCGGCGCCGACGCCGCTCGACGCGCTGCGCGTCCCCGGCATCGTGCCGCTTCTGGTCGCCTGCGCGGCATTCATGACCGCGTTCTACGGCGTCTATGCCTATCTTGGCGATCATCTGCACACCGGGCTGGGTCGACCGGTCAGTGCCAACGGCCTGGCGGCCCTTGCGTATGGCATCGGCTTTGGAACGGCGGCCCTCCTCGATGGGGTGATCGATCGCATCGGCGCGCGCCGCGTCATGCCGTTCGCCTATCTGCTCGTCGCGATCGTCTACCTCGCGATTGCCGCCGCAAGCGACAACTTCGGCCTGACCATGGCACTTGTCGCGGCTTGGGGGCTTGCCAATCATTTTGGGCTGAATGTTCTCGTGACGTGCCTGACGGCGCTCGATCCCGCGCGGCGCGGCACCGTCATGGGCCTGAACAGCGCGGTCACCTATCTCGCGGTGTTCATCGGCACGACCGGCTTCGGGCCGCTCTATTCCAGCCTGGGTTTTGCCGCTTCGGCATTGGCCGCCGCGCTCCTCATGCTGATCGCCGCCGCCGCTGCGGCGTGGCCCTCCGCTCGGCCGGTGCGGGCCGGCTAACACCTCGACCTTGCGTCCAGGTACCGTCCTTCGCTACACGCTTCCGGGGGAATCCACTCTCGAAGCCGGCGGGACAAGGCCATGAATACCACCCTCGAAACGACCGCCGATCCACGGCCGGAAGAACTGGCTTTTCTTGGCGAGCGCCTGACGGCATTCAACGACAGCGATGTCGGCGCCTCCGAAAGGAAGCCGCTCGCCGTATTCGTTCGCGACGAGGATAGCGCCGTGGTTGCCGGTATTTCGGGATACACAGCCTGGGGCTGGCTTTACGTGCAATGGCTTTGGGTTGACGAGCGGCTGCGCGGCCAGCATATGGCCGGCAGGATGCTCGACGCCGCCGAGCAGGAAGCCGTGGCGCGCGGTTGTCAAGGCGCCTGGATCGATACCTTCAATCCCAAAGCGGCCAAGGTCTATGAGCGCCAGGGCTATCAGCCCTTCGGAACGCTTGCCGATTTCCCCATCGGTCGCAGCCGCATCTTCCTGCAGAAGAGGCTGGTGGATTAACCCGCCAGCCGTCCGCCGCGCATGGGTTGCGGCACGCCTGTCGTTGACGGAAAACTGATCGGCAAGCCTCTCAGCACGCGGACCGCGAGGAAGGCGAAGCACTCGGCTTCCACCGCGTCGCCCTTCCACCCCAGCGTTTCCGCCTGCACGGCGTCGACGCCGGCGCGGCTGGCAAGCATCTCCATCATCATCGGGTTGTGGCGGCCGCCGCCGCTGACCACAAGCTTTTTCGGCCTGTGCGGCAGCAGGTTGAGCGCCTTGCCGACGGCGGAAGCCGTGAACGCCGTCAGCAATGCCGCGCCATCCTCGGCGTTCATGCCGTCTGCCATCGCCGCACCGAAATCGAAACGATCCAGGGATTTGGGGTACGGCTTGGTCAAATAGGGATGCTGCAGGAGCTTGGCCAGCCGGGCCTCGTCAACCTTGCCCGCGCGTGCCAGCGCGCCGTCGCGGTCCATCTCGCCAAGCCCTTTCGATTTGATGAAATCGTTGAGCGGTGCATTGGCGGGGCCGGTGTCGAAGGCAACGACATTGTCCTTGCCGTCCCACCAGGTGATGTTGGCGACGCCGCCGAGATTGAGCACGGCGGTATCGCCGCTGGCGTCGGCGTCGCGCAACAGCGCCGCATGGTAGGCGGCGGATAGCGGTGCGCCCTGGCCGCCGGCGCGCATGTCGGCCGAGCGGAAATCATAGGCGACCTTGGTGCCCAATATGGAATGCATCAACGCACCGTCACCGAGTTGCCGGGTCTGGCCAAGCCGGCCGACCTGAGGAGCACGATGCAGCACGGTCTGGCCATGGAAGCCGACGACGCCGATATCGGCCATCGTCAGGCCATAGCTTTCGACAAGATTCTTGACCGCCGTGGATTGTGCGCGCGTCAGCGCCTCTTCGGCTTCGCGGAAGATCACAGGCTCGGGCCCGGTGAAATTCCAGGGCCTCGCCTGGCGCAGCGTTTCCTCCAGCAGGGTGCGGATCGATGCGGGATAGGGCGCCAGCGTGTAGGTGCCGAAATCCGCGATCCGCTCGCCGTCGGTCTTGATCAGGGCAACGTCGATATTCCCGTCAAGCACGGTGCCGGTCATCAGGCCGACGGCCCAGATTGGTTCCATTGAGTTCCTAAGCTCCGTTGACGAGATCGCCGACCGCCTGGCGAAGCGAGGCAATCCCGCTGTCGAAATGACGTGTCGGATGGATGCGGTTGGTAAGCAAGGTCCACGCCTTGCCACTGTCGAAGTCGATCCACAGTCCTGTGCCGGTAAATCCGGTATGGCCGATAGTGCCTGGGCTGCACAAGGCGCCGCCGGACCAGCCCTCATAGGGGCCCTCCCAGCCATGGGTGCGGGTGGCGGACAAGGGTGTGCGCATCAGCGCGATCGAACGTTCGGATACGCCGCTGCAGTCCAGCAATCCCCTGGCGAAATCGAGGATCGAAGCCACCGTGCCGAACAACCCGGCATGACCAGCACCTTGCAGCGCCGAGCAATTGTCGTCGTGGACTTCGCCCGAGAGCACGCGATGACGCCAGGTGCAGTCCTCGGTCGCCGCAGCTTCATCGGGTTCCGTGGACCAGGCGAAGCCTGGGCCCGGGTCCATGTCGCGGATGGTCTTGCCGCAAAGGCGCTCCAGCGCAAAACCCAGGAGCATGAAGTTGATGTCGGAATAGACGGGCTCCCGTTTCAGCCATTCGCGCTGCAGGATGAAGGCGCGCAGCAGTTCCGGGTCTCGGCCATAGGTGTAGATCGGCTCGACGGCGGGAAAGGGTGTCTGGTGCCCGAGGCACTGGCGGAACGTCACCTTCCGCTCCCAGGCCTCTGGATCATATTGGCGAAGGTCCGGCAGAACCGAGATCAGCGGGGCGTCGAGATCGATGATGCCTTGTTCCGCCAGCGCCAGGATACGCGGCGTCGTGAAGATGACCTTGGTCAACGACGCCAGGTCGAACCAGGTTTCGATCTGCATCGGCCGCGTCTTGGGAACGCGTTGCGCTGAACCGATGGCCCGGACGATGCGGTCGCCATTCCCGTCGATGACGCCGAGCACGCCGCCGGGAATGCGGCCCTCTGTTACTGCCGTTTCGAGTGGTTGGAAAGCGCGATCGAAAAGCGGGGCGAGGTTGGTCAATGCCGGCTCCCTTCGGCGAGGCAGTGATCCTGCGCGCCCCCCTCTGTCCTGCCGGACATCTCCCCCACGAGGGGGGAGATCGGATGTCGCCACCGCTTTCGCCAACCTTCTGCGTTGGAGGATGGGCGGAAGGTCAAAGCCGCCAATCTCCCCCCGTGTGGGGGAGATGCCCGGCAGGGCAGAGGGGGGCGCTGTCCCGCCGACCTTGCATGTGTAGGGGCATTGCCCATCACACTTCGGCCCTCGCCATGTGATCGCTACCAAACTGCTCCCATCTGGCCGGCGCCGGTTCAAACCCCAGCGGCCGCACAAGCGACGGTACCTGCCGCGTGTCGAGTTCGAAACGCTCATGCCGCCGGTCGATGGTTGGAACGGCTGCGATGAGCTTCTTGGTGTAGGAATGCCTGGGCTCCGACAGGACCGACGCAGCATCGCCGATCTCGACGATCTGCCCGGCGTAGATGACCGCGATCCGGTGGGCGATCCGCTCGACGACCGCCATGTCGTGCGAGATGAACAGATAGGCGAGGCCGAACTCTTCTTGCAGGTCGACAAGCAGCTCCAGCACCTTGGCCTGTACCGACACGTCGAGCGCCGACACTGCTTCGTCCAGAACGAGGACGGAAGGGTTGAGCATCAGCGCTCGCGCGATGCACAGCCTTTGCCGTTGGCCACCGGAGAATTCGTGCGGGTAGCGCTCAAGGCTGTTCTTGGGCAGGCCGACGCGCTCCAGCAGCGCGGCCATTTTCGCCCGCGTCCCGGCATCCACCCGGCCGCCGGTGGCGATCACCGGCTCCCCCAGGATGCTCTCGATGCTGAGCCTCGGATTGAGCGAGGCATAGGGGTTCTGGAACACCATCTGCACGGGCAGGGCACTCTGCTCGGCCGAGGCTTTTCGCTTGCCGGTCGAGAAGGTGCCGCGCGTCGACTTCACCAATCCCAGGACGGCGCGCGCGGTAGTGGATTTGCCTGAACCGCTCTCGCCGACGATGGCCAGCGTCTCGCCTTGCATCAGGTCGAAGTCGACGCCGTCCACGGCGTGCACGGCACCGGTGGCATGGCTGAAGAAGCCGCTCTTGAGGGGAAACCGGACCACGAGGCCGTCGACCTTCAAGGCCGGCTCCGTGCTTCCATCCTTGTCACGCTGTCCATCCGCGCGTGTCGCGCGGCCGTTGGCGAAATGCGGCACGGCATGCAGCAGATGCTGCGTATAGGGATGCTTTGGATGGTCGAGTATCTGGTTAAGCTCGCCCTGTTCGACGGCCTCTCCGTTCTGCATCACCAGCACCTTGTCGGCGATGCCGGCAACCAGGCCGATATCATGCGTGATGAAGATCATCGACATGCCCGTTTCCCGCTTCAGCTCGGCAAGCAGCGCCATGATCTGCGCCTGCACGGTCACGTCGAGCGCCGTTGTCGGCTCGTCGGCGATCAGCAGGCGCGGATTGCAGGCCAGCGCGATGGCGATCATCACCCGCTGCAGCATGCCGCCTGACAGCTGGTTGGGCGTGTATTTGAGCCGCCGCGCCGCATCAGGAATACGCACCCGGTCGAGCGCGTCCTTGGCCGCCGCTGTTGCCTGCCGGCCGGTCAGGCCGCGATGCAGGCGAAACGATTCCTCGATCTGCCTGCCGATGGTCAGCACCGGATTGAGCGAGGTCATCGGCTCCTGGAAGATCATGCCGATCTCGGCGCCGCGGATCTTTGTCAGTTGCGGTTCCGTCGCAGTCAGCAGATCGAAGATGCTGCCGTCGGCCCGCTTCAATTTCATGGCGCCGCCGGTGATGCGGCCGCCGCCGAAATCGACGAGACGGTTGATCGACAGCGCGGTGACGGATTTGCCTGAACCGCTTTCGCCGACGAGTGCCAACGTCTCGCCATCAGCGAGATCGAAGCTGACGCCGCGAACGACCTCATTGGCTTGCGGATTGCGGCCGAAGCCGATGCGCAGATCCGAGACGGACAGAAGCGGGATCATGCAGTCGCCCTCCGCATCTTCGGGTCGAGGATGTCGCGCAAGGCATCGCCAAGCAGGTTGAAACCCAGGATGCTGATCATGATTGCCAGCCCCGGGAAGATCATCAGCCAGGGTGCTGTCTCCATCAGGTTGCGGCTGTCGCTCAGCATCAGGCCGAGCGATGCCGCCGGCGGCTGAATGCCGAGGCCAAGAAAGCTCAGGCCCGCTTCGGTCAACAGTGCCCAGGCCAGCGCCAGCGTAACCTGCACGGTCAGCGGCGCCACGAGGTTGAGCAGCAGATGGCGGGTGACGATGTAGGACGGGCTGCTGCCGAAGGTGCGCGCGGCGTCGACGAATTCACGCGCCTTGAGCGACAGGGCAGGGCCGCGCACGACACGCGTGAAGATCGGCGTGTAGACGATGGCAATGGCAACGACGCTGGTCCATGTGCCCGGTCCAGCGACGGCGACGATCAGCAGCGCCAGCAGGATCGCCGGGAAGGCCAGCAGCACGTCCATGACACGCATCACGACGCCGTCCCAGCGGCGTCCGAACCAGGCGACCGCCAGTCCCAGTGCAGTGCCGGCGAGCGATGCAAAGGCCACCGAGAAGAAGGCGACGGTGAAAGACTGGCCGACACCCGCCATCAGCCGGCTCGCCACATCGCGGCCGAAAAGGTCCGTGCCCATCCAATAGTTGCCGTTGGGCGCGTGCAGCCGGTCCACCCGGAACTGTGCCAGCGGATTGTGTGGTGTCAGCCCGAGCATGCCAAGCGCGGCGATGATGATATAGAGCCCGACGATGAAGCCGCCGATACGCCCGCTGGGATGCGCGAAGATGGCCCGAAGAATGCGCATCAACGCTCCCCCAGCCGAATACGCGGATCGAGCGCGACATAAGCGAGGTCGACCAGGAGATTGACGATCATGAAGTTGAAGGCGATGAACAGCACGCTGCCCTGCACCAGTGCATAGTCGCGCTGCAGGATCGCATCGAGCACCATCCGTCCAAGTCCCGGCAGCGCATAGATCTGCTCGACGATGACGGCCCCGCCCAGCAGGTAGCCGAACTCGATGCCGCTCAGCGTCACGACCGGGATGAGTGCATTGGGCAGGGCATGCCGCCAGATGACGCTGCGCGCGGATGCCCCCTTGCTGCGGGCGGTCCTGACATAGTCGTCGCTGAGAACGTCGAGCATGGCCGAGCGCGATATACGGGTGACCGACGCCGCAAAGGCAAATCCGAGCGTGATCGCCGGCAGGATCAACTGGCTCAGATTGCGCAACGGATCCTGCCAGAGCGGCGCGAACTGGCCCATTGCCGGCAACACGCCGAAGCCGGCGGACAATGCGTAGATGATAAGCAGGGCGAGGACGAAGTTCGGCGTTGACTGGCCGATCATGGCGACGATCCGCACCGCCAGATCGGATGGTTTTTCATTGTGCGTGGCGGCGAAAACCCCGGCGGGCACGCCGACCGCAAGCGCGATGATCATGGACAACAGTGCAAGCTCGAGCGTCAGCGGGAAGCGTTCAAGGATAACGTCGAGCACCGGCTTGCCATAGGTGACCGATATGCCGAGATTGCCGTGCAGGATACCGACCAGCCAGCGCCCGTACTGGATGAGCCAGGGTTGGTCGATGCCGAAATAGGCGGCCAGTGAATCGCGCTGCGCCGGCGTCAGCAGTCCGGCTTCCGTGCCCAGCATTGCCGTGATCGAGTCGCCCGGCACCATCCGGATCGCCACGAACACGACAAGGGAGACGCCAAGCAGGACAAGAGGGAAGGTCGACAGTCGTCGCATCAGATAGTTCACGCGAAGAATACCTCTCGCCCTGCGTCGATATTGGCCGCTACTACTGCTGGATCGTGACCTTGCCCAGGCTGAACAGCGTGCCGGTCGGCGTCGGTACAAACCCCTGGATGTTCTTCTGTTGCGCCGTGTAGCTGTACGAGGTGTAGAGCCAGATCCAGGGCGACACCTCGGCGAGGTGCTTCTCGAACTCGGCGAAGATCACCTTGCGTTTGGCCGGGTCGGTCTCGGCGCGGCCCTGCTGCATCTGGCTGTCGAGTGTGTCGTCGATATAGTTCGCCACCTTCTGCAGATTGCCGGCCTTGGTCCAGTAGCGATTGTACATGGTGTAGGGGTCGGCCCTGCCACCGTTCAAGGCGATGGCCATGTCGAAGTCGCCCTTCAGCCAGGCGTCGACATAGACGTTGAGCTCCATCATCTTGATGTCGAGCTTGACGCCGATCTCAGCGAGCTGCGACTGGATCACCTGCGCCTCCGCCGCCGCCGTCGGCGGCTCGCCGGTGGCGCCGATCACGGTCGCTGAAAAGCCGTCGGCATAGCCTGCCTCTTTCATCAGCGCCTTGGCCTTCTCGACGTCGCGCTTGTAGCAGAACAGCTGGCTCGGATCGGTTGCCATGGCCGGGATGGTCAGCGGACCGGTGACCTTGCCTTCGCCCAGCGAAGCGGTGTCCAGCACTTCCTGCCGGTCGATGGCGCAGGAGATCGCCTGCCGCACCTTGAGCTCTGTCATCGGCTTGCGTGACGGATTGAGCTGCAGCACGTGATAGGAAAGCACCGGCACGCGGTTGAGCTGCAGGCTGGCCTCCTTCGGCACCAGCGTCGCGACGAGCGGGTCGTTCAGCAGCGCGAAGTCGATCTGCTTGGTGCGCAGCGCCGCCAGGATCGCCGTTTCGTCCGGCAGCACGCTGATCTCGATGCCGTCGACGCCTGTCGGGCCACCCGCCCAATCCTTGTTGGCGCTGAGAACTTCCTTGGCATTGGGGTCCCATTTGTCGAGCTTGAAGGGACCGGAGCCGATCGTCTTCGTCCCGATGGAGCCGGCCTTGATCTCGCTTGCCGGCACGATCGCCGCGTTCACGTCGCTCATAGCCGTCAGTATCGGGGCATCCGGCTGCGACAGGTGGAAGACGACAGTCGCCGGATCGGGCGCGTCGATGCTGGCGATCGACAGGAAATTGGCGCGGGCGGCAGCACCCGTCTTTTCATCGAGGATGCGCTCGAACGATGCCTTCACATCGGCCGAAGTCACCGCTGCGCCGCCCTGGAATTTTGCTTTCGGGTCGAGCTTGAACGTCAGTTCCTTGCCGTCCTTAGAAAACTCCCAGGACGTGGCAATGGCCGGCACGATCTGCAGGCTGGCGTCGACCCGTACCAGCGGCTCATAGATCAGTTCCAGCAGCCGCAGCGACGAGAAGGCCGTCTGCTTGTGCGGATCAAGCCCCGTGGCGTCCTGCGCCCACGCCATGTGCAGCGTTGCGGCATTCGCCTGCGTCGAGATCGTCGCCACGCCCAGCATGGTCGCGAGCGTGAAGCCGGAAAGTAGTTTCCTGGTAAGATGCTGTCCCATTGTCGTCTCCCATTATGATTGATTGCCTTGCAGTTTCTCCAGACCGCTTCAAAGGCACACGCACCTTTGAGTATCGGCCCAGCGCTTGTGCGGCCTCACGCCGTCTTGTCACTGATTGCCTTGCGCAGGAAACCCCCTGCCTTGGCGAGGGCCGCGCGCGCCTCTTCGACGCCCATGCCCGTGATCACCACCAATATCGCCAGCTTCACATCATTGCCGGCCTCGTCGAGCGCCTGCCGTGCCTTCGGCGCCGAGCAACCCGTCGTCTGCATGACGATCCGGATGGCCCTGGCGATAAGCTTCTTGTTGGACGGGTTAAGGTCGACCATCAGGTTCTGGTAGCTCTTGCCGATGCGGATCATGCTGGCGGTCGTCAGCATGTTGAGCACCAGCTTCTGCGCGGTCCCCGATTTCAGCCGCGTCGAGCCGGTGAGGACCTCGGGGCCGACGACGGGTGAGATGGCGATGTCGGCAATGCCGGCTATGGTCGACGACGGATTGCAGGACAGTGCCACCGTCGTAGCGCCCACCTGTTTTGCGTAGTTCAGGCCGCCGATGACATAGGGCGTGCGTCCGCTGACCGCGATGCCGACCACCACGTCGTCGGCGGTCAGCTTGATATCGCGCAATGCCCGCGCGCCTTGCCTGGGATCGTCTTCCGCGCCTTCCGCAGCGCGCACCAGCGCCTCGGCCCCGCCGGCGATCAGGCCAACCACCATGTCTTCGGGCACCCCGAAGGTCGGGGGACATTCCGAGGCGTCGAGAACGCCCAGCCGACCGCTCGTCCCTGCGCCCAGATAGATCAGCCGCGCGCCTTTCTGAAAGGCTGACACGATGCGGTCGACGGCATCTGTGATCTGCGGGATGACTTTCTCCACAGCCAGGGGAACGGCCCGATCCTCGTCGTTGATCTTGCGCAGGACATCGAGGGTCGGCAACAGGTCGATGTCCATCGTCCTCGGGTTCCGATCCTCGGAAACCAGCTGTTCCAACTCAGACATCAACCCTTGTTCGGTCATCGGGCTGCTTTCAAAAATTGCCATGCCGTCAGCGGAAGATAGGCATTGCGCCAAGCGTCGCGTGTCGACGCGGCCCTTCGCCTGCAATCGCATTCTGTTAACTTTTTAGAATTCAATATTCTCGATGTCAACGACAGATTGGAATAAAATATTCCTACTCTTGGCAAGCGCTAGCGGCAAGCAAGCGATTTCCTGGCCAGGATGATCGCACCGGAAACGGCATCTCCGTCAGCGGGTTTCAAACGGCGTCGAACATCGGGCGCGAGCCAGGGTTCGAGCGGGCTGGAAAGGCCTCCGAGCAGGGTCACGCGAGGCGCGCCCTGTTCAAAAAGCACCCGCACGAACGTGTCGATCTGCTCGGCCGCATCCTGCACGATGCGCCGTCCGACCGGGTCGCCCTGGTCGGCGTGGCGCATCACCATCGGGGCCAGTGCTGCATAGTCGGTCGCCGTCGCGCGGTCCATCCACGCCACCGCTTCCATCGGGTCATTCTGGAACCGTTGCATCACTTCGGCCACCAGCGCCGTTCGCTCATGCCGCCCGTCATGCGCGCGCAGCGCCAGTTGCACGACCTTCAGTCCAAGGTGGGCGCCGCTGCCTTCATCGGAAATCGGAAATCCATAGCCACCAACGCGCAGGTCGCGTCCCTCGACGAAGCCGAGGCCGATCGAGCCCGTGCCGGCAATGACGATGGCGCCATCCAGGCCGGAATGGGCGCCAAGGCAGGCTCCGACACCGTCGCTGACGAAGTCGATGCTGGCGAAGGGATGGGCAATCGCCCGAAGCGCGTCCAGCGCGCCCTTGCGCCCTATTCCGGCAAGGCCGATTCCCGCCCGGATCCGGGCGATCTCCGCCGTGCCGAAACCTGCTTCCTTGATCGCCGCGCTGTAGGCTCGGTAAATCGATGCCCAAGCCTCGTCGATGCCAAGCCGCGTCGTCGCCGGTCCCGAAAGACCTTGGCCCAATACGGTTCCCGCCGCATCCTCGATGCGGGCCCGGCAGCCGGTTCCGCCGCCGTCGACGCCCAGGAAATAGGGAGCGGACGTAGCCGTGCTCATGCGCTGATCCGTTCGATATGAGCACCGCAAAGACGCAGCTTGCGGTCCAGTTGCTCATAGCCGCGGTCGAGGTGATAGACCCGGTTGATGATGGTTTCGCCCTCGGACACCAGCGCCGCCAGAACCAGCGACACAGATGCGCGCAGATCCGTGGCCATCACTTGCGCCCCCCTGAGCTTCTCGCCGCCGCGAACCAGCGCCATGGTTCCCTGCAACTTGATGTTGGCGCCGAGCCGCATCAGCTCGGGCACATGCATGAAGCGGTTTTCGAAGATCGTCTCGCGCAACAGCGCGGCACCATCGGCGCAGCACATCAACGCCATGAACTGCGCCTGGAGATCGGTCGGAAAGCCCGGATAGGGTTCCGTGGTGGCATCGACTGCCTTGAGCGGACCGTCCCGCGACACGATGAGACCACGATCGCCCGGCCAGATCTTGACGCCGGTCGCCTCCAGCAGTTGCACCACCGATGCCATGTGTTCCAGCCTTGCGTGGGTCAGTTCGAGCTGGCCACCGGTGATCGCCGCTGCAACGGCATAGGTGCCGGCCTCGATCCGGTCGGGGATGATATGGTGGGTGGCGGCATGCCAGCTGGTGCTGCCCGCGATCAGGATGCGATGCGTGCCGGCGCCCTCGATCCGGGCGCCCATGGCGTTGAGGCAGGCGGCGAGATCCGCCACTTCCGGCTCACGCGCCGCGTTCAGGATTTCGGTTTCGCCCTTCGCGGTTGTCGCGGCCATCATCGCCGTCTCCGTCGCGCCCACCGATGGGGAACTGAGCACGATGCGCGTACCGGTCAGGCCGTTCGGCGCCGAGGCGACGATCGATCCGTTCTCGATCGCAATGCTGGCGCCAAGTGCGGCGAGCGCGGCGACATGCATGTCGACCGGCCGCGCGCCGATCGCGCAGCCGCCCGGCAGCGAAACCCGCGCATGCCCAAACCGGGCCAGCAAGGGGCCGAGCACGAGCACCGTCGCCCGCATCTTCCTCACCGTGTCGTAAGACGTTTCCTTGGAAACGGCGGCGCTGGTATCGATCGTAGCGGCATGGGCCGATCGTGTGACTCCGGCGCCATGAAGTGCCACCACGCCCAGCATGTTTTCGACGTCGGTGACATCAGGCAGGTTGGTCAGTTCCAGCGGATAGGGGCTGAGCAGCGCAGCCGCGATCTGCGGAAGGGCGGCGTTCTTGGCGCCAGAGATGGTCACCGCGCCTTGCAGCCTTTGTCCGCCCACGATCAGCAGTTTGTCCATGGTTGTGAACCCGATCTGACGTGACCTGCGCTTGCAAACCCATAGGTTCGCAAGCGGTTTTTCATGCTCGAATCGAGGATCGATCCGGCACGCTTCGAAAGTCGATCGATCATTCTTCGCTGTCAATCTCGATTGGAATAAATTATTCTTTGCGCAGGTATACCCGGTATGCCCGCCATCCTGAACCGATCGGGGAAACGCATGTCCGTCCTGAAGAAGATCGAAGTGAAGCTTGATGCCATGGCGCCCGGCGACCGCGAGATCGGCCAGTACATTCTCGACAATCCCGACGGGATGCTGCGCCTGTCGACGGCGGCGCTGGCGGCCGAGATCGGCCGCAGTCAATCGAGCGTCGTCAAGTTCAGCCAGAAACTCGGCTATGCCAGCTACCAGGAACTGAAGCTCGCCGTCAGCGAGGCCAAGGTGCAGGATTGGCAGGTGCCGGCCGGCGTGATCCACGGTTCGATCGAGGTTGGCGATGGCTACCAGGTCATCCTGAAGAAGCTGATCGGCAGCAAGCTTCTGTCGATGCAACAGACCGTCGCCAGCAACAGCGAGCGGATCATCTCAAAGGCGTTGGAGATGCTGGATGGCGCACGCCGTATCCATCTGGTCGGCGTCGGCGCATCCTCGCTGGTGGCGCGTGATTTCTCCTACAAGCTGATGAAGCTCGGCCGCAATGTCATGCATGACAGCGACAGTCACATCCAGATGGCCAATGTCTCGACGCTCGGGCCTGGCGACGTGCTGTTCGCGCTGTCCTATTCCGGCGCCAGCATCGAAACCCTGCGCATCGCCGAGCTTGCCAGCAAGCGCGGCGCGACCGTCATCGCTGTCACCGGCCTGCATGACAATCCGCTGAGCCGCGTCGCCGATATCCGCCTCTACACGGTCGCCGATGAGGAGCGCGCGCGCTCATCCTCGATCACCGCACGCGATGCGCAGCTGACGCTGACCGACCTTCTGTTCATCCTGCTGGTCCAAAGGCAGCCCGACGCCAATGAGTTCGTGCACAACAGCGAGGTGGCTGTTTCCGTGCTGAAGGCCGATCGGTCGTCGTAGAGACCCTAAACGCTTTCGAGATAGGTCTCGATCTCGAAGTCGCTGACATTGAGCGCGAACGTGTTCAGCTCCTGCCGTTTGCAGGCGATGAAGGAGTCGCGCAGGATCGCAGGAAAGATCTCCGCCACATGCGTCCCGGATTCAAAGGCTGCGATCGCTGACGCCCAGTCCGGCGGCAGCTTTGCCGGCACCACGCCTTGCCCATCGCTGCCGGTCGGATCGCCAGGCGACAGCTGCCTTTCAATGCCGATCAGGGCGGCGCCCAATATGGCGGCAAGCACCAGGTAGGGATTGGCGTCCGCTCCCGACACGCGATGCTCGATGCGGCGCGCGCCAGTCGGGCCGCCGGGGATGCGGATCGCGACCATGCGGTTCTCGTAACCCCAGGCGACCGCGGTCGGTGCATAGGACCTCGGACGAAGCCGGCGGTAGGAATTGAAGTGCGGTGCGAACACCAGCGTGCTCTCGGCCATGGCCGCGAGAAGGCCGCCCACCGCATTGCGCATGATGTCGGAGCCCTGGTCGGTGCCGTCGTCGAAGACGTTGCGTCCCTCGGCATCGATCAGGCTGAAATGAACGTGAAAACCATTGCCGGCGCGGTCACCATAGGGCTTCGCCATGAAGCAGGCGGCAAAGCCGTGCTTGCGGGCGATGCCCTTGACCGTACGCTTGAACAGCACGGCATCATCCGCCGCGCGCAGGGCGTCCGCGACGTGGTTCAGATTGATCTCGAACTGGCCGACCCCGTTTTCGGCAATGGCGGTGTCGACGGGAATGCCTTGTGCCCGGCAAGCCTCGTAGACATCGTGGATGAAGGATTCGAAGTCATCGATCTCGTCGATCGACAATGCCGCGTCGGAATCGAGACGGCGCCCGGTGACCGGTGACACCGGCCCGACAGGCCGCTGCGACTGCGGATCGACCAGATAGAATTCAAGTTCCGTTGCCGCGACAGGGGTCAATCCCAGGGCCTTGTAGCGATCAAGGATACGGGCCAACGCCCGCCGCGGATCGCCGAGATAGGGCGCTCCGTTTTCGTCGGCGAGCCAGAGAGGAACAAGCGCTGTCGGATGCGCGGTCCATTCCACCGGGAGAATACCGCGTCCCGTCCATTGGCAAAGCCCGTCGGCATCGCCGGTCGAGAAAACCAGCGTGTTGCCTTCGATGTCTTCGCCCCAGATGTCGAGTCCGATCAGGGAATAGGGCATGCGCAGCTTGCCCTCCAGTGCCTTGCGTGCCTGCTCGACCGGGATGCGCTTGCCGCGCATGACGCCGTTGAGGTCGCACACCGCTGCCCTCAGGCTCTGGATGTCGTTCCTGCTTTCAAGCCAGTTCAGGACGTCCGCAATTGCATCGCTCAATTTCTAACCTCTGGTTTTGAAGGGTGCCGCAGCCTGATCAGCTGTATTGGCCCGGTAAAAGTAGCTTGTGAGTTTCTGAGGAACCAAGCCGGCAAGCGCCGTCAGTTTTCCTTATTTTTTCAATTCACTAGCCGGGATGTCGGGAGGCATTTCAAAACCAAATTCGCGATCTGCGATCGCAACATAGAGGGAAGAAGACGGAAAGCCAAGTGGCTTTTGAACTGCCGCGGTTCATCGTCAGTCGTGGATGGCAGCTTTGAGTTGAACGTTCGCCGTGGTGCGGTTCTAGTTTCTCGTTTCCGGAAATCTGGCCTGTTGCAGGATATGCGTCGCGCCTTCGTCAATATCACGAACGATAGCCGCCCGGGCGCGTTCTCCATCCTGGGCCTCGATCGCCGCGACGACTTCCTCATGGTAATCGATGTCGAGAATGGAGGCGAGATCGTCCTCGAAGCCCATGGCCAGGTTCCGCAGAAACGGGCCAACCTGCATCCAAACGGTCTCGATCAGGAAGATCATCTGTTCATTGCCGCAATGGCGATAGATCGAGAATTTGAAGTCGTGGTTCTTGCGCAGATAGTCGTCGATATCGCCCTTGCGGGCCGCCAAGGTCAGGTCGGTGCAGTGGCGTCGGATCGTGCGCAGATTGTTGCCGTTGACGCGCTTTGTCGCCAGTTCGGTGGCTGAGCCTTCGAGGATTGTCCGCACGGCGGTCAACTGCGAAAACCGTTCAGCCGAGATCACCGGCACCTCCACGCTTCCATTCGGCATGGGGCTGAGCGCGCGCAGTGCCTGCAGTCGCATGAAGGCGCTGCGCACCGGCATGTCGCTGGTGCCAAGCTCCTTGGCCAGCTTGCGTGAGGTCAGCTTCTGGCCAGGCACGAACTGGCCGGACATCAAGGCCCTGACGAGTTCCAGATAGACCTTCTCATGCAGGGGTACGGTGTCGACGGCGGTCAACCCGAACTGTGTTCTGTCAGCCATTGCGGTGCGCTTCGTTCTGAAATCTACGCAGCTGACGACATCCGCCGCTAGTAATTGTTTGCTGGCTGAACGCGGTGTGGGCCGTTGTCAGCGATTTTCTCGCGACATGATAGACGCATCGATCGCAGCGCCGCAAGCGGTGCGGCGGTGCGACACGGCAAATCGACCCTCCGTTTTCTTCTGTTGGAATGAACAGGATTTCTACCGTGCGGGCAGGGCCTTTCTGGCCTTCGCGGCGATCGTCTCGTCCATCGTCAGTTCGTAGCGGGTGAAGTCGCGGTTCTCGGCCGGCAGTGGCGCGATTTCCATGAACCCGCTGGCCGGCTCGAAGATGATCATCGCCACCGTCGCAGAGAGGTTTCCGCCCTCCTTGCGGTTTGCCGGCCGGCAGACACTGAGCGGCGCGGCGAAGTCGTCGAACAGTGCTTCCTTGAGGTCATCGACGGTGATGTCGCCATGCCGGGCAGCGAGATGCCTGCGCACGCGATAGTCGCGGTAGAGGCTGTCCGGCACGTCGCCGAGGCCGGTTTCGCGCAGCTTCGACAGGGCGACAGGGCTTTGCCAGTGGTTGGCATGCACGATGAGGTCCTTGTCCGGATAGATCGGAAAGGCCTCGTCGGGCGCGCATTCGAAATCGACCGCGAAGCCCTCGGCCGTGCTCAGGATCATGTTGTTGGAGCAGGATTTCGGCGTCGTCGCCACCACCTTGATGGCATGGGCGAAATGCTGGGCTTCCAGCGCCCGGCGACGGATGAAGGGCAGCGGGATGCCGATGTCGCGGTAGTCGCGATCCGATTCCAGATAGTTCGCGGTGATGCCGATGCCCGCCGCGTTGAAGCCGCTGCGCGCCAGTCCGCCGGCCTCGGTGAAGGTGAGGAGATCCGGGCCATCGGTGCGCCGCACGCGCAGGACGATGGAGGTTTCCGCGCATTCGGCGCGCCAGTCCCAGTTCTGTCCATGGATCAACCGTCCGGCCTTTGTCGCCTCCGGCAGGATCACCGCGCCCGTGCAGCCATCGGACTCGTCGTCGGAAATGCCTTTCTCGCGCTTGGCAAGCTGCAGGATTTCGGTGCGTGCATTGACCAGCAGGATCGAGGACAGCTCGACATTGGCGCCCGAGGCGATGCCTTCCATCTCCTTGACGAGGTCGGGCGCCCATTGCCGAAGGCGAGGCAGGAATATCCCGCCAAAGCGCTCGATATCCTTCGGTCCGAAGCCAAAACGGTCGAGCTGTGAGGCATACAAAGCCGCGGATGCATGGATACGGCCGCGCGCTTGCTCGCCATAGGCATTGCCGCGCTCTGTGGGTGTTCCGCCGACATCGACGAGCGGAAACGGCTGGAATGCGGTCATCGGAAGGGCCTCGATTTTTACCAACGAGATCGATCGTATTGAATTTTGTGTGAATGAAAAGCCAAATTTTTGCGAGATGGCCGTTTCATGCTGCTGTTGAAATAACTATAATGCGATCCGCGATGGAGATGCGCATGAATCAGGATAGGATCGCCCGGCCGATATCGTCGGGAGCCCCGAGCCCACTGCAGATAGACTTGGCCCGCCGCATCCTCGAAAGAATCCGCGATGCCGGGTGGACTGTCGGAACGCGCATCTCCGTGCCGGATCTTGCCCGCACATTCGGTGTTTCGCGTTCCCCGATCAGTGCCGCACTTGAGCTGTTGGTTGCGCGGGGCATCCTGACGGGTTTGGAGACGAGGGGCCTGCAACTGGCGCTGGATGTCGCCGAACTTGACCCGGAGGCGATCCTGCCGAACTCGCCGCTCGAGAATCTCTACCGCCGGATGATGAAGGAGCGTGCGCTGGGTAAGTTGCCCCAGGACGTCTCCGAGGCCGAACTCATGCCGCGCTACCAGGTGTCGCGCGGCGTGATCAGAAAGCTGTTGCTGCGCTTTGCCGCCGAAGGGCTGGCGCAGCGGCTGCCGGGGCATGGCTGGCGCTTTGCCGAGTCGCTGGTCGGCGACGATGCTCAACGGGAAAGCTATGAATTCCGCATCGCGGTGGAATGCGCGGCACTGCGCTCACTGACGTTCCGTGCCGATCCGCTGCAACTGGCGCCGGCCCGCCGCGCCCATGAGCGTATCCTGTCCATCATCCTCGCAGGAAAGGGATTGGCCGGCGGCGATGAATGGTTCCGGATCAATGCGTCGTTTCACGAGGGGCTGGCGGCGTGCTCGGGCAACCGCTTCCTGGTCGACGCCGTGCGTCAGCAGAGCAATCTGCGGCGGCTGCAGGAATCGGCGGGGTTCGAGCAATTGCCCGCCGAACGGCTCGAACAGTCCTGTCGCGAACATCTCGCCATTCTCGATGCCGTCGAAGCGGGAGAGATCGAGTGGGCCGAAGCGCTGCTTCGGCAGCATCTGCGGCAGGCGTCGGAATTCGCTGCACCGCCGCGCACAGCCTGAAAAGGTGGGATTTACCGGCTTTGCGACCGTGCGGGTCGATAGGCCGCGGCCTGATGCAGTGTCCGATTACAAATGTTGAATCGCCCGTACTTGCGCGGGCGGCCGCTCTCTGGCTTTTTGAGGCACCCATCCGGGCGGCCTGATTCGGGTCGCGCTGCTTTCCGTTCGGTTGCAGTTTCCGGACAGAATTTGTTGGCGAGCCGTAGGCGATCGGCGAAGGAGAAGTGGCAATGGCCGAGTTCAAGAAGCCGGAAATCTCCGAGATGAGACCCAAGATCACCGTGATCGGCGTGGGTGGTGGCGGCGGTAACGCGGTCAACAACATGATCACGGAGCAGCTTCAGGGCACCGAGTTCATCGCTGCCAACACGGATGCCCAGGCGCTGGCGATGTCGAAGGCGACGAGGCTGATCCAGCTTGGCGCCCATATCACCGAGGGGTTGGGAGCCGGATCGCTTCCCGAGATCGGCCGCGCTGCCGCCGAGGAATCGCTCGACGAGATCATGGATCATCTCCAGGGCACGCATATGTGCTTCGTCACCGCCGGCATGGGCGGCGGCACCGGAACGGGTGCGGCTCCGATCATCGCGCATGCCGCGCGCAAGGCCGGTATCCTGACCGTCGGGGTCGTCACCAAGCCTTTCGCCTTCGAAGGCAAGCGACGCATGCAGATGGCCGAGGAAGGCATTGCGCGGCTGCGCGAGGCCGCCGACACGGTGATCGTCATACCCAATCAGAACCTGTTCAGGATCGCTGACGCCAAGACCACCTTCGCCGATGCGTTCGTCATCGCCGACCGGGTGCTTTACTCCGGTGTCGGCTGCATCACCGACCTGATCGTCAAGGAAGGCCTGATCAATCTCGACTTCGCCGACGTGAAATCGATCATGCGCGGCATGGGACGCGCGATGATGGGCACGGGCGAGGCGTCCGGCGAAAGCCGGGCCATCAAGGCGGCCGAAGCCGCGATCGCCAACCCGCTTCTGGATGAAGCCTCGATGAAGGGCGCCAAGGGCGTCCTGGTCTCGATATCCGGCGGCCGCGACATGACCCTGTTCGAGGTCGACGAAGCCGCCACGCGTATACGCGAAGAAGTCTATGAAGACGCCGACATCATCGTCGGCGCCATCTTCGACAAGAATCTGGAAGGCAAATTCAGGGTGTCGGTTGTGGCGACCGGCCTCGACAGCCCGTTTGCCGAAGACACCGACTTCATGCAGGGACACCCGGGCCAGCACCAGCAGCGGATCCTGCAGTAGGCGTTGCCGCGATTGGTCTGAAGGCCAGCTATTCCCCGACCCGCGGGCGAATAGGCCGGGACATGTTGTGGAATGGAGAAAGAGCCTCAGCGGCTCTTTCTTTTGGTCGCTCGGCAGCTTGGGCGGTCTGCCCGGATCAGCCGAACTTCGGATCGAGGCTGCCCGACTTGTAGCGCTTGGCCATTTCCGCGACCGGCAGCGGCTTGATCTTCTGCGCGTTGCCGGCAGTGCCGAACTGCTCGAAGCGCTCCTTGCACAGCTTGCGCATGGCGGCCATGGCTGGCGTCAGGTATTTGCGCGGATCGAACTCGCTCGGATTCTCGCTCAGCACCTTGCGGATGGCGCCGGTCAGCGCCATGCGGTTGTCGGTGTCGATGTTGATCTTGCGCACGCCGTGCTTGATGCCGCGCTGGATTTCTTCCACCGGCACGCCCCAGGTCGGCTTCATCTGGCCGCCATATTTGTTGATGATCTCCTGCAATTCCTCCGGCACCGAGGAGGAGCCGTGCATCACCAGATGCATGTTGGGCAGGCGGCGATGGATGTCCTCGATGACGTTCATCGCCAGCACGGCGCCGTCCGGCTTGCGCGAGAATTTGTAGGCGCCGTGGCTGGTGCCCATGGCAACCGCCAGCGCATCGACATGGGTGTCCTTGACGAACTCCACCGCCTGTTCCGGATCGGTGAGCAACTGGTCATGGCTGACAGCGCCTTCGACGCCGTGGCCGTCCTCCTGTTCGCCGCCGCCGCTCTCCAGTGATCCCAGCACGCCGATCTCGCCTTCGACCGACACGCCGCCCCAATGCGCCATGTCGACGACGCGGCGCGTGATGCCGGAGTTGTAGGCGTAATCGGCCGGCGTCTTGCCGTCTTCCTTCAGCGACCCGTCCATCATCACGGAGGTGAAGCCGTACTGGATCGCGGTGACGCAGGTGGCTTCGTTGTTGCCGTGGTCGAGATGCATGCAGACCGGGATGTCGGGGTGGATTTCGACCAGTGCGTCGATCAGCTTGGCCAGCACCACGTCATTGGCATAGGCGCGGGCGCCACGGCTCGCCTGCAGGATGACCGGCGACTTGGTCTCTTCTGCCGCCTCCATGATGGCGAGGCCCTGTTCCATGTTGTTCATGTTGAAAGCGGGTACGCCGTAGCCGTATTCGGCGGCGTGATCGAGCAATTGTCTCAGTGTTATGCGAGCCACCCAGTAGTCTCCCGTATCTGGTTTCAGCGCAATGTCGCGGACCGCCGGTTGCCGGTCAGTCCATCGATGCTTCTGGCCGGATTTCGGTGCAACCGCAACAGCCCGGCACTCTGCCCGGAGCAATTCTTGTTACACAACCGCGGCTGATGGTAATGTGACAGCCAAACCCGTCCGCCAGCGCGACCGGTGTCGAGGGTATTGCCTTCAGACAGCAACGGGGCAGGCGCTATTTCTGCCTGCCAAGCCTTGCCGCGAGGGAAAGCCGCACGTCCTCCTCCGCTCCATCCAGCAGGGCGACCAAAGCCTTGCTGGTGGCGGACGGGTTGCGCTTTTCGATGCTCTCGACGATGCGTTGATGCAGTTTGAGCGATTGACGTTGACCGGCCGGGCTGTCGTCGGAAAGCCGGAAGCTGATCACCAGCGCGGTCTCGATCAGGGCGGCGAGCGAGCCGATCAGCTCGTTTCCCGACATATGCAGGATAGCCTGATGGAAGGCGAGGTCCGGTATGGCAAAGCGCTCGCCGTCGTCGCCGGCTTCTTCCATCTCCTTTAGGATGGCCTTCAATTCGGCGATCTGCTCTGGCGTGGCGCGCTCGGCCGCCAGCGCGCCGGCCATGGGTTCGATCGCGCGGCGCAACTCGAACAGGGAGCGCGCGTCCTCGGCGGTGGCCCTCGCGCCGAAACGCCACATCAGCACGTCGGGATCGAGGAAGTTCCAGTGCTTGCGAGGCCGCACGCGTGTTCCTGTCCGGGGGCGCATCTCGACCATGCCCTTGCCCGCCAGGACCTTGACGACTTCGCGCAGACCGGTGCGGCTCGCACCGAACGAGGCGCTCCAGTCGTCGCCGTTGGGCAACTGGTCGCCGGGAACGAATTCCCCGCGCACGATGCCCTGGCCGATTTCGTTGAGCAGTCTGGCATGAAGGCCGGAAGACGATCCCGTCATGCGCGATGTCATCCGGGGTACCCTCGGGCGGGCGGCTGAATTTTTCATATTGTTCCCATTATTCATATGATTGTCACGCGCTCCCCCTAGTGAGCACATCGTTGAACCAGCGGCCAGAGCGGCCAACCAATTACAGCGTAAATAACACCCGAAGAACCAAAAATCTCGGACCTGCCATCACCGACGACGCCGTTGTCGTCGGCCGATGTCGTGCGCGCCGAACAATCGATCACAGCCTGCCAACAGGAACACAACAGAATGTCTTCAATCATCGATCGCGCGAGCAAAACCGCCCTGAAGGGGACGGTCATGGCTGGCCTCCCGAAAACCATAACGGCCTGCATCCTCGTGTCTGGCACCCTCGCCATGACGGCGCTGCCGGCGCTTGCCGTCGAGCCCTGGATCATGGTCGAAAAGACGACCTTTACCGGCGATGCGATAA
This sequence comes from Mesorhizobium carmichaelinearum, assembly GCA_943370265.1. Taxonomy (GTDB): domain Bacteria; phylum Pseudomonadota; class Alphaproteobacteria; order Rhizobiales; family Rhizobiaceae; genus Mesorhizobium; species Mesorhizobium carmichaelinearum_A. The sequence goes on from CALRQH020000009.1 coordinate 122,721, forward strand.
CCTCGAAGCAGCAGGGCGTGACCACGGACGGAACGAACTGGTATTTTTCCGGCACCAATATCCTCGAGCGCACCGACAAGAACTATAACCCGTCATTGACTGTCGCGCCGGCGATCCCGCTCGCTCTCCAGCTTCCGTCTGAATTCTCCAGCCTGGGGTTGAACCATATTGGCGACATCGACTATGCCGACGGGCTCCTCTACATTTCGCTGGACACGAGCAAGCGCGACCCGATCACCGGAGGCAAATACGACCACCCGGTTTTCGCGGTCTATCGCGCGAGCGATCTGAGCTTCACCGGCCAGGCCTTTTCGCTCAATCCGCCCAATGGCACCCATGACATCGCCAGCTGGGTTGCCGTCGACGCCAAGAATGGGCTCGGTTACGGCATGGCCTATGAGAACGCGACGGAAATCGCCGTTTACAACCTGTCGGACTGGAGCTTCAAGGAATACATCCCCCTGACGCAGACCATCGACCAGGCGCAGGGTGGCAAGCTCCTCGACGGCTGGATGTATTTCTCGACCGACAATGACGAGAAGACGATCTACCGGGCGAACCTCAAGACCGGCGAAGTCGAGATTCTTGGCAATCTGAAGATCAACGGCGAGCAGGAGGTCGAAGGGCTTTCCTTCAACCAGACGAAGGATGGCTGGTCGATGTACATTCTCAACCGGGAGGCGCTGGAGAGTGACCCCAACGTGGAGGCCGTCGGCTTTTACCGCTATCTGCGCCCCTACGGAAACGCGCTTTCCGGCGAAGTCCATGCCGACGTCCTCGGCGCGCTCGTCGACGACAGCCGTTTCGCCCGGGATTCGGCAAACCGCCGGCTCCGCTCGGCTTTCGACGCCGCCGACGTCTCCCTGACCACCGCCGCCATCGATGCCACCGGCGTGCACGCCGCGCCTGCCAACGCCGGCGGCATCGTGATCTGGAGCGAAGCGCTGGCCATGACCGGCGACATCAAGGGCTCGGGCTACGCCGCCGATTTCAACCGCACGAGCGCGGGCTTCGTCGGCGGCGCGGACGTTCCGGTCGGCGACTGGCGGGTCGGCGTGCTCGGTGGCTACAGCCGCACGAATTTCGACGTTTCCGACCGCGCCTCGTCAGGCACCAGCGACAATTACAATCTCGGCGTCTATGCCGGCACGCAAGTGGGCGCGCTCGGCTTCAGGGCTGGCGCCATCTATGGCTGGCACGATATCGGCACCAAGCGCGACGTCGTGTTTCCTGCTTTCAGCGAACAGCTGTCGGCGGGCTACAGGGCCGAGACGGCGCAGGCTTTCAGTGAACTCGCATACCGGTTCGACACGAGCCTTGGCGCCTTCGAGCCCTTTGCCAACCTGGCCTATGTGCATGCCAGCGCGGATGGCTTTGCCGAAACCGGCGGCGCCACATCGGCCCTGACCAGCCAGGGTGCGTCGAGCGAAAACACGTTCTCGACCCTGGGCCTGCGCGCATCGACACGGTTCGGGACCGGCATGACCGCTTTGCATGGAATGCTGGGCTGGCAGCACGCGTATGGCGATGTTCAGCCGACCACCACGCTTACCTTCGGCAGCGGAGCCTCCTTCGCCAGCGCCGGTGTGCCGATTGCCCGTGACGCGTTGGCGCTGGAAGCCGGTTTCGATGTTTCCCTGTCGCCCAACGCAACGCTCGGCGCCGCCTATTCCGGCCAGATCGCCAGGGATACCCAGGCACACGCCTTCAAGATCAATTTCGACTTGAAGTTGTAAGCCGAACGAAGCGCCGGGTGGGTTTCCCCTCCCGGCGCTTCCAACTCAGGCCGCGATCATCTCACGCGCGGCGAGGATCTGGACGCAGGCGTTGGCCGCTTCCTTGCCCTTGACGGTGAAGTGCTCGAAGAAGAAGCGGTGATGCTCCGCGCTATCGTGATAGTTGAGCGGGGTGAGCACCGCCGACAGAACCGGCACGCCGGTCGACAGCTGCACATTCATCATGCCGTCGATCACCGCGCTCGCCACGAACTCATGCCGATAGATGCCGCCATTGACGACAAACGCCGTGCCGAGGATCGCGGCGTAGCGGCCGGTGTCGGCAAGGGTCTTGGCGTGCAGGGGGATCTCGTATGCGCCGGGCACGTCGAAGACATCGACGGCAAAGCGACTGCCCCCGAGCGCGGCCATTTCCGCTTCGAAGGATTTGACGCACTCGTCGACGATATCGGCGTGCCAGCGCGCGCGAATGACGGCAATGCGGGTCGTCTCGTAGTCTTTCTGGGAATGCTGATTCATGGGTCCATCCTTCCGTTTCGAACCAGAATCAGGACGCACGATACAGAATGCGGTCCGCCAGGGCGGTCCGTCTTCCGTTCGTTCTCTTTCATCCGGACTCTAACCGTCGGCCCCGGAATCACACCGGATCTGCTGACCTTCCCGCCAACCGGGAAGCGCTCGCGGGCTTGGGTCCCGCGCATGACCCCGAAAACCGGCAAGCGGTTTTCGGAAAGGAATCATGCGCACCAGGAGTCCTTACCGCCGGTGGGGACTTTCACCCCGCCCTGAGAACATTAACGCGGTTTTTATGGAAGGGCAGGGCGATGCTGTCAATTGCCGGGGCCGAGACAGACCGTTCTGGAACAACGATCAGCGCTCTCTGTCAGTCTTGTCCGCGCTCGGGAAACATCGCCATCAACCCCTCGCGCGAGGCCCTCGCCACACCGCGCTCGGTGATCAGTCCGGTCACCAGTCGCGCCGGCGTTACGTCGAAGGCAGGGTTTGCCGCAGGCGTCGTCTCAGGCGATATACGCACCTGCGCGATTTCGCCCGCAGCGGTCTTGCCCCAGACCAGCGACACCTCGTCGGCCGAGCGTTGTTCGATGGGGATCTCCTTCAGCCCGTCATGCACCGTCCAATCAATGGTCGGCGAAGGCAGGGCGACGTAGAACGGCACGTCATTGTCGGCGGCGGCGAGTGCCTTGAGATACGTGCCTATCTTGTTGCAGACATCGCCGTCGGCGGTGGTGCGGTCGGTGCCGACGATGACCATGTCGATCTCGCCACGTTGCATCAGATGGCCGCCGGCATTGTCGACGATCAGCGTGTGCGGCACGCCATGGCCGGCCATTTCCCAGGCCGTCAGCTGGGCGCCCTGATTGCGCGGGCGGGTTTCATCGACATAGACGTGGACGGGAATGTCGGCTTCGACAGCGAGATAGATCGGCGACGTGGCGGTGCCGTAGTCGACCGTGGCCAGCCAGCCGGCATTGCAATGGGTGAGAATGTTGACCGTCTCGCCCGGCGGCTTGCGCGCGGCGATTGCCTTGATGATGGCGAGACCATTCTCGCCGATGGCACGATTGAGCCCTACATCCTCATCCGCGATCTCACCGGCGCGCCGATAGGCGGCTGCGGCGCGTTGTTCTGTCGGTAGCGGCCGCAGGAAGCGCCGCATCTCATCGAGCGCCCAGCGCAAATTGATCGCGGTCGGGCGCGTCTCGTGCAGTGTTTCCCACACGGCATCGAGCGCTTCGTCGGACGGATCGTCTGCCATCTGCATGGCGACGCCATAGGCGGCGGTGACGCCGATCAGCGGCGCGCCGCGCACCCACATGTCGCGGATGGCGGTGGCGACGCCGGCAACCGTGCCGATCGTCTCGATGCGGAAATCATGCGGCAACCAGCGCTGGTCGATGATGTCAACCGAACGCCCGTCGTCGCTCAGCCAGATGGTACGGTAGTGGCGGTCGCCGACGTTCAAATCCTGTTCTCCTGTTCGATCAGCACGGCCAGAGTGTTGACCTCTTCCATGCTGTGGATCTGGCGCCGGTTGACGGCGATGTGGCGGCCGAATTTCAGCGCTTTCGCCTCGCAAGAAGCGCGCAGATCCTCGTCCGCAATGGTCTCGAAATCGGCATTGTGGGCGAGACCGAGGATGCGCCGGTGGACCTCGATGCCGGCAAAGCCGAGCAGGTCTGTCCAGATCTGATGCAGCACATGATCGAGCGCCTGCTCGGCGCCCAGCCTGTCGCCCTGATCCTCGAACAGGCTCTTCTGGTAGAGCATGCCGGTGCGTTCGGTGCGCCACAGATGCGAGAACTCGGCGCGGAATACCGCCCATGTCTCGGCGGTGACATCGAGCAGATAGGCGCGCATGGCATCGCGCGTTCCCTTCTGCTCATGCCCGCGCTGCGAGAAGAACGACATCCAGAAATTGGCGAGCAGCATGCCGACGTCGAAGGCCATCGGACCGTAGAAGGCGAACTCCGGATCGATCATCCGTGTCTCGGAGTCCGTGACCATGATCGAGCCGGAATGCAGGTCGCCATGCAGCAGCGTCTCGGCATTGGCGGCGAAGATGTGCTTCAGCCGCTGCGCCTCGACCTTGAGGTCACGATCGGCACGAAGTTCGGCGACGAGGGCGTCGAGCTGCGGGCTGGTGTGCCGGTTCATTTTTGCGTCGAAATAAGGATCTGAGAACACCAGGTTCTCCGTGATGTCGCAGAGTTCGACATTGTCGGCGAACAGGGCCAGATCGGCCTTGCGGTCCTTGGCCGCCATATGCAGGTCGGAACCGCGAAACAGCGTGCGGGCCATGAACAGGCCGATATCCCTTGCGATATTCGGAAGCTGCCGGCCCTCGATCAGGGCGCGCCGCAAGATGATGTGCGGCGACAGATATTCCATGATGATGAGCGCCTGGACCTCGTCGAAATAGTAGATCGCCGGCACCGAGCCGGGCGCCCGCGCTTCCTGGCGGGTCAGTGCGTGGTATTCGAAGAAGGAGCGCTTCAGTGGCAGCGGCCAGCTGTCGCCGACAAGGCGGACATAGGGCAGGGCCTGCTTGACCACGACCGCACCTTCGGTCCCTTCGACGATGAAGACCAGGTTCAGATTGCCGTCGCCGACCTCGCGAACCTTCCACGCGCTGGTGTCCTTGCCGATCTTCGCGCACAGCGCTTCGTTCGTGCCGAGACGCGTTGAAAGCGTCTCCACCGACAGTGCTTCGAATGGCAATTTCCCGGTCATTCTTCTCCCTCCCGCCTATGCGCTCCGATCATAGGGGAGCCTTAGCGGCGGGGCCAAGCTAGGAAGCGATCTGGCAATTGTCAATCGTGTTGACAATTGCCGATGTAGCCCATAGCGTCGTGATCAGGGAGGAACGCATGGTCGGCAATGCCGTGTTCCGCGTAGAGGGACTGAGGAAATCCTTTGGCCGCAACGAGGTGCTTGGCGGCATCTCGCTCGAGCTGCATTCCGGTGAAGTCACCGTGCTGATGGGCGCCAACGGCGCCGGCAAGTCCACGCTCGTCAAGATCATCAGCGGCGTCTACCTGCGTGGCGGTGGCGCCATGACGCTTGCCGGGCAGGACTTTGCGCCAAACACGCCCGCAGAGGCCATTCGCGCCGGCGTCGTCACCGTGCACCAGAACATCAATGACGGCGTCGTGGCCGACCTAGATGTCGCCACCAACCTGACTCTGGACAGGCTGAGCGGCAAAGGTGCGCCGACCCTGTTCAATCCAACCCGCGTGCGCCGTGAGGCCAAGGCTGTCGCCGACCGCATGGGGCTGGCCATCGACCTGAAGGCCCGCGTCAGCGATCTTTCGCTGGCCGATCGCCAGATGGTGGCTATCGCTCGTGCCCTGGCGCACCAGCCGAAAGTGCTGATCCTCGACGAGCCGACCTCGTCGCTCTCCAGCGCTGAAGCCGATCGGCTGTTCGCGCTGGTCGACAGGCTGCGCGAGCAGGACGTGGCGATCCTCTACATCTCGCATCGCATGTCGGACATCAGGCGGCTTGCCGACCGTATCGTATCGATGCGCGACGGCGTCATCTCCGGGGTCTTCGACACCAAGCCGCTCGACTATGAAGGCGCGGTCAATGCCATGCTCGGCCGCAAGATCCACCTCGACCGGATCGTCGTCAGGGAATCAGCCAGGGCGGTCCTGGCGATCGACGGCTTGCGCATCGCGCAGGGCGCCCGGCCGATTTCCTTGACGCTTGGTGATGGCGAGGTCGTCGCCGTCACCGGTCTCGTCGGCGTCGGCAAGACGGCGCTCGCCGAGACGCTGTTTGGTGTGCGCAAGCCGCTTGCCGGCACGATGACAATGAACGGCAAGCCCTACGCGCCGCGCTCGGCCGGCGACGCGATCGCCGCCGGCGTGTTCCTCGTCGCCAAGGATCGCGCGACCAGCGGTATAGTCGGCGGCTTCAACATCGAGCGCAACGTCAGCCTGCCATTCCTCAAGCGCATGTCGAATTTGAGCGTCCTCAAGCGCCGCCTCGAGCGCGCCACCGCGCGCCGGCAGATCGAGGAACTCGGGATCGTCTGTCGCTCCGAGAAGGACGAGCTGTCGGCACTGTCCGGCGGCAACCAGCAGAAGGTGATGGTCGCCCGCTGGATGGCGCAGGACGCAAGACTGTTCATCCTCGACGAACCGTTTCAGGGGGTCGACATCTCGGCCCGGCGCGATATCGCCGCCAAGCTGCGGACAAGCGCCAATGGCCGTGCCACGCTGTTGTTCGTCACCGAACTTGATGAAGCGCTGGAGACGGCCGATCGCATCCTGGTGATGTCGGAGCACACCATCGTCGGCGAACACCGTAATGCCGAGGTCGATCTCGATCGCCTGCTGGCTGAGGTGGCCGGCGGGCCGCTGCACAGCGCAGCCTGAGCGTGGCGGTAAACGGGAATTGGAGTGGAGAGACCATGGGTTCGAGTTGGGTAAGAACGGCAGCGGCGCGGGGAAGCGCTGAATGACGCTGCGCGACCACGCCATTCGCTACGGCTTCATCGTCCTGCTGTTCGGGTTGATCGCCTATTTCGCGATCGCCGCCGACGGTTTCGTTTCGCCGCAAAGTGCCGTCTTCATCTTCCAGTCGGTCGCCATCACCGGTGTGCTGGCGCTCGGCGTCACCGCGACGCTGGTCGTTGGCGGCTTTGATCTCTCGATCGGCTCGGTCGCCACATCGGCCATGATGGCGGCGGCCTATGTCATGGTGGTGCTGGAGCAGAACGCCTTCGTGGCGGTCATCGTCTGCCTGCTCATCGGCGCCATTGTCGGCCTGATCAACGGATGGCTGATCGTCTATATGCGCGTTCCCGATCTCCTGGCGACGCTCGGCATGATGTTCCTGCTGGTCGGCCTGCAGCGCATCCCGACGGAAGGACGCTCGATCGCCACCGGCATGACCATGCCCGACGGCTCCGTCGCCAACGGCAAATTCTCCGACGCTTTCCTGGCGCTTGGCCGCCATCGCTTCGATTTCTTCATCCCGAACCTCATTCCGGTATCGGTCGTGGTGCTTTTGGTGCTGGCGCTGCTGATCTGGTTCTTCCTCGAAGACACCCGCTTCGGCCGCATGATGTATGCCGTCGGCAGCAACGAGCGGGCTGCCGAACTCGCCGGCGCGCCTGTCAAGGCATACAAGATCTGGGCCTACATTATTTCAGGAGTTTTTGCCTCGATCGGCGGCGTTTTGCTCGCCGCCCGGCTTGGACGTGGCGACATCGCCTCGGGTAATAATCTGCTGCTCGACGCGGTTGCCGCGGCGCTTATCGGCTACGCGGTGCTCGGCGCCGCCAAGCCGAACGCCTTCGGCACCGCCGTCGGCGCGCTGTTCGTCGGCATCTTGCTGCAAGGCCTGACCATGATGAACGCGCCCTACTACACGCAGGATTTCGTCAAGGGCGTGGTTCTGGTCGTCGCCCTTGTCTTCACCTTCGCCCTTTCCGGCAGGGGCAAGAGCTAGAATTGCTGCCGATTTGATTTTGGGTTCAACAGGAGTGGAGGAAACAAGATGAACATCTCAAGAAGAGTTCTGGGGAAGGTCGCGCTCGGGCTGGCCGGCGCAACGATGCTGATGCAGTTCCCGGCGCTGGCCGCGGACAAACCGGCGCCATTCGACAAGCCCGGCGTCAAGATCGCCCTGGTGCGCTATCTGTCGACCGGCGACTTCTTCCAGGCTTATCTCTCGGGCGTCGAGGCACAGTCGAAGGCACTCGGCATTGACCTGCGCGTGCTCGACAGCCGCCAGGATGCCGCCCTTCAATCCGACATGGTCGACCAGGCCATCGCGCTCGGCGTACAGGGCATCATCATCCAGCATGGGCTGACGGAATCGATGAAGGACGCCGCCCAGCGCGCGGTTGACGCCGGCATCAAGGTCGTCGCTTTCGACGTCAATGTCGAAAACCCCAAGATCCCGCAGATCGAACAATCGGACAAGGACCTTGCCCGCCTCGCGCTCGAGCAGGCGGTGAAGGACAATGGCGAGAGCTGGAATGCCGGCTATGTCTATGTCGCCGGCATCGCGCCGTTGGACCGCCGCAACGAGACCTGGGTCGACGTCAAGAAGAAATATGCCGGCATCAAGGAAGTCGCGATGTTCGGCACGCTGGACAATCCGATCGCCAACTCGGTCGCCAACCAGGCGCGTTCGGTGCTGTCGGCTCACCCCGACATCAAGGTGATGTTCGCCCCCTATGACGAGTTCGCCAAGGGCGTGAAGATCGCCGTCGACGAAGCCGGCCTGAACAAGGGCATCAAGATCTATTCGGCCGACATTTCCACGTCCGATATAGCCGCGATGCGCGAGCCCGACAGTGCCTGGGCAGCGACCGCTGCAACCAACCCGGCTGTCGTCGGCCAGGTCTCGGTGCGCGCGCTGGCGCAGCTGCTGGCCGGCGAAGATCCCGGCCACAACGTCGTCGTGCCGCCGACGCTGATCACGCAGAAGGAATTGGTCGACAAGGACATCAAGAACATGGAGGACCTGTCGGCCAAGCTGCCGCAGTTCGCCCATGCCAATGTCGCCATGCCTGCATGGATGCCGAACCCGAACGCGAAGTAGGCGCGAGTTATTCGACACTGAAGGGCCTCGCACACAGCGGGGCCTTTTTACGAGGAGGGCCGAGATCAGGCTCTGACGGGCAGCCGTCTGATCTGGAAGCCGGTCTTGTTCTGCTCGAAACCGGCGCCTCTGTAAAAGGCGAGCGTTGCAGGCTCCGTCGAGCCGGTCAGGAGCATGGCCTTGTAGCAGTCATGCTCCCAGGCAATCGACACCGCGCGTTCAAGCAGCGCGATGCCGATAGAGCGCGGCGAGCGCGGGCAGATCGGGCGGCTGGACAGCCTTGACGTCAAGGCCGTCGGACGCCTTCCCAGTGGGGACCGCCGCGCTCACGACGCTACCGCAGCGCCGCCGCGATGTTGCCACCGTCGACGGTCGTCACATCGGCGGTGGTCCGTTCGGCCAGCGCATGATGCAGGAACGCCTGCGCCACGTCCTGCGCGGTCACTTCCTGGCCGAGCAGGTTGCCGGACATGTATTCCTTCTCCGACACGCCGCGCGCGCCCGAGCGGCTGGCGATCATGGCGTCGGTCAACAGGCCCGAGCGGATGCGGTCGGCGTTGACGGCGTTCGAACGGATGCCGTAGGCGCCATAGTCGAGCGCATACTGTCTGGACAGGAAAAGCGTCGCCGCCTTTGGCACGCCATAGGCGCCGAACTTCGGACCTGGGTTGACCGCCTGCTTGGATGTGTTGAACAGAAGCACGCCGCCGGTGCCTTGTTCGAGCATGATGCGCACCGCGTTCTGCGCCACCGACTGGTGCGCGAAGAAATTGAGCTCGAAACTTTTGCGCAGAAGCGCATCGTCGAGCTCGCCGATCCGGCCTTCCCAGGCAGCGCCGGCATTGGAGACCAGGATGTCGACGCCGCCGAACACGGCAACCGCCTTGTCGAAGGCGGCGCGCACCTGTGCGGGGTCTGTGATATCAGCAGCGACGCCGATCGAGTTGTTGCCAGCCTTCTTCGCGGCATCAGCCGCCTTGTCGCCATCGAGATCGACGACGACCGCATGCGCGCCATTGTCGGCGAACAGCTTGGCGGTCGCGGCACCGATCGCGCCGGCGCCGCCGGTGATCAGCACGACCTGGCCGGTCAGCGGCTTCGGCTTGTTGGAGGCAAGCTTGGCCTGCTCCAGCGACCAGTATTCGAGCGGGAACAGGTCGGCCTTGGACAGCGGATGGAACCGGCCGACCGCTTCGGCACCGCGCACCGCCTCGATCCACATCTCGCCGACGTCGGACGCGATCCTGGCATCCTTCAGCGTGCGGCCGTGGCCGAACATGCCGAGGCCCGGCACCAGCGTCAGGCGCGGCATCTGGTCGAGCATGGTGCGCTTGACGTCGTCGAGCGCGTCATTGGTCTCGAAATAGGCGCGATATTCCGCGGCGAAGGCGTCGACATGGCTCTTGATCACGGCCTTGTAGTCGGAAACCTTGTCCGCGTCGGGCGCCGGCACCGCCATCGGACCTGTCTTGATGCGGATCGACAGATCGGGTGTCGACACGCCGCGTGCGGCAAAGTCGGCAATGTCAGCCGAGTTGATGAAATCGACGATCGCATCCGAGGTGCGGAAGTCGCTGATCATGCGGTCGAAGCGCCCTTCGCCGCGCGCCACCGCGACGGCGCCACGCAGCATCGGCGCGATAGACGCTGGCGTCGCGAGCTTTCCCGGCAACGCTGCCTTTGCCGCCTTCGGCTTGCTGCTCCGCGCAATGAATTCCTCGGCGACGTTCACATAATGGATCATCCGGTCATAGGCTTGCCTGGCGTCATCGCCGAAGGTGAAGATGCCGTGCTTGTCGAGGATCAGGCCCTCGACCGACGGATCGGCGTCAAAAATATCGGCGGCTGCCTTCGCCAGGTCGAAGCCGGGCATGATGTAGGGCACGTAGCCCATCTTGCTACCAAAAACCGTCTTCACCAGTGCCTTGCTGTCTTCCTGGTCGACGATGGCGAGAATGGCCGTCGAATGCGTGTGGTCGACGAATTTGTGCGGCAGGAAGGCGTGCAGCAGCGTCTCCACCGAAGGGTTGGGCGAGGACGGGTCGATGAGGTTCACCCGCTGCAGGGCAACCATGTCCTCATCGGCGAGCTTGTTCAGCGACCGGGCCTTCAGCAGCGCGCCGAGCTTGACCGCCGGCAGGCCCTGCGGCTCGATGACGCCCATGTCCCAGCCGCTGCCCTTGACGCAAAGCACATCCCACTGGTCGCCGACAAGGTCGGTCGCCGTGGTTTTGCAGGAGGTGTTGCCGCCGCCATGCAGGACAAGGCGCGGCTCCCCGCCCAGCAGCCGGGTCGTGTAGACGCGCAGCGCCAGGTCGCGGCTGATGCCCTTCTTCGCATAGTCGGCAACCATTGTCTCCGCGTCGCCGTCATTCCACAGGTTCTTCATGTTCGCTCGTCCAATTTCCGATTGTGATGGTGAAACAGCATTGCCGCGACGCCTTGATGACAGGGTGCTGGCGGCGGGAATTGTGCCTATCCGGGTGTCTTTTCCGCCGCGCCGGCATGGTCCAGCAATCGTTGCGCCATGCGCCCGCCGATCACCAGATGCGTGCAGAGGCCACCGGCGATCGCTGCCAGAAGCGGCTCGAACTTGTTGTCTTCCTGCACGACCATCAGCCGCTTGGCGATGGCGCGCAGTGAGGCAAGATCGGCGGATATGACCCGGCGATTGTAGCTGCAGTCCAGCACATCGCCTTTGGCGTCGATGATCTGCCCGGCAATGACGCCGGCTGCTCCGATCTTCCGCAGTGCAGTCATTTCTTCAACTGTCAGCGCCCCGCATTTGACGACGTGGCTGTCGGCGTCGATGGTGCCGACCGAATAAAGCGCCAGGTCGCATTCACGCACTCCAGCCAGTTGCTCGCGGATCACCGGTTCGGCACGCAGCGCACGCGCGAGGTCTTCCGTAGACAGCACCAGCGGCGCATAGAAATTCAGGCCCTTGGCGTTGAGCCGGCGGGCGATTTCCATCGTGCACTGGTCCGGCCGGTAGGAATAGGGGGCGCCCAGATTGCCGCAGAGCTGCACCACCGTGACATCCTGCAGGTCCGCATAGGACATGATGTCCGCGATCGTATAGACGGTGCGGCCCCAGGCGACGCCGATGCGGTCGCCCTTCTTGACCAGTTCGAGGAAGACGCTCGCCGCCAGCACGGCGATCTCCGTCGAGGGGTCGGCATTTTCCGGAGCGATCCAGACAGAGTTGAGCCCAAGCGCATCTTCCAGCTTGCGTGCCAGGACATCGTCCGTGAAGAGCTGGGTCGAGGTCGAGATGTTGACGATTCCGGTCTCGCGCGCCTTGCGCAGATACATGGCGACCGAGGCGCGGGAGATGTTAAGCTGGCTCGCAACCTGGTCCTGGCGCAGGCCATGCGCATAGTAGAGCCACGCGGCCTTGTGGATGAGTTGTTCTGCCGGTCGGATTGCCATGCCATCTCCTCGGCTGACATTATTCACGGCGCTCGACAAAAGTCAAATTGAGCGGCGATGGTGACGTCGTTTGATCCAGATCATCGCTACGACAGGCGCGAACCATCATTGCATCGCCAAGCGCCTATGGATGGTGACGCGGTCGCTTGGCTGTGATTAGAAGTCGACAAGACTTCTTTGGGGAGGATGGGATGGGCAATCCGTATGAGCAGGATCTCGACAAGAACGCGGCCAACCATCAGCCGTTGACACCGCTCACCTATCTGGAGCGCGCGGCAAGAACCTATCCCGACCATATCGCCGTCGTCCATGGCGGCCAGCGCATCGATTATCGCACGTTCTGGCGGCGCTCGCTGAAGCTTGCCTCGGCGCTTCACAAGGAAGGCATCGGCAAGGGCGACACCGTTACCGTCATGCTGTCCAACACGCCGCCGATGCTGGAGGTGCATTTCGGCGTGCCGATGACCAAGGCGGTGCTGCATTCGCTCAACACCCGTCTCGATGCCGCCGTCATCGCCTTTCAGCTCGATCACGCCGAGACCAAGGTGCTCATCGTCGACCGCGAATTCGCTGGCGTCGTCAGGCAGGCACTGGCGCTTGCGAAGGTCAAACCACTGGTCATCGACTACGACGATCCCGAATACGCTACCGACGCGCCCTATCCGAAAGGCGAGCGGATCGGCACGCTCGACTACGAGGAATTTGTCGCGGGCGGCGACGCGGACTTCGCCTGGTCGATGCCCGACGATGAGTGGGATGCGATTTCGCTCAACTATACATCCGGCACGACAGGCAATCCGAAGGGCGTCGTCTATCATCATCGTGGCGCAGCGCTGATGGCCTACACCAACACCATTCATGCCGGCATGGCCAAGCATGCCGTCTATCTGTGGACGCTGCCGATGTTCCATTGCAATGGCTGGTGCTTTCCATGGACGCTTGCTGTCCAGGCCGGCACCCATGTCTGCCTGCGCTGGGTGCGGCCGAAGCCGATCTACGACGCCATCGCCGATCATGGCGTGACCCATCTGTGTGGCGCACCCGTCGTCATGTCAGTGCTGATCAATGCCAGGGATGAGGACAAGCGCACGTTTCCGCAGATCGTCACCTTCAACACCGCCGCGGCGCCACCGCCGGAGGCCGTCCTGTCGGGCATGGCCGATGCCGGTTTTGCCGTCACCCATCTCTACGGGCTAACGGAGACCTATGGTCCGGCAGTGGTCAATGAATGGCACGGCGAATGGGACGGTCTCGAAAAGGGCGAGCGCAGCGCCAAGAAGGCACGGCAGGGCGTGCGCTATGCAGCACTCGAAAGCCTGACCGTCATGGATCCCGAGACGATGGTGACGACGCCGGCGGATGGCGAAACCATCGGCGAGGTCATGTTCCGCGGCAACATCGTCATGAAGGGCTATCTGAAGAACCGCAAGGCGAGCGACGAAGCCTTTGCCGGTGGCTGGTTCCATTCCGGCGATCTAGGCGTCATGCATCCCGACGGCTACATCCAGCTCAAGGACCGCTCCAAGGACATCATCATCTCCGGTGGCGAGAATATCTCGTCGATCGAGGTCGAGGACGCGCTCTACAAGCATCCGTCCGTTGCCTCTTGCGGTGTGGTCGCAAGGCCCGATGACAAATGGGGCGAGGTGCCCGTTGCCTATGTCGAACTGAAGCCCGGCAAGGCGGCGACCGAAGCCGAGATCATCGAGCATTGCCGTGCGCTGCTCGCCCGCTTCAAGGTGCCCAAGGCGGTGATCTTCGCCGAAATCCCCAAGACCTCGACCGGCAAGATACAGAAGTTCCGGCTGCGGGAAATGGCCAAGGTCGCCTGAGGGTCTCCGACAGCCTCCTTCGAAGGATATTTCAGGCGGCCCGCATCCTCGGGCCGGTTGGTGACGTCTATCGGATGTCACCATCTGTCACCAATCGTACGCGTATATCGATTTCGCGTTGACACTTCGCCCATTTCGACTTACGAGTGACGAAAGTTGAAATTCGTCACTCGTAAGACGACCGAGGGCCATGTCTGAAACCGCCAACATAGCCGCCGACGCCGCCAGGCAGGAAAATGTGACGCGCATCCTTGACTGCGCCGAACGCCTGTTCCGGCACTATGGCTACGGCAAGACCAATGTCGCCGACATCGCCCGTGATCTCGGCATGTCGCCGGCCAACATCTACCGTTTCTTCGCCTCGAAGGTGGAAATCCACCAGGCCGTCTGCGGCCGGATGCTCGGCGCGAGCTACAAGATGGCCTACGAGATTTCCCGGCTCCCGATCAGCGCGGAAGAGCGGCTTCGGCGCTACGTGCAGGCGCAATACAAGATGACGCTGGAGGTCATGCTCGACGACCAGAAGGTCCATGAGATGGTCATCGTCGCCCTCGAACGGGACTGGGGCGTGATCGACAAGCACATCGACAGCATCCACGATCTCTTTGCGGAAGTGATCCGAGACGGCATCGAAGCCGGCGAATTCAGGGAGCAGGATCCGGTGATCGCATCGCGCTGCTTCGGCGCCGCGACCGTCATCCTGTGCCATCCGCAGATGGTGGCGCAGTGCCTTGCCAAAACCAACCGGGCGATGCCCGACGATCTCATCGACTATGCGATCAAGGCCTTGAAGAAATAGCCTCCGCCCGCAGGGCGCCGGTGCCGACAGTTCATCTCCAGTTCGGGAGTACGCGCGTGTCTTCGTTCAATTCGATCATCAGCAGGTTGCCGGCGGTTGGTCCGCTGCTGCTAGTCGCCGGTACCCTGGGGCTTGCCGGCTGCTCGCAAGAGAAAACCGAGGTCAAGGACATCATCCGCCCGGTCAAGGTCGTCGAGATCGCCCAGCCTCACGACACACGCACACTCTCCTATTCCGGCTCGGTGCGAGCCCGCACCGAAAGCGCCCTGGCTTTCCGGGTCAGCGGCAAGATCACTGAGCGTCTGGTCGACATCGGTCAGCATGTGGCGCCCGGCGACGTGCTTGCCCGCGTCGATCCCGCGGACTACGACCTGTCGGTCAAGAGTGCTCAGGCCGCGCTCGATGCCGCCGAACGGCAGGTCGAGACTGTTGAACTTGCCCGCAAGCGCGCCGAGCAGCTTTTTGCCAAGAACTTCGCGCCGAAGTCGCAGCTCGAACAGGCGACGCTCACCTACGACCAGGCGGTCGCCACCCGTGACTCCGCTCGCTCGTCGCTTGACCAGGCCAAGAACCAGGTCGGCTACACCGACCTCAAGGCCGAAAGAGACGGGATCGTTACCGCGGTCAACGCGGATGTCGGTCAGGTGGTCGGTTCGGGCACGCCGGTGGTCACCGTCGCCGTGGATGGCGAAAAGGAAGTGCTGATCGCCGTGCCGGAAATGGAGATCGCCGAGTTCAAGCCGGGCAAGGTCGTCAAGGCCGCGTTCTGGTCGGACAGTGGGCTGGCGCTCGACGGCAAGGTTCGTGAGGTCGCAGGGAGTGCCGACCAGCAGTCGCGTACCTTTGGCGTGCGCGTCAGCCTGCCTAACGATCCGCGCGTCCTGCTCGGCATGACCGCCAATATTGAGGCCTCCGCCGCCAATGAACGGCAGCTTGTTTCGATCCCGCTGAGCGCGCTGGCCAAGAAAGACAGCCAGCCGATTGTCTGGACCGTCGATCGCGGCACCGACACCGTGCACGCCCGTCCGGTCAAGGTCGCGGAGTTCGCCGCCGACGGCGTGCGCGTCGCCGAAGGGCTGAAACCCGGTGATGTCGTGGTTGCCGCCGGCACGCAGTTCATGACCGAGAATCTGAAGGTGAAACTTGCCGGCGACGCTGTGCTGCAATCCGCCTCCGCGGACGATGGCGGCGACACCAGGCAGTTACGCTGAGGACAGGCAACCGGCTGCGCGTTCCCGCGGCCGCTGGTTTCCGGGCGGCAGACGCCCGAACCGAGGCGCTCGATTGATGTGACCCCCCGCGCATTAATTCTCGCGTCCCATCGCGATGAGTGTTTCTCCGCTCGAGAGCCTTGCCGCCCGGAAGCCACTACGAACCTGGATTTCGCTTCGCGCCGGCATTGGCGCGCCGACGATCAAATGAAGTGGACGAGCTCCGATGACCAATTCCACTGAAGAGAAGCGGCCTTTCAACCTGTCACGCTGGGCGATCGGCCATCCGAGCATTGCACGGTTCCTGTTCGGCCTTATCATCATCGCCGGCGCGCTCGGCCTGATGCGCATGGGCCAGAAGGAGGATCCCGACTTCACCTTCCGGGTCATGGTGGTCCAGGCGATCTGGCCGGGATCCTCGATCCAGGAGATGGAGGACCAGGTCGTCAACAAGATCGAGCGCAAGCTGCAGGAAACGCCGCATCTCGATTTCGTGCGCTCCTTCACCCGCGCCGGCAGCGCCATCATCACGGTCCAGATCAAGGGCGACACCAACGCCGCCGAAGTGGCCGACGCCTTCTATCAGGTGCGCAAGAAGGTCGGCGACATTGCCGGCGACCTGCCGCAGGGCCTGCTCGGCCCGTATTTCAACGATGAGTTCGGCGACACCTTCATCACCCTGCATTCGATCAGCGGCGACGGCTTCACCTATCCGGAGCTGAAGAAATTCGCCATCCAGGCCCGCGACATGCTGCTGACGACGCCCGGCGTCGAGAAGGCCGTCATCATCGGCGACCAGCCGGAAAAGCTCTACATCGACGTCTCGTCGAAAGTGCTGGCCGAGCGTGGCCTGACGCTGACCGACCTGCAGAACGCGATCAAGGGCCAGAACAACGTCGATCCGGCGGGTTCCGTCGACACTGGCACCAATTCGGTGCGGATCTCGGTCGAGGGCGATGTCAGCAGGGTCGAGGATATCAGAAACCTGCGCCTGCGCGCCGGCGCTCAGGTCACGCGGCTCGGCGACATCGCTACCGTAACTTCGGGGCTGGAAGATCCCTATCAGCGCAAATACCGTTTCAACGGTCATGAGAGCGTGCAGATCGGCGTCGTCATGGCCAAGGGCTTCAAGGTCACCGATGTCGGCAGGGATGTCGAGATGACCTACAAGCACTTCGAGGAAGCGTTGCCCTATGGCGTCGCCGTCGACCAGATTTCCGACCAGCCGGGCGTCGTCACGGACGCGGTGGCAGAATTCATGCATGCGCTGGGCGAAGCCCTGCTGATCGTGCTCGTCGTCTCGTTCCTGTCGATCGGCTGGCGCTCGGGGCTGGTGATCGCGATTGCCATTCCGCTGGTTCTGGCAGCCACTTTCGCCATCATGTACGAACTCGGCATCGACCTGCAGCGTATCTCGCTCGGTGCGCTCATCATCGCGCTCGGCCTGCTCGTCGACGACGCCATGATCGTCGTCGAGATGATGGAGCGCAAGCTGGAGGAAGGGCTGGTCAAGATCGATGCGGCGAGCTTCGCCTATACCTCGACCGCCTTTCCGATGCTGACCGGCACGCTGATCACCACGGCGGGCTTCATCCCCGTCGGCTTCGCCGCCTCGACCGCAGGCGAATATGTGCGCACCCTGTTCTATGTCGTCGGCATCGCGTTGATCGTGTCCTGGTTCGTCGCCGTCTATTTCACGCCTTGGCTTGGCAACATGATCCTGAAGCAGCGCCAGCATGCCGGCAGCCATCACGAAGTCTTCGACACGCGCTTCTACCGCAGGCTTCGCTCGACGGTCGGCTGGGCCGTGCGCCATCGCATCATCGTCCTGGTGATGACGCTGGTGACCTTTGGCACCAGCCTGTGGGCCTTCCAGTTCATTCCGCAGAATTTCTTCCCGCAGTCGTCGCGTCCGGAAATCCTGGTTGACCTCTGGCTGCCCGAAGGCACCAGCATCAAGGAGGTCGAGACGCAGGCCAAGGCGCTTGAAGCCAAGATGATGGACGACAAGGACAAGCGCTTCATCGCCACCTATATCGGCGAGGGCGCGCCGCGCTTCTTCCTGCCGCTCGACCAGCAGCTCAGCAATCCCAACTTCGCCCAGCTTCTGGTCATGGCCAATGACGAGCCGGCCCGCGAGCGGCTGATCGTCAAGCTGCGCACGGTTCTGGCGCAGGATTTCCCGTCGATCCGCGCCAAGGTCGATCGCCTGTTCCTCGGCCCGCCGACCGGCTGGCCGGTGCAGATGCGCGTGATGGGTCCCGATCGCCAGGAGGTGCGTCGCATCGCCGACCAGGTGAAGGCCAGGTTCCAGGCCAATCCGCAGCTCGGCGCCGTTCACGACGACTGGCTGGAGCCGGTACCGGCAATGAAGCTGGTGATCGACCAGGATCGCGCCCGGGCGCTCGGCGTCACCTCGCAGCGCATCCGGCAGATGCTGCAGGCGACGATGTCCGGCGCGCCGCTCGACAATTTCCGCGACGGCGAGGAGACGGTTTCCATCGTCGCCCGCGAGCCGGAGTCAAGCCGCCGCCTGCTGTCGTCGGTCGACTCGGTCTACATCCCGACGGACTTCGGCGGTTTCGTGCCGCTGTCACAGGTGGCCAAGGTGGTGCCGGTGCTGGAGCAGGGCATCGAGTGGCGGCGCAACCGTTTGCCGACCATCAGTGTCCGCGCGACGCTGCCGGACGGCGTGCAGTCGAATGACGTCGTCACCAAGATGTACAACGACATGAAGGACCTGCGTGACGGTCTGGCGCCCGGCTACAGCATCGCGATCCAGGGCGGTGCGGAGGATTCCGCCGAAAGCCAGGCTTCCATTGCCGCCAAGGCGCCGATCATGCTGGCCATCATCGTCGTGCTCCTGATGATCCAGCTGCAAAATTTCGGCAAGGCGATGCTGGTTCTGGCGACGGGTCCGCTCGGCATCATTGGTGCCGCCGCCGCCCTGCTGATCAGCGGCGCCCCCTTCGGCTTCGTTGCCATCCTTGGCGTCATCGCTTTGCTTGGCATCATCATGCGCAACTCGATCATCCTGGTCGACCAGATCGACCAGGATATCGCCGCGGGCATGGATCGTTCCGAAGCGATCATCGGCTCGGCGGTTCGCCGTTTCCGGCCGATCACGCTGACTGCCCTGACGGCGGTGCTGGCGCTGATCCCGATCTCGCGCGCCGTCTTCTGGGGCCCGCTGGCCTACGCGATGATGGGCGGCATTCTTGTCGCCACCGTGCTGACCATCCTTGTGCTGCCGGCAGGCTACGCCCTGTTCTTTGGCCGGGAGCCGAAGAAGACGGAGGTCACGGAGAAGGACGGAACGGAAGCGGCCGAAAAGGATACGATCCCGCAACTGGCACTGGCGGCCGAGTAAGGCGTATCCGGCGGACATTGCAGGCTGGCGGGCGACCCGCCAGCCTGCAATGTTGTGTATGCGAAAGACTTTGCGCAAACGATGAACGCCGCGGCTGTGTTTTTTCAACAACCCCGCAAACGGAAAAATCATCCCCGAATTGCGCCGGACATGAGCATCCATCCCTTTCGCTCTATCCTAATGTCTACGAAAATTGTGGACATTGAAACCGGGCTGTTGGCTCGAAAATAGCGTGAGGCTTTCATCATGACCAATCCGGCCGTCGTCGGCTTCTCCGGCAATTTCACCCGGCCGTCCAAGACCCGTGGCTTCGTCGACCATATCGTGACGGAGATCGCCGGACGCTACGGCCTCGCCGCCTGCACCCATGACGTCGTCGATCTCGGTCCGAGTTTTGGCAATGCCAAGTGGGCGCGCGAACTGGACGAGCAGGCGCGCGGGATTCTGGATCGTGTCATCGCCGCCGATGTGCTGGTCGTCGGCTCGCCGACCTACAAGGGCAGCTATACCGGCCTGTTCAAGCATTTCTTCGATCTAGTCGACCCGGCAGCGCTAAGGGGCAAGCTGGTCTTGCTGGCCGCGACCGGTGGCGGCGAGCGCCATGCGCTGATCGTCGAGCACCAGCTGCGGCCGCTGTTCGGCTTCTTCGAAGCCTTTGCGCTGCCGACGGCGGTCTACGCTTCGGACAAGGATTTCGTCGATGGCGTGCTGGCCTCCGAGGCCATCCGGGCCCGCGTCGGCCTGGCGGTGGACGATGTCGGCTCGGCACTTTTCGGCCGGCAGCGCGCCCGGATCGCCGCCGAATAGGGGCGATCACTCTCTTTTGATATCTGCTGATATCCGCGTTGCGGTGGCTCCGGCGAGGAGGCGCTGTGCGCCGCTGCTCGTAATATCCACCAAAACGCGAGAAGCGGGATTGCGTCGTAAATGCTCTTGTTATACGAACGTTCAACAAGAGCATTTTACGGGTACCTGCCGTGGTACGAACCGAATTTCCCTTTGCCGTGGAAACCGTCGATCCGCTCTGGATCAGGCTGGCCGATGGCACCCGCATTGCCGCCACGCTGTGGCGCCCTCGAACCGAGGGCAGGGTGCCCGTGGTCGTCGAAATGGTGCCGTATCGCCGCCGTGACGGCACGGTGGCGCGCGACATCGACATCCATCCTTGGCTCGCCGGGCATGGCATTGCCTGCGCCCGCATAGACATTCGCGGCAGCGGCGATTCCGACGGCGACCTGGCAGACGAGTATCTGCCGCGCGAACAGGAAGACGCCTGCGAGATCATCGCCCATCTTGCCGCCCAGCCCTGGTGCAACGGCAATGTCGGCATGACCGGCATTTCCTGGGGCGGCTTCAACGCATTGCAGGTCGCGGCGCGCCGGCCACCGGCCCTCAAGGCCATCATCGCCAACTGCGCCACTGACGACCGCTACGCCGACGACATCCACTATATGGGCGGCGCGCTGCTGACCGAGCAGGAGATGTGGTCCAACTTCATGCTGGTCAAGAAGGCCATGGCGCCCGACCCGCAGATCGTCGGCGACGCCTGGCGCGACATGTGGATCAGCCGCCTTGACGCGACGAGTTCGCTTTCGGAAGTGTGGCTCGCGCATCAGCGCCGCGACGATTACTGGCGCCAGGGTTCGGTCTGCGAAGACCATTCCGCGATCGAATGCGCGGTCATGGCCGTCTGCGGCTGGGAAGACAGCTATTCGAACTTCGTCCCACGCCTGCTCGAACATCTGCCTGGGCCGAAGCTCGGCATTGTCGGTCCATGGTCGCATGCCTATCCCTGTCGTGGCGCGCCGGGGCCGCTGATCGGTTATCTGCAGGAGGCGCTGCGCTGGTGGCGTCACTGGCTCTGCGGCGAGGACACCGGCATCATGGATGAGCCGCTCTACCGGGTCTGGTTGACAGGGGAAGAGCGGCCGCGCCCCTTCTATCTCCCCGATCACGCCGGCAACTGGGCGGCCGAGGATCAGTGGCCGTCGCCGCGCATCGAGCAACGCATTTTGCACCTGAATGCCAATGGGCTGGGTGGCGACGCGACGCCCGGCGCCACGCTTTCGGTGCAATCGCCCGCGACCGCGGGGCGCGATTGTGGCCGCTGGGGCGGCTATGGCGGCTCCTGTCCTGACATGCCCATCGACCAGCGCCGAGAGGACGGCATGGCGCTGTGCTTCGACACGCCAGCGCTCGACGACGACCTGACCTTGCTCGGCGCGGTCGAACTCGA
Organism: Mesorhizobium carmichaelinearum; assembly: GCA_943370265.1. Lineage (GTDB taxonomy): Bacteria > Pseudomonadota > Alphaproteobacteria > Rhizobiales > Rhizobiaceae > Mesorhizobium > Mesorhizobium carmichaelinearum_A. The sequence goes on from CALRQH020000009.1 coordinate 144,417, forward strand.
CCTGCTCGTCACGGTCGACCAGCCGCATGTAAACCTCGCCGCCAGGCTCTGCGATATTTATCCCGACGGCACTTCGGCGCTGATGACCTATGGTGTGCTCAATCTCAGCCATCGCGACAGCCACGAGCATCCGACGCCCTGTCCGGTTGGAACGCCCTTTCGGGTAAGGCTGAAGCTCAACGATTTCGCCCGCACGGTGCCCAGGGGCCACCGCATCCGGCTGGCGCTGGCCAACCAGCATTGGCCGATCCTGTGGCCGCAGCCGCACCTGTCGACGTTGTCGGTGGCGAGCGGCGACAGCACAGTGATGCTTCCGGTGCGCCCGCCGTCGCCGCGCGACCGCGATGTGCGATTCGAGCCTGCCGAAACCGCGCCACCGGTGCCGACAACAACGCTGGAGGAGGGCTTCGATCGTCGCATCGTCACAGACGATGTGGGCGGCGGCATCCAGACCATCGCGCTGAGTTCCGACCATGGACGCAGGCGTTACGACGATCGCGCCATCACCGTGTCATCGGCCAACAGCGACACGATGAGCATCCTTGCCGACGATCCGCTGTCGGCAAAACTCGTCACCGAATATCGCTGGGCCATTGCCAGCGGCGATGCCGACACCGAGGCGGTGGCGGTCACCGAACTGACGGCCGATGAAACGCATTTCAACCTGAGTTGGCGTCTCGAGGCGCGAGAACGGGGCAGGCTCGTCCACAGCGCCTCGGCAACCCAGCGCATCAGGCGCGATTTCGCCTGAGGGAACCAGAGAACGATGCTCACCTACGCAATCAAGCGCATCGGTCTCGGCCTTCTGATCCTCGTGCTCGTCATGGTCGCCATGTATGCGGCTGTCTTCCTGGTTCCGGGCGATCCGGCAACGGTCGCGCTTGGTCCGCGTGCCACGCCGGAACTCAAGAGACTGCTGATCGAGCGCATGGGCCTTGACCAGCCGGTCTGGTGGCAAATCGTCGAATTCTTCCGCAATGCGCTGACCGGCAATCTTGGCTACGACGTCTGGTCGAACCGGCCCGTCTCCACGTTGGTCATGGAGGCGCTGCCGAACACGCTCATCCTCGGCCTGACCGCGCTCGCGGTTGCGCTTCTCATCGGCGTTCCGCTCGGCTGCCTGTCGGTCATGCGGCGTGGCACGCTTGCCGATGCGGTCATCGGCGTGCTGTCCGTTGGCGTCATCGCCGTGCCGTCCTTCGTCGTCGCCATCTATTCGCTGCTGCTCTTTGCCGTGACGCTGCGTTGGCTGCCGGCCATCGGCGCGGGCGAGGCCGGCGACATCGTCAGCCAGGCCAAGGCGCTGGTGATGCCTGCGGCGGCCATCGCGCTCGGCTGGATCGGCTACATCGCCCGCATGGTGCGCGCCTCGATGATGGAGGTGATGGGCGAACCGCATATCCGCACCGCGCGCTCCTTCGGCCTGCCGGAGTGGAAGATCGTCTCCAAATACGCGCTGCGCATCGCCATCATCCCGACCATCTCGCTGGTCGCCGTCGGCCTCGGCAGCATCCTGTCCAGCGCCGTCTTCGTCGAGGCGGTGTTTGCCAGGCCTGGTATCGGCAAGCTGATCACCGACGCCGTCAACACCCGCAACTATCCCGTCGTCATGGGCACGGTGCTCATCATGACCGCCATCTATGTCTCCATCACCATTGCCGCCGATCTCCTGATCGCGCGGCTTGATCCGAGGGTTCGTGATGTCTTCCGTGGCTGAGGCCTCGCTTCCCGTCTTGCGCCGGCAACGGTTTCCGTTGCTGCGCGCGCTGCTCGCCGATCCGTTCACCTGCGTGGCCCTGATCCTCGTCACCAGCTTCATGATAACAGCGGTCTTCGCGCCGTGGCTGGCGCCCTATTCGCCGGTCAAGATCGATGTACTGCACAAGCTGCAGCCCCCATCGGCCGAACACTGGTTCGGCACCGACCATCTCGGGCGTGATCTTCTGTCCCGCATCATCCATGGCGCGCGCACCGCGCTGACGATCGCCATGGTGTCCGTGGCCATCGCCGGCGCGATCGGCCTGATGCTCGGGCTGATCGCCGGTTACGGGCCGCGCTGGCTCGACGCCATCCTGGTGCTGATGTTCGACAGCCTGAACTCGCTGCCGATGATCATGTTCGCGCTCGCCATCATCACCGTCCTCGGCGCCGGAACCGGGACGCTGATCGTCGTCATCGCCGCGACCTCGTTCCCGAGCTACGCGCGGCTGATCCGGGCGCAGACGCTGGCGTTGAAGAACAGCGACTACATCCTCGCCGAGCGCCTGCTCGACGCGAGTGCCGCGCGCATCATCTTCATCCATCTTCTGCCCAATGTGGTCGGGCCGCTGATCATCCTTCTGTCGATGGATATCCCAGTCGTCATCATGGTCGAGGCGGGCCTGAGCTTCCTCGGCCTCGGCGTCCGTCCCCCAACTCCCTCCTGGGGCTCGATCCTCTATGACGGCTACACCTCGATCCGCTCCGCACCGTTCATGGTGATCTTCGGCGGGTTGCCGCTGGTGCTGGCGACGCTTGGCTTCACGTTCCTCGGCGAGGGCCTGCGCGATTATCTCGATCCGCGTCTGCAATTGCGGAGGCCGGCATGACCGGCTCGCTCGCGGCCTGCGACCTCAGCGTCCGCTACGAGACGCCGCATGGCGCCGTGCACGCATTGCGCCATGTCGACATCGAAGCGCATCCGGGCGAAGTGATCGGCATCGTCGGCGAGAGCGGCTGCGGCAAGTCCACGCTGGTCACCGCTTTGGCGAACCTGTTGCCGGCCAACGCCCGCATCGACGGCTCGATCAGCTACAACGGCGTCGACCTGGCAAAGCTCGACGCCCACCGCCAGCGCCTGCTGCGCGGCGACGAGATCGCGCTGGTCGGCCAGGATCCGATGACGGCCTTCAATCCGGTGCTGACCATCGGCGACCAGCTCGTCGACTTCCAGCATCATCGCAAGGACCTTGGTCGAGCACAGAAGCGCGCGCGGATCGCCACGATGCTTGGCCGCGTCGGCATCGCCGATGCCGAACGGCGGATGAACTGCTATCCGCACGAACTGTCCGGCGGCATGCGCCAGCGCGTCGCCATTGCCGCCGCCTTGCTGACCGATCCCGGGCTGCTGATCGCCGATGAGCCGACCACGGCCCTCGACGTCACCATGGAGGCGCAGATCATCCATCTGCTGCGCGAACTCAGGTGCGAATACAACGGCATCATCATCGTCGTCTCGCACCATCTCGGCGTCATCGCCGAACTCTGTGACCGCGTCTATGTCATGTATGCCGGCGAGGTGGTCGAGGGTGGTGAGGTTGATGCCATCTTCCACAGTGCGGGACATCCCTACACGCAAGCCTTGCTCGCCTGCGATCCCGCGCGCTTCCACGAAAGGCTGGCAAGACTGCCGACCATCCCCGGTACGCTGCCCAGCCTGACCCATCCGCCATCCGGATGTGTCTACGCACCACGCTGCGGCCGTGCATTCGCGCCATGCGGCTCCATCTCGCCGCCACTGGCGAAGCTTTCCGCCACCCATGTCGCGCGCTGCCACGCGGTGATGCCATGAGCCCGCTGCTCGCCGTCGACGACCTGTCGGTGACCTTTGCCCGCAGCGGTCTGCTCAGCCGCCTGATCAACCCGTTCCCGCTGCCCAGCTTCAACGTCATCGATGGGGTGACGTTGAAGCTGATGCCGGGCGAGACGCTGGGCCTGGTCGGCGAATCCGGCTCCGGCAAGACCACGCTTGCGCGCACCATCCTCGGCCTCGTGCGCGCGGCAGCCGGGCGTATCACCTTCGAGGGCAGGGACGTTGCGACGCCGGCCGATTTCCGCGCCATGCGCCGGCACTCGGCGATGATGTTCCAGGACCCGGTGGCGTCGCTCAGTCCGCGCCTGCGTATCGGCACGCTGCTGACCGAACCGCAGATCATTCAAGGGCTGCCAATGCCGGACCGCCGCGCTGCGGCCAAGGCGCTGCTGGCGCTGGTCGGCCTGCCGTCATCATTTGTCGACCGCTTTCCGCACGAGCTCTCCGGCGGGCAGGCACGACGCGTCGGCGTCGCCCGGGCGCTGGCGATGCGGCCGCATCTGCTGCTTGCCGACGAGCCGACCGCCGGCCTTGACGTGTCGGTGCAGGGCGACGTGCTCAACCTCATCAGCGAGTTGAAGCGCGAGCTTGGCTTCGCCGCCATGATCGTCACCCACAATCTGGCTGTCATCCGCCATGTCAGCGATCGGTTGGCCATCATGTATCTCGGCCGGCTGGTTGAGACGGGGCCGACGCAGGACGTGTTCTCCGCGCCCATGCACCCCTACACGGCGACGCTGATCCGCTCCGAGCCGGTGCCGGATCCGCGCCGCAGGAGCCAAAATCCGGCCGTCAGCGGCGAGATCCCCAGCGTGTTCCGGCGCCCCTCGGGCTGCGAGTTCCACACACGCTGCCCGATCGCGCGGGATCGCTGCAAGAGCGAGGCGCCGGCCTATCGAGAGCTTGGCGCCGGCCGGATGGTGCGCTGCCATTTCCCGCTGGAGACCGGCAGGCAAGAACGGGAAGCCTTCTCTCGCGCTTCCGCAAACCAAAGGGGAAACTGACATGACACAATGGAACATGGACAGACGTGCATTCCTGAAAGCGGCCGGCGCGTTCGGCGCCGGCCTGATGATGAAGCCCGGCTTCGCCTGGTCGGCGGTCGGCGATACACTGCGCATCCGCATGGAAGGCGATCTGCAGACGCTTGATCCCGCTTTCATGAATGGCGGCATCGAAGATGTCATCATGCGCGGCATCTATGTGACGTTGAATCATTTCGGCGATATCCAGAAAGGTTCGCCCTGGTCGCCCTGGGGCGCCGAAAAGCTGGAGCAGAAAGATCCGAAGACCATCGCCTTCACCTTGATCGACGGGCTGAAATGGTCGAACGGTTTTGGTGCGGTCACCGCTGATGACGTAAAATTCTCGTTCGAGCGTATCGCCGACAAGTCCCTGTCATCGCCCTGGGCCTACCAGTTCGAAAAGCTTGACCGCGTCGAGGTCGTCGATGGCAGGTCCGGCATCATCCACCTGAAGGAACCCTATCAACCGATCTTCGTCACCAGCCTGCCTTACTATGGCGGGCACATCATCAGCCGTGCCGGCACGGAAAAGGCCGGCGGCAAATTCACCACCCAGCCGCCGGCCAGTTGCGGTCCCTATGTCTTCAGCGACTGGCAGCAGAAGCAGAAGGTGACTCTATCAGCCAACCCGGAGTGGCCGGGGCCGAAGCCGGATTTCGGCAAGGTCGAAATCTACGTGGTCGCCGACGATCAGGCAGCACAGCTGGCCTACGAGGCCGAGGCCTTCGACTACACCAAGATCGCCATTTCGGCGACCAAGGCGGTCAAGGCAAGCCCTCCCGCCGGCACCACCCTGATCGAGGCTCAGTCGACCCGATATGTCTGGCTGACCATCAACATGCTGAGCCCGCGCCTCAAGGACCCAAAAGTACGCCAGGCCGTGCAATATGGCGTCGATGTCGGGCAGATCCTGACCGGCGTCTATGATGATCTAACCAAGCGCTCCACCGGCGTCGTCCAGCCCGGCACCAAATTCGCACGCGCCAGCAATCTGATCGCAGCACCTGATTACGAGAAATCAGCCGCGCTGTTGTCCGAGGCCGGCGCCAGCAATCTGTCGCTGACCTTGACGGTGATGAACGATTCCATCCGCACCGCGACCGCACAGATCATCCAGGCCAGCCTCGAACAGGCCGGTATCAAGGTCGATATCCAGCCCTATGACGAGGCCGCGTTCTGGGGCGTCGGCGACAAGACGCAGGGCGACGGTTACAAGAATATCGATCTCGCGCTGATGGATTTCGCCGGCGGTGTCGACCCGTCCGAAAATCTGGTCTGGTTCCGCCCCGACCAGATCGGCGCCTACAACTGGTCAGGCTTCGACAGTCCCGAGTTCGAGACGAGCTACCAGCAATTGGTAGCGGAAAGCGACGAAGCCAAACGCATCACGCTGTCCAACCGCATGGAAGACCTGATGGAGCAATCCGGCGGCTTCGTCTTCATCTGCCACCAGCCGCTGGTCGTCATCCACAAGACCGATTTCGAACCGGTCATCTATCCCGACGGCCACCCCAATCCGGTGCTGTTCAAGAAGAGGGCATGAACGCTTTCATGGACACAGCGGGCGCAATCGATTAGCTGAGGTCTATGACAGAAGCGGGATCAGCCCCTGAGAAACGCAAGCGCGGCGCCAAGAAATCGCCGCCGCGCTTCAGCCGCGAGCAGGCGGATGTGCGCCGCGCCATGCTGATCGAGGCGGCCGCGCGCTGCCTGTCGGTCGGCGGCATCGGCGCCTTCACCGTCGATCGCATCTGCAAGGAAGCCGGTGTCTCGCGCGGGCTGATCAACCATCATTTCGAAGGGCGTGATGGGCTTCTGGTCGAGGTCTACAAATCCTCGCTCTATGCCAGCGTCAACAACCAGATCGCCGAGGCCAAGCGACGCCGCGCCGAAGCGTCCGACTGGCCGCCGGAGGCATCGCTCGCCGCCCTGGTGCGCTCCAACTTCTCGCCCGAATATTTCAGCCGTGACAATCTGCTGATCTGGCTGTCGCTCTGGGGTGAGATCGCCGTCAATCCGCGCCTCAAGGCGGCGCATCGCGAACTCTATGACGCCTATCGTGCGGAACTGGCCGAGGATATTGCGGCCGTCGCCGTGCCGCGCGGCAGGAATGTCGATGCGCCCGCGCTCGCCCGCAATTTCATCGCCCTGGTCGACGGGCTCTGGCTCGAATGGTGCCTCGATGAAAGCGTGGTCACGCCGCAGGCAGCTGAGGCTGCCGGTTTCGAGATGCTCGAGGCGCAGGTCGGGCCTCTACGCAACGCCTAATTCAGCGGGCAGCCGCCCTCGCGCTTGCGGCGTTCCATGTAGTCGCGCAGTGCTTCGTCGATGCCGGGATCGATCGGTGGCTGCTCATACTCGGCGACCATGCGCTTCCAGATGACGTTGGCGCGCTCGCGCGCCGTCACCTGGCCGCGTTCCATCCAGGTGTCGTAATTGTCCCAGTTGGAAACCAGCGGCGAGTAGAACGCGCGCTCATAGCGCTGCATCGTGTGTGCCGCGCCAAAGAAGTGCCCGGCCGGACCGACCTCGCGCACCGCCTCCAACGCCAGCGTATCGATGTCGACCACCGGCGGGTCGAAATAGGCTGACATCATCTGCAGCATCTCGGCGTCGATGACCAGTTTCTCGAAGGACGCCGTCAGCCCGCCGCCGAGCCAGCCCGCGGCGTGCAGCACCAGGTTGGCGCCGCCCATCAGGCAGCCCCATAGCGACATGGCGCTCTCATAGGCGGCCTGCGCGTCGACCGAATTGGCGGCGGTGACATTGCTGGAACGGAACGGCACGCCGATCAGCCGGCAGAGCTGCCCGGTGATCTGCGCGGCCTGCGTGTATTCAGGCGTGCCGAAGGCAGGCGCGCCGGTCTTCATGTCGACATTCGAGGTGAAGCCGCCATACATCACTGGCACGCCTGGGCGCACGATCTGGGTCAGCGCGATCCCGGCCAGCGCCTCGGCATGCTGCTGCGACAGCGCGCCGGCAAGCGTCACCGGGCTCATCGCCCCGGCCAGCGTGAACGGCGTGATGACATTGACCTGGCCGTGCTCGGCCAGCGCGATCAGCCCCTCGGCCATCGGCTCGTCCAGCTGCAGCGGTGAATTGGTATTGATGATGCCAGTGAACACCGGCATTTCGTTGGCGAGGTTTTCGCGCGTGGTGCCCAGTGAGATCGCCACCATTTCGAGCGCGTCGACGGCTCGCCCGCGGCCGAGCGCCTGCGGCTGCCAGTTCTTGTCCAGCAAAGTGATCTCGGCATAGTAGAGGTCGAGGTGGCGCGTGTTCTGGTGCAGGTCGAGCGGCTCGAACGGCCCGCCGCCTTCCTGATGCAGCACGTTGAATGACTGGATCAGCTTGAGGTAATCGCACATTTCGGCATAGGTGCCGGGCCGGCGGCCGCGATCATTGTCCATGACGTAGGCCGGGCCGCCGACCGACGACAGGATGCAATGCCGCCCGCCGACCTTGACGTTCTTCTCCGGATTGCGGGCGCGCAACTCGAACGATGATGGTGCCATCGCGATGCGCTCCATCACCATGGCACGCTCGAAGCGCACCCGCATCTCTCCTTCGTCGACATCGCATCCCGCCGAGCGATAGAACTGCCGCGCCTGCGGCTGCAGCACCCGCATGCCGATCTCTTCGAGAATGGTCAGGCCCATCTCGTGGATGGTCTGGATCTGGTCGGCCGACAGGATTTCGATCGGCTGGTAGGGTCGCGTCAGTTGTTTCCATGGGCGCTGTTCGATGCCGCCGATCTCGCGCTGTGGACGGCCGGGCCTGCGACGCGCTGCAATCCGTTCCATGGATACTCCTATTCGGCTGCCGTCCGCATGTCGAAATTCTCGACCGCATCGACGATCGGCGTGTCGCGGCGATAGGGCTGCCAGCGGACATTCGCGCCGATCTCCCGGGCGAGCTTGTGGCCGCTGTGCACTGCATGGGCGATGGCGCCGGGGGCCAGCGTGTCGCCGATGCGATCGACACCGCGGATGCCGGCTGCCGCAAGCGCGTCGGCCCGTTCCGTCAGCGCCTCGAAGAGTTCGCCGCGCGGCAATCTCAGCCCGACGATCAGCACCGAGCGGCAGGCCACGCGGGTCTCCTCGCCGGTGAAGAGATGCGCCAGCGTCGCCGTCTCGCCGTCGAAGGACTTCAGCAGATGCAGCGTCGTCACCTGCACCTTGCGCCGCGCCAGCGCCCGGTGCACCAGCGGCAGCTCGTTGGTCATGATCGTCCATGCGGACGCCTGGCCCGCCGGCGTCACATAGCTGACCGGGATGCCCTGCGCGGCCAGATGCTCGGTCAGGACGCCGCCCATGGTGTAGTTGTCGAAATCGAAGACGAGGGTCGGCCCTTCTGGAAACCGGCCAGCGGCGATGTCGTCGGGGGTGAACACATTCGGATGGTCGAGCCGGCCGACCGGAATCTCCAGCGACGAATAGAGCATGTTCGTCCAGCGCGCGCCGGTCGCCAGCACCACGCGGTCCGGCGCCAGGTCGAGGATCTCGTCCACGCCGAGCCTGCTTTCGGGATAGAGCGAGACATTGCTCATCTCGCCGAGGCGCCCGAGGCGGTAGTCGACGACGCGGTTCCACGCCGATAGTCCGGGCAGTGTCTTCTCGAAGGTAAGCCGCCCGCCGAACGTGCGGCTACTGTCGGCGAGCGTCACCTCATGGCCGCGACGGCCGAGGGTTACAGCGCATTCGAGCCCGGCCGGTCCGCCGCCGACGATCAGGATCCGCTCAGGCTTGTCGGCGCGCTCGACGCGCTCGGGATGCCAGCCGCGCCGCCATTCCTCGCCGGCGGTCGGGTTCTGGGTGCAGCGCACCGGCACGCCGTCATGCCAGCTCGAAATGCAGATGTTGCAGCCGATGCATTCGCGGATTTCAGCCTCGCGGCCCTCGCGGATCTTGGCCGGCAGGAACGGATCGGCGATCGAGGGCCGCGCGCCGCCGATGAAGTCCAGCACGCCGCGCTTGATCTGCGAGACCATGGCGTCGGGCGAGGTGAAGCGGCCGACGCCGACCACCGGTTTGTTGGTCAGCGATTTGACGAAATCGATCACCGGCTCATGACTGCCTTCACCGGTGAAGCGCGACGCCGAACAGTCGGTCGGACTGGAATCCATCTTGACGTCGAACAGGTCGGGCAGGTCTGCGAGCAGTTCGATAAGCTCGTGCGCTTCGGAGGGCTGATTGCGGCCGGGCCTGCCGCGCAGTTCCTCGAGGCTTACCCGCAAGGCGACGCCACAATCCTGGCCCACCGCATCCTTTGTGACTTCGATCATCTCGCGCGCGAAGCGCACGCGGTTTTCGATCGATCCGCCATATTCGTCGACGCGATGATTGTATTCGGGCAGCAGGAATTCGTAGCCGAGATAGCCCATGCCGGCATAGACGTAGACGACGTCGAAACCGGCTGTGCGCGCCTTGCGCGCCGCCTCGGCCTGGCATCGCAAAACCTCTCGGATGTCGGCCTTGTCCATCGTTTTTGGCCGCAGATTGCCCATGAAGCCGACATGGGTGGCCATCCAGGGAATTCCCGACGGTGAAAGCGGCGGCAGGCGGCTTGTCCTGTTCATCACCGAAGCGCCGCCGTGCCACAGCTCCACCCCGGCAAGCGAGCCGTGGCGGTGCACCGCTTCCGTCATCAGCGCATGCGCGCGGATGTCGTTGTCGTCCCACATCGTAGCGAAAGGCAGCGGCGTGTCGTCCGAAGTGGGATCGATCGAACAGGCCCCGGTGCAGATCACGCCCCATCCGCCCTCGGCCTTGGCCTCGCGAAAGCCTGCGCGGACCCGCGGCAGCGCGTTGGTCATGCCGCTTGCGTGGGGCACTTGATAGAAACGGTTCGGCGCCGTGACAGGCCCGATCCGCATCGGCTCGAACAGGATTTCGTAACGAGGATTGCAGGTCATCAGGGCTTCACATAATATGCTTGTTGAACGATCGTACAACAAGCATATTCGCGCCCGTGACGGAACGCAATGGCCCATGCGTTGGTGCTGGCGATTGGTCTGAAAAAAGAGAACCCACCGCGATGACATCGAGGTGGGTCCAACTTCCGGGAGGCTATGTGATGCAGGCCGGACGCACCGAGGTGCGCTTGACCGTCTCGGGCGGTTTCAGATCACAAACAGCCAGTTGGCGATGAGCATCACGGCCACGCCGGCGATCAGCGTCAGATAGGGCAGGATGCCCGCCTTCCTGACCGCCAGATCCGACGATGTCATCCCGAGATCCGCCAGCATATGGGGTGGGAATTTGCCGCCATCCTGGATGTAATGCCGGTAGCAGAACACCGGGATGATAAGCGCCGCCGTGATCAGCCCGGCCCACAGTGCCAACGGGTTCCAGACCTTGGCGCCGGCGCCCATGAAGATCGCGTTGACATAGGCAAAGATCGCGCCGATGCCGAGCAGCCAGCTTGGTGCCTTCCATGGCCGCGCGATATGGCCGTTGTCGATGCGATGGATCCAGCCGGCGTTGAGGTTGAGGAAGTTGAAGATGATGTAGCCACAGTTCGACACGGCGAGGATGAAGAAGAAGCTCGTCGCGTCGGCCGAGGCAATCGCCAGCACGATCAGGTTGAAGCAAAGATCGGTCCACATCGCGCGCGTCGGCGCGCCATGCTCGTTGACGTGGCTGAGATAACGCGGCAGCCAGCCATCGACCGAGCCCTGGTAGAGCGTGCGCGAGGAGCCGGCCATCGCCGTCATGATGCACAGCACCAGCGCCAGGATCATCAGCATCACCAGCAGGCTGTGGATGAGCTGTCCGCCGCCGACCATGCCGGCCAGCGCATCAGCAACACCCGAGCCGTCGACGATCGGAGTGGCCAGCATTCCGTTCAGTCCGAGCACACCCTGGAACGTGAACGGCACCAGGATGAAAAGCAGCATGCACAACAGGCCGGAATAGAAGATGGCCTTGAACGTGTCCGTGCCGGGGTTCTTGAACTCGGACGTGTAGCAGACGGCGGTCTCAAAACCGTAGGTCGACCAGGCTGCGATGAACATGCCGCCAAGGGCAAGCGTCCAGCCGGCGATGTTCCACGTGCCGGGCTCAGGGGCGTAGGCTGCTGCGAGCGGCACCAGCGGCGAGAAGTTCGCCCAGTCGATCTGACCGGTGAAGATCGGCACGATGCCGACGATCAGCATCGGGATGATGACCATCAGGCCGATGTACTTCTGAACGTTGGCCGTGCCCAGGATGCCGCGATGCTGGATGGAAAAGATGATCAGCATCAGCACCGCGCCGATGAAGAAGGTGGCATTGAGCGTGAAGGAGACCGGCCCCAGCGTGTGACTGAACAGCGTCCAGTTACGGATCGCCGGCGTTGCCGCGGCCGTCACGGCCGCGATGGCGTCGGCCGCGCTGGTTCCGGCATGAGCAGCGATATAGGCGACGACATCGGGCGAGGTTTCGGTAAAGAGCGGCACCGGCGCCAGCGAGTTGAGGATGTAGGCGGCGGCGATCGAGCAGCCGAGCGAGAGCACAGGGGACCAGGCGAACCAGTTGCACCAGACCGAAAGCGGCGCGATGAATTTCGAATAGCGCAACCAGGCGGTGGCGCCGTAGATCGAGGCGCCACCGGACTTGTTCGGGAACAGGCCTGCGATTTCCGCATAGGTGAAGGATTGCAGGAATCCCATGATCATGGAAAAGGTCCAGATCAGGAAAGCCAGTTTTCCGGTCGTTCCGGCAATGCCGCCGATCGAAAACAGGACGAGGGCAGGGACGCCGCTTGCCACCCAGAAGGCGCCGCGCCAGTCGATATTGCGATGCAGCTTGCTTTCCGCAGGCTGCTCCAAGGCAGTGCTTATCGAACTCATGTGTCTGTATTCCCCTTTTTTTTGATGTTCCCCGCCGGCGATGCCTCGTCTTCGCGAAGCTTGCTCCCCGGTCTATGATCAGTCCGACCGGAATGTTTCCACTCAGTCGTATTTTTTTCTTAAGAGTGAAGATTGATCCGACGCGCCTTCACGTCAAGCGTTTTGTAGTGCCGTGCACATCACGCTTACGAGCGCGAGCGGCAATGCGCCCGGCGGCATCACCGGCGGCGGGGTCCGGGTACCCCAGAAAGCAGCGGTCAGGAGCGGGGTTTTGTCTTCTGCGGATCGTAATGGGCGAAGGCCACGACACGTGCCGGCAGCCGCTTGGCATGGCCATCGAGCTTGCCGATCTCGACCTCGGTGCCAACAGCGGCATGGGTGACATCGAGCCTTGCCAGCGCGATGTTCTTGTTCAGCACCGGCGAACGCATCCCCGAGGTGACGACGCCGATCTGGGCACGGCCGACATGAACGCAGTCGCCATGGCCGACCGCGATGTTGGCGTCGATGTCGAGGCCAACCAGCTTCGTCTGCGGATGCTCCTTGCGCCGGATCAGCGCCTCGCGACCGATGAAATCGTCAGTCTTGGTCTTCAGCGGCACGGTGAAACCGATGCCGGCCTCGAACGGGTCGGTCTGGTCGGAGAAGTCATAGCCGGCAAATACCAAGCCGGCCTCGATGCGCACCATGTCCAGCGCCTGCAGGCCCATCGGCTTCAAGCCGCGCGGCTGGCCCGCCTCCCAGATCGCGTCGAACACTTTTTCAGCGTCGCGCGGATGGCACCAGATCTCATATCCGAGTTCACCGGTGTAGCCGGTGCGTGAGACGACGACGGGAATGCCGTTGCCGCCACCGATGCGCGCCACCGCGAAGCGGAACCATTCCAGTTCCTCGATCGATGGCTGCAATGGCGAGGTCCAGATGATCTCTTTCAGGATGTCACGGCTTTTCGGCCCCTGCACGGCGACATTATGCATCTGGTCGGTGGACGAGCGCACCAATACGTTGAGGCCGAGTTTCCTTGCGGTGTCGCGCAGCCATTCGCCGGAGAAATCGTCGCCGCCGACCCAGCGGAAATTGTCCTTGCCGAGTCGTAGCAGCGTACCATCGTCGATCATGCCGCCGTGCTCGTAGCACATTGCGGAATACACGACCTGGCCGACGCCGAGTTTCTTGACATCGCGGGTCAGTGTGTACTGCAGCAGCGCTTCCGAATCCGGGCCGGTGACCTCGAACTTCCGCAGCGGCGACAGGTCCATGATCACGGCGTCCTGCCGGCAGGCCCAGTATTCGTCGATGGGGCCTTCCTTGGCGAAGGAATTGGCCAGCCAATAACCCCTGTATTCGACGAAGTTGCGGGTGTGCTTGGCGAAGCTTGAATGAAAGGCGGTCTCGCGGGTCATCTTGGGTTCCGAATCGGGCGTCATGCGTCTGGCGATCGCTCGCGGGAATTTGTGCTGGCCGGAATAGGTGCGCACATGGATGTCGGTCGGGTTCCAGCCATTGGCCGGCGTCGTGTCGTCGGGGCAGGCGGAGGAGACGCAGACGATGTCGGTCAGTGCGCGCAACAGCACATAGTCGCCGGGGCGGGACCATGGCTCGTCGGAGACCATGACGCCGTGGGCGTCGATCGCCGTGTTGAAGAAGAAGTTGATCGCCATCCAGCCGGCGCGGGGATTGGCGCCCTTGTCGGCCAGCGCGCGGTTGAAATTCTCCGAGCAGTTGGTGTGGCCGGGATAGCCGATGTCGTCGTAATATTTGGCCGCGCACGCAAGCGCGAACGCATCGTGCCGGCCGCATGTGTCCTGGATCACCTCGACCAGCGGCTCCATGTCCTGGTCATAGTATTTCGAATGCAGGCCGGGCATCGGATAGCTTGAGCCCATCAGCGTCCGCGTCGTCGTTACGTCGAGCGGATGGTCGAGGCCCTTGTCGAGCTTGCGCGCCGAAAAACACTGGAAGTCTGTGCATTGGCGGCCGTCGACATCGATGATGTGCAGATAGTCGCCGGCCTTGACGAAGTAGGCTTCCGCCGTCGCCGAATGAACGCGCAGGTCGAGTACCGGATCGGCCAGCGGATCGCCCAATGGCGACTTTGCTGCCGGACGGATCATGGCGCGCCGGACGATGACCGTCAGTGGCGTCGCCGTGTCGTGGCCATCGACCAGCATCGGGCCGCCGGGGGCGGCAATCACCATCGAGCCGCCGCGTGAGACGGTGAAACCCTGTTCCGTACCAGCCGGCGTGGCGGTGCCGAACATGCGCACTGCCTTGGCATGGTCGAGCTGCACCTGCCGGCGTTCGAGCCCGCGCCGAAGTGCTGCGAGACTGTCGTCGCCGTCGGCCAGCAACGCCTTGATGCCGGCGGCATCGCTGTTGGAAGTCTCGCCGAGAATGCCGGCGTCAGTGGCGCCGGTCTTGTCCCAGGCCAGCAGCTCGCAGGCCTGGCCGCCCTCGACATTGCGCACTGTTATCGTATCGCCGGCCTCGATCTCGATGAGCACTGCACCGTTACCCTGGATCGTATAACGCTCCATGCCCGGAGGCAGGGCGATCTGGCCGGGGCGCAGGACGAGGCTCGGACGCGGCGGTCCGGCTGCGACGGCGGGGTAAGGCGACTGGCTCATTCTGGCCTTGCGTTTTGAGACATCGGTTCGAGAAACGAGTTTGCCTGTACGTGAAATTATTTTAGCAACAAGAATAGCAGTGTGATCGCGTTTGGCAAGGCGGTGCGACTGGGGGGCGGCTTTGCCTTCTTTCATCAGCTCGACCCGAATTTCGGAATTGTCCGGCGAATCTGCGTGGGGGCCCATCTGGGTCAGTACCGCCGTTTTTTGCCTGACAATGAAATTATTTGCTTTAGGGGGATTGCGGCTCCCCCGCGTTTGCGATCAATATCCGATCAAAGCTCCGGCCTCTGGGTAAAGGAGCAGGGAACAGCAGGATTTTTCGAACGGAGGACGACGGATGACGGCATCCTGGAGATTTTCGACCTTGGCGGATCGCCACCGCGCGCTCGGTTCGAAGCTCGAAGACTGGAGCGGCATGGGAACCGCCTGGACCTACGACAAGGACGCCGACGAGGAATACGTGGCCATCCGCACCAAGGCCGGGGTGATGGACGTATCCGGTCTGAAGAAGGTCCATATCACCGGGCCGCATGCCTCGCATGTCATCGATCTGGCGACCACGCGTGACGTCGAGAAGATCTACCCCGGCAAGTCCGTCTATGCCTGCATGCTCAACGAGGCCGGCAAATTCACCGACGACTGCGTCATCTACCGCATCTCCACCAATTCCTGGATGGTTGTCCATGGTTCGGGATCTGGTCATGAGGAACTGACGCGCGCCTCGATCGGCCGCGACGTTTCCATACGGTTCGACGACAATCTGCACGACCTGTCCCTGCAGGGTCCGCGCGCTGTCGACTATCTCGCCAAGCATGTGCCCGGCATCCGCGACCTCAATTACTTCCATCATATGCAGACCCAACTGTTCGGCCTGCCGGTGATGATTTCGCGCACCGGCTACACCGGTGAACGCGGCTACGAGATATTCTGCCGTGGCCAGGATGCTCCCAAGATCTGGGATACCATTCTCGATGAAGGCAAGGCTGACGGCATCATCCCCTGCCGCTTCACAACGCTCGACATGCTGCGGGTTGAAAGCTACCTGCTGTTCTATCCCTACGACAATTCGCAGAAATACCCGTTCGAGAATGAAGGCCCCGGCGACACGCTGTGGGAGCTTGGCCTCGACTTCACCGTCAGCCCCGGCAAGACCGGCTTCCGCGGCGCCGAGGAACACTACCGCCTCAAGGGCAAGGAGCGGTTCAAGATTTTTGGCGTTCTGCTCGACGGCAAGGAGCCGGCGGACGAAGGCGCGCCGGTCTATCGCGACGGCAAAAAGGTCGGCGTGGTGACCTGCGCCATGTATTCGCCGCTGGTCGAGAAATCGATGGGCATCGCCCGCCTCGACGTCGACTGCGCGGTCAAGGACACCAAGCTCGAAATCCGCAACAAGAGTGGATCGATCAAGGCGACGGCGCAGCCATTGCCGTTCGACGATCCCAAGAAGACCAAGCGCACGGCGAAAGGCTGAGGCATAGTCAACAGCGAGGGTTCGAGGAACGAAGACTTAAATGGCAGCCAAAAGCATCATCAGCCGACCCGTCTACGGAACGCTCTCCCCGCAGCCCGGCAAACACCATCTTTTCGTGGCGGATGCGGAGGGGGCGCTGGCAATATCCGATATGGCTGCCGGGGCGCCCGCCGGCTTCTTCGGCGATGCCCATATCATCTTCATACCCGGCCATGACGGCAAACATGTCGCAACGCTCGAGGCGCTCAGGCCGGGGCAGTTCTATCAGGGACATACCTTCGCCAGCGCCTTGCCGCGCCTGAAACAGACGCTGGCCAACGCACATATGGGGCTGCGCGTCTATCTCTCGGGCACCGAGGGGCTCATCGGCCAGGCAATGCAGGCAGCACTCGAAGCCGGCATCGACCACACCTCGATCCAGACCGAGCATCGCGGCTCGCTGGCGCGGCGCATGCAGTGCGTCCACTGCAAGGGCATCACTGAAAACGTAACGACTCAGCCGGCGACCTGTGCGCATTGCGGCCTGCTGCTGCTGGTGCGCGATCATTACTCCAGGCGCATCGCGGCCTTCCAGGGTGTGTGCATCAACGCCGAGGACCGCAGCGAAATTCCTCCGGTCGAGGAGGCCTTCCCATGAGCACCGGCACCACCAAGCTTGATGTCGTGGTCAGCGACGTTGTCCCGGTCAACGACCTCGTCACCCGCTTCCATTTCCGCCGGCGCGACGGTGGACTGCTGCCGACCTTCTCCGGCGGCGCCCATGTCGTGGTCGAGATGCGCGATGGCGAACGCACAAGGCTCAATCCCTATTCGCTGATGGGATCGCCGCTCGATACCAGCGAGTACACGATTTCGGTGCGCCGCGACGATGTCGGGCGCGGCGGCTCACTGTTCATGCACCGCAAAGTCAGGCCCGGGCTGCAGATGGTGATCAGCTATCCGGTCAACCTGTTCTCGCTCGACCTGCGCGCCAAGAAGCATCTGATGCTGGCCGGCGGCATCGGCATCACCCCGTTCATGGCGCAGACCGCGCAACTGGCGGGGGAGGGTGGCAATTTCGAACTGCACTACACCTGCCGCACCGCCTCACTCGGCACCTATGCCGATGTGCTGCGGGAGCGCTACGACCGCCGGATCAGGCTCTACCATGATGACCGTGAGGAGCGCATCGATCTCGACCGGCTCTTGTCGACGCAGCCGCTCGGCACGCATCTCTATGTCTGCGGCCCGGCCGGAATGATCAACTGGGTGCGCGACCGCGCGGCTGCCTTGGGCTGGCCAGCGGAAACCGTGCATTTCGAGCATTTCGCGGCACCCCAACCCGGGCTGCCATTCGATGTGACGCTTGCCGTCAGCGGCATGACGATCCGCGTCGGCGAGCAGCAGAGCCTGCTCGAGGCGATCGAGGCGGCCGGCGTCGATCCGCCCTATCTCTGCCGGGGTGGCGTCTGCGGCCAGTGCGAGACCAACGTCATCTCGTATGACGGCAAGTTCATCCACAACGACCACTGGCTGAGCGAGGAAGTCCACCGTTCCGGCTGCAAGATCATGCCGTGCGTGTCACGCTTCGAGGGTAAATCGCTGGTCTTGGAAAGATAGGAGGCGAGTTTGGGAATCACCTTTCGCAAGGAAACGTTCCGCGACGACTTCACCTTCAGGAACAGTCCGGAGCACATCCGGCGTTTTCCGTTTCCGTTCCACGAAGACGCCTACATGTATGCGGTCAACATCGAGCCGCATGTGGTCGGACCGAAGGGCAGCGTGCTGGAAAACCTGATCGACGTCGACGAGCACTATGTCGCCGAGATGCAGGACCGGGCGCTGGTGCTGGCCGAGGATCCGCTGCGCTGCCAGTCGCTGCCGCACATGACGCTGGCCGGCTGGGACCTCCTGGAACTCCTGATGGAGCAGCAGGCGCTCGGCTATCCCGAGCATTTCACGCTGACCCGCGACGGCGACCGCTGGCGCTGGATCAATCGGCCGCTCGGCATCGACGACACCTTCACCTTCGGCGACACCTCGACGCTGCCTTATGGGCCGATGGAATACATCACGCGGCAGAGCCAGGGCGATTTCTGCATCCTCGACCAGCGCGACGGCAATTTGTGGATGGATGCCGGCATGGTCACTACCCAGGCCGACTGGTCGCTCGATTTCGACATCGGCATGAACTTCTTCGAGTGGCATGCGCCGGTGCCGCTGGCGCATGAGAAGGGAATTTTCACCCGCGCGCTGAAGTTCCTCACCAACATCCAGCAGGGCAAGCCGGCGCGCCGCCTGAACTGGACGATGACCGTCAATCCGCGCCTCGACACCAGCCCGGAGAACTATCACAAATGGGGGCCGGACCGGGCGACGGTCACGCCCGAGAATGTCGGCGACAAGGTGCATCTGCGTGTCGAATTGCAGAGCTTCTGGCGGCTGCCACGCTCCAACGGCATCGTCTTTCCGATCCGCTGCTACCTGATCAAGATGGACGAGCTGGTGACGCAGCCGAAATGGGCACGGCGTCTGCATCGCGTCATCCGCGACCTGCCCGAGGAACTTGCCAACTACAAGGGCCTGACGCGCTACCGGCCGACATTGATCGAGTGGCTGTCGAAACTGGATGATGGAAGCCCGACAAGCCCGGGTTTTGGGCCGGACTGAAGACCCCCTCATCCGGCCGCTAAGCGGCCACCTTCTCCCCGAGGGGAGAAGAGACGAGCACCGACGCCGGCGACCTCCTCTCCCCTTGGCAATCCGGGTGAGGGGGCTTCGTCGAGTTGCGTTAGCCCGCGCTGTTCTGCGGATAGCAGATGATCGAGAGATAGCGCATCGGCAGTTGCGTCAGCACTTCCGGCCCGTGCGGCGCGTCGGCGTCGAAGAACAGGCTGTCGCCTGGCTTCATCGGGTAGAGGTTGTTGCCGTGACGATAAACGACCTCGCCTTCAAGCATGTAGAGGAATTCCATGCCTTCATGCTGGAAGGTCGGAAACACATCCGAGTCTTCGGTCAGAGTGATCAGATAGGGTTCGACGACCACGCCGCTGGTGTTCGAGCCGATATGGCCGAGCAGATTGTACTGGTGGCCGGCGCGCGTGCCGCGGCGATCGACATCGAGCCCCTCGCCGGCCTTGACGAAGACAGCACTGCGCTCCTCCTCGAAGCGGCGAAAGAAGGCGGTCACCGGGACGCCCAGCGCGCGCGACAGCGCCTGCAATGTGGTGAGAGATGGCGAGGTGATGCCGTTCTCGATCTTCGACAGCATGCCTAGCGAAATGTCAGTGGCAACAGCAAGATCGGCGACGGTGATGCCGAGCTTCTTGCGGAACGCCCGCACTTCGCGGCCGATCGCGACCTCCAGCACTTTTTCGCGTGTGTCGCGAATGGCGTGCGGGTTCTGCGTAAGTGGTGCGCGAATGGTTTTTCCGTCCGCCGAGAACTTTGGCAACGGCTTTCCCTTTGCGCTCGCGGGGCCGGCACCAGCCTTGGAGCCGGAAATTTTCGTCGCCATGTCGCCTCCCGAACCCCGAAGATTTATTTCACCCAAGGTGAACATATTCGGTGCCGATACAGGAGCGCAACCGCGACGGCAAGCCATCTTGTGTCGAATGCGCCCGGCCTGCGATTGCAGCCGTTGCAGGTTTTTGCCAGGAATCCGCCGCACGCGAATGCAGTTCCCGCAGATGTCTGTTGACAGCGCAGAAGGGCCAATTATTGTCCTGTCAGTGAAATTTGTTTTCGCTGGGGAAATCAAAAAACAGGAGGCCTGCAATGAAAACTCGCGTTGCCGTCATCGGAGCCGGACCGTCGGGTCTGGCACAGCTCAGGGCCTTCAAGTCGGCGGCCGACAAGGGCGCCGACATTCCCGAGATCGTCTGCTTCGAAAAGCAGTCCGACTGGGGCGGCCTTTGGAACTACACTTGGCGCACCGGCCTGGACGAGCATGGCGATCCGGTGCACGGCTCGATGTACCGCTACCTCTGGTCGAACGGTCCGAAGGAATGCCTGGAATTCGCCGACTACACTTTCGAGGAGCATTTCGGCCGGCCGATCGGCTCCTACCCGCCGCGCGCCGTACTGTGGGATTACATCAAGGGTCGCGTCGAGAAGTCGGGACTGCGCAAATGGGTTCGCTTCAACAGCCCGGTGCGCATGGTGACATTTTCGGAAGAGACGAAGAAATTCACCGTGACCGCGCATGACCGCACCAACGACGTCACCTATTCGGAAGAGTTCGACAATGTCGTCGTCGCTTCCGGGCATTTCTCGGTGCCGAACGTACCCTATTTCGAGGGTTTCTCGACCTTCAATGGCCGCATCCTGCACAGCCACGATTTCCGCGATGCCATGGAATTCAAGGGCAAGGATATCCTGATCATCGGCCGCTCCTATTCGGCCGAGGACATCGGCTCGCAATGCTACAAATACGGCGCCAAATCGATCACCTCCAGCTACCGCTCCAAGCCGATGGGCTTCAAATGGCCGGAAAACTGGAAAGAGGTGCCGCTGCTGCAGAAGGTCGTCGGCAAGACGGCCCACTTCAAGGATGGCACCACCAAGGATGTCGACGCCATCATCCTTTGCACCGGTTACCTGCATTCCTTCCCGTTCCTCACCGACGATCTGAAGCTCAAGACCGCCAATCGCATGTGGCCGCTGGATCTCTATGAAGGCGTCGTCTGGGAGAAGAACCCACAGCTCTTCTACATCGGCATGCAGGACCAGTTCTACACCTTCAACATGTTCGACGCACAGGCCTGGTTCGCGCGCGACGTCATCATGGGCCGCATCAAATTGCCCTCGGCCGAGGCCATGGCCGAACACGGTGCGAAATGGCGCGCGCGTGAGGAAACGCTCGAGGATGCCGAGCAGATGATCTGGTTCCAGGGCGACTACACCAAGGAATTGATGGACCAGACCGACTACCCTGGCTTCGACGTCGAGGCGGTCAACCAGACCTTCATGGAGTGGGAGCACCACAAGATGGAAGACATCATGAGCTTCCGCGACCACGCCTACCGCTCGCTGATGACCGGCACCATGGCGCCGCTGCACCATACGCCCTGGTTGCAGGCGCTCGACGATTCGATGGAGAGCTATCTGGAGGTCAAAGGCGTTGCGGCGGAGTAGGCGGCGTACCGCCTACTCCTACAACGTTCCGATGCCGGGCTGGGAATCTAGAAATAGCCGTCCGAGGCGGCCGTGGCTTCCTTCGGTATCTCGACGCCGTCGACGATGATCTTGTCGACCAACTCATGGTGGAAGCACACCAACCCCTTGATGCGCTCTGCTTCATGGACCGGCTCAGGATAATACCAGACGAGGTTCTCATGGCGCTTGGTGGCTGTCGTCACGTGATAATAGTTGGAGATGCCCTTGTAGGGGCATCGCGAGATGTAGCGGCTGGGCGCAAACATATCGAGCCGCGTGTCGGAGATCGGCAGGTAATGGCGCACCGGATGGCCGGTTTCGAACAGGAACACGCCGCGCCGTGAATCGGCGACTTGCTCCCCGTCGAGAATAACCTGCACCCGCCGGGAAGAAGGCAGGCAGTCGACCCGGCGGAACGGATCGCGGGCATGGACGAAGATCTCCTCGTCCTCCTCATACCAATGCGTCATCTTGGGCCAATAGAAGGACATGTAGTCCGACAATGGTGGGGATCCCTTGACCGGATCGAGATAGCGCCAGGCGGCATCCTCGACCAGCGTGATGCCGGTGTTCAGCGAATAATGCGTGGCCACGCCCTTGAATGGGCTCTCTGTCGTCGTCCTGCTCGGCAGCAGGAACTCCTCGCGAACGTCGCTCATCGGGAAATAGTATACCGGCAGGTGGTCGGATTCGTAGAGCACCAGCGCTTTGGTCGTGTCAGCCACGATCATCGATCCCACTTGCACCCGCAGCCGCTTCTGCGTCGGCATGGTGAAGGCGACGTAGCCCGGCTCGAACTCATATTGCTCGATGTTGTCGAGCAAAGGAAAATGCGGCCCACGACCGCGTAGATGTGGCTTGCGAATGGTGGCCTCCCGTTTTCTTGTCTTTGAGATCGCGTGCTTGGGCACGATCAGCCTATGGATACGCGATCGAGCAGCAGCCCGGCGGCGATCGACGGCAAGCCGCTGACATTCTTGCGCACCGGCACCAGCAGATCGGGGAAGTAGCTGAAGATCACCGGCGTCTCGTCGAGCAGCAGTTTCTGGATGTCGGAGGCCGCCGCGCGCTGCGCGCCGACATCAAGCGCCTTCAGATAGCTTGTAACCATGCCGTCATAGGCCGGGCTCTTGAAATGCGCGGCGTTCCAGGGGCCGTCGCTGACCAGCGGGCTCTTCAGGAACACGTTCGGCACGCTGCGGTGCGCGTAGTCGGTGATGCCGAGCGGGCTGTCCAGCCAGTCCGATTGGCCGAACACCGCCTTGCCGTAATATTTGTCCTGGTCCTCGATGTTGAGCGAAATGCGAGCACCGATCTCCTTGGCGAAATTCTGGAACAGCTGTGCGTAGCCCGGTATGTCCGAATAGCGCAGCGTTGTCAGCGTGATGTCGAATCCACCAGCAAGGCCGGCTGCTTCCATGAGTTGCTTGGCCTTGGCGATGTCCTGTGCCCGCTGCGGCACCGTCTTGTCGGTCGAAGGGAAGGCCGGTGCGAAGGGGCTGTCATTGCCGGTCGCCGCCATGCCGCGGCACAGGCCGTCGACCAGTTTGGAGCGATCGATGCACAGTGCCAGTGCCTGGCGTACGCGCTTGTCGGTGAACGGCGCCATGTCGCAGCGCATGTGCAACTGGCGGTGCGCGGTCGAAGCGACGCGCAGCACTGTGATGTTGGGGCTATTGAGCACGACCTGGCTGACATCGAGCGGAATGGCGTCGAGGACATCGACCTCTCCAGCCTGCAGCGCCAGGATGCGCGGCTGCACGTCGCCGTAGAACTTGAATTCGAGACGGTCGGGCAGCGCCTTCTCGCCCCAGTAGTCGGGGTTGCGTATGAAGGTCGCGCCGACCTTCGGCGTGTAGCTCTCCAGCCGGAACGGGCCAGTTCCTTCGAAGGTCTTCTCGTAGTCGCCTTTGTAGCTCGCCGGCAGGATGACGGCGTTGTAGTTGTCGATCGAAACCGAATAGGGAAAGCTGCCGTTCGGCGCATCAAGGTGGAAAGCGACGGTGTGGTCGTCGACCTTCCTTGTGCTGCCCTTGGACAGCAGCCCCTTGAACACGGAAAGGGCGTTGGAGGCGCCGTTGGTATCGGCCAGCCGGTCGAAGGTCGCGACGACGTCGTCGGCCTTGAAGTCCTCGCCATTGTGGAATTTGACGCCCTTGCGCAGCTTGAAGGTCCACACACTTCCGTCTTCGTTCGGCGACCAGCTCTCCGCCAGCACCGGCTTCAGGGTGAGATCAGGCTGGGTGACGCAGAGAAACTCGGCTGTCTGGAAAACCAGCTGGTAGCTGCCGCTGTCATAGTAGGTGACGGGATCGATGGCGCCGCCGGGCGTGGCCACGCCGGCGCGCACGGTACCGCCCGGCTTGCCCTCGGCATGAGCCTGCTGCGTACCAATGCCAGCAGCGGCAACAAGGCTGCCCAGGAATGGCAGCGAGAGGCCAAGCACGCTGCCATGGCGCAGGAAGTCACGCCGGCCGATCCTGCCGGCCAGCAATTCGTCGATAGCGGAATTTTCGATTGCGGTGAGATGTCTGCGAGCGGCGTCGATCATCCTGAAATGCTTTGGCATGCTGCATTCCTCGCTTGTCCAAGGGCTTGGCCATCTAGTTCATTGTTGACTGTCGCCGGAAAGCGATATTTTTTGATAGGGGCCATCGAAATTTTCGATTTGAAGGATGATAGATGGACACTGAGAATCTGCGCAGCTTTCTCGAAGTTGCCGAACATGGCAGCTTCACCGTCGCGGCCAGCCGGCTCAACCTCGCCCAGTCCACCGTTAGCGCCCGGATCCGCGGGCTGGAGGAGCAATTGGGCCGACGGCTTTTCGTGCGCGATCGCGATGGCGTGACATTGACGCCGGCCGGCCGGCAGTTCCTGCCGTACGCCTCTTCCATCACCCGCACATGGGAACAATCCAGGCAGGACATCGCCGTTCCCGATGGCTATGAAAGCTTGCTGCGCCTGACCGCGCCCGCCTATCTATGGGACCGCATCACCTCGCCATGGGTCGAATGGATGCGCGCCATGCGGCCGAACGTTGCGCTGCGACTGGAGGGAAGTTTCCCCGATCTGGCCATCGACCATTTGGCGGAAGGCCTGCTCGATATCTGCATCCTCTATCTGCCCAGGCCGCATGCCGGCATCGTCTATGAAACGCTGGCCGTCGATCAGGTCGTGCTTGTCCAGCATGCCGCGCAGACGAAGCCGTGGACCGAAAACTACATCCTGATGGACTGGGGGCTGGAATTCCGTATCGAGCATGACCGCGCCTTTGCCGGCATGGTGAAACCAGCCATTTCGGCCGGACTGGTCTTCATCGAACTGCAGCATGTGCTGTCGCAGCAAGCGGCCGCCTATTTGCCACTCAGCGCCGTCAGCGGTCATATCGAACGCGGCGAGATGCGACGCATCGATGACGCGCCGGCGTTCCAGCGGCCGATCTATCTTGCCTATCCAAGCAATCCGGTTTCGTCGGACGTTCTGGATATAGCGCTCACCGGGCTGCGCACGCTAGCCAGGGATTGGACGGGAGGTCAGGGCTTTTCGGAAGGCGATCGGTCTCTGAGCATGGCCGGCCGGGTGTAACCGGCCTGGTCATGCGAGCGTGGATGCTCGCTATGCCGGTTCGATCACGATCCCCTTCTGCAACCGTGCCAACTCCGCATAAGGGATGTGGCAGCGGATTGAATGATCGGGCTGCGCGTCGGCCAGTGGCGGCTCCTGCTGCTCGCAGATCGGACCGATCTTGCGCGGGCAGCGTGTGTGGAAGACGCAGCCCGATGGCGGGTTGACGGCGCTGGGGATTTCGCCGTCGAGACGGATGCGCGCCGTCTCGGTCTGGTCGAGCTTTGGCACGGCCGAGAGCAGTGCTTCGGTATAGGGGTGATGCGGCCCGGAGAAGACGGCTTCGGATGGTCCGATCTCCATGATGCGGCCGAGATAGAGCACGGCGATCTTGTCTGAGAGGTAACGCACGACGCCAAGGTCATGCGAGATGAAGATGTAGCTGACGTCTTCCTTCTGCTGCAGGTCGGCGAGCAGGTTGAGGATCGCCGCCTGCACGGAGACGTCGAGCGCGGAGGTTGGCTCGTCGCAGACGACGATGCGTGGATCACCGGCGAAGGCGCGCGCTATGGCGACGCGCTGCTTCAGCCCGCCTGAGAGCTGGCGTGGCTTGACGGCCAGATGCCGTTCCGTGAGGCGCACCGAGCGCACGAGGTCGTTGAGGCGCGCCTCCTGCGCCTTGCCGGAGAGGCCGGCCAGCCGCCTCAATGCGCGGCCGAGGATGTGGCGGATCGAATGCGAGCGGTTGAGCGCGGAGTCCGGGTTCTGGAAGACGATCTGCATCGCCTTGACCTGATCGTCGCTACGGTTCTCCAGTTTCGGCGCCAGCGCCTTGCCCTCGAGCTCGATGGTGCCGCCGTCATCGGGCGGCACAAGGCCAAGCAGCAGCCTGGCGAAGGTCGTCTTGCCGCTGCCGGATTCACCGACCAGCCCCAGCGTCTCGCCGGGCCGCAGGTCAAGCGAGACATCCTTGACCGCGCGCAAGGGATGGCCATGGCTGGCATAGGTCTTGTTCAGCCCGGCGACACGCAGCACGGGTGCGGCTGTTGGCTTGGGTGCTGCCGCCACGTCGCTTGGCGTGGCGCGCGGCAGGGCCTGCGCCTTGTCGTGATGGTGGCAGCGCGACAAGCGCTTCCCACGCTCGTCACTCAGATCGTAGAGCGGCGGCAATTCGGTGCGGCAGCGGTCATCGGCAAGCGCACAGCGGTCGGCGAAGGCGCAGCCCCTGATGGCCACGCCAATGCCCGGCAGAAACCCCGGAATGGTGTCGAGCCGGCCCTGGTCCTTGCGCTGTCCGCCACGCGGCAGGCAGCGCAGCAGTGCCACCGTATAGGGATGGCGCGGGTCGTTGAACACGACATCCGTGGGCCCTTCTTCCACCAGCATGCCTGCGTAGAGCACGCCGACCCGGTCGCACATGTTGGAGACGACGGCGAGATTGTGGCTGATGAACAGGATCGACGCCGACAGTTCCTGCCTGAGCTGCGCGATGAGATCGAGCACCTCGGCCTCCACCGTCGCATCAAGCCCGGTGGTCGGCTCGTCGAGGATCAGCATCGAGGGGTCGTTGGCCAACGCCATGGCAATCGCCACGCGCTGCTGCATGCCGCCGGAGAGCTGGTGCGGATAGCGCTGCATGACGCTCGGCGGATCGGAGATGCGCACGCGGTTGAGCATGGCGATGGCGCGATCGGTGGCCGCCTGTCCGGTGATGCCGCCAAGTTCGAAGATTTCGGTCAGCTGGCGGCCGATGCGGATCGATGGGTTCAGCGCCTTGCCGGGATCCTGGTAGACCATAGAGACGCTTTCGGCTCGCGCCTTTCGCAGGGCCTCGCCGTCGAGCTTCATCACGTCATGGCCGTCGAGCGAGATCGCGCCCCCGGTGATCGAGCCGTTCCTTGGCAAGTAGCGGACCACGGTGAGCGCCACCGTGGATTTGCCGCAGCCGGATTCACCGACCAGCCCGTAGGCTTCGCCCTGGCCGATGTTGAGGCTGAGGTTGCGCAGCACCGCGCGGTTGCGGCCGGCGACACGGTAGGCAACCGACAGATCATGCAGTTCGAGCGCGTTTTGCGCCTTGGCGGGCTTAGTCATTGAGCGCTCCATGAACGCCGTCGGCAGCCAGATTGACGCCGATCACCAGCGAGGCGATTGCGAGCGCATCGAACAACACCGTCCACCAGAAACCGCCGCCGATCATGCCGTAATTGTTGGAGATCGAGAGCCCCCAGTCCGGAGAGGGTGGCTGGATGCCAAACCCCATGAAGGAGAGCGTGGCGACGGCGAAGATAGCATAGCCCAGTCGCACCGTAGTTTCGACCAGGATCGGCGGAATGACGTTGGGCAGGATCTCGACGAACATCGTATGCACGGCACTCTCGTGCCGGAGTTGTGCAGCCGCGACATAGTCGAGCTCGCGCTCAGCCAGCACCGCCGAGCGCACGGTGCGGGCGATGATCGGCGCGAAGCTCAAGCCAATGACGATGATGACCGTCGTCTTGGAGGTGCCGAGCGCGACGATGGCGAGCAGCGCGACGATGACCACCGGGATGGCCATGAAGGCTTCCAGGATACGACTGACGACGTCGTCGACGATGCCGCGAAAATAGCCGGTGAGCAGGCCGAGCGCCGTGCCGGCGACCGTCGCCAGCAAGGTCGCAAGTGGAGCGACGGTCAGGATATCGCGCGAGCCGACAATGACGCGCGAGAACACGTCACGACCGATCTGGTCGGTGCCGAACCAGTGGTCGGCCGAAGGTGGTGACAGCGCGTTGATGATATCGTCGGCAAGCGGATCATAGGGCGCGAAGTGTTCGCCGAACAAGGCGCAGGCGACCCAGAACAGCACGATGGCAAAACCCACAAGAAATGTGCCTGAGCGCATGAGCGAAAACAGCACTTCGGCCAGCGGGCTGCGCCGGCGCGTATCGTCTTGTGGCGCAGAGGTGGTTGGGACGGCGCTCATTGTTCTGCTCCCAGCCGGATGCGTGGATTGAGCACGGAATAGAGGAAGTCAGCGATCAACGTTGCCACCGCATAGACGATGCCGATGGTGAGGATGCCGGATTCCAGCATCGGGAAATCCTTGCCGCGCGCGGCGGTAAAGATCAGCGAGCCGATGCCTTGGTAGCGAAACAGCGTCTCGATCACCACCAGGCCGCCGATGAGATAGCCGGTCTGCGTGGCGATGACGGTGATGGTCGGCAGCAGTGCATTGCGCAGCACATGGCGCCAGATCACCGTGCGCCAGGGCAGGCCCTTGAGCACGGCAGTTCGCGTGTAGTCGGAATCGAGCGCCTCGATCATGCCGGAGCGTGCCATGCGAGCGATGTAACCGAACAGCACCAGGAACAACGGCAGTGCCGGCAGGATCAGGTAATAGAGCTGGGTGAAGAAGCCGGCATCCTTGGGCCATGCGGCGGATATCGGCAGCCACCGCAGCCAGACGCCGAAGATCAGGATCAGGATGATGCCGGTGACGAACTCCGGCAGCACGGTCACCGACAGACCGCCAAGGCTGATGATGCGGTCGAGCGGGCGGTTGAGGTTGAGCGCCGCGATCACGCCGCCCAGAATACCGATCGGCACCACAAGCACGAAGGCGACCGCCGCCAGCTTCATCGAATTGCCGAGCGCGTCGAGGACGAAGGGGGCGACCGGCGAGCGGAAGATATAGGACGTACCCATGTCGCCCCGCACGAAGTTCCAGATCCAGCTCACATATTGGGTGAGCAGAGGGCGATCGACGCCAAGGGTGTGATTGAGCGCGTCGACCGCACGCTGGTCGGCGAACGGACCCAATATGGCGCGCCCGACATTGCCGGGCAGAACCTGACCGCCCAGGAACACCATGATGCTGAGCAGGAACAACGTAACCAGTGACAGCGAGACGCGCCGTGCAAAGAAGGAAAGAATGGCTAAGACTCCTTGTGGAGCCAGCCCCCGTGAGGGAGCTGGCTGTTAGAGGATTGGCTTTCCTTTTTTGTTTAGGCTTTCGATGCCTTCTCGAGGAACAGCTGCGACATCGCGGTCGGCTGGATGCCTGCGACACCTTTCGCCGCCGCCGTCAGGTAGTCGTAGAAGTAGCCGAAGATCACCGGCGTTTCCTCAAGCAGCAGGTTCTGGATCTTGCCTGCCGTGGCCTTCTGGGCCTCGAGATCAAGCGCCGCGATGTAGCTGGTCGCGAGCGTGTCGTAGTCCTTGCTCTTGAAGTGCGCCGCGTTCCACGTGCCGTCGCTCTTCAGCGGTGCCGCCAGATAGACATTAGGCACGCCGCGGTGACCGTAGTCGGTAATGCCCATCACCGAATCCAGCCAGTTGGATTTGCCGAACACGGCATCTCCATAGTACGCGCTCTGGTCGAGGATGTTGAGATCGAGCTCGATGCCGATATCCTTGACCCAGTTCTGGATGAGCTGGGCATATTCGGGGATTTCCAGGTAGCGCTCGGTGGTCAGCGTCATCTTGAAGCCCTTGCCGGCGCCGGCTGCTTCCATCAACTGCTTGGCCTGCGCGACATCCCGCTTGCGCTGCGGCACACTCGTATCGGTCGAGGGGTAGACCGCGGCGAACGGGCTGTCATTGCCCGGAGAGGCCCGCCCCTTCATCAAGCCGGCGACAAGCTTGTCGCGGTCGAGGCTGAGCGCGATGGCGCGGCGTACGCGCGCATCCTTCAGCGGGCCGTCATCGCAGCGCAGATGCAGTTGCTGATGGGCCGAAGACTTCAGGCTGATGATGTTGACGTTCGGATCGTTGAGCAGCGCCACGCCGGCCAGGACCGGCATCTGGTTGATGATGTCGACCTGTCCGCCCTGAAGCGCCAGGATTTGCGGCTGCATGTCGGCGAAGAAGGTGAATTCGGTGCGTTCCGGCAGCGCCTTCGGTCCCCAATAATCTTCGTTGCGGACGAAGGAGGCGCCAACCTTTGCCGTGTACTTCTCGATCTTGAACGGTCCGGTGCCGTCGAAGCTCTTCTCGTAGTCGCCCTTGTAGCTCGCCGGGATGATGACGGCGTTGTAGTTGTCGGACGACAGCATGTAGGGGAAGTTGCCGTTCGGCGCGTCGAGGTGGAATTCCACCGTATAATCGTCGACCTTCTTGCTGGCGCCCTTCGACAGGATTCCGGTGAACACCGACAGCGCATTGGACGAGTTCGCCGGGTCGGCAAGGCGGTCGATGCTGGCCACTACGTCTTCGGCCTTCATTTCGCCGCCGCTATGGAATTTCACGCCCTTGCGCAGCTTGAAGGTCCAAACCGTGCCATTGTCGTTCGGCTTCCAGCTTTCGGCCAGTGCCGGCTTGAGCACGAGGTCGGGGCCATCGACGCAGAGAAACTCGGCAACCTGCTGCATGACCACGAGGCCACCGGCATCGGCGATGGTCACAGGGTCGATGGTGGCGGCTGGCACGCTGCTGGCAACGCGGATGGTGGCGCCGGGCGCGCCCTGGGCGCGGGCGAGCGATGGCATGCCGCCGAAGCCAGCGGCCGTGGTGATGCCGCCCAGAAGCGGCAGCGACAGGCCGAGCAGGCTGCCGTGGCGGATGAAATCGCGGCGGCTGACACGACCGTCGACGAGGCCGTCGATCAGGTGGTTTTCGTGCGGCGTGCGGCTGCGCCGGATGAAGTCGAGAATGCGATAGTCCTTGCTCATGGGTTTAACCCTTTCCCCTGTGTTTTTGTGGTTGACGAATTCCGTGGATGTTCTCCGTATCCCCGGTCGCCAATTCGGTATGTCGACCAGGACTGTAGCATGCAGTTTTGCCCGGTCCACCAGTCCTTGGACTGGATATGTCGGATTCTTGGCTGCATTGCTCTCACCTGTCCGTGTCCGACCTTCCCGACCTAAGTCGCGGTGGTTGGCTTCTCGTCTCTTGGCCGCGCTTCATCATCTAGTTCAGCGGCAAACGGCGATAAGTCCCGGGCTTCGCCGGGTCATGATACTTGTTGCAGGGTCCTTTCTCGGTAAAGTCTCTGTGACAGGCCGCGAGGTTTTCCCGCGACAACGTGACGCCGAGGCCAGGACCTTCCGGCACGCGCACGACATTGGTCTTTGGCGAGAACGGTCCTTCCTCGGTGACATCCATCGGCAGCATGCGAAACAGCGACTGATTGGGCTCCCTGATCCAGCCCAGTGCCGCGCACAGATGCAGGTAGGCCGCGCTGCCGATGCCGCTGTCGCCGCTGTAGCACCAGAAGTCGATGCCGGCGTGTTCGCAGGCGCCGACGAAGCGCAGCAGGCGCCCGATGCCGCCATGCGTGGTCGGATTGCCGACGAATGCGTCCGGCACTTTCGTTTCCATGGCGCGGGCAATGTCGATATTGTGGGTCGAGAACGGGATCGAGCAATGGCGGCGCAATTCGCGCATCTCCTCGATGGTCGCCACCGGGTCTTCCCAGTTACGCACGCCAAGCTCTTCCAGTGGCCGCGCCAGCCGCCGTGCCGTCGCCAGCGAATAGGCCTGGTTGGAATCGATTCGGATCATCGCGTCGTCTCCGAGCTTCCGGCGGATCAACTCGACCATCCTGAGCGAGACCTTCGGATCTTCGGTCGAAAACTTGCCTTCGAAGAAGGTCGTCCCGTGTGTCTCGTGCATTTCGACGCAATAGTCGGCGACTTCTTCTGGCGTGGTTTCGCCCTTGACCTTTGGTCCGTCGCCGCGCAGCGAGAAATAGTCGGTAAAGGGAATGTCCTTGCGCACGGCGCCACCAAGCAACTGGTAGAGCGGCTGGTTCCACGCCTTGCCGCGCAGGTCCCACAGAGCCATCTCGATGGCGCCGAAGGCCATGATGCGGGTGCGGTCGTTGATCGATTGCACGCCGGTCCAATAGGGCAGGCAAACATTCTCGGCGCCGGCGATGTCGAAGGCGTCGCGGCCGACCAGGCGCTGGGCGAGAACATCATTGATGATCGCGGCCGCCGCCCATGTCGGCGCCTCGCCGAGGCCAATCAAGCCGTCCTCGGTCTCGACTTCGACGATGGTCGGCGAAAATCCGTCGAGTTCGCCGAAAACCCAGGCATAGGGCGCCTCCAGACGCAGGTTGATCGGCGTGGCCTTGATGCTGCGAATTTTCATGTTATCGGCCGATCTCGAAGAAGGGGGCGCCAAGAAGAGCGGGATCGACGTCGATGCCGAGGCCCGGACCGTCCGGAATGCCCATGCGGCTGCCGATGACCGGCGGCATGTTCGACGCCGTGCGCACCGTCACCCATTCATGGAAGGCGATGGCGTGCAGGCGACGCTCTTCCGGCGTCGACAGCGACAGATG
This sequence comes from Mesorhizobium carmichaelinearum, assembly GCA_943370265.1. Lineage (GTDB taxonomy): Bacteria > Pseudomonadota > Alphaproteobacteria > Rhizobiales > Rhizobiaceae > Mesorhizobium > Mesorhizobium carmichaelinearum_A. Next base: position 176,912 of record CALRQH020000009.1, read on the forward strand.
CGCCATCGCGGCTGTATCGATCTCGGCACCGCCGGTGTCCTCGACGGTGATCATGAAGCCGAGATCAACGGCGACGTCGCGGATCAGCCGCGTCTTCGTCACGCCGCCGAGCCGTGAGATCTTCAGCGTCAACCCGTCGGCCGCGCCCTTGCGGTGAATCTCCAGCATATCGTCAAGCGACTGCACGGATTCGTCGAGCACCATCGGCTTGTCGAGCGAACGGCGCACCGACATGTTTTCGTCGATCGTCGTGCAGGGCTGCTCGAACGTGTAGTCGATGGCCCGCGTCGCATCGGCGAATTGACGCGCCTGGTAGGGCGTCCAGCCGGCATTGGCATCGCAGAAGATGACCGTGCCCTTCGGCACCGACGCGGCGACCGCCGTCACGCGTTCGATGTCGTCGTGGACATTGCCGCCGACCTTGACCTGCAACCGGTGGAAGCCGTCCTTGACGATCCGCTTCGCCAACGCGGCCATGGCGTCGACGCTGCCGTGCGTGACGACCTTGTAGAGTTCCGCCGTGTCGCTCTCCTTGCCGCCGAGCATGGTGACCAGCGGTACGCCGGCGGCGCGCGCCGCAAGATCCCAGCAAGCCATGTCGAGCGCGGCCTTGATATAGGGATGGCCCTTGAACACCGTGTCCATCAGCCGGCCGATACCGGCCAGGCCGCGCGGATCATGGCCGATGAGGTGAGGTGCTATTTCCGGCACCCCTGCGCGGACGCCGGCGGGAAAGGCGGCCGAGTAGAAATTGCCGAGCGGCGCCATCTCGCCCCAACCGGTCACGCCGCTGTCCGACGTTATGGCGACGATCACGGCGTCGAAACAGTCGGCAACCCGCCCCTTGGACATGCGGTAGGGGCCGTCCACGAAAGGCTGCACGACATGGTAGGCTTTTATGGTTTCGATCTGCACTTTGGTCTTCCGCTGTCTGGATTGGTTCGAAATTCAGGAGATGCCGCAGGCGCGTCGGGACTCAGCTGTCTCCGGGGCGGCTGCGCATGGATGCCGCACGATCGGCCTTGCCGGCCTTGGACTTCCGCTGCTCTAGGCCGCGCGCATAGGCGAGGAGTTCCTCGTAATCGAGTTCGATATGTGCGCGTGCGTGGCGCTGGGCGGCGCGCATGTCGTCGCCTTTCAGCAGTCGCACGTACTCCTCGTGCACACCCTCGGCAGGGACCGGCTCGTTGCGCGCTCGCTGATGCAGCGCGAAGTACATCTGCAATCGAGTGGTCAGGCGTTGCCATGTCTCCAGCAGCACCGAATTGTCGGCCCATTCGTAGATCAGGCCGTGCAATTGCAGCGCGGTTTCGATCTGGCGGGTGGTGTCGAGGTCGCGCGTCGCCTGCTTGACGGCCTCATGCCGCCGATCGACCTCATCGAGAAAACGCTGGTCACGAAGCGGCCAGGTAAGCTCGATGGCGAACTCGTCGAGCACCTTGTTGAATGAATAGGCATCCGCGATATCCTTCGCCGTCACGCCGATGACGAAGGTTCCGGCATAGGGGATGCTGGTCAGGATGCCTTCCTGCACCAGCTCCCGCATCGCCTCGCGCAGAGGGGCGCGGCTGACCCGCATCTGTTCCGAGATCCTGAGTTCGTTGAGCTTCTGGCCCGGCTCCAATTGCCCGGTCAGGATTGCGCGCCGCAGCAGCGCGACGATCTCGGCGCGCCGCGTCGTGTCAGCAATCGGACTGAAATCCGCCTTCACCATCGGGCCACTCCAAAGGGAACCGAGAGCAAGACAAGCAGATTGTCGACAATCTAACAAGAGGCTTTTTCTGGAATTTCTTCCTTGTCGGCCCACCGATGCGTTCCGATGGGCCCGCAAGGCAGTCATGCCGAGCCTTCAGGCCGCCCGGCCGTAGAAGCCAACCCTCTCCTCGGCGCTGAACATCACGCCGGGCTTCTCATAGTAGGAAAACACCGCGATCATCCGTTCGCGATCGCCTTCGACCGTGGTGACGCGGTGCGCGGTATTCTTGCCGCGGAAGACATTCAGCGTGCCGGGCTTCATGCGCAGAATCTTGGCGTCGGGGTCACGCCCCTCGAGCAGCTTGGCGACGCCATCATAGTTGGGATTGTCGTCCGACCTGAGGTCGGTCCGGTATTCGAGATCGCCACCGCGCTCCGACTGCTGCAGCAGCAGCGTGGTGGTGAATTCCGAGCGGTCGAAATGCCAGTTCAGCGCCTCGCCTGCGCGGTAGGCCATGACGTTGGTGCGGGCGAGCGGATCCTGCATGACGTGAAGGTTGGTCTTGCCCATCGCCGCCGCCAGGAAGCGCACCAAGGGTTCGTATTCGTAGATGGCGAGCACGACACTACCGGGGATCTGGTCGGCGCAAACCGTATGGCTGATCGTCTCCACCTTGCGCAGCGCCGGATGGTCGGGCGCTAGCTCGGGGATATCAGGCTTGAAGTAGATGTTGTGCATGCGCTTGTGCTCATGCGATCGCGTGGCCATGACGGGCTGGATTTCCCGCACCGCCTTTTCAGCGACGCCGGGCCGCAGGAAGCCCTCAAGATTGAACATGCCGTCGGCTTCGAGCGCGGCAACCGAGCGCTCCAGGAGGCTTTTCCATTCGGCGCTGCCTTCACGATCGAGCGGGTAGCGGTCGAGGTCGAGAATGTCTTTCATCGTCGTTTGCTCCAAAGTTGTGGACAGAGAAGACGACAAATTAATCTTTCCCTCAACGCGGAAAATTATTAGGATTGCGAAAGAAATTATTGCGGAGGCTTGTCCGATGGAGCGCCTGCCACCCCTAAACGCGATCAAGGCCTTCGAGGTGGCGGCCCGTGCCGGCAGCTTCACGCTCGCGGCCACGGAACTCGGGGTTTCCTCGGCCGCGGTCAGCCAGCAGATACGCAACCTGGAGACCTGGTTCGACAAGCAGCTCTTCGTGCGCAACGGCAATCGCATAACGCTGACGGATGCCGGCCACGCGATCTACCCGCAGGCCGCGCGAGCGCTGGGGGACATCGCGGCGATCGCGACGCGCATGCTGGAGGGCGGGCTCAGGACGCGTCTCGTCGTCAGCGTGCCTTTCTCCCTGGCCGAATTGTGGCTCGCGCCGAGACTAGCGGTCCTTTTGGACACCTTCCCGCATATGGCGATCGACGTCCGCGTCGAGGACGATCCAGTCGATCTGGCGCGGCAGAACATCGATCTTCGCATCAGCTACGGCGACTACCATTATCCCGGCCTGCGGATGGTCCGGCTCGTCCATGACGACGTCCTGCCGGTCTGCGCGCCGGAGTTTTGGCACAGGCACGGCAATGGTGCCGACCTTGCCGACGTGCATGAGAGCATGTTCATCCACACCAATTGGGGGCCGAACTATGCCTCGCATCCGACATGGGCCGACTGGTTTTCGGCATCGGGCGGCAGTCGTTCGCCTGACCCGTCGCATGGCAGACGCGTGGGGCTATCCAGCCTGGCCATCGCCTCGGCGCGGCTTGGTCTGGGCATCGCGCTCGGCCAGCGGGTCATGGCGCGCGCCGATCTTGAAGCGGGCCGCCTGATCGCACTTTCATCGGTATCGGTGCGCCTCGGGCATCCCTATTGCGCCTTCATTCCCCCGGCCAAGGCAGATCGCGCCGATGTCGCGGGTCTGGTCGAACTGCTCGCAAAAACGGCGCCCCAGACCTGACAGGTCAAGGGCGCCGCCTCTGAAGCCGAGCCTGCGGCGGAGGTCAGGTGGCCGGCTTTTGGGGGAGTGGCGATACCGGCATTCCGGGTCCGATCTTCTGCAGATTGCCTATGATCACCTGGTCGCCTTCGGAGACGCCGCTGAGGATGGCCACCTGGTCGCCATTGGTCGGTCCGAGCGAAACCATGCGTTGGTCGACCGTGTTGCCCTTGCCCAGGACATAGAGATACTTGCCGAGCTGGCTCGAACCCAGAGCCGTCTGCGGCACCATCAGCGCGTCAGGTTGCTGCCGGATATGCAGGCGCACGCGCACATACTGTCCCGGCAGCAGTGTGAACTTGGCGTTGCCGATCGTCGCCCGCGCCGTGATGGTGCCGGTCGAGTGGTCGACTGTATTGTCGATGAAGGTGAGCTGGCCTTTCTGCGTCGGTTCCGTTTCACCCGGCAGCAGGACATCGACATCGACGGGTCCTGCCGCCTTGGCTTGCTCTATCTGCACCAGATCCGTCTCGCTTGGATTGAAGCTGACATAGATCGGATCGAGCTGCACCAGCGTGTTGAGGACGGTGCCGGCGACGCTGACCAGCGTGCCCACTGAGGCCTGGTTGCGGCCGATGCGACCGGTGAAGGGCGCACGGATCTCGGCGTAGCTCAGATTGAGTTCGGCGGTCTGCACGGCGGCCTGGTTGACCGCCAATGAGGCTTCGGCCTCGCGCAAGGTGCTGGTGCGCTGGTCGAACACATCCTTGGCGATGTACCCGCTCTTGGCCAGTTCCGTGCCACGGCCGAGATTGGAGCGGGCATAGTCGAGTGTCGCCGCGTCGCGCTGGACCAGTGCCTTCGCCTGGTCGAGAGCGGCCTGATAGTCCTGCGGAGCGATCCTGTAGAGGAGGTCGCCCTGCCGGACATCGCTGCCGTCGTCGGCACTCTGTTCCTGCAGGTAGCCGGGCACCCGTGCTTGCAGCGTGATGCTGCGGATCGGCTCGGTGCGCGCGGCATAGTCGAGATAGATCGGAATCGTCTTCTTGACGACATTCACCACCGGCACTGGCATGACGAACGCCGCCGGAGCGGGTGCGGCACCTGCCGTGCCTGCGTTCAGGCTCAGGCTGCCCATGTCGAGCAGGTGGACGCTGGCCACCGAGATTGCCCCCAGTGCGACAGCCGTTCCCAACGCGATTTTCCATTTACGCATGATTAGTCTCCAATCTTATTCAGCTGCTTCCGCCAGGGGAGGGAGGGCGGGTACGGCAGTTGGTTCAGTGTGATGCGAGACGGGCTCGTCGCCGCCGCGGCGCTCGCGCAGCTGTTCGATCACCGCGTAGAACACGGGCACGAACACCAGCGACAGGATTGTCGCGGCGACCATGCCGCCAAAGACGGTGGTGCCGATCGACTGCCGGCTTGCCGCGCCGGCGCCCGTCGCGAACATCAGCGGCAGCACGCCGAGGATGAAGGCGAAGGCCGTCATCAGGATCGGCCGCAGCCGCAGCCGTGCCGCTTCCATCGCCGCGTCGATGATGCTTAGGCCTTCCTGGCGTCGCCGCCTGGCGAACTCGACGATCAGGATGGCGTTCTTGGCTGCCAGGCCGATCAGCATGACAAAGCCGATCTGCGAGTAGACGTCGATCTGCATGCCGCGCATCCACAGCACCGCGAACGCGCCGAACAGCGCGAGTGGCACCGCCAGCAGTACCATGAACGGCATCGCCCAGCTTTCATATTGCGCTGCCAGGATCAGGAAGACGAAGACGATGGCGAGGCCGAAGACGACGGACGCGATCGATCCTGCCTTGAGTTCCTGATAGGTGATGCCGGTCCATTCGAAACCGAAATCCCTGGGCAGTGCGGTGGCGGCCGCCCGTTCCATGGCAGCAACCGCCTGGCCCGAGGAAAAGCCGGGTGCAGCACCGCCATTGATCGTGGCAGAGGCATTGTTGTTGTAGTGCGGCACGGTTTCCGGGCCGACGAAAGGCACGAGTTTGCCCAGCGTGCTGAGCGGCACCATGCCGCCAGACGCATTGCGCACATAGAGCCGCGAAATGTCGGCCGCGCCCGCTCGCGCATCCTTGTCGGCCTGGATGGTCACACGGAAGGTGCGGCCGAACAGGTTGAAGTCGTTCACATAGAGCGAGCCGAGATAGATCTGCAGCGTGTTGAAGACATCCGGCAGGTTCAGGCCGAGCAGTTTGGCCTTGCTGCGGTCGAGGTCATAGTTGAATTGCGGCGTCGAGGTCGAGAATGGCGAGAACAGCTGCTGCGGATTGATCTCAGGCTGCTTGCGCGCCTCGGCGATCACGGCTTGCGTCGCGTCGTTGAGTGCCGAGCTGCCGCGACCGGTAAGATCCTCGACCACGAACTCAAAGCCGCCCGTGGTGCCGATACCCGGGATCGAGGGCGGATCGAAGCTCAGTGCGAAGGCCTCCGGAATTTGCATCAGCTTGCCGCGCACGTCGGCGACGAGCTTTGACGCGCTCTGGTCGGGGCCGCGTTCTTCCCATGGCTTCAGGATCGCGAACTCGACCGCCGAGTTCGACTGCGCAGCACTGGTCAGGAAGTTCAGGCCGCTGATCGAGCCGACAATGTCGACGCCGGGCGTCGCCTGCAGGATGTCGCGCGCTTTCCTGGCCACGGCATCGGTGCGTTCCAGCGATGCCCCGTCGGGCAACTGGATGACGACGAAGAAATAACCCTGGTCTTCGACCGGAAGGAAGGTCGAAGGCAGGCGCTGCCAGACGAAGTATGTAGCGACAAGGCCGGCCGCGAACAGGCCGAGCATGATCCAGCGCAGGCGGATGAGGATGCGCACACCATGGGCGTAGGCATGCGACATCCGATCAAAGCCGGTGTTGAACCAGCGGAACAGGATGAACTGCGTTGCAGGGCGGTGACGCAGGAAGGCGGCACTGAGCGCCGGGCTGAGCGTCAGCGAGTTGAAGGCGGAGATGCCGACGGAGATCGCCACCGTCAGCGCGAACTGGTTGTAGAGTCGGCCGGAGACACCTGGAATGAAGGCGACTGGTATGAACACCGCCATCAGCACGGCGGTCGTGGCGATGATCGGGCCGGTGACCTCGGCCATCGCGGCCTTTGTCGCCGCGAGCGGTTTGAGCCCGGCCTCCAGCTGTCGCTCGACATTTTCGACCACGACGATGGCGTCGTCGACCACCAGGCCGATCGCCAGCACCATGCCGAGCAGGGAGAGCATGTTCAGCGAGAAGCCGAGCATCTCCATGACGACAAGCGTCGCCACCAGCGATACCGGAATGGCGATGGTGGGGATGATCGTTGTGCGCCAGCTCTGCAGGAAGATGAAGACGACGGCGACGACCAGGACCAGGGCTTCGCCAAGCGTGATCAGCACGTCATGCATCGACGCCGAGACGAAGCGCGTCGTGTCGTAGTGCATCGCGTAGGAGACACCCTTGGGGAAGCGGGTCGACAACTCCTGCATCTTGTCCTTGACGCGCTGCTGCAGATCGAGCGCGTTGGAACCGGGCATCTGGTAGACGGCGAGCACCACGGTCGGGTCCTTGCCGAAAAAGGCTGACGACGAATATTGCAGGGCGCCAAGCTCGATGCGGGCGACGTCGCGCAGCCGCACCAGCGAACCGGATGAGGAGTTGGCGCGCAAGACGATGTCGCCGAACTCCTTGGGATCGCTCAACCGTCCAACGGCGTTGACCTGCATTTCGAAGGCGGTGCCAGCCGGCGCCGGCGACTGGCCTATCTTGCCGGCCGCCACCTGCACGTTCTGCTCGGCGATGGCGTTCTGCACGTCGACGGCGGTGATGCCGAGATTGGCTAGCTTGTCTGGGTCGAGCCACACGCGCATGGAATAGCGCCGCTCGCCAAAGATCTGCACGTCGCCGACGCCGGGCAGGCGCTTCAAAGGATCGACGACCTGCAGATAGGCAAGGTTCGAGAGCGCCACTGGATCAATCGAACCGTCCGGCGAGGTGAGATTGACGATCAGGACGAAGTTCGGATTCTGCTTCTTGATCGTCACGCCGCCCTGGTTGACGATCGCGGGCAGCGAGGACGCCGCCTGGGAGACGCGGTTCTGCACGTCGACGGCGGCGGTGCTGAGCGAATAGCCGACATCGAAAGTGATGGTGATGGTCGAAGAGCCGTCATTGGAACTCGTCGACGACATGTAGGTCATGCCCTGGACGCCGTTGATCTGCTGTTCGAGCGGCGTGGTGACCGTATCCGCCACGACCTGCGCGCTGGCGCCGGGATAGTGGGCGCTGACCACCACTTGCGGCGGCGTGATGTCCGGGAACTGCGAAACCGGCAGCAGGAAATAACAAATCGTCCCGGCGAGCACCATGATGATGGCGATCGCCGAGGCGAAGATCGGACGGTGGATGAAGAAGTTTACCACGACACGCAAGCCTCACCGACTGCTCTGGCCCTGCCGAACGCACTGGCGACCCAGGTGAGCGGTTGGCCCCCTTCATCGGCATCATCCAGTGAACGGAGCGACGGCACATCGTCCTGCGCGTCTGCAAGCGAGCGCAACATCCTCTCGAAGGCGCGTGGGTCGACGCCGTCGGCTTTCATGACCAACCGGATCATCGGATCCCGGACGGCTTCATCTATGGTAAGATCGCGGCGCTGTGGCATTGGCCGGCTCCTTGTCTGTCGATTCGCAGCCCATGCTCGCGAACCGTTTTTCATCTCTTCACCGGCCGAAGCCGCATGATCTGCAATCTTTCACCCATCTCGATCTGGCAGGACCAGTTCACGGCCTTGTTATTGACGACGGGCGACATAGGTGTTACCAGTAAGTAACATTCCGGAAGTTACAGACCGGTAACACCCTAGTCAAGAGGTGGCCGAGGGTTTTTTGGAAACGAAAGGAGATCATGATGACAGACGGCGTCGTGGAGCGCTCTCGCCCCAGGGATCGAATCCTGGAGACGGCGCGCGACATGTTCCACAAGCACGGCATCAAAGGCGTCGGCGTCGATGCCATTACTGAAGCTGCCGGCACGAACAAGATGACGCTCTATCGTCATTTCGAGTCCAAGGACGATCTCATCATCGAGTGCCTGCGCGCCACCGCGTCCAAGGCCGGCGCGATGTGGGACACATTCGAGGCCGAATTTCCTGGCGACAAGCCCGCGCAACTCCATGCCTGGGTGCGCAAGGCTGCCGATATGCTCAGCGCTGATAGTCGCGGTTGCGACATGGCCAATGCCGCCGTTGAGTTGACCGAGCCCGATCATCCGGCCAGGAGTGTGATCAAGGAGCTCAAGGGAGCCCAGCGCGATCGCCTTGTTGCCTTGTGCCGGGATGCTGGCATCGGTCAGGCCGAGCTTCTGGCCGATACGCTATCGCTGCTGTTCGAGGGCGCGCGCGTCAGCGTGCAGGCGATGGGCACCGAGGGGCCGAGCGCGCAATTCGTGCGGATGGCCGAAGGGCTCATTGCATCGTTCAGAGGCACCTCGGCGGGTTAGTCTTCAAGCTGGGCTTGATAGGCGTGGACGCGGCTGTCTGCTGCGTCCCAGGGCATAGCCATGGGTCGTGTCCCGACGCTGGTGGTTTGCCGAAAATGAAAAAGCCCGCTGCCGGGAGGAGGTGGCAGCGGGCTCGATTTCGAATGTGGCGCGGGAGGAGGTGCACCCCATTCAACGTTGGCATCGCATCTGGGAGGAGTAGATGGCCAACAACATCAAGCTACCCATTGCCCAATGAATCGGCAACTACGGATGTTGCATAGCTGCTGTGCAGATTTGCCGGATCACCTTGGGGAAGGCCATCGGGCCGAGCGTGAAACAGTTGCCGGCTGGCTCGAAAATCGACCGATGGTCGTGAGCCTCGATGTCATTGCACCGGCACATTTTCCTTCAAGATCAGGCGTGGCTCAATGAACTTCCTCGTCAGGTAGGGCGCCGATGAGGCGATCGAGCCCAGCAGGCGGATGACCGACTGCTCGGCGATCAGCCGCGCATTCTGGTCGATGACGACATCGAGCAGGTCGTCCACCAGGTAGCCGCGCGTTTCCCTGGTCAGGTCGTGACAGATGAACACCGGCTTCCTTTGTGGCCTCGCTTCCCGAAGTGCCTTCGCCACGCCGGAACGTCCGGCGCCGACGCAATAGATGCCAAGCAGTTCCGGCTCGTTGTGCAATGCCTTCATGGTCGCGGTGTAGCTGACTTCCGGCTCGTCGTTGATCTCCACGGCGCTGGTCACCGTCAGGTTGGGGAACTCTTCGCTGAGCACCGAGCGGAAGCCCATTTCGCGTTCCTCGTGTCCGCGATACGAGCGTGAGCCGACAACCATGGCCAGATGGCCGGTGCGGCCACCGAGGAAACGCCCCATCAATAGCGCGGCCGTGCGGCCTGCAACCCGGTTGTCGATGCCGACATAGGCCGAGCGAGGGGCGGCGGGAACATCCGATATCATCGTCACCAGGCGGATGCCGGCCTCGACGATTTCGCGCAGGATGTTGCGCGTTCGTGGATGATCGATCGCGATGACGCCGACGCCATTGGCTTTGAGCGACAGGTTCTCGACGGCGGCCTGCAGTGCGCTGGGCGAGATGCCGGCAAGGTTGTGGATGCGGCAGGACGCGACAAGCGGCAAGCGCGCCGCATAATCCTCGATATGCCCGGCCAGATCCATCATGAAGGCATTGCTGCCGATTGGCAGGAAGAATTCGAGATGGGCGGGCCTTGAGGGCAGCGTCACCTGATCGGCGACCGGCAGATAGCCGAGTTGCTTGGCCGCTTCCATCACGCGCTGCCGGTTGGCGGCGCTGGCGCCCGGCCGGTTGTTGAGCACGCGATCAACCGTGGCGGTCGAGAGGCCGCAGTTCCTGGCGATGTCCGAGACAGTGGCTTTCATGCGTCGGTCTTCAGCCTGGCGGCCGTGTCCCCTCGACGACCGCGTCGTGGATCTCCTTGTCGGACATGCCGGTGATGATCCGCTCGACCTCGGCGACGCTGGTCTTCTTCGGGTCGATGTCGTCGGCGACCACTTTGCCCCGACGCATGACGACGATGCGGTCGACCACCTGGAAGACGTGGTGGATGTTGTGCGCGATGAAGATGCAGGAGTGGCCGGAATCGCGGGCGTTGCGCACGAAGCTCAGCACTCCTTGCGTTTCCGCGACGCCGAGATTGTTGGTCGGCTCGTCGAGGATGATGAGGTCGCTGTCGAAATGCATGGCACGCGCGATCGCCACGGCCTGTCGTTCACCGCCCGAGAGCGAGCCGATCGGCGTCGTCGGCGGGATGTTCTTGGAGATGCCGACCTGCTTGAGCAGGTCGCGGGCGACCATATTCATCGTCTCCTGATCCATGCGGTTCAGGAAGCGCGGCGGTTTGATCGGCTCGCGTCCGAGGAACAGATTGCGGGCGATCGACAATTGCGTGACCAGCGCCGAATCCTGGTAGATCGTCTCGATACCATGGGCGATGGCATCGCTGGTGCTGCGCAGGTTTACCTTCTTGCCGCGGATGAAGATGTCGCCGCTGGTCAGCGGCACCGCACCCGACAAGACCTTGATCAGCGTCGACTTGCCGGCGCCGTTGTCGCCGAGCAGCCCGACGATCTCTCGTTCATTGACATGGAAATTGGCGTCCACCAGCGCCTGCACGCGCCCGTAGGACTTGCGGATATTCGTCATGCGGATGAGCGGTTCAGCCATGGTTCAAGTCCCTGCCTGATGCCGGCGTTCCAGCCATGAGTGGAGCGCCATCATGCCAAGGATGATCGCGCCGATGAAGATGTTGTAGGCAAGACCCGGCACGCCGATCAGCACGATGCCGTTGCGCATCACGCGCAAGATGAGGATGCCGAGCACGGTGCCGATGATCGTGCCGCGTCCACCGGTCAGCGCGGTGCCGCCGATCACCACCATGGCGATCACTTCGAGCTCGTAGCCGGCGCCGCTGTTGGGGTTGGCCGCCGATGTGCGCAGCGAGGAGATGACGCCGGCAAGCGAGGCCATGACCGACGACAGGATGAACAGCCCGATCTTGACGCCGTTGACGTTGACGCCGCGGGCGCGCGCCGCGTTGGGGTTGCCGCCCGAAGCCTGGATCCAGTTGCCGATGCGGCTTTGCGTCAGCACGTAACCAAGCGCGATCGCGGCCGCGATGAACCAGAACAGCGACATGTAGATGCGGAATGGCCCGACGTAGAAATCTCCGACCAGTATGGTGGCGAGCCAGGTTCCGTCGGCGCTCCAGGTCCGCTGCGGGAAACCGTCGGTCACGAACAGGGCGGTGCCGCGCACCACCAGCAGCATGCCGAGCGTGACCAGGAAGGACGGTATCTTGAGTTGTGTCACGAACCAGCCATTGACCAGTCCGATGAAGGCGGCGACCAGCAAGGCGATGATGAAGCCGACCTCCAGCGAGGTAAGGCCACTGTTGAACAATGTCCACATCAGCACCGGCGAGAAGCCGAACAGCGAGCCGACCGACAGGTCGAATTCGCCCGACGTCATCAAGAGCGTCATGGCCAATGCGATCAGGCCGAGCTCGACCGTGAAGGCCAGTGTGTTCGAGATGTTCTGAGGCGACAGGAAGTCGTGGTTGAACCCCCAGAAAACGGAGATCTCGACGACGAGCAGCACGAAAGGCCCGAATTCAGGCCGCGCGATCAGGCGTTGGATAAGCGAGTGATTTTCCACGTGGGCCCGCGACATGATTGGGATTGGCCGGAACCTCAAGACGCCAGGCGGCCGGAGGCGGCGAGATGGCAATAATCGCCGCGCGTCCGAGGGGGCGCGCGGCGATCGTATCGCTGGTTATTTGCCGGACAGGATCTTGTCGTAGATTCCGGCTGTGTCCTTCTCGTAGAGCGCGCCGGTGATGACGTTGAAGCCCGGAGGAATGCCTGACGCTGCCATGTTGGCCAGCGAAAGCGCGACATAGCTGGTTGCCTGTGGGTCCTGCCACTGGCCGGCATTGACGTAGCCGTTCAGCACTTCCTGGGTGGTGTCGAGAGAGTTGCCCCAGCCGACGACCGGGATTTCGCCCGGCTTCACGCCGACCTGGTCGAACACCCGCTTGATCGAGCCGGTGACGAGATCGCCGAGACCGATGATCGCCTTGACCTTGCCCTTGTGGGCGGTGAGGTAGTCGACCATGCGGTTGATGACTTCTGCCTGGTCGAGCGTCGCTTCGGTGACTTCATATGTGATGCCGAGCGGACCGAAGACGCTCTTGATGCCTTCCTCTTCCTGGACGCCATAGGTGGCACCGGGGATTTCAACGGGCATCCAGACGAAATCGCCCTTCTTTACCAGGCCCTTGTCGACCAGATACTGCGCCCAGTGCTTGCCGAAGGTGACATTGTCGCCGCCGACATAGGCATTGAAATTCGCCTTCGGGTCGGGCGTGTTGAAGTTGATGATCGGGATGTTGGCCGCGCGGGCTTCCTTGACGATCTCGACAAGGCTGCCCGGGTCGGGGCTGGTGGTGACGATGCCGTCGGCCTTGGCGGAAAGGGCGGCGCGAACCGCTTCCTGCTGCGAGGCGACGTCGCCATTGTGGAACGAGGTGTTGACGGTATTGCCGGTGTCCTTCGCCCACTGCTTGGCGCCGGCGAGGAAGTAGGTCCAGACCGGATCGGCCGGGCCGCCATGTGAAATCCAGTAGAAGGTCTTCGCCTGTGCGACAGCCGGAATGGCCAGCGCCATAATCAGACCAATTGCAAGTAATCGTAGCCTCGTCAGCATTTGGTTTCCTCCCATTTTGAAAATGACTACCAAGTCCAACTTCTGTTCCGGCGAAGAAACCGGACCGCGTCCTTTGCCACCTCCAGTCAGAGCACCCCCTTTTTCGGCGGATGGCAAGCCTCCATTTGCAAGTGGTAGACGGGGGCGAGTGAGGCGCCATCAGTATCTCAATCAGATTACATCAGTTTGGATGAGATTTTCCCGGCAGGCGACCCTTCCTCGGCAGGCAAATTTCCATAGAGTGCGCCGGGCACAGGGAGGAAGCCATGACTGGAAAACGGTGGCGCGTCGTCGGCGTGAATTTCGATCACATGCATATGGGTGACCTGCTGCGTGAGGTTCACGACCATCCCGACGCTGAGATCGTCGGCATCTGCGATGCCAGCCCAGAGCGGATGAGTGGCGCAGCCGCAGCGCTCGATATTCCGGCGGACAGGATCTTCACCGATGTTCAGCAGTGCCTCTCCGCCGCTCGTCCCGACCTGATCATCCTTTGCCCGGCGACCGCGGACCATGCATCGGCGGTAGAGGACGCCGCCGGCTTCGGCGCTGACATTCTCGTCGAGAAACCCTTCGCCGCCTCGCTCGCGGATGCCGACCGGATGATCGCCGCGACGCGGGCCTCAGGCGTTCGCCTCGCCATCAACTGGCCGCTGGCCTGGTATCCGCCGCATGTGACGACCAAGCGGCTGATCGACGAAGGCATGATCGGCGAGGTCATCGAGGTCCATTTTTATGATGGCAATCGCGGTCCCCTCTACCACCTTGCCGACAAGGTCGAGGTTTCCGACGAGGAGGTACGGCGGGGCAAGCCGACTTCATGGTGGTACAAGGCCGCCTCGGGCGGCGGCAGCCTGCTCGACTATATGGGTTACGGCGCCACGCTCGGCACCTGGTTCATGGGCGGCCGCGCGCCGCTGACGGTGACATCGGTCGTCGACCGGCCCGAAGGCCTCGAAGTCGACGAACATTCGATCACCGTCTGCCGCTACGCCACCGGCCTGTCGAAATTCGAAACGCGCTGGGGCACGTTCACTGACCCGTGGACACTGCAGCCGCAGCCGAAATGCGGCTTCGTGGTGGTGGGAACCGACGGCACCATTTCCAGCTACGACTATGAGCAGTATGTCGGTGTGCAGACCAGGGCCCATCCGGCGGTGCGCAACATCGCCGTGGACGTGCTCAAGGCGCCTTTCCGCAGGCCGGTGGAATATGTCCTGCACTGCAAGCAGGCCGGCCAGCCGATCGAAGGGCCGCTCAATCCCGACCTGTGCCGGACCGCGCAGCGGATCATCGACACGGCGGTACTGTCGGCACGTGAGGGACGGACGCTGGAGCTCCTGCCGTGACCTCCGGCAATGATGCCGAACTGCCGGCGCCGGATTCCTATGCGCTGGTCGCGGCCGACGCCAAGCCGGTAGCCGCTCCCGTCCTCGATTATGCGCCGCCGATGCCAAGGGACAGATCGACGCCGATCGGATTGATCGGCGCCGGCGGCATCAGCTTCGCGCATCTTGATGCCTACCGGAAATCCGGGCTGAACGTCGTCGCCATCGCCGACAGGCACCTCGACCGGGCGCAAGGCCGTCGCGATCAGTTTTTCCCCAAGGCGGTCGCGACCGACCGGGTTGACGATCTGATCGGCAATCCCGGCATCAGGGTGCTGGACATTACCCTTCATCCGGCGGGCCGCGCGCCGCTGATCCGGCGGGCGCTGGAGGCCGGCCAGCACGTGCTCTCGCAGAAGCCGTTCGTGCGCGACATGGCTCTTGGCCACGAACTGGTTGATATGGCCGAGGCCAAAGGGCTCCAGCTGGCCGTCAACCAGAATGGCCGCTGGGCGCCGCATCTGTCCTATATCCGCGAAGCGGTGTCCGCCGGGCTGGTCGGGGAGGTGACCGGGGTGCATGTGTCCATCCAGTGGGATCATTCCTGGATCGCCGGCACGCCCTTCGAAAAGATCGACCAGATCGTGCTCGACGACTTCGCCATCCACTGGTTCGATTTTCTGGCGAGCGTCATCGGCGACACCGCGCGGACCGTCTACGCGACGGGCACGCGTGCAGGAGATCAGCAGGTGGCCTCGCAGCTTCTGGCTCAGGCCATGGTTGCCTATCCGGGCGGACAGGCATCGCTTGTCTTCGATGGCCACACCCGCTTCGGGGCACAGGATTCGACGGTCGTCATCGGCACCATGGGAACGCTGCGCAGCACCGGGCCCGACCTTGGGCGGCAAGCGGTGAGCCTTGTCACAGCCGAAGGCGTGGCGCGGCCCGAACTGATCGGCCAATGGTTCAATGACGGCTTTGCTGGCGCCATGGGCGCGTTGCTCGTCGCCATCGAGACCGGCAAACCACCGATCAATTCGGCGCAGGGAAATCTGGTCTCGTTGCGCCTCGTCGACGCGGCGATGACCAGCGCGAAAACAGGCGCGCCGGTGGCCTTGCGGTAGCTTCGGGCGGCGATGGGCGCCGCTACCGATCCTCGGTGATCCTGAGATAGGCGGCTGTGACCAGCAGCACGATCGCGCCGAACAGGATGCGGCGCGCGCCTTCGGGCATCTGCAGCACGCTGAGCAGTGTCGTCAGCACCGTCAGGATCAGCGCTCCGATGATCGTGCCGGTGTAGCCGCCGCGTCCGCCGAAAATCGACGTCCCGCCGATGACCGCCGCTGCAACGGAGGGCAGCACGAGCGGCTCGACCAGCGACAGCGACGGCGCCTTGATGAGGCCGACATAGAGCAGCCCCATGATCCCGGCGAGCAGGCTGGAAATGACGTAGAGGGCGACGATCACCTGCCAGTAGACCACGCCCGAAAGGCGCGTCGCTTTCTCATTGTCGCCGACCGCGTAGAGCAGCCTGCCGAAACCGGTGCGCCGCAGCGTGAAGATGATGGCCGCCGCCACGGGAATGAACAGCAACAGCGCGTTGGGAATGCCATAGCTCAAGCCGGTGCCGAGCCAGGCCAGGAAGTCAGGAACCTTGGTGCCGGTGGCGATGACGGTGCGCTGGTAGACCTGCAGGCAGCCGATGCCGATCAGGCTGGTGCCAAGCGTCATGATCAGCGGGTGGACGCGAAAGACACCGACGCCGATGCCGTTCGCCAGGCCTATCAGTGCAGCCGGCATCATGGCGATCAGGATCGCGATCGAGGGGTCGAAATGGGTTGCCTGCGTCGCCATGATGAAGGCAGCCATCGTCGCGACCGTCCCCACCGAAAGGTCGATGCCGCCGGTCAGCATCGTCATGGTCTGGCAGCCGGCGAGCATCGCCAGCGGAATTGCGAATTTGACCGTGTTGGCGATCCAGCGCTCGTTGACGATGCCCGGCCGCAGGATCTGCAGGACCACGACCAGAAGGATAAGCAGGACGATCAGCGGCACCAGAGGCTGGTCGCTCATGAACCGCTTGAGGCGGCGCCCGAAGGGAACGTTCTGCGTCGACGTCACACTTGCGCTCATGGTGTGCGGCCTCTCATCGCCAGGTATGCGCCAAGCATCACGACGACCACCATGATCGTGCCTTCGACGATCGCGGTGACGTTTGGATCGATGGCGAGAAGCGTCAGGTCGGTTCGCACCAGGCGCAGCACGAAGACGGCGACGATCGGGCCGACCAGTCCGCCACGGCCGCCGCCAAGCACGACACCGCCCAGGACCACTGCGGCGACGCTGGCAAGCAGGTAAGGTCCCGGAATGGGCGCGCCAATGCCGGTGCTCATCGTCAAGGTCAGCCCGCCCATGGCGCCGAACAGACCTGAAAAGGCGTAGGCGATGATCTTGGTGCGCGCGACCGGCACGCCGCTGCGGAAAGCGGCGAGCGGATTGCTGCCGATCGCGTAGATGGAGAGGCCGAGCCAGGAACGCCTGAGTGGAATCCAGACGATGCCCAGACAGATGAGCAGAAGCAGCAGGCCTTTGGGCAGCCAGGCATTGACCGCGTCGGGAATGCCGGGAAGCTGGATCGTCCCGACGATCAGTTCCTTCAGCCATTCGGCGGCGGCGCCGCCGGGCGAGTCGAGCACGAGCAGCGCGGCACCCTGCAGCACGAAGAGCATCGACAGCGTCACCACGATGTCGGGAACGCGCGTGACAACGATCAGGATGCCATTGAGCGCACCAAGCCCGGCGCCCATCAAAAGCACCATCGGCACCACCAGCAGCGCGAACTCCTCGCTGGCGCCATTCATCATGTAGGCCGCCGTGACGCTGGTCAGCGCCATCATCGACGCGACCGACAGGTCGATGCCTCCGGCGATGACCACGATCGTCTGCGCCGCGACGGCGAAGGCGAACGGCAGGACGGCCCGGACCAGCGATCCGAAATCGCCCGCGCCATAGCCGGGCTGGATGATCTTGGTGATGACGAACAGCAAGGCAAGCAGCACGAACAGGCCCGTGACCCAGCCATTCCTTAGGATGAAGCGGATCATCGTGCGCCTTCCGGAGTGTTCGAGGCGCCGGCCAGGATGCCGACATCGTCCTTCGCGTGACGGGGAAGGCCATAGGAGGCGCGGGTGAGGGCGGCTTCGTCGGCAATGTCCGTCGGCAGCACGTCGACGACGCGCCCGCCGAAGATGACGATGGCGCGGTCGCAGACGCGCTGCACTTCTTCCAGTTCGGACGTGTAGTAGAGCACCGATTTGCCCTGGGCGGCGAGTTCGCGCAGCAGTCTGTAGATCTCCTGCTTGGTGCGCACGTCGATGCCGCGCGTTGGATCGAAGCAGAGGATCGTGCGGGCGTCCGCCGCGATCCAGCGAGCGATCGTCACCTTCTGCTGGTTGCCGCCGGACAGCCGCTGGACCTCGCGCTGCGCCCTTGTGTCGATCTGCAGCCGCTCGATGGCGCTGGTGACGGTGGCGCGCTCGCGGCGCATATTGATCGGGCCCCAGTTGCGCAGCCGGGCGCTGAAGGGCAGGGCGATGTTTTCGCGCACCGATTGCTGCATCAGCAACACCTCGGTGCGATCGCCGGGAACATAGGCTATGCCCAGTTCGATGGCATCCGCGGGGTGGCTCAATTGAACAGCCTTGCCGTCAACCTCGATCGCGCCGCCAGAAGGACGGATGGCGCCCGAAAGCGCGCCAAACAGCTCGTCCTGCCCTTGGCCTTCGAGCGCGACCACACCGGCGACTTCGCCGTCCCTGAGGTCGAACGAAACGTCCTGGAGCTTGGTGCCGACGCGCAGATTGCGCACGCCGAGCCGCGGGTGAGCGTCTGCGGCGGGTCCGGCCGTGCCGGCGCCGCCGCTTTTGGTGTAGGTCTTCTCGACGCGCGCGCCGAGCATCAGCTCGACGATCTTCTCCTCGATGCCGGGCACGATGTCGACGACACCCACGGTCTCGCCATCGCGCAGCACGGTGGCGCGGTCGCACATTGCCGATATCTCGATGAAGCGGTGGGAAATGAAGATGACGGATCGTCCGCTCTTGCTC
Source organism: Mesorhizobium carmichaelinearum (assembly GCA_943370265.1). Taxonomy (GTDB): domain Bacteria; phylum Pseudomonadota; class Alphaproteobacteria; order Rhizobiales; family Rhizobiaceae; genus Mesorhizobium; species Mesorhizobium carmichaelinearum_A. Next base: position 195,696 of record CALRQH020000009.1, read on the forward strand.
TGTTGCCTGACGACGTCGATCACCCGTTCGGCGAGGTTTGCCGGCAGCGCCGCGGTCATCTCGTCGAGCAGGATCACGTCCGGTTCGACGGCCAGCGCGCGGGCAAGGTCGAGCACCCTCAGGATCGCCAGCGGCACATCCCGGGCCATGTCGTTGACGTCGAGATCGGGAACGCCGAGTTCGCGGACCCAGGCCCGGAACGGCTCTAGCGGCGTTCCGGTCAGCCGAAGGTTGGAGACGACGTCGAGATCGGGGATCAGCGACGGCTCCTGGTAGACGGGAACCAGCCCGGCCCGGCGGGCATCCGCCGGGGAGCGCACGTCACGCGCCTGGCCTCTGATCTTGATGTCGCCCTTGTCGGCGCGGATCGCGCCCGTCAGGATCTTGACCAGGGTCGACTTGCCGGCTCCGTTCGCGCCCATCAACGCATGGACTTCGCCCGGCAGGACCGACAGCGACGCATTGCGCAGCGCGGCCACCGCGCCATAGCTTTTCGCCACACCGGCGGCGTCGAGGATGGGGTTCGTCGTCAAGGGTGCGATCCAGGGTTAAATGGCGGGGACGGCAGCCACTTTGGCTTGCCGTCCCCGCTTATCGTTTCAGCTTGGTCGATTATTCGCCGGGGCCCTTGCAGGCCACGATCTGGTCTTTGGTGTAGGTCGTCCAGTTCGGGATCGAGATCGAAACCGGCCATTCGGGCGACAGCGACGGATCGGCCGCCGACTTCAGCTGAGCCTTGCCGGCGTCGGTGACGTTTTCCCAGAGCGACGGTTCGACCAGCACGGTCTGCTGAGCCGGCTTCTTGCCGTCCAGGATCTGCAGGGCGAGCGTGATGCCCGCGCCGCCGATCGAGCCCGGGTTGGTGACCGCGGCGCCCTTGAGGCCCTCGACCTTGTTGAGCTGGCCGACGAAGCCAGCATTGTCGGCGCCGACGATCGGCACCAGAGCCGTCTGCGACTCCGTCAGCGCATCGACGATCACGTTGTCGATGCCCGACGTCCAGATGCCGTTGAACGGTGTTCCGGTGGCGATGAAGTCGAGGATCTGCTGCTTGGCCTGGTCCTGCTGCCAGCCGGTGAAGACCTCATGCACGACCTTCACATCCGGAAATTCCTTGAGCGCTTCCTTGAAGCCTTTGTCGCGGTCGCTGTCGGCGGAGGCGCCAGCGGCGCCGCGCATGTAGACCACGCCACCCTTGCCGCCCATCTGCTGGAACAGCCACTTCGCGCCCAGATAGGCGTATTTCTCCTGGTTGTTGGAGATGATGTAGGCGGAAGGTTCGGTAACGGCCTGGTCGACGGCAACGACGACGATACCAGCCTTGGTGGCCTCGGCCAGAGCCGCCTTGATGCCCGCCGGATCGGCCGGGTTGACGACGATGGCGTCGACCTTGGCGCTGATCAGGTTGCGCAGGTCCTCCAACTGACCGGCAGCGTCGGTGTTGCGGTGGGCGATGTTGAGCTTGGCGACCTCACCGGAGGCAAGTGCCTGCGCCTTGATCGCGCAGATCATCTCTTCGCGCCAGCCATTGCCCTGCACGGTATTGGAAACACCGATCGTGTAGGTCTTTCCCGCCGCTATTGCGGCGCTCGAACACAGACCAGCCGCGAGCGCGGCAAGCCCGATTTTAACAAGCGTTTTCATGTGTAACTCCTCCACTGTTCAGTTCTGTCTTACCGTACGGAAAACCTCTCCGTCGCGGATTGGGTGATCACGCGGCGATCGTGGTCCATGCTCCTCCATTGTCATGGGAATCCACGGCCGCCTCGATGAAACGCATGCCGGCAAGGCCATCATGAATGTTGGGCACAGCGGCGACAAGGGCCGGCTCAGGCGTCCGGCCGGCGCGGCGGGCGGCAATCAGCGCCGCGGCGTCGCGATAGAGATTGGCAAAGCCCTCGACATAGCCTTCCGGGTGCTCGGCCGGCATGCGCGAGACCGAGCCTGCTGCCTGGCCGACGCCTGGGCCGCCGCGTGTCAAAATCCGTGCCGGCTCGCCAAAGGCCGCGAAATGCAGCACTTCGGGTTCATGCGCGAACCACTCCAGGCCGGCCTTCTCGCCGTATACTTTCAGCGAGAGCCGGTTGTAGTTGCCGGGCGACACCTGGCTGGCGATGAGCACGCCGCGCGCGCCGCTGGCGTAGCGCATCAGCACATGGGCGTTGTCGTCCAGCCGGCGGCCGGGCACGAAGGTCGTCAGGTCGGCGGCAATGGCGTCCGGCATCTGGCCGGTGACGAACTGGGCGAGGCTGTAGGCGTGCACGCCGATATCGGCGAGGCAGGCCGAGCGCCCGGCACGGGCTGGGTCGGTGCGCCATTCCGCCTGCTTCTGGCCGTCGGCATCGATCGGCAGCGTCAGCCAGTCCTGGATATACTCGGCACGCACGATGCGGATCTTGCCCAGCGCGCCCGAGGCGACGATGGCGCGTGCCTCGCGCACCATGGCATAGCCGGTGTTGTTCAGGGTGACGGCGAACACCAAGCCGCTTTTCGCCGCTAGACGCGCCAGATCCTCGGCTTGCTCCAGTGTCGCCGACAGCGGCTTGTCGCAGATGACATCGATGCCGGCGTCGAGGAAGGCCGCGGCTACCGGCGCATGCATATGGTTCGGCGTGACGATGACCACAGCCTCGATACCGTCAACGCGCGCCGCTTCCGCCGTCGCCATCTCCTGGTAGCTGGAATAGGCGCGGTCCGCCGAAATACCGACATCCCCGGCGGAAAGCCGTGCCCGTTCCGGGTCCGAGGATAGAGCGCCAGCGACAAGCTGGATGCGGTCGTCGAGCCGCATCGCCAGGCGGTGTACCGCGCCGATAAATGCGTCGCGTCCGCCGCCGACCATGCCGACCCTTAGCCTGCGCGTCTCGATCGCGTCATTGGTGGCATGAACCATGGTTCAGCCCCTCAAGCCGAGAAACCGGCCAGCTTGCATCATCTTCCTCCCAAGCCATCCGTTCTTTTTGGCGCAAAGTACTGCATGTGAATTTCCAAAAGTCAAATTATGAAATTCCTGATTCCTGGCCATTTTCAGCCCCTTTCCGAGGCGAGAAAATCACGGATGACAAGAAGCGCCGGCTGCTTCTGCAGCTTGGCCACATTGACAGCAAGACGAGCCCTTATTGCAGCGTCGGCGCGCAGGTCGAAACCGAAGATCCCATCAATTTCCAGCATGCCATCGACCAAAGTTGCGGCATCACCGCCGCTGGCGGTCCCGATCGCTCGCGTACGCTCGGCAAATGGATCATTGACTTCGAGCCTGTGGCTGCCGCTGTCGCGGCCACTCGCATATTGCATCCAGCCGGCAATGCCGAGCAGCAGGCCGTCGCAGGGCGTTCCGGCGCGAAGTCCTGCACGCAACGGCTCAAGCAGTCGTTGCTTGATCTTCTGCGAGCCATCCGTCGATATCTGCTGCGTGCGATGCTTCAGCGCCGGGTTCCTGAGACGAACGATCGTCTCCGCGACATAGGCCGGCACGTCGATGCCGGAGACCGGCGGCAGGTTGGGCACCACCTCGCGCGTGATGGTCCGCTCGGCAAATTCGGCGAAACCCTCCTGCGCCATCACGTCCGACATGAATTCGAGGTCGGACAGGACGCCGAGTTGGCAGAGGTTCGACTGAATACCGTTGACCACCCGCATCTTGAGGATCTCGTAGGGCGAGACATCCCTGACGAAGAGGGCGCCAGCGCGATCCCAGGCCGGCAGCGGCCTGTCGAAACGATCTTCCAGCACCCACATGCGGAATGGCTCACCGACCACGAGGCCCAGATCCTCCACGCCGGTTTGCGATGCGAAGTCGGCGATGTCCTCGGCGCGCGTCGCCGGCACGATGCGATCGACCATGGTATTGATGAAATGCGCTTCCCGCGCGACGCGATCGTGCAAGGCAGGATCGATCAGTGCCGCGAGGCCCAGCACCGAGCGCCGCAAGGTCGAGCCATTGTCGGGAACGTTGTCGCAACTGATCAAGGCCGGCAGCGGCGCGCCGGATTGAATCCGAAGCGCCAGCATGCGCAGGACGAAGCCGGGCACCGAGACCGGCGCCCGCGGATTGGCGATATCATGCCGGATGTCGGGGTGGTCGAGATCGAGTTCACCCGTCGCCGGGATATGGCAATAACCCTTTTCCGTCACGGTCAGGGTCACTGCGCCGATGGCGGCGCTGCTTGCCCTTTCAAGCGCACGCATCAGCGTCGCATGATGCGAGGGCTGATCCCCGCCGGGCACCGAGATCGTGTCCACCATGGCGCCGATCAGCCGGCGGTCCGCCTGGCTGCCATCACGCAGTTCTCGGCAATAGAGGCAGCCTTGCGCACCGAGCGTGGCGCCGAGATCGGGCGCGCGCAAGTTGACGCCGACAATGCCCCATGGCCCGAGAGCAGCCTCCAGCGCATCGTCGGTATATTCGGCCTGGTGGCAGCGATGAAAGGCGCCGACCCCAACATGCAGAATGCCTGGAGTGAGGCGCGTCCGATCATAGCCAGGGCGACGGACTGACGCGGGCAAGAGGTCCTGGCTCGACGGGCCAAGCCGGACAGGCCGAGTGTCTGAACCCATCACGCAATTCCGCGCGGTGGTGCGCCAAGCACGGCCTGTTCCATGTCGATCAGCGTGCCGGTCATCAGGCCCGACATGTCGCTGAGCAGGAACAGCGCGAGTTGGGCAACTTCGTCCATGGTCAGCAGGCGGCCGAGCGGCATGCCTGCCGCGGCCGCCTTGGCCCAGTCTTCGCCCTTGCCGAGCTTGCGTGCCTGCATCTCCTGTTCGGCGGGCGTTGCGACCCAACCCATATTGATGCCGTTGACGCGGATGCGATCGGCGAGATGCGCGTTGGCGATGTTTTTCGTCAGCGTCGACAGTGCGCCCTTGGTGGCCGAATAGATAGCGAGGTCCGCTGCCCCGCAATGAGCATTTACCGACAGGATGTTGACGATCGATCCCGGCGCCCGTCGAGCCTTCATGTCGGCCACCGCTGCCTGCATCAGGAAGAAGGGTGCGCGTGCATTGACGGAAAACAGCCTGTCCCAGTCGTCCAGGGTGCCGGTTTCCAGCGAGGCGCGGTCGGTGAGCGCCGCGGCATTGACTAGGCAATCGACGCGACCAAGCTTCTTGATCGCTTCCGCCATCATGGCGGCCGGCGCGACGGGTTCGGCAAGGTCGGCCTGGATGAAGACCACGGGCTGATCGGGCCGAGTCAGTTCGCGGGCTACGCGTGCGCCGCGCTCGGCGTTGCGGCCGACAATGGCAATGCCCTCGACGCCTCCGGCCGAGGCCAGCCGGGCAATTGTCTCGCCAAGGCCTTGTGTTCCTCCGGTGACGACAAGCGTCTTGCCCTCAAGCGCTATGTTCAACGGACCCTCCCGAATGCCGATGAATGGAAAATTTCCAATTTTATAATTCTAGAAATATGTTTCTGCGCAGCGCGAGTCAAGCGCTGCGGGAGACGCGATAAGCCGTTCAGCGATCGATCAGGCTGCCCAGGCTGACGATGATCGATTGGCAGAGCACCATTGCCGGTACCTGCGAGCGGAAATGGCCGAGACGGGCTTCCTTCACATACAGCGTGTGCGTGCCGAGCTTCGCTACCGGGCTCAGTTCATTGTCGGTGATGACAAGCAGCGTGCGGCCCTTCTTGTGGGCGGCTTTCGCCAGTTCGACCGTCTCCGGCGTGTAGTCGTCGAAGGTCAGCACGAAAAGCACGTCGTCGGGTGCCATCGCGGCCAGCTGCTGCTCGCGCATCGCGCCCATATTGTCGATCAGATGCGCCCGTTTTCCGACCCGCGAAAAACCGTAATAGGAATAGGCGCCGACCCCGAAAGCGCCGCGCGCCGCGGCGATATGGACGGCACCGGACTGCCGGAGCACCTCAACGAAGCCGCGCAGGGTTGCGGCATCGATATCCTCGCGCACCCTGAGCAAAGCGTCCATCGCAGCCAGCACGAACGTGTCGAACACGACATGCGGATCATCCAGTTCGAGATCGGCCGACAGGGGCTTGCCGGGACCTTCGGAAAGCGCCTTCATGCGGTCGGAATAGGTCATCTTCGGTCCGACGAGGCGCTGGCGAAACACGTTCTGCAGGCCGCTGAAGCCGTCGAAGCCCATTTCCTTGGCGAAACGTGAAATCGTCGAGGGATGCGTGCCGGCCTGCCTGGCGATCTCGACGATGGTGTAGATCGCCACGTCTTCGGGATTGTTGAGGAAGAACTGGGCGACCTGCTGCAGCCGCTTGCTCAGCTTCGATTTGCCCTCCGCCAGCGCCGCGACGAGGCTGCCATAGTCGTCCGTCGCTCTTTGTTCGGACGCCATTGGCTCACCCTTCCATCCGCCGGCGCGTTTCGCGTCGAATTCCAGAAAGATAATTCCATATTCCTCGTTGTGGAAAATTCAATGGTTGAAATCACGCTTCGAGCGGCAACCGGTTCGACCGCTTGATCTGCGTCAGTGCAAAGCTCGATTCGATCGAGGCGACGCCTTCGAGCCGCGTCAACTTCTCCTTCAGGAAACGCTCATAGGCATGCAGGTCCCGCACGACGATGCGAAGCAGGTAATCGCGCTGGCCTGTCATCAGGTAGCAATCGACGACCTCCGGCCAGCGCGTGATCGCCGCGCTGAACCGTTCAAGCTCGTTCTCGCGCTGACGCTCAAGCTTGATCGATGCGAACACGGAGATCGGCAGGTCGACGAGATCCTGGTCGATGACGGCGGTGTAGCTGGTGATGACGCCCATGTCCTCCATCAGCCGCACCCGGCGCGCGCAGGGTGATGCTGACAGGCCAACCTTGTCGGCAAGCTGTTGCGCCGTCATGCGCCCGTCGATTTGCAGCGCATCGATGATCTTGCGGTCGATATCATCAAGACGAGTTTTTGGCATGGAACACCATTTTTGATGCCAGAATTGATGGAAGTAACTAAACTGATGTTATCGAAGGCGCAAGTTTGGCGAAAACCGTCTGTAGGCCTGACATATGCTGGACAGGTCGGAAGCGGGAGGCAGGTGCTTGGACAAGGGGAAGTTGAAGGCGCTTTCGGCGCTGGAGAAAAAAGTGCTCTGGCTGGCGGCGTGGATGATCCACAACGCCAATCATCTGCGCGAAAATACCGACGGCCTGAAAGTTGGCGGCCACCAGGCGTCATCGGCTTCATTGGCGACGATCATGAGCGCGCTCTATTTCTCCGCGCTCAGGCCGGAGGATCGCGTCGCGGTGAAGCCGCATGCGTCCCCTGTATTCCATGCCATCCAGTATCTGCTGGGCAACCAGACACGCGAGAAACTCGAGCAGTTTCGCGCCTTCGGCGGCGCGCAAAGCTACCCGTCACGGACCAAGGACATTGACGACGTCGATTTCTCCACCGGCTCGGTGGGACTTGGCGTCGCCCAGACGCTGTTTGCCTCGCTGGTCCAGGACTATCTGCGCGCCCGCGACGAGAATTTTGCCGAAGGCCGCATGGTGGCGCTGATCGGCGACGCCGAGATGGATGAGGGCAACATCTTCGAAGCGTTGCTGGAGGGCTGGAAGCACGGCCTGCGCAATTGCTGGTGGATCGTCGACTACAACCGCCAGAGCCTCGATGCGGTCGTGCGCGAAGGCCTGTGGGAGCGCTTTGAAAGCATCTTCCGGAATTTCGGCTGGGACGTCGTCATCCTGAAATATGGGTCGCTCCAGCAGGCGGCCTTCGCCGAGCCTGGCGGCGAGGCGCTGCGCGCCTGGATCGACGCCTGCCCCAACCAGCTCTATTCGGCACTGACCTTCCAGGGCGGTGCTGCCTGGCGCAAGCGCCTGCTGGCCGACCTCGGCGAGGAGCCAGGCATTGCGCCGCTGCTCGAACGCCGTTCCGATGCCGATCTTGCTGGAATGATGACCAATCTCGGCGGTCATGATCTTCCCAGCCTGCTCGATGCGTTCGAGACGGCACGCGGCAACGACCGGCCGACCTGCTTCATCGCCTACACCATCAAGGGCTTCGGGCTTCCGCTCGCCGGTCACAAGGACAATCATTCCGGCCTGATGACCAAAGACCAGATGGCGACGTTTCGCACGTCGATGTCGGTCGGCGAAGGGCGCGAGTGGGACGCTTTCGAGGGATTGGATGTCGGGGAATTGGAGCTCCAACGGTTTCTCGACGCGGTTCCGTTCGCGGCCAAGGGCCAGCGGCGGCGCCACGCGCAACGCATCATAGTGCCGGACCGTCTGGTCTCGGAAGCCAAGGGCAGCGTCTCCACGCAGGTCGGCTTCGGCCGGATCCTGGATGAGATCGGGCGCGCCGGAGGACCGCTCGCGGACGCCATCGTCACCACATCGCCTGACGTCACGGTTTCAACCAATCTCGGCCCTTGGGTGAACCGGCGCGGGCTCTTCGCCAAGGAATCGCTGGCGGATACGTTCCGCAACGAACGCATTGCCTCGGCGCAGAAATGGGAGTTCGGCACGTCCGGCCAGCATATCGAGCTTGGCATCGCCGAGAACAATCTGTTCATCCTTTTGTCGGCGCTCGGCCTGTCGCATTCGATCTTCGGCAAGCGGCTGCTGCCGATCGGCACGCTCTATGATCCGTTCATCCAGCGCGGCCTCGATGCGCTCAACTATGCCTGCTATCAGGATGCCCGCTTCCTGCTCGTCGCCACGCCTTCGGGCGTTACGCTGGCGCCCGAAGGCGGTGCGCACCAATCGATCGCCACCCAGCTGATCGGCATGGCGCAGGACGGGCTTGCCGCCTACGAGCCGGCCTTCGTCGACGAGCTGAGCGTCATCATGCGCTTTGCACTGGACTACATGCAGCGCGACGGCGACGCCGTGCAGTCGGAACGCACATGGCTGCGCGACGAGACCGGCGGATCGGTCTATCTGCGCCTGTCGACACGGCCGGTCGAGCAGGTCGCCCGCACCATGACGCCGGAGCTCGAGCAGGACATTGTCGATGGCGGCTATTGGCTGCGCCGTCCAGGCCCGAATGCGGAGCTGGTCGTCGCCTATACCGGGGCCGTAGCGCCCGAGGCCATCGAGGCGGTCGGCATGATGGCGGAGGACCGCCGCGATGTCGGCCTGCTGGCGGTGACCTCGGCCGATCGGCTGAACGCGGGCTGGACAGCGGCAAGCCGCGCCCGCGAACGCGGCCTCGTCCACGCCAGGAGCCATGTCGAAAGGCTGTTTGCCGATCTTCCGCCCCATTGCGCGATCGTCACGGTGACCGACGGCCACCCGGCATCGCTCGGCTGGCTGGGATCGGTCCATGGCCATCGCACGCGCAGCCTCGGCGTCGAGCATTTCGGCCAGTCGGGGACGATCGACGACCTCTATCGTCACTTCGGCATCGACGCGAATTCGATCGTCGCCGCCGGCAATGGCATCGCGGCCGGACGTCCAATGCGCTACCTGCGCGCGCTGGATTGATTGGCGTTTGCCGGCGTCCCTTTTCTTCGGAAGCTGGCTAGATGAGATCGGACTTGGCCAAGTCGCGCATGAGATGGCTGGCGCCATAGGTCCAGTGCGGGCAATCCGGTGACAGCCGCACGCGGTTGACCAGCGCGCCGAACTTCTCCGACGAGATGGTGACGATGTCGCCGACCTTGTGGGTAAACCCCTTGCCCTTTTCGCCGCGGTCCTTCGACGGCACGAACATGGTGCCGAGATAGAGCGCCAATCCGTCCGGATACTGGTGATGTGGCCCCATCGCGGCGGCAACCAGTTCTTCCGGCGAACGGCTGATCTCGGCCATCGAGCTCGCGCCTTCCAGCGAGAAGCCGTCCTCGCCCTCGACCTTCAGTCGCACTACGGCGTTCTTCACGTCGTCGATGGCGAATGTATCGTCGAACAACCGGATGAAGGGGCCGAGCGATGCCGAGGCATTGTTGTCCTTGGCCTTGCCGAGCAGCAGCGCCGAGCGCCCTTCGACGTCGCGCAGATTGACATCGTTGCCCATGGTGGCCCCGACGATCCTGCCGCTTGAGGCGGCGATCATGGCGATCTCCGGCTCAGGATTGTTCCAGGTCGATACCGGATGCAGGCCGACATCGGCGCCGAAGCCGACCGAGGCCATCGGCTGGCATTTGGTGAAGATCTCGGCGTCGGGGCCGATGCCCACTTCCAGATATTGCGACCAAGCGCCGCGCGCGATGAGCTTGGCCTTGATCTCCATCGCCTCGGGCGAACCGGGTCTCAGCTTCGACAGGTCGTGGCCGATCAGCCCGGCAATGTCGGCGCGGATGGCGTCGGCTTTCTCCGCCGAGCCGCGCGCCTGCTCTTCGATGACGCGCTCGAGAAGGCTGACGACGAAGGTGACGCCCGATGCCTTCACGGCTTGCAGGTCGACCGGCGAGAGCAGGTACGGCTTTGCCGGATCGCGCGTCGCCTCGAAACTGTTGGCGGCAACGGCATCAAGCGAACCGATCGGCTTGCCCTTGGCCGACCGGACATGGCCGGCAGGGTCCGGCATTTCGCAGATATCGCGAACGATTGGTGCCATAGCCGACGTGATGTCGAAGACAACGCCGTCGCGGACCGTGACCACGAGAGGGTGCGTCGCGTCGCCTGTCCTGGCGCGGCCAACAAAGAGGCCGTCAGTTGGCAAGTGCGTGGCGTTTGTCATGGCTTGCGATCCTCCCCGTCTCGTCCGCTTGAACATCATTGTTGACTGGCCGGCGGCGCGGCACTTTCAACAAATTCCGGCCGAAGGTCTACCCGTTCTAGCCGCTGAAGAACCGAGGTTTCCTGTGTCCCTGGGCGCAACATCACGCCGAACCGTTGGGCCAGTTCTCGATAAAGGGTGAAACCGCCTTTCAAAATAATGAAATCACATCTAGGATTTTCATTTTATGAATATGCCCGGAGGAAGTCTTGTCCACTCCGTTTTCCGATCCGATCTGGCGGAGGCCGCATGCCGCCATCGCCCTGCAGCCGCTTGTCGCGGCGGGAAAACACGTCGATGTCGTCGTTGTCGGAGCCGGCATCATGGGCCTCTCGACGGCCCTGCATGCCGCTCGCCTTGGCCTCGCCGTGCAGGTGCTGGATGCCGGAGACATTGGGCAGGGCGCGTCTGGCCTGAATGGCGGTCAGGTCATACCCGGCCTGAAATACGATCCGGAATGGCTGCTGGAGCATTTTGGCCCTGAACGCGGTGAAGCACTGATCAATTTCGCGGCGTCGACAGCGGATTGCGTCTTCGATCTGATCCGCGAAGAGCGGCTTGCGGTGCCCTTTGTTCGCAACGGCTGGATCCAGGCGGCGCATACCGAAGTCGCGCTGCAGGCGGCGGCGAACAGGGACCGGCAATGGCGGGCGCGCGGCGCTGAAGTCGGACTGTTGAGCGCAGCGGAAATCGCGGCCATGACTGGTGCGCAAGGCTATCTCGGCGGGTGGCTGGACCGTCGCGCCGGCGTCATCGATCCGCTGGCCTATACATCGGAACTGGCACGGGTTGCCCTTGCCGCTGGCGCGGAAATCGCTGCCCGTCAGAAAGTGGTGCGTGTCTCCAGAAACGCCGGAAATTGGCGTGTCGAGACGGAAAGTGGCGCGGAAGTTAAGGCGAAATCCGTTGTGGTTGCGACGAACGCTTACACCGACGGCCTCATTCCGGGTCTCGCCGAAACGATCGTTCCGCTGCATTCGTTCCAGATCGCAACGGCACCGCTTTCGTCCAGTCTCGCGGGCGCTATCCTGCGGGAAGGGCAGGCGGTCTCGGACTCGCGCCGCATCCTCGTCTATTACCGCAAAAGTGCCGATGGGCGGCTGGTTCTGGGCGGCCGTGGGCGCATGGCTTTGCCGACAAGCCCCGCCGACTGGGCGCATCTCGAACGTGCATTGCTGCGCCTTTACCCGGCACTTTCCGGCGTCCCCATCGAGAAGCGATGGTTTGGCCGCGTGGCGATGACCCCGGACCACCTGCCGCATATCCATGAGCCGGAGCCGGGCCTGCTGGCCGCGGTCGGCTGCCAGGGGCGCGGCGTTGGCTTGATGACCGCGCTTGGCAAGCGCATTGCGGGCTACCTGTCGAGCGGCGATGTCCGGCAACTGCCGTTCCCGCTCTCGCCGATGCGGCTGATCCCGTTCCACGCCTTCCGGCAGATTGGCGTTGCCGCGACGATTGCCTGGTACCGGGCGCTGGATGCGCTTGAGCGCTGAGAGGCGCGCGGTCACAGGGACCTTGATTTCGTGTCGCTGTTTCACAAGTATGAAAGAACTTCGCCTTGATTTCAATCTGTCGAATTCACTCGCGCCAACCTCATGCAATAGGAGGGGCCACGGCCTGATGGGTATTCTGGATGAGGCGGCTGAAAAGCCGAAAGATGATGCCGATGTACGTGTCGGCAGGCGCGTGCGAGCGCTGAGGCTGGAGCGCAGCCTATCGCTGGCCGATCTGGCTGCCAGAGCCGGCGTCTCGATCGGCGCGCTCAGCCAGATAGAGCGCGGCATGTCCTCGTTGCGTGTCAGGGTCATCTGGCCGCTTGCCGCGGCCCTCGGCATCGAGCCATCAGCGTTGATCGCCGACGGCGACGATGCCGTCAACGATCTCTATTGCGTGCGAGCCAATGGCCGTCGCTCGATCCCGGTGAAGTCGGAAGGCGTTGCCAAGGCGCTGCTTTCTCCACCAGGCGCAACGTTGACCGGGATGATGGTGACAGTGGAAGGCGGTGGCGGCACCGCCGAAGCCTATGCTCATGCCGGCCATGAGTTCGGCTTCGTGCTGTCCGGTGCGATAGAATTGGTTGTGGATTCCACCAGCTACGCGCTCAACGCCGGCGACAGTTTTGCATTCAAGAGCACCTTGCTGCACGCCTTTCGCAATCCGGGAGCGCAACGCTGCCAGATTCTCTGGGTCAACACGACCAAACCCTCAGAGATTCGCGATGGCGCCTGATCCTTCGTCCGGCTGGACGCCCCTTCGAAGATACCTCCGCCGGCGAGCGTCAACGGGGTCGCCTTTGGCGGCCGCAAGTTGCGCCGTCACGCCGAACCGGGGCAAGGTACGCCGGTGGTGAACGTCGCATCGCGCCAGGCCGAGGGTTTTCAATTCAGCGCCGGTGACGTGGCGCATATCAGCCTACGCCGTGGCGCAAACTGCCCTATGCTCTCGGCATAAACTGCCCATCCATTTCCAAAAAACGCGCAGTATTACCCTTTGAGCAATCATCTCAACTTCTTCATCGACGGCAAATGGGTGGCACCCGTGGTGCCGGCGACGCTCGACGTCATCGACCCGTCCACGGAAGAAGCCTATACCAAGATTTCCGTCGGCTCGAAGGCCGATGTCGACAAGGCGGTCGCTGCCGCCAAGGCGGCATTCCCGTCCTTTTCGCAGACCAGCAAGGCGGATCGCCTGAAGCTCCTGAAGCGCATTCTCGAAGTCTACAATGAGCGCTACGAGGATATCGCCCAGGCCGTGAGCCAGGAGATGGGCGCGCCGATCACCTGGGCACGCGAGGCGCAGGCCTGGGCGGGCAGGGCGCATATGGAAGCCACCATCAAGGCGCTGGAAGACTATGAATTCTCCGAGAGGCGCGGCGGCACCATGGTGGTCAAGGAGCCGATCGGCGTCTGCGCGCTGATCACGCCCTGGAACTGGCCGCTCAACCAGATCGTCTGCAAGGTGGCGCCGGCCATCGCCGCCGGTTGCACCGTCGTACTGAAGCCTTCGGAGATCGCGCCGATCAGCGGCATAGTCTTCTCGGAAGTCATGCAGGCAGCCGGCGTGCCGAAGGGGGTCTACAACATGGTCAACGGCAACGGCCCCGATGTCGGCCAGATCATGGCCGGACATCCCGATGTCGACATGGTGTCGTTCACCGGCTCGACCCGCGCCGGCATCATCGTCGCCAAGACGGCGGCCGAGACGGTCAAGCGCGTGGCGCAGGAGCTTGGCGGCAAGTCGGCCAACATCGTGCTGCCTGATGCCGATTTCGAAACGGCGGTACGCAAGGGTGTCGAGGGCTGCTTCGGCAACAGCGGCCAGTCCTGCGATGCGCCGACCCGCATGCTGGTGCCGGCCGCCCGCCACGACGAGGCGCTCGCCATCGCCAAGAAGGCGGCCGAAGCGCATAATGTCGGCGATCCCCGCTCGGAGGACACCAAACTCGGACCGGTGGTTTCGAACGTCCAGTACGATAAGATCCAGCGGCTGATCGAAACCGGCATCAAGGAAGGCGCCACGCTGGTCACCGGCGGTCCGGGCCGGCCGGAGCATCTCAACCGCGGCTACTATGTGCGGCCGACTGTGTTTGGCCACGTCACGCCCGGCATGACCATCGAGAAGGAGGAGATCTTTGGGCCGGTGCTGTCGGTCATCTCCTACAATGACGATGACGACGCGGTGAAGATCGCCAACGACACCGTCTATGGCCTCGCCGCCTATGTGCAGTCGCAGGACATCGAACACGCCCGCAAGGTGGCCGGACAGCTGCGTGCCGGACAGGTCTCGATCAACTACCCGGAATGGGACACATTCGCGCCCTTCGGCGGCTACAAGCAGTCGGGCAATGGCCGCGAATATGCCGATTGGGCGATCCACGACTTCCTCGAGGTCAAGGGCATCATCGGTTACGGAGCGTAGTAAGGTTTGGGTAAACACGCCGGCGGTTGGTGCCCTTAGGCGGGCCTTACCGTCGGCTGTGAACAAATGACCATGGAATTAAGTAGGAATTGACTTCGGAAGGAATACATTCCTAATTTGGCCGATGCCGGAACTTAGCAACCGACCGCGCCGAAATGTGCAAACCCTGTGCCTCGCGCACGAAGTCGGGCAACTCATTCGCGTCCGATGCCGGTACTGCAAGATCACTCGTCACTATCTGCCCGGCGACCTCGCAAAGCTTCTCGGTGATATTCCCTTTTGGGATGTGGAACGGCATATGCGGTGCGAGCGCTGCAAGCTTCGCGAGCTTGATGCCGACATCCTCCTTCCAAGCGCTGCTGAGCGCTTGAAAATTCGTGTCAGACGCCTTGTCGAAATCCGCATGGTTCGCCGGGTAATCTGGCGGGACGAGGATTGAGGAAGGCTCTGACACGGCGATCCTACAGCTAGAAAAGGGACCCTTGGGCTGGCACCTGCTGCGGGAACTTGATCTGTGTCGCTGGTTTCTCGACGATTACCAACGCGTCGTCGCGCGCTGTCCGCTGCAAATGCCGTGCTTCTGACCACGGCGCTCTCAGCCAAGCCTCGGTCTCTTCTGACGTCGTCAGGATCACGGGCATGGCCTTCTCGTGGATTGGCGCGATGGGCGCATTAGGCTTGGTTGTCATGAAGGCGTACAACTCGAAGTCACCAGGACCATCCTTGACCTTCCGCACGCCCTGCCAACGGGTCCAGAAACCAGCGAAGAAGAACAGCGGCCGGCTCTCATCACGCGCAAACCAGTAATTGCGCTGGATGCCTGTGTCAGGGTCTTTGTCGTTCGGTGTAGGACTGGGTTCGGCAAAACTGGTCACTGGCACGACGCATCTATGCTCGACGCCGACAAACTGTTGCCAGTGCGAATATTGCGGATTGCGAACGTTGGTAGTGCCGTAGTCGGCCTTGCCCTTCATGCGCTCAGGCGGTGTTGGCAAACCCCAAAGCAATTTCGCCAGCTCACGTTCCCCTTCCGCCGTGTTGCGAACGACCAAGCCTGCCTGGTTGGGATAGATGTCAACAGAAGGCTCAAGGTTGCCGCTGATATCGCGCAGTGTGCGCGTCCATTGTCGAACCGCCTCTTGCGTCGTCGTGATGTTGTAGAGATTGCACATGCACCTAGCATTGCGGAATTGGCCTGTGTCTGCAACCGAAGTCGCTGCTGCCATTGCTGCAAGTCGCCGTCCCGCGCTCCATCCATCGTCCTGACACGCCTTGTCAGCTACCGCACGGCTCGACGATGGCGGGTCAGCAAGCTGTCCCCTATTTGCGGTGTGTCTGAACAGGAGGAACACAAATGACCATCGCGGAGATTGCTAGGGATTTCACCGAGCTGCTCAAGCAGGGCGATCACGTAGGCGCTGCCGAGAAGTACAATGCCGATGACATCGCCAGCTATGAAGCCATGGAGGGGCCGATGGCCGTCAGCCATGGCAAGGCGGCGCTCAAGCGGAAGAGCCAGTGGTGGCAAGAGAACAACGAAGTCCATGGTGGCTCGGTCGAGGGCCCCTATGTCAACGGTGACCAGTTCGCCGTGCGTTTCAAGTTTGACATAACGCCCAAGGCCACAGGCGAGCGTGTCACCATGGATGAAATTGGTCTGTACACGGTCAAGAACGGCAAGATCGCCGAAGAGCGCTTCTACTATTGAGGCCGGAATACCGGCGGCTTCCGAGAGGCCGCCCTCTTCGGTGCATCATTGAAAAATAGACAGGGCGGCCGGGGCAATGCCCTGGCCGCCTTGTGAGAGACTTAGATCGTCTTTACATACTCCGCGAGTTGGTCGGCCACCGTGCCCCAGCCGTCGAAGAAACCCATCTCTTCATGGTTCTTGCGGGTCGCCTCGTCGCGGTGAATGGCGGTGGCGGTGTAGCGCGTGCCCTTGCCGTCCGGCTGGAAGGCAATGACCGCGGTGATGAAGGGCTCGCCTGACGGCCGATAGCCCGGCAGCAGCGCATCCGTCCAAACCAGCCGCTCGTTCGGCACGATTTCGAGATAGCAGCAATGGCGGTCGTTGACCTCTTGGCAGTCGGGCGACTGCATGCGCGTCCGGAACAGTCCGCCCGGCCTGAGGTCGATCTCGCAGTCGGTGATCAGCCAGGGTTTTGGCGTGAACCATTGCTTGACATGCTCCGGCGTCGTCCAGGCTCGCCACAGCAATTCGCGCGGCGCATCGACGACGCGCTCCAGCATGAGGTCCAGTCTGGGGTCTGGCTTGAAGGGATAGCTCACGTCTCGTTCTCCTTGAGGGTCATCACATAGGCATCGAACTGGTCGAGGCGGCGCTCCCACAGCGTCCGCTGTTCGGTCAGCCAGTTTTCGGCGAGCTTCAGCGGCTCGGGCGCCAGTTGATAGGTCCTGATGCGGCCGAACTTCTGCGAACGCACCAGCCCGCAGCCTTCAAGAATCTTGAGATGTTCGATGAAGGAAGGCAGCGCCATGTCGAAGGGTTGCGCCAGTTCGCTGACCGAAGCGGGGCTCCGGTTCAGCCTCTCCACCACGCGTCGCCGCGTCGGGTCGGATAGTGCGCGGAAAATGCCGTCGATTGGCGGGGGGGCCGAATTTGAGGTTTGCAGGCTTGTCATCGGTCGGTCCTCACGTGCCTTCAGAAGAGAGCTCAAAATACTTAGGTAAAATCCTTAGTATTGGCAAGTGCCGAAATTTCGACGATGCCGACCAGGGTGCTGGCAAAGCGGGGAGGGCGGTTTTAGGTTCAGGGAGGGATTCGACTGTCAGCCCAAGGGAAGCACGTTTTGACGACCACCATGTACGGCATCACCACCTGCGACACGATCAAGAAGGCACGCGTCTGGCTCGAGGGCCATGATGTGCCCTATCGTTTTCACGACTACCGGGCAGAGGGTTTGGAGGCGAAGCGGCTGGACGGCTGGGTCGGCAAGGTTGGCTGGGAAATCCTGCTCAACAAGGCAAGCACGACGTTTCGAGAACTGGCGGACAATGAGAAGCAGGGCTTGGACGAAAAGAAGGCCAAGGCGCTGATGCTGGCCAAGCCGACCATGATCAAGCGCCCGGTGTTGGAAGTGGGTGACCGGATCCTTGTTGGGTTCAAGCCGGATGTTTATGAGCAGGCGGTGAAATAGAGTTCAGCAAGCGCCGCCTTACCCCGTCGTCATCCTATGGCGGAGCAATCAGCGAAGCGACGCGGCGCAGACCATAGGATCCATGCCGCGACTTTTAAGTGTTGCAGCCGTGCAGGCTCCGATGCATTTCCAGACAGACGTCGCGGCATGAATCCTCGGGTCAAGCCCGAGGATGACGAAGGGCAGGTTGCTGTCCTCTCAGATATCCCGCCAGCGCTGCGGCATTGTTGTGCGCTTCGTCATGGGCGCCATAAAGCAGCGTTACCTTGCTGTCGTGGAGCATGGCGCGCAACTTCGCCACCACCTCTCCATTCCCATCCAACTCAACGCGATACCGCTCCTGGAATTCCGCCCAGCGCGCCGGTTCATGCCCGAACCATTTGCGCAAATCATCGCTCGGCGCGATATCCTTCAGCCACAGCGTCAGCGCAGCGTCCTCCTTGCTGACGCCGCGCGGCCAGATGCGGTCGACCAGAACCCGCTGCCCATCATCGGGCGCGGGCGACTCGTAAATCCGCTTGACCGCCAGGTCGAAGGCCATCGGTTCCTCCACGGACGCCCGCGACAGTCAGGCCCATTCGCCCTTGCGCATGACCGGCACGCGGGTGCCGTCCTTGTGGACGCCGTCAATGTCGATCTTGTCCGAGCCGATCATCCAGTCGATATGGATGAAACTCTTGTTGCCGCCGCGCGCGGCGATCTCGTCCTGGCTGAGTGAGGCGCCGTCGACAAAGCATTTCGAATAGCACTGTCCGAGCGCGATATGGCAGGCGGCGTTCTCGTCGAACAGCGTGTTGAAGAACAACAGGCCACTGGCCGAGATCGGCGAGGAGTGCGGCACCAGCGCCACCTCGCCGAGACGGCGCGATCCCTCGTCGGTATCGAGCACCTTCTTCAGCACGTCCTCGCCCTTCGAGGCCTTTGCCTCGACGATCCTGCCCTCCTCGAAGCGCACCGAGATGTTGTCGATCAACGTGCCCTGGTAGGACAGCGGCTTGGTGCTCGAAACATGACCTTCGACGCGCCTCGCATGCGGCGTGGTGAAGACCTCCTCGGTCGGGATGTTGGGGTTGCAGGTGATGCCGTTCTTGGCGGTCGAGGCGCCGCCCATCCATTCATGGCCGTCAGCCAATCCAACGGTCAAATCCGTGCCTGGCCCACTGAAATGCAGCGCGTTGAAATTATGGCCGTTCAGCCATTCGGTGCGGCTGCGCAGTGCCGCGTTGTGCGCCTTCCAGTTGCCGATCGGATCTTCGACATCCACGCGCGAGGCGGCAAAGATGGCGTCGGCAAGTTTCACGACGGCGACGTCCTCGGCGTCATCCGGAAACACCTGCTTCGCCCACGCCTTGTCAGGATAGGCGACGATGTTCCAGTTGATGTCGAAGCCGGTGATCTTCTCCAGGGCCGGTTGATAGGCGATCGAATTGGCCTTGTTGGCGCGCGCCACCTTCGCCGGATCCTGCGCCGACAGCAGCGACGGATCCTCGCCGCGCACGGCAAGCCGCGCTGCATTGTTGGCGAATGCCTTGGCCATTCCCTCATAGAGCCAGCCAGCGGCGTGGTCGAAGCCGGCATCGGCGCCGAACCGATAGCGCGCCAGCGTCATCTCGTCATCGTTGAAGATCGGCGTCACCAGGCCGGCACCGGCCTTGTAGGCATGCTCGACGATCCGCCGCGTCAGCGGCAGCGCCGCGATGGACGATGTCACGACAAGGTCCTGTCCCGGCTGCAGTTGCAGCCCCACCTTGATGGCAACCTCGGCCAGCCTGTCGAGCTTCACCGGGTCGATCGTTGCGGAAACGCCGCGCGAATGTGTGGTCATGATCCCTGCCTGCCGTGATGTTGATCGATCATACATAGACCGGCACTGTCGACCTTTCCACCGCGATCGCCGCCGGCATCGTCAATTCGCGGGTTCGAGGGATCCGAACCGCGCCACGGTTGCCTCGATCTCTTCCCGGATCCAGATCTTGAAATCCCTGACCTTGCGGCTTTCGGTCTTCGAGGGGGAGGTCACCAGCCAGTAGCCGAGGCCGCTCTGGGCGCGGACGCCGAAGGGCGCGACGAGACGGCCATCCGCCAGTGCGTCGGCGGTCAACAATTGCCAGCCGAGCATGACGCCGTGGCCGGCAATCGCCGATTCCAGGCAAAGCATCGGATCGGTGAAGCGCGCGCCCTTCTGGAAGGTGACCGGCCTGACGCCCGCCGCCTCAAACCAGCTTTCCCAGTTGATCATCGACCGTTCGTCGGTGATCGCACAGGTCTGGGCGAGGTCATCGATCGATTTCAGCTTCCGGGCGATGACCGGCGCGCAGACAGGAAACAGTTCCAGCGCCAGCAGCAGTTCCGCGCGGACATTCGGCCATTTGCCGTCGCCGAGACGAATGGCGATGTCGATGTCCGAACGGTCGAGATCGGCCACCCGAACCGAGGCGTCGACGCGCAGCAGCACATTCGGGTGCCGGTCAAAATGCCGTGACAGGCGCGGCAGCAGCCATTTCGAGGCGAAGGCCGGCGCCACCGAAACCACCAGCGTGCATTCGGTCGTCTCGTCGGCGAGTGCCATCGCCTGGGCAAGTTCACGGAAACCCAAGCCGAGTCGGGCGGTGAAGACCGTGCCGAATTCGGTGGGGACGAGGCCGCTTGCCGTCCGTTCGAACAGGGCGCGGCCGAGCTGCTTTTCCGTCCGGTTGATCTGCTGGCTGACCGCGCTGACGGAAACATTGAGCTCTCCCGCCGCTGCTGAAAGCGACCCAAGGCGGGCGACGGTTTCCACGGCGCGCAAGCCGTTGAGATGGACGCGGTTCAGCATGGCCATACAGTTTTTCTAAACTGCTGCGGCTGAAATCTCAATTGAAAGAGATGTTGAAACGGCAGACCTTTACCGGAAGCAGACGGACCTGCGGAGGCGAAGATGCTGAAGATTCTATCATCGCTGAACATCTTCTTCGCTGGGAGCGGGCGCCAAAGGCAGCGGCACGAAAGCGAGACCGCCAGGTGGGTGATCGATCCGCTGTCGCATCCGGTACTGGACACCATGTCGGAGCGTGAACTCGGCGATGTGCCGTTCCGGCTGACGGCGCGAAGGACCGTTTACGAGACCGCGACACTCCAGGCGGGTCTTGGCGGGTGTTGATGGTCGCGGCAGGCTGAGGGCTGACCATGCTGGCCTAACAAAAGACGGATTGTTTGAGGGGCAGGCGCACTTATTGTGCGCTGCAATGAACACGATCTCTCCATCTCCGCTGCGTTTCGCCTTCGCCGGCATGATCGCGATGGCCGTCGCCATGGGCATCGGCCGCTTCGTCTATACGCCGATCCTGCCTGGCATGATGGAAGAATTGCATCTGTCGCCCGCCAATGCTGGCTGGATCGCCTCGGCCAATTATCTCGGCTACCTCATCGGCGCGCTGGTGGCGGCGGGCGGCTGGGCGCATGGACGCGACCGCATCATGATGCTCGTGGCGCTCGGCGCCAGCACTGTCCTCGCGGCCCTGATGGGACTGTCCGACACAATGGTCGCCTTTCTCGTTATTCGTTTTCTGGCCGGCATGGCGCCTTCGTCATGGTTTTCATGGCCAGCATCGTTTTCAGCCATATCGCAGCCGCCGGTCGCGGCGATCTGCAGGCCTGGCATTTCGGCGGCGTCGGCCTCGGCATTGCAATCTCCGCGGCAATGATGGCGGTGCTGGTCGCCGAACATGCCGGCTGGGCAGCCGGCTGGCTGTGGTCGTCAGCGATTTCGGCTTGCGGTTTCCTGGTCGTGGCGCTGCTGGCCAACGAAGGCCCGCTCGGCAACGGCGAAGCGACCCGTGAGCCGGCATTGCCGAAAGACCGATCTCTGATGAAGATCATCATTGCTTACGGTTTGTTTGGTTTTGGCTATGTGGTGACGGCGACATTCCTGGTTGCCATCGTCAGGCAAGGGGGGGGCAGTCGCGTCTTCGAGGCTGTCGTGTGGATGGTCGCCGGTCTTGCCGGCTTTCCCTCGACCTGGCTCTGGCAGAAGATCGCGGCCCGGATCGGGCTCCACCTCGCCTATGCGTTGGCATGCTTCATCGAAGTTGTCGGCGTTACTGCCAGCGTCGCACTCGGCGGACACACAGGGCCGCTGCTCGGTGGCCTGCTGCTTGGCGGCACTTTCATTGCTATAACCGCGTTTGGCCTGCAGGCCGCGCGGCAGCAGGCGCCAAAGGCGCCCCGGCGCATCTTTGCCTTGATGACGGCCTCTTTTGGTCTCGGCCAGATCATCGGCCCGATCGTCGCCGGGCTTTTGGCTCAGGCATCAGGTGATTTCTTCCTCGCCTCAATCGTCGCCGCCGCCATGCTGGTCGCCTCCGGCGCCATCACATGGTCGGCTGCTCCAAAATCGCCATGATTTGTAGTCTTGCTCGTTGCAGGGCATCGGGCAGGCATTTTCTTTCCAACTAATGTGTGACTTTATGCCCGCTGAACCCCGCTGATTTGCGCATCGATCGAGGAATTCGCCACAGTGTTCGTATCCTTCTTCCCGCAGCCGAAGCTTTTCTTCTCTTCGGCCGCCATATGGAGCCTTGCGGCGATCCTGTTCTGGTTTTTCGGCGGCGAGCAACTGGGCTCGGTTTTTGGGCTACCGCCCGCAGCGGCCGATGCGCCGCCGATCATCGGCATCGCTGTTCTCGTGTCGAAGCCGTTCCTCTGGTTCTATCTCTATTTCGTGTTTTGCGTAGCCGTCTTCTATGCGTTCTGGAGCTGGTATTCTCCGCATCCGTGGCAGCGCTGGTCGATCCTGATGACGGCGGTCATTCTGTTCTTCATCTATTTCAATGTGCAGGTCAGTGTCGCCGTCAACGCATGGTATGGTCCGTTCTTTGACTACGTGCAGGGGCTGATGTCGGGGACCGGAAAGTCGACAAACGGCGAATTTTATATCGGACTGGCTGATTTTTCGTGGCTTGCGCTGGTCGGCATGAACGTGCAGGTGGTCAACGCCTTTATTGTCAGCCACTGGATCTTCCGCTGGCGTACGGCAATGAACAACTATTTCGTCGAGAACTGGGGCAGGCTGCGGCACATCGAGGGCGCCTCGCAGCGCATTCAGGAAGACACGATGCGGTTCTCACAAATCATGGAGGACCTGGGCTCCAGCTTCGTTCAGTCGATCATGACCCTGATCGCGTTCCTGCCGGTCATGATCCAACTGCAGGCCCACATCAGCGAACTGCCCATTGTCGGCGCCATCCCTCAGCCTCTGGTCGTTGCGGCGCTGGCCTGGTGTTTGTTTGGCACAATTTCGGTAATGGTAGCTGGTCTGAAGCTGCCAGGCCTGCAATTCCGTAACCAGCGTGTCGAAGCCGCGTATCGCAAGGAACTCGTCTATGGCGAAGATCATGCGGACAGGGCTCAGCCGGCGACCACTGCGGAACTGTTCGCGAATGTGCGCCACAATTATTTCAGGCTCTATTTCCACTACATCTATTTCAACGTCGTCCGGTACACCTACCTGCAGGCCGACAACATCTTCTCGCTGTTGATCCTGGGCCCCTCGCTGGTGGCGCACAAGATAACCTTCGGTGCGTTGAACCAGATTTCGAACGCCTTCGGTAAAGTGACGGGATCGCTGCAGTTCCTGCTCACGTCCTGGTCGACCATCGTTGAACTTCAGTCGGTGCACAAACGTCTTCGCGCCTTTGAGGCGACCCTGCAGGGCGAGCCGCTGCCCGATATCGATCAGCGCTATCTTGCAAGACATGGCGCCGAGGACCCGGCCTGATACCTTTAGGGACAAAGTGGGCGGCTCAGCCGCCCACGGTCTTGTCCTTGGCTCCCAGCCGCGAAACATAGTCGCGGAAGCTTATGCACGCGACGTCCGGCTTGACGCAGACCTCGCCGGCAAAGCGTTCCAGCGCGTTCCAGTAGGCGCCGTTGTTCATCAGCGTGAAATGGAAGCCGAGTTCCAGCGGCAGCCGCTTGCCGTCATATTGGCTATCGAAGGCGGCGCGGAACGCGTCATAGGTCCGGTTCTCGAACTCGTTCGCCGCGCTCGGGTGCTCGAAACCTCCGGAATGTCTGATATAGAGATTGTAATCCATGGCGATCACCGGCCGGGATTTAGGACCCTCCGGAATCTGCGGCAGCGAGAATCGGGTGATGCCATTGCTGGTCGGCGGCTCAACCGGGCCGCGTGACACACCGCTCGCATCGAACAGGTAGCCTGCCGTCGGCAATGCCTCGTAGAGTGCCTTGTTTGCCGACAGATAGGGCGCCCTGAAGCCGACCACCGCGTGCCGCGCGAAGTCACGCCAGCCCTTGGGCTCGGGCGTGATACCGTTGATCGCATAGGCGTTTTCGAAAATGCGCTCGAACGCGCTGAACTCATTCAGCCAGTCCGCCTTGCTCCAGTCCTTGCCATCGAAATGACCGCAGGCATGGCTGCCGATGTCATGACCTTCGGCCGCCGCAAGTGCGATCTGTTCAAGCCGATCGGCGACTTCCTGTCTGGACGCGGCAAAGCCGATATTCGATTTGCCGGCTGTCTTGCCGGGCGCTGCGTATTGCGTGCGCGTCTCTGGCGTCAGCAGAAAGACGCAGGACAGGAAATAGGTGAAGTGGGCGCCGGTGCGCTGGGCCAGCGCCCGGCTGCGCTTCCACTGCGAGATATCGCGCGCGCTGTCGAACGAGATGATGACAACCTGCTTCGGCTTTGCCGGCTCCGCCGTTTCGGGAGGATCGGCGAGGGCCGCACTCGATGCGGCAAGCGAAACGAATGAAAGCGCAAGAACGCGGAATGGAAGACGCATCGACAATCTGATCTGGACAGGGGAGGCTTCGAAAGCCGGCTATCGGGCAAATGTGGCATGGGTGCGGTCAGCCCCGGTCGTTCTCCCATGTGGCGAATAGGCGATTTTCCTGCCAAGCCCCTTCCATGCCGACAAAATTTCGCTAAAACGCGGGCTCAAGAACGCCCGCTCGGGCAGGAATGGTTTTGATAAATGTCGGACGACAGCTTTATCCGCGAAGTCAACGAACAGATGCGGCGCGACCAGGCGCAGGCGTTGTGGGATCGTTTTGGTCCTGCCCTGATCGGCCTAGCCGTGCTGGTGGTGGTCGGCACCGCTGCCTTCGTGGGCTACCGCTATTGGGACGAGACCCGAGCCAATCGTTCGGGCGATGCCTTTTCGCAGGCGCTCAAACTTGCCAATGACGGCAAGAGCGACGAAGCGCTGACCGCCCTTGATCAACTGGAAAAGGATGGCTACGGCGCCTATCCGCTGCTCGCCCGCATGCGCGCGGCGACCGTCAAGGCCGCCAAAGGCGACGTTGACGCGGCGGTCAAGGATTTCGACGGCGTTGCCGCCGACACAGCCATTCCCGCCGGCATTCGCGACATGGCGCGCCTCAGGGCAGCGCTGCTTCTGGTGGATCACGGTTCCTTCGCCGATGTGTCCAGCCGCGTCGAAGCGCTGACCTCCGACACCAACACGCTGCGCCACACCGCGCGCGAGGCGCTTGGCCTTGCTGCCTGGAAGGAGGGCAAGACGGCTGATGCCCTGAAACTGTTCGACCAGATCGCTTCGGATGACGGCGCCCCGCGCAACACGCGCGAGCGGGCAACGCTGATGTCCGAACTGATCCGCGGGTCAGGCAATGCGTCGTGACGTTCAAGGTCGCCATCATCGGTCGGCCTAACGTCGGCAAATCAACGCTTTTCAACCGGCTGGTGGGAAGGAAGCTGGCGCTGGTCGACGACACGCCGGGCGTCACCCGCGATCGCCGCGTTCACGCGGCGAAGCTTTACGATCTGCATTTCGACGTCATCGATACCGCGGGTTTTGAGGACGCCGGCGCGAACACGCTGCCGGGACGCATGCGCGCGCAGACCGAGATCGCCATCCGCGAAGCCGACCTGATCTTCTTCACCGTCGATGCCAAGTCCGGCCTGATGCCGGACGATAAGACCTTTGCCGAGATCGTGCGAAAGTCCGGCAAGCCGGTCGTGCTGGTCGCCAACAAGGCCGAGGCGAAGGGCGCCCAGGGCGGCATGCTGGAGGCCTGGGAGCTTGGCCTTGGCGAACCGATTCCGGTTTCGGCCGAACACGGGCAAGGCATGCCCGACCTGCGCGATGCGGTGATCGAGGCGCTTGGCGAGGCCCGTGCCTTCGGTGAGGAGGACGAGGAAGGCAACGAGGAGATCGCGGCCAGCGAGGTTCTGATCGGTGAGGACATCACCGATCCGGACGCCGAAGACGCGCCTGCCTATGACGATACCAAGCCGATGCGCATCGCCGTCGTCGGCCGGCCGAATGCCGGCAAGTCGACGCTGATCAACGCGCTGATCGGCGAGGAGCGGCTGCTGACCGGGCCGGAAGCCGGCATCACCCGTGATTCGATTTCCGTCGATTGGGACTGGCGCGGTCGCCGGATCAAATTGTTCGACACGGCCGGCATGCGCCGCAAGGCCAGGATTCACGAAAAGCTGGAAGTGATGTCGGTGCAGGATGGCTTGCGCGCCATCCGCTTTGCCGAGATCGTCATCATCGTGCTCGACGCCACCATTCCCTTCGAGAAGCAGGATCTGCAGATCGCCGACCTGATCATCCGCGAGGGGCGCGCGCCGGTGATCGCCTTCAACAAATGGGACCTGATCGACAATCCCCAGGAACTGCTGGCGGAACTGCGCGAGAAGACCGAGCGGCTTCTTCCCCAGGCGCGCGGCATGCAGGCGGTGACGGTGTCGGCCGAAACCGGCCGCGGCCTCGACAAGTTGATGGACGCCGTCATCAGGACGCACAGGGTGTGGAACAGCCGCGTTTCGACCGGCAAGCTCAACCGCTGGCTGGAAGGCATTTTGGCGCATCACCCGCCGCCCGCCGTGGCCGGCCGCCGACTGAAGATCAAGTATGTCACGCAGGCCAAGACGCGCCCGCCGGGCTTTGTCGTCCAGTGCTCACGGCCGGACGCGATGCCGCAATCCTATGTCCGCTATCTGACAAACAGCCTGCGCGAGGCCTTCGATATGCCAGGCGTGCCGATCCGGATGGCATTGCGCACATCGGACAATCCGTTCGCCGGCAGGGCGAAGAAACGTCACTGAATGCCTGCGCCCTTTATGGGCGCCAGCATCATGCCACGCTTCGCAGCCCATGATGTGCGAACCGCGCCCGTGCACTTTCTGGCAGCGATTCCAGCGTCGCCTGTAGCAGGATGTCGGCAAGCCTCGCCGCCACCGGGTCCAGTTCGGCGTCCTTGCGATGCAGGAATAGCGCCATGGTGGGCAATGCGGGCAATCCTGTGATTTCCGGCGTCATCGCCCGCACATTGGCCGGCAGGCCGATGTCGGTGCGGATCGTAACTCCCAATCCGGCGGCCACGGCCGCCCAGATGCCACCAAGGCTCGGGCTGGAAAAGGCCATCCGCCAGGGCAGGCCAGCCCGGTCGAGTGTCTCTGTCGCCACCGTACGCAGCAGGCATGGCGCTTCGAGTGCTATCAGCGGCAATGCCTCACCATCCCGCAGGTCGGTCTCGATGAGCCTTGCCGGACCGATCCAGCGCATCTGAACGTCAGCCACATGTTGGCTGTAGGGCAATTTATCGTCATTGTGCCATGCCAGCGCGATATCGATGTTGCCAGACGTTATCCGTTCGGCAAGCTCGTAACTGCGCGCGATCCTGGCTTCGATCTTGACCTTGGGATGTGCACGCGCAAACCGTCCGAGCACATACGGCAGCACCGCCTCGCCGAAATCTTCCTGAAGCCCGAGCCGTACCCAGCCCTCCAGCTCGACGTCATGGATGGCGGACACGGCCTCGTCGTTGAGTTCGAGCAGGCGGCGCGCATAGCCGAGCATGGTTTCTCCGGCTTCCGTCAGCGCCAGGCCGCGTCCCGATTTACGGAAGATCGGGGTGGCCGCCTGATCCTCCAATTTTTTCAACTGCGCGCTGACCGCCGAGGTCGATCGGCCAAGCCGGTCGGCGGCCTTGGCGAAGCTGCCCAGCTCCATGCCGGTGACGAAGCTCCTGAGAACGTCGAGGTCGAGCGTTACCCGTCGCATGAAATCATCCTGATTTATGGGACTATAAGTTTATAAATTCCCGATATTCAGGATGAAGCTACGGCGGTAGGAAATGCCCGTCAAGGTCTGACAGTCGTGTCGGATCGTCGAAGGAGCCTGCCGATGTCAGTCACCACCGCAAGCCGCAGCGAGGACACGCCTCAGCGGAGCGGCCGCATTGCCCCTCTGGCTCCGGTGGAATTTGGTCCAAATCATCGCTGGAAGGTTCTGGGCATTGGCGTCGTCGCCAATGCCTGTTTTTCCGCCACGTTCTCGGGTGTTCCGAGCACGGCGGTTTTCCTGAGGTCGGGCTACCACCTGGGCAATGGCCAGCTCGGTCTGGTTCTGGGCCTTCTGGGGTTGGGCGTTGCGCTGAGCGAATTGCCCTGGGGTCTCCTCACCGACCGTTGGGGCGACCGCCATGTGCTGCTGACCGGACTTGCCGCGACCGCGGCATGGCTTGGCCTCATGGCCTTGCTGGTGGTGCCGTCACCGACACGTATTCCGGGCCTGGCACTCCTGGCCATCGCTTTTCTGGTTACCGGCCTGCTCGGCGGCAGCGTCAACGGCTCCAGCGGCCGTGCCATCATGGCCTGGTTTCATGAAGGCGAGCGCGGCTTTGCCATGAGCATCAGGCAGACGGCGGTGCCGCTTGGCGGCGGCCTTGGCGCGCTCGTTCTCCCGTCACTGGCTTCCGCCTATGGCTTCGTGGCCGTCTTTGGACTTCTGGCCGTGGTCTCGGCGGTTTCGGCCTTCTTCGCGTGGCTCTGGCTGCATCAACCGCCGGCGCAGGACAGTCCGCACTCTAATAGCACCAATGCAGCTTCGTCACCCGGCACCAAGCCGCTGCGCAATCTGGATATCTGGCGCATTGCAACGGCCATCGGCCTGCTGTGCTTTCCGCAGGTGGCGGTGCTTACCTTCGCCTCTGTCTTCCTGCATGACTTCGGCGGGATGGGGACGGCGGTGATCAGCGCGAGCCTGGCCACCGTACAGGTCGGCGCCATGATCATGCGCGTCTGGAGCGGGCGCTTCACGGATCGTCATCGCAATCGCCGGCCATTCTTGCGTCTCTGCAGCGCCTTGAGCGCGATTGCCTTCGCTGCCCTCGGCCTGCTTGTCATGGCATCGGCCGCAATACCCGCGCCCGTGCTCGCACCGACGCTCGTCGCGGCGCTGGTTGTCGCCGGCATCTGTGTTTCTTCATGGCACGGTGTCGCCTACACCGAACTCGCCACGCTTGCCGGCGCCAGACATGCCGGAACCGCTCTCGGCCTCGCCAACAGCTTCGTCTTCGTTGCATTCTTCCTGGTCCCGACAGTGATTCCAGGCCTGTTGGTTCTTGTGTCATGGACCGGCGTGTGGCTGGCGGCGGCCGCTTGTGCACTTGTTGCCTGGCCGATCTTCCTTCAGCCGGAACCTCGCTCGGTCCTGGGTCGAGCTATGCCGGTATGACAAGCGGTATTTCTACGGGAGGCGGTGGTTGTCTGGTCATTGGGAATTGTCGCTTGGCCCAGGCGATGCATGGGCTTTCAGCCGATCGGTGCAGGATGATCGAAAACAGCAGGCTGACCAATCCAGCTAAGATTGCTGCTGCAATTGAGCTTTTGAACACGACGATTTCGAAATTATGGGACAGATTGAGAATGACGACCTGGTGGATCATGTAGAACGTAAAGCTGATTTCCCCGAGAAAAACCAAAGAGCGGCGGGATAGGATGCGTGAGATTGAGCCGGCCTGGTGCGCGAAGACATAAATCATGGCGGCAAACAACGGGTACATGCCGTATTCTCGATAAGCAACCGATGCGATGATTGACGTGTGCTCGTCGACAAATTGCGTAATGCCAGCATGCAGGCTGGCGTAGAGCACTAGGCCGATGATCGCAGAAATCTGGCAGAACGCCGCCCAAGCGTCTGGAATGCGGCGACGCCTGAACAATTGATAGACAGCCACTCCGCTCAGGAATTCGACCATGCGCAGGGGCGGAAAGAACTGGGCGAAGGAGGCATCGGTCACATAGAGATCCAGCATAGGCTGTTCGGAAGGTGGAGGAAAAATCGGCTGCGGCAAAACTACGGTCAGGACGAACAAGCCGAGGACCGCGAACGTCCAGCCGCAGATCAGCATTGTTGCCTGACGCGGCTT
The DNA here is from genome assembly GCA_943370265.1 of Mesorhizobium carmichaelinearum. Lineage (GTDB taxonomy): Bacteria > Pseudomonadota > Alphaproteobacteria > Rhizobiales > Rhizobiaceae > Mesorhizobium > Mesorhizobium carmichaelinearum_A. The sequence continues at coordinate 225,581 of CALRQH020000009.1, forward strand.
GAGGATAAGTATGAACGGCAGCACCAGATAGAAAAATAACTCGACCGATATTGACCATGAAACGGAGTTGTAGGCGAAGGCGGTACCATAAGCTGGAATCCACGAACTCTGCAGTGTTGTGGTCAGATATGCGGTCAGGACGCTTGTCGGACCCTGGAGTGTCACCAAGGCAAAGAAACTGCACAGCATATGGACCGGCCAGAGCCGGAAAAATCTCTGAACGATGAAATTTCTGATGTCGCGGGAAGTTCGAAACTGTCCCTCGAAACTGTATGACAAGACGAAACCGGACAAGACGAAGAAGAAGGAGACGGCACAGCTGAGATCCATCCCCAAAATGGATTGAGACGCATCAATGTCGAATGCCTTCAGATGATGAAGAAAGATCGACAGGGCCGCCACGGCTCGCAGCGCGGTCAGGTTATGAAGCTGAGGGCGTCGGGGCGCTCCGATCCCTATCCCGCCGTTCGCGATTGTACTCTCCACGACCTTCCTTTGCCGCCAGCTTCGCGAACCCGCTGTTTCGAATCGGTGCCCATCTAACGGCTGCAATATGGATATCCGGTTAAGTCTGGCTCATGGAGGTGCAAGCCTGCGGGCTGCCATTGTCCCGCCAACGGCTGCGGGCTGACTTGGCATGCGCCGTCACTGTCTTGCCGTCGCGAGACCCCGGACTTCGGACCGCGACCTTTTGCCGAATGAGAAAACCCGATCGAACCCGTTAACGTCCCATCAAGGTTAATGCACCATTGTTTCTCTCCAGTGGGGTTCAGTAGCGTTCCTGGAGAGTTCCGTGCATCGACGTGTTTTGAAGCGGCTTGTCGCCGCCGCCGGTGAGAGAAAACATTCCTTCATCGCTCCATTCGTCATCGGTCTTGGCATCTGGATAGGCTTCCCGACCGTTGTCGCCTACCAGGACATGACGAGCCTCATTTCCGGCCTCGAGGCGCCGAACGTCCGCTGGAACGCTTATGTCGAGAAGTCGGTCGCGGGCTCGGTTCATGCGGCCGAGATGCCGTTCGTCGATTCCGACACCACCGGCTCGCTTTCCGGATCCGGTGTCAAGCTCGCCGGCATCGGTACAGTGTCGTTTCGCGGCAAGGGCGGCAAGGTCAGTGGATCGCCCGACGAGGACCGCATCATGCGTGCCGACAAGAAGGGCCGCATCATCCAGGTTTCGCCTGTGGCGCCGCCGAAGAATTTCAACGCTGGCTCGATTTTCGAGCGCACGTCCTCCCTGCTGCGTCCGAGCATGGACAGCGATCTGAAGATGGCCTTCGCCAAACCGCGAATCAAAGGCAAGGAAGTTCAGATCGCCGCGGCGTTCCATGCACGCGAGGACAAGAAGCCGGATCCCGGCGTGCCCGCCATGCTTGCCGCCCTGGTCAACAATGACAAAGCCGACGTGCTGGCGACCGCCTATGCATCCTCCGCGCCCGACTATGCAAAGGCCTCGCCATTCGAGGTATTGCTGCAGGATGAGAAGCCGGACAATGGCCGCTTCATTCCGCCGATGGCTAAGGGCGACCATTCCTGGATACAGAATCCGCTTCCGGCGAGCGTCTTTTCCAAGCCGGAGCAGGCATGTCTCGCCAACGGCATCTATTTCGAGGCGAGGGGCGAGTCCGTGCGCGGCCAGGCCGCCGTTGCCCAGGTTATCCTCAACCGCGTCCGCAATCCGGCCTATCCGAACTCGATCTGCGGCGTTGTCTATCAGAACGACAGCTGGTTCAACCGATGCCAGTTCTCGTTCGCCTGTGATGGCCGAAAGAAGCGGATCGAGAACCCGCTCGCCTACAAGACCGCCCAGGACATCGCCATGGCTGTAACGGCTGGGAAGATATTCATTCCTGAAGTGGGATCGTCGACCCACTACTATGCGCAGTATGTCCATCCGGGCTGGGCGCGCACGATGCAGAAGATGACCAAGATCGGCCTGCATATCTTCTATCGCACCTATGGCGGCGGCTGGAGTTGACGGCGCGATAGGCGCAGCCGGGTTTCCCGTGAGCAGGGTCGATCAAACACCTGCCGCGAGGAGGATTCGGGCCGCGCTTGCCTGTCGCCGTGCCGGGCACGATGTCGCACCTCTGTAAGTTGTTGATTTTAAAATAAAAAATACATCACATTGAAGTTCCGCCCGTGGCTTGACGGGCGCAAACCCTCTAACTATGTTGCCGGCGACTTTAGAAGCGGACGGACGGTGACGGTCTGACCGGGCAGGGGGGTTGCGATGGCCGACGAGAATGGGCCAGACGGAACCGGAAAAACCGGCCCCGGCAAACAGCATGAAGCCGACATCCGCGACGACGATCTTGAGCGCCGTCGGCGTGAACTTGAAGCATCTCTTGCGACAAGGCGGCCGGAACGGCTCGAGGGGAAAGACGACGCGAAAGCGGGCAGTGCGGCCGGATATGGTCAGGCGCTCAAACTATCCAGCGAGTTTATCGCAGGCGTAGTGGTGGGCGCCGGTCTCGGCTGGATCATCGACCGTCAGGCGGGGACATCGCCATGGGGTCTGATCGTGTTTCTGCTGCTGGGTTTTGGTGCCGGCGTGCTCAATGTACTGCGTTCCGCAGGGGCCGTGGCAGAATTCGGGCAGGGCGAGAAACCGCGCCGTGACCGTGACGATGGAAATGGCCGCTCTTCATGAGCGGTAGTTGTAATGAGGCCGTGCGCGGCATTGATGGGGTTTGAACGTGGCAGCTGACAAGGTCGATCCGATCCACCAGTTCCATATCATCAAGCTGATTCCGATCAACATCGGCGGCTATGACCTGTCCTTCACCAACTCGGCTCTGTTCATGGTCGCCACCGTGGTTGTCGCGGCGGCTTTCCTTTATCTCACCACGTCGAGCCGCAGCCTCGTTCCTGGCCGGCTTCAGTCCGTCTCCGAGATGGCCTACGAATTCGTCGGAAACATGTTGAGGGACTCCGCCGGAACGCAAGGCATGAAGTTTTTCCCGCTCGTGTTCTCGCTGTTCATGTTCGTGCTCGTCGCCAACCTGCTTGGCCTTGTCCCCTATTTCTTCACCATTACCAGCCACATCATCGTCACCTTCGGTCTCGCCATTCTGGTGATCGGAACTGTTGTTGTGTACGGTTTCATGAAACATGGTCTGGGTTTCCTAAAGCTGTTCGTGCCGAAGGGCGTGCCCATTGTGATGATGTTGATCGTCGTGCCGATCGAGGTGATTTCCTTCGTTTCGCGCCCGGTCAGCCTCTCGGTTCGTCTGTTCGCCAACATGCTGGCTGGCCACATTACGCTGAAAGTGTTTTCGGGATTTGTCGTCAGCCTCAGTGCCTTGGGCGCTGTCGGTATCGCGGGTTCGGTGCTGCCGCTGGCCATGGCCGTGGCGTTGACGGCACTGGAACTGCTCGTCGCCTTCCTGCAGGCATACGTCTTTGCCGTCTTGACCTGTATGTATCTCAACGACGCTTTGCACCCCAGTCACTAAGAGTTTCACCGGCGCATGACGCCAACTACAAACTGCAACGACAACGGAACGACAGGAGTTTAACATGGACGTATCTGCAGCAGCTGCGATTGGCGCCGGCATCGCTTGCGTGGGCATGGGTGGCGCGGGCATTGGCCTGGGCAACATCTTCGGCAGCTATCTCTCGGGCGCGCTGCGCAATCCGTCGGCTGCCGATGGCCAGTTCGGCCGTCTGATTTTCGGCTTCGCCGTGACCGAAGCTCTGGGCATCTTCTCGCTCCTCATCGCTCTCCTCCTGGTGTTCAAGTAAGAACAACGGGCTGACGAAGTGAGGCGCATGGTGCGGCCTTACCGTATGGACAGGGAAATAAGATGTTCGTGACATCTGCCTTTGCGGAAGAGACCGCGCCGGCTGCCGGCGCGGGAGGCGATACGCATTCGGGCACCGCGGTGCCCGCCGAGGCGCATGGCGCGTTCCCGCCGTTTGATCCGTCGACGTTTCCGTCGCAGCTGCTGTGGCTGGCGATCACCTTCGGGCTGTTCTACCTCTTCTTGAAGAAGGTGGCGATGCCGCGCGTTGGTGGCATCATCGACGTCCGCAACGAGCGAATCACGCGGGACCTCGATCAGGCGGCCAAGCTGAAAGGTGAAGCCGACGCTGCTGTTGCTGCTTATGAGCAGGAACTGGCGGAAGCCAAGACCAAGGCCAATACGATTGGCCAGCAGGCAAGCGATGCAGCCAAGGCGGAAGTCGAGGCGGCACGCAAGAAGGTCGAGGCTGCGCTCGACGAGAAACTCGGTGCGGCCGAGGCGCGCATTGCTTCCATCAAGGCCAACGCCATGAAGGAAGTCGGCGGCATCGCCGAAGATACCGCTTCGGAAATCGTCGAGGCGCTTGTCGGTGGCAAGGCCAGCAAGGCCGAGGTCGCGGCCGCCGTCAAATCCGTGGCCCGGTGAGGAGCGCATCATGGACGCTACAGCTCTAGCAACGCTCTGGGCCACGATTGCCCTGATCATTTTCCTGGGTATCGCCATCTACATCAAGGTGCCCGGAATGGTGGCCAAGGCCCTCGACGCCCGCGCGGCCAAGATCAGCAGCGAGCTTGATGAAGCCCGCCGACTGCGCGAGGAGGCCCAGCAGTTGCTCGGCCAGTATCAGCGCAAGCGCAAGGAAGCCGAGCAGGAGGCCGCCGACATTGTCGCTGCCGCCAAGCGCGAGGCCGATATGCTTGCCGCCGACGCGCACAAGAAGACCGAGGACTATGTTGCCAGGCGCACGGCCCTTGCCGAGCAGAAGATCGGTCAGGCCGAGCGCGATGCGGTCGCCGAAGTGCGTGCCAGCGCCGTCGATATCGCCGTCGAAGCAGCGCGCGCGCTGCTTGCCGGCAAGGTCGACGCCAAGGCGGGCGCTGACCTGTTCAAGGCCTCACTGCAGGACGTGAAGTCGAAGCTCAACTGAGCCGATCGCCAGAAACCTTGGAAAAAGCCGCCCGGGAAACCTGGCGGCTTTTTTGTTATGTGGCGGTGGAGATCAGCGAAGGCGGCTGAACGCGCAATCTCCCCGTGGGGAGAGATGGCGGGTGGGCCAGGGGGTAGTCGCGCGTGAAGCCCCGACATCCATTTTTATCATTGCAGGGCGCCGAACTGGTTGAAGGGGACCCCTCTGTCGCCTTAGTCGACATCTCCCCGTCCAGGGGAGATTACCCGCTCGGCGCAATCGAGCCCGGCGAAACTCTCTTCCTCCGCCACTTCCGTCCCGCCAAGCCTGAATGGCGCAAAGGACACGCGGTGCAGCCGCGCCACGGGCCCATGCGCCTCGATCGCCGTGCGATGGCGGACGGTGGCGTAGCCCATGTGGACCTCGAACCCGTAGCGATCGTGGTGGTTGCCGCAGCCGCACATCATGCGGTCGCGCATGACCTTGGCAACAATGGAGGCCGCGGCGATCGACTGCGAGCGCTGGTCGCCCTTGATCAGCGCGCGCCCCGCGCAAGGCAGTCCGGGCGGTATGTCGCGCCCGTCGGCAAGTGCGAGTTTCGGTTGCAACGGCAGGCCGACCAGAGCACGCCGCATGGCCTCGAGGCTGGCCTTGAGGATATTGCTCGCGTCTATGCCTTCGGCGCTGATGGAGGCCATGGATACGCCCAGAGCCGAGCCGAGAATACGCAGGAACAACGCCTCACGCTGCAGATGGCTGAGACGCTTGGAATCGTCGAGCCCTTCAGGAATGTTGGCGGGATCGAGCACCACCGCCGCGGCGACGACCGGTCCGGCGAGCGGACCCCGGCCGGCCTCGTCCATCCCCGCCACCGGCCACAGGCCTTCGGCCATCGCCTTCGTCTCGAAGGAGAAATCGGGCCTCTCGAGGATCTCGAAGAGAGGCGGAGAATCGGAACGCGCGCGAGCCATGTTGCGGCGAGGTTCGCATCGGCTCCGATTCTCCGCAAGTCCCTCCGGGTCGGGTGGGGCGCCGGACCGGGAGGGCACCGTCTGCAGGCCGGGGCAGGCCGGACGGGATTCTTGGTGCTGCGACAGGTCAAGCCACCGCAGCGAACTGCACCCTCAAAGCAGCGTCAGTTGCACCTGGTCTTTTCCAGCGGCAACGAACTGGTCGGTCCGAAGCGTGCGCCGTTCAAGATTAAGGCCTAGCCGCTTGGCGGTGATCTCGAAGCGCCGGCCGATCTGCCATGCATAGGGACCGGCGCCTTTCATGCGTTTGCCCCATTCCGAATCGTAATCCTTGCCGTCGCGCATCGAGCGGATCAAAGACATGACATGGCGATAGCGGTCCGGGTAATGGCGCAGCAGCCAGTCCTTGAAGATAGGGCTGACCTCCAGCGGCAGGCGCAGCACCACATACCCTGCCTCGAGCGCGCCCGCTGCCCGCGCTGAATCCAGGATACGCTCCATCTCCTGGTCGGTCAGGCCAGGGATGATCGGCGCAACCATGACCGATGCCGGAATGCCGGCATCCGAAAGCTGCCTGATCGCTTCAAGCCGCTTGGTTGGCGTCGACGCGCGCGGCTCCATCGTGCGTGCCAGCATGCGGTCCATCGTCGTCACCGACAGCGCCACCTTGGCAAGACCGCGCTCGGCCATGCGCGACAGGATGTCGATGTCGCGCGTCACCAAGGCGGATTTGGTGACAATGCCGACCGGATGGCCTCGTGCCTCCAGCACTTCGAGGATCTCGCGCATGATCCGGTACTGCTTCTCGATCGGCTGGTAGGGATCGGTGTTGGTGCCGATGGCGATGGTGCGCGGCTGGTAGCCGTCCTTCGACAATTCCCTGTCTAGCAGCCGCGCCGCATCCGGCTTGGCGAACAGCTTTGATTCGAAATCCAGCCCTGGCGACAGGCCCATGAAACTGTGCGTCGGCCGGGCAAAGCAGTAGACGCAGCCATGCTCGCAACCACGGTAGGGGTTGATCGAACGATCGAAGGAGATGTCTGGCGATTCATTGCGGGTGATGATGGTGCGCGGCTTCTCCACCTGCACTTCGGTCTTGAACGGCGGCAGTTCCTCCAGCGAGTTCCAGCCGTCGTCGAAGACGTGCCGGCTAACCGGCTCGAACCGGCCGGACGGATTGATGCCTGCCGACCGTCCGCGGTTGCGGTCCGGGCGAACACGCACACCGCTCTGTTCGATCATCGCATTTGCCATCTCGGCTCTTCCAGCCCCGAAAGCTGCAATGTCCGCGCGCACGATCTGTTCCATCTTCGCCCTCTCCCAGGGACTGTCGGCAATCTGTCGAATCGCTCTGTTCATGAAACTATTCCTATTTCGCGAATGAGAACAAATCAAGAACTTTGTATGATGCGCCGCAAAAACTGGCGCTGCGCCCGGCTTTCCGCTATTCGGCTAAGGATGCTCAGCGTTCTCATTGAAACCCTGAATGACGAGGAGGGCCTTGCCCGCACGCTTGCGTCGCTGGTCGGCGGGGCGGTCGAGGGCGTGGTGCGCGAAGTCATCGTCTGCGACACGGGATCGACGGATCAGACGCACCGGGTCGCTGAGCACGCCGGCTGTCAATACGTGGCCGGCGGCACCGCGTCGGGCATCGATCGGGCCAAGGGTGATTGGCTGCTGTTGCTGGAGCCTGGCGCCCGGCTGGTCGAGGGGTGGACCGATGAGGTCGTCGCCCACACCGCCAGGCAAACCATGGCCGCGCGTTTTTCGCCGGCGCGCGGCAGCCGAACGCCATTTCTGTCGCGGGTCTTTTCGGGAAACCGTGCCCTGGCCGTGGGAATGTTGATCAACAGGCGTCAGGCCAGCGCGCTTTCGAAGAACGCCGGCAGCGGCGAAGCGATTGCGCGAGGCTTGGCGACGAGGAAGCTCGATGCCGAGATTTGGGTAGCCCCGGCGAAGCCGAGGAAGTCGCCCTGACTCGATGGCCGGCTACAGCGGCCAGCCTCAATCCGTCTGATCGGCAGAAGAATTTTGCACCGCACATTGCTAATTGTGCGTTGCACAAGATGTGACGCGGGGTTACCTTGCTTCAGGCGGGTTAATCGGGTTTGGGTCATGCCGGAGCGGTGAGCAGCCGACGCTTTGTCGGTGCTGCCCTCATATCCGAGGAACCCGATGAGCCTTTCAACCCCCGACAAATCCGGCACGGCAAGCCTCGAGGCCGTGGCCCGAAACGGCAGCCTGTTTCAGCGCATCGCCGCGCGCGTACCAACCTATCTGTCTGATTTGCGTGAAAATCCGGCATGGCTGCCGATGTTCGTACTGGCGCGCACCATGCCAGGGCGGCGGCTGCATTGGCTCGGCGCAAAACCGGCGCGGCCGGCGCGGAACGCCCATGAGACAATGTTCACAGGCATCGACCGCGAGGCCGCCGTTGATGCGCTGAAATCCGACGGATTGTTTTCCGGGCTTGTTCTGCCGTCATCGATCCACGAGGAGGTCGCTCGCTTCGCGGGGCGCACGCCGTGTTTCGGCAATTTCGATCGCCGGCTCGAATTCATGCCGGGCGAACATGCCGATGCCGAAAAACGTTTCGGCCGTCCGTTGCTGAGCGGGCATTATTTCGAACGCATCCTCGACTGCGATGCCGCGCTTGCGATACAGCGCGATCCCTTGCTTCTCGACATCGCCGCGCACTATCTGGGCAGCCAGGCCAAACTCATCACCACGCGTGTCTGGTGGAGCTTTCCCACCGGCGCGGCCACCGACGCCGACAAGAACCTGGCGTCGCTGGGCAAATACCATTTCGACCTCGACGACTGGCGGATGCTGAAATTCTTCTTCTACCTCGTGCCCGTCGACGCCGATACCGGCCCGCATGTTTATGTGCGGGGCAGCCATAACCGCCGTATTCTCAAGCACCAGATGACGCTTCTCGTAGGCCATCCGGCGGAAGAGGTTCTCGGCGTCTACGG
>CALRQH020000010.1:0-225020 GCA_943370265.1 Mesorhizobium carmichaelinearum
TCACCAATGTCCCCCTTCCGACCATCGGAAGGAGTATCGGCGATGACGCGCCGCTGGTCTTCCGGGGCGCGCCCCGGAAGACCAGCGGCCGCAGCACCTGGGGAAGATTCAAACGGCACTAATGGGGAGTATTGCTCCGGTACTGACACTGCCCTCGACGCGCGCCCTGTTCGGTCGTGAACTGCCGTCCCTGCGCAATGCGGACTGGCCAGTCGCGCCAGCCATGGATCTGGTCGAGAAGGACAAGGAGTACGAGATCACGGCTGAACTGCCCGGCATCGACGAGAAGAATGTCGAGATCAAACTTTCCAACAATACGTTGACGATCAAGGGCGAGAAGCAGGAAGAAAAGGAGCAGAAGGACAAGGACTACTATCTGTCCGAGCGCCGCTATGGCTCCTTCCAGCGTTCGTTCCAGCTGCCTGAAGGCGTCGACGTCGACAAGATCGATGCAAGCTTCGCCAAGGGTGTGCTGACGGTAAAGTTGCCCAAGACCGCCGAAGCACACAAGGCCGAGAAGAAGATCACGGTCAAGGCTGCGTAATAGCGTGACCGCTGATCGCCCTCAGCGCGTCTGATCGGCGCGCTGAGGCTTTCCATGAGATGTAAACCATCAAGCCGGCACCCGCTCAGCACCAAACCGGGCCCGTCAGGCCGGGAGATTCCCACGCCGATGTATTACCGCGCTGCCACATCAACCAGATGGGTCGGTAACGCTTCCTGCGTTACCTGATGCACGGGACTGATTTCGTGCCTGGATCTCCGCGATTTTGAGCTTTTGCTGCTCCGAGGCCAACATACCTTTGACGATGCGTCGCTTTTCTGGATCGGTCTCGCGGGCGAGCAGATTCTGGAAATGAGCGATGTTGGCGCGAGCAATAAATCGGTCCACTCCACACCTTACGCACTTTTGTTTTGCGGTCCGAATTTTTGATGCGGGTCAATGCCTGTGCCGCAGCCTCGTGATCTCCATGGCAAACGATCTATCATTTGAATTGGAGCCGCTTGATGTTCACTTTGCGCGTTGTTTTCGCGGCGGGGCTGACACTGGCCGTTGCGGCAATACCTGTTGTGGCCGGGGCTGAAGACAAGGATTCCGGTTGGTGGCCTCACTGGGGGATGGGCCGGATGATGATGGGCCAATGGGGCATGGGCGGTCCTATTGGCGGCTATGATTCGGACCAGATGCTCGATCGAATTGACGGACGCCTATCCTTCCTCAAGACGGAGCTCAAGATCTCCAACGAGCAGACGCCCTCTTGGGATGAGTTTGCCGCTGTCATCCGCAACACGGCCGAGACGCATAACGCCTTGATGCAAGGCATGATCAAGGACTTCCAGAAAGGTGACTTTCTGAAGAAGCCCCTGCCCGACCGGCTGGCCTACCAACAGACCCAACTCGAAGCGCGTCTGGAACAGGTGAAGGCTGTCAAGGCAGCAACCGACAAACTGTACGCAAAGCTGAGCGACGAGCAGAAGCAGGCGGCAGATGAGATCGTTCTACCCATGATGGGCATGGGCATGGGGCGCTCAGGCGGTTTCGGTCCAGGAATGATGTTTAGATAGTCTCCATTTGCATGCGCAGCATGGAGACCGTGTTGCTACCTCATGCAATGCGCTGACTGAGCCAAATGTTGCGGAGGACTTCAACGCCTGTTCGGCGTGCTTCGCTTTCTGGGGCTCTGACGGTGCGGGCACTGCCCGGCACCATCCAAGCCGCCGGCTCGACAATCTTTCCGACGGGAGTGGTTTACAGCAATTGGACCAACGAGAGCGAAGAGGCCAAGGTTTGCGAGATCGTTCTTGATGTCAGCAACCCGCCATCGCGGGAATTCGTCAAATTCATCACGCTTGCTGGTTACCACAAATTCGATGGGACAGTTCTGGCCGGTTTTCTCATGGCCACTATCGTCATCATGACTGACGGCAACTATCAAAGAGTGCAAATTTCAGACGCTGCATTCAACTCCCGGACATTCGGCTTACAAGATCCATGATGACCGGCACCGTCATGGCGACGAGATGAAATCCTCACCCCGCCACGGCTTTCATCAACGCCGTGGTTTCCAGAAAACTGCGTTTTTCTCGCTCAGAGCCAGGCGCTGAAATGCGAGCCTAGAGGATTGGGCATGCTCCACTGCGGATTGTGACGAGCGATTTCGTGCGCTGTATGGATCGCGTTGTCATGGAATTCCATCGGACTCGATCAGATCATAGACAAAAGAGCCCGCTGCCGGAGGGAGGGCAGCGGGCTCAGCATCACGATGGGCCAGGGAGGCCAACCCATCGCTCACCCACGTCAGAGGGAACGTGGGCAGACTTCATGTAGGAAAAATATCCTACTGTTCAAGAAGAACGGCGTCGGTCCTAAGTTATGGACCGCCATGGCCAGATATCCTCATCCGCCAGATATCCTCATCCGCAAGATAGCGGCACCAAGGCCACGGCACCTTGATAAGAGTCAATGGCGCGAGAATTCACGGGCTAGACTCCAGGTTCCGGCCTATTTGCGTTTCGCCCACGACTGACCTGCAAGAGCAAGATGCGCGTCACCGGCCGCAGCGAGAATGCCGGGTAGATTCCCACGCAGGGCGCGCGGCCCGCAACCGGTATTGCCCGTCCGGCAATTTGATCAGGCTCAATGCGAAGATCGCTCCAAACTTCACAATGGCGAGCCACGTCGAAGGAGCGATCGCATGACCCACACTTCAGTTACTGGATTTACTCACGCTGCCGAGCAGGCGCAGCAATGGGTGAACGAGTTGACCCAGGACTTGGGCTTGAGCGAACAAAACACTTACAGGCTCCTGAAATCCGTTCTGCATACGTTGCGGGACTGGCTGCCGCCAGAGGAAATGGCCGACCTTTCAGCCCAGTTGCCTACGCTTATCAGAGGCATGTATTTCGAAGGCTGGAAACCGGATACGCCCATGTGGGAAAGGAAGAAGAGCGACTTCGTGATTTGTGTTCGTGACAGTTTTGGTTATGAGCCCGACATTGACATCGATCAGGCAATCAAAGCGGTTTTCAAGGTTCTCGACCGCCATATATCGCATGGCGAAATCGTCCAGGTCCGGAACTCGATGAAGAAATCGCTCCGTCAGCTCTGGCCGGCTTGACTGATGTTTAGCGATCGACAGGAGGCTGGAAAAAGGCTTGGCGTCGAGGTTGGGAAGCTCAGCCTGCATAAGCCTGTTGTCCTGGCCTTGCCGCGCGGCGGCGTTCCGGTCGCAGCAGAAGTGGCCAAAGCCCTGAAGGCTCCGCTTGATCTGATTATCGTACGCAAGGTGGGTGCGCCGGGAAATTCCGAACTTGCCGTCGCAGCAATCGTGGATGGCGATCCTCCAGACGTTGTGCTGAACCGTGAGATCGTCGAAGCCTACGCACTCGACGATGACGCGCTTCGGGACTTGATAGCCAAGGAGCGCCCCGAATTGGAACGTCGCCGGCTCGCCTATCGCGGCAAGCGCCGGCCTTTATCCATCGCCGGCAAAACGGCAATCATCGTCGACGATGGTGTCGCGACCGGGACGACGATGAAGGTTGCGATCCGTGCGCTCAGGCGGCGGTCACCACTCGAGATCGTGGTGGCAATCCCTGTCGCGCCGCCGGAAACATTGGCCGAGCTCGCCCGGGAAGCGGATGGGATCGTGTGCCTCAGTCAACCGGCGCGTTTCCATGCCCTCGGCTACCACTATCGTAGCTTCCCCCAGTTGACCGATGTGGAAGTGACCGACGCATTGGCCGAAGCGGCGCAAGAACGCCGCGCGGACCAGCAAGCAATCCGACGCAGACCACAAAGCTTCGAATGATTTGAACGGAAAGACGTGAAACGTCCTCGGATTGATTGTTGTAGCCAAGCAAATCGAGATCGACCACACTCTCACCGGAAAGCCAGACGTGCCGGAGTACCGACAATGATCATCGAACCCATATCCACACTTGAATGCACGAAGATTCTGGAGGCAGGTCGATTTGGGCATCTGGCATGCTCGAAAGATGGGCAACCTTACGTGGTACCGATCCACTTTGCCTATGCCGATCATCATCTCTACGCGTTCTCGATGCCTGGCAAGAAGATCGAATGGATGCGGAGCAACCCCCTGGTGTGTGTTCAGGTCGACACCCGTGGCGAAGGGCGCGAGTGGAAAAGCGTCATAGTTGACGGCCGGTATGAGGAGTTGCTGGATCGGATCGACCGCGCCCCAGAGCGGGAACATGCCTGGTCAATCTTGAGCAAGCATGTCGACTGGTGGGAACCTGGTGCCCTTAAGCCTGTAACACCGACGCTCTCGAGCCACTCGACCCATGTATTCTTCAGAATTTCGATCGAGCAGGTTTCTGGTCGAGAAGCAAAAGAAACAAAATAGCTGGTCGGATCTTATACCCAATTTGCAGCCGATGGAGTGCTTCACTGTACGCTGGCTCCCGCGGCGTTTGTGAGCCAGCTTCGGGTCGAGCGGCTCGTCGAGGTCGACGGCCATGGCTACCAATTGTTCCGTCAGCCAAGGCGGCTTCTGGATCGTCCCTGGCAATGTCCGCGGAAAGGGCCCCGGCCAACGCAAGAGCATCGGGCATGTTGAGCTGGGTCAAGACCGGGGGTTGATCCTGATCAACATATCGGGTCGCACGCGGCTTATGCTTTTCGGCCAGTATCCGATGGGAGTGCACATGAAACTCTTGATGATAGCGTCATTCACGAGCTTGACTGTCAACGTAGCCGCCACGCAGGAAATGAGTTACGGTCAGGCAGAATATCTGAATTCCTGCGCGGTCTGCCACGGTGTTGACGGCAAGGGGGACGGCCCCCTGCGCGACGCCTTGATGAAGCGTCCGAGCGACCTTACGCATCTTTCTGAACGCAACGGCGGCACGTTTCCCTATTCGAGGGTCTTCGCGATTATCGACGGTCGCTATGGCATGCCAAGCCATGGCACCCGTGAGATGCCGGTATGGGGCCGTCAGTTCCTTGAGGACGATGAAAAAATCTACGGGTCCAGTGGCGGCGAGATTGTTACGACGGAACGCATCCATAACCTGACCACTTACATTGGGACGCTTCAGCATTAGAATTAGGCAGGAATGACGGCCAAAATGCCTTGCTTTGAATTGGATCGCACACTTTCCGGGATAGCCAACCAGTCTGGTTCGGTGCGGTGACGACGGACGTCAACCTCAGGTTAGACGAGCGTCTTGGCCGGATCCATGCAAGACAGCGTCTCGGCATAGAAGACGATCACGAAGCACAAATCTTTGGCCAGGGCCTGAACTTCTTCCACCTGGAGAACTGGTATTCAATCCATGCGTTGATCCGCAATGGGCTGAGGCTCACTGGCCTCTATGGGCGCGGATGCCGCAATGCCGCAAACGTCCAGCTCCGGATCAACAATGTGGCATCAGCAAGATTGCCATCCGGATTTGAAGGCTTCCGGATCCTGCACCTCAGCGATCTTCACGTCGACATGAGCCGTCCTGCAATGGATCGCGTGACTGAGCTTGTCGCTGATCTCGGCTACGACATCTGCGTCCTGACTGGCGACTTCCGAGCCAAGACATTTGGCCCATTCGATGCCGTCCTCGATGGCCTCGCACGCGTGCGCGCGTCGCTCAAGGGCCCGCTATATGGAGTGCTTGGCAACCACGACACGGTTCGAATGGTTCCATTCCTTGAGGATATGGGCATTCGCATGCTGATGAATGAAGTCGAGATCATCGAACGGGACGGAGAACGCATTTATCTCGCAGGAATAGACGATGCGCATTTCTTCCGGGTCGACAACATAGAAAAGGCGGCCGTCGATGTGCCCGCCGACGCATTTTCGATACTGCTTTCGCACACCCCCGAGATTTATCGCCAGGCGGCCCACGCTGGATTCGACATGCTGCTCGCAGGTCACACCCATGGCGGCCAGATCTGTCTGCCGGGGCGAATCCCGATCACCCTGGATTCGAAGCTCCCGCGCTCGATGGGTGCCGGCGCGTGGATGTACCGTGGCATGATGGGTTACACATCTGTTGGTGCCGGCTCGAGTGTCGTCGCAGTGCGGTTGAACTGTCTTCCCGAGATCACAATTCACCAACTCACCCGCGGGACCTAGTAGGGTCTGTCTCTGATGTGCAGCATGTAGAGAAATCGGGAGATCACGAGTTCGCCGATCCAGAACGCGCCGACACCAATCAGAATGTCCCAAACCGATAATCCCACAAGGTTCCTGACCACCAGGAAAGGCAACAGGGATTCCGGCACTTGGTCGAAACCCGGCGCCTCGGCACTCGGAACCAGGCGCAAACGACGTTTGAGGAAGCTCGACAGCATGTCGCCGACCATGGCTGTGAAGCCAATGAGCATTCCGATTTCAATGCCGAGCCCCACAAGAGGCCCCCCAGCCGCAGCGGCAAGGATCGCCAGCACGAACCCGCGAAGCGTCTTTGATCGACCCAGGAGCGGTTGTCCGTCCCAGAAGAGCCAGCCGCCATCCATAGGCCATGCGAACCACTCGCCAAGCATTTTCTTGGCAATGACGGGCACGCCGTTCGCGAGAGCCAGCAGGATGAGGCACTGAACAATCGACCAGAAATGAAGTTGATGCATGATTTCTCTCGCATTTGATAAGAATCCGGCCCGACGCGGTGATCGAGCCGCGGCACAACAGGGCCAAACTCACATCAACGCGGTGCCAAGACTGGATCCCAGTTCGCATGCCGACTGACGTCCGAATTTCCATTGCCGTCCTTGTCTTGGATCAAAATCATTCTTGCATGATCCGGCCATGGAGCGCTCCTCCAGCGCGCGTTGGCTGGGGCCTAGGTATCTTCCGGTACGGACATAACCGAATTTCGCGGCGCTCGAATTCGCGCGATTGCTGTGTCACGGATAAACCGGGAGCACGGCCATGTATGTCTACACGACTTCCAGAATTGCACTGCAGATCCACCCAGCGATGCCTGCCGGAGATTTTCGATGCCTCGCCGCAGCAACTGGTCAGCTTCTTTCCCGCAGGTTCGGAAATCTGTCTTTGACAAGCAACTGGCTCTCAAAGGCTTTTATAGGGAGAACGACCCGCATTTGATCCAAATCAAATGGTCCGACATTATCTTGACCAAGGGCTCACCCTCCCGATCCGACTACACGAGCCGATCGAGTTTTCAGCCGTTGCCGCAATGTCTTCAACAACTGAAGGCAAACCAATAATGTTGCCCCCATGGCAAGCATCACAGCGATGCTGTCAGGCACTTCCTCGCCCTTACGCCCCGTCACCTTCTAGGGCCCTGCGCATCCGTCTGATGATCGCGGCGCGCCCCCGTTCGTCGGCCGCGGCGCTGACCGCCTCGTTGACGTCCAGGAGAAGCTTTGAAAGGTCGTTGTGCCAATCGAGGCGGGCAATGATCTCGGGCCGAAGACGGCGCGGCTCGTTGGGTTCGACTGGCAGACAACCGCTGGATGTCAATTGGAAAGCATCATCCAGTCTCGGCATGATGATCTTGTCGGCGGAAATCAGCCCTGCAAGCCGCCCGCTGAGGCCGCTGAGGCCTGTTTCCTCACCATGCGTCAGGAATGCCGCCTGTTTCACCGGAGTTCTGGCCTTGATCCAGGCGACCAGTTCGCTGGCATCGGCGTGGCCGGAATAAAGGTCGAAAAGGCTGATATGCGCTTTGACCTCGACCTCCTCGCCCTGGATGCGCACACGCCGCGCACCGTCGAGCAGGATTCTGCCGAGCGACCCCTGGGCTTGGTACCCCGCCATCATGACCGTGGCATTCCGGCGCCAGAGATTGGCCTTGAGGTGATGGCGAATGCGCCCTGCGTCGCACATGCCGCTGGCGGCGATCACCACGAAGAAACCGCTGAGACGATTGATTGCCTTGCTCTGCTCCACCGTCTCGGTGAAGCGCAGCTCCTTTGAGCTGAGGGCTTGACGCAACACGCTGCCCCGTTCGATGTCGTCAGCGTGCCGTTCGAATATCGCGCTGGCGCGTGTCGCCAGCGGCGAGTCGACAAAGATCGGAGCTGTCGGAACCTTGCCCGCCTCCATGAGCAAATACAGGTCGACCAGCAGTTCCTGCGTCCGCTCGACGGCGAAGGAAGGGATGATGAGGGCTCCGTCTGCTTTGGCAGCGCCGCGTACCACGTCACCCAGCAGGGACCGCCGCTGTTCGGGCGAAACGTCCAGCCGGTCGCGGTCGCCATAAGTCGACTCGCAGATGAGATAGTCGACCCCGACTGGCCCCTCGGGATTGGTCTGGAGCAGCTTGTGACCAGGCCCTATATCGCCCGAGAATACTATGCGCAGCGGCCCGTCCTGACGGTCTCGCTCGATCTCGAGCTCAATCGATGCCGAGCCGAGAAGATGGCCGGCATTCCAGAAACGGGCGCGAAGATCCTTGGCGATGGTCCTCCATTCGCCATACTCCAGGGCTCGAAACAAGGTCATGCAGGCAGCAGCATCCCGTTGGCTGTAGATCGGCTCGACCGCCGGATGCCCACGCTGCGCATTGCGACGGTTCAGATGCTCCACCTCCATTTCCTGGATATGCGCAGAGTCCGGCAGCATGACCGAGCAGAGATCGACGGTGGCACGGGTCGAATGGATCGGACCGGCAAAGCCCTGCTTGACCAGTTTTGGCAAAAGGCCACTATGGTCGATATGGGCATGCGTCAGCATAACGGCGTCAATCGCGTCGGGCGGGAACGGGAACGCGCCATAGTTCAATTCCCGCTCAGACTTCGAGCCCTGGAAAAGGCCACAGTCGATGAGGATGCGCGAATGCAGCGTTTCGATTTCGTAGCATGACCCGGTAACGCCGTGGGCCGCGCCGTGAAAGCGTAGAATAGGATCCTTGCCGCGATTGCCGCTCATGCCGCACTCAATGCGACATTAGGAAATTCGATGCGATTTCCAGCGCGCTCGCTCTGGATAAGTCGCTAGAAAAGATTGATGGCTTGAGCTTCATCAGATTTTGCCTCCGTTACAGCAGTGACCGACGATCAGAGGAAAGCCAAATCCACTTCATTAGTGGCGACAATGGGCGGAGCGAGCTTTGATTTAGCGCAAACACAGCCCAGCCGGACGCTTTGGCAGATCGGATGCGCGCCCCTCCCTTCCCCTAAGGTTCAAGACGATCCTGAATAAGCAACAATGGAAACCCTCGCTCTTCGTTCTCACATAGGGACAAAGTTTGAGCCGGCCAGATCTATTTCGCGAGCCGTTCGCGGATTCTCAGCAATTCGTGGCGGCGTTCTTCACTGACTTTCGGATATGACATGTTGAGTCCGCGCAGGGCCTCAAGAACTATCTGAGAGACGATCAAGCGGGCGTTTTCCTTGTCGTCCGCAGGGACAACATACCAAGGCGCTTCGGCCGTGCTCGTTGCACCAAGGCATTGTTCATACGCGTGCATGTAGTCCTTCCAGAACTCTCGCTCCTCAATGTCCGCAGTGCTGAACTTCCAGTTCTTTTCCGGCTCATCAATGCGTTCGAGGAAGCGTTTTCGTTGCTCCTCTTTCGAGATGTGCAGAAAGATCTTGATGATGCGGGTTCCGTTGCCAAAGAGGTGGCTCTCCAGATTCGAGATTGAACGATATCGGTCGCGCCAGACGGTCTTTTCTTTTTGCAAAACGTCCGGGAGTCCTTCGCTTCGCAGAATCTCCGGATGGACGCGGGTAATCAGAACCTCCTCATAGTAGGATCGGTTGAAGATGCCGATCCGTCCGCGTTCCGGCAAATCACGGGTGGTCCGCCAGAGAAAATCGTGTTGCAATTCGGCCGCGCTGGGATGCTTGAAGCTGAACACCTGGCAGCCTTGCGGATTGATTCCCGACATCACGTGCTTGATGGCACCATCTTTTCCTGCGGCATCCATCGCCTGGAAGATCAGCAGTATGGCATAGCTGTTGGATGCATAGAGAAGCTGTTGCAACGCGCTCAATTGCTCAACGTGTTCTCGCAAAATCTTGTGATACTGCTGTTTCGACGTGTAGACCGAGTCCACTTTCGTCGGCCAGTTGCCGAGATTGACCTTGTCACCTTCCCGCACGCGAAAGTCACTCGGATCAATTTTCATGTATAGCCTTCCGACGCCCACTGGCGTGAACAAGGGCTTACCCGAGCCGCATCGGGTACCCGCCATCTGATTTTTGCAAGCTTTGACGCATCGTTGAGAACCACGAGACTATCGCATAACCGAAGATTGCAATTGTCTGCCACCAGGGCAATGGCGAAAGCCCTTTAAGCCCACGGACGTCAGCACGGTGCCTTGATGGCGTCTCGGGCCAGAGCCGACATGAAGGTCTTGATTGGCTTGGCCGCCCAAACCAACCGCGGTCCCACGACAATACGACGGAAACCAAGGCAAAGCATACGACCATCAGAAAACTGAACCTGGGGGCGATGGCCAACGCACGCGCTTGCAGGTCCGTTCAAGACCAAGCGGCGGGCAAACTCCTCTACTTCATCAATTCTCGGCTTCTCGCGAATGCAACTGTTCTTAAGTGACAGGCACCTGGCAGTCCTGGCAGCCGACGCCTTACCCTCTTCCCAATCCCATGCGTTGGCATAGGCGCGTCACGTCCGCGGCTTACTTTGATTGAAATCAAGGCCAACTCGCGCATTGCCCATAACGTTATCAAGCAGAAGAGCACTATGATCGCTGATTATGAACCGCAGTATTTTTTATCTGGCGCCCACATGGCCAATGTTAGTGCCATGGCGAATTCGCGACACAGGATAGGAATGAGCACCACAACCAGCGACAGGCTGATCTAGGCTAAATACCAAGGCCACGGCGAAGTGGCCAAAGACTCTCAGTACCGGAAAGGAACGCCGACAGTGCAGCACCACTGGGCTCAGCCCTTGTCACCACTCGGGCCCGGAGAGCCGCGAGCGGCCTATTGGTCACAACCCCTCCCCGATCTGCTGGGTGCGCTTGGAACCAGCGCGGCGGGTCTCTCCTTCCAGGAAGCGGCAAACCGCCTCGCCAGGGACGGCCCGAATACGGTTGGCGACACGTCGCATCCCACCGCCATCGGCACGTTCGTCCGTCAGTTCCGCAGTCCTCTGGTGCTGATCCTCGTCTTCGCGGCAGGCGTCTCAGCCGTCGTCGGTGACGCCAGCGACGCGACAATCATCAGCCTGATTGTGTTTGCCAGCTGTTTCCTGAGCTTCACCCAGGAATACGGGGCCTCTCGGGCGATGGACGCGCTCAAGCAACGCGTATCGCGCAAGGTTACCGTGGTTCGCGGTGGTGCGGAGGCAATCATATCGTCGGAAGACCTCGTGCCGGGAGATATCGTCAAGCTTTCCGCTGGCAATCTGATCCCTGCCGACGGCATCATCCAGGATGCCCTCGATTTCAATGTCAGTGAAGCGACGCTGACTGGCGAGACCTTTCCGGTCGTCAAGGCTCCCGGCCAGTCATCGGTCGACGCAACCATCGCGCAACGCAGCAACGCGGTCTACACCGGAACCTCGGTTCGCAGCGGCACCGCGACAATCCTGACCGTTGAGACCGGCGGCCGGACGGAATTCGCGAGCATCGCGGCCGCTATCGAGCGGCGCGTTCCGGAGACCGACTTCTCCAAGGGGATTCGTCGCTTCGGCTATCTCATGACAGAGATCATGCTGGCGATCGTGATCGTCGTCTTCGCCACCAACCTGCTCCTGCACCGACCGCTCATTGACTCCCTGCTCTTCTCGCTCGCGCTCGCAGTCGGACTGACGCCTGAACTGCTGCCCGCCATCATAAGCGTGACGCTGTCGCGCGGCGCCCGCGCCATGGCGGCCGACGGCGTTATCGTCCGAAGGCTCGAAGCGATCGAGAACCTCGGCAGCATGGACCTGTTGTGCACCGACAAGACCGGAACTCTGACCGAGGGCGTCATCCATCTCGACGGCTGCTACGATCCCGAGGGCGAAACCTCGCCCGAGATTCTGCTATGGGCCCGCCTCAACGCCACGCTCCAGACCGGACTCAAGAACCCGCTGGATGAGGCCATCGCCGCGGCCCCAGACCCTGACGCCGATCTTTCCACCTACGCGAAGGTGGACGAGATTCCCTACGACTTCATCCGCAAGCGGCTGACCGTTGTCGTCAGGCAGGCTTCCGCCACCGACGACTTGATGATCTGCAAGGGTGCGGTGCAGAACGTGCTCGATATCTGTTCGACAGTCATTGCCGGCACGAAAAGCTCGCCGCTAGATGCCAAGCATCGAGCCATGATCGACTCGCGCTTCCAGGCATGGAGCGCCGAGGGGTTTCGTGTGCTCGCTGTCGCCGTCAGCCATATTGCCCGGCAGCCTCACTACGCAAGAAGTGACGAGAAGGATCTCGCCTTGGCAGGATTCCTGCTGTTCCTCGACCCACCCAAACCCGGGATCAAGGAGACGCTTGCAGCGCTTGGCAAATGCGGCGTCGCCGTCAAGATGATCACTGGCGACAATCGCTATGTCGCCGCCCACCTTGCGGGCCAGGTCGGTCTCGGCGCAAGCAAGATCGTGACCGGACAGCAGCTGAATACCATGACCAAGAATGCGCTGTTCGCCATCGCGCCAAGAACAGACCTGTTTGTCGAGATAGACCCCAATCAAAAGGAGCGCATCATCGAGGCGCTGCGCGGCCGCGGTCACGTCGTGGGCTACCTTGGCGACGGCATAAATGACGCGCCGGCGCTGCACGAAGCGGATATCGGCATTTCGGTCGACAGTGCGGTCGATGTCGCGCGCGAAGCGGCTGACATGATCCTGCTCAAGCGCGACCTTGGCGTGCTGCTGCGTGGCATCGACGATGGCCGGAAGACGTTTGCCAACACGATGAAATACGTCTCGATCACCACGAGCGCCAACTTCGGCAACATGATCAGCATGGCCTTCGCATCGCTGTTCCTGCCATTCCTGCCGCTGCTGGCCAAGCAGATACTCCTCAACAACCTCCTGTCATCCTTGCCCTCGCTCGCGATCGCCGGCGACAATGTCGACGTCGAGCAGATCAGCGCGCCGCGGCGCTGGGACATCGGCGCTGTCCGACGTTTCATGATCAGCTTCGGCCTTATCAGCTCCCTGTTCGACTTTCTGACTTTTGGCTTTCTGCTGTTCGTCTTGCATGCGACGGTCGACACCTTCCGCACGGCATGGTTCGTAGAATCGCTCCTGACCCAGCTGGCCATCGTGCTCATAGTCCGTACCTATCACGCATTCTGGCTGAGCCGCCCCAGTCCCCTTCTCTCCTCGCTGACGCTCGGTGTGGCGCTGCTCGCAATCGCAATCCCTTACCTGCCATTCGCAGGCTGGCTTGGGTTCGTTCCGCTGCCAGCCCCCGCTCTGGCAGGCATCATTGCCATCACCGGCCTTTATCTGATCGTCTCCGAGACGACGAAACGCTGGTTCTTTGAACGAGAACGCCACCGCCGATCGTCTCATCGAAGTGCGGCCTGGTCTGGCACCAAGCGAAGGTCGGGTGACGCGCCAAACGAAATCGGTCGTACGCCACGCCGTCTGCCCCCTGAAAAATCCCGCACGATCGCGCTGAAGGACAAAGACAATGCTGGTTGACGGCAAATGGACAGCCAACTGGCAGCCGGTACAGGCAACCGATGCCAAAGGCGGCTTCGTTCGGCAGATTTCCGGCTTTCGCAACTGGGTGACGCCTGATGGCGGCGCTGGGCCGACGGGTGATGCGGGTTTCGCCGCCGAGGCGGGCCGCTATCATCTCTATGTCGCGCTCATCTGCCCCTGGGCCTCCCGCACGCTGATCGCGCGCAAGCTCAAGGGGCTTGAGGGCGCCATTTCCATCAGCATCGTCAACCCCCGCCTGGATGATGAAGGCTGGGTGTTCGGCGGCTATCCCGGCACTGGCCCAGATGTCATCAACGGAGCCCGCCATCTGCACGAAATCTACACCAGGGCGGACCCGCACTATACCGGGCGCGCCACCGTGCCGGTGCTTTGGGACAAGCAGCTTGGGACCATCGTCAACAATGAGAGCGCCGATATCGTGCGGATGCTCAACTCCGGCTTCGGCGATCTCGCGAGCGGACCGGATCTCTATCCCGCACCGTTGCGGGCTACGATCGACGCGCTCAACGCGGATATCTATCCCCGGCTCAACAACGGCGTCTATCGCGCCGGCTTCGCCACCACGCAAATCGCCTATGAGGAAGCCTTCGACGAGGTGTTCTCGATGCTCGAGATCCTCGAGGCCCGGCTCGACAAGGGCGGACCTTTCCTTCTGGGGGATGCCTTGACCGAGGCCGACATCAGGCTGTTCGTCACGCTGGTGCGGTTTGATGCCGCCTATCACGGCCTGTTCAAATGCAACCTGCGCCGCCTCGCCGACTATCCGGCGCTGAGTGCCTATATGGCTGCCATGCTGGCCGTGCCGGGGGTCGCTGAAACTGTCAGCATCGAGCACATCAAGGCTGGCTATTATTCAGTCAAGGCCCTCAACCCCAACGGCATCGTGCCGAAAGGGCCCGACCTGCCGGGCCTAGCGCCCGTCTTCGTGGAGGGACAGCACTGATGGATCGCGGCCTGGTCATTCTCTTGCATGGCGTCGGCAGCAACGGTGCCAATATGGCAGCGCTCGGACGGGCACTGGCGCCCGCACTGCCCGGCTTCGTGTTTGAAAGCCCTGATGCACCCCACGGCGGCGGCCCGCGCCGCGAGTGGTTCAGCGTCATCGGCGTTACCGAGGCCAACCGCCCCGAGCGCGTCGGTGCGGCGCGGCCCGGCTTTGACGCGGTCATCGCCAACCAGATCGAGCGACACGGCTTTTCGGACGCACTTGATCGCGTCGTGCTCCTCGGGTTTTCCCAAGGCTCGATCATGGCGCTCGACGCGCTGGCCAGTGGGCGCTGGCCTGTAGGAGCAATTGTCGCTTTCTCGGGCCGCCTGGCATCGCCGCCACCCCTTACGCCCGCAACCGGCACTCCATTGCTCCTGGTTCACGGCGACGCTGATCCAATCATGCCTTCGGGCGAGAGCATCCGGGCGGCAGAACAGCTAACAGCGGTTGGCGTGCGGGCCAGGATCTCGATCGAGCCTGGACTGGGCCATCAGGTTTCAAACAACGGCCTCGGCGCGGCGGCAAGGTTCCTCCATGAGGTCGTCCCCTGAGCATCCCAACCGCCCAAAAGAACAGCTCTGTCTCCGGTCGGGAACTGCAGCGGCCAATAGCAGTTGCCAACCCGAAACCGACCTGCATCTGCCAACGGGCGTAAGGCAGCTTTGCGCCAAATAGCGGACATGGCGGACTTGGCTCCGGCTCGACCCGGTCAGGAATGACCCTAAAGGGATATCCCGTCAGGCCTTGCGCAAGATCAACACGCTGTTCGGGTGAACGCGCTATGGAATGGCCCGCTTCAGGGAGCGACATATGGCCAGGCGCATCGCAGTCATCCAGGGCCACCCAGACCCGGCGGGGCATCACTTGCTCCACGCGATGGCCGACGCTTATGCCGAAGCCGCAATCGTAGCAGGGCATCAGGTTCGCCGCATCGAGGTCGGGAAGCTTGAGTTTTCATTGCTGCGCACGCAGGAGGATTTCGAGACCAGCGCGTTGCCGCCAGCCTTGCTTCAACCGCGGGAGGACATGCGTTGGTCGGAACACTGGGTGTTTCTGTTTCCGCTCTGGCACGGAACCATGCCGGCGCTACTCAAGGGTTTTCTCGAACACATCTTCAGGCCAGGCTTTGCCATGGAATACAGGAAAGAGGGCTTTCCGCGACGACTGCTCGCCGGCCATTCGGCTCGTATCGTCGTGACCATGGGGATGCCAGTGCCGCTTTATCGTTGGTATTTTGGCGCCTACGGGCTGCGCGCTTTCGAGCGCAGCATGTTGAGCTTCGCCGGGATCAAACCAATTCGCGAGAGCCTATATGGCCTGACCTTCGCCAATGAAAGGAAGCGGGCGCGCTGGATCGAGGATATGCGCAAGCACGGACGACGTGGCGACTGACCATATTTTCTTTACTTAGACATGCCCCGCCGGCAGCGCCGGCCGGGCGCGTTCCATGAGGGCGCGGCTCTTCGCGCATCAGTACCGCCCGCTTACGACAACGGTTTGATACCGGAACATCAGCAATTTCCATCGCTGCGGACCCTCAACCATACTTATGGATGAAAAGGAACTCGCCACCGCCGGCCGGCAACGTTCGCGCCGTCACCCCACGCCTCTGCCATTTCGATAAGCCCGAGAACCCTTAAGACCAGCACTCTTTGACCGAGATCAAAGCCAGCGCTGAACCTTGTTGCGAGATTGTAGTGATGTCGTGGATGTTGAACCGCAAATGCGGGGCAATTGAACTTCCTGAACAATAAACCGCGCTGTCCAACGGCCTATTCATTGGGCAGTCAGATCTAGGGGAACTCCACGGATCACCACGACAATGATCAACAGAACCTGATTTACATCATGGAGCAGAGAGCCGTGAAACCACGCCCAGGCAACGTTACAGTTATTGGCGGAGGCATCGCCGGTCTTTGTGCGGCTGTTTACGCCCAAGAATGCGGTTATCAGGTCGACCTTCTCGAACAACATCAGAGCGCAGGCGGTTTGGCCACGAGTTGGCGCCGGGGCGAATACACGTTCGAGACCTGCCTGCATTGGCTGGTGGGTTCCAATCCCGGCGGCACACTGCACGCCGAGTGGCGCGAGGTGTGCGATATCGAAAGGCTCCGTTTCGTCAACCATGAAGAGTTCGTCCGTGTCGAGGACGAACACGGGGCGATCCTGCGGATCTACTCGGATGTCGATCGCCTAGAGGCGGAGTTCCTGAAGGTCGCGCCGGAGGATGAAATCGAGATCCGTCACTTCACCAGCGCAATTCGTCAGCTTGTAGATTTGCCGATCCCGCACCCGGACGAATCCAGGCTGGCGCGGATTGCGAGCATGCTGAAGATGCTGCCCGATCTGCCCCTGCTCTGGCGCCTGTCGCATCTAAGCGTCGACGACTACGGGAAGCGCTTCACGCATCCTTTGCTGCGGGCGTTCTTCTGTGGAGGAGCCACGGGAAATCTGTCGGTTCTGGCGCTCGTCCTTTCGCTTGCCTGGATGAGCAGCCGCAATGCCGGCTACGCAATCGGCGGTTCCCAAGCCCTTATCCGGATGATCGTCGAGAGGTTCGTCTCGCTTGGCGGGCATGTGCGCTACGAGGCACGGGTCGGCAAGATCTTGGTTGAGGACGACGTCGCCGTCGGCGTCCAATTGGAAAGTGGCGAGGTCATCCCCGCCGACTGGGTCGTCTCGGCCGCCGACGGCCACGCCACCATTCATAACTTGCTTGGCAGCAGATACACCGACAAAGCCTTCGAGAAGGCGTTCGCCCAGTACGAAACCTTCCCGTCCTATCTACAGGTCTCGCTTGGCGTCGCGCGCGACCTGTCGCGGGAGCCAGGCTACCTGACGCTCGTTCTTGACGACCCGTTCGAGGTCGATCCCGAGACTCGCCTTCCGACGCTGTCCTTTCGCATCTTCCATTATGACCCGACCTTCTCGCCGCCGGGCAAGACCGCGGTGACCTGCTTTCTGCCGACGCGGGATTTCGCGTTCTGGGCGGATCTGCGCCGCGATGACCCGCAGCGCTACCAGGCGGAGAAGCATCGCGTCGCCGACGCCGTCATCGCCGTGCTCGAACGCCGGCTACCCGGCGTCCGAGACAAAATCGAGCTCACAGACGTGTCGACGCCGGCGACGGTTCTCCGCTACACCGGCAACTGGAAGGGGAGTATGGAGGGCTGGCTGATGACCCCCGACACCGGCTTCAGCGCGTTGCCGCAGACCCTGTCGGGCCTCAAGCACTTTGCGATGGTCGGACAGTGGGTTCAACCCGGGGGCGGCCTGCCGAGCGGCCTCTTGACGGCCCGCGCCGCTATCCGGGCGATCTGCCATCAGGATGGGGTATCGTTTCGGCACGACGCTGCGGCCGCAGCGTCGGCCGCAGCCAATGAATAAGCGGCGAATGCTGATTGGCGCAGGTGCAGTGGCGCCGTCGGCGCGACCGCGTTTGGTCTTTCGCGCATATACCAGCCGATAGCCAACCTTGCATCTGATCGGCGCCAACCCTTGCTGGTTCATGAACCCGATTGATACGCATCAAGGCCGGTCGATTCCTTGCCTGCTAGCCAAGAGGCTCGAATTGCTTGGAGGCTGTGATGGCTCACAAACAGGTGTTGTTTCGTTCAGCGGCGCGCGAAAAGATTCTTCGTGGCGCGACCCAACTCGCCGACGCGGTGCGGGTGACGCTTGGGCCGCGCTCGAAGTCAGTACTCATCGAACGGAAATGGGGCGCTCCCATCGTGTGCAACGATGGTGTGACCATTGCCAAGGAATTCGACCTGAAGGATCCCGAGGAAAATCTTGGTGCCCGGATGCTCAGACAGGCGGCCGAGAAGACCGGGGACATGGTGGGTGACGGCACCAGCACGTCGACCATTCTCGCGCATGCGATGTTCGCCGACGGGGTACGCAATGTCGTCGCCGGCGCCAGCGCCATCGACATCAAACGTGGCCTCGATCGCGCGACAAAGCGGGTGATCGAAACGCTCAAGCAGATATCGCGACCGGTCTCGACGCACCTTGAGAAAGAACAGGTGGCAACGATCTCGGCACACAACGACAAGATTATCGGCGAACTCGTCGGCGAGGCGATGGAGAAGGTCGGCGGCGAAGGCGTCATCACGGTCGAGGAAGCAAAGACGACAGAGACGATCCTGGAGGTCGTGGAAGGCATGCAGTTCGATCGCGGCTTCCTGTCGCCTTACTTCGCGACCGATCCGGAGAAGATGGAAGCGGTTCTGGAAGACGCGGTCGTGCTTCTCGTGGAAAAGAAAATCGCTTCGCTGAGCGATCTCATCAAGCTGCTTGAGGCCGTGGCAAAGTCCGGTTCGCCCCTGCTCGTGATTGCCGAGGACGTCGAAGGTGAGGCTCTTGCGACCCTCATCGTCAATCAGATCCGGGGCACCTTCAAGAATTGCGCCGTCAAGGCGCCGGGCTTCGGAGATCGCCGCAAGGCCATGCTGCAGGACATCGCAATCCTGACTGGCAGCCAGGTTATTTCCGAAGACCTTGGGCTCAAGCTGGAAAATGTCACGATGGAGCAGTTGGGGCGTGCCAAGCGCGTGGTTGTCGACAAGGACAACACCACGATCATCGGTGGCGGCGGCAATACCAAGGCAATCAAGGGTCGTGTGGAACAGATCCGGCGCGAGATCGACGACACGACCAGTGACTATGATCGCGAAAAGCTCCAGGAGCGGCTGGCCAAGCTTGCCGGCGGCGTGGCCGTCATCAGGGTCGGTGCTCCGACCGAGGCCGAAATGAAGTCGAAGAAGGAAGCGCTCGACGACGCCATCAGCGCAACCAAGGCCGCTGTCGCCGAAGGCATCGTGCCGGGCGGCGGCCTCGCCCTGCTGCGCTGTATCCCCGCCGTGGCCGAGGAAGAAAAGCTTTGCGAAGGTGACGAGCGTACAGGTGTGCAGATCCTCAAACGGGCACTCGAAACACCGGTTCGGCAGATCGCCGAGAATTCGGCCGTCGATGGCGGCGTCGTGATCGCCAAGATGATCGAAGGCTCCGGTAATTTCGGGTTCGATGCGGGGCGTAAGGAATATGTCGACCTTGTCGAAGCCGGCATCATCGACCCGACAAAGGTCGTGCGCATCGCCCTGGAGAATGCGGTCTCGGTGGCGAGCGTGCTGCTACTCACCGAAGCAACAATGACCGACATACCCGAGCCTGCCAAGGAACGAGCGCAAGAGTCCGACATGACGATGTAGACGGTCGAGGCTGTCCCTTCGGACGGGCAAGTGCCACTGCTGGTCCCTCGCGTCGTACCGCCAGCATCCTGCCGTGGTTGACCGTCACTGAATGGCTTTGGAGTCCACCAGATAACTGCGTTGTGCGACGCGATAGTTGACGGGAATCAAGGCGGGAGACCGAGCACAACGGTGATGCTGCTCGAAATCCCACAGGAGGCACGACGATGATCTTCAACACCATCATGGTTCAACTCGATGTCGACACTTCGGCAGAGCCGCGCTTGACCTACGCCAAGGAGTTGGCAAGGCGCTTCGAAGCCACGCTGGTCGGTTTTGCCGCAGCCGATGCGTATGTGTTTGTTCCCGGCGACGATGGCGGCATGGCGGCGGCGGAGATCGTGCGTGAGCGCCAGGTAGAGATCGAAGATCGTCTGAAGATGCTGAAGGAGGAGTTCTTGGGCATCGTTGGAGATGGTGCGTCCTGGCGCCAGGAGATTGGTGATCCGACACAGCTGCTGGCGACACATGCCCGCGCCGCGGACCTCATCGTGACCGGAGCGCCCCCTTCAGTAACTGCCGACGACCACCATCGGGTGATCGATATCGGAACATTGTTGCTATCGGCCGGACGGCCTGTGCTCGTTGCGGCCGACAAGCTTGTTCCTCCCAATCCCAAGAAAGTCCTGGTGGCATGGAAAGACACGCGCGAGGCGCGGCGCGCTGTCACCGATGCCCTGCCCTTTTTGACCGATGGACAAGATGTGCTCGTCGCGACGATTGAGGAGCGGCACCAGAAAAATGCGCGCGAAAGTGTCAGTGACGTCGTCCGGTTCCTGATGAGGCACGGCGTCAAGTCAAGATCAGAGGTCTTGGCTTCCGGCGATATGGATGCCGGCGAAGCCATCACCGAACTCGCTCGTGGAATCGGCGCCGAACTTGTGGTCGCGGGCGCCTACGGTCATAGCCGGCTCCATGAATGGGCTTTTGGCGGCATGACCCGCTCCCTGCTCAACCAAGGCTCAGTCAGTCGGCTATTTTCGAACTGACTTCCAGAACCTCGCCGGCAGCGGCGGCCTCATGGCCGCCGCAACAAAAACGAGGACACTTATCTCCTTGGCTATACGTCGCGCCCTCTGCCCGCCGATGCCGTCGGGCTGACACGGAAGATGCGCTTGGACACACGTGCACGGGGCCGCAAGGCCAGACACATACTTGACGCGCATCAAAGTAACGATCCCCGCCGGCTAGCATTGTACCAATGATGGCGGGACAGCAACAAATTGCAGCCTTGGCGGCGAAGGTCCGCTTTCTAAGCAATCCGGGGGCATATGGTCGTGAGGCCAGACATGTCGAAGTCCGCGAGACGCATATGTCCTGGGTCTTTCTGACCGACAAACTGGTCTACAAACTCAAGAAACCCGTCAGGCATGCGTTTCTCGATTTCGGCTCGATCAAGAAGCGACACTTCTACTGCGACGAAGAATTGCGGCTGAACGCCCGCCTTGCCGCCGAAACCTACCGGCGCGTCCTTCCCCTTCGCCAATCATCGGGCCGTTTCACCCTCGGTAACCGCGGCCGTATCGCCGACTGGCTGGTCGAAATGAAACGTCTTCCACAGGACGATATGCTGGATAACCGCATCGGCACCAGTCGCGTGACGGCGACCGAGATCAACGAAGTCGGCAAGACGCTTGCGGCATTTTATGCGCGAAGCCAGTCTGAAATTGCCGACGGCGACGCATATCTGCGTCACCTCACGCGAGAGCAGCGGATCAACCGTGCGATCCTGCTCAGGCCGGAGTTCGCATTGTCTGGCATCGCTTCCAGAGCGCTGGACATGGTGGACGACCTGCTTCAGCAATTGAAGCCCCGAATAGAGGCACGAATTCTTGGCGGCGCGATAGTTGAAGGCCACGGCGACCTGCGCCCCGAACACGTTTGCCTGTGTCAGCCGCTCCAGATCATCGATTGCCTTGAGTTCAACCGCTCTATGCGCATCATCGATCCTTATGACGAGATCAACTATCTTGGCCTTGAATGCGAAATGCTTGGCGCGCCATGGATTCGGCCGCTGCTGATTCAGGCTCTGCAGAGCCGGTTCCCGGACCGTCCCGATGCAGGCCTGCTGGCGCTGTATGGTGGCTTCCGTGCCTTGCTCAAGGCGCGTCTTGGCATCGCGCATCTCCTTGAGGCGCCGATCCGTCATCAGGAGACATGGCGCCCGCTGGCAATCCGCTACATTGGTCAGGCGGAGCGCGAGATTCTCGATTTTCGATCCCTACCAATCGGAACATCGACCCCTGCCTGCGGGAACACTTGATCGCTGTCAGAGAATCGATCGGCTGGGCATCCAGATGCGCTGTGGGAAAGTCCGCTTTGGCAATCGCCGCAGGGGCCTCAATGCGTTCTATCGCCTGACTGCTGGACTGATAAGCTGCTAAGCTGCGTGTAGCGCCCCGTCTCACACGCAGAAACCCGCGTCCGCCAGATCAATCACGCCGCTCGCCGTTGAATCGCAACAGCATGAGGAACAGGTTTATGAAGTCGAGGTAGAGCGTCAAGGCTCCGATCAGCGCCTTCTTCAACAAACTCTGCCCCAAGCCTTCGACATATATGTTCCTGATGCGCTGCGTGTCATAGGCGGTCAGGCCGATGAACAGCGCCACGCCAATGAGCGAGATCGCGAACTCAAGAGCCGCCGATGCAAGAAACAGGTTGACCAGAATTGCCAGGATGATCCCGACGAGCCCCATGAACAGGAAAGAGCCAAAGCGTGTCAGGTCGCGCCCGGTCGTGTAGCCATAAAGGCTCATCGCACCGAAGGTGCCGGCGGTGATGAAGAAGGTTCTCGCAAGGCTCACGTCCGTATAGACTAGGAAAATCCCCGAGAGGGACAATCCCATTAAAATCGCGTAGCTCCAGAATGCGAGTTGCGCTGCCGCGAGGCTCATTCGCTCGACGCGGAAACTGATGAAGAAGATCAAAGCGAGCGGTGCCAGCATGACGACCCAAATCAATGGCGTTCCCGCAATCTGCCGATAGAAGCCGGTCGAGACGGCGGCGTAGCCAGTCACACCACTCACAGCGAGGGCGCCTGCCATGAAACTGTAGACCCTGAGCATGTAGGCTCGCAGGCCGGGATCGATCTCGTCCAGGATGTGAGCCGGCGCGCGATAGTCGTGACTTCGGGGATAGGCCATCATGCCATACGCTTCTCTTTGACATGAAGATGGCATTGGCGCAGTCGAATGGGATTGATGCGGATCAAACTTGGCGGCGCCGCATCGCGGCGAAGCGGATACCTTTCAGGATTTCGGAACATTCTCCGCAAGTTCGACGAGCCAGAACCGTGCCCATAGTGTCAGGGTAGTTACTCCTGACCATTCCCTCTGTCACATCCGGTAGCGAACACTCTCAGTTTTCGATCCCCGTTAACTCGGAAATTGACCCCTGCCTGTGGAGACGCCTGATCGCCTCGCCTATCAGAGGACCGATCGGTTGGATATCCAGGCGCGCTGCCGGCCAGTCAGCCTTGGCGCGAGATGCAGAGACAACGCTGTCTGTAACGACGATGCGATCCAACGCCTGGCTGCCGAACAGCACATCGGCACCTTTGCCAAACAGCCCGTGCGTGGCAATCGCGTGAACCGCCTTGGCGCCACGTTCACGGCAGGCAAGTGCCGCGCGCAGCATGGTGCCACCCGTACTGATCATATCATCGACGATGAAAACGACACTGTCCGTGACGTCGCCAGCGAACAATTCTCCGGAAACCACGTTCCGGCTGCGACGCTTTTCCATGAAGCCGAATCCGATTTGCTTCCCGGTTTCCGCCTCCAGGGCCTCTCTGAGCAACTGCGCCCGCTTTATGCCGCCGCCATCGGGTGAGAAGAGGGTCACAGGCAGATCGCCGGCCAATTTGCCGATCAATGGAGCAAACAGCTTTCGCGTGTCGAGATGGACGCTCTCGCAGCGAAAGGCGTTCTGGAACGCCGCGAAATTGTGGACATCCAGCGTGACAATCCGGTCGGTGCCCATTGCCTCGAAGAGCTGCGCGACATAGCGCGTGGTGACGGGGTCACGTGCCTTCGTCTGCCGGTCCTTGCGCGCATAGGCAAGGTAGGGAACAACTGCTGTTACCAGGGCGGCGCCGTTCTCCTTGCATGTCGCCAGAAAGAACAGCAGCCTGCACAGCCTGTCATTGGCCGACATATCGCCGCTTCCGGCGAGGCTGTGCAGCACATAGACGTCCTTGCCGCGCACGCTGACGAGCGGGCGTGCCTTGTGTTCGCCATCCTCGAAAGCCCGCTCCTCGTGCGGATCAAGTTCGATCGCAAGCGCCCGTGCTGCCGCGGCGCCGAGTTCTTCCGAGCCTTTGAGTGCGAAAAGACGCATGGTTTCCATTATCCAATTTGCCAGCACGGACGGATTTGATGCGCATCAAGGATGCAGCCGTCGAATGGCTTAAAGGTGACGTCCCGGGACGTGTGGTGTAGTGCGCGAGGGT
Organism: Mesorhizobium carmichaelinearum; assembly: GCA_943370265.1. GTDB lineage: Bacteria > Pseudomonadota > Alphaproteobacteria > Rhizobiales > Rhizobiaceae > Mesorhizobium > Mesorhizobium carmichaelinearum_A. Next base: position 24,256 of record CALRQH020000010.1, read on the forward strand.
CATCCATACGAGATGAAATTAGACACGGCTGATACAAGTCCGAAACCGTTGCAAAGCTTTCCGATGATGCGGGCCAACGGCGCGGATGGCGCTCATGGGAAATCCCCGAGAAGGAGAGCGCACCGAAATCCGGCTCCCAACACGACCTGTCAGGCGATCCTGATACGGTCTTCGACCATGTGAACCCCTGGGGCGGCCCAGGCGGCCCGTACCGCCGCACTCCGCTCGGCCCAAGTATGCACCATGCCGTCGAGCGTGACCTTGCCGCCAGAAACGTTGACATCTATTGCCTTCGCCTTGACTTCGGCGTTGCGTTTCAAAGCATCTTCGATGCGCTTTTTTACATCCGACACAGATGTGCGGGGCTTCACCTCGATGTTGCTATCGACGCCGAGCACGCCTTGCAGATGCCGAATGATATCTACAGCGGCGACTTTTTGATATTGCCATTCTACTTTGCCGGTGAGAGTTACCCAGCCATTCTGAACCCTAACCTGCACCGCTCCGTCTGGGATCACCGTGTTCCAGCCGATCGTATGCAGGGCACGCCTGGCAATCTCGTCATCGGCGGTAACGTTGGCGCCAAAGGGCCGCACTTCTATTTCCTGGGCGAGACCTTTCACACCCTTGACGGAAAGTGCCGCATTTTCCGCCGCGGCCTTCTGCGCAAAGGTGGAGACATGACCTGTTAGTGTGACCACACCATTGTCGACAGCGACGCCGATGTTGGCCGCATCGATGCTGGGCTCGAACTCCAGCTCATCAATGATGATCTGCCGCAAGATATTGTCGTTCATGATTGCACCTCTAACCTTCGGGCGGCTCGCACCCACTCTATTAATTCGTGTTGGAAGGATGCAGAAATGATCCGGCTCCGCCTTGATAAGGATCAAAGGCTTGCGTGCCTATTTCCGGGCCCGACGCCCGAATGCACCTGCCTGGCAAATTCTACCCACTCGGACGCTTTGCGAGGCAGTTCACATCCCTAGGCAGGGATTGCTGTTTGATCCGCATCAAAGCCGCCAGCATGAAGTCGCTTACATAGGATACTTGATGGGCTCGATAAGCACTGGGTTATCATCTGGCGCGATCCAGAATGGCGGCGGCAGTATCTGGTGACAGGGAGCATGAAACACCTCGCAACGTCAGAAAGTGCCAGCACAGGCCTCCGGACCATCTCCTCAGAAATCTGGGCGTTAGGCTTCGTTTCGCTGCTGATGGACGTCTCGTCCGAGATGATCCATGCTTTGCTGCCAATCTATCTCGTGACCGTCATGGGGGCATCGATGATGACGATCGGGACAATTGAAGGCATCGCCGAAGCGACTGCCGCCATCACCAAGGTGTTCTCTGGCGCGCTGTCTGATTGGCTGGGAAAACGCAAGTTGCTGGCCGTTATCGGTTACGGTCTGGCCGCCGTCACCAAGCCAGTGTTCCCGTTGGCTTCATCAGTTGGCTGGGTCATGGCAGCACGCTTTGTCGACCGGATCGGCAAGGGAATACGCGATGCCCCTCGTGACGCTCTGATTGCCGATATCGCTCCACCAAGCCTGCGAGGCGCGAGTTTTGGCCTTCGTCAGTCTCTCGACACGGTTGGTGCGTTTGTCGGGCCGCTCCTGGCGATTGGCTTTATGTGGCTGACTTCCAATCAATTTCGGATCGTGTTTTGGGTTGCGGTCCTGCCTGGCGTGCTCGCGGTCGCGGTGCTCGCCCTGGGCGTGCGGGAGCCAGTTCGATCTCCGGATCTGCGACAAGTGCGCGCTCCCCTGAGCCTGCCAGAGCTGCGATCCCTGGGTTCGTCCTTCTGGCTTATTGTCTGTGTCGCAACCGTGTTCACCTTAGCCAGGTTCAGTGCGGCCTTTCTCATACTGCGTGCGCAAGGCCTGGGGTTGCCGATCGTTCTCGTTCCTCTGGTATTTGTGGTCATGAATGTGATTTATGCGCTCGCGGCCTATCCAGCAGGCGCGCTCTCCGATCGTGTCAATCGCCTGACAATGATAATTCTCGGCTTTTTGATCCTGATTGCTGCAGACCTTGTCCTAGCGCGCGCCGGAAGCCTTGCCAGTGTCGCGCTCGGCGTGGCCCTCTGGGGGCTGCATCTAGGATTCACGGAAGGGCTCCTGGCAACGCTCGTCGCCGATACAGCGCCGCCGGAACTGCGCGGCACCGCGTTCGGGATGTTTAACCTGGCGGGCGGGGCAGCAATGCTGGCGGCGAGCCTGCTGGCAGGCATGCTTTGGGAAATTTTTGGACCGCAGATGACCTTCTTGGCGGGCGCGAGTTTTACGGCGCTGGCGCTCCTAGGCCTAGGGTTGGTCCGCTGGCGCGTTCCCACTCTTGGACACAATCAGAAGACCGAGATCGAAGAAGGAGCAATGTCCAGTCAATCCGGAATCCTTCCTTGATGCGCCTATCCGGCGAAACACCAGCTAGGCGCCAATGCGATGTGGAATTGACGTGGAGCAAGACCGAAACCCCTTGGCCACTGTATGATCTAAACTGAAATCTCTTGAACGAGGCTATCATGAAACCGCAGAGGATTTGGGTTTTGGTCGCAGACGGATCACGCGCGCGAATTCTGCGCGATGTCTTGTTGTCGGAGAAAACACCCGCCGGCCGCGAGGATCTGGTTTTTCATGCAGAACGACGGCAGTTGCGCGAGATCATGGCGGATAAGCCGGGCCGCAGTTTTGCTTCAACGGGAGCACGCCGATCCGCGATGGAATATCATTCAGAGCCAGTACGCGAGGAGGATCGGGCCTTTGCGGCAATGCTGGCTCACACGCTGCATAGTTATCATCTCGCCAAGGACTTTGACCAGCTCATAGTCGCTGCAGCACCCCAGATGTTAGGCGACCTTCGTCGGGCATTTCCGGAAAGCCTTCGTGAGGTCATCGCTGCAGAGATCGCCAAGGATTTCACCAAGCTGCCGGCGCACGAGCTTCACGACGTGATCCGTCAGCTCGAAATCAAGCGTCTATCCGCGAAGGAATGAGCAGGCCAATGTTTGTCCGCGCATCCATGGGCTTTCCAGCGGCTGGCACATCGGCCGGCGCCGGCGCCGTATTCCGGATGAGCTTTTGCCGGATGTGGTCGGGGATGCAGGCGAAGCACTCCATTGGCAATCACGAGGCGCCGATGCCCAACTGGGTGACGTACCGCCTGCCGTGAGAAAGAGGTATCGGTTGACCGATTGGATGCCCTCCTCACGGTGACTGCGCGAAGCGTTGGGTCCTGACCATAGTGGAGACGGCAATGTTTATACGCACCCTAAGCATAGACGAATGTAACAAGGTTCTCGCCGGGCACCACATAGCCCGCCTCGCGTGCGTCAAGGACGGGCGCCCCTATCTCGTCCCGATCTACTACGCGTATGCCGATGAGTCACTCTATGCCTTCTCCATTCCAGGCAAGAAGATCGACTGGATGCGTGCCAATCCGCATGTGTCGGCGCTCGTGGAAAGTCCGCTGCCACGAGGCCAATGGAAGAGCGTGATCGCAGACGGGCGCTATGAGGAACTGCCTGAGAGGATCGGACACAAGCGCCAGCGGGATCATGCTTGGTCGCTGTTGAGCACTCATTCGAATTGGTGGGAGCCGGGCGCCCTGAAGCCGGCGACGCCTCCCCTGGCTGACGACGCCCGACACATATTCTTCCGTGTAATCATAGAGAAGATTTCGGGGCGCGAAGCGAAGGACTAACGAAGGCATGATTGGGGTTTTACGGCGGCGCCATAATCTCGGGCCGATTTGCCGAGATATGGTCAAGGGTCACAACACGACGCGCGTGACTTGTCCCAGTTTGGGTAGATTCACCTCTAGCCCGCGGAAGACGGGATAACGCGGACATTGTCCACCACGCGGACCGCGCCCGGTGTGTTTTCCGCCGCGACGCGTATGGCTGCGCGAACAGCTTCATCCGCGACCGTTCCGCTCAGATTGACGACACCGTCGCGAACGACGATGTCGATCGCGGTGTCAAACATCCAAGCCTTGTTTTCAACTTCTTCCATAATGTTCTTGCGGATTTCCAAGTCGCTGACGACCGATGAAGGGACTTCATCAGGACGTCGCGACAGCGCCAACAACAGGTTGGAGCGGCTGACAATGCCGATCACTTTGCCGTCGCCGACCACTGGCAACCGCTTGATGCCGCGCTTTTCCATCAGGTCGACGATCTCGCTGACCGACGTATCCGGGCCAACGCTTGCGACGTCGCGGGTCATGACGTGCTCGACCTGCCGCCCATGCTCCTGCGCGTATTCCTGCGCCAACTGTCGCCTGCTCAGCCAGATTTCGAGCCAGCTTGGTCGGTGACGCGCGGTTCCGATCTCCTCCCTACGCAACAGATCTCGCTCGGTAACGATGCCGAGCAGCTTGCCTTGCGCGTTGACGACCGGCAGGCCGCTGATGCGGTGCTCAAGCATCACACGTGCCGCATGTTCGATCGTTGTATCGGGGCGTACCGTCGTTACCCCCATGGTCATGATGTCACTGGCTTTCATTTTTTTCCTCGCTGCTTTTCCTTGCCGCTTCCGCCAGGGCGACCTTGCGCTTGACCGCGATGAAACTGTCGGGACTGACTGAAATCGAGTCGATGCCGCAGTCGACGAGGAATGTCGCGAATTCGGGATGATCGCTCGGTGCTTGCCCACACAGGCCGATCTTGGCGCCAGACTTGCGGGCCGCGCTGATGACATTGGAGATCATCCATTTGACCGCGGCATCCTGTTCGTCAAACTGGCTCGCGAGCTCGGCGGAATCACGATCGACGCCGAGAGTGAGCTGGGTGAGGTCGTTCGACCCGATCGAGAATCCGTCGAAGCGTTTTGCGAATTCCGCCGCCAGAATGACGTTGGACGGGATTTCGCACATGACGAAGACCTCCAGGCCATCTTCTCCGCGCCTGAGTTTGTTCGCGGCCATGACCTCAAGCACCTGGTCGGCCTCGTGCGTGGAGCGACAAAACGGGACCATCACGATGACGTTTCGAAATCCCATTTCATTCCGCAGCCGTCGGATAGCCCGACACTCAAGCGCGAAACCTTCCTTGTAACGTGGCGAGTAGTAGCGGGACGCGCCTCGGAACCCGATCATCGGGTTTTCTTCTTCTGGCTCGAATTGCGCGCCACCAACCAGCCCCGCATATTCATTGGTCTTGAAATCGCTCATGCGCACAATCACGGGCTTCGGGTAAAGCGCCGCCGCTATGCGCGACAACCCACGCGCCAGCCGGTCGACGAAATACTCCGTCTTGTCCGGGTAGCCGGCCGTCAACGCCGCGATCTCGCGTTTGGCGGCCTCGTCCTTGAGCTGGTCATAGTGCACCAGCGCCATCGGGTGGACGCGGATGTGGTTACTGACCACGAACTCCATGCGGGCGAGACCGACACCGTCGGCGGGAAGACGCCACCAACGCAGCGCGGCTGCCGGATTTGCCAGATTGAGCATAATCTGGGTACGCGTCTCTGGCAGGTTGGTCATGTCGACCATTTCTGCTTCGAAGTCAGCCGTCCCTTCATAGACAAACCCTTGGTCGCCTTCGGCGCAAGACACCGTTACCACCTGCTCGCCATGCAGCACTTCGGTCGCGTTACCGGTGCCGACAATTGCTGGCAGACCGAGTTCACGGCTGACGATCGCGGCATGCGAGGTGCGCCCGCCATGATCCGTAATGATCGCCGCCGCTCGCCTCATGATCGGCACCCAGTCGGGGTCGGTGGTCCCGGTGACGAGGATTGCACCGTCGACGAAATCAGCGATATCGCGGGCATTCTCGATCACGCATACGCGTCCCGCGACCACCGCATCGCCGATCGCAAGGCCGGACATGAGCTTTCTGCCCTTCCTCGTGACCGTGTAAGACTTGAATGCTGCCACTTCGCGACGGGACTGGACTGTCTCCGGCCTCGCCTGGACGATGAAAGTCTCGCCCGTCTCGCCGTCCTTTGCCCATTCCATGTCCATCGGACAGCCGTAATGGGCCTCGATCGCAGTGGCCCATCGGGCGAGCATCAGGATATCCTCATCCTCAAGCACGAAAGCCGTGCGCTCGATCTTCGAGGTTGGCACGTTGCGGGTTGGCTTCTCGCCGCTGGCGTAGACCATCTTCTGCGCCTTGCCACCACACTTCTTGCCGATGATGGGCACAAGGGCAGGAGTGGAGAGCAGAGGCTTGAAGACCTGATATTCGTCCGGATCGACGGCGCCCTGCACAACATTTTCACCCAGCCCCCAGGCGGCATCAATCACGACGACATCCTTGAAGCCGGTTTCCGTGTCGATCGAGAACATCACACCCGATCCGCCAAGATCCGAACGGACCATCTGCTGAACGCCGATTGAAAGGGCGATCCTCATGTGGTCGAAGCCTTTCGCCCGGCGATAGCTGATGGCTCGATCGGTGAAGAGCGAGGCGTAGCAGCGGCGGCACGCCACCAACAGGGCCATGTCACCGCGAATGTTCAGGAAGGTTTCCTGCTGGCCGGCGAAGCTCGCGTCGGGCAGATCCTCGGCCGTCGCGCTCGATCGCACGGCGACATCGACCTCTGCTTTTCCAATGTGCTGGCAAAGCTCGTGATAGGCGGCCGTGATGGCGATCGCGGCTTGCTCGGGCCAATCACTGTGCAGAAACAATTCCCGGATGGCCTTGCCTGTCTCGGCAAGGGAAGCCCTTCCTGCAGTCATTTCGCCAAGCTGTGCCTGGACGCGCTGCTGCAGGTGGTTCGCTTGCACGAAGTCCCAATAGGTCTTGGCCGTCGTCGCGAAACCGGGCGGCACATGAATGCCTTTTGGTGCCAGGGCCTGCACCATCTCGCCCAGCGAAGCATTCTTGCCTCCGACATGGCCGACATCGCCACGTCCGATTTCTTCAAATCGGACCGTAAGCCTATCTGCAAATGAAGACCGTACGTTCATCGGAATCTCCCTGGGCACTGGGACACTCTGCGGAATTCGGGTGCGGAAGCCTTGATCCCGGTCAAGAACTCGGGCTGGCGCCGTTGTTGTTTGCGGCTCCTTGGCACCGGGTTGAATTGAATGATCCGAGCATAACGCTGGCATCCGCCGAGCAACCCGACGGAAACCCTCTTGCGTCGAGGCCGAACAGAGAATGGCAGAAACCTGAAGCGAGGCGGCTTTCCGAAATCAGCATGCGTGACGTTTGTCCGACGACAAGGCGTCCGTCAGCGAGCTATGCAGGCCGCCTTCGATGCATCTCAACGGGTGGGTCCATACGGTTTATATTGGTATATGCCATCTCTTTGACCATTGGCTCTCTCCTCCTTTCCAGCGGTGAGGTTTGAAAACCAGCAGCGTGCCCACCAGCCCGTTCATCGCCATAGGATCGAATTGACACTCCTTGGCCGTATCCCCGGAAACGAATGCTGCAGCGTGTGACAGTTGACCCGGATCAAGGCCTGTCCTTGCCGGACGGGCAATGAGTTGTCAGTTCCATTGTTCGATCTTACCAGGGAAAACCGTCAAGATGGGCCGATCCGGCGATCATAAATCGAAAGGCAGCCAGCAGGCGACCACCATCAATGCCTACTCTGTTCCCTCGCCACCCCACCCGCTGCAGCGGCAGTTGCCACTGCCCGGGCAGGCCCCAAAAACTCCGGTAGACGACCCTGGCGCGGTTGGCCGGATTGAGGCCATCCTTGCCAGCCCCAGCTATCGACTGGCCGTCGAGGACCCCGACTTTCTCGAAAACGATGACACCCGTGGACCGCGGCTTGAGATTGACTACCTGAAGCCGGAGATGCTGCTGCGTCAGCATTGCATTCGCGGAACGATTGTCGTTTTCGGCAGCACTCGCATCTGCGAGCCCGCGGCCGCGCGACGCAACCTCCGAGCTGTTCGGAGATCTGCCGAGCATCCGGACGCGCAGTCTAACTTGCGCGTCAGAGCGGCGGAACGAATCGCGGCAAAGGCTCGCTACTATGACATCGCGCGTCAGTTCGGCAGGTTGGTCAGCGGCGCCAATCAAGATCGGGGGGATCACCGGATCGTAATCATGACAGGTTCCGGCCCGGGGATCATGGAGGCTGCCAACCGCGGTGCTTTCGATCTCGCAATGCCATCGGTTGGGCTCAATATCAGCTTGCCGCGCGAGCAATATCCCAATCCATATGTCAGCCCGGACCTGTGCTTTCGGGTGCACTATTTCGCCATCCGTAAACTGCATTTTCTGCTGCGTGCCAAGGCTCTGGTCGCTTTCCCGGGTGGTTTCGGAACGTTAGACGAGTTGTTCGAAACCCTGACCCTTGTTCAGACCCGCAAGATCAAGCCTATTCCAGTCATCCTGGTTGGTGAGGCGTTCTGGCGCCGCGCGATCGACATGGATTTCTTGGTCGACGAAGGCGTTATCGATCCCGAGGATCGGGATCTTTTCTGGTTTGCCGAAACGGCAGAGGAAATCTGGGAGGGCATCCTTCGCTGGCATGTGGCAGCCGGAGAGGCGCTCTATCCTGTCGGGGATGCCGTCACATGAAAGTTTTGCAGCGCGGCGGCTCTTCGCACATCGACTGCACCGCACGAAACGTCCTGATCAGCGCGCATTCCGTTCGAGATCGACAGCTGGCGCCGAAGCCCCAAACTGGCGACAATGGATGTCGCGGGGGCCGACATGCATGGTTTCGCGCTGATCTTTGAGCCAGGTCAAGGCGATGACCGACCGGTTCCGATCAATCTGCTGTCCATATGGCCACTCGCATTAACTTGCCTGGCAAGCGTCGATGGCGGTGAGGAAATTTGCCGAAGTGAAACAAATCCTGACCATTACGCTGAACCCAGCGGTCGACATTTCAAGCGAAACGGAATCTGTGCACCCGACTCGCAAGGTGCGAACCACCGATACAAGGTTTGACCCCGGCGGCGGAGGTGTAAATGTCGCTCGCGTGATCACGGCCTTGGGAGGAGAAGCAGAAGCCTACTTCCTTGCAGGAGGAGAGACAGGCTCGCTACTGGCTCGCCTGCTTCAAAAGGAAGGAGTTCTTGGTCACCTTGTGCCGATCAGGGGCGATACCAGGATCAGCTTCATGGTTCGCGAACGCAGCACTGGCCTCGAATATCGCTTTGTTCCCGAAGGACCTTCAGTACGGCCTGGAGAATTGAAGCCATGTCTGGATAGAATTGCATCTCACGCAGGACAGTACGTTATTGCGAGCGGAAGTCTCCCCCCAAAAACGCCCCTGGATATTTACGGCCGAATGGCAAAGTTGGCAGCAGCGCGCGGCGCGAAATTCGTTCTCGACAGCTCCGGCATCGGTCTCGGTACGACGCTGAAGCAGTCGCGTGTCTTCCTGGTGAAACCAAGCCTTGGGGAGCTGGAGGAATTTGTCGGCCGCAAACTTGATGAAATGGGTGTTCGCCAAGCTGCGTCCGACATCGTGGCCAGCGGCGCGGCAGAGTTCGTCGCGGTTACCATGGGGGCGGACGGTGCACTTCTTGCCAGCGCTCAGGGGGTGTTGCGCGTACCTGCGATTCATGTGCGCGCGCGCTCAACCGTGGGCGCGGGAGACAGCTTCCTCGGAGCAATGATCTGGGCACTTTCCGAAGGTAAGACCCCAGAGGACGCTCTCAGATTGGGTGTTGCGGCTGGCGCGGCTGCAATAATGAGACCCGGCTTTCAGCTTTGCCGTCGAAAAGACGTGTTCGGGCTGAGCGCGGCTGCATTGTCAAAATAGCGGATGACGTCTTGCGCTGAGGCAAGCGCTCTGGTGTCGGGATGCAAGCTCGTCGAACAAGACCTGACACGAACCTATCCGCGAAACGTTGTCAGTGCCTTAGGACAAAAATTCCGCTTGAGACAGTGCCACCGCCGCACCGCGCAATCCCGCGTCCAACGCCTTGATCACAAAGATCGGGATCGGCTCGAGAAAGGCCGACAGGCGCCCCTTGTGTTGAAATTCCCTGTGGAAAAACGCCAACCGGAAGGCGCTGGCCTCTGAGGGGTCGAAAATCCTCGCAGGAATGCCACCGCCGAGATAGACGCCGCCCCGAGCGCCGTAGACAAGGGCCATGTCCCCAGCGAAACGACCAAGCCATCTCTCTAGATATCCGAGAGCCTCGAGGGCGAGGCGATCCTCGCCGTGCAACGCCTGTTCCACGATCTCAGGCGCCGACGCCAGTCCCGTCGTGGCTCCCTGCATCTCGACCAGTGCCTGGTAGATCTGCACGAGCCCTGGACCCGAAATCAACCGCTCCGCGGACACGTGCGTTTCGTTTTTTGTGATGCGCTTGATGAGTGTGAGCTCGTCCGCATCCTCGGCCGCGAAGGAAATGTGACCGCCTTCGCCGGGGATTGCGATCCATCCTGACGGAGAAGGGATGAGGCCCGCAACCCCCAGACCCGTGCCCGGCCCAAGCACGACTTTTGGCGCGTGATCAACCGGATCTTTTCCGCCGATCTTGTGGAGGTCGTGCGGCCCCAGATGGGGCAGCGATAGGGCGAGCGCTTCGAAATCATTGACCAATTGAACATGCTTCACACCGCACGCCAGGCACAGGTCATTGCGCGAAAAGGACCAAGGCAGGTTGGTCATGTGGACGGTCTCTTCCATCACCGGACCGGCAATAGCAAAACCAGCGATGGATGGCCGATGCGGGATGCAATCGAGGTACGATTTGATCGCGGCCTGAAGCGATGGAAACATGTCGCACTGAAAAGCCGCGAAGTGCTGGATCGTCAGTTCATCGATGTCAGCAATCGCAAAACGTGCGCTGGTACCGCCGATATCCGCCACAAGGGCGATACGAGAGTTATCGGCTGACGTCATGTGCCCCGCTCACTTCAACAGAAAGGCATCTTCTCATCGAATACGAATGATCCGCACTCGCGCCATTCGGCCACAAGTTCATTTGCTAGCACACATGCCCAGAGCCGTTTTGATTCATATCAACAGACCATCCCTGTTACGGCGGCTTCGTGCCCAGTTTGCGGGGCCGATCGAAATACGATCCGGGAACAAGCAGTCGCATATCCTCTCGGGCATCGAGATGGTTCATATGATGCGCAAACGACAGGCGAAGTTTGCCTGCGATCCGACGCACCCCATAGCCAAGCAGCTCGCAATTCTCGTCGCATGAGCGCCGGACACCGTACCTACGGCCGGCTCACAAAAGCGCATCGGAGATTTCGCGGCAGGCCGCGACAAGCCTGTCGCGAATGCCCTCGAACTCGCGTTCGGGACCAAGCTTCTGCAGGCAGGTCACGACGATGCTGGCGATGCCCCGGCCGGCCTTGTCGAGGATCGGCGCGCAGATGTCGGTGATACCGGCGAAATGATGGCTTGCCGAGATGAGGGAGCCCGCCTCGGCGATGAGGTCCAACTGCTCGTCCAGTTCTGTGCGCTGGCTCTTGCGGTGCCCCAGCGCCAGACTTTCCTCGATCATCGCACGGCGGCGTTCGGGAGCCTGGAACGCGATGATGGTCAGGCCCGAGGCGGCGTCGGTGGCGGGACGGCTGTAACCGAGCTGCAGCGAGAAATTGAACTCGACGCGCGCCGCGGCGTTGGCGATTACGACCGTCTCGCCCCTGTTGATGACGACGAGATGAGCCGCGTAACCTACGGCGTTGGCGAGCCGTTCCATCGCCGGCAGTGCAACTTCCACCAGGGTGCGCGAACGCGGCGTGCGCATGCCCAGCTCGAACAGACGGTTGCTCAGCGCGAGTTGGTCCGTCGCGGCATCGCGATGCAAATAGCCGCGCTCGACCAGCACATACACCATGCGGAAGATCTCGTTCTTCGAGCGGCCCAGACGTTCGCCGATCTGGCGGGCCGACATGGGCTCGGCTTCGGAGGCAAGAAGCTCGAGGATGTCCAAACCCTTTTCCAGGGCCGGCGCCGAGTAGCCCGCGCGCTCTTCGTCAGTGGAATCACGAACCATGGTGCAATCTCTTTCCGTCGGTTCACTAGTAGTACTTGACTTCATATACAAAACTCTGGCGTAATCGCAACCGCTGTCGAGAGCCGCTTCTCAGCGCGGACAAGCGTAGCGGTAAGGCACGCATGCAGCGGGTCAAGGGAGGATCATCATGGACGAAACAGCAAGGACTTTCTTGGAAGCAAGGCTCAACGCGGATGTCAGCCGCCGCCGTTTCATGCAGGGCGCGGCCGGGCTGGCGGCAGTGACTGTTCTAGGCTTGCCCGAGCCGGCCGCGGCGACAGGCGGCAAGCTCGGCGGCGAGCTGAATTTCCTCGGTTGGGATGGTGAGAACGGCGCCAATGTCGCAAAGCCATTCCTTGAGGCCAACAAGATCAAGATGAACGCCTCCTTCCAGTCCGCGGCCGATGAGGCGTTGACCCGCTTCAACACCGGCGGACAGGGTGCGATGGACATCCTGACGCCCAACAAGGATTTCCAGACCGCTATCTTGAAGTCGGGAACGAAACTCTTCCAGCCCCTCGATCTCGCCCGCATTCCGACAGCTGCCGGCCTGTTCCCGGCCTTCAAGGATGCCCCGTGGCTGGTGAAAGACGGCAAGACCTATGGCATTCCCATCATCTGGGGCGACGAACCCTGCGTCTACAATCCCGCGAAATGGGATGCGATGCCGCAAAAATACACCGATTTCGTCGATCCCAAATACAAGGGCCAGCTTGTGCTGCTCGACGATCCGTTCGGCAATATCTGGCTGTGGGCCAAGTCTCTGGAGATACCGGAGCCGAACCGATTGACGGCGGCCCAGCTCCAGCAGGTGCTGGAGGCGATGATGAAGGTGAAACCCAACATCGTGACCATCGGTGCTTCGCATGGCGACATGGCCGATGTCCTGGTGCGGGGTGACGCCTCGATCGGTGTCGGCGGCTGGGCCTACCAGGTGATCATCGCCAAGGAAAAGGGCGTGGGGCTCAAGGTCGGCTCGCCGTCGGTCGACGGCACTTTCTTCTGGTCGGACTCCTACGCCATCGCCGTGGATGCACCCAACCTGGACAATGCCTATGCTTATATTGACTTCATGACCAGACCCGAATCCAACGCCGCGCTGGCCACCGAACTGGCGTCGGGCTGCACCGTGGAAGCCGCCTTCGGACTGATGAAGGAGGATATCCGCGGCATGTTCCCTTACGAAAACGTCCGTCAACCGGGTGGCGGCATCCTGGGCAGGCAGATCGTCGTTCCGCCGCAGGAACCCGATGGCGAAGTGGTTGGTGCACCCGCCTGGGTGGAGGCCTGGCAGACCTTCAAGGCTTCCTGACCCAGTTCGAACCGGCCCGACCGGCATGGTACCTCCGTGCCGGTCGGACTCTGCAACCGGCGCTCCTGCGTGCCGATATCGAAGATGACCGCGGCGATGTACCTCATGATGACGGTTTCCAAGGCACTGGGGCGGGGCGGATTGGGGCCCATGTTGCCGGCAAGCACGTTCTATACCCTGTTCTTTGTCGTGCCGATGCTGTGCCTTTTCGTTCTCAGCTTCTGGACGACCAAGGGCTTCGCGCTGATACCGGGCTTCACGTTGGCCAACTATCAGAAGATTTTCGCTTCGCCGCTCTACCAAGTGCTGATGCTTCGCACGATCGCAATAGCCTTCGTCACCACCGCCATCGTGGTGCCCGTGGCGTTCACGCTGGCCTACTGCATGCGCTTCGTATTCGAGCGGAGGGGACAGCTCATCCTGCAGGTCGTGTTGCTGTCGCTTTTCAGTGGCTATTTGGTACGCATCTACGCGTGGCGCACGATCCTGGGCAAACAGGGGCTGCTAAACTCCACGCTGGAATGGACGGGGCTAATCGGCGCGCCGCTGGAATTCCTCATTTATAGCAACATCGCTGTTGTGATCACCCTGTGCAGCCTTCTTTTGCCGCTGGCGGTACTGCCACTCTATTCGGCAATGCTAAACATCTCGCGCGACTATCTTGAAGCCTCGCGCGATCTCGGTGCCGGTCGCCTGCATGTGCTGCGCACAGTGCTGCTGCCCATGGTGCTGCCCGGCATGCGCACCGCCTTCGCCTTCTCCTTCCTGCTCGCGGCGGGCGATTTCGTCACACCCACCCTGGTGGGCGGCTCGCAGAGCCTCCTCATCGGCAACGTGATCGCCGACCAGTTCCGCGGCGTCGGCTCCAACTGGCCGCTCGGCGCGGCCATGGCCTTCGTAGTGGTGGCGGTGATGCTGCTTTCCTATCTCATCGTGATGCGCATCATCAAATGGGTGACCCGTTGGTGAAGCTGTCGCGAAGGATGCCGGCGTTCTTTCTTGCGCTGGTGTTGACCTATCTCTATGCGCCGATCGTCGTGATCGTGCTGTTCTCCTTCAGCACCTCGCCACGGCTCAGCATGCCGATCGAGGGATTGACCCTCAACTGGTACGCGAACGCGCTGTCCAATCCACTGATATCGACGGCGCTTGCCAACAGCCTCATCCTTGCGGCAGTGTCGGCCTTGGCGTCCGGCGTCGTCGGAGCGGCGTTCGCCTTCGGCCTCGTCGCGCTGAAGCGGCCCGGATTGCGCGCGGCACTGCTCGGCCTGAGCCTTCTGCCCGCCATCGTGCCACTTCTGGTCATCGGCATCTCGCTTGCGGTGTTCTTCCGCGCGCTGGGTTTCCCGCAAGGTATGCTGAACGCGGCCATCGGGCACATATTGGTGAGCCTGCCCTTGGTCGTTCTGACGATGAACGCGCGGCTGGAAACCTTCGACTTCAGCATGCTGGAAGCGGCGCGTGACCTTGGTGCGACACCGTTCCTGGCGTTCCGCGATGTGACCTTGCCGCTCATCCGGCCTTCGATTGTCGGTGCGGCATTGCTCGCGGCGGCTCTGTCGCTCGACGAATTCGTGGTCACCTGGTTCAACATCGGCAATCAGCTCAGCGTGCCGGTGCTGGTCTGGGGTCTGATGCGCCGTGGTGTCGATCCCTCCATCAATGCCATCGCCACCATCCTGCTGACCGTGTTGATCTGCCTCGTGCTTGCCTCAAATCTGCTCAATCGGAAGAAGACATCGTGATCGCGCCTGCCGTAGATATCGTTGGGGTCCGCAAGCAGTTCGGCGGGCTGGTTGCGTTGGACAGCATCGACTTCCGCATCGACGACGGGGAGTTCGTATCGCTGCTGGGTGCCAGCGGCTGCGGGAAGTCGACATTGTTGCGCATTATCGCCGGCTTCGAGCAGGCGAGTGCCGGCTCGGTGCGCATCTATGGCGACGACGTTACGGGCAGGCCACCTGAAAAGCGCCCAACCAATCTAGTGTTCCAGCGCGGCGCGCTGTTCCCCCACATGACGGTGCGGGAAAACATCGGCTACAGCCTGAGGCTTCGCGGGTGGAAGCCGGCGCGCATCCGCACCAGGGTGGACGAGATGCTGGCGCTGGTGCGGCTGGAGGGGCTTGGCGAACGAGAGCCGTCGCAGCTTAGTGGCGGGCAGGCGCAGCGAGTGGCGCTGGCGCGGGCGCTCGCAGGAGAACCGCGCGTGCTGCTGCTCGACGAGCCACTGTCGGCTCTGGACCTGAAATTGCGCCAGCAGATGCAGCTCGAACTGCGTTCGATCCAGAAGCGGCTAGGCGCCACTTTCGTATTCGTGACCCACGATCAGACCGAAGCGCTGGTCATGTCCGACCGCATCGCCATCATGAATCGCGGGCGCATCGTCCAGTACGGCACGCCGCGTGACATCTATCGCAAACCGAACTCCGTGTTCGTGTCCGATTTCGTCGGGGCGACAAACCTGCTTGGCGGTGAGATCGCCACTATTGAGCAGGGCCGGGTGGTCCTTGCGACGGCATCTGGCCGCTATAGAGCGTCTCGCTTGGGCCTCGTGTTGTCCGCCGGAGATCGTGCCTCATTGTCAGTTCGCCCGGAGGCCGTTCGTCTGCATCGCAATGCGGATTCTCCGCCCGAGGGGTTCGGCGCAGCAGGCGCGGTCGCGGAGATAGTCTATCTCGGCAGCAGCGTACGCGTGGGAACGCGCATCGGCGACGGCTCGCTGATCTGGGCCGATCTGCGCGACGAGGAAGCTGAAGGACTCTCCGCGGGGGATCGCGTGACCCTGGCATGGGCCGAAAGCGCGGCCACGATCGTGAAGGAGGACCGCGCATGACGGCAGCGCGCGAAAGGGCCAGCGTCCTGATCCGTAACGGCTATGTCATCACCATGGACGACATCGGCACGATCTTCGCGAACGGCGCCATTGCTGTGGGCGCCGATGGACGAATCCTGGCGGTTGGCGACGACGCCGCGATCGCGGCGCGCTACGAGGCCGCCCGTACCATCGACGCGGAGGGTGCGCCGGTGCATCCCGGTTTCGTGGAGTGTCATATTCACGCCTCCTATCATCTGTTCCGGGGCGCCTTGCCGGACCAGCTCGTGGAGGCCGATTCCTTCGACAGTTTTGAAAGCCGCTTCTACAACACCGTCAACGACGAGGATGAATATCTTTCCGTGTTGCTCGCCTGCATGGAGATGGTGCGCAACGGCACGACCTGCTTCATGGAGGCGGGCACGGTGCTTACACCGGAGATGGCGGCGCGCGCAGCACGAGAAGTGGGCATGCGCGCCATATTGGGCGATGCCTTCATCTGGGATCAGCCGCAGGGCTTCGCTCAGGGCAAGATGGAGCCGGCGGAAGGCTGCGCGACCTGTGCCGCACAAGCGCGTGCCCATGCCGAGCTGGCTCGGGCACCAAAGACGCGCGACGAAGCACTCGCTTCTCTGGGGACGCAGCTCGGGCGCAACACCGACCCCGATGCTCTGGTGACAGGGCATGTCGCGGTGCTGGGCCTTGGCACGGCCAGCGAGGGCCTGATGATGGAGGCCAAGGCGCGCGCCGACGCGGCATCGGTGACGCTCAACATCCATCAATCCTACAGCCCAGCAGATACGGAGGCCGACCGCCGACGCTTCGGCAAGGACCCGCTCGTGCATCTGCACGAAACGGGTTTCCTCACTCGCAACGTCACTTTTGCTCACGCCAACCACCTGACCGATGCCGAGTGCGAGAGGCTGCTTGATCGTGGCGCTTCCGTCGCCTGGGCGCCTGCCGCCTCGATGATGTGGGGACATGGCAGCTCGCTCCATGGCCGCCATGCCGAACTGTGGCGCCGTGGTGCCAACATCGCGCTCGGCTCGGATTCGCCCAACTGGTCAAACGATTTCGACCTATGGCGCCAGGCCAGCCTCGCGGTGTTGGCGGCGCGCGACGTCCACATGGACCGCACCTATCTGATCGCCGAGGACGGAATGCACATGGCCACGCGCGCCGGCGCGCGGGCGGTGGGGATGGAGAACCGCATCGGTTCCCTGGAGCCGGGCAAGCGCGCGGACATTGTCGTCCACACACTCGATCGGCCGGAGATGGTGCCCAGTACCAACATGATCCGCAACCTGTTCTATGCCTCTCGTTCCAAGTCGGTGCATACCGTTGTCATCGATGGGCGCATTGTGCTGGAGGCCGGCCGTTTCACCACGCTGGCCGAGCGCACGATCTACGCCGAAGTGCGCAAGGCCTCATCGGCGCTGTTCAAGCGTATGGGTCACGAAGTGGAGCCCAACGTTGTGGCACGCCGGCCTCGCCTCTGATGAATGGACGAGAGGACACCATGCCGGCATCGGTCACGATCGAGCTTCATCCATCGCTGTTCGGCGAGGGACGACGGCTGGTTGCAGAAAGCGGGAAGCTGCGCGCCGCAGCCTTTCGCTATGCGACGGGCGTCGCTGCCCTTGTTGTCGAAAACGGTGTTGGCACGGCGGCGCTGTTGCCATTCCAGGGTCAACAAATCTGGGATGCCCATTTCCTTGGTCGCCGGCTCACAATGCATTCCATGTTCGAGGAGCCGCGTCCGACGCGCGATTATCTCGCCACATATGGCGCCTTCTTCATCCATTGCGGCGGCACCGCAATGGGCAACCCCGGCCCGACCGACACCCATCCGCTACATGGCGAATTGCCGAACATGCCCTACGACACCGCGCAATTGACGTTCGGCGAGGACGGCGATGGCGCCTATATGGAACTTACGGGCATGGCGCATGATGCTCTGGCTTTCCACCATAGTTTCGTTGCCCGGCCACGTATCCGCCTGCGTGAAGGGGCGGCTCATTTCGAGGTGTCGATGGAAGTCGAGAACAGGTCGGGTCGGCCCATGCCCTTCCTCTATCTTGGCCACATCAACTTCAGGCCGGTTGACGGCGGCGTCCTTGTCGACGCCGTATCCGATGGCCGCACCGGCATCGCCGTGCGGCAACCCGATTTGCCAGCTGACGAGGACGACGCGGTGCGGGCGTATCATCGTGCCGTGGCAGACGATCCGGCGTCACACCGCATTCTCGTTCCAGGCGTACCTGTTCAGCCTGAGCTTGTGCTGACGATGATGCCGGCAACCGGCGCCGATGGCTGGACGCACGCGTTGCAACGGCACCCGAGCGGAACGGCCGATTTCGTCAGCCATCGTCCGGTCGAGCTGCCCTATGCCGTGCGCTGGCTGACGCGCGGGCCGGACCAGGACGCGCTGGGGCTGGTTCTGCCAGCCACTGCGCCGCCGGACGGTTTCGCCGCAGCGAAGGCGAACCGTCAGTTGGTCTGGATCGCGCCGTACGGGACCTGGCGGGCCGAGATGCACTTCGGTGCGCTGGAGGTAGCCGCCGCGCGAAGCCTCAGAGACATCATAACTTCAATCCGCGACCGCTGGACGGGTGCCAAAACGCAATGACGGATGTCATCCTAGACGATTTCAGTTCCCTGGCCGCAAACATCCACCTGGTCTTGGTCGCCGCGTTGAGCCGCGGGCACGCGGCCTTCGCTGCCAGCAGCAGGATCTGCGTACCGATCTGCGGTGCGTGCACCACGGCGGGGGCGATGGCGTGAAAATACTGGTTGCGGGCGGGGGCGCCTTTGGCAAGGAGCACCTGGCGACGCTTGTCGCGATGGGCGGCGTTACCCTGGCTGTCGCGGAAACGCGCGGCGAGGAGTTGGCTCGATTGGTCGCCATGTTCGCGCTCGCGGACCATGATGCCGATGCCATGGCGCTGCTCGACCGCTTCCAGCCGGATGGTGTCGTCGTGGCGACACCGCCGGTGGCGCATGCGCCCGTGGCAGCGAGAGCGCTGGAACAAGGTATTCCGGTGCTGGTGGAGAAGCCGGTCGCGCCTGATTCGGACACCATGCGCCGCCTGTGCGAAGCGGCTTCGGCGAGCCCCGCCTTCCTCCAGCCGGCCACATTCTACGCTTCTCCTCGGGTCACCGACAATTGCTCGACATGCTGCGGCAGGGTGAAATCGGGGAGTTGCTGGCCTTCTCCTCGCGCCGCTACAGGGACGCTGGCCATGCCGCGCGCTATCTCGATGTCGATCCCGTGCTGATGACCATGGTCCACGACATCGACTTGGCGCTTTGGTTCGACGGCGGCACGGCGATCTCCGCACATGCGGCGCGGCGGCCGCCGAGATCGACCCGTTCGCTGACACAGGCATGGCTCGAAAGCTCATCCGGCGCGGCGTGGCACCTGGCTACGGCATGGCTGCATCCAGGATCCCCCTGCCCGCCCGATCGCGTCGAACTCATAGGCAGTGCCGGCAGCGCTGAGCTTCATGCCGGCAGCCATATCGACGTATACGGCCGAAGCCATCGGCGCATGGAGATCGACGCAGCGGACGATCCGTTGCGCACGGAACTCGACTGTTTCCTTGCCGGCATCCGCGCCGGGGCGGCCACGGCGCCAGTGTCCCCACAGGATGCGCTCGACGGACTGCTCGCCGCCGAAATGGTGCTGGCGGCGCTGCGAAACCGATGATCGTCGATGCGCACCTTCATTTGTTCCGCAACGGCTACGGGCGATTTCGCGGTATCTCGCCGCTCGGCGGGATGTCCGATCTGGAAACCTATGCGCGGCTGATGCGTGCGCACGACATTTCCGCGGGACTGGTGATCTGTTACGAAGGCGAGCGCATCGACCCGTCCAACAATGCTTATGTGCGCGAAATCGCTGCCGAAAATGGCTGGATCAGCAGCGTCGCCTACCTAGCTCCAACTCCCGCTCCCTCGGTCGAGAGGATCGAGGCTTTGCTCGAAGCCGGACATTGCGGAGTAACGCTTTATTTGCCGGACGTCGCGACCGCCAGGATGCTCTGCGACTGGCCGCCGGAGGTCTGGCAACGGCTCGGCCGGGCGCGCGCCATCGTCTCGCTCAACGCGCGCCAGCAGGCCATCAGGCAGCTTCGGCCGCTGGTCGAGCGGATGCAGGACTGCGCCTTCTTGTTTTCCCATCTGGGATTGCCCGGCATATGGAGCGGGACGCCAGCAAGGGCAGCGGCGGCGGCGCGGCTCGATCCGCTGTTGCGGCTGGCCGGCTGCGCCAATGTCGGCGTCAAGCTTTCCGGCTTCTATGCCGTCGATCCGGTTCCCCCGCACAACGGTGCGCGGCTATATGTGGAATTGCTTGCGGAGCGCTTCACGCCGCACAATCTTCATTGGGGATCGGACTTCAGCCCCGTCCTCGAATTCTCTTCCTTCGAGGCCACGATGGCGATTCCGGGATTGGAATCGCTGTCCTCCGGCGATCGTGACCTGATGCTGGGCCAAGCTCTGGCGCGCAAGATCGCTGAGGCCACGCGCGTGAAACCTTGAGACGGTCGCGACGGGATGAATGAAATATCGATCAAAAGCTGTTGCTGAAAGAGCGAGCGTCATCCAGCAAATGACCTTTCCGAAGGCCCTTTGAAGCCTGTTTCAGGCTAATGTGATAGCGCACCAGGGTGGAGAACCACCGTCGATAGTGGCGCATCGAGACAGGCGAGTTGCGCCTCGAATTGCGGAGAATGCGACCGGGCTGCCCGACGACGGCCCGGTCGCTCCGCATCACCCGCTAGTTCACGGCGCTGTCGTAGAAACTCGCTTCGAGATTCGCCATGTCGATCGCCTTGAGGTCGTCGGGAAGTTCGTAGGCGTTCGCTTCGGCCTTGACCTTCGCCTTGTCGAAAGCATTCGCCTCGGCGATGAAATCGTTGAGGACATAGTCCTTGGCGTCGATGTCAATCGACAACAGACCGAGTTTCTTCTGGGTGTCGAAGAATAGGTCGAAGGCGGCGATATCGTGATAGCCCCACCCTGCACGCTTGGACATGTCGCCCTTGAAAGTCCGATGGATCTGCATCAGGCTTTCCGTGCCGTAGCGGGAGCCAAAGGCCTCCTTGGTGGCCGGCAACGCCTTGAAGACAATGTCGGCTGCCGCGCGCGGATTGATCTCGGCGAACTCATGCCCCATCGCCATTCCTTTGAGGAATTTCTTGAGGAACGCGTTGCGATCGGAATCATCAACATCGGCGCGACGAACGACCTGCGTGTTGGACGGCAGCGGCGAGCCGCGCATTCCGAGCCAGTAGTCGAACTTAAGGCCGTTGGCCTCCAGCGCGGCACGCAGTCCCTCCCATGCCAGGCAGGCGTCGCCTTGGCCGGATGCCAGCGCACTGGTCCAGTTTGGGAAGCCGGCCTCGACATACTTTACTTTCGTGGTGTCGACCCCAACGGCTGCGAGCATGGGATCGGCGATCGACTGCCATGCCGCAGAGCCGAGGAGGACGGTCTTGCCCTCGAGTCCCCTGAGATCCTTCATGCCTTCACCTTTTCGGAAGGCGATGTTGAAGAGATCAAGAGCGCCGGTACCGAACACCGAAACCAACCCCATCTTCGCTTCAATCGAGTTGCCGAGGATGCCTGGCGCCGGAAACCCGATATCCGCCTGACCAACCGACACGAACTGCACCACAGCCGTGCCACCGGGAGGACCCGGTTCGAGCTTCACGTCAACACCGAGATCGTCGTAGTAACCCATCGCCTTCGCGACCCAGATCGCGTAGTCGTCCATCACCTCGATGGTGCCGCGCGGCGAAATCCAGGTAAACCGGCCCTCGTAACGCTTGGCACGGGCCGACAGCAGGCCGCAGCCGAGAGCTGTGGCGGTAACCACGCCGGCACCGCTGATCTGCAGAAACAGGCGGCGCGAAATGCCTCCTTCATTCGGGAAGTTGTCCATCCCATTCTCCTCCAAGGAACTCCGCTCAAAGGTGTCGCGTGGGCCTGCCGAGCGGTCCTGCAGGCACGCTGCTCGATCAGCTTTCCCAACCGGCCAGTTTGTTGCCCAGCCAGGAAAAGAAGACGTAGATGAGGATACCCATGATCGCGAGGATCAGGATGACCGCGAAGAAATCCGCCGTCCGCAGCGTCGATGAGAAAGTTGTGAGCCTGCTTCCCAGTCCGAACCCACCGCCAGACATTTCTGCGCCAATCGCGGTGATGACGCTGAAAATGGCGCCCATCATGAGACCGACAATGATCATGGGCATCGCCATCGGCACTCTAATTTTGGTGAATATCTGGAGTGTCGAAGCGCCGTACACTTTGGCAAGCGCGATCTTGGCCTGATCCACACGCCGAAACCCCGTCGCCGAGTTGATCATCACCATCGGTCCGGATGCCAGTGCCACCGCGATGATGCGGGGCGCGTAGCCGAAGCCGAAATTAAGGATGAGCAACGGCACGAGAGCCAGCATTGGCGTCGTCACCAGGAGCAGGATGTAAGGCGTGATTATTTTCTCTGCAAAGGGGAACTGTGTGATGAGGGCTGCCAGCAGCATGCCGATCGTCGCGCCGATCGCGTAACCCACGACAAGCTCGACCAGCGTATAGCCCAGATGCGGCGCGATCTCCGGCATGTGGACGAAGAGCGCGATGACGATCGCCGACGGTGTCGGCATGACATATTGCGGGACCTGGAAGAACCTGAGCAGAAGCTCGGCCCCGCCGATGATGACAACCGCGACACTGACGATCGCCAGGACTTCCGACATGCTTTTGATGCCGAGACTGCCCCCCAGGCCAGACATGGCCGTCATACCGGGACCTTCGCCGAATTCGGCTGTCATGCTTCCAACTGCTTTCTCACCCATGGCCGCTACTCCGCAGCCACTGGCGCGCGGTTCCGGCCAGGCTGGTGCTGAATTTCCGATTTTATTTTGTTGACCAGGTCGAAGAATTCTTTGGTCTCGGTGAGTTCGATAGACCGCGGCCTGGCGAAGGGAACGTCGAATGTCTTCGACATCCGGCCAGGCCGAGCGCTCATCACATGCACCTTGTTCGACAGGAACACCGCCTCGTGGATCGAGTGCGTGATGAGGACGATGGTCTTGCGAGTCTCAAGCCAGATCTCCTCCATCAGCAGGTTCATTTCGTCGCGTGTGAAAGCATCAAGCGCACCGAAAGGCTCATCCATCAGCAGAACATCTGGATCCGACGACAAGGCCCGCACGATGGATGCACGCTGCTGCATGCCGCCGGAGAGTTCCCGAGGCATCTTCCAGCCAAAGCCGCCAAGGCCAACGCGATCGAGCAGCACGCCGATTTTGTCGCCCGCCGGTTCCTGGCCGCGAATCTCGAATGGAAACTCGATGTTTTTCTGAATGGTCCGCCAGGGAAGCAGGTTTGCTTCCTGAAACATCATGCCGATCTGCGGATGCGGACCAGTGAGCGGACTGCCGTCAAGCTCAATTGCACCGTCGGTGAGCGAGTGAAGACCAGCGATCGACCAAAGAAGGGTTGTCTTTCCGCAACCGGATGGCCCGACCAAGGAAACAAACTCACCTTCCAGCACTTCGATATCTATCCGATCCAGCGCCAGGAGGCCGTCACGGCCAGTTCCATAGCGTTTCGTGGCGTTCTTGATCGCCAACTTCGGCCTGCTCATTTGAAAACTCCTCCCAACAGGCAGTCCGACTGCCGAATATTCGTCACAACCGCGCTGCCCTGCGCATCCTTCATTGCGGGGACTTCGCCCGCTTGCGTCCTGAAGCTCTTGGTGGCGCCTCCGGCGTTTGCCCTTGATCTGTTGCATCTTGCAGGCGTCCTCCGGCGCGATCGTCGGGACATGCCCCTCCGTTCCCCGGAGCGACAGCACCCCGGGGCAGTCAAACTGATTTCGGAAGTCGTCAGGCGGCTAGCAGCTCATTCAGGTGGCGATCCACCTGTTCCATGTATCCCGGCTCGAACCCGTTCAGGCCCATGTGACCCTCGGGCGACTGGATCACCCGAAACAGAGCGCCCGGCACAAGTCGACAATCGGCCTCGCATTCATGCGGCGGGAAGAAGCTGTCATGGCTGATGGGCATGACCATGGTCCTTGCCTTGATCCGAGCCAGCGCGCGGGCGAGATCGCCTCCTGCGTGACGCGACACGTCGGCCCGCTGCCACTTGTGCATCTCACACAACAGGACATTGGGATCCATCGGCTCGAAATAGGCCTTCATCACGCCGTTTATGAAGTCGTCCAGCGACGACATGCCGACCACGCTGCGCCAACGCTCCTCCTGGTAGAACTGCGTGGACCAGCCATGCGTCGCCACGATCCGCGCCATCCGGTCCATGCCCTCGCGTACAACAAGGCCCGAGGCATACCAGCCGCCGTTCCAGCGGGGGTCCGAAGTGATTGCCTCTTTCAGCGTCTCGACAAAGACCTGCTGGTGCAGCGAAATGCGGGCCGTCGCGGCAATTGGCGCCGCCCGTTCAACCATCTGCGGATAAGCGACCGCCCATTCATAAACCTGCTGCCCACCCATCGACCCGCCGACCACAAGGGCCAGCCGTTCGATCCCGAACAGGTCTGTCAGCATCCGGTGCTGCGCGCGGACATCGTCGCCAATACCAAGTCTCGGAAATTTCGACATCGCCTGTGGAGCGGGCGTGTTCTGCGGCGAGGATGACACGCCGCCGCCAAGCTGATCCACGATGATGATGAAATACTGGTCCGGATCAAGCGCGTGACCCGGGCCGACATATACATCCTGCATCACCTTGCCGGTTCCCGAGAACCAGGTGGTCACCAGAATGGCGTTGGATTTCTCCGTGTTCAGCCTGCCGAAGGTGCGGTAGGCCAGCTTTGCACCGCGCAGCGTCTCGCCGCTTTCAAGGATCAGGTTGCCGAGATCGAAAAGCTCGAAGTCACCCTGCATCTCAGCGCTGTAGAAAGGATTTTCGATCATCGCGCCGCTCTCAGTTCAGGCTTTCCGAAAATGCGCCAAAGCTCACTTTCGGGCAGCTTTCGTCCTGATCGTCGCTGGCATAGCCAACCGCTTGTGCCGTGAGGCAGGCTGCAATCATGTTTTCGGCCGCCTCGCAGGGTAAGCACAGGCTTGCTTTTTGAGTCCTCGGGCGCGCCCAGCGTCGGCACGCAAGCCATCAGCACTGTTGCCGCAAACAATTGTCTGGTCATCTTGTCCACCCTCCCTCGCAAAACCATCAGGTTGGGATGGTTCAGCTTTGCACGACGATGTACGTGCAATACGGGTCTACCAAAAACCGCCAGGGACCATCTATCGCGAAGGTTCGCGATACCAATCAGGATCGGTGAAGTACGGATTCATCGATCTATCATTTTGGCAATTCTGGTTTTTTGTTGCGGAGTAGACGCGAATGCGACCTTCTTGGATGCAGCCCGCCGTTCCTCAGGCCAAAGGGAAGTCGCTCCTCGCAAGCAGGCTGACCAAGGCGGATGTGCTTGAAACTCCTGTCTTCTGACGGATGCTCCGAAGCTGGTGATCGATCGTGGAGAAAGACCTGCGGCGAATTCTTGCGATTTCCTTGTAGCTCAGCCCCTTCGCGACCAGTCTGGCGACCTCGATCTCTGAGCCGGTAAGGGTTGCCAGCGGGGCTCCCGCCGAGAGGCCCGTGGACAAGGTCAGGGGATAACTGCCCTGCGCCTTCCCATCCCGCCTCGTCGGGTCTTGGTCGGAGATCTCTTTGGCAACGGCAATGATCGGGTTCAGGACATCGACCACCGTCTGCTCGAAGCAATCATAAAGGCCGGATTCCCAAGGGGCTAAATACTCGGTCCAGTCGGCACAGATCAGGCCGTAGCTGCCGCGTCCGGTCCGAAGCGCCCAGGCGAACTTCGATTTCGTCCGGGCTCCGGAAAGCCTTTGCCGCAGCCGCATCGTGATGCGACTGTCCTGCTTGATATCAGCAAAGATCACCGGGCGAGGGTCGAGCCACATGGCCTGCATCGCGGCATCGCGATTGTCGACGGCTTTGCCCCCACCGAACGAAGGAACATCGTAGTTAGTGTCCTTCGCTTCCGCAAAGCCGGGGAAATAGTCCCTGGCCTCGCGCACTCCGAAACCAGTGTCGACGCGCTGGCATCCAAGCTCAGCCCGCAGCCAGTTGGTGGCGATCGACCAGCAACCCGGCAGGTCATCCAGATGCAGGAGCATATGGGCGGCGAGATCGCGCGCATGCGCGCGGCGGATCACGTCACGATCGAGAAGCCGGGTCCGGAGTCGCCGCTGCGTGGCAAAGACACCTCCGCGGAACTCCTCTGCAAAGGCTGACGCGTACCACGATTCCTGGCTTCGTGTTTCCGACAACCGTTTTTCCTTTTCCGACTTCCCATCTCGCGGGCCGGCGAAATTGACGGCGGATAGGCACCGCGCCAAAGGACACTCTCCCTCCGACTCTATGCGAACCCCCTTCTGAGTCAAATCCTGATTGGCCTGTGACCGATGACCGGTGGATCTGATCCGTAGTCCATTCGGCTTGCGAGCGCCCGGCCGTTGGCGGCTTCTTCGCGGGAACGAAAAAGGAAGAGAAGCAGAACTTTCGATCTCGTGACGCTCGATCCCGTCTTGCTGTCCCGCTTGCCAACGATAGCAAAAGAGCGCCCCTCAATAGTGGGTCTTGTGATGTAGCGCTCTCGCGTTGTGATGCCTTCGCGTCGATAAAAGCGCGGGTTCATCAAGTTCGGTTGCCGAGATCCGTGATTGTGGCCCTTATGATTTTCTCGACCAACGCACGCTCGTTTCCCTCGATCGGCATGCGCGGCTTACGCACGAATTCGGGCGCACCATAGACAAAATGCTCGGCGAGCTTGATGTACTGAACAAGCTTCACGTCAGTGTCGAGATGGAAGGCTGGTGTCATCAGCCGGTAGAGCGGCAGCGCGGCCTTGAAATCTCCGGCTTTGGCTGCGTTGAAGAGCGCCACGCATTCCGCCGGCCACGCATTGGTCATGCCGGATACCCAGCCGACCACTCCAAGCGCCAAGCTTTCAAGGATAAGATCGTCCACGCCGCAGAAAATATCGAAGCGATCGCCAAAAGCGTTGAAAAGGTCGGTCACGCGACGGATGTCGCCTGTCTCTTCCTTGATGGCGACGATGCCGGGCACATCAACCAAAGCCTTCAGGGTTTCGACATCGACATCCACCTTGTAGGCTATGGGGTTGTTATAGATCATCACCGGCAAGTCGCTTGCCTCGGCAACGGCCTTGTACCATGCGACCGTTTCACGACGATCCGTGCGATAGGCGAGACTGGGAAAGCTCATCAGGCCTTGGGCGCCGAGCTTCTGATAGTTTCGTGCCGCGGCGATGGCGTTGTCGGTCGACAGTTCCGCCAGACCTGACAAAAGCGGCACCCTGCCCGCGACAACCTCCCTGGCCGCCGTCACGACCGCATCGCGCTCCGACTGCGTCAGTGTCGCGTTTTCACCCAGCATCGGCAGGACGATCACGCCCGAAACGCCATTCTCTATAAGGCGGTCAATGCTCGCCTGAGTGGCCTCGATATCGATGGATCCCGATGCCTGCATCTTGGTGGTCACCGCGGGGAAAACGCCGGTCCATGTCATGTCTTGATCTCCTCTTGCACGCGGACGTCTTGCCCGCCTCGTTGAAGTTGAATGGATTCATGAGCTGGCTCAGTCATCCTGTCCGTCCGATAATCGGCAGCCGCGCTCGCGGCGGTGATTTTTCCGTTGCGCAGGTCCGCCGCGATCGCCTGGGGATCGCGTCGCGCCGGATCGCCCCAGCCACCGCCACCAGCCTGTTCGTGGCGGACGACCGTGTCCCTGCCGATCTCAAGTGTCACCTTGGCCGGCAACGCGCGCCATTCGCCGTGCTGCTTGATCAGGTTCTTCGAACTTGCCGCTGGCTGGCCGCCGAACAGCCCATAGGGTGGGTGCTCGTGGCGGTCGGCACGCAATTGCAGGACCGCCGTTTCGGCCAGCAGCCGGTACTGCCTGATCAGGCCGAGGCCGCCGCGATACTGGCCGGCACCGCCGGAATCCTGACGCAACGAATATTCCTCCATCATGATCGGATAGCGCGCTTCGATGGTCTCAATGGGCAGGTTCGACATGTTCTGGCTCGGGTTGGTAATGCCCTCGATGCCATCCTTGTCGGATCGCCCGCCCCAGGCACCGTTGATCATGTCGACAAAGACGAACGGCTTGCGTTCCGGGCCGTGATAGCCGCCGATGGCGACAACCGTGTTACCGCCCTCGCCCGCCGCCATAAGCCGCTTCGGCGCGATTTGCGCGAGCGCGCCCATGACCGTATCGACGACGCGGTAGCCGGTCAGTGCCCGCGCCGCGACAGGGGCTGGCATGGTCGGGTTGAGGATCGAGCCTTCCGGCGCCGTCACCGTGATGCAGCGATAGACACCGGCATTGTTAGGCACATCATGGTCGAGCGCGCAGCGTATGGTGAGGTAGGTCGAGGATTTGACGAAGGAAAGCGTCGCATTGATCGCGCCTTTCACTTGCGGCGATGAGCCGGCGAAGTCGACCCACAGATGGTCGCCCTTGACGGTGATCCGACAGACGATCGGGATTGGCGCCAACGAGAAACCATCGCCGTCGATGTAGTCGGTGAACGTGTAATCGCCGTCCGGCCAGCCGGCGATCGCCTTGCGCGTCAGCGCCTCGCCATAGTCGATCAACCGATCGAAATAGACCTCCAGTTCACCGCCGTGGCGCGCGAACAGGTTGAGCATCTCGCGTTCGCCGATGTTGCAGGTTGCGTATTGCGCATCGAGATCGCCGAGCACGAGATCGGGCAACCGCACATTCTTCTCGATGATCTTGAACAACGTCTTGTTGGGAACGCCGCGCTCGTAGAGCTTCATCGGCGCGATGCGCAGACCTTCCTGGAATATCTCGGTCGAATCCGAAGCATTCGACCCGGGCACGCGGCCGCCGACATCGCAATGGTGCGCAATGACCACGGAAAAGCCAAGCAGCCGCTCACCCGAAAAGATCGGCTTGAACATGAAGATGTCCGGAAGGTGCATGCCGCCGTCGTAGGGGTCGTTGAGGACGATGACGTCACCCGGAAACATATCCCCCCGGAAGCGCTCGATGATCACGTCCATCGCATCGGGTACGGCACCAAGATGCAGGGCGACGGTCTTGGCCTGGCTCAGGATGCGCCCCTTGGCATCGCAGAGCGTCACGGAATAATCGAGCACGTCGCGCACGATCGGCGAGCGCGCCGTGCGCATGACCGCATAGGCCATGTCGTCGACGATGGTGTCGAGCGCCGACTTGATGACGGCGAAGGTGATGGGATCGATGGCGCTCACCGGGCGGCCTCCAGTGTCGCGACGAGACTGCCGGTCGCATCGGGTTCGACCCACGCTCCGGGTGGGATGACGATGGTCGTGTCCGGGCCTTCGATGATCACAGGCCCAGCCAAGGTTGCGGCCACCGCCTCGCGCCTTGTGATCGCTGTTTCGATGGCCGCGATGCGACCGAAATGCACCATGCGCCTCTCCTCGTCCCAACCGACTTCCGTCGGCGCGGCTTTCAGCGCCGTGAAATCGAGTGGAGCAGAGACACGGGCCTGCGCGCGCAGCCTCAAGGCCACGGCTTCCACCGCATCGGTCGGCGTGTAGCCGTAGGTATCGCGGTAAGCCGCGATGAAGGCTGGCCGCAGCGATTTGGAGTCAAACACGCCGGAGAATGGGATGGACAGCGATGCATCCTGCCCGTCGAGCCGCAGATCGATCTGCTCGGCAAAGTTTACTGTCGTGGCCGCATAACCTTGTGCGACCAGCGCCGCTGTCGCGGCAAGACGCATCTCCTCCCTGAGTACCGTGACTTGCGACGGGTCCAGACGATCGAGCCTCGCTTGCGCCGATCGCAACTCATGATGCTCGACGTCGCCGGCAAGCATGCCCATTGCCGTAAATACGCCGGGCGCGGGCGGGAACACCACGCGCGCTATGCCAAGCGTCCTTGCCAGGTCGCAGGCATGCACCGGCCCCGAGCCGCCGAAGGCCAGTAGCGTCAGTTCGCGCGGATCGAGACCACGTTCGACGGTGACTGCGCGGATGGCACGCACCATGTTGGCATTGGCGATCTCGCGGATACCATAGGCCGCCGCCTCGACAGAAAGGCCAAGCGGTATGCCGAGCGTCTTGCCAATCACGTCACGCGCGGCCTCGATATCCAGCTTCAGCGAACCACCGGCCAACTGGGGCGGCAGATAGCCCAGCACGACATTGGCGTCCGTGACAGTCGGCCGCGAGCCACCCAGGCCATAGCAGACCGGTCCGGGATCCGCTCCCGCCGAAAGCGGCCCGACGGTCAGCAGACCCGCCGCATCGATCGTCGCGATCGAGCCCGCGCCATTTCCAACCTCGGCCACATCCACCGTCGGCACCCGCATCATGTAGCCGCCGGCCTTGATGAAGCGCGATGGCACCGACATGCCGGCGCGGAATTCATATTCATGGGTGCGGCTGAGCACGCCGCGATGGATGAGCGCGGCCGAAGCCGTCGTCCCGCCCATGTCGAAGGCGACCAGGTTCGGTTCGTCCAGGACGGCGGCAAGACGTTCGGAACCCACGGCGCCGGAAGAGCGGCCCGACGAGATGAAGAAAACCGGTTTACGTTGCGCGGTGGCGGAAGCAGAGAGCCCGCCATTGGAATTGCCAATCAGTAGCGGAGCCGTCACGCCGGCGTCACGCAATTTGCCTTCGAGACGATCGAGATAGCCGCGTAAAACGGGCAGAACATAGGCGTTGACCACCGCGGTCGAGGTCCGCTCGTATTCGCCCGCCTCCGGCAGGACATCAACGGACGCCGTGACGGCGATCTCGGGAAAGGTCTGCGAAAATATGCGCGCGGCGATGCGCTCGTTCTCGGGGTTCCTATAGGAATTGAGAAAACAGATGGCCACCGACTCGATGCCTTCCGCACGAAAGAAAGCACCCGCCGTCAGCACGCCGTCAGCGTCCACCGGGACGCTTATGGAACCATCGGCGAGCGTGCGCTCCGCCACCTCGAGACGGTAACGCCTCGCGACCAGCGGCTCGGGCTTGTCCCAGGTCAGGTCGAACATGCCGGGTGTGCGTAGCCGCCCGATCTCCAGCACGTCGCGAAAGCCCTTGGTGGTGATCAGGCCGGTGCGAGCGCCAAGCTTTTGCAACAGCGTGTTCGACCCGACCGTCGTGCCGTGCAGCACCTCGGTGAGTGCCGAAGGTGGCATGCCGGCGGCGGCAAGCACTTCGGCCATGCCTGATATCACCGCGTCCTCCGGCGCCGAAGGCGTCGAACTGACCTTGGCAGAGAAGGTCAGGCCATCGCTCGCGAGCAGCACGAGGTCGGTGAAGGTACCACCGATATCTACACTGAGCCGTCCGGTCAGGGGCATCGATGTGCTATTTGTCGGACGCGAGCTTGCCGCCGACAGCCCAGTCGTGCTTCTCGATATCCTCGAATATTATGTCGATGACGTCTGGCGAGCATTTCAGGATGCGAGCCGCTTCGCCCGTCACCACCTCGACGAACTCGCGCTTTTGCTCGATGCTGCGTCCCTTGAGCAGCCGGACGTTGATTGTCGGCATGATTTTTCCTTTGAACTATAGCCATGCGTTGACGTGCCAGGGCGCGAACTCGTCATCGCCATAGCCGAGCAGTTCGCTCTTGGTTGCCTTGCCCGAAGCGGTGGCGATCATCTCGCGAAAGATCGTCTCGCCCATCTCGTCGACGGAACTGTCGCCATCGAGAATCGTCCCGCAATTGATGTCCATGTCCTCTTCCATGCGGGCGAACATCTCGGAATTGGTGGCAAGCTTGATCGAAGGCGCGGGCCGGCAGCCGAAGCAAGAGCCGCGCCCGGTGGTGAAGGCGATGAGATTGGCGCCGCTCGCCACCTGGCCGGTCGCCGACATCGGATCGAAGCCGGGCGAGTCCATGAATACCAGGCCGCGCTTGTCGATCGGTCGCCCATAGCCATAGACCTCGACCAGATTGGTGGTGCCGCCCTTGGCCACCGCACCCAGCGATTTCTCAAGAATGGTCGTCAGCCCTCCCGACTTGTTGCCGGGCGAAGGATTGTTATCGAAGCCTTGCGGTTCTTTGCTGGTGTACTCATCCCACCACTCGAGCAGTCCGATCAGCCTCTGTCCGACCTCGTTGCTGACGGCGCGCTCCAGCAGCAGGTTCTCGGCTCCGTAGATTTCCGGCGTCTCGGCCAAAATGGCGGTGCCGCCGCTGGCGACGAGTCGGTCGACCGCGGCACCCAGCGCCGGATTGGCGGAAATTCCCGAAAAACTGTCGGAGCCGCCGCACTGCAGCCCGACCATGATTTCGCTTGCCGGGATCTTCTGGCGTTGTTTCGTTGCCGCCTTTTCCAGCATCGCTTCGACCATCTCGATGCCGCGCGAAATGCTGGAGCGGGTGCCGCCGGTTTCCTGCATCACCAGCTTTGCCAGGTCGTCGCCTAGTTCGAGCTTTTCCTCCTCGATCAACTGGTCGATCTGGTTGTCCTCGCAGCCCAGCCCGACAAGCAGCACGCCGGAAAAATTCGGGTGCTGCGCATAGCCGGCCAGGGTCCGGCGCAGCATCTTCATCGACATCGAACCGTCAGCGACGCTGCAGCCGGATTTATGCGTCAGCGCCACAACGCCGTCGACGCCTGGATAGGGCAGCAGCCGGCTTGGATCGCGGAAATGATCGGCAATCATCCGCGCCACCAGCGCCGAGCAGTTCACCGAGGTCAGCACGCCGACATAGTTGCGCGTGCCGACCTTGCCGTCGGCGCGCAGATAACCTTCGAAGGTAGGGATATCCAAGGGCGCCCTGGCAGACGCATTCGACAACCGCGTGCCGATGGCATGCCCGGCCATCGACGCCTCGAAACCCATATTGTGGAGATGGACATGCGACCCGGCGGCGATCGCGCTGGTGGCAAGACCGATCGGCTGGCCCAGGCGATGAATGACCTCGCCCTGCCCTAGCGGGCGAAGCGCCACCTTGTGGCCGAACGGGATGGCGGCGGCCGCCCGCAGATCGAACGGCGCCAGCAACTCGCCGGCAAAGATATCGCGGAGCGCAATCGCCACCTCGTCGCCGGGCTTCAACTGCAGCACCGCACTTTTGCCTTCGGCCATCACCCACTCCTGTCGCGCGACAATCAAACACAGTTTTGCTTGATTGTCAGCAATCAGCAAACATAATTTTTGGCCGCCTTGCAATCCCGGCCTGATGGCCCGGCCAAAGCCGTCGGGGCATCATCGTTAATTGTCAGCAATGCCGGTTGCGCGCCCATGAACGCCGGAATATGAAGGGGCATCCGTGGCCATGAGTCGGTTGATGACAAAGCTTACAAGCCTCAAGTCGGAAAAGCGGCTGCTCGACCGCCGGGCAGCCGACCAGATCCGCTCGCATATACTGGAAGGCGTGCTTCCAGCCGGCGAACGCCTGCTCGAGACCCAGCTTTCCGAGGAGCTTGAGGTCAGCCGTGGAACCGTGCGTTCAGCGCTGGCACAACTGGCCAATGAGGGGCTTGTCCAACAGGTCGCTTTCACCCGCTGGGAAGTTTCCGGCACCTCCACCGTCGACGCCTGGGAAATCTACACGCTGCGCGGTGCACTCGAAGGACTGGGCGCGCGCCTTGCCGCGGCCAATGTCACCGAGGCGGACGGCACGCGCCTGCGCGGCATTGCCGACGATCTCCTGCATGCCATTCGCGAGGGCCGTTTTCAGGACGCGACCGGCATCGATTTCGACCTGCACACCGCGATCATCGAACTCGCCAGGCATGAACGTCTGGCTGAACAGCATCGCTTCATCGTCCAGCAGGTCCGCTTCCACATGGTGCAGTCGGGCTTCCTGCCTAACGACTATGAGGAGTTGATCGCCGAGCACAAGGCATTGATCGAAGCCGTGATCGCCGGTGATGCCGACCGCGCCGAAAAGCTCGCGCGCAATCACAACGACGCCGAGGTCAAGCTTCTGGCGAAACTGCTGAAGCAAGGCGGCAGCGCCAAGCCTGTTCGCGAAAAGGCATCCTGAGGTCTCGCCCACCTGCGTCACCGACCTCCTGCAAGCAGGCTAGCGCGCCGCCAGCGCCGCGCGCAGATTGTCGCTGAGGATGATCGTTTCCCCGGCAAAGCCGCCGAGCGCGGGGCGGATCAGACCCAGGTCGATTTCGGCGCTGTGTTCGCGGGAATAACCGTCGAGCGCTGCCGCATCGCCAGGATAGCGGCCGTCAGGATGCTGGTAGAGGTCCATGCCGGCGATCACGATGCGCTCGGGTTTGAGCGCAGCGGCGATCGCAATCATCAGCGCGCCGTTGGTCGGGATCATCGGCCCGGAAAGATCCGCTGGCGGGGGATCGAAGGCATCAAGAAAAACATAGCCGGCCGATGGCGGGCGCATTGCTCGCGTATGACGCAACAGGATGTGCCGGCCAACAGCCGCCGTTGGAAACACGATGACTGGCCGCGACCCATAACCGGGAAGGTCGGGATCGGCGGTGAAGACCACGTCGGGGGCGGTCAGCCAGTTTCGTCCACGCCAGTTCCAGTTGACCCTGAACAGCGCGGCATCGCTAAAACCTGACAGCCTTTCGTCCTCGGAAGACGGCCCATTGCCGAGGCAGACAATCGTCCGCGATTTGCCAAGCCGCTCGGCAAGCTCACCCAGAGAAGTGATGCGGCGGCCGCCAAACAGGTCGATCAGGAATGTGCTTCCGGAGAAACGCTTCTTTGGCAAGTCCAGCGGCGGCAGCATGGCCAACAGCAGTTCGGGCGTGATGGACTGATTGCTGTCGAGAAAGCCTGCGGGCCCCACGAGGCCAGCCGGGCCGATGAATAGAACCGCGCCCAGTCGTCGCCGCCAATGTCGCGAGCTGACAGAATGCGGGAGGGGCAGCACCACCTCGTGAGGATAGCGTTCGCGCAATGCGCCAATGTCGGCGCCGGCCACCACAAGACGATAGCCGGCACGCTGCCTGAGCACGGCGTCTATCGTCGGATAGAGCCGGCCAATGTCGTCCGCCGTGCCAGCGATCACCACTGTCGGGCGGCTCAGGGGCAGAAGCAGCCCTAAACGCTGCAATTCATTGGCAAAACTCATCGCACCGCCTGCGTCGTTGCGGCCAGACTTACGGTCCTGCCGGCGAAGGCGCAATGCCTTGCCGACAGGACCGCGCCCCTGCCCAACGGGAACTCAAGCGTAGTTGATGTAGATGGTCTTCTTCTGGAAGTAGGCGTCGAGTCCGTACTTGCCATCCTCGCCGCCGATGCCGCTGTCTCGGATGCCGGCGTGATGGGCATGTACGGCATCGCCGCCCGGTCGATTGACATAGATTTCGCCGAACTTCAGCTCGCGCACCAGTCGCATTACCCGACGCATGTCCTTGGTGAAGACGTAGGCAGACAGGCCGTAGTTTGATTCATTGGCGAGCTTCAGGCCCTCGTCGAAATCGCCCACCGTCATCACCGGCACCACGGGACCAAAAACCTCGTCCTGCATGATGCGCATCTGGTTGTCGGCGACGGTCATCACCGTCGGTTCGTACCAGTGCCCGCGCGCGAACTCGCCCTCGGTCAGCCGACGCCCGCCGGTCAGCACTTGCGCGCCGGCATCGCGCGCGGCATCGACCATGCGTTCGACCTTGCCGAGCTCCATGCCGCTGAATTTCGGCCCGACATCGACCATCATCGTGGGATCGCCGACCTTCAGCGCCTTCACGGCGCGCGTGAACTTGTCCAGGAACTCGTCGGCAACGCGCCGGTGCACATACATGCGCTCGTTGCAGATGCAAATCTGACCGCAATTCTCGAAGCGCGACAGCACCGCCGCGCGTACCGCGGCGCCAATGTCGGCATCCTCGGCAACCACAAACGGCGCCTTGCCGCCGAGTTCGAGCCGCAGCAGTTTCAGGTCGTCGGCGGCGGCGCGGAAGATTTCCTTGCCGGCGCGCACGCTGCCCGTGAGCGTGATCAGGCGCGGGATGGGGTGGCGCACCAGTGCCGCACCTATCCCCTCTCCGGTGCCGCTGACGACGTTGATGACGCCTGGCGGGAAGTCGAGCTGCGACGACAGCTGCGCGATCTCCAGCGCCGAGATCGGCGTGCCCTCGTGCGACTTGATGACGATGGTGTTTCCCGCCAGCAGCGCCGGTCCCATCTTGCGGCACATCAGCGCCGCCGGATAGTTCCAGGCGGTCAGGCCGATCACCACGCCATGGGCGACACGCTGGATCCAGATCTGCTCGTCCGGCATGTCGGACGGAATGATGTCGCCAGTGATACGGCGTGCCTCCTCGGCGGCGTAGGTGAGATAAAGCGCGGCGCCCTCGATCTCGCCGCGCGCCTCCTGGATCGGCTTGCCTTGTTCGGCAACGACGATGCGCGCAAGGCGCTCGCGGTTTTCGAGGATCAGCCTGGCGAGATCCTTCAGAAGTTGGCCACGCGTCGCCGGCGGCAGCGCCTCCCAGGCAGGCTGGGCGGCGCGAGCGGCGACCAGAGCCCGGTCGGCATCGTCCTCCCCACCCTTCGGCACGGAGGCGATGATCGCCTGCGTTGCCGGGTTCTCGACGTCGATCCATTCCTTGACGGTGGAATCGACCCATTCGCCGTTGATGTAGTGGCGATAACGATCGGTGCCCTTAACGAGCTCCTTCATGGCTGGCATGTGCAAATCCTGAGTTGATTCAACGGAACACCCCTAGCGGCACGTAGCCCGCCATCTCAGGCAGCCAGAGCGTGATGTGGGGAAGGTAGACGAGGACGAAGAGGGCCACGATCATCATGCCGAGCAGAACCCAGATTTCCCGCAGGATAACGCCGACCTTGATGCCGGTTATGCCGGAGACGAGATAGAGGACCTGCCCCATAGGCGGGTGTATCAGGCCGATCATCATGTTGACCGTCGAGACGACGCCGAAATAGACAGGGTCGATGCCGAGTTCGCGAACGGTGGGGATCAGGATCGGTATGACGATCAGCAGCAGCAGCAGCGTATCGAAAAGTGCTCCCAGGACAATGAAGAGCAAGGTGACCGCGAACATGAACGTGGTCGGCCCCATGTCGAGCGATGCGATCCACACACCGAGCATCTCGGGCAGCTGTTCGGCCGCCACTATATAGTTCATCACCACCGCACCAGCGATGGTGACGGCGACCATCGCCGTCGACTTGGAGGACTCCCGCAGCACCTCGAACAGCTTGCGCGGTGTCATGGTGCGGTACCAGAAGAGCGCCAGCATCAGTGCAACGAAAGCCGCGACCGCCGCGGCCTCGGTCGGCGTGACCGCTCCGGAATAAATTCCCCCCAGCAGAATGGCCGGCAGAAGCAGGGTTGGCCCGGCGTCGCGTGTTACTGCTATGGCTTCGGCGCGCGTTGGCTTGGGTTGCGTCGGGAAATTCTGCAGCCGGGCCTGAACCGCCACGACCACCATCATCACCAGGGCCAGGAACAGGCCGGGAAGCACGCCTCCAAGAAAGAGATAGCCGATCGATGTGTTGGTGACGACACCATAGAGCACCATCGGAATGGAGGGCGGGATGATCGGCCCCAGAATGGCGGACGTCGATGTCAGCGCGCCGGCAAAGCCCGGCCGGTAACCGGCCTTGATCATCATATCGATCGAGATCTTGCCGGGGCCGGCCGCATCGGCCAGGGCACTGCCGCTCATGCCAGCGAAGATCACGCTGGCGATGATGTTGACGTGGGCGAGCCCGCCCCGGAACCGGCCGACCAGCAGGCTGGCGAAGCCGAACATCTTGTCGGTCATCTCGCCCGCGTTCATCAACTCGGCGGAAAAAATGAACAGCGGAACGGCGAGCATGACGAAATCGCCGTAGATGCCGTTGAGGCTCTGGCTCGCCACAAGGCCGACGTCGCGGCCGGTAATCAGGAAATAGACAATGCCAGACGCAAGCATGGCATAGCCGAGCGGCATTCCGATGAACGTCCAGATGAAGAACAGGACGAACATCACTTCAGCGGCAAGGGACATGAGTTTTTCCTAGAGATGCTGTTCCCAGCCAGGCCGAAAAAGCTGCCAGAGCCGGCGCACTGCATTGACGACGACCGCGACGACGAAGATGAGAAAGCAGCCGAAGACGAGTTGCAGGGGCACATGCAACAGCATCGACCGGCGGCGGCCGAGGAAGGAAATGTAGTCGTATGTTCCCGGGATCGCGGCAAGGAACACCAGCGCCAGCGACAGGCTGATGAAGATCGCAACGGCGCGTCGTCCTGCGGGTGGAAACCAGCCGTAGATAACGTCGAACACGATGTGCTGCCGCTCCTTGAGGAGTATGTCGCTGGTCCAGAACACGATCCACACATAGCCGATGACGCAGAGCTCATTCGACCAGGCGATCGGCGCGTTGAGAACGTAGCGGGCGAAGATGCCAATCACGAAGCCGGAGAACATCAAGGCAAAAGCCACGACGCTCACCGACTCCGCGAATCGTCTCCAGATAACTGCAAGGTTCTGCATCGACAGGTCTTAAGCGGCGCCGATGCGGTCAAGCATGCCCTTCGGCCAGTTCTTCGAAAAATCCGAATTGACGAAGGCATCCAGCACATGTTTGCGGAAGGCGTCCACATCCGGGGTCGTGACCGTGTTGCCATGCGCCTCGAAGAAGGCCTTGCCATCATTTTCTGTCGCTATCACGCCGTCGTCGTTGACCTTCTTGGCCGCATCCTCGGCCGCGAGGATTGCCTTCTTCTCGTCGTCACTAAGCCCGTCCCAGAAAGCCTTCGGCATGGTGAAGAAGACATTCGCCACCTGATGACCGGTCAGCACGACCTGCTTCGACACCTCGTAGAACTTCGACGCCATGGCGTCCGGCAGCGGGTTTTCGAGCCCGTCGATCGTGCCGGTCTGCATGGCGAGATAGACTTCCTCGAAGGCCAGCGGCGTGGCGCTCGCGCCAAGCGCGTTGCCAAGGAATTGCCAGGCATCCGAGCCAGGCATGCGCAGCTTCACGCCCTTGAGATCCGCCGGCACCTTGACGGTGCGGGGCGTACGCAGGATGACGTGGCGCGTGCCAAGGTATTGGCTCTTGACGATCTGTAACTTCAGGTCGTCAGCCACCTTGGCCTTGAACTCCTTGCCGACCTCGCCCTCATAGACAGCATCCAGATGCTTGGCATTGCGGAAGAGATAGCCGGTGGTGAAGATTGAGTATTCCGGGATCAGCTCCGCGATATCGGACGGCGACGTCAGCGCCACTTCCAGATTGCCGCGCTGCATCGCCTCGATTTCCGAACCTTGGGCGAACAGCGTGCCGTTATAATGCAACTGGACATCGAATGCGCCCGGCATTGACTTGTCGAGTTCGGCCTTGAAGGCCTGCAGCGCCTTCGATTGCCATTCGGTATCAGGACCGGGCGTCGACGCCCGGATGACCTTGCCCGCGGCGAGTGCAAGGCGCGAGACGAAGGGCGCCGCCAGGACGCCCAAAGTGCCGGCAACCACCGTGCGGCGGCCAACGGCTCGATTGAGAAATGAAGACTCCTGCTTGCTCATGTTCTTCCCCTCCGGCGTCGCTTGTTGGTTGCCGTTTCGACGGCACGCGACCTGACGAGCGGATGTTTTCATCCTCGTCACAAATCGTCAAGCTGAATGTTGACAATAGGCAATCAATCATCATTTGTTTGATTGATGGAGCTCGCCCGCTCCCGAGAACGCGAGTAGACGCACCGATGAAGACCCAAACACCGGCTCTGCCGAGGACCAATTGCCTCATGGTCGCGGCGGCTACGCCACTGACGGCGGACCTTCATCCCGACATCGAACTGCTGACCGGGCACATCGCCATGCTGCTTAGCGCGGGCTGCGATGGCGTCGCGCTCTTCGGCACCACCGGGGAAGGCACCGAGTTCTCGGTTGAGGACCGTACGCAAGGGCTGGATGGCGTCATTGCCGCCGGCGTCGCGCCGGGCCGGCTTATTGTGTCAGTCGGCGCGCTGGCTATTCCCGACATCGTGCGCCTGGCGCATCACGCCCTCGACCACCAGGTTGACAGCCTTCTTCTGATGCCGCCTTGCGTCTATCGCAACGGCATCACCGAAGACGGTACTTTCAGGTTTTACGCCACCGTCATCGACCGCATTGCGCGAGCCGACCTGAAGCTCTGCCTCTACCACTTCCCCGACATCTGTGGCGTTCCGTTGATGCCGCGAGTCATCCGCCGGCTGGACGAGGCTTATCCGGGCATCATTACCGGCGTGAAGGACAGCGGCGGCGATCTCGATTTCACCGAGGCCTTGATCCGCCGCTTCTCGCATCTGTCGATCTACACCGGCTCCGAAATCCATCTGCCGCAGGCGCTGGCGGCGGGAGCGCGAGGCACCATATGCGGTCTTGGCAATGCCATGCCGCGACTGATGCGCGCCATGTTCGACGCACCGACCGCGTTCGACCGCCGCAAGCTGGTGCCCGCGCTGACGTCGGGCGATTTCATCTTGTCGCGAAAGCCGTTCGTCGCATCGGTGAAAGCGATACTCGCCGCGGCCAACGATGATCCGGCCTGGAACCGGGTGTTGCCGCCGATGTCGGAAGTACCAATGCAAGAGCGCGTATGGATGCTGCGCGACTTCGCGCAATGGGAAGCAAACCTGCCATCCGCGTGGCGAAGCTTTGCCTCGGGAGAATCTCGAGCGGAGGAGAATGTCGTGCCCATGCGCCGGGCCTGACTCTTGCAGGCGACTGGCACTGGAAGACCAGTCCATACGCCTTGACGAATTTCACGGCGCCACCGCTAACGAGATGCTCGTCTGGTCGCCGCATAGTGTTGAAACGGCGCTGATCGCCACGATCGGACTGTTCACCGCTTGGGACTAGCCGCACGCTGTCCGGCTACGGCTTTGTGGCCCTGAATACCGCGAGATTAAAGGCCAGAAAAAAGCAATCATCTATTCGTGTCGATGACGTCGCTGAAGAATCTTCTTCAACACGTCAATCCGCTAGGGCGGCAACTCCAGACTTAGCGAGCCACTACATCAGAGACGCGGTTGCCAGGCGACTGCCGGCGACGTTCGGCTTCTTGTCACCAACGTATTCAACGTTCGTGTCCACCATCCGGTCGCTGTCGATTCCCGCCGCGGTCAAAATGTCCATCATCGCCTTCACGCGCTGCTTGGCCAGATCCTTGTTCGCCTTTGCGGCGTTGGCGCCGGTGAATTCCTTGGCGGCCAAAGCAGTCAGCTCAACGTTGCAGCGCGAGTCTCGAATACTGGCGGCGAACTTCTCGAGGTCGTCCTTGACCTGCGGTGAAATTACATACGACTGGCTGCTGAAAAAGAGGTCGACCTGTACCGGGCTACGCTTCTCATATTGGCGGCACGATATCCCTTGCTTCGGCAGCGTGTACAAGGTCGCGCTCCGCGCTGCGTTTGTGTCGGCAGCGCTGTCGTCAACCCAATGCTGAACTGTCAGCACCATTTCGGGCTTGACGCCCTGCGCCTTGAGAAAGTCGCCGGTTGCATTGAGCCTACGACCGGCTATGTCGTAAGCCTTGTCGCCTTCCTTGCTCGCCGTCGCGTAGAGCCGGTAGCCGCAATCGCGCCCTGCATCCTTGATAAAAGCCATCAGCGCGTTCGCGGAATCGCCCGATATCTTGCTGTCACCCTTTTTGAAAAGGACGTGATACGAGTTCCACTGTACGCATTTTGGCCCCACGTCACGTTCCTGGGCGGCCGCTCCGAAAGAAGCCGCGCTCCCGGCCATGACAATGACAATAAATGCCAGAGCGAGATAGGACGATTTCTTCATTTTCTTGGCGCCTCCCGCGCTAAGTTGTTGTAATCCCGCACTCATCCCTTGACAAGATGCCTCCCTCGACGCGGTCATCAGTCCCAAAGGAGCAACAGCTTGCGCCAAAACGCATTGGATGGCGTTGGCTTCGAGCCGCGCGGTAGCCGGATGGCCAAATAGATCGTAAGCCATTTGCGATCTATCTCCCGGATCGAAACCTTCAGGTCATGCAGCTCGAAAGGTTCTGAAACCCGCGTCCATCCGGAGAATGCCAAGGCGCCGACCGGGGCGTCATGTTTCCACACAAGCTTTTCTTCCTGCCTGCCCAGCGCCATGGCGAACTCGAATGGCGAGGCATCTTCGTGAGCGATTTCCACTGTCGCGATCACACTTCTGGCAAAGGCCGGGAAAGCGGAATTGAGAGCGGCAACAACC
Source organism: Mesorhizobium carmichaelinearum (assembly GCA_943370265.1). Taxonomy (GTDB): domain Bacteria; phylum Pseudomonadota; class Alphaproteobacteria; order Rhizobiales; family Rhizobiaceae; genus Mesorhizobium; species Mesorhizobium carmichaelinearum_A. The sequence continues at coordinate 66,451 of CALRQH020000010.1, forward strand.
GGGCCACGCGTGTTCGGCCGCAGGAATATGCCGCCATCGTTGCCGGCAACGAGCAGCGTCGGCAGATCGGAGGGATAATCGGTCACAAGCGTTGAATGCTTGAGCTCGTCATTGGTCATCCGACGCATGCGCTGGCGTTGTTGCGGTGCGTTGAGGCGCGGGCGCCTTGCGCCGGTCGAAACGACATAGCGGATCTGGATCGCTGAAAAGCCGCCGAGTACACGCGCGTCCGCGCTATTGCCGCCGCATCTGACCGCGAGCAGCAGATCACGTCGGCCAGCTGCCGGCGATTGGACGGTCGCCATTATCTCGCGCGGCTCATTCGGCCGGCTGACATCGGCCCAGCCGCTCCCGCCATCGCTCTCAAGGATATGGGCGAGGTCGCTGAAGGTCTGGTTTTCCGCATCGACGATCGCCAACTGAAACTGCGCACGGTCCGTCAGTTCCTCGTCGAGATAAACCCAACAGGTCGCGCCAGTGACGCCCGGCGGGCAGACGCCCTTCAGCAAAGCCATCGCGACATTTTCGCCCTTGGCTTCGAGAAACAGTTGGTCCGGCGATTGTTCGACATAGCTCAGCAAGTCCGGATCCACATGCGGGAACGAACTGACATGAGCCAGACGCATGGGCTCGGCGGAGAGATACTCCTCGCGATAAAGTGAAGAATGCAACTCCGGCACGGTCTCTTCGGCTGCCGCGTTGAGCATTTCCACCACACCCAAGGCGAAGTCGGATCGCCCCGCATGGGCGAGCAGCGAAATCGCGGTATCCGCCCTGCCTTCGCGCGCCGCGATCTCCGCCAGCAACTGCATTGCGTCTGCCGTATTGGCCGAACCCGTGCTCAACCTGAGATACCGTTCGTCGTTGACCCGCAGCTCCAAATTCCAGAGGTTGAGGTTCTTCTCGTGACTGGCGGTGTTCGAGCTGATGCCGAGCTCCACGAACATGTCCGTTTTCGCGAACTTATGCTTTCGGAAAACGTCGATGATCGGCTTGCGATTCCTCAGCCACTCGGCATTTCGGTTCATGCCCGTCGGTGCCGACCGATACCAATAGAGCGGCTCCGGGATGGTGACGATCTCCAGGCCAGCCAGGTCCGCGCGAAGGAAAAACTCCCAATCGCTGGCAGAAAAGCCCCGCTGCTCGTTCAGGTAGCCTACCTTGTCGAATACCTCACGCCGGAACATTGCATTGGCATCGCCGTACGGATTGATGAGCAGGGTGATGTCCGTAGGTCCGCCAACCGGGAAGTAGAGCATGTAGCCACTTTTCGTGTCCGGCGGCACGAAGGGCTCATTGAGCCACTTGGCAAAGGTCGTGCAGATATCGGCGCCGGACTTTTGCATGCAGGCGACGAATGTACTGACGGCGTTCGGGAACAGTGCATTGTCGTCGTCGAGGAACAGGATCAACGAACCCCTGGCGGCACGAATTCCCGTGTTACGCGCCTTGCCAAGGAAGCCGTTCTTCTGCCGAATGATCCGCCAGCCACGCTGTTCGAACTCAGGCTCGAGCTCGGTCAACAACTGGATTGCGTCTGGATCGGCGCTGCCGTCGTCAACGACGATCAATTCGATATTGGGATAGTCCTGGCGTCGAACCGAGGCGATCGCCTGAGGCAAAAGGCGCGCCCGATTGTAGTGCGCCGTTATGATCGAAACGAGCGGCGCTCGACTCCGGCTGCGATTGGAGACCTTATCGGGTTCACGGGAGAATTTCGCGTGCAGTTTGTTCCAGGCTTTCTCGCGCGCTTCCCTTTTTTGCAGCGGCGTCGCCGGGCTGAACGATCGGCTTTTCAGTACGGACGCGATCTTGGCCGCGATCGCGGACGGCGACGCTTCCATCATGACGGCGTCGACCGACTTCGAATGGAGCACGTCGCGTATGCTGCCGACATCTGTCGCGACAAACGGAATCTCCTCGTCGAGGCACGTCAGCACATCAAGCGGAAGATGCGCAGCCGAGTGCGTAATCGCCACCAGCGCATGGCTCTGCCGCAAATATCGGAAGATCTCGGGCTCATCTCGAATGGGCAGGAATTTCAGCTTGAACGGCCACTGCCGCGCGCGCCGAACGATCATGCCGCCCGAATGTTCGCCCAGGACATGACCAAACGCTCCGACAAACGTCACCGCCAGATCAGTGACGCCGTTGTCGGCCAGACGATCCAGCGCATCACAGAACAGCACCAGTCCGTCGCGCGCCTCTGTGCCCGAAAAATGAACCACTTCGGTAGCGGGCCGCTCTCGCGGCCTGTCGTGATTGACGACGAAGGTCGAGCGCCACTCCTGTGGCTCAAGGGGCGCCGCAATGCGACAGCTGGCGGGCAACTTCCATGCCGCCTTGGCCATCCAGTCGAGCAGAGACTGGCCAGTGACCACGAGATGATCGCACGTTTCGGCCGACGTCTTTTCCATGTGCGCGACGGTCATCTGCTCCTTTCGTTCGACCGCCTGGTTGTTGGCTTCCAACTTCCACATAAGCGGTTCATGAGCGAGAACGACGATCGACGGCGGGTCGGGAAACACACCCGTCCGCTTCGCAACCGCAGGGAAATGCGCCAGTCCGCCCTCAAGCGAAAAGTAGACGACGTCGAAGGTGTTCTGCTTTAGGTAGTGGTAAACAGCCACCGAGTTCTTGTCGCTGGAATCCATGCCGCGCAGCAACTCGGGCGACGGCGGCAACAATTCGAGCCGCACCAGGAAGTTGTCGAAGCACCATTTCCCTAGCCTGGCGATCTCCTGCTCGTCGGGCTGGCTGCCGAACGGGCTCGGCACCCAAAGCAGCGTCACAGTGTCACCGGTTCGCGCCAGATGCTGGGCTAGCGCGTAGGTCGCCGACCCGGGATCGGCTGTCACCGTCGAGCCGAACTCAACCTCCGAAACAATACACACATTGCGAGGCTTCTGGTTTGCCTGTCGCTTGCCCTTGGGCAATGCGCCTGCCTTAGAACCAACGCCCAATTAATCCCCCCATATCCGCTGGCTTTTCTCGATGCGGTCTTGCCAACTGTTGGATAGTACTTTCGTAGTTGTCTCGTGGGCTCACCAAGGCTCAATAGCGTTTACATGCATCCCGCAACAAAAGGCCCGCTGACCCACAACGAGCCGTTGGTGTACATTGCCGTCCCGCTGTCGTCGGTATAGCCATGGGACTGCTCGTCGACGTGCAGCCTGCTGTTGGGCACCACCTGCCCGTTCACACTGATGCTCTTGATAAACAGGTTGCGATCGCCCGGCTTGCCCGGCCCGGCCCACAGATCGTTGGCATAGCGAAGTTCGATCGTCTGCGGATTGGTCACGCCGCTGAGGTCGACATGGAACGGTTGCGCGTTGGCTGCCGCGTCCTTGAGCTCCGCCACGGCGGCCTCGGACGTCGATGCCGTGCTTTCCTTCCCCGGGACGTCGAACCCGGCAACAAGCTTTCCGTCCACCAGGACGTCGAATCGGGGGGGCCCCTGAAAATCAACGCCAGCAGCGTCAACCTCCAGGCTGGTGATGCTGCAACGCGGGGTGTCGTTCGCCGCATCGGCGACCAGGTCGGCCACGCGCCGCCTCTGCGACTGCACCCATCCTGCGATGGGCCGCAGCAGCGCGCTTCGGTCGCTCGCATCCTCCCTGAAGAGGTTTGTTCTTTCGTCGGGATCGGCCTTGAGGTCATATTCCTCGACCTTGCCGGTGGTGGCGTTGAAGATGACCTTTCGGTCATTCTCGCGATAGCCGAACAGGAAACCACTCCAGGGATTGAAGAAAAAGGTCTTGTTCGGCCGTTGCTCGCTGAACAGACTGCGTCCCTGCCACTGCTTTGGCAGCGGAAGCCCGAGTATGTCGAGGATCGTGGGGGCGACGTCGACAATGCCACCAACGGAATGCACGACCTCATCATGAAAAAGATGCTTGTTGATCATGATGAGCGGGATGTGGATGTTTTCCTCATAGATCGCGCTGGCATGGACATAGTCGCCATGCTCTCCAAACGCCTCGCCATGATCGCCCAGTATGACCACGAGCGTTGAATCGAGCTTGCCGGACTGCTTGAGCGAACCAAGGATCTGGCCAAGCGCCAGGTCGCCGATCTTCAGGGCGTTGAGATAGGAATTGAATTTCTCGTCATCCGAGTAGTGAACCAGCGTGGTGTCGCGGGCGGAACGTGACATCTTCGTAAACATCGGGCTGTCGGTGACGAGGTAGGGATAGTGGGTCATCGCCGTGAACATTATGGCGAAGAAGGGTTTTTCCGCATCCGTGTTCAGCCAGTCGATGGTCGCTTGGGCCGTGCAAAGGTCGCTGTTGTAGTCCATGTTCTTCCATGTCTCGGAACTGAGCTTGAACGTTGGGGTGGCGCATTTCTGCCCGCGAAAGTCCTGAACCGCGTCCAATCCCTTGTTAAGCAAGAACTCATCGACTCGCTGGAACCGGGAATCCGCACTCCAGAAAAACCCCGTGCGAAAGCCATTCCTCGACAGAGTATTGGAGACCGAGTCCAGCTTAAGGTACGGATACCTGTTGGTCATACCATAGTATGAAATGTCATTGTACATTGATGAAAATAGAGAAAATATCGAATATTGCGTCGAAGGCGCATGCGCGTATATATTATCGAATCGCATGGAGTCTTCTGAGTAACTCTTTATATTTGGAGTGACCGGATACTTTCCACCAAACGTCTCGATGTATTTGGACGGCACCGACTCCATCATGAAAACCAGCACATTCTTGATCGGATTGGGTGTTGATGCCTTGAAGCCGGACGTTTCGGGTGGGCGCTCCCCAACGCTGGCGACATCGGGATCATTGGCGCCGGCCTTCATGGTCAGGACGACCGGCGTCGGACTGAGCAGAGCCGATTCAACAAAATGCACGATCGGATTCTGGACCTTCGTCGCAGGCGGCGCCTCCGCCCGCACGTGGTATCCAGTGCCGACAGTCGCGACGCCTACGCCTAGAGCAAGCGCAACCAGGAGCATCCTGTGACCGAAGACGCCCAGTCGCAGACATAACCTGGCTGCGGCGTAGCCGAGCACAAGCACCAGAATGATTGACACCGACAAGGTCGCGAAGTCCCGCATGTTGAGCGCGTCGGCCATGGCGTTCCTGGCGTCTGCATTCTGCAGGAAGTCGCCATAGACCAGCCACTGGAAGGTGAATGGTTCCCCCAGCATCTTGACGAGATTGATGTTCGCAAATCCCCAGCCCAGCGAAATCAGGATGGCCACATAGAAGAGGAAAACGATGATCGCGCAGCCAAGGCGGCTGGGCTTTGCCAGGAAAAGCAGGGCCAGCGCCACCGCAGTCAGGCATGCGATGAAGATCAGATCATAATAGCTTGATGCTATCCCTACGGGGATCGACGCCAGAAGGCCTTGCAGCGTCGTTTGCGGATCGACGATGGAGCTTCGGTAGATACCCAAAAGCAGCCAGGAAAACAGTCCCGTGCAGATGATCTGCAGGCTTATGCTACGGAAGCGCATGTCCTGGGAAAAAGGGGCGCGAGCCTTCGGTTCCATCTGAGTGGTCATAGCACGGCTCCTTCGACACAAGCACATTCCGCGGGAAATGCAGCGGCATCCCCGCCAGCACGATCGTTGCGAAAACATGTGGCCTGACATGCTCGGTGTGCTTCGGCTTCAACCGCCGGAACCTGCTCAACCACTCGAACTGGAAAAGTCAGAGCCAACGAAACAGAACGCCAGGCCCAATCGAAAGATCTATTGCTGGGCGGACACCGGCACGGACACCAGAAACGGCGCTTACCCGCCACCTCGGGTCGGCTTATAGACTCCACATTGCCGCCAATAATCCCGTTTTCCGCGGAAGCACTCATACAACTACCCGCCGCCAGTTTGGGCTCCGGCCCCAACTGCGCCGACAGCCTTCAAACCCCGCCCTGAGAATCAGCTTGCGCTAAGAGAGAGTCAACAAAATTGAGCGCTCGTTAACCAAGCCTCTTGAGAACTGGTTAACCTAACGCATTGAATGATGGTGCGTTTGGAGCCTCGCCCAGGTCGCGGCGTCGGCCAAAATTGAAAAGCCGGCGAATCTTCTGTGCCGGGAAACATGTGCGTGGCGTATCAAGCCGAAGGTCTGGACATCACTCGAGAGCGTACAAATCTTCCATGGAAATGGCTCTGAAATACATCGCGAATTCCCGGTAGTTCTCGATGCGTTCGACAAACGGGCGCGGCGGCTGTTTCAATGTCTCGGCCTCAAAATGGTCCAAGCGCTGCACACCGCCGAGATAGGCGATTATGGCGTTTCCGACCAGAGGGTCGGCGACATCATTGTAATGGATCGGGAAATACGGTTGCGCGGTTGCGAACAAAACAGATTTGATCTTGGCCCGAAAAAGGCTCAGCTCGCGGAGATACGAATTGAACCGGTCGATGTCGAAATAGACCCTTCTCCGGCGAGCGCCGGCCAGCAATGGCTCCGAGGCATGAACCAGCCAGACCCCTGATGCTTCAGCCTCGAGCAACGAAACGAAGGAGGCGACCGGGTTCCTGACAAGCCAGAGTTTCTTGACGCTTTCGTCTTCGAGTACGGGAAGAATGGCGGGACGCGTCTGATCGGGAAATATATGAAATCCGACAAAGCGGGCCGACGGATTGTCGAAAATCCGCGCAATGAACTGCTCGGGTTCGGCATCCCGAACGTCAACGCTTTCACGCTGCAGGTTCATTTTCTCGTGGTAGTCATAGCGCAAGCCTACAAAATTCGGATTGAAGACTTCGCCGTGCATCACCATCCCTTCATATTGATTGAGATGATGATTGAGTGCTTGAGATCCGGTTCTGGGCGAAGCGAGAAGGACGAATTTTTGGCAGTGCATTCGTACCAAGCCCTGAGACTATGAAGACGCTCGGAAACTACACAATTGACCTCTTCAATCAATTGCGCTGCCATATGAACCAGCAATGGCGGACGCTGTCGAGCACCCGCCATTTCATTCCTGTATTGACGCTTCGAACCGCAACGGTCAGGCACTGAGAAGGCGTGTTTAACCTAGACTCGCAACGGAGATACGCGGCTGTACGGAGGGGCAGGTCGGAAGATAGTGGCTCGCATCCGCGTATGTCATGGTCGCAATGTAACTCTTGAGCCCACCGCGCTTGGCGACCCAGCTGCGAACCCATCCGGGGTAGTTTTTCATCAGGAAATTCGCGGCGACCTGATTGCCTCGCGGCGAAACGCCATAGGGCAGGTGAAAGCCGAACGACGCGTTCTGCGTGATGCACACGTTGCTCTTGGGCATCGACAGGTACAACGTGCAGGCAGAGTCACACGCACCGTCGAACCGAACATAGCCCCCACTGCGGCGCAGTTTGAGCACACGGATGGCATAGTCGATCACATAACCGCCGCGATCGCTGCGGATCGTCTGGACGTTGGCGGCATTGAGGTTGATGCGTGGAGGCGCCAATTCCTCGGCGGAGCTTGCCGAGACCATCGCGCTCATCAAAGCGAGCGCACCGAGAAACTTCACTGTCGTTTTCATTCGCGCCTCCTGCTGTGACGACAATCATGCGCGGGAGGCCCTAAAAATTAGTTATGCAGTCAATAAAGTTGTAACAATCGATCGATTGTACGGCAGTTTCAGGCCTGATTTACTAACGGCGCGGAAAAATGATCCCTCAGAAGTAACCCGGCGCCGATGCGGAGACAGAGAGACCACGTAGCGAAAGCGCCATCGGCGGATTTGGACCAGAGGAACTTCGATGGCCGTTCGGGATAGGCAGCGGAGACCGCTTGAGCCGAAAGGCAGGCGTCGCCGTGTCTGCATCGTGACGCGCGCGATCGACCATGGCGGCGACAGCCGCGAAGAAGCAGCGCTGTGCGACCTCGCCAGGCTTTTCGCCGAAGACGGAGACGACGTCACCCTGCTATGGGTTCCTGGCAAGGATGCACCGTCTTCCGAGGAGTTGTCACAGCGCGGCCGCGACATGCTGGGAACAGCGTCGGTCCGATTGGACATCCTTGATAAGTCCGATCAGTTGCCTCCTTGGCTGGCGACACCCGAGAGCCAGTCCGCGGCTGTGCTGCATTATCTTGAGCAGTCCGGTCACGACCTGGTCTACGCGTCGCTTGAGGGCGGATTACCCTACTACACTTTGCTGGCGGTCGAGACCGATGCCTTTGCCGCGCCGCCGATTATGGTCATCGCCCATGCTCCGGAAGAATGGAAACACGAAGCCGACAAGGCGTTCATGGGGAGCACCGACGCGATCGCTACAGCCTACATGGAGAAATATTGCGCCGAGATGGCGGACCGCACGATCTGTGTGTCCGCCACGCTGCGCAAATGGATGCTGTCGAATGGCTGGAAGGTGAAGAAGGCGATCGTGGCGCCGATGTTGCTGTCGCGGAGTCGTACCAACCGAGCAGGCGCGCTGCCACCGGCCGAGACCAGAAGCGCTCGAGAACTGGTGGTCCTTGCCGGGTGGCGCATCCGCGATGGCCTCACTCTGTTGTGCGATGCGCTCGACATCATTGTGCCAAGGGCGTCGAAAGGCCTGACGGTCACCGCATTCGGTCCATTCGGAAAGATCATGGGCGAGCATAGCGGTGGACTGCTTCTCCGGCGCGCCGAGCGATGGCCGTTTAAGCTGAACCTGTTGCCGCACGCAGATCTGGACGCAAAACTCGACTACATCACGCGGACCGGCGCGCTCGCAGTCATACCCGCTCGCGCCGCCTCGACCGGCGGGCTCGTCGCCGCATGTATCGAGGCGGGACTACCATTCGTTGCGACCAATGTCGGCGCCAACGCCGAGACCTGGAACGCGCAGGCGGGGCAGGCGCTGCTGGTCGATCCCGACGCTGCCGCGTTGGCGCAAGCGATTTCGGCGGCGCTTGACGACCCGCCCCGCCCTCTGCGGATCGACAGCCTGCGCCAGATCCGCCAATTCTGGCTGGACACGCGAAACCTGCCGCTGTCGGCCGCGCGAAGGCGCATCCGCAGAAGCCCGGGACCAGCTCCGCTGGTCTCAATCGTCATGGCCCATCGCAATCGACCGCTTTATCTGAAACAGGCGATCGCGGCGGTCGAAGCGCAAACTTACAGCCCGCTGGAGTTGATACTGGTCGACGACGGGAGCGACTCGGACGAAGCCAAGCGCTTGCTGGATGCGCTGCAACCCACCTTCCATCAGCGCGACTGGAAGATCCTGCGCCGACTACACAAGCATCTCGGCGCGGCGCGAAATGCCGGCGTCCGTGCGGCGCGTGGCGAGTTGATCCTGTTCGTCGACGACGACAACGCGCTGTTTCCGGAAGCGGTGGACCATTTCGTGCGCGCCATTGCGGCATCGGGCGCGGACATCTGCACGGCCTTCCAACTCATCTTCTACGAAGATTTTGTGCCCGAGGACCGCGCCGATGGGCTGATCCAGTATCTACCTCTGGGCGGTCCGGACGCGCTCGGCCTGATCCACAATGTCTACGGTGATGCCAATGCGATGCTACGCCGGTCTGTTTTCTCGCGGATCGGGTTTCTGATCGAAGAGCCCGGCTACGCCATGCATGACTGGGAGTTCTTTGCGCGAGCCTCGCTGGCCGGGCTCAAGATCAGGCCGGTTCCAAAGCCGCTTTACTGGTATCGCTCGAAGCCGGATGGAATGTTCCGAACGTCGAATTGGCACGACAACCGGCTTCCGATCATGGAGGCGTTCCGATCAAGCAAATTCGATGATGTGCGGCCACTCTACGAGTTGGCTATCGCCCAGAACACGATGCGAGCCGAAATCGAAGGCGCCCGCGAAAATCTGAAATATACCCCCGCAAATCGAAAGTATCTGGAGCTTTGTGAACTCGAACCGAACAGCGATGCGGCTATCGAGAAACTTGCGGGCATCGCCGGATCGATCGGTCGACCCGATACCGCGGCTGGCTTGCTTGGGCGTCCCCCTGCCACCGCGCACCGCGACGCCGCCAATCGGCCTGACGCCTGTGGCAACGCGACCGCTCTCGGCTACGATGTCCTGAGAGGCGCACGGTTGCTGACGCCGCGCGTCTCGGATCTGCCGCTGTTGCTCGTCGCGCCGGAGGGCGGCGGGTTGTTCTTGCGCCCGCATTCGGACGGCCCAGTTGCCGCATCGCTCGACTGTCGATTTCCCGCCTTCTTCCGGAAGATAGAAGCAACTGTCGAAGTTGCGCATGCCGACGCGCCAGCACTGGACTTCGGTCTTGCCCTTGTCCGCTCCGATCAGACCGTGGACTGGCAGCGGGACATCGCCGCGCAAGTGATGGCGTTCTCGGGCTGGATGACCGTCGAAGATAAATTCGTGCGTCATCCCTTGGTGGCATCACTTCGTGTTCGACGCAAGATACCGCTATCGGTCGTTCTCGCGGTTCGTTTCACCGGAATGTCCAATGGTTTTCCGACCAATGCCTTCTTTCGGAAGCTGACGCTGGTCAGCGATTAGCGACCATCCAGCGAGGCGAGTGAGGCTCCGGCCAGTCAGTTGCGCAGGGTAGAAGACGCCGACATCGCAAACCGCTTACATGGTTGACAAATTATTAATATCTAATATTATGATAACGGGTATTGGTATGTGGTGGGGTTCGTTATGCGTAAGATTCAATCGTTACTGTTGGGCGGACTTAGTCTTCTGGGCGTAAGCGTCGCTTTCTCCGGCGCGACGCAGGCGCAAAGCGAAGCTGGGGTCAAGGAAGCCGAGCTCGCCTGTGAGCAGGCCCTCAAGATCGGCACCATCGAGGCGCTCGAGAATTATCTGCACCGTTATCCGAATGCGCCGACGGCTTGCAAGGCGCTGGCCCTGAACACCCTGTCCCAGTTTTCCGCAAATGGCGCGAACCTAGGCCAAAACGATCATGGCCACCGCTACGGCGGATAGACATCAGTCAGGTCTTCCCGGCTAAGTGATTTGAAACGTCAGATGGTCGCTTGGCCGTCTTGGTGCTGTGTAGCCAAGGTTGACACGAACTCGGCATAGCGACCCGAAGTTTTCATCCAGCCGAGTTCTACGAGTTGCGCTGCGTCGCCGCGATAACGGGCAGATCGATTGTTACGGAGCGTCAGTTTCGGATTGCGCTCCAATTCTTCCAGATAGGCGGCGCGTTCTTCAAGCCCCTTTTCCCTGAGTTGCACATTCTCACTCAGAGCGGACGCTGATTTGTGGCGGACGCCCCAGACAAATTTGAAGTGGAGCAACGCGATGCGCAGTTCACTGAATCGGACCTCGCTGATTGTGTGCTGCGCTACGTGATAATGCCTGCCCCGCCCCCACCGTACGATCGGCACCTTTGTCAGACACGGAGGAAGCGTTTGCTTGAACCGGCCGCGCCAGAAGACGCGCTCCCTCACGCCGCCGAACATCTGTTCCGGTGGATACATGCCATCGCGGGCGCGCAGCCACCCAGGCTCCGGATCGAAGTAGGGTGAAGCCTCAAGAAGCGGGAGCTTGCCGTCATAGGTGCAATCGGCCAATGGTCCGTCAGCGTACATGTCAACCATGGAGCCGATTACAGCTTCGGCGCCGGTCAAGTCGAGATAACTGCAAAGCTGCCGCAGGTTTGCCTGCTCACAATCAGGATAAACGAGGAGCTCATCGGCGTCGATCGAAAGGCACCAGTGGCCGGTGCCGAAGACATTCATGAGCGTGTTGATCCACCGTGGCGGATCGACGTTTTCAGCGAAATGCGATCCTTCCGTGTGGAAGCAGTGGCTGTCCGGCTGCTCCAGTATCAGTTCACGCGTCCCGTCCGTGGAGCCATTGTCCAGGAAGAAAAAACGATCGACGCCTAGGCCGCGGTAGTGGTCCAGAAGTTGCGGCAACAGCGTCGCTTCGTTGCGTAGTCCGACAAAGCACAAGATCTCCCCGTCGGTCACGTCAATGGGCCGATCGTCCAGTCGCGCGAGATGTTTTGGGGATTGAAAGTTGACCATCCCTGCGTTGCGATCGCGGCCAAGGCGACAGGCTGCTGTAAATGAGGAGATTGCCGACGTCATCGGCTTGCCTCCAGTCCGAAGAATGGGGCGGCTGTCCTGACGATGGTGTCGATGTCGGAAAGTTCCGGCACGAAATCGAGATGGTCGCGCGCGCTGCCAGGATCGGCGTAAAGTTCCGCGGGATCTCCCTCGCGCCGGGTCCTGAAGACGGCAGGAACCGATCTCGACGTCATCCGGGAGACCGCCTGGAGGATTTCCTTGATGGACACCCCTCGCCCGGTGCCAAGATTGACCGACAGGCTTTCGCCGCCCGCCTCGAGATGCAGCAACGCCTTCAAATGGGCGCGGGCCAGATCGCTGACGTGGATGTAATCCCGTATGCATGTGCCGTCCGACGTCTCGTAGTCCGTACCGAAGACCTCGATCTCGTCGATCATGCCGGACGCAGCCATCAACACCCTGGGCACTAGGTGCGTTTCCGGCGAATGCCATTCGCCGAGTTCACCGTCGGGATCAGCGCCGCAAGCGTTGAAATAGCGCAGGATCGCGTAGTGCATTCCGTACGCGGATGCGTAGTCCTTGATGATTTGCTCGCCCATCAGCTTGGTGCGTCCATAAGGGCTGATCGGATTCTGCGACGAGGTTTCACGGACGGGTAGCGTCTCGGGTATCCCGTAAGTCGCACAACTGCTCGAGAAGATGATCTTTTCGACCGCATTGGCACGCGCCGCATCAAGCACCGAAATCGTGCCTGCTACATTGGCCGAATAATACTCGGCGGGCTCGTGGACAGACTCGCCAACATAGGCAAGCGCTGCAAAGTGGACGATTGCTGTCGGTCGATACGTCTTGATCGCGTCCTGAAGTGCAGCCTGATCGCGGATGTCGCCAACGACAAGGGGCCCCCACGAGACGGACTTTTCGTTGCCTCGGCACAAATTGTCGAAAACCACCGGCAGGTAACCCGCGGCCGACAGCAACTTGCAGGTATGGCTGCCGATGAAACCAGCCCCACCCGTTACAAGGATAGCCCGGCCGTTCATAAGACAGCGGCTTCCCTGACGAGGTGGCCGCCGTAAAGCAGGGCATCAAAATACTCGACGGTCCGCGCGAGCCCCTGGGCCAGGCTGATCCTTGGCTCCCAGCCAAGATTTTCCCTGGCGAAAGAAATGTCGGGCCGGCGCTGCCTGGGGTCGTCAACCGGCAATGGCCGATGCACGATCTTCGACCGGGAGTTCGTGTATTCGATGACCAGCGTCGCCAGTTCCATGATTGTGAATTCGACGGGATTGCCCAGATTGACCGGATGCAAGGGCGCCTGGGGCGCATTCATCAGCCGGACAAAACCCTCGATCAGATCATCCGCGTAGCAGAACGACCGCGTCTGCCGGCCGCTGCCATAGACGGTCAGATCTTCGCCCCGCAGCGCCTGGACGATGAAGTTGGAGACGACGCGACCGTCATCGGGCTGCATCCGGCGACCATAAGTGTTGAAGATGCGCGCGACGCGGATGTCGAGGCTGAACATCCTCGAATAGTCGAAGAACAGGGTTTCGGCCGAGCGCTTCCCCTCGTCATAGCAGGATCGTGGGCCGTGTGGATTGACGTTGCCGAAGTAGTTCTCCGGTTGCGGGTGCACCAGGGGATCGCCATAGACCTCGGACGTGGAGGCCTGGAATATCTTGGCGTCGTGCCGTCGAGCGAGTTCCAGCAGGTTCAGCGAACCAATGACGCTCGTCTTGAACGTATGGATCGGGTCCGCCTGATAATGTGGCGGAGATGCCGGACAGGCAAGATTGTAGATCTCGTCGACGTGGAGGTCCGACGGCAGAGCATCAACGATATCATGCTCGACGCAGGTGAATTTCTGATCGTGCAGAATCGCGTTGAGATTGTATTTCTTCCCGGTGTGGAAGTTGTCGAGCGCAACCACCTCATAGCCGTCCAGCAACAGGCGCTCGCAAAGATGAGAGCCTAGAAATCCCGCGCCTCCTGCAACCAGGGCACGGCGGCTGTTTCGGTTGCCTCCTATTCGACCGGTGGTGGGCCTGAGTTTCAGTACCTTGACGACCTTACTCATGCTGTCCCCTCTACGCACTACACACGCCATCGCTCCAGGCAGCGCAACCGAGGCAAAGCTTCGCCCGGCCACGTCCTTAAGAACGCGACGACTCTCCGAAACGGCGGAATCGCCATATCTTTTTGATGTGCGCTAATTGCCTTTGAGTTTGCTGAGCAGATGTCGTTCGCGGCGTGCTGGCTGCCACGCGACATTCTATTCGCCCCGAAATCACGACTACGCTTTTTCTGCCTTCATCGCCGATTGCTCGCCCAAATTGCACATCCCAACGCAATTAAAAATATACCTGTGGAAAACCTAGTCAACTAAATTAGTGGTTCCTTAACCTCAATCGTGCGTGAATGGTTAACCGTAAGGTCGCGGCCCGAAGCCCCGGCAACAGACATAACAATGCAGCCTAGACTGTGGACTGGAAATCTTTTTTGCAATTTCTCGCAGCGATTGAAGAAACCATAAAACTAAAGTCCCCCATACAATCGCCGAAAATCATATCCTAAAGATCGAAAAGACTCTGCATCGAACAGCCTTAGCGATCCCTCTATTAAATATTTATATTTAATCAGTGATCGGTAGGTTCCTTCTCCATGGCGCGGCCATGTGTAACAGCTGGATCTTAGGCCGGAATGTTTCGGCAGCAAGGTCCGAGAGACATCCGATAGGCGGCACCGCCCCCCTCCCCCATCCCCTCTATACTCCACCCACCCTCCGGAAAGCCTCGCTCTACTCAGATATTGACGCGCCAGAATCAAATATTGGCGCGCCAGAAGCGTTGAACAGCACAGCTGAGGATTACACCCTAATGACATAAGCGAGGGCCAGTAGGAGGAGCGTCGCGCGGTAGGGGGACGGGGCGACGGACAGACCCATAGGGGGTATGGGTCTCTCCTCCTACCTGTTGCCGAGCGTATGCTAAACAACGCCGAATTATACCCCTGGTCTCACGGTAGCGCCAATCCTATTTCGTGGCGTCGGCAGTGCGGCACACAGCTACGGGAAGCTGACATTCCTGCTCATAGCGGGCCTCGGACAGGTCCAGCGTGCGTCGAGCATCACGATCAGAAACCGCTACGGGAAGACAGCACTGGCGGCTCACGGCGAACATCATCGAAAGCCTGACAAGTGCCGCGGACAAAAGGCCTCAAGAGGCTGTCAGGCCGCTCCATCGCACGAACGAAAATGGAAAAGAAGGAGAATTTTCGTGCGTAGTTTTGCTCGCATATTGAAATAAATAATTGATTTTATTAACCTATTTTCCAAGTTCATCAGGGTGTCTCGCGCACCGTCACCGGCCGGATCGCTATCGCGAACGATGTACAGTCGGCGCAGAGCATCAGGAAACAGGATGGCAGCGAGGTGAGCGGCCGAGAGCGCGGCCCAGGAACGAGCAGCTTCGCCGCGACGAATCTTTAACGGGCTATTTTTGCGCTCAGCAAGCGGGGTCATGACGGCGACGCTCATGAGCGTGACGGCGAAATCCATGCCCGAGCGCCAATCGGCGATACCCATCTGGATTTGGACATCGGAATCGTCGAGCCACCGAACCGTGCGCCAACAAGGCCACCTTCGGCTGGCGCCGGACCAGCCAGCTTCGACTCCGTTTGTTTTGCTGCTCGATCCAGATTTTGATCGCAAGGCGACCGTCTACTGGCAGGATGACGGCGATGCAAAACTCGCGGCCCGGCGGGGAACTGTTTCGCCAAGCTTAAGAGATGGTGTCCCGCCGCGTGGCGCAGC
This sequence comes from Mesorhizobium carmichaelinearum, assembly GCA_943370265.1. GTDB lineage: Bacteria > Pseudomonadota > Alphaproteobacteria > Rhizobiales > Rhizobiaceae > Mesorhizobium > Mesorhizobium carmichaelinearum_A. The sequence goes on from CALRQH020000010.1 coordinate 82,172, forward strand.
TGGCGCATTGGTCGCTTATTTGCGACCTGTCGGTAGTAGTGGAAGCGATCGCCCCTGCGCTGCAGAAAGCGAACGGATGATGCTCGTCGCGTCGCCTTCCCATGCCTAAGTAACACAACAAGTATCACAGAAAGCCAAAATGGGGCAGGCACCAAGTCAGATAGTGCGAAATTCCACATCAAAATCGATGACTTGGAGAAGTTGCCGATGGTACCGTTGGCTGGGATCGAACCAGCGACCTCCGGATCCACAATCCGGAAATGGCAATTGATTTCATTGGCAATTCTGGCTCTATGTCGCGCCCATGTCGCGTTAAGCCAGGAGAGCATTCTCTGCGCGGGCCAACTCGTCGCCGTCATCTCCCCTCGGAAACAGGTGCCCGTATACGTCGGCTGTCATGGTCACGCTTGAGTGTCCCATACGCTCCTGGACCACCTTCAGGGGCAAGCCGAGACCACCCTCCTCCTGCCGATTGATGCACCAGCTCGCGTAGAAGTGCCGGAGGGCGTGCAGCCCTTTGTATTTGGCCTCCAGCATCGCTTCGCCTTTCTCGTCGAACTCGCCCGTATCAACGCTCACCCCGGCCCTCACTTCTGCCGGCTGCAACCCACGCCTCACGATGTTGTTGAGCTGCTCGACGTTGCCTTGGCCGTTCGGGAAAACCAGATCGAGCACCTTGATCGGCTCGCCCTCTGCGTCGACCTTGCCGGTATCCTTTCGCGGACAGATCAGTTTCCATTCCCGCAATGCGTTGATGACGATCGGAGGCGCCGGCACTGTCCGCTCTCCTGATATCGATTTTGGATTTGCTATCAGGTTGAACCGGTCGGCCCGTTGCCGAACGTGGATCGCGCGCTTGTCCAGTTCGACGTCGATCCACCGCAAGCCTCGCAATTCCGATGCGCGCAGCCCTGTAAAGATCGCCGTCAGCAGCAGTGGCCGCCACCGCCCCACCAGCGCCCCGACGATTGCCTTCACTTCCTCGCGGGTCGGAATGTCAACGCCTACCTTGAGGCGCCCCTTGTGGCGCTTCTCCTGCCGGCGTTCCACGCCCTTCCGGCGACCGCGGATATCTCTGATCACGTTCCGGGCCGTTAGGCCCCGTTCCTGCGCATCAGCGAGGAGGGATCCAAGGCTGACCATCACCTTCCTGATCATCGCAGGTGATCGGCCGGCGCCGCGCAGTTGGTCCTCAAATGATCTGGCTGTGGCAACATTCAAGGCGGTAAGCTTCAGGTCCCCGATGAATGGAACGATATGTAGATCGAGATGCGATCGATAGCTGTCGACTGTCGTGCGTTCCCTGCCTGCTGCCTCAACGCTGGCAATCCAGAAAGCGCCAGCCTGTTTGACCGTGGCGCTGGCGCTATCTGCGACATGCACGCCCTCCCGCACCTCGACCTTAGCCGTGGCGGCGAACTGGTCGGCCTCTTTCTTCTTCGCGAATGTCTTCAGCCGGCGGGTGCCCTTGCCGTCGGTGTAGTCGACAATCCACGCCTCTTTCTGGACGCCCTTGGCAGTGGTCCATGTGCGCTTGCGGATCGACATCGTTTATGTCCTGTGACGAAGGAACATCGGTGGAATGCCTTGGCCTTCAGAGTCCTTTAACGCCTTGCTCTCCCATCGAGCGAGCCCGCGAAGGATCTCGCCACGCGTGTCCTCATCGACATCTGTCGTTTGGCCGGTGGCGATCGCGGTGAGTGTCTCGTGAACATGAGCTATCACGTCATCCGCTGCATCTTTCGGCGTGGCCTTTCCGAGCATGGCAAGAAGGCCATGCAGCTGGGTGACTCGCTCTTCCAGCGACCAAGGCTCCGGAAATTCGCGCTCCAGGACGCGCAAGATCTCAGCGTTCATTGAACGGCCCTCTTGATCAGCCCGGGCCTTGATCCGGTCCCGCAGTCCTGAGGGTAGCCGCAGCGGAAATTGATCTGAGCCGCGACCCGGTCTGGAATTTGTCATCGCTAGTAGTCCGTTGTCAGTAGTGAAATCACTGTAATTTCATTTTTGTTGACGCGCAACCAAATCACCGTGATTTTAGGTGCCTTGGTTTGATTCAATTGGAGACGCAAAAATGGAAGACATCGACTTGGAGACGTCGGACATCGTTTGGGAGGTAGAGAACATCGCCAAGGTGATTAGCAGGGAGCCTCGCCAAACCTTCCATCTGCTCACCACAGGTCAGTTGCCTGCGAAGAAGGTTGGCAGCCGCTGGGTAGCATCGCGCCGCAAGCTGCTTGCCGCTGTGCTGGGAGAATCGGCATGACGGCCGCCGGCATCTGCTTGCTCCTCGGCGCCGGGCTGGTGCGCACGCGCTACGGTCGATTGCAGTTGGCGATCTGGCTGCTGCGCGTGGGTACGGCGCTCGTCGATGCCGGCACTCGCATCATTGAGGCAAGACGGCAATGACCCAGGCGAGCGAAGCCGATCCCAAGATCATTGAGGCCGTCGAATGGTACGGCAGCTTCCGAAATGACGGAAAGCGGCCGATCGTTCCGCTGCTCCGCGAGCGTTTCGGTCTTTCGGCCGCCGACGCCTGCGCGGTGGTCCGCGAGGTCAATCTCCGGCGAGCGAGGGCAACGTGACACGTCGCAACTGGACGAAGGATCGCTCGCGCCAACAGATGCGCGACCGCGGCGCTGAAGCCGTCGCCGGCGGCGACGTTCCGATCGGCGCGCCCGCACGCCGGAAACCCAAGGCGGAACTTCGCGCCGAGATCGCCAATGCGATGGCGGCGCCGATCACAAAGATCTTACGGTGCCCCTGCGGCCATCACGGCACCGTCGAGCTACCGGCGTGGAAGCTCGCCAAATCGCGGTTCAAATGTTCTCAGTGCGGTAGGCTGATCGGCTGAGGCGATGGCATTGGCGCGGCTAGAGAGTGAAGACCTGGCGTCGCAGTCGCCCGTTGCGCGACCCGAACTTCGGAAATTCAAGTGGCTCGATCATATCGCTTGTGATGGCGACCTCGCACCGGTGGTCTTCCGTGTCGCCTACCTTGTTCGCTGCGTCTACGGCGATAATGAAACGGGAAGATGCGAAGCGGGAATGGACACCATCGCCCGCCGGCTCGGGGTGAACGAGAAGACCGTCCGGCGAGCAGTCGAGCAGCTTGAAAAGCAAGGCTATCTCTCGGTTACGCGACGCGGCTGGAACCATACCAACGTCCTGCGGCCAACACTTACGGAGCGGACAAATATGTCCGCCCCAGAGAAAGGGACGGAGCGGACAGAAATGTCCACTCCAGAGGGTGCTAAGGACCGGACAAATTTGTCCCTGCGGAGCGGACATTTGCAAGGACAAGAATGTCCGGGATTCCCGCCTATACCCACCGATCTCGCTAGAGGCGGCCCCAAAGGCCGCCGCTCTGTGGAGACGTCGAGACCTACGATAGAGAAGTCGCGCTCTACGTTCGACGGTAGTGCCGAGGAGGACGCTGGGCCTTCGGCCGCGTCCCTACCTCCACTCCCCGAAGAATACTGGAATGCAATCCAAGAGGGAGATGACAGCAACGACGCCGAGAATGAGGAGCACGATTTTGACAACCCATTCTGAACTCCTCCTCGGCACCGTCCCAACCGGTCCGAAGCAGGAAATCCGCATTACTGAGCGCGTCCACAATGGCAGGCGCGTCATCTCCATCCGGGCTTGGTACCGCGCTGCCAACGATGAATGGCGACCAGGCAGAGAAGGCATCGAGCTCAGGCCCGAGGTGCTGGCAGAGGTGCTGCAGACTGCGGAGAAGACAGGCACGTTGCCTTCGCTCACGCGATGAAACTCCGGCCCTCGGCGCGCCTGGAACGACTTCCGCAGCCTCGTCGCTAGGCGGTCTGATCGACGCGGCTTCATTGACTTTCCGAGGCGACAGATAGCGGAGCGATCGTCCTGCAGGGCTTGCATCGGCTGCGTAACATTGGTATTTTGTAACAGTGCTAAAGCGACGTTACAGGAAAGAGTGGGAAATGAAGGTTTTCGGGTACGTTCGGGTCTCAACTGCCGAGCAGGCGGCGAATGGTGATAGCCTCGAAACACAGAAGGCCAAGATCACCGGGTATGCCATGATGCAAGGCTGGACCGTCGGCGAGATATTCGTTGAAGCCGGTGTGTCTGGTTCCGTTCCACTGGCCGAAAGACCGCAGGGACAGCGCTTGCTTGCCGTCGCCGGTAAAGGCGACATGGTCATCACGCCGAAGCTAGACCGCATGTTCCGCAGCGCGTCCGACGCCCTGGGGACGTTGGAAGAGCTTAAGGCGCAAGGTACCGGCCTGGTGATGATCGATCTCGGAGGCGACGTGACCGGCAACGGCATTTCCAAGCTGGTGTTCACGATCCTCTCTGCCGTGGCCGAGAATGAGCGCGACCGCATCCGGGAACGAATTCGCGAGGTAAAGCGCCATCTCGCGGCACAGGGCGTCTACGGCGGCGGCAAGGCGCCTTTCGGCCATGACGTGGTTGACGGCAGGCTGATCGACAATCCCGAGCAGCAGTTTGCCCTTGCCAAGATGCGGTCAATGCGCGAGGCCGGCGCCACCCTTCGCGCCATCGGCGAAGCAGTCGGGCTGAAGGCCATGTCGGTCAAGCGGATCCTCGACCGCGCCAACGCCTAAAACTGCGAGGAATATAGTCCTTGAAACGCAATAAAATTTCGCAGATATTCATCGCGTCAGCGTCGCGCTGATTCGCCCCTCGGCCCTTTGCGCCCCTCGGCTCCCACTCCCAACGTGAGTCCGAGTTCCGTGCGCAGTCGCCGTCCGAAAGCATCAACACTCCTGACGAAGCCACGCTGCTCGATCTGCAAGCATCCTGAACGCTTGCGCATTGAGATGCTTCGCTTGTCGGGCATGAGCCTCGACAGCATCGCAGAGAAATTCCACCTCGGGGGCGGTGGCCGCGACGCCTTGTGGCGTCACATGAAAAACCACGTCAGCGAGGACGAGAAGTCGATCATGCTCGCCGACGTTCCGATCGCGGAAGCGGCGGCGCGCGCGGCCGAGGAAGGCGTCTCGCTGCTCGACTATTTGGGACTGATCCGCTCCAGCCTGCTTCAACAAGTCAGATTGGCCGCCACAGTCAACGATCGCCACGGCTTGGCCGCAGTGTCCGGGAAGGCGATCGATTGCCTTCGAGAGATCGGAAGGTTGACCGGCGAACTGAAGGGCTTCGGCCCGCGTACCGTCATCAACAACCAGGTCAACTTCATGGCCAGCCCGGCATTCGCTTCGGTGCAGCAATCGCTTATTCGGGCTTTGGCGCCTTATCCGGAGGCCATGGCGGCCGTTGTTGGCGCCTTGCAGGAACTGGAGGCCGCAGCCGTCGAAGACGCTCCTACGCTAGCCCTGGCGAACGGGAGGGATTACCACCATGCCGCAGCCTAGCCTAGCCAGCGCGCTTGCCGAGTCGCTCGCGACAAGCTGGCGCATGAAGGCTCGACCCGAACAGGTCGCACCGCACGGTGATTGGGCTGTATGGCTGGTGATCGCCGGTCGTGGCTTTGGGAAGACCAGGACAGGCGCTGAGTGGACCCACGAACAGATCAACGCCGGCGTGACCCGGCTGGCTCTTGTCGGACCAACGGCGGCCGACGTCCGCGACGTCATGATCGAGGGCGAGAGCGGCATACTGGCTACGGCTCCAAATTGGAACCGGCCCGACTATTCACCCGCGCTTCGCAAGCTGACTTGGCCCAACGGTGCGATTGCGACTGCTTACAGCGCCGACGAGCCGGAGCGCCTTCGTGGCCCTCAACACGAGGCGGCATGGTGCGACGAGCTGGGCGCCTGGCGCTATGCGCAGGCTTGCTGGGATCAACTCCAATTCGGCCTTCGACTTGGTGCACGCCCCCGTGCCGTTGTGACCACGACCCCGAAGCCGACCAAGCTTCTCAAGGATCTGATGTCACGCGCCGGCAGAGATGTCGTCGTCACTCGCGGCAAGACCAATGACAATCGGGCGAACCTCGCCCCCAGCTTCATCAAGGCTATCCAAGACCGCTACGGTGGCACGCGCCTCGGCCGCCAGGAGCTCGACGGTGAGCTTTTGGAAGACATTCCGGGGGCATTGTGGCAGCGGGCCTGGTTCGATCGAGACCGCCTTGAGAGGGCGCCTCAACTCGATCGCATCGTTGTCGCCATCGATCCGGCGGTTTCGAACAAGGAAGGGTCCGATGAGACCGGCATCGTCGTTGCCGGCTTCGCCGGTCGGGGAGTCGACGAACAAGCCTACATTCTCGAGGATGCCAGCGGCCGCTTCGCCCCTCACGAGTGGGCCGCCCGGGCGGTGGATCTCTATCGCCGCTGGCAAGCCGATCGGATCATCGCAGAGGTGAATAATGGCGGCCTCATGGTCGAGCAGACCATCCGGACGATTGCACCGAATGTGCCCTACAAGGCCGTCACCGCAACCCGTGGCAAGGTGATGCGAGCCGAGCCCGTTGCGTCCCTCTACGAGAAGGGGCGCGTTCACCACGTTGGTGCATTCGTTACGCTTGAAGACCAGATGGCGTCCTTTGCCAGCGATTTCGACCGGGCACGCGCCGGCTATTCGCCAGACCGCATGGACGCCGCTGTATGGGCGCTGACGGAGATGGTTGCCGCGGAACCGATGTCGGATTGGGGCATCTTCGAGCTCACCCGGCAGCAGGCCGAGGAAACCTGGCGCGCCGGCCTAGTCGCACCGCGCCCGCAGGATATCGCGAAATTTAACGCCGAAGCCGAGAACCCGCCGCCGGCGGAACCGGAATGGCTCCGCGACTGGCGTCAGAACGATCCCGAGGCCGCCGCCGCGTGGCAGCAAGCACAAGGAGTCCACTGAGATGGCTCAGCGCTTCCTCTCCCCGCCTGCCGGCGGCGACAGCCATATCCTCACATTGCCCGGCGGCCGGTTTGAAGAGTGGCATGATCACGACGGCGACGGCGTGATCAACATTCCGCACGACCAAGGTCGGACTGAGTGGGACCCGTATTCAAGCGTCGGGCCTGGCAACTGGATTCCGGCGTCGACACATGGTTGCGGTTCGACCTCAGGACGTCCCGCCGGCGTGCCGCTGGGCGGCACGTACATCGACGACGACCTCAAGCTTGTAATTCTGTTCGACGGCCGCGGCTGGCGCGATCCCGTCACAGGCAAAGCCGTTTGAAAGGAAAAACGCATGGCTACCTATCGTTTAATGCCTCCCGCCAACGGCGCAGCCAACCCCTACACGTTTCAGGGCCGACAATATTCGTGCGCGGCGGGCTCGACCATCGATGTGCACGACGACACAGGCGCGCCGTTCGATGAAACCGCGCTCGCCTCAAATGGCTGGACGCCCACATCGACACTGGGCGTCGGCCCGACATCGGCGCGCCCGACATCGGTTGCGAAAGCCCGCGACACCTTCGTCGACACCACGCTCGGTGCGCTGATCGTCTTCGACGGGGCGACTTGGCGAAATCCCGTCACCGGCGCCGCAGTCTAAACGGGAGGAAATCGAATGTCTGTCGTCAAGCTGAAGCCTTCCGCGACCGTGGTTTCGCTAGCCGAAGCGAAACTTGCCGAACTTCACAAGCAGCGGCGTGAGTTCGTCGCCGGCATGGCCGACCTTCAGGGCAAGATCACCAAGATCGGGACCGCTCCAAAGGAGATTGACCAGGTGCGCACTGAATTGGCGTCGCTGACGGCCAAAGAGCAGGCCGCTGCGGCACGGTGGGCCGATGCTGGCGCGGAAGGGCCGCCTCCTGCAGTCGACATGGAAGCGCGCGCCGAGATGGCGAAGCGCTTGGCAGCGGCCGACGCTCAGGCTGCAGCCGGTGAGGCAGCAGTCAGCGTACTGAACGCCAGGTACAATGAGCTCGCCCGGCAAATCAACGCGCTCAACATTCCGATCGCCACTGCGGCGACCGAGATCCTGTTCGAACGTCTCGATGCGCAGGTCGCGGAACTCAGGGCGCTCGTCGAGAAGTTGGTGCCGTTGGTGGGCTCTATCGACAGCCTGCGCGGCGTCATCGTCAACGAAGCACACCGCATCAAGAATAAGGCGGAAGGGCAAGGCACCGTGGAGTTTTTCCGCCGCCTCGAGCGTGTGCCTGCCACGGGCACCATCCTCAATACGATGCCGCCAGACTGCTCTGCGGATTTGGTGCGCGAGCTTGAGGCTTTGAAGCGGGGCGACCAATGAAATTGGATCTGCCTTCATTCAACAAGCGCAGCCCAGCGCCAGCATTCCTGCAGCGTCCCGCGCCGCTGCCGAAGCCAGAACCGATCCTCGATGTGTTGCCTCGCCGGTTCACGGCCGACGAACGCCACACCTTCGCCAAGGCCTGGGCAAGCGCTGCGCTGCGTGACATGGCGATCGCTAAGGCGCAGAGGAGTGAGGCTCTCGCCAAGCGCGCGGCCTTCGCTGCCGAATCCGATGCGCTAATAAAGGCTGACCTCGCCAAAGCCGATAACATGCTGAGGAAGGTCGAGCAGTTAGCCAAAGAGACCGATGACCTGGCCAAGCGGCTGAAGGAACTCGAAGACCAGCCGTTGCCGCCGAAAACGGCTGGCCCGCACGCCGTGTGGGTCCAATGACAGAGCCCCGCCAGCCCGAAGAACCCATCATGAAGCCGGCGCCCGGCGCCGTTGCCGGATACGGCTCGCCAGACGGCGGCTATGGCATGCCTTCGGCGCTCAAATACAGCAGCCTCGAAGAGAAGGCTGGCGCCGACGACCAGAGAACCCCCAAGGAGCGCCCCTAGTGGACAGATTGACCAATTTCTTCGGGCAGGTCCCGCTCGAGACCGACCTTCTCCACACCAACCAGAACATGATGGTGGCGTTGGCGAAGTTCTGCGCGGGCGTGCTGGGGACTTCGACCGTCGTCAATGCATTCACCTGCACGCCGACGACACCAGCCTCCCTCAGCGTTCTCGTGACGCCCGGCGAAATCTATTCGCTGGCCAACCTCGAGGCGACGTCGTGGTCATCCCTGCCCGCCGACACCGCTCATTCGATCGTCAAGCAGGGTGTGCTCCTCGATGCCGCCGCGCTGACGATCACGCCTCCCGGCACTGTCGGCTACAGCCAGGTCTATCTTGTCGAGGTCCAGTACCAGGATCTCGACAGTGGTTCGACGGTGCTGCCTTACTTCAACTCGGCGAACCCGTCGGCGCCGTTCGCCGGGCCCGGGAACTCCGGCACGGTTCAGAACACGGTTCGCAAGGGTGCCGTCGCCGTCCAGGTCAAGGCCGGCGTCGCTGCGGCGACTGGAACGCAGATCGCGCCGGCCGCGGATGCGGGCTGGACCGGGCTGTTCACGATCACCGTCGCCAACGGCCAGACCACAATCACCAGCGGCAACATCACGCAGCTGTCCTCGGCACCCTACATCGGCGTCACTCTCCCGAACGTACCGGCGGGCGTGCAGTCCGGCAGGTGGATCTGGGCTGGCAACTTCGGCGGTACCGCCAATGCACTCACCGCGACACTTAGCCCAGTCCTGACGTCGCTGCCGGCTGGCACGACCATCTGGGGCATCGCCGCCTTCACCAACACGACGGCGGTGACGCTTGCTGTCAATGGTCAGTTGGCGGTTTCTGCTGTGCGCCGTGACAACTCCGCGATGGCTCCCGGCGACATCATCGCCAACGAGCTCATCGGATTCATGTCGGACGGCACGCACCTGCGTCTTCAGGGCATCGGCTACACCGAGTTCCGTCGAAATATCACCGCCGCATTGACGGTCTATGTCCGTTCCGATGGCAACGACAGCAACAACGGCCTCACCAACACGGCGGCCGGTGCATTCCTGACGCTGCAGGGCGCTTACAACTACGTCGCGAAATACTACGCCTCGAGCGGTTTTCAGATCACGATCCAGATCGGCCTGCCGGGCACATATGCAGGGCTGCAAGCCGCCAATTTCGGTCTCAGCGGCCAGATCCTTGTCCAGGGCGACATCAGCAACCAGGCACTCTATATCATCACGCCAATTACGGTTTCTCCTAACCGTCAGTGCTGCTTCTATTCGCAGATTCCCACTCTGCTAATTTCCGGCGTGACATGCGATCTGTCATCCACCAGCCCCACGGGCATTGGTTCGCATCTGATCGCCGGCCCCGGCGGCGCTTTGGCCTACGGCAACGTCATCCTCAAATATACCGGCACTTCCAGTACGCTTTCGGCAATATGCAGCGATACCGGAGGTCTCACGGGGCGCAGCGGTCCGGTGACCATTAACGGCGGCGGTACGCTGGGTACCATCATCAGTACCAGCCTCAATGGCGTCGACGGCGGAACAATATATTCTGGCGCGACTACGCAGACCTTCACGATCGGCCCGATCAACTTCACCCAGTTCTATAATATTGCGGGCGGATGGGCCTCAATCATCGCCACGACGTTCGCTAGCGGTGGCGCCGTGACAGGCGCGCAATTCAACGTCTTCAACAATGGCGTCCTCGACACCGCCGGTCAGGCTGTGTCTGTCATTCCAGGGTCTGGCGGCAGTGCGACGGGCGGAGGTCAGGTCCTAGGCTATCTCGGCAATGCTTGGACCACCTATACGCCTACTTTAACCCCGGGCAGCGGGTCATTTACGGCGGCAAGCGCAACAGGGCGTTACCAGCGCAACGGGCGCAGTGTGACAGTGCAAGTGCAGGTGACCATCACGACGAATGGTACGGCTGCTGGATGGGCCGCTATAAGCTTGCCGTTTGGAGCAGCGGTGGCGGGGTTCATCAGCGGATCGGATGGGCTGACCGGCAAGGGTCTCATCGGGCCGATCAATGCCGCCGCGACACAGGCGGTTGTCCGTTTTTACGACGCCACCTATCCGGGCGCCAACGGTGCGGTACTGACGCTCGAGGGCACCTACGAGACCAGCCAATAAGGTGAGATATCTATGACCTATACATACTCTTCATGCCTTCTGTCCGATGGCAGTCTCGCCGATGCGTTCTATTTCAAACGCAGCGACGGCACCCTGGTCCCGCCAACTGATGCGGACGTCGTCGCGTGGTTGGAGGCTGGGAACAAACCGGGGGCGCCCTCGATCGCCCCCCAACTGATCGCGAGCGCCAGCGACACCCAGCAGCAGATCGCCGCTGGCGGCATCACCGTCAATGTCGGCACAAGTTCGGCACCGGTCAATGTGAAGGCGGCAACCGACCTGGCGTCCCTGACGCTTCTGCTCGGCGCCTATTCGATGGGCCAAACAAACGCCAACGCGACGTTTACCTGGGTGCAGTCGGATGGCACCTCGCAGAACCTTACGGCAGCGCAGATCACCACGATCTTCAACGCCGTGAATCAGTTCATCCAAAGCACCTTCACGTCGCTGTCGAAGGTGATTTCCGCGATCAAGGCTGGAACGATCACGACGCCGGCCGGTGTGCAGTCACCGCCATCCGGCGTGACGACGTGGCCGGTGAACTCATGAGCGCGCTCGGCCGCATCCGGAAGATGTTGCGCGGTTCCGCAGTTGTCACGCCGCGCGCCAAGCCCGCCCCCTACGCTGGCTTCGTCTATGTCGTCGAGGCCGAAGGTCTTGTCGGAGTCGGCCATGCCACTGAGATAAGCGACGCGCTCGCCTATGTGGCCGCCGCGCTACCAAGCGCGAAGCCGGCGTACATCTGGGCAACGGATACGGCTGGTCTGGAGAAACGTGTCTGCGACCTTGCCCGGTTCGCCTTGGAAAGCAAAGCGACCGAAAATGGCTGGTTCAGGTGCCCAGTCGACGATGCTAGGCAGGCGATCCGGGCAGCGGCATCGACTTGCGGCGTCCCCGACGTCATCAAATTCGATATGCCTGAAGGTGCACACTCATGACGGATGTCTATAAAATTGGGGTGGAAATTGCGCTCGTCGGCACGATCGTTCAAGGTTTGGAGACCGTTGCAAAATGGTTGACCGGCATCAACACCAAGGTAAAGGACGTCGAGGGCGGCATCACCCGGTGGGGACTGGCCGTCGGCGGTGCTGCCGCGCTGATCGGAGCGGCTGGCATTGCGGACGGGCTTGCCAAGGCAGTCAACGCCGGAGGCGAATTGGTCAAGCAGCAGACGCTGCTGAAGAACATGGGCGTCTCGTGGGCCGATGTCGTCGACACCACGAACAAGGCCCAGCTTGCCACCCAGCAAGTTGTCGGCACGACGATCTCCGAGAACATCAAGGGCATGCGCGAACTCATGGGTGTGATGCCCAACCTGGAGGAAGCACAAGCCAAATATCCGGCCATCATGCAGGCCGCGAAAGTCCTCGAAAGCCTGACGGGGACGCCGGCCGACAATTCGATGCAGATCCTGGCAAAGGCGATCGAACTTCGCGGCGGCGGCATCAACCCCAAGACCGGACAGCTTGATCCCGACCGGCTGGCCAGGGAAGCCGAGGCAGCCACCAAGGCCATCATTGCGTCGGGCGGCCTGGTCAACGCGCAAAGCCTGCTTCAGATGATGCAGCAGGCCGGCCCGATGACCCGCATGGTCACTGACGCCGACACCTTCTACAAGGGCATCATCACCGCCATGATGGACATGGGCGGGGCGCGCGCCGGCACCGCCCTGACCGCAGTCGGGCGTCAGCTCCTCGGCGGCAAGATGACGAAGCCGACAGCCGAGGAAATGGAGGCAATGGGTCTCCTCGTCCCCGGCATGTGGCACAAGTCTGGAACCGGCGTTTTCGTCGACAAGGGCGGCCTCGTCGGCGAGGACATCCTCAAGGATCCCCAAAAGGGCATCGCGTCGTGGATGAGTTCGGTGATGCTGCCGGCTCTGTCCCAGCATGGCATAACCAGCCCCGCTGACATCCAGCAGGAGCTCTATCGCGTGTTCGGCACGGAGACGGCCCGGCGCATGGCTGGCCTGTTCATCCAGAACCAGTCCCAGATCGAACGCGACGCGAAACTCTACGACAACGCCCTTGGCTCGCAGGCTTACGGCAATGTCGCCGGAGGCGATCTTGCAGCCAACACCAAGAACTTCTCAGACGCCTTCCAGAACCTCCTGCAGGCACTGGGATCGCCTATGGTGGCGCCGGCAATACAGGGACTTCAGACTATATCGAATGCAATCAACGCAGTCGCAGCAAGTGCCCTTGCCAATCCCACCGTGGCGAAGGGAATTGGCGAGGCTCTCACCGCGATTGTTGTTGGCCTCACCGGTGCCGGCGTCGTCGCGATTGGTTCCCTGATCGTCGCCGCAGCGCCGTTCGCGGCCGCAATCACCGGCATTGTCGCGGCAGCAGGTGTTCTGGTGGCCTTCAATTGGAAGTGGCTTTGGGACCAGTGGATAACAATTACCAGCGCGGCAAACATGCTGGCCGGAGTGGCATGGCAGAAGATCACCGACGTGCTCCAGGGCATCTACAACGCCATCTATAATTTCGTAACCAAAATCGGTGCCCTCGCCGGGGCGCTCGGAGGAATAGGCAGCGGCTCCACGTCTCCAGGTGCCACGGTCGGCGGCCTGGTCGGCCCCAAGCCGGGGGGCGGAGGAAAAAGTTTCTGGCACCTCCCGACAGGGAAGGAATTGCATGATGCCATCTACGGCACCATCAAGCCGATGAGCTATGTCCCGCCGTCTGGCGGTTCCGCCCAGCCCGTTGTCGTCCACACCGCGCTCAACGTCGACGGCCGCACGCTGGCCAAGACGGTCGGACAGTACATGGCCAAGAATTCCTCATGGTCGAACAACTCCTCGACCTTTGACGGCTCTGCGATGCCACCGACGACCGACATGAGTTTTGCATGACGACGCCAGCTCGAGCATCTCCCTTTCCCTGTGACGTCTTCAAGGTTGCCGGACAATGCGGCGTCAAGATCCTGAAGCCGGCGCTTCATGGCGCCATGGCTGGCCGCGGCAAGGTCTGCTTCTGCCCCAAAACGCTGAAAAAGATCGGGCAGCGCCACGGCGAGGATCACCTCCGACTCGTGCTGCGTTTGATTGCGGATAGTACTGGACCCGGCAACGCCGCCGCTCTCCAGATGGAAACGATCAGCGCGGTTTCGCATGTCGTGCAATCCGGCCTGGTCGAGGTGCACGCGGGGCTTTTGGACAACATAGATCTGGGGCGGCTGAGAACGTGGTGCCAGTTCTTGAAACCCAAGCTCTGCTCGACGACCGAGGCGATGGCAACAGCTCTGCTTTGGCAACTCGCCAGCCCAGAAAAGATCATTCCGGAGCCGTCCGCCGAGGAGACCGCTGCAGAAGAGAAACGCCGGGAGATCGCCCGCAAGGGACGAGAAAACGCGAAGCGCCGGCGGATCAAGGCGGCTGGCGTTCAGGCGCTAGTATGAGAAAAGGCCGCCCGGTTGGACCCGAGCGGCCTGACTGAAGTGAATCCCCACTTCAGTAGGACTAGGAGGACCTCATGAGCGCTACGCTCACCTTCCAAGTCCGGATCGTGCCGGTAACGAGCCAACCCTAGCAAAACACCGGGATCTGTTCAATCGGCGTTGACGATGCCGACCGCTAGGTGGCCTTCTTGCGTCGGGACGCCGATTTCCAGGCGGCATGATTCGCAGCACCTGGCGGCGCGCCAGGATAGCCGAGACCCAGATAGCCCTCGTAGAAGCGCTTCACCAAAGGCACTGGACGCCCGTTGTGAAACTCGTCGATCGGCGGGAAACCCGGCTTCGTCGCCAACGTGGGCAGCCGGGTCTTGGCCCATTCCTCCGCGAACTTCTTGCCGACGATCGCCTCGGCGATCTCCAGGTCGCTGGCGAAGAGCGGCAAGTTGTCGAGTTGGCTTCGGAATTGATCGGCCACCTAAGTTTCAACCTCCCAATCGTCATCGTCAGGCGGGTTTTCGCTGGGCAGGGCGTCAAATGCACGGTCGATCTGGCGGAGATCCCATATCGTGCGTGAATTCACTCTTTTGGGGCGAGGCATTCTGCCGTCCTTGACCATCTCGTCGAACAGCGTGGGACCGACTCCTACGTATTCCGCTGCTGCCAGGCGACTAAGACCGCGGGGTGGCAATGACAGCGGTAGGATCGAATTCTTCGGGCGCTGCTCAGTCACTTGTAGCCGTGCTTTCTCCGGAACTCTGCGAGTTCCCGATCTAGCTCGTCTTCCTCGAGGTCTTTGGCAGACTGCGGCGAGATCGTTATCGATCCGTCGGGATCGAGCCTTACGGTGACACCATGTTCGCGGGCGATTGCAGCCGCGTGGCCGATTAGAGCTTTGGTGATCGCACGTCTTGTCATGGGTCAGCATCGCTTGCCAGCAAGGTACGCGCAAGCTGTCCCCTTGCGGGGATCGCTTGACGAGAATCGGGCGGAAAGGCATCGTGTCCGTTGGGCTTAGCAACCCGGACTAGGACTAGACCGCACATTCCCTGGCAGGAATTGCCCAAACGCCTGGCAGCGTTGGGCAGCGGTTGAAGCGAGTCGGCGTAGCCGACTCAACGGACGCGCTTGGCGGCGCGGCGCCGATCGGCTGAATATGGCCGGGGGCGGACGTGCTGTCCAGAGGGGAGACCCTTAAAAGCGTTCGGCCTGTCGTCCTGGCAGGTTGCTAACCCCCGGCTATCGGTCCGCCACCGATGTTGGCCTCTCGCAGGGAGGCCGCCGGCCGTAGCAAGCCGGTCCAAACCAGGACGAAAACATTCATGACCACGATTTCCAGACGTACCATACTCGCTGCGATGGCCGCGCTACCGGCCAGCGCGGGCCTCGGACACGCAATCGCCGCTCCGGACACGCCATCGGGCCTGCAGCAGCTGATCGACGGCCACCGCGCCGCCCTGGCAGCCGCGGACGCGGCATATGAAACCTTTCGCCAACTCGACCAGGCTTATGAACGGACAGCATTGCTGGTGCCGGTAGCGATCGATGTCGACACCTGGCAGGCGCTGCCGGCGGGCACGCGTCGGTGCGGAAATCCGAAGGGACATGTCGACCTGCGGCTCCTCGGTGAGGTCGACGTTCGCGCCGACATTTCGCGGCTTCACCGCGACCTGCTCGACGGGTTCATCGCCAACCCGGGCGATCGTCCCGGCTACATCGAGGCAGCAATGGAGATGCTCCGACGATCCGAAGAGACTGCGCTCGCCAACCTTGATCGTGTTGTCGCCGAAGACAGGGCGGCTTACGAGGCCACAGGCATCCCGGGAGCCAAGGCGGCCGTTGGGCGGGCAGAGGAAGCCGAAAACGATGCGCTCGAGGCGCTCTTGCTGCATCGGCCGGCGAATGTTCCCGAGATCGCCACCAAAGCGCTCTACCTCGCCTCGATCGTCGATCGAGGGACCATAGTTGGCGCTGTGGACGCCGAGCGGGCGCGTCGGTTCCTCGAATCTCTCGCCGTCTGACGGCGATCGGCCGGCCAGTGTACGCCGACGGGCATGAAAGCTGGCCCGGCTGCTTCGGCGGCCAGGCTGCCCGCTGTGCCGTGAAACGTTAGACCACCGCGGCTTTTCGATTGATCTCTTCGATTTCTGCAAAGTGCTTCGTGGTAGCAAAGCTATTGATGATGAATTGCCCGTCAATATCGACCCAGAGACCTAGAATATC
This sequence comes from Mesorhizobium carmichaelinearum, assembly GCA_943370265.1. Classification (GTDB taxonomy): domain Bacteria; phylum Pseudomonadota; class Alphaproteobacteria; order Rhizobiales; family Rhizobiaceae; genus Mesorhizobium; species Mesorhizobium carmichaelinearum_A. Next base: position 98,639 of record CALRQH020000010.1, read on the forward strand.
GGCAACCACATCGACATTGATAACGGTCGTGCTCTTAGACATTTCGAATTGAAATTCGCCGTATCCATTCGGCCCCTTTTCGGAGTTGATTTGCTCCAGTCGGTCGAAATAAAGTTTTGTGGCCGCGCCGGAGAGGATGTATTCGCCGCCATGCATAAATCCGACAAGGGAATAGACGCCATTCCCTTCCGACTGAAACATCGGAATGTCGTCCTCTCGTCCGGATCGCCCGATCACCAAGCCGCCATGGCGAACGTCGACAATTCGCCCGCGCTCGACTTCGGAGTAGAATTGGGGCGCCGTCAATCGATACAGCTCATTGCCACACGCGGCACAGGATTCGTGTTCCCGGGTCAAGGGCACAACAGCGGCACATTTCCGGCACGCGGTGTCGTCACCGAACTTGATAGTAGATTCGCCCATTCATGAATCTCCAGTGAGTGGTAGAACGGCGGCGGCCGAAGGCCTTGTGATGGCGAGGCTTAGTGACCGTCCCTCGGCGCGTACCGTGCGATCGGCCCGCCATCGAAAAGCGGCAGCCTTACCGTTTCTTGATAAGCATCCCGCCGGCAGCCTTGATCCCTGCCTCGATCCCTTGAAGGAATGGCGTCGTTTGGCCCGGCGTGCCGGGCTGTCCTGGAGTTCCAGGCAGGCCAGTGCTGAGGCCCTTGATGAGGCGGTAGCCGAGTTCGAAACCGTCTGAAAAGCTTCCGTCGACGACCGACAATCAATCCTCCCATGTCGCGACTCATGTCGCGTGGACCTGCCGATAGTCGCAGGAAACCTTTGGAAATCAACGGTAGCCGCTTGCAACATGACGCGACATGAAAGAGCGATCTCGCGGCCCTGCCCTATCGGTCAGTGTCTTGATTTCATTGAGGAAAATAATGGTACCGTTGGCTGGGATCGAACCAGCGACCTCCGGATCCACAATCCGGCGCTCTAACCATCTGAGCTACAACGGCCCGTTGCCTGAGAGAACCACGGTCGGAAGTTCATTCCGGGTGATGCGCTCTGTCGTTCGGCGATGCGTCCTTACGGGCTTCTGGATTTTAATTCAAGGCTTTTGGAAAGCAAAGGTCACTTCCCCACATCCGCGCGACATTCGCCGGGCAAAGAAAAAGGCCGGCGGGAGGAGATGCCGGCCTTTTCCTGTTACAAGCCAGCGGGAGGAGGTGCTGGCTGGTCACCCCGGGGAGCAGAGGGAGGAGGTTCCGCCCGCCGGGTATTCGCATGGTCAAGAATATTCCACGTGACCCTGTTCGAAGAATGCGACTTTTCGTTACATCTTCGGATCACGCCTCAATATCAGGCGACCTTGATTTCCTTCATCGCCTTCTCGAAGGCGGTCTTGATCGGCTTGGACACGTCCTCGGCCGCCTTGGAGGCGACAACCTGGAAGTCCTTGGCCTGCTCGACGGTCATTTCAACGCGCTTGCGCAGGAACGCGGTCTGCAACTCGACCACTTCCGACAGCGACTTGGCGGCGATCAGCGCTTCGAGATGCGAGAAGCCGGCTTCCGCATTGGCGCGCAGCGCGGCAATGGTCTTCAGCGACAGGTCGCTGGAAACGGTCTTGGCGGATTCGTAGGACGTCTCCAGGGCCTTCTGGGTCTCCTCGGCGCCGGTCTTCAGCTTGGCATAGGCTTCCTTCGACTGCTCAACGCCCTTTTCGGCGAAAGCGCGGATCTGGTCGGTAGCCTTGGAAGCGTCGAAGCTCGGGAATTCAACATTTTCGATCGTGTCGGCGGACTTGGTCTTGGTCATTTTCCATCCTTTTCAGCAGCAGCGGCTTTGACGGAAAGCCGTCTCGTTCATTTATGATGGCAATATAAAGGCATTTTTTGTGCATTGCAATATCTATGTTGCAGTGCACCATAATTTTCTTTCGGGCCGTTAACCACGCGGCCAAATTCCGGCCTTTGCACGTTATGGCTTGTGGACCTTCGCGCCGCCGGCTTTTATTAACAAAGCGTTAACTGCAAATTGCCCGCTCCGTGAGGGTTCGCCAAGCGCATGTCGCCCGAAAACTATTCCTTCCTCGACGTCGCCGTGCTCGACGCGGTGCGCCAGCGCTTCGCCGCCGGCGATGCCATCGCCATCCTCTCGACGGATCTGGAGCAGGTGATCTGGGCCAATGGGCCGGGGGCAGCGGTATTCGGCTATGCGGACATCGAGGCCATCATCGGCGCATCGACGCGCCTGCCGCTGATTGCCAGGCGCCAGATCATGGCGACAAGCGGCTTCCCCAATATTGGCAGCGACCGCTCCATCACGGTCCGGCTGGCGACAGGCATGACAAGCCGTGCCGCCAGCTTCCTCGCCAGCACGGTGACGATGCCTGACGGCGAAGACGCCGTCATGCTGACGGTTCCCGCGGCTCTGACCGGCTCGCGCAGTCCCGCCGAGATCGCGGCCCGGGCCATCAGCGGCTTCACCGAACATGGCCATTTCATCGCCTTTGTCGACGCCAAGGGCAATATCGAGGCCGCGTCTGACGGCTTCGCGGCGCTGGGCATCCTGCCGGAAACGCTGGCCGCGCTCGTGGCGGACGTGGCGAGCGATAACGACAGGATCGTCAAGCGCCTGGTTCCAGGCGGCTCTGCCTCCTACCCGGCAGGCCTCGCCAAACTGACGGATGTCAGGCATCTGCTGGTGGTGATCGACGAGGACCAGCTTGAGGAAGAGGCCCCCCTCGACGAAACCGCCGGCGGGGTGGAAACCGGCACCAGTGCGGCAACCGTCGCAGGCGGTGGTGCTGCCCACGCGGTGTCTCGCCAGGACAACGCGTCGGCATCGCACCCCGTCGCGGATGCGACCGCCAGCGAACCCGCGCCTGACACCGCCAAGCACACCCCGGCGTCGATGGAGCATGGCCATAGCGATTCGACCGAGCAGCACGGGGATGCCGTCAGCAGCGATGCCACCGAAGCGCCAGCGCAGCACGACCATTGGTACTTCAATGCCGGCGGAGACGATGCGCAGCGGCCACGCCAGTCAGATGCGCCCGCCGTTTCCGAACCCTTGGTATCCCCGGTCGGTCCTAATGCCGCCGCGGAGAACTCGGGACAGAGCAGCACCAAGGCCGCGAGCCCACTCGCTCGTCCCGCCGCCCGGGAGATCGACCGCTCGGCGCCGCCATTGCGCTTTGTCTGGCGCACCGACGCCGAAGGCAAGTTCAGCACCCTGTCGCCAGAGTTCTCCCAGATCGTCGGCAAGACCGCGGCCGATGTGATCGGACGGCGCTTCAAGGACGTTGCGACGACATTCGGCCTCGATACCTCCGGCGAAATAGCCGGCCTGCTGGAACGACGTGACACCTGGTCTGGCCGCTCCGTATTTTGGCCGGTTGCCGGTACCGACCTGAAGATACCGGTCGATCTGGCAGCGCTGCCCGTCTACAGCCGCAGCCGCGTCTTCGAGGGCTTTCGTGGCTTCGGCGTCGCCCGAACCGGCGATGCGGTCGTTGACCCGGAGGCGATCGGGATGGCGCTTGTTCCCAATGGCGGGGCGCCGGCGACCGCCGAAACGGAAATCGTCGAACCAGCGTCTGAAGAACCCAAGGCGGCGGATCCGTTCAAAGGCGAAGTGCCGGCTCTGACCATCGTGCCGAAGCCGGAACGGCGCTTTGCCGACAAGGTGATCCGGCTGGCGGAGCATCGCCAGCCCGCCAATGACAAGGGCCTGTCGACACTGGAGCGCAGCGCGTTTCGCGAGATCGGCGAGCGGCTGAAGAAAGACAGCGCTCCGACTGGACAACCCGAAGCAGAAAAACAAGCCGTCGGAAACCAGCCGGAACCGGCTGCGAAAGCGGAAGTTCCTTCCGAGGTAACCCCGCCGGCGCCCGAAGCGATGTCCCAGGAAGAGGCCATTTCGGCGCACAAGCGCGAAATGCCTGTGGCGGACCAGCACGGCGGCGCGGCATCAAACGAGCCATCCGGCATCGATGCCGAAGACGAGAAGGATCTGGCACGACTCGATGGCGCGGCGCCGGACGACCTGTCCCAGGACAGGCCGAGTGGATCGCTGCTCAGCTACGCCGACCATGGGGAGAAGCCCGGCGATGTCGCTGGTAGCGCCGATGAAACACCGGTCGCCGGACCGGACAATGAGCCGGCGCCGCAGACGATTGCCAGCCCGGCCGAGAACCAGAAGCCGGCTGCCATCAAGGTGACAACCGGCGCTGTCGATGATGATGACAGCATGACATCCGCCGATTTCCGCGATGCCGAGGATAGCGAGGACTGGGTGCGGCCCGACGAGGCGGCCGCTACGTCACCCCGTGCCGACAGCGCCGGCGAGTCGGCACGTCCCCGGCCACGGCTGCACGTGCCGCCGCTCAAGGTTGAAGGGTTCGTGCCATCGGCTTTTTCAGCCGGCGAGGAGACTCCGGATACGTCGATCATCGGCAAGCTACCGGTGCCCCTGCTCATCCACTCCGGCGACGAACTGCACTATGCGAATGACGAGTTCCTCAACCTGACCGGCTATGACACGGTTGAGGATCTGGCGGATGCCGGCGGGCTCGGCGCCCTGTTCGCGGACCCCTATGCCGATGACGGTGCTTCCGATGGAACCGACCGCACGCTGAAGCTGAAGACGCGTGACGGACAGGAATTCCCGATCGAAGCCATCCTGCGCTCCGTTCCCTGGCGCGGCGGCAAGGCGCTGATGCTGGTCGTGCGCCGGTCGGGCGAGGACGACGCACCGGCAGCAACCCCGCATGCTGTCGCCGACGAGCAGACACAGCCCGATATCCCCGAGCTCAAATCGCGCATCGCCGAGATGCGCACCATCATCGACACCGCCACCGATGGCGTCGTGCTGATCGGTCGCGACGGCGCGATCCGCTCGATCAGCCGGCCGGCTGAAGCGCTGTTCGGCTTCGACAGCGACGAGGTGACAGGCAAGCCCTTCGCTTCGCTCTTTGCCATCGAAAGCCAGCGCGCGGCGCGCGACTATCTCGAGGGATTGTCCGAGCCCGGCGTGGCCAGCGTGCTGAATGACGGCCGCGAGGTCATCGGGCGCGAAGCGCAGGGTCGCTTCATTCCGCTGTTCATGACCATCGGCAGGCTGCCCAACGAGAGTGGATTCTGCGCCGTGGTGCGCGACATCACGCAATGGAAGCGGGCGGAGGAAGACCTGACCCAGGCGCGCGCGGTGGCCGAGCGCGCCTCCTCTCAGAAGACCGATTTTCTCGCCCGCATCAGCCACGAGATCCGCACCCCGCTGAACGCTATCATAGGGTTTTCGGAGCTCATGGTGGATGAGAAATTCGGCCCGGTGGCCAATGATCGCTACCGCGACTATCTGCGCGACATCAACCGGTCGGGAAACCATGTGCTCGACCTCGTCAACGACCTGCTCGACATTTCGAAAATCGAAGCCGGCCAGCAGGAGATGGACTACGAGGCTGTGTCGCTCAACGACACGCTGGCCGAGACGGTGGCGATGATGCAGCCGCAGGCCAATCGCGAGCGGGTCATCATCCGGTCCAGTTTCGCCTCGCGCCTGCCGGAAGTGGTGGCTGATCTGCGTAGCGTGCGCCAGATCGCACTCAACATCCTGTCGAATGCCATCCGCTACACGCAGGCCGGTGGCCAGGTGATCGTATCGACCGCCTATGAAACGTCGGGCGATGTGGTCATGCGCGTGCGCGACACTGGCATCGGCATGAGCCAGGCCGAGATCGAGCAGGCGCTAAAACCCTTCAAGCAGATCAACGCGCTGAAGCGCGGGCGTGGCGACGGCACCGGTCTCGGCCTGCCGCTGACCAAGGCCATGGTGGAAGCGAACCGCGCGCGGTTCACCATCAACTCGACGCCGGGCGAAGGCACATTGGTTGAGGTCGCATTTCCCTCGACGCGCGTGCTTGCCGAGTAAGGTGGCGCGACCACACGAACAAAGAAAAGGCGCCCAACGGGCGCCTTAAGTGATGGAATTTGCTGTCACAACGGGGCTTGAGCGAATCAGATCCTCCGGGGCTCAGAGGAACGGGATTTCTCCCTCAAGTTACATGCGACTATCGACGCCGGCTGTTAACAACTCCTTACCGGCATGGCGAAAAATTTACCAATGTGTACCACTCATGAAATCTAGGTAAATTCCGACGACATATTTCATTAACCATGCTCACCGGCATGAAAGCCGAGTTCACGCTGCGATTGTTTGACGATAGGCTTTCCGCACGCTGGATCGTTTAGTTGGCGAGCTCCGGCAGGTTCCTGAAAAGGTCGAGCGCCTCGGGATTTGCGAGCGCTTCCTTGTTCTTGATGGCGCGCCCATGCACCATGTCGCGCACCGCAAGTTCGGTGATCTTGCCAGATTTGGTACGGGGAATATCCGTGACGGCAACGATCTTGGCCGGCACGTGGCGGGGGCTCGCCCCGCTGCGGATTTTCGTCCGGATGCGCTTTTGCAGGTCCTCGTCCAGCTGGACGCCTGCGGCCAGCCGCACGAAAAGCACCACCCGCACGTCATTGTCGAAATCCTGGCCGATGCACAGCGCCTCGAGGATTTCCGGCATCTGCTCGACCTGGTTGTAGATCTCCGCCGTGCCGATGCGCACGCCACCTGGATTGAGCGTGGCGTCGGAGCGGCCGTGGATGATCAGGCCGCCATGAACCGTCCATTCGGCAAAGTCGCCATGGCACCAGACATTGTCGAACCGTTCGAAATAGGCAGCCTGGTATTTCTTGCCCTCGGGATCGTTCCAGAAGCCGATCGGCATGGCAGGAAACGCCTTTGTGCAGACCAGTTCACCTTTCTCCTGCCTGACTGGCTTGCCGTCGTCGTCCCAGACGTCGACGGCAAGCCCAAGACCCGGGCCCTGGATCTCGCCGGTCCACACCGGCAATGTCGGCACGCCGAGCACAAAGCAGGAAACGATGTCGGTGCCGCCGGAAATCGAGGCCAGATGCACATCCTTCCTGATGCCTTCATAGACGAAGCGGAAATCCTCCGGCGACAGGGGCGAGCCGGTCGAGGAGATTGTCCTTACCGTGGACAGATCATGCGTGCGGATCGGCTTGAGGCCGGCCTTGCGCACGGAGTCGATGAATTTGGCCGAGGTGCCGAAATAGGTCATCTTCTCGGCGTCGGCGAAGTCGAACAGCACATTGCCGTCGGGATAGAAGGGCGAGCCGTCATAGAGCAGCAGCGTCGCGCCCGAAGCCAGCCCCGACACCAGCCAGTTCCACATCATCCAGCCGCAGGTGGTGAAGTAGAAAAAGCGGTCGCCGTCGACGATGCCGGCATGCAGCCGCTGTTCCTTGACATGCTGGATCAGCGTTCCGCCGGCCGAATGGACGATGCATTTGGGGATGCCGGTCGTTCCCGACGAAAACAGGATGTAGAGCGGGTGCGCGAACGGCAGGCGCTCGAAGGTGACGGGCTTGGCGGCAAATGGCGACAGCGCCTCTTCCAGGGCCGATGCCCGGTCGATGGTTTCGGCGACATCGCTCGATGTGCCCAAATAGTCGACAACCAGTATCTTGCGGACGGTGCCGAGCTTGGCCGCAACGGCCGCGATCTTGTCGGCGACCTCGATCGCCTTGCCATTGTACCAGTAGCCATCCGGCGCGATGAAGACGACCGGCTCGATCTGGCCGAAGCGATCGAGCACGCCCTGTTCGCCGAAATCGGGAGAGCAGGACGACCAGACGGCGCCGATCGATGCTGCCGCGAGCATGGCGGCGACAGTCTCGGGCATGTTGGGCATCATCGCCGCGATGCGATCGCCCTTCTTCACCTTGAGCGACAGGAAGAGCTGCTGCAGGCGCGAGGTCAACGCATGCAGTTCGTTCCAGGAGAGCCGGCGCTCAACCTTGTCCTCGCCGCGAAACACGATCGCATTGCCGGAGCCCGTTTTCTTCAACAGGTTCTCGGCGAAATTCAGGGTCGCATCGGGAAAGAAGGCGGCGCCGGGCATCCTGTCGCCATCGACGAGCACGCGTTCGCTGCCCTTGTCGCCAACGATGCCGCAGAAATCCCAGACCAGGCTCCAGAACCCTTCGCGATCCTCGATCGACCAGCGGTGAAGCTCCGGATAGGTGGCGAAGGAGGCGCAGGCTTTCGTCGCCGCGGCCCTCATGAAGGCCGTAATCGGCGCAGCTTCGACCTGATCCTTTGATGGAATCCACAGGGGTGCGTCGCCGGTCATGATCGTTCCTCCACGGTCATCCCCGCTTATGCATATTGCAACGCAGCAGAGCAAGATTTTGTTCAGCCGACTGGCCCCGGCTGTGCGCAAATGCCATCGCTGGGCCATAAAGACTTGAAATGCGTCAGCCGTCGGTTACACCCGTGAGGCGATTATGTCGGAATGAAAGCATACAGGGCAAGATGCCATCCTCTTTGATCCGGCGCGGAATATGGGCGATCGGCGCTGCCGTGATCGTCGCCGCGCTGGTGGTTGCGGCGCTGCCGCTCATCGCATCGACACGCATCGTGCGCGACCGTATCGCATGGGAAATGAGCGCCTGGAGCGGCTTCAGGGTCACCATCGAAGGCTCGCCTCGCATAGAGGTCTGGCCGACATTCCGCGCTATCCTCACCGATGTAACGCTTTCGCAATGGACGGATGCCGACGCGCCGCCGGTGATCGAGGCTGAGCGTGTCGAAGTCGACCTCTCCGCCATGGCGGCGTTGCGCGGCGATGTTGTGTTCTCAACGGCAAGGCTGGTGCGGCCGACGATCAGGGTCCAGCGCGCGGATAGCGGCCTGTTCCTGCCAGCCGTGCCTTCCGGCGGACGGATAGCGCGCTCGGTGGACACGGCGCGCGGGGTGCTCAGCGCCGATCCGGCCAAGCCGGATTTGAGCAAGCTGCCGTCGGACCCGTTCGGCACCATCGAGTTCAGGGACGGCCGCATGGTGGCTACCATCGGCGGCAAGGACGTCGAGGTCCTGAGCAGCCTGACGGGCCAGGCGAGCTGGGCGGCGCTGAACGGCAATGCATCGCTGTCGGCCACAGGCATATGGCGGGGAGAAAGCGTCGCCGTGGATGTCGCTTCGCCGAAGCCACTGGTGCTGTTCGCCGGCGGTGCCGCGCCCCTGACGCTGTCCTTCAAGGCAGCACCCGCCACCTTCTCCTTCGATGGCACGGCCAGCATGTCGGAGAATGCCTATTTCGACGGCCAGGCGAAGTTTTCAGCTCCCTCGCTGAGGCGCTTGCTCGACTGGACGCAGGCAGGGATAGCACCGGGAGCGGCCATCGGCTCGGTCTCCGTTTCCAGCAAGGTCACGGCGACGGCCGGGCGCGTAAAATTCGAAAACACGGCTATTGCCCTGGACAACAATCCCGGCATGGGGGCGCTGGACTTTTCCTTCGGGGAAGCGCGCCCGGTGATCTCCGGCACACTCGCATTCGATACGCTGGACCTGTGGTCGTTCCTCTCCGCCTTCACGCCGCTGGCGCCGGTCGATGGAGCGGGGCCTGGCGAAGTCGACACAAGTTTCGCCGACCGCATCAACCTCGATCTCAGGCTTTCAGCGGCACATGCCACGGCTGGCGCGATCCAGCTTGCCGATGTCGCCGCCAATGCCCAGGTCAAGAACGGCCTGGCAGTCTTCGACATTTCCGACGCCTCCGCCTTCGGCGGCAACGTCCAGAGTAGCCTTCGCTTCGACCGCAAGCCTGAAGGAACGCAGGTCGAGATACGGCTGCTGGCCTCCGATATCGATGGCGGCGCTTTCGGCACGGCTGCCGGGATGACGCAGCTGGTGCCGATCGGCACCGGCACCGTGTCGCTCATCCTCAAGGGACCTGGCAGAACCTGGAACTCCATATTCGAGAACGCAGACGGCTCGATTTCGGCGACCTTCGGTCCCGGCGCGCTGAGCAAGCTCAATCTGCCGGCCTTCCTCAAGCACACCGAACAAGGCGGGTTCTTCGCGCTCGATGACGTTTCGGACGGAACGCTGCCGATCGACGGCGCCGAGCTGAAGGCCAGCATTTCCAAGGGCGTCGCCAGGATCGACAAGGCAGAAGTCAATTCGGCCAAGTACAAGATCTGGCTTTCAGGCATTGCATCCTATGCAGGGCGCGGACTGGCTCTGTCCGGCGGCGTGATCCAACCGGACAAACCGGCGCCACCAGCCAACAATCAGCCAGCCAACAGCCAAGCGAACAATCCTCCGCCGCCCAGCCAATCTTCCTTCTTTGTGGGCGGGACGTGGACCACGCCCTTCATCTCGCCGATCAGCCGCGGCATTTCCGGCGAATAGGCCGCCTTTTTTCAAGGCGGCCCTGTGCTTTGTCTGCGCACGTTACCCGCGCTGCGCGGCCTGCTCGTCGCGCTGACGCTGGACCTCGCGGCGCTTGTTGGCGAGGGAAGCGATGATGACGCCGACCGCGACGACGGCGATCAGGATGGTGCAGGCGGCATTGATCTCCGGCGTGACGCCGAGGCGAACCTGGCTGTAGATCTTCATCGGCAGCGTGGTGGCACCGGGCCCGGAGGTGAAGCTGGCAATGACCAGATCATCAAGCGACAACGTGAACGCCAGCATCCAGCCGGACACGATTGCCGGCAAGATGACCGGCAGCGTGATCTGGAAGAAGGTCTTCACCGGCGGCGCGCCGAGGTCCATCGCCGCCTCTTCAAGCGAGCGGTCGAAGCTGACCAGGCGCGATTGCACGACGACAGCCACGAAGCACATGGTGAAGGTGATATGCGCCAGCGTGACGGTGAGGAAGCCTCGGTCGAGGCCGACTGCAACGAACAGCAAGAGCAGCGACAGACCGGTGATGACTTCCGGCATGACCAGCGGCGCGAAGACCATTCCGGAAAACAGCACCCTGCCCCTGAATCGCGTGTAACGCGTCAAGGTCAGCGCTGCCAGCGTGCCAAGCACGGTCGCCACCGTGGCCGAGATGACGCCAACGCGCGCCGTCACCCAGGTGGCGTCCATCAGGCCCTGATTGTGGAACAGCGACACGTACCATTTGGTCGAGAAGCCGCCCCAGACGGTGACCAGCTTCGACTCGTTGAAGGAGAAGACGATGAGCAGCACGATCGGCAGATAGAGAAAGGCGAAGCCCAGCACGATCGAGGTGATGTTGAAGCGGCTCCAGGTCGTGTTCATTTGTCCTGCTCCTGCGCGCGCGCCTGCGCCTGCTGGAAGATCATGATCGGCACGGTCAACAGCAGCAGCAGGATGACGGCCACGGCAGATGAAACGGGCCAGTCGCGGTTGGCGAAGAACTCGTTCCACAACGTCTTGCCGATCATCAGCGTCTGCGATCCGCCGAGCAGGTCGGGAATGACGAACTCACCGACGGCGGGGATGAAGACCAGAAGGCAGCCCGCGATGACGCCAGGCACCGACAGCGGGAAGGTGATTTTCCAGAAGGCTGATGTCGGCGGGCAGCCCAGATCCTTTGCCGCCTCGATCAGCGAATAATCCATCTTCTCCAGCGACGAATAGAGCGGCAGCACCATGAAGGGCAGGTAGGAATAGACGATGCCGATGAAGATGGCCGTATAGGTGTTGAGGATGACCAGCGGCTGGCTGATGACGCCGGTGGCGAGCAGCAGCTGGTTGAGAAGCCCTTCCGGCTTGAGGATGCCGATCCAGGCATAGACGCGGATCAGGAATGATGTCCAGAACGGCAGGATGACGAGCATCAGCAAGGTCGGGCGGATCGAGGCCGGCGCACGCGCCATGCCGTAGGCGATCGGGTAGCCGACCAGCAGCGTCAGAATGGTCGATATGCCGGCGATGACCACGCTGGACACATAGGCATTGAAGTAGAGGGCGTCCTGCGTCAGCCAGACGTAGTTGTCGAAGCTGAAGCCACCAAACCTTGAGAAGAACCCGGATACGCCATCGCTGAAGTCGAGCGTGGGAGTGTAGGGCGGCATGGCGATCGCCGTCTGCGACAGCGAGATCTTGAAGACGATGATGAACGGAATGAGGAAGAAGAAGAGCAACCAGACATAGGGGATGATAATGACCAGCCGGCTAACGAAGCCGGCGCCCAGCCGGGTCAGGATCGAGTTTGAGGCGCCCGACGGAGCGGCCGTATCGGCGATGGCGACATTCGACATGGGTGCCCCCTACCGCGTCAGGACGACGCCGGCATCCGGCCGGAAGGAGACCCAGGCCCGGTCACTCCAGTTCAGCGGATCCTCGGTGACGCGGGATGCGTTCATGGTGCTGGCCCGCACGACCTGCCCGTCGTCCAGCTTGACGTGATAGACGGTCATGTCGCCGAGATAGGCGATGTCATACACCTCGCCCTCGATGGCGTTGACGGTTTCAGCCGGCCTCTTTGAGGAGACCTTGATCTTTTCTGGCCTGATGGCGAAGGTAACGGCGGCTCCGGGGGCCGCATTGCCGGCATTCTCCGTGCGGATCGTGATGCCGTTGCCGGCGTCGATGCTGGCCGCGCCGCTCTCGCCAGGCGCGATCTTGCCCTCGAACATATTCACATTGCCGACGAAGCCGGCGACAAAGCGGGAGCTCGGCGCCTCGTACACTTCCGCCGGTGTCGCGACCTGCATCACCTCGCCCTTTTCGAGGATGGCGATGCGGTCGGCCATGGTCATGGCCTCTTCCTGGTCGTGGGTGACGACGACGAATGTCAGCCCCAGCGTCTGCTGCATGTCCATCAGTTCGAACTGCGTCTCCTCGCGCAGCTTCTTGTCCAGGGCGCCAAGCGGCTCGTCGAGCAGCAGCACTTTCGGCCGCTTGGCGACCGAGCGCGCCAGCGCCACGCGCTGGCGCTGGCCGCCGGACAGCTGGTGAGGCTTGCGCTTGGCGAACTGTTCGAGCTTGACCAGTTTCAGCATCTCGGCAACGCGCGCCGCGATTTCGGGCTTCGGCATGCCATCCTGCTTGAGGCCGAAGGCGATGTTGTTCTCGACCGTCATATGCGGGAACAGAGCATAGGACTGGAACATCATGTTGACCGGCCGCCGGTATGGCGGAATGCCGCGCAAATCCTGGCCATCGAGCAGGATGCGACCCGCGGTCGGCTCCTCGAAACCGGCGAGCATCCGCAGCAGCGTCGATTTTCCGCAGCCGGAAGCACCAAGCAGCGCGAAGAACTCGCGCTCGAATATGGTCAGTGACAGGTTGTTTACGGCGGTGAAGTCACCGAACTTCTTGGTGACCTTGTCGAACTGAATGTACGGCTTGGCGTTGGGGTCGGTCCACGGCGCAAAGTCCCTGCGGATGCTGCCAAGCGATTTCATGTCCCACTCCGTCTTCTGCCTGCGCTTGCCTCAAAGTCCGTTTCAACCCGGTTGAACCGACCTGTAGCTGTCCTGCTTTTGTAGCTGTCTGGGTTTGGGCACGCTTCCTTTCGGAAACCCGGCCCCATTTTCCGGGCCATGCCCTGACGATGCCAGGTCCCGGCAGCTGGCTGCCGGGACCTGTTCGAGGATATTATTGGCCGGTGACGATCTTGGTCCAGCTGCGCGTGATGACGCGCTGGGTCTTGGGATCATACGGCGCAACGGTATAAAGCTTCTTTACCGTCTCCGCGTCGGGATAGACCGACGGATCGTCGAGCAGCGCCTTGTCGACGAACTGCTGCGAGGCCTTGTTGCCATTGGCATAAAGCACGACGTTCGATGATTTCGCGATCACTTCCGGCGTCATCATGTAGTTGATGAATTCAAGCGCCTCGGCGACATGCGGCGCGTCGGCAGGGATAGCCATCTGGTCGAACCACATCTGCGCGCCTTCCTTGGGCACCGAATAGCCGATCTCCACGCCCTGCTTTGCGTCGACCGCACGGTTGCGGGCCTGGAACACGTCACCCGACCAGCCGACCGCCAGACAGATATCACCATTGGCGAGCGCGTTGATGTATTCGGAAGAGTGGAACTTGCGGATATAGGGCCGGATCTTCAGCATGGCTTCTTCGGCCTTGGCGATATCGTCGGGCGACGTGCTGTTCGGATCGAGACCGAGATATTTCAGCGCCGCCGGGATGATGTCGGCCGGCGAATCCAGCACATAAACGCCGCAGTCCTTGACCTTGGCCAGCTTTTCCGGGTTGAAGAATACGTCCCAGCTGTCGATCTTGTCGGTGCCGAGCGCCGCCTGCACCTTCTTGACGTTATAGCCGATGCCAACCGTGCCCCACATGTAGTTCACGGAATACTCGTTGCCGGGATCGTATTTGCCGGTCCTGTCCGTGATGACGTCCCACATGTTTGAAATATTCGGCAGCTTCGACTTGTCGAGCTTCTGGAAGACTTTTGCCTGGATCTGGCGCGCAAGGAAATTGGCCGAAGGCACGACGACGTCATAGCCGCTGCCGCCGGCAAGCAGTTTGGTCTCCAGGATCTCGTTGGAATCGAAGGTGTCGTAGACGACCTTGACGCCGGTCTTCTTGGTGAAGTCGTCGATGATCGTCGGGTCGATATAGTCCGACCAGTTGTAGACATTGACCACGCGATCCTCCGCGTGGCTGCCCGGCGTGAAAAGCGCCAGGAATACCGAGGTTGCCGAAAGCCAGAGCGCTTTGCGGATCATGCTGTTCTCCTTTGGTGAGTGTTCCTTCGCCGGCTTGGCGCAGCAGGTGCGTTGCCGGCATTTTTCTTCAGACTATTGAGCTTTCCCGGGGGCGACAAGCGCGAACTGCCAGTATTGTGGCAGTCCAACGCAGGTTCGGCGGGGGCGCCATGTCGTGAGTTGGATGGCGTTCCGTTGCCGTCAGAAGCTTTCGCTACTGCGTGGACAGAAATACAACGATGTGAACCGGTCTCAAACGGGCCAGCGGGGAGACTTGGCAAGATACGCCTGTCTTGTTGTTGCCGTAACCTCAGCCTGCCCGCCCGATAGCGACGTTGTCAATGGCAAAGCCGTGGGCCGCATCAATTAGGAGAAGGCAGGCCGGTGACACCCGGGCGCACGGGTCGCGTCTGACGCTTGAATTCCAATCCGATATGAACAAGCAGTGCCGCGACCACGACCGCGCCGCCGACGATGGTGCGCCCCGACGGCACCTCGGAATGAATGAGCCAGACCCATAGCGGGCCGAGGATCGGCTCGAAGGTGCCGAGCAACGCCGCAATGGCGGCGGGGATCAGCCTGGCACCGGTGGCGAAGAACGCAAGACCGAGGCCGAGATTGACCACGCCGAAGGCAAAGAGAAAGCCCATGTCGTGGCCGGAGACGGCAAAGGTCGACGCCTGCGACGCCGCGAAGGCGGCGGCCAGGATCGTGCCCAGACAGGTGGCCGGCGTCATGCGCACATGAGCAAAGCGCCGCGTGATCACGGTGGCGATCGAGAACATGACAGCGATGAGCAGCGCCAGCCCGTCGCCGATGGGAGACACGGCGCCGTCAAGGGATTCCGACACCATGATGGCGACACCGGCAATGACGACGGCAATCGCTACCCACGTCGCAACAGACACCTTTTCGCGAAACAGCGCCCAGGCAATGAGCGCCGCGAGCAGCGGCACGCCGGCCTGCATCAGCAGGATGTTGGCGACGGTGGTGTA
This sequence comes from Mesorhizobium carmichaelinearum, assembly GCA_943370265.1. GTDB lineage: Bacteria > Pseudomonadota > Alphaproteobacteria > Rhizobiales > Rhizobiaceae > Mesorhizobium > Mesorhizobium carmichaelinearum_A. Next base: position 114,103 of record CALRQH020000010.1, read on the forward strand.
TGCCAAGGCGACGACGAACGCTGTCGATGCGGTGGCGAAGCAAATTGCCACGGCAAGGCCCGGCAGTCCCATGTCGCGAAACAGCTTCAAGGTTCCGCGCCAACCGTCGCGCCAGACCATGAAGCAGACAAGAAAGGCGGCGGCCCAGACCGAGCGCCAGAACACCACGGTCCAGCTGTCATCGGTGTGGATGAAGCGCGCGAAGGTCCCGCCGAAACTCCACATCAGCGCCGACAGGAACACCAGCAGGAAACCGGCGCGCTCTTCACGCCGTGAGACGATCGGCAAAACGGCAATCGGCGAAGACGCTGCGTCGGTCATGAGCGCCACTGTCGAGGTTCTGGAGATGGAACGATGCGCAACGGACGACAAGAACCTGCCCTATTCGCGTAATCCAAAGTCATCGATCGGGCGTGATCCAGTAAAGTGCGATGGTTGTGGCAAGGGCCACCGTACTCATCGCGTTATTGCATTGCGACCTATTGAAAATCGAACGCGCTCAGGCCCGTCACCATCTCGTCAAGGCCCAGCGGCCGCGTCACCGGCGGCTCGGCCCGCGCCAGGCAGCCGATGCGTTCGCAAAGCCGGCAGGCTGGCCCGACAGGGGTGGCCACGACAGCGCCGGCCTTTGCCGCTCCAGCGGCACCGGGAAGTGCCGCGCCGTAGACGATCTCGTCGCGAAAGCCGATGTCGCAGCCCAGCAGCAGCGCCGTGCGGCGCGGACGCTCCGAGAACGAGCCTTGCGGCCCTTCGAGCGTACGGGCAATGCAGAGGAATTCCGCCCCATCCGGCATTTCCACCGCCTCGACGAAGATCTGGCCGGGCTGCGTGAAAGCGGCATGCACGGGAAGTTTCGGGCAACCGCCGCCGAAACGGTTTTGCGGGAACCCCTGGCTGCCGGCCTTGCGAAAGCGGTTGCCGGCATTGTCGACCTCGAGCATGAAGAACGGCACCGCGGAAGCGCCGGAGCGCTGCAGCATCGTCAGTCTGTTTGCCGCCTGCTCGAAGGAAACCCCGAAGCGCGAGCGCAGCACGTCGACATCGTAACGCGCCCGCGTGGCGGCGGCATGAAAGGCCTGGTAGGGCATCATCAGCGCGTGAGCCGCGTAGCGACCGAGTTCGAAACGGGCCAGACGGCGAGCCTCGTCGGTGCTCAGCTTGAGCGCCTGGATCTCGCCGGCGACCGCAACCGTCATGCGAATCAGGCAAGCCTCCATCGCGACCTCCCGCAGTTGATCGAACGGCGACAGACGCTCGGATAGAAAAAGGCGCTGTGAATGGCGGTCGTAACGCCGTCGCCAGTTGGGCATGGTGGCGACCGGCAGCACCTTGACCACGATGCCATATTCACGCTTCAGCCAGGCTTTCAAGGCACCGAACAGATCGTCGCCGGGATCGAGAACCGACGTGAACGCCTCGGCCTCTTCCTCGAGCGCGGCAAAATGATTGGGACGACGCTGGAAGACCTCATGCACCTCGTCGATCGGCAGCCGAGCACCGGAAAGTGCGGTCGCCCTGCCCTCGCGGGCCAGAAGTTCATTGAGATCGGAAAGGCGCTCCGCCTGCTCGCGATAGGCGCGGAACAGCTTTATCACGGCGGCCGACGCATTCGGCGCCGCCTCGGCAATCTCGATCAGCTCCTGGTCACCGGGCAGTTCACCGACCAGCAGCGGATCGGTGAACACTTCTTTCAGAGCCGCGATCGATCCCCTTGCCTCGCCCTGCAATTCGTGAGGATCGACCTTGTAGACGGACGCCAGTTTGAGGATCAGCTGCACCGTCAGCGGCCGCTGGTTGCGTTCTATCAGGTTGAGATAGGAGGGCGAAATGCCCAACCCCTCGGCCATCGCCGTCTGGGTCAGCCCCTTGGCGTTGCGAACGCGACGGATGCGTGGACCGGCAAATATCTTCTGGTCAGCCATCGGATCGCCCTTGACAGGAATTTACAGACATCCGCGCTTTTTTGCCTGTGACAGTATCTTTTACAAGAATGACAAATTTACAACTTCGACCTGTCAAACGCAACACAGGTTTTCCCTTATTTGCGGTGAAATTCCTGGTTTTCCTTCGCCTATTTCGCGCTGCAATGTAAACTCAGTCACACAAAGGCAGCACATTTGACCGCAGCCTGAAGACAGATCGCACAAATCTTCGGAGTGACCAATGACTGATTTTTACAATCTCGTCCCCTCGGCACCGGAAGGCCGCTTCGACGGCATCGAACGGCCGTATTCGCCGGAAGATGTGAAGCGCCTGCGCGGTTCGGTGCAGATCCGGCAGAGTCTCGCCGAGATGGGTGCGAACCGGCTATGGACACTCATTCACGAGGAGGATTTCGTCAACGCGCTCGGCGCCATGTCCGGCAATCAGGCGATGCAGCAGGTCCGCGCCGGCCTGAAGGCGATCTATCTGTCGGGATGGCAGGTCGCCGCCGACGCCAACACCGCCTCGGCCATGTATCCGGACCAGTCGCTCTACCCGGCCAATGCCGCGCCTGAACTGGTCAAGCGTATCAACCGCACGCTGCAGCGCGCCGACCAGATCGAGACGTCGGAGGGTAAGGGCCTGTCGGTCGACACATGGTTCGCGCCGATCGTCGCCGATGCGGAAGCCGGCTTCGGCGGCCCGCTCAACGCCTTCGAGATCATGAAAGCCTTCATCGAGGCGGGTGCGGCCGGCGTCCACTACGAGGACCAGCTGGCATCGGAGAAGAAGTGCGGCCATCTCGGCGGCAAGGTGCTGATCCCGACCGCTGCTCACATCCGCAACCTCAACGCCGCACGGCTTGCGGCAGACGTGATGGGCACGCCGACGCTGGTGGTGGCGCGCACCGACGCGGAAGCAGCAAAACTGCTGACCTCCGACATCGATGAGCGCGACCAGCCCTTCGTTGACTACGATGCCGGCCGCACGGTCGAAGGCTTCTACCAGGTCAGGAACGGCATTGAACCTTGCATCGCGCGCGCCATTGCCTATGCGCCTCACGCCGACCTGATCTGGTGCGAGACCTCCAAGCCCGATCTGGCGCAAGCCAGGAAGTTCGCCGAGGGCGTGCGCAAGCATCACCCGGGCAAGCTGCTCGCCTACAATTGCTCACCCTCGTTCAACTGGAAGAAGAACCTCGACGACGCGACGATCGCCAAGTTCCAGCGGGAGCTGGGGGCGATGGGCTACAAGTTCCAGTTCATCACCCTGGCCGGCTTCCACCAGCTCAACTTCGGCATGTTCGAACTCGCCCGTGGCTACAAGGCACGGCAGATGTCCGCCTATTCCGAACTGCAGGAGGCCGAATTCGCTGCCGAGGCGCACGGTTACACTGCCACCAAGCACCAGCGCGAAGTCGGCACCGGCTATTTCGACGCGGTGTCGATGGCGATCACCGGCGGCCGGTCTTCGACCACCGCCATGCATGAATCGACGGAGCAGGCCCAGTTCAAACCGGCAGCGGAATAACTGGACATAGACAGAGGAAACGCCCGAAGGGGCATGGACATACAGGGAGAAGACCAATGGCATCGATCAGCCGCGTCAAGGAACGGGCAGAAGAACAGGCGACCACCATGAGCGTCGACCAGCAGGCGACGATCCGCATGCTGGCGAACGACCTGCACAGGCTCAACCAGTCTGTGATGAAGGCCGTCGAGGCGGGCGTCTCGGTGGAACTTGTACGCTCCGCAAGGCATCATGGCGGCGACGGCAATTGGGGCGATCTTCTGATCCCCGTGATCGTCACGCAGCAGCGCCACGACTGAGCGAAAAGCCCTTCGATCCAATAGTCACCTGCCCAGCGTCTGTGCGGGTGACTTTTATTTTTGCAGACACAACAGTACAGAAGCACTGCAAATCTTCTTGGCTCCAACAACTTTTTTGATACGCTTCATTTCAACTTGACTTAGGCCACGATCTCACGCCATTAGTCCCTCCAATTTCAACTCTGCATTGAAATAGAGCGAAACGGCCCGCCCGCCCATGTGCCCAGTGAATCGCGAGAACGAGACTGCAAGACACCTAAATCTGGTGTCCCCGAAAACGGACCAAGAGATATTCACGGAACTGTCCCAGGTGCTGGTTGTGGGGAAATCCCCCATCAACCGCGTGGTGGTTTCAAAGATCGTGGAGCGATCCGGCCTCAAGCCGATCTCGGAATCGCCCGAGACCGCGGCAAAAATCTTGCGATCCCTCATTCCAGGCGCTGTTGTCCTTGATGGCGGCCCGGACAATAAGGATTGCGATACGTTGCTGTCGGGCATCGACGCGCTGCGTCGGACCTCGGGCTGGTCACGACCGCCCGTAATCCTGCTTTCAACCAAGAATGGCACGCCGGAGAGCCTGGGCCTGTCGAGCATCGTCGACGTCGTGGTTGCCAAGCCGATCACGACCGAACGGCTGCAACCGGTGATCGATCGACTGGTCGGGCTCGGGCGCAAACCTTTGGCGGGATAGATCGGCCGGGCTCGAGCGGGGCAGGATCACCCGATTTCGGTGATGCTTTCGATCAGGCCGGGCAGTTCCCCGAGATCGGCTATCTGGCGGAAACGAGATGCGCCCACAGGCGGCTCGACATGCTCCAGCACCCAGGTCAGTTCATGCGGCACATGTATGCCCCAACCACCGGCCTCGATGGCAGGCACCACGTCGGATTTGAGTGAATTTCCAACCATCATGCTTTTCTCTGGACCGTCGCCATGACGGCTGAAGATGCGGGCATAGGTGGCAGCGCTCTTGTCGCTGACGATCTCCACTGCATCGAACAGGTCTCCCAGGCCGGACTGGGCCAGTTTTCGCTCCTGATCGAAAAGATCGCCCTTGGTGATCAGCACGAGGCGATAGGCGCCAGCAAGCTTCTCCACCGTTTCTCGCGCATGAGGCAGCGCCTCGATCGGGTGGCTGAGCATCTCCCGGCCTGCGGCAAGAATGTCAGCGATAACCGAAGCCGGAACGCGGCCTCGTGTGACCTCGATCGCCGTCTCGATCATCGACAGCGTAAATCCCTTGATGCCGAAGCCATAGACGGCAAGGTTGCGCCTCTCGGCATCCAGCAATCGCGCCGAGATTTCGCCTTCATCACCGTGATCCGCGAGCATCGCGACAAATCGCTTTTCGGTCATGCGGAAGAACTGTTCGTTCTGCCAAAGCGTATCATCGGCATCGAAGCCGATCGTGGTCAGGTTGCGTTTGCGCTGCATTCGGTCACTGTGATTGAGATTGAGGAAGTCGAACCTAATCTGGCTGGGGCAATTTTCAATCATGTCGGTAAAGGCGACCGGGCTCCCCTTCCCTTCGGTCGTGAGGCACGGCTATACTCGGACATCCGAAACCAAACCTGGTGATTGATGCCGCCTGCAAAAAAGGAAGTCCGTCCGTCGAGCCGCGGAGGACGCGCCCGCACGCCTGCCTACGTGAAAAACCAACGCGGCGTGAAGAACTGGAAAGAAGTCAGCGAGTGGCTTGAGTGGCGGGGCATCGAAGACATCGAATGCATCACTCCTGATCAGGCCGGTGTCGCCCGTGGCAAGATGATGCCATCGAAGAAATTCACGTCCAACACCTCGCTGGCGCTGCCCTCGGCGGTGTTCATGACGACGATCTCCGGCGGCTACCCGGAGGACGGCAACGGTTTCCACTACCCGGAAGACGATGGTGACCTCAAGCTGATGCCGGATCTCTCGACGCTGACCGTGGTGCCATGGGAAGAGGATCCGACGGCAGCGGTCATCTGCGATCTCGTCCATCAGGACGGCCGTTCGGTCGAGTTCACGCCGCGCAACGTGTTGAAGCGCGTGGTGGCCGCCTATGACAAACTCGGCCTGAAACCCGTCGTGGCCCCGGAGATCGAATTCTACCTCGTGCGCAAGAATCCCGATCCGGACTATCCGCTGACCCCGCCGGTCGGACGTTCGGGACGCGCGATCGGCGGCGGCGCCGGCTATTCGATCGCCGGCGTCAACGAGTTCGACGAACTGATCGACGACATCTACCATTTCTCCGAGAGCCAGGGCCTGGAGATCGACACGCTGATCCATGAAGAGGGTGCCGGCCAGCTCGAGATCAACTTGCGCCATGGCGACCCGATCGAGCTTGCCGACCAGGTGTTCATGTTCAAGCGCACCATCCGCGAGGCCGCGCTGAAGCATGAGATCTATGCGACCTTCATGGCCAAACCGATCCAGGGGCAACCCGGCTCCGCCATGCACATCCACCAATCGATCATCGACAAGAAGACCGGCAAGAACATTTTCTCGGCCGAGGATGGCTCGGAAACCGACGACTTCTTCCATTTCATCGGCGGCATGCAGAAGCATGTGCCTAACGCGCTGGTGATGTTCGCGCCCTACGTCAATTCCTACCGCCGGCTGACCCAGGCGGCTTCCGCCCCGGTCAACAACAAATGGGGCTATGACAACCGCACCACTGCGTTCCGCGTTCCGCGGTCCGACCCGGCGGCGCGGCGTGTCGAAAATCGCGTTCCGTCTTCCGATGCCAATCCCTATCTGGCGCTGGCAGGCTCGCTCGCTTGCGGGCTCATCGGGATCACCAACAAGATCAAGGCCGAGCCGCCCGTCCTGACCACCGCCAATGCGGACGAGATCGACCTGCCGCGCGGCCTACTGGAAGCCGTCGATCTGTTCGAGGGCGATGAGGAACTCTGCGCCGTACTCGGCAAGTCCTTCGCCGCCACCTATGCGGCGATCAAGCGGGCAGAGTTCGAGACGTTCATGGAAGTGATCAGCCCGTGGGAGCGGGAGTATCTGCTGCTGAATGTGTGATGGCTTAGCGGGTAGCGGGTAGCGAGTAGCCCGCTGCTCACTGCTCACTATTCGCTATTTACCTCCCTCAAATCCCCGAGTCCTCGCTGCATCATGCCGTACCAATCCCCGATCTCCCCCGGCCGCTCCTGGTATGAGGACACGGCCGGACCTCGACCGGAATATCCCGCGCTCGACGGCGACCGGACGTGTGACGTCGTCATCATCGGCGGAGGCTTTACGGGATTGTCGGCGGCTGCCCATCTTGCCAAGGCCGGAACCAATGTCGTGCTGATCGAAGCGTATCGCTTCGGCGATGGTGCATCCGGGCGCAATGGTGGCCAGCTTGGCACCGGCCACCGTGCCTGGGCCGAGGAAATGGAGGCGGAGTACGGGTTTTCCCGAGCCAAGGCATTGTTCGACCTTGCCGAGGAGGCGAAGGCGCACCTCGTCGAGTTCGCCGCCGCCAACCAGATCGATATCGACTACAGGCCTGGCCAGTTGTCGGTGGCGCACAAGCCGCGCTATGTCGACGACTACAAGGCACATGCCGAGATCATGGCCGGCCGCTTCGGCTACCCGCATATCTCCTTCATGGACGCCAGGGAGACGGCGGAACGACTGGGCTCGACACGATATTTTGGTGGTACGCGCGACGCCGGCACCGGCCACATCCACCCGTTGAAACTGCTCATCGGCACAGCGCGGGTGGCAGCGAAAGCGGGCGCTGGGCTGTTCGAGCATACACGGTCGACAGGCATTATCTCGAGCGGCGGCAAGGTGAAGGTCACGACGCCCAGAGGCACGATCACTGCCGACAAATGCCTCGTCGCGGTCAATGCCTATGGCGGCACACTTGAGCCGGTGAGTGCGGCGCATATCATGCCGATCGGCTCCTTCATTGGCGCGACGGTACCGCTTGGAGCCGATTCCAATGTGCTGTCGGGCGGCGAATCGGTTGATGATTCTCGCTTCGTGGTGCGCTATTTCCGCAAATCGGTGGACGGGAGGCTGCTGTTCGGCGGACGCGAGGTCTATGCGGTCAACGATCCCAAGGATATCCACATCCATATCCGCCGGCAGATCGCCGAGCTTTATCCCGCATTGAAGGATGTGGAGATCACGCATGGCTGGGGCGGTTATGTCGGCATCACCATGCCGAGAAAGCCCTTTGTGCGTGAAGTGATGCCCAATGTCATCTCAGCCGGCGGCTATTCGGGACATGGCGTGATGCTGTCGAACTTTTTCGGCAAGCTCTACGCCGAGACGGTTGCCGGGAATCGGGATAGACTGAAGATGATCGAGGATTTGAATATACCGCCCTTCCCCGGCGGCCGTCGCTTCCGCGCACCGCTGCTTTTCCTGGCCCTGAACTGGTTTGCCTTGAGGGACAGGATTTAGCAATACATTGCAAAATTCTTAACAAGGGCGCACTCATGCCACAATCGGCGGCAAATGATGCCAGCCGTGGGTGATCAACGGGGAATTCTGCGGGCCTGCCCGCGTTTGATTTTGGGACCGACGCCGATCGGATACCGGAGTTCCGGCATTTGATCGAAAGAACGTCGGCCCTCATATGGAGGTGGCAAGAGTGAAAGAGCCCTTTAGTTTCGGCGCGCCGGAACAGCGGCGCTTTGCCATGCAATTCGGCTATGACACGCGGCCCTCGTTCTGGCAGGGACTTCAGTCGAACTCGCATCTCGTGATCGCAGCGGTCGGCACCGCGGCGCTTCTCGGCGTCGCGGCCGTGGCGCTTTGGCTGGCGTTGCCAGCCAAAGAGCGGCAAGCGATTGCCAGTCCCGAGCAAACCGTGCCTGCCGTCCCGGTGAAGACGACCAAGGTTGCGACGATCCCTGTAGCGACCACGGTCGCGGCCATGGCATCGCCGACACCGCCGCAAGCGGATCGCAAGGCAGACAAGGTGTCGCCAGCTGTTGCCGCGAAAGCGGTTGTGGTCACGGCGCTCGCATCCGATGATCCCCGCTGGACGGGATCGGGAGCAAAGCCGGCGGCCAGCACCGCCGCACCGCCGCCCGCCCAGGCTGCAAACCCGACAGAGGCGGCCGGCAAACCGGCTGCCGCGGCGGCATTCGCCGAACCGGCGGCCGGAACGGACGCAGCCACGGAACTTGCCAAGGTCGCGGCACCCAATGGTGTCAGCACCAGCGACTCGACCGATGGCGCGCAGACGGCCGCCATTCCCGAAGTGCAACCCGGGGTGCCGCCGCAGCAGCCTGCAGCCGCCGGGAATAACGGCAGCCAGACCAACGCCAAGCCTCACAAGGCGGCAGCTACAAGCAGCGGACGCATACTGAGGCCCGTCACCATGCGAAGCGGCCCGAAGACGAGTGCTGCCGCCATCGTGACCGTTCCGGCCAAGACATCGGTGCAGTTGGTGAGTTGCAAGCAGTGGTGCGAGATCGTCTACAACGGCAAGCACGGCTGGGTCTACAAGAGCTACATCAAGCCCGGCGCCTGAGGTGACGCCGGGCCATAGGGCCCGCCAAAGCAGCCGTTGTCGAGACATCTCGACGCTTGGCGATCGCGCCAGGCAAGCTTCGTTGCGATCGTCTCAATTGGTATGACTAGGCACCCCAAGGCTCAAGAATATCTTGACGCTTTTGATTCGGCCCGCCGCTCAGATGCACCGGCCGCCATCGACCTCCAGCGCGACGCCGGTGATGAACGCGGCTTCGTCCGATGCGAGCCAAAGCGCCGCATTGGCGATGTCCAGCGGCGTCGACAGCCGGCCAAGCGGGATCGACGCACGGAATCTGTCGCGGATTTCCGGCGTATCGGCGCCCATGAATTTCTCCAGCATGCCGGTTTCGCCCGCGACCGGACAAAGGCAGTTGACGCGGATGTTCTTCGGCGCCAGTTCGACCGCCATCGATTTGGTCGCGGTGATCGCCCAGCCTTTCGACGCGTTGTACCAGGTAAGGCCTGGCCGTGGTCTGAGACCCGCGGTGGAGGCCGTGGTCAGGATGACGCCGCCACCTTGCCTCTCCATGATCGGCACGACGGCCAGCGCCGCATGGTAGATCGCCTTCATGTTGACCGCGGTGATCAGGTCGAAGGTCTCCTCGTCGACCTTGAGCATGTCGCCATTGCGATGCGTGTAACCCGCATTGTTGACCATGATATCGATGCGGCCGAAGGCGCTTTTCGCGGCATAGATCATCTCGTCGAATTCAGACCGCAACGAGACATCGGTCTGCGTCCAGATCGCCGCGTCGCCGATCTCGCTGGCGACGCGCTCCGCGCCCTTGGCATTGAGATCGGCGACGACCACGCGCGCACCCTCTTCGGCAAAGCGCCTGGCCATGCCTTCGCCAAAGCCCGAGGCAGCGCCAGTGATGATGGCGACCTTGTTTTCGAGACGCATGATTTGCCCGCCCATTGTGATCTATCCGTAACTTGCGAAGGAAGCCGCCCACCGCCATGGCTCAAGCGACGACATCGCGCCGATTTCTCCCTTAGCTTTCGTCACATTCGCGTTCTATGCTGCGGTTGCGAAGCTTCCGGGAGCCATCGCTTGCCGACAAGCCTCCAGGTAGCGTCGGTGTCAAGGGCGCACGTGGACCCAATCAATACCCGGCGATTGGTCCTGGATGTGACACCATGGCACTGGAAAATTTAAATCGATTAGATTATATCAGCCGCGTCACAGCGACCGGCGTCAAAGCGGACAGACCATGACCAGCCAGATCATTCCCGTCGACCCTTTCGATTTCATCATTTTCGGCGGCACCGGCGATCTGTCGGAACGCAAGCTTCTGCCGTCGCTCTACTATCGCCAGCGCGACCACCAGTTTTCCGAACCGACACGTATCATCGGCACATCGCGCTCGAAGATGACCGACGAGGAATTCCAGGCCTTCGCCAAGCAGGCGATTTCCGACCACGTGAAGGCGGCCGATATCGACGCCAAGGAGCTGAAGACCTTCCTTGCCCGGCTTTCCTACATCTCGGCCGACGCGACGACCGGCGCGGGCTTCGACAAACTGAAGAAGGCGATCGGCGACAGCGATAGCATCCGCGCGTTCTACCTGGCGGTGTCGCCATCGCTGTTCGGCGACATTTCGCACAAGCTCAAGGAAAACAAGCTGATCACGCCGAATTCGCGCATCGTGCTGGAAAAGCCGATCGGCCGCGACCTTGCCTCGGCGCGTGCGCTCAACGATCTGGTCGGCGACGACTTCCACGAAAGCCAGATATTCCGCATCGACCACTATCTCGGCAAGGAAACGGTCCAGAACCTGATGGCGCTGCGCTTCGCCAACGCGCTTTACGAACCGCTCTGGAACTCCGCCCATATCGACCATGTGCAGATCACCGTGGCCGAGACCGTCGGCCTCGAGGACCGCGTCACCTATTACGACAAGGCCGGCGCGCTGCGCGACATGGTGCAGAACCACATGCTGCAGCTTCTGTGTCTCGTCGCGATGGAAGCGCCGTCGTCGATGGACGCCGACGCGGTGCGCGACGAGAAGCTGAAGGTGCTGAGGGCCCTCAAGCGCATCAACGGCAATGAGGCGCCGAAGCATACCGTGCGCGGACAATACCGCGCCGGCGCCTCGGCCGGCGGCCCGGTGAAAGGCTATGTCGAGGAACTCGGCAACGAAAGCAACACGGAAACCTTCGTCGCCATCAAGGCGGAGATCGGCACATGGCGCTGGGCTGGCGTTCCGTTCTACCTGCGAACCGGCAAGCGGCTGGCGACCCGGGTTTCGGAAATCGCCATCGAGTTCAAGCCGATCCCCCACTCGATCTTCGGCGACAGCGCCGGGCCGATCTTCGCCAACCAGCTGGTCATCCGGCTGCAGCCCGACGAAGGCGTCAAGCAGTTCATCATGATCAAGGATCCGGGACCAGGCGGCATGCGGTTGCGCCAGATCCCCCTCGATATGAGCTTCGCGCAATCCTTCGACGGCCGCGCGCCCGACGCCTATGAGCGGCTGATCATGGATGTCATTCGTGGCAACCAGACGCTGTTCATGCGCCGCGACGAGGTCGAGGCCGCCTGGAAATGGATCGACCCGATCCAGAATGCCTGGGAAAGTGCCCGGCAGGAGGCGCAGGGCTATACGGCAGGCACATGGGGGCCATCGGCCTCGATAGCGCTGATCGAACGTGATGGGCGGACATGGCACGAGAGCAATTGAAGAGCGCCGCTTACGACTGGCACGCCTTTTCCGGACGCGAGGAGCTGGCAGCCGCCCTGGCCGACCGGGTAGCCAGCCGGTTGACAAACGCGATCGCCAGGCGCGGCACGGCGCTGCTTGCCGTCTCTGGCGGCACCACGCCGGCAAGGCTCTTTGCCGTGCTTTCGACCGCGCCGATCGCCTGGGACAAGGTGACGGTGACACTGGTCGATGAGCGTTTCGTGCCGGCCTCCTCGCCACGCTCCAACGCCGGACTGGTTGCCGCCAATTTGCTGCAGAACGCGGCCAAGGCGGCACGTTTCGTACCGCTCTATCACGAGGCCACAAGCATCGAGGATGCAGCAGCCTCCGACAATGCGGCACTGCAAGCACTATCCTGGCCCCTCGACGTCGTCATCCTCGGCATGGGCGGCGACGGCCACACCGCCTCGTTCTTTCCCGATGCCGACGACCTGCCGGTCTTGCTGGATCCGTCCTGCGACAGGATCGTCCTGCCGGTTCACGCGGCAAGCGCCGGCGAGCCAAGGCTTACATTGTCGCTCGCGCGCATCATCGATGCCGGCTTCATCGCGCTGCATATAGAGGGAGAGGACAAGCGCACCGCCTTCGACGGTGCGCTTGTACCCGGACCGAGAAAGCCGATCCGTGCCGTCCTCGACGCCGCACCGAAGCCCGTAGAGGTTTTCTGGGCGCCCTGATTCGAGATTTACTGTGGTCCCGGCAAACGGCGGGAGGATGTTTCCGGGACCTCGCCTGAAAGGACCGACCGCCATGACCGCCAGACGCGACATCGAAGCCATCACCGAGCGCATCCGCCAGCGCTCGAAGCCGGGCCGCGAGACCTATCTCGGCCGCATCACCGAAGCATCCAATCGCACGGCCAACCGGGGCGTTCTGTCCTGCGGCAACCTCGCCCATGGCTTTGCGGTCTGCAGCCCATCCGAGAAAGTGGCGCTGGGCGGCGACCGGGTGCCGAACCTCGGCATCATCACCTCCTACAACGACATGCTGTCGGCGCATCAGCCTTTCGAGATGTATCCGGCGTTGATCAAGGACGCGGCGCGCGAGGCCGGCGGCATCGCTCAGGTGGCCGGCGGCGTGCCCGCCATGTGCGACGGTGTTACCCAAGGCCAGCCGGGCATGGAGCTTTCGCTGTTTTCGCGCGACGTGATCGCCATGGCCGCGGCGATCGGCCTGTCGCACAATATGTTCGACGCGGCCGTCTATCTCGGCGTCTGCGACAAGATCGTGCCAGGCTTGGTGATCGCGGCGCTGACCTTCGGCCATCTGCCGGCGGTGTTCATTCCGGCCGGGCCGATGACGACCGGCCTGCCAAACGACGAGAAGGCCAGGATCCGCCAGCTCTATGCCGAAGGAAAGGTCGGACGAGCCGAACTGCTGGAAGCCGAGTCCAAATCCTATCACGGGCCGGGCACCTGCACCTTCTACGGCACGGCCAACTCCAACCAGATGCTGATGGAGATCATGGGCCTGCATACGCCGGGCGCCTCCTTCGTCAATCCGGGCACGCCGCTGCGCGACGCGCTGACCAGGGAGGCGACCAAACGGGCGCTGGCGATCACCGCGCTCGGCAACGCCTACACGCCCGTCGGCCGGATGATCGACGAACGCTCGATCGTCAACGGCGTGGTCGGCCTGCACGCCACCGGCGGCTCGACCAACCACACTATCCATCTGATCGCGATGGCGGCAGCGGCCGGCATCGCCATCACCTGGCAGGATATTTCCGACCTCTCGGAAGCGGTGCCGCTGCTAGCGCGAGTCTATCCCAACGGCCTTGCCGACGTGAACCATTTCCACGCCGCCGGCGGGCTCGGATTCCTGATCCGCGAACTGTTGGACGAAGGCATACTGCACGAGGACGTTCAGACAGTTTGGGGCGAAGGACTGCGGCCTTACGCGATCGAGGCCCGGCTCGGCCCCGATGGCGGTGTCGTGCGTGAGGCTTCCCCCCGCGAAAGTGGTGACGACAAGGTTCTGGCGCCGTACAAGAAGGCGTTCCAGCCTACAGGCGGCGTCAAAGTGCTGTCAGGCAATCTCGGCCACGCCGTCATCAAGACATCGGCGGTGAAGCCGGAACGGCGCGTCATCGAGGCGCCGGCAAGGGTTTTCGACAGCCAGCAAGGCTTGAACGATGCCTTCAAGGCCGGTTCACTCAGTGGCGATTTCATCGCCGTCATCCGCTTCCAGGGTCCGAAGGCCAACGGCATGCCGGAGTTGCACAAACTGACCACCGTGCTCGGCATTCTTCAGGACCGCGGCCAACGCGTGGCGCTGGTGACCGACGGGCGCATGTCGGGCGCTTCCGGCAAGGTGCCGGCGGCCATTCATGTCACGCCGGAGGCGGTGGAGAACGGGCCGATCGCCAGGGTCCATGACGGTGATATCGTCAGGCTCGATGCCGACGCTGGAACGCTGGAAGTTCTGGTGCCAGCCGGCGATTTTGCCCTGCGCCGGCCAGCCGAGGCCGATCTCATCGGCAACGAGTTCGGTTTTGGCCGCGAACTGTTCGCGGGGTTCCGGCAGTTGGTGGGCCGCGCCGACCATGGCGCCAGTGCCTTCGGCACGGCCTGACGGCATCTGTCACCATAGAAAGGGCGGCTCGTGGCCGCCCTTTTGAGGTGACGAAAGCACGCTTCCTACTGGACCGTAAGTTCGGCCCGTGCTCCCGCCTTGACCGTCACGGTGCTTTCCTTCGAACTGGTATCCGGCTTTCCCGCGACGACGATATAGTCACCTGCCGGTATCGCCGTCTGGTACTTCTGATCATAGGCATAGCCGACGGATTTGCGGTTGCCGTTGATGTCCTTCCTCGGCTCAAAGAGCTCGATCTTCTCAGCTCCAGGCGCAGTGATGGCCAGCACGCCGGCGTTCATCGCGACTTTCAGCTCCTGATGCTCCCCGGCCTTGACCGTGAACGGCTGCTCGACAACCGCCAGATCGACCGTCGCGACCACCACATAGTCGTCGGGCGGCAGCCAGAATTTGCTGTCCGGCCCATACGAGTTGTCAACATTCTCCCTTGTGCCGTCGGCCCCCTTCTTCGCCTTGACGATCTGGAAGTCGATTCCTGAGCCATCGGCCTTGTCGCCGCCGGCAACATAGAAGGCGTTGACGTTGATGTTTCCGACGCCGACGATCACATCCTTCTCGACCGTCTTGCCGGCCGCGAGTTGGATGGTGTCGGTGACCGTCCCACTGCCGATCTTGACCGTGACTTGCTGCTCGCCGGCCGGCACGATGACTGTGGAATTGCCATAGGAGGTCGTGCTGCCGCCCGGATAGACGAACTCGACCGTCGCGCCATCCAGGACGTCGGCCCCTACATTCGGCCGCGGATGAATGACGAGCGTGCCGGCATTCAGCGTGAAGACAGGCTTGTAGACCTGGCCGGCTTCGACCTTGAGCTTCTGTTCGGTCTTCACCTCGCCGTCGCGCGCAACAACAAGGTAGTCGCCCGGTTCAAGATTGCCTCTGTAGGCCCCGTATTCGGTCGTGACGATATCGCCGCGCGTGCCGTCGGCCTGCGCCTTGTAGATCTCCCACGCATTGCCATCCGTCAGGGGATCGCCGCCCTCGGCGAGCATCGCGGTCGGCAGGAAATTGAATGCGGGCTTTTCGGGTGCCGGAGCGGCTACCGGCGCAGGCGCGGGTTGCGGGGGAGACGCCGGCTGCGGCACGGGCGCTGGCGCGGGCGTTGGTGCAGCCGCGGCGACGGTTTCGACCAACGCGTCGCGCAGCGCCTTCTCGTCCGAAACCTGGATGTATTTGCCACCGGTGTTCTCGGCGAGGCAAGCCACCTGCCGGCCCTCGTCGGCGCTCAGGCCGAAGCCGACGACGTCGGCGGTGAAATCGACCCCGGAAGCCTTCAATTCCTTGCCGAGAGCGCAGGGGTCGCCGCCGCATGTTTCAATTCCATCGGTGATGAGAACGACGGTGGCCTTCTCTTCCGTATATTTCAGCGCTTCCGCTGCCTGCTTGACGGCTGCGGTCAGCGGCGTCTTGCCCAGGAATTTCAGGCCGTCGGCGGCGTTGCTAATCGAGCTTGCCGATCCCGGCTGCGGCGGCACGAGAAGCTCGACGTCATCGCAACTGCCCTTCTCGCGATGGCCGTAGGCCATAAAGCCCAATTCCCTGTCGGACGGGATCGACTGCAGCACAGTTCTAAGCGACTGACGCGCGATTTCTTGCCTGGGCTTGCCATCGATCTGCGACCACATGGAGCCGGAAGCATCGAGTATGATGATTACGCGGTCGGCGGCAAAACCGGACGCCGTCGTGCAAAGAAGGAGCAGCGCCACGGCGACGCTCCGTGAAAATCCCACCATGTAAGTCTCCTGAGAAGCCTCTGGTCCGCGGGCGAAAGTTATTTGAGGCGGCCGCGAGGCACAAGCCCGAGCACAGTCATCGCACTGCAAGCGAGGACTGCAAATGGATGAGGCAAGGAGTCGATCGCAGCAGGCGCCAGCCGAACAAAGCCGGCTCAGTATGTCGTGCGGCGCTCTTCGGACGGCGGCCTGCCGAATTGCAGCCGGTAGCTCTGGGCGAAATAGGAGTGTGACGTGAAGCCGGTGGCGATCGCCACGTCGAGGATCGGCATGTTGGTCTGGCGCAGCAATTCGCGCGCGCGTTCAAGCCGCAGCCGCATGTAGTAGCGGCCGGGGGTGACACTGAGATGGCGCAGGAACAGACGTTCGACCTGGCGCACCGAGAGGCCGGCCGACTTGGCAAGCTGCACCGCGGACAGCGGCTCGTCGAGATGGTCGGCCATCAGTTCGACGATGCGCCGCAGCTTCTCCGACTTGCCGGTCAGGTCGCGTTCGGGCCCGACGCGTTGCCGGTCGCCGGCGGAGCGGATGCGCTCGTGCTGGAACTGGTTGGCGACGCCATTGGCGAGATTCGAGCCAAAATCACCACGCACGATTTCCAGCATCAGGTCGATCGAGGTGGTGCCGCCGGCGCAGGTGTAGCGCTTGCGATCGATCTCGAAGACATTGCCGGTGCAGTTGATGTCGGGAAAGCGCTCGACGAAGCCGGCACGGTTTTCCCAGTGGATGGTACAGCGATAGCCCTCCAGCTGCCCTGCCTCTGCGAGCAGGTAGGAACCGACAGAGAGCGCGCCTAACGCGTTGCCGCGGCGGCCCCAACTGCGCAGCGCCGACAGAACCTTGCTCTTGCCGGGGAACTCTGTCGTCAGTCCTACAGAGACGAAGAGGATGTCGACCGGCGGCAGATCGGCCACGGCGTAGTCGATCTTGAGCGGCAGGCCGTTGGAAGCCATGACCGGATCGCCATCGGCGGACACCGTAGTCCAGCCATAGAAATCGCGACCGAGCAGCCGGTTGGCCGATCGGAACGTGTCGATGGCGGCGGCCAGCGAGAACATGGAGAACTTATCGACCAGCAGGAACGCGAACTGCCGGCCTCCTTGAACGGTCTCATTCATGGACGGCCGTTCTACAGGAACAGTGGGATTCGGCAAAGCAGGCGCTCTCAGAAAGAGGGCCGTTTCAGCCCGGCCGCAAGATAGGCTGAGGCTAGCGTATTGGCCATCAGCATTGCAATGGTCATCGGCCCGACGCCACCTGGAACAGGGGTGATGGCGCCGGCCACCTTGGCAGCCTCGGCATAGGCGACATCGCCTACCAGGCGCGATTTGCCCTCGCCCTTCTCGGGCGCCGGAATGCGATTGATGCCGACATCGATGACGGTGGCGCCCGGCTTTACCCAATCGCCCCTGACCATTTCGGGCCGGCCGACCGCGGCGACCAGAATATCGGCGGTGCGGGCCAGCGCCGGCAGGTCCTTGGTGCGGCTGTGCGCTATGGTGACCGTGCAGTTGGCGGCAAGCAGGAGATTGGCCATCGGCTTGCCGACGATGTTGGAACGGCCGACGACGACGGCATTGAGGCCGGACAGATCCTTGCCGCGCACGCGCTCGATCAGCAGCATCGAACCGGCAGGCGTGCAGGGCACAAAAGCCGTCTCGAGTTCGCCCGTGCCGAGCTTGCCGACATTGATGAAATGAAAGCCGTCGACATCCTTTTCCGGAGCGATGGTCTGGATGACCTTGCCCGCATCGATATGGGCGGGAAGCGGAAGCTGAACCAGGATGCCGTTGATGGCGGGATCGGCATTGAGATCGCCGATGATCTTCAGCAGGCCCTGCTCAGATGTTTCGGCCGGCAGAGTGTGCTGGACCGACAGGAAGCCGCACTCCTTGGCGGTGCGGGATTTGGAAGCGACATAGACCTGGCTGGCAGGATCCTCACCGACGATAACCACCGCAAGGCCAGGCTGGGCTTTGCCCTTCGCGACCAGTTCGGACGTCAAGGTCTTGACCTTGCGTACCACGTCCTCGGCAACGCTCTTTCCGTCAATCACTTCAGCCATGACAACCCTCAATACCATCTACCCAAAGCGCCGCATCGCAAGCGCACGTCCCGGCGCGCCTCGACGCAATTCGTCAGCGCGGCATTTTCACGAAAATCGGGCGGTGCAATCCCGTCAATGCGCCGTCCCATGCCGTTAACTCGAAACAGGCATGTTTTATTCGGCGCTCAAAAGTAGCGCCGGCGCGCGCGGCTCTCGGTGAGCTCCTGAACCGCCTCGCGAAATTCGCGCAGGCTGGCGCGGATTTCCTCGATCGGCGTCTGCTGCTCGGCAGCCTCCGAAGCCCCTGGATAGGCTGCCTGCCGCTGCGCAACGGACTGCGCGGGAGCGGGCTGCTGAGGATAGTCCGCCTGCCCTGTGTAAGGTGCCGCAGCCTGCGGATGGCCATAGCCGGCGGGCAGCGTCATCTGCCACGACCGCACTTGAGGATAACCCATCTGCTGGGGATAGGGCGTGGCCGGGTACGGGCCGGCTTGCGGCGCCATGCCCTGCATCTCATGAGGACGAGCGGCATGAGCGCCTTGCGGCGGTGCGTAGCCGGGCTGCTGGAGCATCACCGGCTTCTCGGCAACAACCGGAGAGAACGGCTGGCTGGGCCGCGTATCGGCGAACCTCTTGCTGCGCGCCTTGGCTGGCATGATCTTGCGGAACACCGAGAACAAAGAACCGAGACGGCTGGAGCGATCAGCACTAACCACCTCGATTGGCCCAGCGGGCGGGGGTGCGGCATGATAGGCCTCGTCCTCGAAAGGCGTCCGGTGCTCGTCAGTGCCGCGACGTGACCGCGAATTGGCTGTTTCACGCAGGCTCTCATAGGCGCCGCGCATGGCGCCGAGACCAACGCCGGAGGCCAGGCCCAGCAGCAGTCCGGCAAGCGCAATGAGAGCGCGCGACGGTCCCTTTGCCTCGAGCGGGGGGGTGGCCGGGGAGATCACATTGATGTTGGCGGTGTTGATGTTCTTCTGCTCGCCGGTTTCCTTGGAGCGTAGAAGATATTGTTCGTAGACGGAACGCTTGGCGGTGGCCTCGCGCTCCAGTTCGCGCATGGTGACGAGATCGCTGTTGACGTCACCGCTTTGGACCTTCGCCTGCGCCAGCCGGGAAGCAAGGTCTTGTTCGAGCTGGACCGCACGTTTCAGGTCGACCTGCAGCGAAGAGGCGATCCGGCGCAGTTCCGCGGCGATGCGCTCGCGCGCACCGGCAATCTGGGCGTCGAGAGCCTGAAGCTCGGGATGACGTGGTCCGAGCCGGACCGCGGCGCGGTCGGCCTCCTGCTTCAATGTTGCATATTGCGAGCGCAGATCACTCATGGTGTTGGAGTTGATCTCTTCCGGCAAGGTACCGGTCAGCACCGAGTTCACATCGATCGAGCGCGCCGATGCTGCCCGGGCGTTGAGCTCGAGCGTGCGGGCGCGGGCAACGGAGAGCTGCTCGTTGAGCTTCAGCATCTGATCGTCACTGATCAAATGGCCTTGCGCGTCGACAAGACCATGCGTGGCCCTGAAATCCTCGACCTTGCGCTCGGCCGCTTCGACACCCTTGCGCAACTCGTCGAGCTTGGACGTCAGTTCGTCCGTCGCCCGCCCGGCCATGTCGGACTGGTACTGACCCGTCTCCTGCTGGAAGACGTTCCTCGTCGTATTGGCGATCAGAGCCGACTTCTCGCCATCCTGAGTGGTAGCGCTGATGGAGACGACAAAGGTCTTGCCGGAGCGCTCGACCGACAGGCTCTCGGCCAGATTGCGAACGGCCAGCGCCTGGCGGCGGACGTCATCGGCACCGCTCGGGCCATCATGGCGCGACAGTATCGACCGGATGAGTGACATGACGCCGAGGCCGCCTGAACCCTGGCCGTTGAATTCGGGATCGTTGACGAGGTTGAGCTTGTCGACAACCTTGTTGAGAACATTGCCGGACGTGAGCATCTTGATCCGGGTTTCGACAACCGCCAGCGCGGCATCGGGCTGCCCCACCGCTTGAGTGAGATCCCGGTCGGAAAGCTTGAGGTCGCCCGGTTCGATGACCATTTCGGTGGTGGCTTCGTATTTCTTGGGCGTCGACAGGCCGATCGCTATACCCAGCGCCGCGCCAAGGATCGTCGTCGTCACGATCAGCGCTTTCGACCTGGCGATACCACGAACCACCAGCATCGGATCGATCAGCGGCCTCCACTGCTGCGGATCCTCGTCGCGAAACGAGTGCTTCTCGCCAGCGTATCGGGGCTCCGCGGCCATGGAGGGCTGTGCGGCACCGAAAGTGGGGGCTGGCTGTGGCACAGTTTGCGTGTAACTCGCCGGGTCTGTCTCGGCCGCCAGCAATTCGGCGCCGGAATCCCCTGGGGGTTTCCCGCCCCGCCAACCCGGCAGCGGGCCGGCCAAGCCGGATTTTTCCTCAGGTTGGGCGGCGGATTGGGACGGTGCCAAGGGAATAGCCGCGGACGGATGATCAGCGCGAGGCTGGCTTGCCTCGGCAGGCGCGGATGGTGTCGGGTTCGCCCGCGCCTCACGCCGCGAACGCGCGAGGCGATGGCGCGTGGCGGCATCCTCACGCCATGTCGGGTCTGTTCGATCGCCGATCGACACCAGCGAAGTGTCGACATCCTCCTCGCCGCGCACAGCCTGGCCGAGCGCGAGCAAGGACCGCTCGCGCTTCCAGTCTTCACGGTTTTCCCTGTCGACCATTGTCTTTGAGCTTTACTCTTGGCGGCGTGGAGCGGCAGTCGGCCATTCGTTAAGCCACGCTAAACAGGCATAGGAAACAAAAGGTTAATTTTGGTGGATTGAAAGCAAAGTTCCCCGCCTTGGTTGCGTACGTTTTCCATTGCACCCAATGGCTTCCGAACGGCACGTTAAGCTTTCCGGTCTATGCTTCCGGAACGCATGACACAGGCCAGTGACATACCGCAAAGGCGGCCCCTCGCCCGGATCGGCTCCTTTCTGGCCGAACGACGGAAGCTGCTTCTCGACTATTTCTCGGCGATCAGCGGCGCCGGCGGCCGGCTGGTCTTTTCGCTCGCCTATTTCATCGCACTGGCCAACACGCTGTCGATCTCCGAGTTCGGCATGTTCGCGACCGCGTCAGCGGCCGGCGTGATGCTGTCGCGCATCCTCGCCTTCGGTTTCATCTCGGCGCTTTATCGCACAGCCACGATCCGTCCCAAACTGATCGGCACGTTCACCGCCGGCTTTCTCCTGCTCGGCGTCGTCTCGCTGCCATTGCTGGGCGCGGCCTCCTACGGCGTCTACCTGATCTTCTTCGCCAGCAACGTGCCGCTGTCGGTGTTTGCTGCAATCGTGTTTGCCGAGGCGCTTTTGTGGCGCCCTGTCGAAGTGGCGCTGATCGTCAACAACGGTCTCGGCAAGTTCGGGCGCGCCGCCCTGCTGGCGATCCTGGCGACGGCACTGCGGGCGCTCGGCGCCGTGCTGTTCATGTTCTCAGCGGAGCGGACGGTTGGTGCCTGGTCCTGGTATTACATCGGCGCCAACGCCGCCTCGCTGCTGCTTGCCTTCGGCTTCTTCTATCCGCGCCAGCGTCTGCGGCTGCGCACCGAGCTCTATCTGCGGCGGCTTGCCGATTCCATCTATGTGGCCGGCGCGGAAGTCCTGTTCTACCTGCAGTCGGAGTTCGACAAGCTGCTGGTGCTGGCGATCGGCGGCCCGCATCTGGCCGGTATCTACGCCATCATCATGCGGCTGGTCGACCTGACCGCGATCCCCATCCGCACCTTCTCGATGATGCTGGTGCAGCGCATGATGCGCGCACCGGATCTGTTGTCGCGCCTTACGGTGAAGAGCGGCATCGAAGGTGGCGTTTTCCTTGTCTCGACCTCGGCGCTGCTCGCGCTTGGCATCGTGCTGCATTTCTTCCCCAACGCGCTGGGCAAGAATGTCTCCGAGGCCGCGCCTCTGGTGGCACTGGCGATCTGCGTTCCCGGTTTGCGCAATCTGGTCGAATACCAGGCCGAACTCTTGTTCGCGCGCGGCCAGACGCTGGTGCGGGCCATCAATCTCGGGCTGCTCGCCGGGCTGAAGGCGGTGCTTTTGACCTATGTGCTGACAACCATATCGGACACGCCCGATCTGGTGTTGTCGCTGAACGTGGTCTTCCTGTTGATGTATCTCGCTTCAGCGCTGCTCACCTATTCGGCGATGCGCAAGCCGGCAAAGCCGATCTAGCCATAAAAAACGCCGACGTGTCCCCCATCGAAACCGGCTGGGTCTTCGAGGTCAGCCACTGAGCCCGATCAGACGGCGGATGCGGCCAATATCCGTGCCGATGAAAGACTGCATGCCGATGGCCACCTGTTCGGGCGCCATCGCCGCGACGAAGCGACGAAATTCGTCGTCGGACAATGCCTCGCCGGTCCAGTGGACACGGCAGAATTCTTCCGAGCCGTGGAAATGCCCGGCGCCGCCCAGCACGTCATCGACATAGCGGCCGTAGATCATGCATTCGGAGAATTTGCGAACCGAACCGATGACCTGAACCCAGGCGCGGCCGTGGACTTTTTCGATCTCGGCGCACATCGCCGTAACGGTTTCGCGACGCCAGGCAATCAACGTCGAAATATAGTCATGGGTCGAAACCACGGTTTCGTCGATGCCAAGCGCGGAACTGGCATTGCGCGACCAGATGCGATGTTCTTCGTGGCCGCTGCCCGAAAGCACGCCGTCACGACGAAACAGGCGCACCTTGCCGTTGCGCCAGAAGGCGCCGCAGTCGAATGGCCTGAGGAAGGCGACATCGGAATCGCAGAAGATCAGCACGTCCTCGCTGGCATGCGCGGCGATGGCGATGCGGCGCAGTTGCTGAACATGCCAGCCGCGCAGCGGCATGGTCTTCAGACTGAGCCAGATGCGCCGGCGAAACAGGCTGAGCGGATCGTCGAAGGCGTGCAGCCAAGGCGGCAGCAGGTCCCGTTCGTCGACAATCGTGCGGCGGTTGTTTTGCAATTGTCGAAACAGGGCCACGTCGCGGTGTTCGACGAGGATGTAGTGATGCGCCACGCCGGAAACCTGGCGGTCGACGGTCTCACACAACAGGCGGCAACGCTCGAAATCCGGCGCGTAGCTTGCCGTGACGATCGCTGCCGTGGGCGTCCGGGGGAGCATGCCGGGTTCGATATCAGCGCCTGGAACGAAACGGCTGTTCAACGGGCCTCTCCGGCGGGGTCGGCCCCGCGCGACAGTTTCTGACGGACAACGCGCCAGAGAAACAACGGATTGCCGACCACGTACCGGCGCCAGAGCCGGCCCGGTTCGACCACCAATCGAAACAGCCATTCGAGCCGCAGCCGGCGCATCCACAAAGGCGCGCGCGGCACCGTACCGCTCAGGAAATCGAGCAATGCGCCAACAGCGATCGGCAGCGTGCAGTGGCGCTGGTCGATGTGGCGCGCGATCCACAATTCCTGGCGGGGGACCCCCATGGCAACAAGCAGTACGTCCGGTCGCAATTCTGCGATCCGGTCGACGATCCCTTGCTCCTGCTCGGCCGAGAAATAGCCGTCATGGATGACCACGAATGTATGTTGCACCGCGAGCGCGGCCAGCTTCGCCGACGCCGCTTCGGCATTGACCCGCGTCGCGCCGAGAAGTCCGACGGTGAGCGGCCTGGCCGACGCCTGCAGGAAGGCAGGGACGAAATCCGTGCCGTTGAGATTGTCCGGAAACGGCGCCCCGTAGAGCAGCTTGGCTGCCAGATCCACGCCGACACCGTCCGGCAGGATGAGAAAATCGTCGAGCGCCTCGGCAAAGACCGGGTCTGTGTAGGCAATGTTGGCGTTATGCGCATTGAGAAAACTGATCTTGGTAAAACGCCGCTCGGCAACCAGGCGGGCCAGCAGCGCGATCGCGTCATCCCAGCGGATGGCGAGCACCGAGATGCCCAGGATCGTCTTCAGATCGTCAAGGCCAAATGCGGCGCGGGCGGAATGCATGTTCATGCATAGGCCTCCTGCCTGACGGACCCAAGTTTTTCCAGGCCGTGCCTGATCGCGGCATCGAGCGCCTTGACCTGCCTATGGTGGAATGCGCTGCCGTCGACGTCCCTGACATCGGCCGCTGCTGCCTCCAGCGCGCCAGCAAAGGCGATGGGGTCGTCGGTGACGATGCAGTTGGCCGGGCGATGGTCGATGCCGCGCAGCGAGCGGCTTGTCGCGACGGACGGCAAGCCCAGTTCGAAAGTCTCGATTGTCTTGAGCTGCACACCGCTGCCGGCCGTGCTGATCAGCGGGATGACTGCCGCACTGCGCACGAAGGCCTCGGCGTTCGGCACGCGTCCGACGAATTTGACGCCGGGATGCGTGGAGGCAATGCCCGAAGGCACACTGCCCGCGATCCTGAGGCGAAAATCCGGCCGCAGATGTGGCACGACTTTCTCCAGGAACCAATCGAGCCCGATACGATTCGGCTGCCATGTCCATGTGCCGATCAGCGCCGCGTCGCAATCGATCCGGCGCTGGCCGCTTTGTTTCGGTGCCCGCGTGGATGTCACCAGAGGCAACACCGCCGAACGTTCGCCAGAGGCAACGCCAAGCGCTTCGCGGTCCTCTTCGGCCAGCGTGAAGACAAACCGCGCCCGGTGGCAGAGCCGTTCTTCCATCGTCTTCAGCAGCCGTGCCTCGCGGCGAAACAGAAAACGCTGGAAGACACTGCTCGCGGCAGCGGCGTTCTCCTGCGCCGAGCGATGCTCGACATTGTGGGCAACGAAGATCGATGGCCGGTCGTCGAAATGCTTTTCGAAAGCGCCGGCGAATTGCACGGAATTCAGCACATAGCCGTCAAACGGCCCGGCTCGCCTGATGGCGGCGAGAACCTGGCTGTCAGGGACCGCGCGCAACTTCACCGATGCGAATGTGAGCCCCGACAGCATTGCCCTGGCGACCCAGGCAAGCTTCTGCAGCGACGAGGCGTTTTCGGTGCGAACGTCGATAGCGCCGAGCACGATGGTGTTTTCGGGATCGACAGGTTCTTTTTCCGGCCATGTGAAGCCGATGACGGTGACGCGCGCGCCAGCACGCCGCAAGGCAGCGATGATCGCGGCATTGGCAATCTCGTAGCCCGAGGCGAGAGCACCATCGGGCACGATCGATGTGGCGAACAGCAGATGCATCTCACCTATCCTGTGGTGTAGCCGGTAGCAAAGCGCGGTGAACCCTTGATTAAACGCGAACAATCGACGACCGGAAGCCTTGGATTTGGCAGGCTTCTCCGTGAAAGGTGATTAACGAAAGCTTATCATCGTGGTGTTACCCAGAGCCAAACTCACCATGTGGCTGGACACGGATGAACTCTTTGCCATCGGACAGTTCAGTATCGATCGCGGGGCGGTCCGCCGGGCTTGTCGCCGAAGCGGTTGACGTCGTCGTCACGCTGCCGACCTTCAAGCGTCCCGAACAGGTGCTGGAAACGCTGGCCTCGCTCAAGGCGCAGGAAACCTCCCGGCGCTTCGCCGTCATCGTCATGGAAAACGAAGCCGAGGCGCGTGCCGGCGCCAAGGCGGCACTGCCGTTGTTCGAACGCGGCGACATCCCCGGCATGGTGATCATCGCGCATCAGCGCGGCAATTGCAGCGCCTACAATGCCGGCTGGCAGACGGCCATCCTGCACTTCCCGAACTTCCGGCACCTGCTGGTCATCGACGATGACGAGATCGCCGAGCCGCAATGGCTCGAACGCATGTGCAAGGCGGCCGAAACACTCGGTGCCGACATTGTCGGCGGCCCCCAGGTGCCGGTCTTTGCCGATCCTGCCCATGCGCGATGGGCCGAGCATCCGGTTTTCGCGCCCCCCTATCGCGAGACCGGGCGTGTGCCGGCGCTTTATTCGTCGGGCAATCTTCTGGTGGGACGCAACGTGCTCATCGCCATGGGCCCGCCCTTCCTCGATCTCAAATTCAATTTCATGGGTGGCGGCGATTCAGATTTCCTGAGCCGTTCAGCGCAAAGAGGCTTCGTGCTTGGCTGGTGCGCGGAAGCGATGGTGTTCGAGACCGTTCCTGCCCGGCGTGTCGAAGCCGACTGGATCCGCGCCCGCAGCCTGCGCAACGGCGTGATCTCGACGCTGGTGGAAAAGAAGAAGCGCGCCGGCACACCAATGGCTGGCACGAAAGTCTTCCTGAAAAGCCTGGCGCTGCTTGCCGCTTCGCCATTTCGCGGCGCGATCAAGCTGGCGCGGACGGGGTCGCTGGCTACCGCAATCTATCCGGTCCATGTCGCACTCGGCCGGGTGCTTGCCGAATTCGGATATGCCAATGAGCAGTATCGGCAGCCTGAGAAGAACTGAACGCGCGCCACTGAGCGCGGCGTTCACACGGAACGGCGTCGCTACCGCGATCGCCGCGCTGCTGTTCACCGTCATCATCGTGTCCTTCCGGCCCTTTCAGCCTGCCGGCGCAGAATTGACGGGCGACGGCGGCGACATCGTCAACCAGCTCGGCTTCGGCTCGCTCGGCGCTGTCTCGATCTTCTCGCTGATGGCTTTCGCCGAACCACGCGTGGTGCGCTCGCTGCTCAGCCCATCCTGGCTGCTGATGCTGGGGTTCTTCATGCTTTCGGTGGTGATGGCGACCGATCCGTCAGCGGCCATGCGTGCTGCCTCTTTCACGCTGATCGGTATCCTGACGATGGCGACCATCCTGGTGCTGCCGCGTGACGCCGAGGCGTTTTCGAGCGTCATCATCTTCACCGCCTGTGTGGTTATGGGCCTCTCCTATGCTGGCCTTTTCGTGTTTCCCAACGAGGCCCTGCACACGGTGAATTCAACCGAGCCGGAACATGCCGGCCTGTGGCGCGGCGTGTTCACCCACAAGAACATCGCCGGTCCGATCATGGCCTGCTTCAGCTTCGCCGGGCTCTACCTCTTCCGGCGCGGACGGCGCAAAACCGGTATCGCCATCTTCTGCGCGGCGATGATCTTCATGTTCCACACCGGCTCCAAGACCACGGCGGGCCTGGTGCCGTTCTCGGTCCTGATCGTCATGTTTCCGAGCCTGATCGGAATGCGGCTGGGCACGCCGATCCTGTTTGCGCTGGCGATCATCGGCACGGCGGTAGGCACGCTGGGCATCGTCTTCCTGCCGCCGGTGAAGCACCTGGCAGCTGTCTATTTCCCGGACCTGACCTATACCGGGCGCACAACGCTGTGGGAGTTCTCGGGCAGCATGCTGGCGAAGAAGCCGTGGACCGGCTACGGCTATGAGAGCTTCTGGGGCACGCCGCTGCTGCTCAACCAGGATCAGCCCTTCGACCGGCCCTGGGACATCCGCACCATCGTGCACGGCCATGACGGCTATCTCGACATCGCCGTCCTGATGGGCATTCCGGCACTTTGCGTGGCTGTCTACACCTTCCTCATCGCGCCACTGCGCGACTACATGCGCATTCCCTTGCGCAAGGAAAACATCTACCTCGGCGACTTCTTCATGATGGTGGTGCTGTTCACGGCGCTCAATGCTTTCCTTGAAAGCTTCTTCTTCCATCGCGGCGATCCTGTCTGGCTGTTCTTCGTGCTTGGCGTACTTGGCCTCAGGCAAGTGTCACTGCGGCCGATCGCGGCGCGCGATCCATCCCGCCTGTCCTGAGAGGGCTTCTCCACCCATCCGTGAGCGTCGGATTTCCTCGCGCATGATCCTCTCCGAAAATCGATTTGGATTTTCGGGGTCATGCGCTATGTGGAGGCCTTCTTTCGGAGGGCTTCCATGACGATCAGGCTTGTTCTCGCCGGCTGCGGCAATATGGGTTACGCCATGCTTTCGGGCTGGCTGAAATCAGGCAAGCTGGCGCCATCAGCGGTTTTCGTGGTCGAGCCCAATGCCGAATTGCGCCAGCGCGCCGAGGCGCTGGGCTGCGGCGCAGCGGCCGACGCAAATGCGATCCCGACCGGCGCCGTGCCGGCGCTCGTCGTCGTCGCCGTCAAGCCACAGGTGATCCGCGACGTGACTTCGGCCTACAAGCGCTTCGGCGACGGTCGCACCACGTTCGTCAGCATCGCCGCCGGTACCCCGGTCGCCACGTTCGAGGCGGTTCTGGGCGATCGCGCACCGATCATGCGCTGCATGCCCAACACGCCGGCTGCCATCGGCAAGGGCATGATGGTGGTGTTTTCCAACCAGCTGGTTTCGGACGACACGAAGCGTTTCGTCGCTGATCTGCTGTCGGCAAGCGGTGAGGTGACCACTATTGACGATGAAGGCCTGATGGATGCGGTGACAGCCGTGTCGGGATCGGGGCCCGCCTACATCTTCCACTTCATAGAAGCGCTGACGGTTGCCGCCGAGAAGGCCGGACTCCCCGCCAAGACGGCCAAGCTGCTGGCCATGCAGACAGTCTATGGCGCCGCCTCGCTCGCTGCCGAAAGCCATGAGGAGCCGGGCGTGCTGCGCCAGCAGGTGACCAGCCCCAACGGGACGACGGCGGCAGCGCTGGCGGTACTGATGGGCGAGGAGCGGCTGACAAACCTGCTCACCGAAGCGGTGGAGGCGGCGCGACTGCGGTCGATCGAACTGGGGAAGTAGAGCCTATCGGCTCTGTCCCTCAGCCTGCCCCATACAGCATCTCGTCCTGAAGCCGGCGCAAGGCGAACAGCCTCGTTGTCTGATCGGGAGTGGCATTGTCCGTGGTCAGCAGTTCGCCCTTTCTGACCGGTTTCAGCACCTTGCCGCCTTCCAGCAGGCCGACAGGCACGGCGCGTCGTGCGCGGGCCTCGCCCACCGTCATGGTCCAGGAGCGGTAGCAGGTCTCGCCGATCGCATCGAACGTCTCGCCGGCGGCCAGATCGCGCTTGGCGACGGCGCAGACCTCGGCCACAGGCCTCGGCAGAGGCACCATGTCCGGCTTGCCGAAAAGCACGATGCGCGCCGCCGTCAGCGGCACTTCCAGCGATGTCAGATGATAGGGCCGGAAGAGGCTGTAATAGGGGCCGTGGCCGATATGGAGATCGTCCATGCGCTCGATGATGCGCGGATGAGTCGCCTCGACGATGACGAAGACGCCGGGCGCCACACCCTTGCCGATGGTGTAGTCGACGACGCCCTTCTTCAACAGAAGGCCGCCGTCTTCGCGCGGAATGAGCACCTTGGCGAGATCATCGCGATCGGCCTTGGGTCCATGCATGCCGGGAACGTCCGGCACCAGTCCGGTGGCGTTGGCGATGGCGCACATCTCGACCATGGTCTTGGAGCCGTCGACGAACTCGACGAGCATGCGTGGGTTCATGTTGCGGCGTATTGCTTCCGCGCGATAGTCGTCGGGCACGGCGTCGTGATTGAGCGGGTTGTTCTTGCCCTTGCCAGCCGAGACAATGGTCAGGCCAAGCGCCGAGGCGAACTCGATCAGTTCCATGCAGCTTGACGGCTCGTCGCCGGCGCCGACCGAATAGACCACACCGAGTCGGTCGGCCTGCTGCTTGAGATAGCAGCCTATGGTGACGTCGGCCTCGACATTCATCAGCACCAGATGCTTGCCATGCTCCATCGCCATCAGGTCGAAGTCGGCGGCGACGCCGGGTTTGCCGGTGGCGTCGATAACGACGTCGATCAACGGGTTGGTCACCAGCATTTCATTGGAGGTAATGGCGATCTTCCCGCTCTCGATCGCCTGGGTGACCTTCGATTGCGTGTCCGCCTCGACCGCCATCGCCTCATCGCCATAGGCGATGCGGATCGCATCCCGCGCGGTATGCGGACGACGGGTCGAGACGGCACAGACCGATATGCCCGGCATCAGCATGCCCTGTGTCACCAGATCGGTGCCCATCTCGCCCGAGCCGATGACGCCGATGCGTACGGGACGGCCCTCCGCGGCACGCTTTGCGAGATCGCGGGCAAGCCCGGTCAGGGCGACATTGGTCATGCGAGAACGTCCACTGCTTCTTGATCCGAGGTCGGATTAGCAGGGATCGAGCCCGGTTTGCCAACGAAACCGGCGGTTGGCGGCAATTTCCAACAAGATCGCTCCGACAAAATGGATTTGATCGCCCATGAGCACCCCGCCGACACGGGCCAATTGGCCCAAAGGGTTGCCAATTGACATTGTTGCGAACAGCAATAATAAAACATTCGTTCGTCAACAAAGGCAAATGTTCACCGAGACATCTTTACCCGGTGAGCATCGCGCATTGCGTTGGGTTGGGGAGTGCCTCTGTACCGGGACGGCAACAGGGGCTTTGGTTGAAATCTACGGATCATCATTGCGAGGCATCGAGCCGATAGCTCGATGCCCCAGGGGGAGGAAGAATGGACACTATTCTCACAGGCCTTAAAGGGGCCATCGACACGCTTGGCCCGACGATCCTGCTGCCGATCGTCATTTTCATCATCGCCGTGGTTTTGGGCGCCAAGGTCAGCAAGGCTTTTCGCGCGGCCGTCACCATCGGCGTCGCCTTTATCGGCATCAATCTGGTGCTTGGTCTCATGTTCACGTCGATCGGCGACGTTGCCAAGGCCATTGTCACCAACACCGGCATCCATCGCGACATCATCGATGTCGGCTGGCCATCGGCCGCGGCGATCGCCTTCGGCTCATCGGTTGGCCTGTGGGTCATCCCGGTCGGCATTCTCGTCAACATCGTGCTTCTGCTGACGCGCATGACGCGCACGCTCAATGTCGACGTCTGGAATTTCTGGCATTTCGCCTTTGTGGGCTCGCTGGTCGTCGCCGCGACCGACAACCTGGCTTATGGCATTGCGGTCGCGGCACTCGTCGCCGCGCTGTCGCTGCTCTTCGCCGACTGGTCGGCACGCGCGGTGCAGCAGTTCTATGGCGTGCCCGGCATTTCCGTGCCGCACCTCGCCTCGGCGCAGATCCTGCCGATCGCCATTGTGCTCAACTGGATCATGGACCGCATTCCCGGCATCAACCGCATCAACATCAACACCGACACCATCGAGCGCCGGTTCGGCGTGTTCGGCGAACCGGTTGTGCTGGGCCTCATCATCGGTCTCGTGCTGGGTGCCATCGCCTTCTACAATGCCGGCGATCTCAGCGTGGTGCTGGCCAAGGTGCTGGGCACCGGCATGACGCTGGCAGCGGTCATGCTGCTGCTGCCGCGCATGGTGAAGATCCTGATGGAGGGCCTGCTCCCGGTTTCCGACGCAGCCCAGGAGTTCGTGCGCAAGCGCACCGGCGACCGCGAACTTCTCGTTGGCCTCGATTCCGCGATCCTGATCGGCCATCCCGCGGCGATCTCATCGTCGCTGATCCTGGTTCCGATCGCGATCGTCCTGTCCGTCATCCTGCCGGGCAACCGCGTCATCCTGTTCGCCGACCTGGCGGTCATCCCCTTCATCGTCGCCATGACCGCGCCGTTGGTCAAAGGCAACGTGTTCCGCATGGTGGTGATCGGCACGGTGACGCTGGCGATCGGCTTCTACGTCGCCAATGCGCTTGCGCCGCTGTTTACCAGTGCCGCCGTCGCATCGGGCTTCAAGCTGCCGGCGGATGCCCTGCAGATCACCTCGGTCGTCGACGGCTTCCTGTGGGTGCCCTATGTGATCATCGAGGCGATCCAGGGACTTGGGCTCATCGGCATCGTCGTCATCGCAGTGGTCATCGCCGCGCTGTTCGCCCTCTATCGCCGCAATTCGCTCGCCTGGGAGCGGGCAGCGGGCGCCGAGGATGAGCCGGCCGAAGGCAAGGCTTGATCTTGATCACGCCTTCAATTTGAAACGATCGTGCGCCCTTCCCGGGCGCACGATTCTATGGACGGAGCAAAACATGTCTGACGGACTCATGCATCTCCTGGACCCGGAAGCGATCGTGCTCGGATCCGGTGCATCGACCAATGAGGAGATCATCCGCATCCTGGCCGGCAGGCTGGAAGTGCTGGGCTACGTCAAGAGTTCCTATGCCGACGCGGTCGTGCGTCGCGAAATGACGATCCCGACCGGCTTGCCCTTGGAACGTCCCGACAATGTCGCCGTGCCGCACACGGATCCGGAGCATGTGTTGAAGCCCGGGATCGCCATGGGCACATTGAAGACGCCCGTCACCTTCGCCAACATGGAAGACCCCGACGAGAAGCTGCCGGTGGGCTTCGTCTTCCTCCTTGCCATCAACGACAAGGACAAGCAGATTGAGGCGCTGCAGACCGTCATGGCCACGATCCAGAACCCCGCCGCGCTCGATGGCCTGAGGACGGCCAGGACGCTTGAAGACGTGCGCGCCGTGCTCGGCTGAAACAAGGAGATTTAGATATGTCCAGACAGAAAACGATTCTCTTTGCCTGCGGCACCGGCATCGCCACCTCGACGGCCGTCAATGTCGCCGTCACCGAGGAGATGAAGAGACGCGGGCTGACCTTCAATGCGCAGCAGGCAAAGGCCACTGAAGTGCCGGGACTGGCTGACAATGTCGACTTCATCGTCGCCACCACGCCGATCTCCGCCTCGGTGACCAAACCGGTGATCAAGGGCCTCGCCTTCCTCACCGGCATCGGCAAGGACAAGGTGCTCGACGAGATCGAGGCGCAACTGCGCAAGTAGCGGACGCGAGACCGCGCCGAGGCCAGCCGCTTCGACAAGCAGCGGAATGCGACCGCGGCTATGCGGGAAACCGTCCTAAGGGTGATTCACGCTTGCCAAGCAGCCGGCGAAGATCGGATCGAAGCGATCCGGCGCATCCCGGACGGCGCATGGCCGGACCTGTCGAGCAGATGGGTCTCGCCGTCCCATTGATGGCAACAATCGTGAACCGGTTCCGCCAACGATGCCACCGTCAGTCTTGCTTGTTTCGGGCGGCTTGACGCCGCCGCCAAGATGGCCAGAGCGCCTTTCTCGGCGCCGTCGCCATACAGGGCATGGGCCTAACCAAGACAGGCGGGCACCCACAACACCAACATTGACAAACAGCGCCGACCCTCACACGCTGGCATACATTCGCCGACGAAAAGTCGAGATGGAATGCTCGTTCAGTTTCTGTTACCGTTCACATTCCAGGGAAACCGGGAGAGTCCTCACAATGAAATCCCATGAGACGGAAGACGACAGGACGGAACCTTTTGGCAGAGGCTATATTGTCTTCTTGCTGACAATGGGCGCGCTTCTGGCAGGCACCATCTATTTTGAACTTTGGGTTTAGAACGGCGGCGACTGATCGAATGTCAGCGTGATTTCGGCGACTACTTCTGTTTTAGTATTCACTACACGTAACGTCGGCATCCGCGCTCCCGCGGAATGACCCACATACAGGCTGTCCCAAGGATGGTTCGGCATCACCGAGACGCGGGTTCCCGACCCACGGGTGAGTTCTTCGCGCTGATCGCTCCTAACGCGCAAATGCAAGGGAGCAAAATCTGCCAATAGTGTCTGTCATTGGAGAATGGTGCTGCGAGAGAGGATTGAACTCTCGACCTCTCCCTTACCAAGGGAGTGCTCTACCACTGAGCTACCGCAGCCGATGGCGGGGCTTCTGCCATATCGAACCGACAAGCGCAAGCCAGGAAGAAGGCCAAAAGCAACACCTGTGGGAAAGCATGGACCAACTGGTTTTGCGGACATGGCCGCGCCACAATGTTGACTATGCCTGAATAGTGCGCCGGCTGATCGCTGGCCGGGACGGAATGATGGACGACAAGACAAATCCAGCAAAAAAGGGCGGCACCGACCGCAAGGGGCGGCTTGCCGAGCAATTGCGCGCCAACCTTCAGAAGCGCAAGGCGCAGTTGCGTTCACGGCGGACCGGCGAGGCCGACCAGCGGCCAGACGGGCTTGGCGCATCAAAGGAATTGCAAAAAGATTAACTCAAATCAGCCACTCTTGGTGCGGACGCCAGGAAATCCTATTTCTTGAACCAGACCGGCCAATGGTCTAGACGGGCCGACACTCAAACGATTGAAACCGGCTTTTCGGCCGAGGGGACATTCTTCCATGGATCGCATCAGAATTGTCGGCGGCAACGAGCTTGCCGGAAGCATTCCGATCTCCGGCGCCAAGAACGCCGCGCTGCCGTTGATGATCGCCTCGTTGCTGACCGACGACACGCTGACGCTGGAAAACGTGCCGCATCTGGCCGATGTCGAGCAGCTTATCCGCATCCTCGGCAATCATGGCGTCGACTATTCGGTCAACGGGCGCCGCGAAAAGCAGAATGAGGGCTATTCGCGCACCATCAATTTCTCGGCCCGCAATATCGTCGACACGACCGCTCCTTACGAACTCGTATCGAAGATGCGCGCGTCGTTCTGGGTGATCGGCCCGCTGCTTGCCCGCATGGGCGAAGCCAAGGTGTCGCTGCCGGGCGGTTGCGCCATCGGCACACGCCCGGTCGATCTCTTCCTTGAAGGCTTGCAAGCGCTGGGCGCCGATATCGACGTCGATACCGGTTATGTCATCGCCAAGACCAGGAACGGCCGCCTTGTCGGCAACCGTTACGTGTTTCCGAAAGTCTCGGTCGGCGCCACCCATGTGCTGATGATGGCAGCGGCGCTCGCCAAAGGCGAGACGGTTCTCGAAAACGCGGCCTGCGAACCCGAGATCGTCAACCTCGCCGAATGCCTCAATGCCATGGGCGCGAAAATTTCCGGCGCCGGAACACCGACCATCACCATCGACGGCGTCGAATCGCTGTCGGGCGCACGCGTGCGGGTGATTCCCGACCGCATCGAGACCGGCACCTATGCCATGGCCGTGGCCATGACCGGCGGCGACGTCGTGCTGGAAGGCGCGCGTCCCGAGCTTCTGCAGACCGCGCTCGACATCATCAGCCAGACCGGCGCCGAGATCACGCCGACCAATTCCGGCATCCGTGTCAAGCGCAACGGCGCCGGCATTTCGCCGGTCGACGTGACGACGGCGCCCTTCCCCGCGTTCCCCACTGATCTGCAGGCGCAGTTCATGGGTCTGATGACGATGGCCAAGGGCAAGTCGCGCATCACCGAGACGATCTTCGAAAACCGCTTCATGCATGTCCAGGAACTGGCCCGGCTCGGTGCCCACATCACGCTTTCCGGCCAGACGGCGATTGTCGACGGCGTCTCCAAGCTGAAGGGCGCACCGGTCATGGCGACTGACCTTCGCGCTTCGGTGTCGCTGGTCATCGCCGGTCTCGCGGCAGAAGGCGAGACGACGGTCAACCGCGTCTATCACCTCGATCGCGGCTTCGAGCGGCTGGAAGAAAAACTGTCCGGCTGCGGCGCGGTGATCGAGCGGATTTCGGCCTAGGCGTATCCGCAGGCTCGCGGCGCGGTTGCGCCGACCGGAAAGACCGCCTGTAGTCTGTTTCATCTCGATTCAATCGAGATGAGGCTCCAGATCCTCGCATGAGCATGATCTTTTCCAAAAACCGATTTCCACTTTTCGGGATCATGCTCTAACAGAAGGCTGAACAGTCAACTTTCAGGTTCGAAATCCGCATGAATGCCCTCAAGCTTGTCGCGCTCGACGATCAGGATCTGAGCATCATCTCGGCCCATGTCCAGGACGCCGTGATGAAGGTCGGCGACCTCGAATTCCTGCCCGCGGCCAAGCGCTTCGTGCTGACCATGAACCGTTTCGTCTGGGAAGCGAAATCCGGTTTCTTCCGCCAGCACAATGAGCGGCGGCAGGCCGTGCTGCATTTCGACCGGGTTCTCGGCGCCAAGACCAACGGCATTGCGCGCGACAAGCCGGCCGAGGTTCTGTCGCTGCTGGCGATCAGCTTCGTCGAGATCAGCAAGCCCGCCGGCATTGTCGAGCTGATCTTTTCGGGCGGCGGCACGATCATGCTCGATGTCGAGTGCATCGAGGCGCGCCTAGCCGATATCGGCGGCGCCTGGGAAGCAACCTCGCGCCCCGTCCACAAGGCTTGAGCGACTTCAGATGGCTATCACCCTTCGCCAATCAGACGCCGATTTCGAGCAGCGCTTCGCCGCGTTCCTCCTGACCAAGCGGGAGGTGTCGGAAGATGTCGACATCGCGGTACGCGACATCATCGCGCGCGTGCGCGCCGAAGGCGACGCGGCTCTGATCGACTATTCCACGAAATTCGACCGCGCCGACCTGAAGAGCGTCGGCATCGCCGTCTCGAAGGACGAAATCGCCGCCGCCCATGACGGCGCCGATGCCCAGACAGTAAAGGCGCTGAAGTTCGCGCGCGACCGCATCCGCGCCTATCATGAGCGGCAGCTTCCAAAGGACGATCGCTACACCGATGCCGCCGGGGTCGAGCTTGGCTGGCGGTGGACGGCGATCGAAGCCGTCGGGCTCTACGTGCCGGGCGGCACGGCAAGCTATCCAAGCTCGGTATTGATGAACGCCATACCGGCCAAGGTTGCTGGCGTCGAACGCATCGCGATATGCGTGCCGGCCTCGGGCGGCGCCATACCGCCGCTGGTGCTGGTGGCGGCCGACATTGCAGGGGTGTCCGAAATCTACCGTGTCGGCGGCGCCCAGGCGATCGCAGCCCTTGCCTATGGAACCGAGACGATCAGGCCCGTCGCCAAGATCGTCGGCCCCGGCAACGCCTATGTGGCGGCCGCCAAACGCCGGGTGTTCGGCACCGTCGGCATCGACATGATCGCCGGGCCGTCCGAAGTGCTGGTCGTGGCCGACGGCAGCAACAATCCGGACTGGATCGCCGCCGACCTGCTTGCCCAGGCCGAGCATGACGTGTCGGCGCAATCGATCCTGATCACCGACGACCCCGCCTTCGGCAAGGCGGTCGAGCAGGCGGTCGAGCGCCAGCTGCAGAGCCTGCCGCGCGCCGAAACCGCGGCGGCGAGCTGGCACGACTTCGGCGCGGTGATCCTGGTCCCGACCATCGAGGCCTCACTGCCCCTGGTTGACCGCATCGCCGCCGAGCATGTGGAGCTTGCCATCGAGGACGCCGAGGGCTTCCTGTCGCGGATGCGCAACGCAGGCGCCGTCTTTCTCGGCCGCCATACGCCGGAAGCCATCGGCGACTATGTCGGCGGCTCCAACCATGTGCTGCCGACCGCCCGTTCGGCGCGCTTTTCGTCTGGACTTTCCGTGCTCGATTTCGTCAAGCGCACCTCGGTGCTGAAGCTCGGGCCCGAGCAGTTGCGGACGCTGGCGCCGGCGGCAATCGCGCTTGCCACCGCCGAGGGCCTCGACGCGCACGGACGATCCGTCTCCATACGGCTGAACATGTAGACGACCATGACGGGCTCCGATCAAACCCGCGCAAAACTGATCGATGTCGAACTCGACGAATCGATCGGCCGTTCGACGCCCGACGTCGAGCATGAGCGCGCGGTGGCGATCTTCGACCTGATCGAGGAAAACCGCTTCAAGCCCATCAATGACAGCGGCGCCGGGCCTTACCGGCTGAAACTGTCGCTGGCCGATTCCCGCCTGGTCCTTGCCGTGGCGCGTGAGGACGGCACTGCCGTGGTCACCCACATCCTGTCGCTGACGCCGCTGCGGCGCATCGTCAAGGACTACTACATGATCTGCGAGAGCTATTACGACGCCATCCGCTCGTCGACGCCAAGCCATATCGAGGCGATCGACATGGGCCGGCGCGGCCTGCACAATGAGGGCTCCCAGACATTGATGGACCGGCTTTCCGGCAAGATCGACATCGACTTCGATACGGCGCGGCGGCTTTTCACGCTGGTCTGCGTGCTGCACTGGCGAGGCTGAACTGCCAGCCGCTCTGCCCCGCTCGATCCTGTTCCTTTGCGGCATGAACGCCGTGCGCTCGCCGATGGCGGAGCAGCTGGCGCGCAAGATGTTGCCTCCCGCCACTTTTGTCGCCTCGGCCGGCGTGCGCGGCGGCGAACGCGATCCGTTCGTCGATGCCGTGCTTGCGGAGGAAGGCCTGTCGCTTGGCGAGCGCCACCCGCGAACGCTCGACGATCTCGATGACGATTATTTCGACCTGATCGTCACCCTGGCGCCGGAGGCGCATCATGCCGCGCTGGAACTGACCCGCTCGCTTGCTGTCGAGGTGGAATACTGGCCGACGCCGGACCCGACGGACGTGGGCGGCACGCGCGAGCAGATCATGGCTGCCTATCGCGATGTGCGCGAGCGGCTGAGGGCGCGGATAAGTCGACGTTTTTTGCTCGCAGAAGCAAAAAACGCGACGGATTAAGCGTGTTCACAAGCGGGCGTTTATCATATAGGTTCCGCCGAAATTCCGGCCAGGGTGTCGGAACCGTCATCCAAGCAAAGGTATCGAATGCCGAAGGAAGAAGTCCTCGAGTTTCCGGGTGTCGTCACGGAATTGTTGCCCAACGCGATGTTCAGGGTGAAACTCGAAAACGAACACGAAATCATCGCCCATACGGCCGGCCGCATGCGCAAGAACCGCATCCGCGTGCTGACCGGCGACAAGGTCCTGGTTGAAATGACGCCCTACGACCTGACCAAGGGCCGCATCACCTATCGTTTCAAGTAAGCACATCCCAAGAGCCCGGCTGGAATCGCGATGAGCATTTTGCAGAAGCTCGTGCTTGCCTCGGGTTCGCCACGTCGGATCGAACTGCTGCAGCAGGCCGGCCTCGAGCCGGACCGCGTGCTGCCAGCCGATGTCGACGAGACGCCGCTGCGCGCCGAGCATCCGCGCTCGCTGGCCAAGCGCCTGTCGCAGGAAAAGGCCGAGAAGGCACTGGCCTCGCTCAAGATGGAAACCGATTATACGCCAGGGTTCGTGCTGGCCGCCGATACTGTGGTGGCCGTCGGGCGGCGCATCCTGCCCAAGGCCGAAACGATCGACGATGCCGCCAATTGCCTCGGACTGCTTTCGGGCCGTTCGCACCGGGTCTATTCGGGTGTCTGCCTGATCACGCCGGGCGGCAAGGTCCGCCAACGGCTGGTCGAGACGCGGGTGCGGTTCAAACGGCTGCCGCGCGAGGAGATGGACGCCTATGTGGCCTCGGGCGAATGGCGCGGCAAGGCCGGCGGCTATGCCGTCCAGGGCCTGGCGGGCTCCTTCGTCGTCAAGCTTGTCGGCTCCTACACTAACGTTGTCGGGCTCCCGTTGTACGAGACCGTGGCGCTGCTGGCTGGCGAAGGCTTCAAGGTGCATGCCAGCTGGACCACCGCTCGGACATGAGCTCGGACGACAATGTCACGCCGCTCCGTCCCCGGCGCCCCTGCCCCGAATGCGGCAAGCCCTCGGCGCGCGAGACCTACCCGTTCTGCTCGAAGCGCTGCAAGGACGTCGACCTAAACCGCTGGCTCAAGGGCGCCTATGTCATAAAGGCGCGCGACGACGAGGAAGAAACGGATCCCGACGAGCCGAAATGAGGCCGATCTTTGAAGGTGTCACCCCCATGATCGCTGGCGGTTTATGGGTTGGGAGGACCGGCTTTCTTTTCCTTCGGAAATCAACGCTTAGGCGCTGGACAGGCCGGATTCCCGTGCTATAACCCACCCGCTTTCAAGGGACGCCCACGGCGCCTCCATGAGATCCGGCGAACGAGTTTCCTTAGCCGGAACAGGCCCAGATAGCTCAGTTGGTAGAGCAGCGGACTGAAAATCCGCGTGTCGGTGGTTCGAATCCGCCTCTGGGCACCATCACCTTAGGGTCCGTTCCGACTTTCCCTTTTGCACAAGCCTGTAGGCTTCCAGCTCTGAACGATATGAAATCGCTTGTCTTGAGTGGATTTCGTAGCACGTTGGCGTACTTGGCCCAACAGGGCGCAGGAATGGTATTTCCAATGGTATTCGACATTCTGATGGCATCGAAACAGCCAAACTAGTCCCACCCGCGCTTTCCGGCGTAAAATGTCGAAATATCCGGCAAGCCTCCTCGAATGCGGCATGATGAAGGGTCGGCCTTCATTCCACAAATTCACCTTGGGTCTGCCCACTGGCTGTTCAGGCCCTACGCGAAAGCCGATTTCGCGAGCTAAACATCGGTGCTCAATCAATCGAACAATTTGCCAAGAAAACGATCGTGCCCCTCTTCCCGTCGCTGACCCGCCACCTGAAATCGCCCGACCTTTTTGGCGCCATCGAC
Source organism: Mesorhizobium carmichaelinearum (assembly GCA_943370265.1). GTDB lineage: Bacteria > Pseudomonadota > Alphaproteobacteria > Rhizobiales > Rhizobiaceae > Mesorhizobium > Mesorhizobium carmichaelinearum_A. The sequence goes on from CALRQH020000010.1 coordinate 154,332, forward strand.
CGTGTGCCAGCCCTTGGGCTGGTGGTCAGCGAGCGTACATTCGAGGTTCTTAATCCGTCGACCGGTGAGTTGCTTGCGGAACTCCCGGACATGGGCGTCGAGGAGACGCGTGCGGCGGTCGACAAGGCCTATGTCGCGCAGGCCGAATGGGCAGCGCTGACCGCCCGGGAGCGCAGCGAAATGCTCTGGCAATGGCATCAGTTGATCGTCAACCACACGGACGACCTCGCAGCGATCCTGACCGCCGAAATGGGTAAGCCGCTTGCAGAAGCCAAATCGGAAGTGTCGCATGCGGCGGCGTATCTGCAATGGTATGCTGAGGAAGCCAATCGCATATACGGCGAGACGATCTCGGCACCGTCGACAGACCGCCGCATGCTGGTAATCAAGCAGCCGATCGGCGTTGTCGGCACCATCACGCCGTGGAATTTTCCCGCATCCATGGTGGCGCGCAAGATTTCGCCGGCGCTTGCGGCGGGTTGTGCAATCGTGTTGAAGCCAGCCGAGCAAACGCCGCTTGTCGCCGGAGCCATGTTCGCGCTGGCTGCGGAGGCAGGTTTTCCCGAAGGTGTCGTGAACCTCGTCTACGCCTCCGAGGGCGCTGCGGTAGGGCGAGAGCTTTGCCACAACCCCAGAGTGCGCAAGATCAGCTTCACCGGATCGACCGAGGTAGGGCGGCTGCTCATGCGGCAGTGCTCGGACCAGATCAAGAAGGTCAGCCTGGAACTGGGCGGCAATGCGCCTTTTATCGTCTTCGACGATGCCGACATAGATGCCGCCGCAGACGGTGCGATCCAGGCCAAGTTTCGCAATGCCGGCCAGACCTGCGTTTCGGCGAACCGCCTTTACGTCCAGTCCGCCGTTCATGATGAATTCGTCGACAAATTCGTCGGGCGGGTTCGCCAGCTTCAGGTCGGTGACGGTTTTGATCCCGACGTCGCCATTGGTCCGCTGATTGACAGGGCGGCTCTTGCCAAGATCGAATCCCACATAGCCGATGCCGTGGAGAAGGGCGGTGCAATCCGGTGCGGAGGCGGCAGGATCGGAAAGGACGGGACCTTTTTCCAGCCGACTGTCCTAACCGAAATTTCCAGCGAAATGGCATTGGCGCGAGAAGAAACATTTGGCCCCCTGGCCCCGATCATCCGCTTCGAAGAAGCCGATCAGGTCGTGCGTGACGCCAATGACACGATCTACGGCCTTGCCGCCTATTTCTATGCTTCCAACCTGAAACGTGTCTGGCGCGTGGCCGAAGCCCTGGAATATGGCATGGTGGGCATCAACACAGGACGTATGTCCTCGGAAGCCGCGCCTTTCGGTGGCATGAAGCAGTCAGGCATCGGACGGGAGGGTTCCCGCCATGGCCTCGAGGATTACCTTGAGATGAAATATCTCTGCATGGGCGGTATCTGAAGGACGTCGCTCGTCGCGTCATTGCATGGCTCGCCGGGTGAAACGACTTTGCTCTTATCAGGCTGTTGGCGGATTTGATTTGCTTGGTGATCCCCCAGCCTTAGGGCAAACTGCCTGCCGGGGCAGCAGGAGGAGAAATGAGAGCACGCGCAGCAACGCTCGGAGATCTGGAAGACGTCTTTCATGGCCTGTCCAAGCGAATGTCGGACGAGTATGTCGCGGCCGGCAAGGACAGCAAGATCGCCTACGACAATCTGATGATGAATTTGAAAGAAGGCCGGGCGCATGCGCTTGTCGAGGGCGACAAGACGGTGGCGATCATCGCCTGGCATGAGAATAGCGACGCGGCCGATACGCTGTTTGCCGCACAGGAGGATTTCTTCCGCGCCACGACCGTTCGCTTCTGCAAGCAGCACATTCGCCACATCCAGGCGCTCGCCGGCAACCTACCCATTCACTCGCGCAGCTGGCTCCAGGGACCTGACGTCGCCAGATGGTTTCAAATCATCGGCTATGTCGAGCGAAGCCAGGAGAATGGCGCCACCCTGTTCGAACTGCCGCCGGCTCGCGGATAACAATCGCGGTATATTGCCGTCCAAGCGATCGTGCCGCTGGCCTCGCGATTGGGCTCCGCGCGAATGCCAGATCCGCGAGAGCAGTGCGGCTACGCCTTGTTCGATATCACGGGCATCTCGGGCGCCGGTTCCCATCCGAACACGCTTCTGCCGCCAAGCAGGTGCGACTGATCGAGCTCGCCGGCGATGATTTCCTTCAGGCTCGGGCCAGTGGCATAGCGTTCGACCTGGCGCGACTGATCATCCAGGCGCCGAAGTGCCGCGACCTCTTCCTCGCGTCCGAGCCTGGCCTTCTGGACGGCGGACTTCAACATGCCGATCGTCTCGTCATAGACTTTCAGCGGCACCGGAAACGGGTGACGGTCCTTGCCGCCATGAGCCAGCGAGAACCGACCGGGGTCGGAGAAACGGCATGGCGCGCCGTGCAGGACCTCGGCCACCAGAGCCAGGGCGCGCACCGTGCGCGCGCCAACGCCGGGCACCAGCAGCAGTTCGGAGAAATCCTCAGGCCCCCGGTCGGCCGCCGCCGCAATGTTTCCGTGAAGGCGGCGCATGACGACATCGCTCTCGCGAACGTCATGATGCGCAGGCATGACCAGATGCGGCAAAAGCGGCTGTTCCGGTGGAGGCGGCGCGCCCCGCTCCAACGTCGCAAATTCCCTGACGATGCGGTCCGGACCGAGTTCCCGCAGCAGGTCCAGCTGCCCTTGGCGCGAGGCATCGGCACGGCGGTCGGTCAGGTTGACGATTTCGCCCTGGTTGGCGCCCTCGATGGCGGCGTGGGGCTGGTCGACAAAGCTTTTCAGGCCCTCGGAGAGCCAGTGGTAGCGACGCGCCACCTTGCTGTCGCCGTTCATGCCTTGCTGCACCACCACCCATTTGCCGTCATCGGTGACGATGAAACCATGCAGGTAGAGATCGAACCCGTCCTGCACGGCAGCGCTGTCCACCTTGGCGACGAGGCGACTGGCATTGGCGAGGCCCGCCCCGTCCAGCCCGACACGCTCGCCGATCAGCGTCAGTTCGTGCGGCGTCTTGCGCGAATGGGCGCCGCGGCCGCCGCAGACATGAATGCCGAGTTCGCCGGAGAGTGGCGACAAACCGCGCTTCAGGGCACCGACGACACTGGTTGTGATCCCCGACGAATGCCAGTCCATCCCCATGACGGCGCCGAAGGATTGGAACCAGAAGGGATTTGCCAGCCGGCGCAGCAGTTCATCGCGGCCATAGTGATGAATGATCGCCTCGCACATGACAGCGCCAAGGCGCGTCATGCGATCACCCAGCCATTTCGGCACGCGGCCGCCATGCAATGGAAGATCCGCACTTCCCGATCGTTGCGCCAACTCTTGCCACCTGTTCCCGCTGCGTTCGTGTCGTGCGTTGACAGATAGGGCTCAAAGGCCGAGTGGGGAAGCGCCAGGACGCGAGCTAAACGCTCGCCGCCACCTCATTGTCCTCGCCAGCAGGCCGGGCAATGGATCCTCAAGGCATCATCTTTCCTCCACGAATACATCCCATATTCAGACGCCCGACCGAGAATCAGCCATCAGGCAAGCGCGCTGAATTGTGCGGTCTGGTTGGGCGCGAGGTGAAAAAATGGTGGCAGGTCGCCGCCAGAACGTGTTGAAGAGCCTGGCGAGTGCGAACAGCAAGGCGTGACGCGGTTGCGCTCGGCGAGGCTTGGTGGTTTGTTGCCACTTTACGGAGACTTGATGATGCGAGAGCCTATGGGTCGAGACGAATATGGGTCGACGAATCCGTTTGATCCAAATGACCTGTCAACCTTGAACGCGATGGGCCCGAGCATCGGGGGAAACGACTTCGAAAAATATGCCGTTGCCGTGATCATCGTGTTCGGAGCGCTGATCATCGGCGGCTTGATGGCCGCCTCCCTGACGCTGGGCCACCGTAGCGGCTTCCTCTACGCACTGGGCGGCGCCACCTCGGCCTGGATATCGGGCAACGCGCTTCTGCTTGATCGGCCGCGCATCTATGCGATGTTCGTCGGCATCGCGGCGTTGATGCTGGTTGCATCGACCATCACGCTGATCACCTGACCGCGAGCGAGATCCGCTCTGCCTTCTGTTCCATGCCGATGTAATCGAGATGGATCAGGCTCCATCCGTTTGGAGCCTGATCTCTTCCGAAAACCGGCTTCCACCTTTCGGGATCATGCTCCAGACCGGACCCCGCTTTTCGGGATCGCGTTAGTATCCCAGCGCCTCGCCTGACGCGGCGCGACTGTCGATGGCGCCGTTGTAGCGGGCACCGCCGCCCTTCTCGATTTCCGCCAGGCTCTTGCCGCCAACCAGAATGCCCGCCGCCTGGCCCCAGGTCGAATCACCAAGGTCGAGGTGGTAGCCCATGCCGGCCAGCAGTCTTTCGGTGTCCGGCGACAGGCCGAAGGGCTCGACATAGACCGTGTCTGGCATCCATTGGTGGTGGATGCGTGGCGCGTCGATCGCCTCCTGGATGTTCATGCCATGGTCGATGACGTTGACGATGGCTTCGAGCGTAATGGTGATGATGCGCGATCCGCCCGGGCTGCCTATGACCATGAACGGCTTGCCGTCCCTGGCCACGATGGTCGGGCTCATCGATGACAGCGGCGTCTTCCTCGGCTGGATGGCGTTGGCCTCGCCCTGGACCAGGCCATAGAGGTTGGGCACGCCGGGCTTCTGGGTGAAATCGTCCATCTCGTTGTTGAGCAGGATGCCGGTGCCATCGGCGACCACGCCGGCGCCGAAGGAGCCGTTCAGCGTATAGGTGACCGCGACCGCGTTGCCGTCATTGTCGATGATCGAATAGTGCGTCGTCTCCTTGCCCTCGCCAAAGCCCTTCGGCATCAGATCCTGCGACACGCCGGACCGGAACGGGTCGATCTTGTCGCGGATATCCTTAGCATAGGCCTTGTCCAGCAGTTTCAAGACCGGATTGCCTACGAAATCGGGATCGCCGAGGGCCGAATTGCGGTCTACATAGGCATGGCGCATCGCCTCGACCATGACATGCACCGTCTCGGCCGACCCGGCGCCGAGATAGGACAGCGGGTAGCCCTCCAGCACATTGAGGATTTCGCAGATGATGACGCCGCCTGAGCTTGGCGGCGGCGACGAGGTGATTTCGTAGCCTCGATAGGTGCAGGTCACCGGCTTGAGTTCGCGAACCGCATACTGCTCGAAATCCTGCCTGGCCAGGATGCCGCCCCTGGCGCCGCTCGCCTTGACGATCGCGTCGGCGATCGGCCCCTTGTAGAAAGCATCAGGGCCTTTGTCGGAAATTGCCGAAAGCGACGCGGCGAGGTCCGGCTGCACCAGCCGCTCGCCGATGCCATAGGGCTTGCCATCGGGTTTCAGGAAGATGGCTGCAGCGGCCGGATCCTTCGCCAACCTGTCGGCGCTGCCGGCAAGGGAAGCGGCGTCGCCCTGATTGAGGACGAACCCATCCTTGGCATAGGCGATCGCCGGCGCCATCAGATCCTGCCTCGACAGTTTGCCGTATTTTTCGCGCGCCATCTCGAAACCAGCCACCGAGCCCGGCACGCCGACCGCGAGATAGCCGTCGAGGCTAGCGCCCTTCACCGGGTTGCCGGCCTTGTCGAGATACATGGTCTTGGTCGCCGCCAGAGGCGCGCGCTCGCGGAAATCGAGGAAGGTCGACCCGCCGTCCTTGAAGCGGATGGTCATGAAGCCGCCACCGCCGATGTTGCCGGCATTGGGGTAGACGACGGCGAGCGCATAGCCTACGGCAACCGCCGCATCGACAGCATTGCCGCCTTTCTTCAGGACCTCGACGCCTACTTCCGAGGCCAGGTGCTGGGCCGTCACCACCATGCCATGCTCGCCCTTGACCGGCGCTGGCGACGCGGCGAAGACACTCGTCGACGGCGTCAGGGCAAAGGTGATGGAAAGACTGGCGGCGATCAGTGTCCGGCGGTTGAGAGGCATTGCGGGTCTCCGGGCGGCGACGACGAGAAGACCCTCTCAGACTGGCCGAGTCCATTCACAAAATGACCCCTCACGAAGCAAACCGGTGAGAGGCGATATCGGTTGGGAGTTCGTTTCAGACGATGCCGCCCGAGCCGCCAGCGACCGCCGGACGTTCCGCCGCGACCTTGGTGCGGTAGCCCGCGGCACGGTAGGCTGCGATGGGATCAATGGCACCGCCAGTCTTCAGCCGCGCCATTGCCAGGATGGGCTCTACGTCTGTGCGGTAAGCGGCCTTCAGCGTCTGCGTCGCCATCAGCGCGTCATTGCTGTCCTGGTAGCCTTCGAGCACCTTGCGGTCGACCAGCAGCGCCTGCGCATAGGCGCGCTGCACCTCCACCGCCGACAGCATCAGGCTTTCAATCGGGTCGGTGACGTTATGGCTCTGGTCGAGCATGTGCGCGGGATCAAAACCCTCGGCGCCGGAAAGTTCAGCATCGACCAGTTCGTTGAAGACCAGGAACAGCCGGTAGGGATCGATCGAACCGGCATCGAGATCGTCGTCACCATATTTCGAGTCGTTGAAGTGGAAGCCGCCAAGTTTCTTGAACTGGATCAGCCGCGACACGATCATCTCGATGTTGACGTTGGGGGCATGGTGGCCAAGGTCGACGAGGCAGAACGCCTTGTCGCCGAGCTCCTGCGCGATCATGTAGTTGGTGCCCCAGTCCTGCACGACAGTGGAATAGAAGGCCGGCTCGTACATCTTGTGCTCGGTGAACAGCTTCCAGTCGGTGGGCAGCCCGGCATAGATCTCCTTCATGGCATCGAGATAGCGCTCGAAGGCCCGGGCGAAATTGACCTGGCCGGGAAAGTTCGAGCCGTCGCCGATCCACACCGTCAGCGCCTTGGAGCCCAGCGTCTTGCCGATCTCGATGCATTCGAGATTGTGCTCGACCGCTTGCCGGCGCGTTGCGGCGTCGGCATGCGACAGCGAGCCGAATTTGTAGGACAGCTTCTGGTCCTTTGCATCGGAAAACGTGTTGGAGTTCATGGCGTCGAAACCCAGGCCGAAGCGGGACGCTGCCTGCTTCAGCCGGTTCGGGTCGGCCTTGTCCCACGGAATGTGCAGGGAGACGGTTGGCGTCGCCTGCGTGAGTTGCTGGATGACGGCGCAATCCTCGATCTTGTCGAAGATGTCGCGCGGCTCCCCCGCGCCGGGAAAGCGGGCAAAGCGTGTCCCGCCGGTGCCGACACCCCAGGAGGGGATCGCGACCGCGAATTTTTCGACCTTGTCGCGGATGGCATCTATGGCGATACCGCGGCGCTCAAGACGTTCGCCGAGCGAGGCGTAGTCGCGCTCAAGGTCAGCCTTACGCGCGGCGTTGTCCTTGTCGACGAGGTGGGCGGCGATGATGGCTTCGGACACTGCGGTTTCCTCCCAAATGCGTTCGGTCGGCGCTGCCCCTCATCCGCCTGCCGGCACCTTCTCCCCGTATAGTGACGGGGAGAAGGAAGAAGCTCCAGCGTTGGCGACCCCTCTCCCCGTTCTTCACGGGGAGAGGGTAATGGTGAGGGGCAGCGCCGCCGTCAGACGATTATCGCGTAAAGCTCTGTGCGTTGCCCGCGTCGACATTGATGATGTTGCCGGTGGACTTGGCCGACATGTCGGAGGCGAAGAAATAGATGGCTTCGGCGATGTCCTCCGGAAACACCGAACGCTTCAGCATCGAGCGCGAACGATAGTGTTCTTCCAGATCGTCGGTCGACATCTTGTAGGCAGCGGCGCGCTGTTCCTTCCATTCGCCGGTCCAGATCTTGGAGCCGCGCAGCACTGCGTCCGGATTGACGACATTGACCCTGATCTGCGCCTCCGCGCCCTCAAGGGCGAGGCAGCGGGCCAGATGGATTTCTGCCGCCTTGGCAGTGCAATAGGCGGCGGCATTGGGCGACGCGGCAAGGCCATTCTTGGAAGCGACGAAGACGACGTTGCCGCCGGTCTTCTGCGCGCGGAACAGCCGGAATGCTTCCCTTGAGACCAGGAAATAGCCTGTCGACAGGATGTCCATGTTCTTGTTCCACAGCGCCAGCGTCGTCTCTTCGATCGGCGCGGACGAGGCCAGCCCTGCGTTCGACACCAGAATGTCGATGCCGCCGAATTCGACTGCCGTTTCGGCAAAGCCTGAGACGACCTGATCCTCGGAGGTGACGTCGATGACCACCGGCCGGACAAAATCCCTGCCATAGGCCTTGGCCAGTTCGTCATTGGCGCTGGCAAGCGCTGCATCGTCGATATCAGCAAGGATCACGCAGGCGCCCTCGCTAAGCAGCCGGTTGGCGGTTGCCCGGCCGATGCCCCCCGCGCCACCGGTGACCAGTGCGATCCGGCCGGCCAGCGCCTTGGGTTTTGGCATGCGCTGCAGCTTCAAATCCTCGAGCAGCCAGTATTCAATATTGAAGGCCTCCTGTGCGGGCAGGCCGACATAGGACGAGACGGTCGAGGCGCCGCGCATGACATTGATGGCGTTGACGTAGAATTCGCCGGAGATGCGCGCCGTTGCCTTGTCGCCGGCGAAGGTGAACATGCCGACACCGGGCATCAGATAGACGACGGCATTTGGGTCTCTGATGGCAGGCGAGTCCGCATGCTTGCAGCTGTCGTAGTAGGCCTGGTAGCCGACACGATAGGCGGCGACGTCGTCGGCGAGGCGGGCAATGACGGCATCGACATCGGGCTTCGCCGGATCGAACTCGATGACCAGGGGCCGGATCTTGGTGCGCAGGAAATGGTCCGGGCAGGACGTGCCGAGTGCCGCCAGCGGGCGCATGTCCCTGGAGTTGACGAATTCGAGCACGGCAGCGGAATCATCGAAATGACCGAGCTTGTGGCTCTTTTCCGAGATCAGGCCGCGAATCCTCGGCATCAGCCTCGCAGCGATCGCACGACGGGTGGCCGCATCGAGCGACTTGACCACCTCGCCGCCGAAGATCGGCTTGCCTTCGGACCGGCGTTCGAACCAGTCGATTGCCTGGTTGATCACCGAAATCGTCGTCTCGTAGCATTCCCTGGGCGTGTCCCCCCAGCTGAACAGGCCATGGCTTTCGAGAATGACGCCCTTGGCGGCGGGATGTTCGACGCAGAATTTCTCAAGCCACAGGCCAAGCTCGAAGCCCGGCCGCTTCCACCGCAGCCAGCCGATGGTGTCGCCGAAGATCTCCTTGGTCAGCGCCCTGGAATCCTTCGCGGCGGCAATGGCGATGATCGCATCGGGATGCATGTGATCGACAAAAGGTTTCGGCACGAAGGCATGCAGCGGGGTGTCGATGGAGGCGGCGCGCGGGTTGAGGTTGAAGGTGCAGTGCGGCAGGAAGCCGACCATCTCATCCTCGTGCTCGACACCGCGATAAAGACCTTTGAGCGCGCGCAGCTTGTCCATGTAGAGCGTGGCAAAACCGTCAAGCCTGATAGAGGCGCTGTCGCCGCCCGAGCCCTTGACCCATAGGACTTCGACGTTCTCGCCGGTCAGCGGATCCTTCTGCCAGATCTTGGATGAGGTGTTGCCGCCGCCATAGTTGGTGACGCGCTTGTCGGAGCCCAGAACATTGGAACGATAGACGAGGCGTTCCGGTTCGCTCATTGCCTGGGCTTTTGCCTCGTCCCACAAATTGGCGAGGCGCGTGCCGGAGCGCTTGTCGAGCATTTGGATATCCTCCCGTGGGACACGCAAACGGCCCGTCCCTTTTGCCCGAATTTCCACGGAAGCGCCGAACTTGTCAATCACAAACGATCAATATCGATCATATTGCACTGCACAATGAAATTATATGATCGGAAATGATTGACACTGCGCGATTTGGGTGCCTAGATGTCTAAGCAAGGGAGGAACCATGCACGAAAAAGAGCGCCACAGGATCATTCTGTCCGCCATCCAGGAAAAGCCTGTGGTGACGGTGCAGGAACTGGTCGACCTGACGGACTCTTCGGAAGCGACGATCCGGCGCGACATCGCCGCCATGCATGTGCAGAAGCGCCTGCGCCGTGTGCGCGGCGGCGCCGAGGCGATCTCGCCGCCGCAGTTCATCGGCCTTGCCGGCCGGCCCTTCTCCGTCAACGAAACGATCAACGCCTCGCAGAAACGGGCGATCGCACGCGAAGCGGTGGAGCTTTGCAAGGATGGCGAGCCGATCATCATCAATGGCGGCACAACCACCTTCCAGATGGTGCATTTCCTGACCGGCCACCGCATGCCGATCTTCACCAATTCGTTCCCGATCGCCGAGCATCTGCTCAAGCATTCCAAGAACACGGTAATGCTGTCGGGCGGCACGATCTATCGCGAGCAGAACATCATCCTGTCGCCCTTCGACAATGACGTGACCCGCAATTTCTATGCGCGCCGCATGTTCATGGGCGCCCAGGGGTTGGGGCCCTTGGGCCTGATGGAGGCCGATCCGCTGCTGATCCAGGCCGAGCAGAAACTGATCGACCAGGCCGACGAACTGGTGGTGCTCATCGATTCATCGAAGTTCCGCAAGCGCTCCAGCCTGATCCTGTGCGGCCTGTCGCGCATCGCCACGGTCATCACCGATGACGGGATCGAGGACCGGGAAGCAAAAATGCTGGAGACCGCGGGGGTGACGCTGATCGTCGCCCGCAAGCCGGCAAGCAACAAGGAAGAATCTTCACTGCAGGCCTGAGACCAAGTCGCGCCCGCAGCGGCGATGGAAATGCAACGCTCAAGGGAGGATATACGATGAGTTTTCTGAAGAAATTGATGGTTACGGCGGCATTTTCCGCCGCCATGTTCGTGAATGCCGCCTATGCCGAGAACGTCAAGATCGCACTGGTGGTGAAGTCGCTCGGCAACGGCTTCTTCGATGCCGCCAACAAGGGCGCCGAAGAGGCGGCCAAGGAACTCGGCGATGTCGACATCATCTACACCGGCCCGACCAAAGCGACCGCCGAAGCGCAGATCGAAGTGGTCAACTCGCTGATCGCCCAGAAGGTCAACGCCATCGCCATTTCGGCCAATGATGCCGACGCGCTGGTGCCGGTGCTGAAGAAGGCCATGGAACGCGGTATTACCGTCATCTCATGGGATTCCGGTGTCGCCAAGGAAGGCCGCCAGCTGCATCTCAACCCGTCCGACACTGGACTGATCGGCGAGACCATCATCAAGCTCGCCGCCGATTACCTGCCCGAAGGCGGCGACGTCGCCATCCTGTCGGCCTCCTCGACCGCGACCAACCAGAACGCCTGGATCGACGCGGCCAAGAAGATCCTTCCAGAGAAGTTCCCCAAGATCAAACTTGTTGCCACCGTCTATGGCGATGACGATTCAGCCAAGAGCACCGACGAGGCCAAGGGGCTCTTGAAGTCCTACCCGAACCTCAAGGCGATCATCGCACCGACCACCGTCGGCGTCGTTGCCGCGGCCCAGGTTGTCACCGACGCAAACCTGATCGGCAAGGTCAATGTCACCGGCCTCGCGTTGCCGTCCGAGTTCAAGAAGTTCATCGACAACGGTGCCAGCCAGGCGGTTGCGCTGTGGAACCCGATCGACCTCGGCTACTCGGCCGTCTATCTCGCCCATGACCTGGCGGTGAAGAAGGAAGTGGCCAAGCCCGGCGCCACGCTGTCGATCGGCCGCGTCGGCAAGGTCACGCTCGACGATACCAACTCGGCTGCGATGGCTCCGCCCTTCCAGTTCGACAAGTCCAACATCGAGAAGTTCTCCAAGATCTATTGATCGGGAGCTTTTCAAGCTGACGCGGCGGGGCTTACGTTCCGCCGCGTCTTCAAACGGATCTTGTTTCAGGGCTTGATACGGATATGGACACGACAGCCCAACACGGCACGGCAAAGGAGGGGCCCCCGGCCTCGGCCCCACGCCTGACGCTGTCCGGTATCTCGAAGAGCTTTCCCGGCGTACGCGCGCTGCACAATGTCAGCCTGTCGCTTTATCCAGGCCAGGTGACAGCACTGATCGGCGAAAACGGCGCCGGCAAGTCGACGCTGGTCAAGATCATGACCGGTATCTACCAGCCCGATGCGGGCACCATCAGCATTGACGGTCAAGCTGTCACGCTGCCCAGCGCGCACGCGGCCTTCGGCCACGGCGTCACCGCCATCCATCAGGAAACCGTGCTGTTCGACGACCTGACGGTCGCTGAAAACATCTTCCTCGGCCACGCGCCGCGCACGCGCTTCGGCATCATCGACTGGCGCACCATGCGCAAAAATGCGCGCGAAGTGCTCGACACCATGCATGCCGGCCATATCGACGCCGACGCCCGGCTGAAGGATCTCGGCATCGCCAATAAGCACCTCGTCGCCGTCGCGCGCGCCATGTCGATCGACGCACAGATCGTCATCATGGACGAGCCTACCGCCGCCCTTTCGATGAAGGAGATCGAGGAGCTGTTCCTGCTCATCGAGTTCCTCAAGGAAGAGGGCAAGGCGATCCTGTTCATCAGCCACAAGTTCGACGAGATCTATCGTATCGCCGACCGCTACACGGTGTTCCGCGATGGCGAAATGGTTGGCGAAGGGCTGATCAAGGATGCCGGCCAGAGCCAGATCGTGCGCTTGATGGTCGGCCGCTCAGTCGACCATATCTTTCCGCAACGCAAGGCCGAAATAGGCGCGCCGATGCTCTCCGTTTCCGGCCTGTCGCATCCGACCGAGTTCAACGACATTGGCTTTGAGCTGCACAAGGGCGAGATCCTCGGCTTCTACGGCCTTGTCGGCGCCGGGCGCAGCGAGGTGATGCAGGCGATATCCGGCATCACTCGCACCTCAGGCGGCACGATCACACTGGAAGGCAAGACGATAGCGCCTAAATCGGCGGCGGATTCGATCGCGGCCGGCATCGTCTATGTGCCGGAGGAGCGTGGCAAGCAAGGCGTCGTGATCGGCCTTCCGATCTTCCAGAATGTCTCACTGCCTTCGCTCAAGCGCACCTCCAAATCCGGCCTGCTGCGGCTGGCCGAAGAGTTCGCGCTCGCCCGATCCTATACCGAGCGGCTTGACCTGCGGGCGTCGTCGCTCAGCCAGGATGTCGGCACACTCTCGGGCGGCAACCAGCAGAAGATCGTCATCGCCAAATGGCTGGCGACCGCACCGAAGGTGATCATCCTCGACGAACCGACCAAAGGCATCGACATCGGTTCCAAGGCCGCAGTGCACGGCTTCATGGCCGAACTGGTGGCGCAGGGCCTGTCGGTGATCATGGTGTCGTCCGAACTGCCGGAAATCCTCGGCATGTCCGACCGCGTCGTCGTCATGCGCGAGGGCCTGGTCGCGGCCGTTTACGACAACAAGGGGCTCGACGCCGAGACGCTGGTCAGGACCGCAGCGGGGATCGCGGCATGAAGGCTTTTCTCAAATACCGCGAGATCTGGCTGCTTGCGGCGATCATCGTATTGATCGGGCTGATCTCGACCCGCTTTCCGGCCTTTGCCGACCCCGGCAATCTGCGCCAGGTGTTCAACGACACCTCGATCCTGATGATCCTGGCGCTGGGACAGATGGTTGTCATCCTGACCCGGTCGATCGACCTGTCGATGGCTTCCAACCTGTGCTTCACCGGCATGGTGGTGGCGATGCTGAACGCCGCGCATCCGGCGATCCCGATCCCTGTGCTGATCGTCATCGCGCTGATCGTCGGCCTGGTGCTCGGCGCCATCAACGGCCTTCTGGTGTGGCGGCTGAACATCCCTTCGATCGTGGTGACATTGGGCACGCTGACCATCTATCGCGGCGCCACCTTCGTCCTGTCCGGCGGTGCCTGGGTCAATGCCGACAAGATGAGCCCTGACTTCATCGGCTTTCAGCGCGCGGCCTTCCTCGGCATTCCGGTACTGTCCTGGATCGCCATCCTGGTCATCGCGCTGTTCTTCATCCTGATGACGCGCACCGCGCTCGGCCGTTCGATCTACGCCATCGGCGTCAACCCGACGGCATCGGTCTACGCCGGCATCGATGTCGGCCGGACGAAGTTCATCGTCTTCTGCATCTCCGGCATGATCGGCGGCCTCTCCGGCTACCTCTGGATCTCGCGCTATGTCATCGCCTCGGTCGAAGTCGCCAACGGCTATGAGCTCAACATCATCGCCGCCTGCGTCATCGGCGGCATCTCGATCGCCGGCGGCATCGGCTCGGTTGGCGGCGCCGTGCTCGGCGCGCTGTTCCTCGGCATCATCTCCAATGCGCTACCGGTCATCAACATATCGCCCTTCTGGCAGATGGCGATTTCGGGCAGCGCCATCATCCTGGCCGTCGTGCTCAACGCGCGCGGCGAACGCCAGCAGGGCCGCATCATCCTCAGAAAAGCGGAGGCGGCATGACCGAAATCCCTGCCCCGCGCCACATTCCCGACCGGCTCGACAAGCCGCTGCGTTCAGCGATCTTTTCCTGGGAAGCGCTGCTGGTCGGGGTGGCCGTCGCCATCTTCGTCATCAACAGCTTCGCCTCGCCCTATTTCCTCGATCCGTATTCGTTGTCCGATCTCACCTTCAATTTCACCGAGAAGGGCCTGATCGCCTTTGCGATGGCGCTGCTGATCATTTCCGGCGAGATCGACCTGTCGGTCGCCGCCATCATTGCGCTGGCATCGACCATGATGGGCATGGCGGTGCAGGCCGGCGCCGACACGCCGGTGCTGGTGCTGATCGGCCTCGTCGTCGGGCTCGGCTGCGGTGCCTTCAACGGGCTGCTGGTGACTAGGCTTGGCCTGCCGTCGATCGTCGTCACCATAGGCACGATGAGCCTGTTTCGCGGCATCGCCTTCATCATCCTCGGCGACCAGGCCTACAAGGGTTACCCGGAGAGCTTCGCCTTCTTCGGCCAGGGTTATGTCTGGTGGGTGGTGTCGTTCGAGCTGGTGCTCTTCCTCATCGCTGCCGCCGTCTACTGGTTCCTGCTGCACCGCACGAGTTTCGGTCGCCGCGTCTTTGCCATCGGCAACAATCCGGTGGCGGCGCAGTTTTCCGGCGTGCGCGTCGGCCGCACCAAATTCATCCTGTTCTGCCTGACCGGGTTGATGTCGGGCATCGCCTCGGTGCTGATCACCTCGCGGCTCGGCTCCACTCGCCCTTCGATCGCACAAGGCTATGAGCTGGAAGTCATCACCATGGTGGTCCTCGGCGGCGTTAGCATCCTCGGCGGCGCAGGCAGCATCCTCGGCGTGGTGCTTGCCGCCTTCATCATGGGGCTGGTCACCTTCGGCCTTGGCCTGCTCAACGTGCCCGGCATCGTCATGTCGATCTTCATCGGTCTGCTCCTGATCATCGTCATCGCGCTGCCGATCGTCTGGCGGCGGATGCGCGGAACACGCTGATGGCTGAGAAATACGCATTCAAGATGAAGCTCAACCCCGGTATGAAGGCCGAATACAGGAGGCGTCACGACGAGATCTGGCAGTCGCTGGTCGAACTGCTCGAACAGGCCGGCGTCTCCGATTATTCGATCCATCTCGACGAAGAGACCAATATCCTGTTCGGTGTGCTGTGGCGCCGGGACGATCATCGCATGGACGATCTGCCGAAGCATCCGGTGATGCAGCGCTGGTGGGCTCACATGGGGGATATCATGGAGACCAAGCCGGACAATGAGCCGGTGGCCGTGCCGCTGGAAACCGTGTTCCATATGGAATGACTACTCTTCGCCACATGGCCGTCATCGATATCGGCAAGACCAACGCCAAGGTGGCGCTGGTCGATCTGACGACGTTGAGCGAGGTCGCGCTGCGCCGTATGAAGAATGCGCCGTTGCGGCAAGCGCCCTACCCGCATCACGATGTCGAGGCGCTGTGGACCTTCATCCTCAACAGCCTTGCAGCGCTCAACCGTGAACAGCGCATCGACGCCATTTCGATCACCACGCATGGCGCGACCGGCGTGCTGGTCAGCACTTCAGGCGACCTGGCGCTGCCGGTGCTCGACTATGAGTTCGACGGCCCCGACAGGTTGGCAGCGGACTATGACGCCATCCGTCCGCCTTTCGCCGAGACCGGCACACCGCGCCTGCCGCTCGGCCTCAATCTCGGCGCGCAATTCTTCTGGCAGCAGAAGCGGTTTCCGGCGGAGTTCGCCAAGGCCGTGGCGATGCTGATGTATCCGCAATACTGGGCGCTGCGCCTGACCGGCATCGCAGCCAACGAGGTCACGTCGCTTGGCTGCCACACCGATCTGTGGGACCCGTGGGACGCGGATTTTTCATCATTGGTCGACCATATGGGTTGGCGCGGCCTGATGGCGCCTCTGCGACCAGCCAAGGACCGTTTGGGCGCGATCCTGCCTGCGCTTGCCACGCGAACCGGGCTTGACCCGCAAACGCCAGTTTTCTGCGGCCTGCACGATTCCAACGCCTCGCTGCTGCCGCATCTTCTCTCGGACAAACCGCCCTTCTCCGTTGTCTCCACCGGCACCTGGGTGGTGTCGATGGCGGTCGGCGGCCGGCAGGTCGCGCTCGATCCGGCACGCGACACGCTGGTCAATGTCAACGCGCTCGGTGCCCCCGTCCCTTCCGCGCGCTTCATGGGTGGCCGCGAATTTTCGGTGCTGACGGAAGGCCGCTCGGAAGACTGGACCGAGGCCGACGTCACCGATGTGCTCGCCCGCGGGATATTCCTGCTGCCTTCGACCCAGCAAGGTTCGGGGCCGTTCCCGCATCATGCCGCCGGATGGCTCAATGCCGAGGGAATGACCAATGGTCAGCGCTTCGTCGCCATCTCGTTCTATCTCGCTGTCATGACCGCCGTATGCCTCGATCTGATCGGGGCCGACGGCCCTGCCATCGTCGAGGGACCTTTCGCCCGCAACCGGCTTTTTGTCAGCATGCTGGCCGCGGCCACCGCACGCTCCGTAATCGCCTCAGAAGCCGCGACCGGCACCAGCATCGGCGCGGCGTTGCTGGCATCGGATCGGGTAGCCGCCGGAAGCAGGGGCGCAAGGTTCGAGCCGCCAGCCGATCCGGCATGGGCAGACTACGTGCGTATGTGGCGCGCAGCAGTCGATGCAGACAGAAACTAGCCTGCGTAGGTCAATCCTTGCGGGTCGATTTCCGGCTTGCGGCCGGCGACGAGATCGGCGAGGAACTTTCCCGAGCCGCAGGCCATGGTCCAGCCGACATGGCCGTGACCTGTGTCGAGGTAGAGATTCCTGTAGCGCGCCTGTCCGATCACCGGCACCGAGCCCGGCATCATCGGCCTCAGGCCAGCCCAAAGCTCGGCCTTCTTCTCGTCGAA
Organism: Mesorhizobium carmichaelinearum; assembly: GCA_943370265.1. Classification (GTDB taxonomy): domain Bacteria; phylum Pseudomonadota; class Alphaproteobacteria; order Rhizobiales; family Rhizobiaceae; genus Mesorhizobium; species Mesorhizobium carmichaelinearum_A. The sequence goes on from CALRQH020000010.1 coordinate 171,498, forward strand.
GGCGCCTGGGAAAAGATCCTTGCCAGTCCGGAACATCGCGGCGAAATCGGATGGCTTGTGGGTGCGGTCGAAGCCGGTGAATTCGGCGGTCGAGGCAAGCCGCAGCCGGTTGCCCAGCCGCGAATAGGCGATCAGCTGGTCTTCATCCGCCCCACCCATGGTCGGCCCCTTGCTCTCGTCGTCCAGCGGGATGGTCGCGGTGTAGCCCTTGACCGGATAGACAGGCAGGTCGATGCCATAGCGGCGGCCGAGCAGGCCGCTCTCCGGCCCCATCGAGATCACCACCGCGTCGCCGGTGATCGGCCCGGCCGAGGTCATCACCGCACGCACCCGGTCGCCCTCTATGTCGAGGCCTTCGACCGTCGTGCCGTAGAGAAACCGGACACCGAGTTTCTCGGCGGCGTAGGCCGCGAGGTTACGCGTGAACTGGCTGGAGTCACCGGTCTGGTCGATCGGCGAATAGACGCCGCCGGCTATCTTGTCCTTCGCACCGGCAAGGCCCGGTTCAAGCTCGACAAGACGATTGCGGTCGACGATCTCGATCGGCAGGCCATGCTGGCCTAGATAGCGATAATTGTCCGTGCCTGTATCCAGGCTCTGCTGCGAGCGGAAGAAATAGAGAATGCCCTTGCTGCGCTCGTCGTAATGAATGCCGGTGTCGGCCGAGATGGCGTTGATGCAGTCGCGGGAATAGAGCGCGAGCCGCAGCTTGATGTCGGTATTGGCGCGCATGCGCGCAAAGGTGCACTGGCGCAGGAAGCGCAGGCTCCATGCGAAGAAATAGGGATCGAAGCGCAGCCGCACCTTGATGCCGAGGTCGTGGTTGTAGAGCCCGCGCAGGAATGTCTTTAGCGCGGTGGGCGAGGCCCATGCGGTGGCGTCTCCCGGCGAGACCAGACCGGCGTTCGACTGGCTGGTGCCCCGCGCCGCCATCGGGTGGCGCTCGATGACGGTGACTTCGTGGCCGTCAGCCGCGAGATAATAGGCGGCCGCCGTACCGACGACGCCCGCTCCGAGCACCACAATCTTCATTCGCCCCACCTCAAAGGATCAAACCGGGCGACGCGCCTCCAGGCACCGCCCCAAGACCCTCAATAGCGCGTCTGCGCGCACGGGACGAGCCCCTTGGCCCAAGAGATAGCCGGTCAACCCCGCGCTGAGTTCTTGCTGGTCAAGATACGCTCCCAGGCGAGCGCATCGGCGACGATCTGGTCGAGATCGTCGCGTTGCGGAGTCCAGCCGAACTCCGCACGAGCGAGGTCCGAATTGGCAACAACAGCGGCCGCATCTCCAGGACGCCGATCACCCATCCTCACCTCGAAATCCCGGCCAAAGGCGCGCCGCACGCTGTCGATCACCTCGAGCACCGAATAGCCGTGGCTGTAGCCGCAATTGGCGACGAGGCTCGTGCCTCCGGCTCGCAGCCGCTGCAGCGCCAGGCGATGCGCCGCAGCCAGATCGCTGACATGGATATAGTCGCGCATGCAGGTGCCATCCGGCGTTTCATAGTCCGTGCCGAATACCTGCATGAACGGACGCTTGCCGAGCGCCGTCTCGCAGGCAACCTTGATCAGGTGCGTGGCGCCTGGGGTCGACTGACCGGTACGCCCCTTCGGGTCGGCGCCGGCGACATTGAAATAGCGCAGTGCCGTGTAGCGCAGCCCGTGCGCGATGGCCGCATCGCGCAGCATCCACTCGCTCATAAGCTTGGACAGGCCATAGGGCGATTCCGGCGCCAGGCGGGCATCCTCGCGCACCGGCTCCAGCCCGGCGCCGCCATAGACCGCGGCGGTGGAGGAGAAAATGAAATTGGGCACGCCTTCGCGCACCGCCGTTTCGATCAGCGTGCGGGTCTTGCAGGTGTTGTTCTCGTAGTAGCCGAGAGGGTCCGCGACCGATTCGGGCACCACGATCGAGCCGGCGAAATGAATGATCGCGTCGACGTGGTTATCCCTGATGATAGAGCCGACCAATTCCCGGTCGGCGACATCGCCGACGACCAGCTTTGCTTCGGGCGCCACCGCCCATTCGAAACCGGTCGAGAGACGATCGAGCACGACAACGCTCTCGCCCGCATCCAGCAACTCCCAGACCATGTGGCTGCCGATATAGCCGGCGCCGCCCGTGACCAAAACCGTCATTCGCGTCCTCGCTGATCAAGATTTACAGGAAACTGTCTCATCGCCAGCCATATGGAAAGACCGTGACGGAGCCATTACAGTCCGCGGTAACCTGTCTTGCCGGCGTGTGGCATCGTTCTGAAACAAAGTTGATCCACATCAAGGGAATAGGCCACGATCCGGTGTCGTTAGGAACAGGCTTGGGGCGTGGCATTTTGACCAAAAAGGTCCGATGGACGCCGAATAGGCCAATGACTATGATCCCGCGCAAAAATTGGGAAACCGACATGAACTATCAGCGGTTCTTCGAAGAAGCTATTGACCAGCTACATGCCGAGCGTCGCTACCGCGTCTTCGCCGATCTGGAACGCATCGCAGGCAAGTTTCCGCGAGCCATTTGGCGCGCCAATGGCCGTGCCGAGGAAATCACCGTCTGGTGTTCAAACGATTATCTCGGCATGGGCCAGCATCCCGACGTCATCGCGGCATTCCAGAACGCGGCGGGCAAGATGGGTTCGGGCGCGGGCGGCACCCGCAACATTTCCGGCACCAGCAACCCGCTGGTCGAGCTCGAACTGGAGCTGGCCGACCTGCACGACAAGGAATCCGCCCTGGTCTTCACCTCGGGCTTTGTGTCCAACGAGGCATCGATCTCGACCATAGCGCGGCTGTTGCCCAACTGCCTGATCATCTCGGACGAACTGAACCACGCCTCGATGATCGAAGGCGTGCGGCGCTCGGGCGCCGAGAAAAAGATTTTCCGCCACAATGACATCGCGCATCTTGAAAGCCTGCTGCAGGCGGCCGGCCGCGAGCGCGCCAAGCTGATCGTCTTCGAGAGCGTCTACTCGATGGATGGCGACATCGCGCCTATCAAGCAGATCGTCGATCTCGCAGAACGTCACAACGCCATGACCTACATCGATGAAGTGCACGCCGTCGGCATGTACGGACCGCGCGGCGGCGGCATCACCGAGCGCGAAGGCCTGGCGGATCGTATCGACATCATCCAGGGCACACTGGCCAAGGCGTTCGGAACGCTGGGCGGTTACATCACCGGCACGAGTGCCGTGATCGACGCCGTGCGCTCCTACGCGCCGGGCTTCATCTTCACCACCGCGCTGCCGCCGGCTCTCGCAGCAGCCACCACCGCCTCCATCCGCCATCTGAAGCGCTCGCAGGCCGAGCGCGACTCGCAGCAACGGCAGGCATCGCGGACCAAGCAGATCCTTGGTGCCGCCGGCCTGCCGGTGATGGAATCGCCGACCCACATCGTGCCGCTGCTCGTCGGCGATCCGGAACTCTGCAAGATGGCCAGCGACCGCCTGCTCGGCGTGCACGGCATCTACATCCAGCCGATCAACTATCCGACTGTGCCGCGCGGCACGGAACGGCTGCGCATCACGCCGACGCCGTTCCATTCGGATGAACTGATCGGCTCGCTGCAGGACGCGCTGGTCGAGACCTGGGATGCGCTCGGCATTCCCTACGGCTCTGCCGGCCGGCCTTCGGTCGCCAAGAGCGACCGCATCATTCCGCTGCTGGTGCCCAAGTCGGGCGGCTGAAGCCCGTTTGAAACTCTACTCCGACGGCTATCCGGCGACGGCTTGGCTAAACAGTCTTCATCCATTTCGCCAGCCGGTGCGCGGCTTCCTCGATCTGGTCGAGGCGGCGGTGGAAGCACAGCCTGAGGAAGGCTTCGCCGCCGGGACCGAAGGCCGTGCCCGGTGCAAGACCGACATTGGCACGATCGACAATGTCGAAGGCCGCCGCCCGTGAATCGGTGATGCCGTCGATGGCGAAGAACAGATAGAACGCGCCCTGCGGTACCGTGAACCGTGCCCGGCCTGTGGCGCCCAGGATATTGCAGACCAGATCGCGGGCCACCCTCGCCCGCTCCACCTGTTCGGCAATGAACGCATCGCCCTCGTCGAGGGCCGCGACCGCGCCGCGCTGCATGAACTGGGCAACGCCGGAGTTCGAATACTGGATCAGGTTCTCGAACACCTGCTGCAAGGCAGGGTGCGTCTTGATCCAACCGATACGCCAGCCGGTCATCGCCCAGTTCTTGGAAAAACTGTTGACGAACAGGATGCGATCTTCCGCCGTCGCGATGTCGAGGAAGGACGGTGCGCGCCCGTGACCATAGTGGAACAGCGAATAGATCTCGTCGGCGATGATCCAGAGGTTTCTTGCGCGGGCAAGATCGAGGATCGCCTGTAAAGTCTCGCGATCGGCGGTCCAGCCAGTCGGGTTGGATGGCGTGTTGATGAACAATGCCCTGGTGCGCGGCGTGATCGCCGCCGCGATCTTCTCGACATCGCAGGACCAGCCATTGCCGGACTGGTCGAGCGTGACCGGCACCGGCACGGCTCCGGCGATCGACGCGGCAGCCTCGAAATTCGGCCATGATGGCGACAGGTAAACAACCTCGTCGCCGGCGCCGGCGAGCGCGTCGAGAGCCAGCTGGATCGCATGCATGCCGGATCCGGTGACGATGAATTCCTCTTCCGGGAAAGTCTTCCCGAAATGCCTGGCATAGTAACGGGCAAGTGCCTGCCTGAGATCGGGAATACCCTTCTGCCAGGTGTAGAACGTCTCGCCGCCGGCCAATCCCCGGGCTGCGGCGCCGCTGATGAAGGCGGGCGTCGGCAGGTCGCCTTCGCCGGCCCAGAGCGGGATCAGCCCTTCGCGCAGCCGGCCATGGTTGACGACAGCGACAATGCCGCTCTCGGGCGCGGCGCGGGCTTCGGCGCGCAAGGTCTCGATCAGGCTCATCTACAGATCCGTTTCGCTTGGGGTTTCAGCTCTCTACCAGATGCGAAAACGAAAAACCCCGGCCGCGAGCGACCGGGGTTTTGGTCCAGCAATCAAGATCGAGGTTAGCGCCTGGCGAGGAGGTCGCGAATTTCGGTAAGCAAAGCAACATCGGCTGGCGGAGGGGCGGCCGGAGCGGCTGGCTTCTCGGCCTCCAACCGCTTGCGCATATTGTTCACGGCCTTGACCATGAGGAAGATGATGAAGGCGAGGATGATGAAATTCAACGCCACGGTGATGAAATTGCCGTAGGCGAAAACGGCGCCCTGCTTGCGTGCATCAACCAGGTTGGTGGCGGTCACGTTGTGCGACAGGCCAATGAAGTAGTTGGAAAAGTCGACGCCGCCGAGCGCGCCGATGAAGGGCATGATGATGTCGTTGACAAGAGAATCGACGATCTTGCCGAAGGCAGCGCCGATGATGACGCCGACGGCCAAGTCCATCACATTGCCCTTGGAAATGAATGCCTGGAATTCTTTCAGCATTTTGACCCTCCTGTCGTGACAAGCCGCGCTACCGCTCCACCACTCATCCGGCGCCGGCTCATGCGCAGCATAGCAAAAACCTGCAGTTGCAACATGGGCAAAAAGGGGTAAGCCACTGGTTTATCTTGGCTGCAGGAGGCCGATACATCGCTCGTTGTGCTCCCAAAGCGGTGATGGACTTGATCCCCAAGCTGTGATTGCGTCTGGGCAAGCCGGATAGAAAATCGGCGAGGGAGGATTTTCCGGGCGTGCAAGGCTGGTTCATCGTCATCATCGCGATCGCCTATGTGACGTTGCTGTTCGTCATCGCCAGCCTGGGCGACCGACGCTCTGCCATATCCGGGCCAGGCCGAGCCCGGCCCTTCATCTATGCGCTCAGCCTCGCCATCTACTGCACTTCCTGGACCTTCTTCGGCTCGGTTGGCCTCTCCTCCGAGCGCGGGCTCGAATTCCTTGGCATCTATACCGGCCCGGTGCTGGTGTTCGTGTTCGGCTTTCCGTTGCTCAACCGCCTCGTGCGGCTGGCAAAGTCGGAGAAGATCACATCGATCGCCGATTTGCTCGGCGCGCGCTATGGCAAGAGTTTCAGCGTCGCGGCAATCGCCACATTGATCGCGACGATCGGCGCGGTTCCCTATATCGCGCTACAGTTGAAAGCGATCTCCGGCTCGGTCAGCCTGATGGTCGAGCATTATACCGGCTCGCCGCCCTCCTTCGACCCCTTCGTCAGCGACATATCGCTGGTTGTCGCCATGCTGCTCGCCCTGTTTGCGGTGCTGTTCGGCACTCGCCACGCAGACGCCACCGAGCACCAGGACGGACTGGTGCTCGCGGTCGCCGTCGAAACAGTGGTCAAGCTGGCCGCCTTCCTGGCGATCGGCCTGATGGTCACCTTCCTGGTCTTCGGCGGCCCGTCCGACATGTTCGCCAAACTCGCCGAGAATACACAGGTCCGCCAGGCGATGGGCTACTCGACGTCGCTTGCAACCTGGCTGGTGCTGACGGGCCTCAGTGGCTTCGCCATCATCATGCTGCCGCGCCAGTTCTACGTCACCATAGTCGAGAACCGCAGCGAAGCCGAACTGCGCACCGCAACCTGGGTGTTTCCACTCTATCTCGTGGCGATCAACCTGTTCGTGCTGCCAATCGCCTTCGCCGGCCTGGCGCTGGTCGGCACCAAGACCAGCAGCGACCTCTATGTGCTGTCGCTGCCCTTGTTCAACGGCCATGACATTCTGGCCATGGCAGCCTTCATCGGCGGGCTTTCGGCGGCGACCGCCATGGTGATCGTCGAGAGCGTCGCGCTGTCGATCATGATCTCCAACGACCTCGTGATCCCGCTGTTCGTGCGCCGCCTGCTCAAGACCACGACCTCCGAGAACGAGGACTGGTCGACGCTGATCCTCAATGTGCGGCGGGCATCCATCTTCATCATGCTGTTCGTCGCCTTCCTCTATTACCGCGAGAGTACCAACAGCGCACGGCTCTCGTCGATCGGCCTGATGTCCTTCGCGGCCATCGCCCAATTCGCGCCGGCCCTGATCGGCGGCTTGATCTGGCGTGGCGCCAACGGCAGGGGCGCGGCTCTGGGCATGGTCACGGGCATCCTCGTCTGGGGCTACACGCTGCTCTTGCCTTCGTTCGCCGCGCCCGATGCCGACATCGTCATCCATGGCCTGTTCGGCTTCGATGCCTTGCGGCCGCAGGCGCTGTTCGGCACCATCGCGGAGCCGCTGAACCACGGTGTGCTGTGGAGCCTGTCGATCAACACGCTGTTCTTCGTCCTGGGCTCGCTTTCCCGCGCCTCGGTGCCGCTGGAACGCATCCAGGCGGCCATCTTCGTGCCACGCGAGGCCAGTCCGATGCCGAGCCTGCGCCGCTTCCGCACCGCCATCACCGTCAACGACCTCAAGGACACCATCTCGCGCTACCTCGGCGTCGAACGCACCGAACGCTCCTTTCAATCCTTCGAGAAGAGCAGCGGCACGTCGCTGCACGGCAAGGAGCAGGCGAGCATGGAGGTCATACGCTTCTCCGAGCAATTGCTGGCGAGCGCTGTCGGTTCCTCCTCGGCGCGGCTGATCCTGTCTCTGTTGCTGCGTCGCAATGATCGCGAATCCAAGGATGCCTTCCGCCTGCTCGATGACGCCACCGAGGCCTTGCAGCACAATCGCGACCTGCTGCAGATCGCGCTCGACCAGATGGAACAGGGCATCACCGTTTTCGACCGGGACTTTCGCCTGATCTGCTGGAACCGCCAGTATCGGGCGCTGTTCGACCTGCCCGACGAGATGGGCCAGGTCGGCGTCTCGCTCGACCGCATCCTTTATCACCTGGCCGAGCGCGGCGACATTCCGGCGGACCAGCGGGTAGCGATGCTGAACCGGCTCACCAGCTTCGTCAGCCCCTGGCAGATGGAGCTGAAGACCAGCGGCCGCATCCTGGAGCTGCGCTCCAATCCGATGCCGGACGGCGGCATCGTCGCCACCTATGCCGATATTTCCGGACGCGTCGAGCAGGACCTGGCGCTCAAACGCGCCAATGAATCACTGGAGCAGCGCGTCAAGAACCGCACGATCGAGCTAACCCGCGTCAATGAGGAACTGGCGCAGGCGCAGATGCTGGCCGAGGAGGCCAATCTGGGCAAGACGCGCTTCCTCGCGGCCGCCGGCCACGACATCCTGCAGCCCCTGAACGCCGCCCGGCTCTACTGCTCGTCGCTGATCGAAAAGGCCGGCAAGGGAGCCGCCGGAAAGGCAGCGGTCAACATCGAGTCGTCGCTGGAATCGGTCGAGACCATCCTCGGCGCGGTGCTCGACATTTCCCGTCTCGATGCCGGGGCGATGAAGCCTGATGACACGACTTTCAGCCTGGATGGGTTGCTGCGCCAGATCGGAAACGACTTCCGGCCGCTGGCCGCCGAGAAAAAACTCGACCTGACGATCATGCCGTCATCGCTCAACGTGATGACGGACCGCAACCTCTTGCGACGCCTGATACAGAATCTCGTCTCCAACGCCATCAAATACACGCGCCACGGCCGCGTGCTGGTGGGGGTGCGGCGGCGCGGCGATCTGGCCGAGATCCAGGTCATCGACACCGGCATCGGCATCGCCGGCGACAAATTGAACACGGTGTTTCACGAATTCACCCGGCTCGACGAAGGCGCGCGCGAGGCCGAGGGCCTCGGCCTCGGCCTCTCGATCGTCGACCGCCTCGCCCGGGTGCTGCGTCTCGAAATCCAGATCTTTTCAAATCCAGGCAAGGGCACGCGTTTCTCGGTCATCCTGCCGGTCGCGGCCGTGCAGGAACCGCGCCGCGAGATCGAAGCGAAGCCCCTTGCCCGCACCACCACCTCACTGGCTGGGCTGCACGTTCTCTGCATCGACAATGACGCCCGCATCCTCGAAGGCATGCGACTCTTGCTCGAAGGCTGGGGCTGCAACGTTGATACTGTTTCCGGCTCGCGGGATATCGATGGACCGGGGATGCATCGTCCGGACATCATCCTGGCCGACTATCATCTCGATGGCGAAACCGGTCTCGGCGTCATCAGAAAGCTGCGCGCGGTTCACGGTGAAGACATCCCGGCCGTGCTGGTCACGGCCGATCGCTCCAGCGAGGTGCGCACCGCCGCCGACAGGCTCGACGTGCCGGTGATCAACAAGCCGCTGAAACCTGCGGCGCTGCGCTCGATGATGGCGCGTATCCGGCCACTGGCGAAGGCAGCGGAGTGAGATCAACACTCTTCATCGGCTGTATCCGGCGGCCTCACGCCGGTGTCCGAGCCTTTCAAGATAGGCGCAGAACTATCGGCTATCGCGTCGGCGTAGGTCTCGGTCTCCGCGGGTGTTCGGGAACTTCCCGAAAAATCCTTACACTGCACTGAGGTCATCGTGATCAGCTCGCCGGCCAAGGCACGGACAGCGTCCAGGGCCTCTGGCAGCGCCTCGCGCATGAGGGGCTGGGCGGTGCGCGCTCCCGAGGCTCGCGCCTCGGGTGTGTCCCTGTATAGAGGAGCCGCGTCGTTTCCCGACGCGTGGTGACATCTCCGAGCCAGCGGAACGACCTATGGGTCCGACCATCGAGCCATCAATGCCGCAGGAACGCCTCGTCGTTGAAAATTACCGCTGAGACAACCGTCCGGCGTCGCAGCCGCAAGCGTTCACGCCAGCCAACGCTGCCATCGATCTCGGCGCCGACAGGCGCAACCGGGCATTGCATGATGCCCGTTGCTTTGAGTTGACCGTCGTCGCCTCACGTTGGGCAAACATAGCGAGAGGATACCGCAAAGCGCCAATCTCCCGTGCGGGCAATTGAATATCCAAGACACCCGCACGGGGTTGCACGCCTCAAGCGGCGCGCTGGCCCTCCTTCGGCCGCAGATTCTGGTTCATGCGGAACAGATTCAGCGGGTCGTAGCGCTGCTTGATTTCCAGCAGCCGCCGATAGTTGCCGCCATAGGCGGCCTCGACCCGGCCAGCCTCGTCTTCAGGCATGAAGTTCACGTAAACCGTGCCGGCGGCATAAGGCTTGACCGCTTCATAAAGGCCGCGGGCCCAGTCGATGCATGTCTTGTCCATTGCCGGTTCGCGCCAGCGGGCGTGAACGTTCATGACGAAATGCGAGTTGCGCTGTGGAAACGCCGTCGCATCCGCCTTGACCCGCCCGGCCGCGCCGCCGACATGGCCGATGAATATCTCGCATTCGGGGCCGGGAAGCCTGGCTATCGCCGCTGTGATGGCCGCCGCGGCATTGTCGGAGAACTCGGTGAAGTCATGGCTCTTCCAGTAGTTGCGCGCGCCGGGCGCGAGCAGCGGGTCGAATGCCTGTTGCCAGCCGGTGAACGGGTTGGGACCAACGACATCGGCAATCGGCGTGCCGATGGCGCGAAGCCTCTGCGTCGCCTTTTCGCCCGACTGGATATCGCCGCAATAGCACATGGCCAGTACCAGCACCTCCTTGCCATGCCATTCGGTCGGCAGGAACGGCAACGGCGGCGCCTGCCGCATGACAACCCAGCAGGTCAGTTCGTCGGGCGCGGTCTCGAGCGCCTTGCGATACTCCCGCAGCACCATCTCGGCGTCGGCGAACGGATGGACGACAAGCCCCGACAGGACCTGCGGATCCATCTGGTGGAGTTTGAACTCGAACGCGGTGACGATGCCGAAATTACCGCCGCCGCCGCGCAGCGCCCAGAACAGGTCGGGATTTTCGGTCTGGCTGGCGCGCAGCAATTTGCCTTCGGCGGTGACCACATCAGCGGACACAAGATTGTCGATGGTCAGACCGAATTTGCGGGTGATCCAGCCGAAGCCCCCGCCCAGCGTCAATCCCGATATGCCGGTGGTCGAGTTGATGCCAGTTGGCACCGCCAGACCGAAGGCCTGCGTTTCCTTGTCGACATCGGCAAGTGTCGCGCCGGGTCCGACCCATGCGTGCTGCGCCGCTACGTCGACCCGCACCGACTTCATCGGCGACAGATCGATCATCATGCCGCCATCGCAGACAGCGCTGCCGGCAATGTTGTGGCCGCCGCCGCGAACCGCGACAAGAAGCCTGTTTTCCCTTGCAAAATTCACGGCGTTGATGACGTCGGACGCGCCGGAGCAGCGCACGATCAATCCAGGCCGCCGATCGATGGTGGCATTCCAGACGGTGCGGGCGTCGTCGTAAGCTGCATCGCCTTCCCGAAGCAGTGCGCCGCGCAATTGCGCTGCAAGTGCCTCCAAGGCTGCGGCATTGACCTTCGTCTTGCTACGTTCAAGCGTTGTGAGGCTCATGGTATTCATGGTTTCCTCCCAATTTGCTGATGAGCCGGGTTTTCCCTCAAACGCCTTTAATTTTGCTCTTATATTAGAAATCTAGCAAGTACAGACCCGCATGACATCGCCAGGATTTCATCTGTCGCCGTGTCACCGCAGTCCTCGACCACGTCACTACGTCGGGGTTGTCATCTCTAGGCATCCACCCCGGCACGGCGTTCACATCACTGGTCTTGGTGCCGCGATTGGGCGAGCGCATCGCGCTGCGGGCCAATGACGATAGCCTTGGGAGCCGGCTGCGCCCTGCGATCAATTCGCTGACTGCAGCGGGTCGCCGCCGATCTTGGACAGCTGAATCACCGCCTGGGTGCGGCTGTCGACGCCGAGCTTCTGCAGGATGGCGGAGACATGCGCCTTGATGGTCGCCTCGGAGACGCCGAGTTCATAGGCGATCTGTTTGTTGAGCAGGCCTTCCGCCAGCATGCCGAGCACGCGGGTCTGCTGAGGCGTCAGCGCCTGCAGCCGCTTGATCAGGTCGGAAATCTCCGGATCGCGTTCGACGCCAAGGTCGATGCCGATAGGGGCGGCGATATCGCCCGCCAAGACCGACTGCACAGCGTTGCGGATCTCCTCCATGCTGGCCGACTTGGAGATGAAACCCGAAGCGCCAAGATCGAGTGCGCGCCGGATCGTCACCGGGTCATCATGCGCCGACACCACCACCATCGGCACGGCCGGATGGATGCCGCGCAGCGAGATCAGGCCGGACAGGCCGCTCGCGCCCGGCATGGACAGATCCAGCAGCACCAGATCGACATCTTCATTGGCGACGACCAGGGCCTTGGCGCTTTCGAAATCGCCGGCCTCGTGGATGGCGGCAACATTGCCGATGCCGGCAAGCGCCTCCCTCAGCGCGCCGCGAAACAGCGGGTGATCGTCGGCGATGACGAAAGTGTAGCCCGGCGGCAAATGCTCCTCCCCTAATCCCTGATGATTTTATGTTTTTATGGGACCAGTCGGATTATGCGGCGATGCATCCTGTTTTCAAGCGGCAAAGACGGCTTGCCGGGTTTTCCCCAAGACTCGCGACCACGCTCGTCGCTCAGGTCTTTTGCGAATTGAGCTTGGCGCCATCGCCGCCACTGTCCTTGTCCATATCCTTGACGATGCCCATGAAGCCGCGCACGAAGCGTTCCATGTAGCTCATCGTCTTGTTGAAATCTTCCTCGCTGGGCAGGTTCGATTCCAGGCGGGCGGACAGCGAATTCTCGAGCTTGCTGACGCGCTCGTCCATCGCCTTCATCGAGGTCTGAAGACGGTCGATCTCGTCCTGGTAGGCGGCACGCTCGTCGGCCGCCAGTTTACATACCAGCTGACCGGAGTGCTCCTCGCAGATCGACATCGCGCCGGTCTGGGTATCCATGCGGACATAGCCGTTGGTCGATTTTTCGAGGCGATACCGGTCGGTTTCCCCGGAATATGCTGATGCCGCGACAAGGGAGACGAGGGCGGCGGGGATCAAGACGTGCTGCAGACGCATAGTGTCCTCCATGAGCCAGTAAGAGCTTATCTATCACATCTTTGCGCCGGAAATGGGGAAGGCCCGTGGCACGGTCTTCCCCGCGTCGCTGGTTCGGACTATAGCGCAGCCATGTCTCAGATTATCTACAAGATAACGCCTGAAGCGCTGTGGCGAGAAGCCGAAGCCAATGGCCGCTTCACCGGCGCCCCGATCGACGTGGCCGATGGATTCATCCATTTTTCCACGGCGGAGCAGGTCAAGGAAACGGCGGCAAGGCATTTCGCCGGTCAGACTGGTCTGCTGCTGGTCGCTATCAGCGACGCCAGCCTGGGCGATCGGCTGAAATATGAGGTTTCGCGCGGCGGCGCGCTGTTTCCACATCTTTACGGTCCGCTCGATCTCAAGGCCGTGCTGTGGGTTCGGTCACTGCCGCTGGGCGCTGATGGAGCCCACCAATTCCCGACGCTGGAGGCCCAATGAGCGTGCTCGATCGGCTCGGCCAGAAGCTGCTGTTCACATTCGATCCGGAAACCGCGCATGGCATGTCGATAGCCGCGCTGCGGTGCGGCCTGCCGGTTGCCGGCCGACCGCTTCGCGATGACCGGCTGAAAGTCAGGATATGCGGCATCGACTTCCCCAATCCACTCGGCATGGCCGCGGGCTACGACAAGAACGCCGAGGTACCCGACGCCTTGCTCGGCCTCGGTTTCGGTTTCGCCGAAGTCGGCACGATCACACCGCTGCCGCAGACTGGAAACCCGAAACCACGCATCTTTCGGCTGACGGCGGATCAGGCGGTGATCAACCGGCTGGGCTTTAACAATGAGGGCCATGCAGCCGCTGAAAGACGCCTTGCCGCTCGCAAGGGGCGTGCCGGCATCGTCGGCGTCAACATCGGCGCCAACAAGGACAGCGCCGACCGTATCGGTGACTATGAACGCGGCGTGGCCCGGTTTGCCGGATATGCCACCTACCTGACGGTCAATATCTCCTCGCCCAACACGCCGGGCCTTCGCAACATGCAGGCGCGCGAGCAGCTTGACGAACTCCTGTCGCGGGTCATGGCCGCGCGCGCCGCCGCATCCGCGCAACCGCCAGTCTTCCTCAAGATCGCGCCGGACCTGGTCGAGGCAGAACTGGAAGATATCGCCGCCGAGGTCACTGAAAAGCAGATCGACGGCGTCATCGTCTCCAACACCACCATCTCCCGGCCGCCACTGCGTAGCGGCGATGCTGTTCGCGAGACGGGCGGACTCTCAGGCAAGCCGCTGTTTGAACGCTCGACCGTTGTGCTCGCAAGGATGCGCAAGCTTCTTGGCCCGGACCGCGCCATCATCGGCGTCGGCGGCGTCGATTCCGCCGATGCGGCGCTGGAAAAGATCCGCGCCGGCGCCGATCTCGTCCAGCTCTACACCAGCATGATCTATGCCGGCCCAGCGCTGCCCGGCCGCATTCTAGCCGGAATGGCTGGTTTCGCGGACAAGGAGCGGCTCAAATCGCTGCGGGAACTGCGCGATGCCGGCGTCGATAAATGGGCCGCCAAGCCGCTTTGAAGTCCTAAAATGCCGTGCGCACCCGCAGCCGCAAGATGGCAAGCAGGCTGAAGCCGCGCGCCAGCAGGAAGATGTGCAGCGCCGCCCACAGGCCGTGATTGCCGAAGGCGGGCGCCAATGTCAGCAGCGCGACCGCGAAAACCAGGAACGACAGCAGCATCATGTTGCGCATGTCGCGTGACCAGGTCGCGCCGATGAAGACACCATCCATCTGGAAGGCCAGGACGCCGCTCAGCGCGGTGAACGCCGCCCAGGGCAGATAGATATCGGCCACGCTGCGCACGTCTTGCGAGGTGGTGACAACGGCAACCAGATCGGCGCCGCCAAAGAGCAGCACCACGGTCGCGGCTCCAGCCAGCCCGACCCCCCAGAAAAGGGTCAGCCGCACCGCCCGCCGGAAGGGCTCCTCAGCGCGCGCGCCCACGGCACGGCCCGCCAACTGTTCGGCTGCGGTGGCAAAACCATCGAGGAAATAGCCGGCGACGAGAAAGAAGTTCATCAGCACGGCGTTGGCGGCCAGCGTCACCGTGCCGAACTGCGCCCCTTGGCGCGTGAACAGGGCGAAAGCAGCAAGCAGCGAAAATGAACGGATCATGATGTCACGGTTGAGCGATAGCATCCGCAGGAAGGCAGCCATGTCGAGCAAACGATGGCGTGGCAAAGACGGAGTTGCCCGGAAGCGCCTGACGACGATGGCCAGCCCAAGCAGCATGGCAAGAAACTCACCGGTGACGGTCGCCCACGCGACGCCGGCAACACCCCACCCAAGCTTCAGGCCGAGCAGGAAGCAGAGCGTGATGTTGATGCCGTTCAGCACCAGTTGCAGCATCAGTCCCAGACCGCCCTCGCCGCGCCCCAGCACATAGCCAAGGATGGCGTAGTTGATCAGCGAGAAGGGTGCCGCGAGCAGCCTGATGCGGATGTAGACGCTCATCGCTTCGCTGACGCGCGGCCCGGCATCCATGAACCATTGGCCGCCGATGGCAACCAATGGCGATAGCGCCGCGAATATGACGCCGGCGACGACCGCGATGAGCACGGCGCGCCAGAACACGGCCTGCTCCTCCAACGCATCACCACGCCCGAAAGCCTGGGCTACAAGGCCGGTGGTGCCGGAACGCAGGAAATTGAAGGAGGTGAAGACGACATCGAAGATCAGCGCACCTGCCGCGAGGCCGCCCAGAAGAGCCGCATCGCCGAACTGGCCGACCACGGCCGTATCGACAAGGCCAAGCAAGGGCGTCGTCAGGTAGGCAAGCGTCATCGGCACGGCAATGGCGAGCACGGAACGATTGGTGACGACAAAGGATCTGGCGTCGGCTGGGGATGCACCCTTGTCCAAGGATTGCTGCCTTGCTGATTGCGACTTGATCGAGCGCCCGATGTGCCCCATTTTCCGCATGCCGCGCAATTACTCTTCGCGTAAGGCCAATGGAATTCCTCGCCTGGCGCGAGACCGCCGGACATCCCCCATGCCCCTGCAAATTGTTCATCATCCCGACTACGACGCCGGGTTTGCCGTCAACCACCGCTTTCCGATGAGCAAATATCCACTGCTGATGGAAACCCTGCGCCAACGCGGGCTGGCGGAGTCCGACACACTCAACATGCCCGAACCGGCGCGGGCCTCCTGGCTGAAGCTTGCCCATGCGGCTGATTATGTCGATCAGGTGCTTGCCTGCGAAGTACCGGCGAAAATCGAACGCGACATCGGTTTTCCGGTGAGCCCGCGCGTTTCGCTCAGAGCACAGCTTGCCACCGGTGGCACGATCCTGGCGTCGCGGCTGGCCCTGCGGCACGGCATCGCGTGCAACACCGCCGGCGGCAGTCATCACGCGCGGCATGCGCAGGGGGCCGGCTTCTGCACCTTCAACGATGTCGCTGTCGCCTCGCTGGTGCTGCTTGCCGAAGGCGCGGCCGCCAACATCCTGGTCGTCGATCTCGATGTGCATCAAGGCGACGGCACGGCGGATATCCTGCGGGACAATCCGCGCGTGTTCACCTTCTCCATGCATGGCGACCGCAACTATCCGGTGCGCAAGATCGATTCCGATCTCGACCTGGCCCTGCCGGACGGCACCGGAGATGCGGCCTATATCGAGCGGCTCATCGGCATCCTGCCAAAACTGTCTGGCATGGCTCGTTGGGACATCGTCTTCTACAATGCCGGCGTCGACGTCCATGCAGAGGACCGGCTCGGCAGGTTGTCCCTGACGAATGATGGGGTGCGTGCCCGCGACGAAACGGTGATCCGCCACTTTAGCGCGCAGGGCATTCCCGTCTGCGGCGTCATCGGCGGAGGCTATTCCACGGATGTGTCCGCGCTCGCCGCGCGCCATGCCATCCTGTTCGAGGTGGCAGCCAGCTATGCCCGATAATCCTGTTTAGGCATGATCTTGTCCGAACCGTAGGTCTGAGCAGCAAAAAACCGGTTCGCAGGGTTTCGCTGACGCGGACCTCCGGTTCGGGAGCATGCTCTACTTCCGGTAATTGGCGACCCTGAGCAGGATGAAGGCCGGCACAACGATCGCCGCGCCAAGCAGGATATAGCCGAGGAAGCGATAGACGGCATTGAAGCCAAGATTCCAAAGGTCGATGAAAAACTTCTGGATGCCGTAGAACACATCCATCGGCGACCAGCCGAACGCGTTCATCACAAGGCCGACAAGGAACGACACCACCAGCAGCTTCAGGACCACCCTGAACGGCGAGTCGCCGAGAAAGCGCGTCAGTGCGGACAAGGGCTGTCCCTCCAGATTCGGGTGCTCCGGGCTCGAAACACGGGTTGCAGAGATACGCACTTGGTTCCCCGGCTTCAAGCCGTGCCGGCAAGTTTACGGTTTTGGTAGGGATCAGGTAGCCGGAAATCATCTGCCAACCTGCATTTCCGATCCGCCACCCACCAGCCTTGACACCCATGTTGCAGTGCAGCAAACTCGGCATGTAAAGGGCAGCCTGTTGAGATCAACCAGTCAGCTTCATCCGTACAGCCTGGATGTAGGCTTACGCAGTTTCGCCGCCGCAACACAGGCGCTTCCGCCAGGGATTGCCGCGCTAATGCCTCAAACACAGCGGATGGACGACAAGAATGAACTACAGGCGTGACATCGATGGCCTCAGGGCCGTTGCGGTCCTTCCGGTCGTGCTCTTTCACTTCGGAGTTTCCGCCATTCCCGGTGGCTTCACCGGCGTCGACATTTTCTTCGTCATATCCGGTTACCTGATCAGTGGCAGCCTGCTGGATGACCTCGATCGCGGTCAGTTCTCGATCGCTCGGTTCTACTGGCGCCGGGCCCGGCGCATCCTGCCTGCTCTGGTCTTCGTCATCCTCCTCACCTGCATTGCGGCCTGGTTCATCCTGCTGCCGTCGGACCTGCACGAATTCAGCCTGAGCGTCATCGCGGCGTCCACCTTCTGGTCGAATATCTATTTCTGGAAAACGACCAACTATTTTTCCATCGATGCCGAGTTGCGCCCCCTGCTGCACACATGGTCGCTCTCCGTGGAGGAGCAATACTACATCTTCGCCCCGATCCTGATGTTCCTGATCTACCGCTATCTGGGCAAGCGCTGGCTGCTGGTGCTCGTGCCGATCAGCATCGGCAGCTTCGTGCTGGCAATGATGGCGACCTCACTGGCTCCGACAGCCGGTTTCTACCTGTTGCCGACGCGCATATGGGAACTCATGCTGGGCGCGGTGCTCATGCTGAGACGCCCTCCCGCCATTGGAAACCGGCTCGCGCGCGAGCTTCTGGGACTGGCCGGCTTCGGCCTGGTTGCCTACGGGTTCCTGACGATCTCGGAGAACGATCCGTTTCCGGGCTACAACGCCTTGTTTCCCTGCATCGGCACGGCCCTGCTGATCTATGTCGGCCAAAATCCGCCGACCGCTGAACGGCCGGCGACGATCGCGACGCGAATTCTCCAGTTCAGCCCGTTCGTCTGGATCGGCCTGATCTCATATTCGTTGTACCTCGTTCACTGGCCGATCAACTCGTTTGTCCATTATCTCTCGCTGCAGAGCATCAGCGTGCCGACGGTCATCGCCATGATGATCGGCAGCCTTGCCCTGGCGACTTTCTCCTGGAAATTCGTCGAGCAACCCTTCCGGCAGAAGCGCCCGTTTACGGCACCGTTGCCGATCTTCGCCTTTTCAAGCGCGGCAATTGCAGTGCTGTGCGCCTGTGGCGTCGCCGGCGCGCTCGCCAACGGGTTTCCGCATCGGTTCCCGGACTTCTCAACGCAGAAGGTCCAAGTCGGCGACTGGCGCAACGGCGTCTGCTTCAATGAGGGCTCGAGCCCGATAGAAACCTGGAACCTCGGTGATTGCACGCGCACACACGGCTTTGCCACCACTGTGATGCTGTGGGGCGATTCGTTTGCAGCGCACTACGTTTCGGGGCTCGAAGCCAACATCGGCAAGATCCAGGCCAACGTAGTCCAATACACCTACGCTGGCTGCCCGCCGGACCTCTCGTATTTTTCCTACGCGCGTCCCAACTGCAGCCGTTTCAACAAGCGGGCCTTGGCTGTCATTCAGGATGCCGGAATCCAGTCGGTCATACTGAGCGGTCGCTGGACCGACTATGAGACCCGAGGGTTCGGCGGCCTTCAGCAGACGATCGATACGCTGCGTGGGTTGGGCGTGCGCGCGTATGTCATCGGCCAATCGCCGGAGTTCATCGCCGACGTCCAGAAAATCGCGTTCTTCGCCAGGCGGGCGCATGCCGACAATTCCGAATGGCCCATGGCGATGGATCCCAGGATCAATGAAAAGGTGCAACCCTTCACCAAAGGGGCCACCTTCATCGATCCGCTGACATCATTGTGCGACGCTAAGGGCTGCTCCTATGCCGATGCCGGCACCGGTCAGTTCCTTTATTTCGACTACGGCCATTTCTCGACGGCCGGCGCAATCCTGGCCGTCTCAAGATACTGGCCGAGCTTTGCCGCCAGCGCCGAGGTTGCGAAGGCGAAGTGAAGGAACAGCGCGGAGCGCTTCCGGTTGGACCTGGTGCAAGGCGGCCGCGACCGGGTCGCTGTAGGGCCGGTCAGGTGCGGGCCTCCAGCGGCAAACCGCAACGGTCGAGCATCTGCCCCAGTGGCGACGTAGGCGGAATCGGCCGGCCCTTCATCATCTTCTCGAGTGCATAGTCGAACAAGTGGATGCACAGGGTGCGCGACGTGCCGAGTTCCGAGAGCGAAATATCGGGATCCATAAGCATCGTGACCTGCTTGAAAAGTACCGGATAGAAAACGTCTATCGGCAGGGCATGATCAATGACGCCCGTCGACCGGGCCAGATAGGTTATGGCCTCCGGACCCAGTTGACCCCAGCCATAGCTCGAAATGTGTATCGGCAGACCGATCGCCCTTCGCAATCTGTACCATCGATGTTTCCGCCTCTTGAGCCATGGCGCGATATAGTAGGGATCCTCAGCCATCTTGAGCGCTTCAAGCAGCATCCTGCTGCCAACGGGCAATTTCAGGACAGCTCCGTTGAGCTCAACGTCCGTCTGGTAGCCGAAGACATAGTCCAGCGCCGGGATCGGCTTGAGGCAGAACACATCGCAATCGACGTACAGCCCCATGCCCGCTTCCAGAAGTTTCAGGCGGTAGAGGTTGGAGAAAAGTGACGGGCTGCCGTTCGATCGGTAGTAGACGATCCGCTCCCTTGGCATCAGCCTCGACGCATCGAAGGTTTCCACGTCAGCTGGTACGTTGCGCGGCATGTCGTAACAATGAAGACGCACTCGGTGGCCCGCAAGGACGAATGAGCGAAGGCAAGCGGCATGCAAATTGCCCAGAGCAGGCCCGATCCACAAGGCATTGACGACTGGCTCCATGGCCATCGTTTTGAGAACACTGTTCGGCTTTCCTTCTGGCCGTGCTCTGGCGGATGTCATCCGATCTCGATGCTCTTTACCTGTTCAGTGAAATCCCCAACAATTTTCGCTGGTGATCTGAGTTCGCGGATGGCGGCTCGATAACCCGCCGCCCGCTCCTCGAGGACCGGCATTGCTTCGCGGACATCCTGGATGAGATCGCGCCCCCGACCGGTGTATGGTCGAAAGTACTGGCCGCATTCCGACTTGAGCGAATTGGGCGGCACGCCAACAGGCACGCAGCCTGCATAGGCACATTCCACATATTTCATCAGCTCTACATTGTAGCGTGTCCCGCAAAGGAAGAAGTGCGTGAACTGCGCTGCAAGACCGACAAACCGCGCATGGGTAATGTCGTGGAGGGGTGGCTTTCCGTTTTCTGGATATCCCGGATGCTTCAGGTCAAAGACGTAGTATCTGAGCCAGGGGAACCAAGCCCGGCGACGGCGAAGCGCATGCCGAGCGGGATACAGGCGTCGAGAATTGCTGCCCGACAGAAAAACCCTGCGGCGGCGACCTGCCAATGGAAGGTCGATCTCCCGCAACGAGTCATAGGCATATGGAAGATGGACGACACGCGAGACCTTCAGGGATTTCGTGAATGCCAGGACTGGCCCCTCCGGATCATATGTCGTGGCAAAGTGAACGCCAGGATGGTCCGCACACTCAAAAATGAACCTGGTGCAGGGGTTGGTCGTCGCGGGCATGTCTGAATCGCTGACCCGAAAGAAGAGCGGCGGCCGGCGACTGGCAGGAAGAGCCAGGTGCTTTCTCAGATGCTCCACATCCCCGGCTTCGAGACGATTGTCGACAACAGCCAGATCGAAATTGCCCTGGCCTATCCGACTGATCGGCCAGGCCTCCCAGGCGAGCGGCCTCGCGAAATCGGGGCCGACGCCGGGATAGATCGCCTTATGGTAAGGATGCGTGTCGGAATGGAAATAGATAACACGCACAGCAAATGCCCTCACATCGCCATGAGCATCCCGAACCAGTGTCTCCCCCGACACTGCTGGCTCGCAATCCCCTGCCGCCAGGCTCCGCTTGTGACCAAACCCACGAATTCCGCAGTCACCTTGCGAAGTCCAAGCGATGGCGCAGACCAACATCCCGTGCAAATGATGTCAAGGCGAGCAGCGGCAAAAGCCGAAATAGTTAAATATGAGTAAAGATATTCACTCTAATTAGCTGAAAATACAGCGAAAAATTTTCACTTTTCTTTTTACCGCAATGTGCCCGCAATTTTCACCTGCGAGACAGTCGGCGTCTTTCACATGATGGATCGCACGGCAGATCAGCTCCCAATGACATGTGCTCCACGTCAGTTCGTGTGACCACGGCGCCGGGCGATCGTTCCAAGCGAGAGACAACGAAACCGGAGTACGGCCCGCCCAATTGGTCGCGCTCTCAAAGGATCAAATCCGCGCGTCGAGTTCTGCGCATCTGTGTCTGGAGTAATGCAATGTCCTCTCAAAGAATGATTGCCCTGGCGGGAGCCGCCCTTGCCCTCGCCGTGCATCTGAACGGATCGGCGATGGCCGCCGACCTCTCGCCCGCCTACAATGATCCACCGGCTTTCCAGTGGAGCGGCGCCTATTTCGGTGCCCATGGCGGCACGGCGTTCACAAGGATGCCAAACCCGTTTGCCGACAGGAACGGTTTCGATGCCGGCGTCCAGGCAGGCTACAATGTCCAGATGGGACCAGCGGTTCTGGGCGCGGAGGTCGAGGGCTCCTATCTGGGCGGAGCCGAACACGATGTTCAGGGCGGCAAGGTCAAGGAAAAGTGGCGCGCCGCCGCGAAGGCCAAGGCCGGCCTCAGTTTCAATCAAACGCTGGTGTTTGGAACCGGCGGCGTGGCGCTCACCAAGTTCGAAAAGGGTGACAATCTGACCGACAGCAGCGGATGGAAAACTGGATATCTGGTCGGCG
Organism: Mesorhizobium carmichaelinearum; assembly: GCA_943370265.1. GTDB lineage: Bacteria > Pseudomonadota > Alphaproteobacteria > Rhizobiales > Rhizobiaceae > Mesorhizobium > Mesorhizobium carmichaelinearum_A. Next base: position 193,576 of record CALRQH020000010.1, read on the forward strand.
CGGGTATCGAACAGGCCTTTGCCGGCGGTCTCTCCGCCAAGGTCGAGTATGATTACATCCGCACGCCGAACGTCGAGACGACGACCGCGCTCGGCACATCCAAGTCGACGATCGGGAGCCACGAGCTGAAAGCCGGCGTCAACTACCGGTTCTAGACCATGACCTCACTTGGCCGCGGCATACCCGCCGCGTCCCGATCCGGTGACGGGCATCGAACGGAGAGAGCAGTTTTCCGAGGTGGATTGGCTACATAGCCAATCCACTGGGAAACCGCCGTCTTCGTTCGTCATGAAATTCGTGTCGCGCCCCCAATGCCGCGCGTAATGTCGGTGTAATCTTCGCAATCTACTTGCCTGTCGCGAACCTCACGACAGGAATCAGACATGCCCACACATGGCACGGGTTGCCTCAGAGGCGTCCTGGGCGCGCTTGTCGTCGCAACTGTGTTTGCGCTGACGGGCTGCGCCTCCGACATCATGAAGAACTATATTGGACAGCCCATTGAATCGGTTGTCCTCGACTATGGCCCGCCAACCATGATTGTTGATCTCGGCCAGGGCGAACGGGCCTATCAATGGCGAAAGATATCCACCAACGTCGTTTCTGGCTCATCGAGCGGCGAGGTCCGCCACACGAAGCACGGCACGGAATACCAAACGACCGAAACGCCGGGCTACGTGGAGCGTCAGGAATGCTTCTACACCTTCTATGCCCGGGCTTCCGAGGGCCGCTGGTTCGTGACCAATTTTCGCCAGCCGAAGCTTGAATGTGAGTAGACCGGATCTGCCATCTGGCTCTTGTCGCGTCCGGACAGCCGTTTTACCGCCAAGCCGCGGCTCAGGCTCCTCCTGCAATCGGGGAACGCCGGTCCAAACTGACGGAGAAATGCACATGCGCATCTTGCTGGTAGAGGACGAGCCGGAAATGGCTTCGGTCCTCAAGACCGCGCTGGAGCGCCAGGACATCGTTGTCGATCATGTTTCGACGCTCGCCGACGCCGAGGCCATGGCGCGGTTTGGGCATCATGACGCCGTCATTCTGGATCGCCGCCTGCCCGACGGCGACGGCCTCAGCCTCATACCGCGCCTGCGCGCCCTGCATGTGGAGGCACCGGTGATCGCGCTGACCGCGATGAGCGGTCTCGATGACCGCGTAGCCGGGCTCGATGCCGGCGCTGACGACTACATGGTCAAGCCGTTCGCCACGGTGGAGCTGGTTGCCCGGCTCCATGCCCTGCACCGGCGTTCGTTCACCTCGCGCGCCAACCAGACGGTGGTCGGCCGGCTCACCTATGATTTCCGGTACCGCGAAGCGCTCGTTGAGGATCAGGCGCTGGAATTACCGCGGCGAGAGCGTCTTGTCCTCGAAACACTCATTCGCCGACCCGGCCGAACCATCATGCGCAGTGCGTTGGAAGAGGCAGTCTACGCCCTGGACGACGAAATCGGCTCCAATGCCCTGGATGCGCATATATCCCGGCTACGCCGCAAACTCGAGGATGTCGCCGCCGGCATCGAGATCCGGGCGATCCGTAACCTTGGCTACCTCTTGCGGGCCGCGTCATGAAGGAGATGCGCGCCCGCTCCCTGCAGTGGGTCCTGGTTCGGCGACTGATTCTGCTGCAGGCGGCGACGCTTCTCATATTCATCGTGTTGTGCGCGGCCGCATTGTGGATCGCCAATCCGCGGCTGCTGATTGACAATGAGGCAGCTGTCGACGCCCTGAAGAACGCAGTTGACCGCGACAGCAATGGCAAATTGATCGTCCATGAAACCGAGGAGCTGCGATCCTTTCGCGAGGAATTTCCCAATGTCTGGTACATCATTCGCGACGGCGGCGGCCAGAGCATTCGCTTTGGGAATGTACCCGACGTCTACAACAAGGATTTTGGCGGTCTGCTGAGCGAAGTCGACCATGCAACCCTTGGATTTTCCGAGGATGACCTGCGGCCGGAAGCCTATATCGAAAAAGCCTCGACCAAGGCCGGCATGATCCAGATCATCGCCGCGACACGATCATCGCGCGGTGAGACCGAAGGACTTGAAGTCAACATCTCAGCCACCATCGATGTGGCCAGGAACCCCGACGGCAGCAGGAACTGGGAAAAGGCCCTTCCCGCTCTCGCGGTCATCATCGCAATCCTGCTCCTGCCGATTATTCTGGTCATGGGAGTGACGACCCTTGTGACGACACCCGCGGTCGTTCGCCGTTCCTTCGCCGGCCTCGTCGACACCGCCGACCAGGCCGCGCGCATCGATATCGATACACGGGCGATGCAACTCCCGGTCAAGCGCGTGCCCCAGGAAATCGCACCGCTGGTCCACGCCTTCAACCAGACGCTTGCGCGCCTTGCCCAAGGTTACGACCGGCACAATCGCTTCCTGACGGACGCCGCGCATGAACTGCGTACGCCCATCGCGATCCTGCGGACGCGCGCCGAGCTGTTGAAGAAGGAGCCCCAGAGCATTCACCTTGTCCAGGATATCGAGCGCCTGTCGCATCTCGCGCAACAACTCCTCGACCACCAAATGCTCGATCGCCCGGCAAGCGAGCGACAGATCGTCGACCTAGCCGAACTTGTCAGCCGGGTCGCGGCCGATTTCGCGCCGCTCGCCATCGAAGCTGGCTACGACCTTGCCTTCGAACCTTCCGCCAGCTCGATCCGTGTCGAGGTGAACACGCTGCAGATCGAGCGCGCCCTGGCAAACATCATTCGCAATGCGATCGACCATGGCGGCGCCAAGGGCACGATCACCGTGGCAATCGACGAGACGGGTGGTGTTGAGGTGCGCGATGAAGGCCCTGGCATTCCGGCCGAGGAGCACGAGAATGTCTTCGAGCCCTTCTATCGCCTGCAGCCACAGTCACGCGGAGCCGGACTGGGATTGAACCTCGCCCGGCAGATAGCTTCGCTGCATGATGGAACGATCAGGATATTGAACGGCTCGTGGCCGGGTGCCCGCATTCGAATGCAGCTACCTGTTCGTTCGTGACAAGCTTCGACGGGAGTTCGGAACAGGACCATCGCAACACTGCCTGCGCGGCAGTGGCGAGCGCACGGGTGCGTGCGCTCGCCTGTCGCAATTGATCGGCGCTGTCGATAGGCAACCGTCACTCGGTAATGCCAAGAGCCCACAAGATTTACGGGCTGGGCGGCGGCACCGTACCCTGACTGTCGCCTGTCACGGAATTGCCCATCCCGTTCCCGGAATTACCGTTCCCGTTATTGTTGCCGACATCCAAGTTGCCGTTGTCGTTTCCGGAATTGTCATTGCCATTGCCATTGCCGACACCGAAGTTGCCGTTGTCGTTTCCGGAATTGCCATTGCCATTGCCGTTGCCGACATCGAAGTTACCGTTGCCGTTTCCGGAATTGTCATTGCCGTTGCCGTTGCCGACATTGCCATTGCCATTGTCGTTTCCGGAATTGCCGTTGCCGTTGTCGCTGCCGGTGTTTCCATTACCGTTTCCATTGCCGCTGCCGGCCGTGGCCCCGGTGCATGAAGAGGCGACGGCCAAGGCGACAGCAAGCAGCAACGAAACGATGGGAACTGATTTGCTGTTGGCCATCGTCGGCCTCAGTTACCGTTGAAGTTGCCGTTGCCGGATCCGATGTTGCCGTTGCCGTCAAACATCCCGCCGTTGAAGTTGCCATTGAACGAGCCGAGATTCCCGTTGCCGCTCGTAGGCGACGTATTGCCGTTGCCGTTGAAGGCGCCGACGTTGCCGGTCGAGCCGTTGAAGGCACCGATATTGCCGGTTCCGGTGTTGTGATAGCCTAGGTTTCCGTTGGCGTCTGGGGTGCCGTTGCCGTTCGCATTCCCGTTGGCGATGCCGACATTGTGGTTTCCGTTCACATTGCCGTTGCCGAAGCCGAGATTGCCGTTGCCGTTGCCGTTGCCGTTGCCGATGCCGGTGTTGCGGTTGCCGTTGCGGTTGCCGTTGGCGATGCCGGTATTGCCGTTGCCGTTGCCGTTGCCATTGCCAGTGCCAGTGTTGCGGTTGCCGTTGTGGTTGCCGTTGGCGATGCCGGTATTGCCGTTGCCGTTGCCGTTGCCGTTGCCGAACCCGGTATTGCGGTTGCCATTGCCATTGCCATTGGCGATGCCGGTATTGGCATTACCGTTACCGTTGCCGTTGAGGGTGCCGGTATTGTGGTTGCCGTTGCCATTGCCATTGCCGACGCCGGTATTGCCGTTACCGTTGCCATTGCCGTTGCCGGTTCCAGCATTGGCGTTGCCGTTGCCGTTGCCGTTGCCGTTGCCGAAATTGCCGTTGCCGTTGCCGTTGCCGTTAGCGGTACCGGTATTGCCGTTGCCGTTGCCGTTGCCGTTTCCGGCACCAACGTTGCCATTGCCGTTGCCATTGCCGTTGCCTGTACCGGCAAAGACCTGCCCTGCCCCAAATTGAGGCGGCAGCAACACGGGCGCGCACAAAGCCAGGCACGTGAGTGCTGTTATATAGCGTTTCATGACGGTCTCCTTGAGCTGTGTTCGAGAAGCTTGTTCGAACACCAGATTCGAACAGCTCGTTAGCAGGTCGATAGAAGGCGACGACCGGGATCCCTGGCGGGGCGATTGGGGGAGCGCCCTATGGAGTCGCCGGGGGTGAGGGCGAAACTGCAGGAATCCCGATCCTCAGCAGAACTGCTAACGGTCAATGATTGAAGTTGCCGTTGCCGTTGCCACTGAACCCGCCCCAGTTGCCGTTGCCGTTGACGTTACCGTTGCCGATACCGAAATTGCCGTTGCCGTTCGCGTTGCCGTTCACGAAGCCGTGGTTGCCGTTACCGTTCACGTTGCCGTTGCCGATACCGAAGTTGCCGTTGCCGTTCAGGTTACCGCTCACGGCGCCGTGGTTGCCGTTGCCGTTCACGTTGCCGTTGCCGATACCGAAGTTGCCGTTGCCATTTCCATTGCCGTTGAAGGCGCCGGTATTGCCGTTGCCGTTCACGTTGCCGTTGCCGATACCGACGTTACCATTACCGTTGCCATTGCCACTTCCAATAGAGATAGCGCCGGCATATTGAGTAAAAGCAGCCAACATTGCCGCGGCGAGAATGATCTTTCTCATATCCGTATCCTCTTTTTGAGATGTGAGTACTTGTTACTTGTTGCCAACAACCACTCTCAAATGGCCAAGTTGACGGTCTCATCATCTCGTCGATACGAAACGTAAACAATTGGAATTCACCCATGCGGCGAGTCAGGTTTTAAGCTGGCGGTACTCTTCGGTTTATCCGCCTGCCCTGCGGGAAAAACCCGACAGACACGCCGGGGAAAAAGGTGTATTAATTCAGCTGGCGCTTGGGGACGTTCTTGCTAGGGGTAGCCCACATTCCAGCCAATCAGCGGGCAAAACTCACGCTTCACGACCCTTGATAGGTAGTCGCCGCTCATAGTCAGAGGCTCTGATGGACCTTGACATGCCGCCGGTAAAAACAACGACGAGCCGTGACTGGCTGGGGTTGCATAAGCAGATTGCCGGCGCCACGCTGCTGATTGGCGTATCCGCGCTCATATGCAATTTCGCCTGGGCAACCGTGTTGGCCCACCACTCACGCCACTATGGCGCCGTGGAGTTGCTACTGATCGTCGGGATCGTGCTGATCATGGCGCTCGCGATCGCGTTGATGCGGTCGGCAAGCCGCATGGCCGGCGTCGAACGCGACTGGGCCCGAGCCAGCCAGGATTTTCAGGGCAGCCAGGCTCGCCTGCAGGCAGTGGTCAAGTACATGCCCGTCGGCGTCGTGGTCGTCGAAGCTCCCAGTGGCAGCCTGATCCTTGCCAACGACCAGCACGAACGGCTGCTCAAATACACACTGACCTCCGGCGTCAACCTCTGGGAACAGAGTGGACAAAAGGGATATCACGCCGACGGGCGGCCTTATGAGCACGACGACTGGCCGATCACCCGGGCCATCCGCGATGGCGAGGTGGTTCTCGATGAGGAGATATGGGTCAAGCGCGGAGATGGGACCAAGGCTTGCCTTTCCATCAATTCGGCACCTGTTTTCGACGCCTCGGGAGCCATATCGGCCGCGGTGATGGCCTTTACCGATGTCACGGAACGCAAGGAGATGGCGGAGGAGCGCGCGATGCTTGCGCGCCGGCTTGTCAACGCACAGGAAGATGAGCGGCTGCGTGTCGCCCGCGAACTTCACGACGAGATGGGGCAGGATCTCACCGCGTTGTCATTGGGCCTGAAGACCCTGGAGGACGTGGTCGAGCTGCCGGATCTCAAGCAATCCTTTGCCGGAATCCGGAAGATTGTCGAGCATATGAGCATCCAGGTGCACCACACCGCGGCAACGCTGCGGCCGACGCTGCTCAGCGACCTTGGCCTGCGGCAGGCCGTTGAAGACATGGTCGCGACCTGGGCCGAGCGCCTCAGCGTGTCGGCGGACGCGCATCTGGAGGCCCTGGCCGATCCACTGGACGACGAGGGCTCGGTGACGATCTATAGGGTGGTGCAGGAGGCTCTGACCAATGTCGCCAAGCACTCCGAGGCGAGTTGGATCAGCGTCACCGCGCAACATGCCGACGGCCAGTTGAGAATCGTCGTCGAGGATGACGGCAAGGGATTCGATCCCGAGGTCATCAACGAAACACGGTCCAGATGCTTTGGACTTTCAGGCATGCGCGAAAGGCTGGCCCTCGTTGGGGGATATTTCGCGGTGGAAAGCGCCCCAGGGCAGGGAACGACCATCTACGCATCACTGCCAGCGGCGACCCGACAAGCCGAGGTGAGCGTGCAATGACCCAACCCCATCCGACTACTCGTCGCAGCGTATTCCTTGTCGACGACCATCCGGTCGTGCTGTCGGGCATACGGGCCATGGTCGAGGCGCAGGCCGACCTGCAAGTCGCCGGCACGGCGGGCGACGTGGAGAGCGCGCTGATCGGCCTCGCGGAAACATTGCCGGACATCGTCGTGGTCGACGTTTCACTACCCGGTGCCAGCGGAATTGTGCTGGTCGACCGGATGCGGACACTCTTTCCGCAGATCGCCGCACTCGCCCTGACATTGCACGAGGAGGCCGCCTATGTGCGGCAGTTGCTGCAAGCTGGCGCACGCGGCTTCATTCTCAAGCGCTCGGCGGCCGAGGAACTGATCCATGCGATCCGGTCCGTCCTGGCCGGAGGGCTCTACATCGATCCCGGCGTGGCGGCCAAGATCCTGAGCGAACCTCGCTCCTCCGCCGCCAATGCCGACCCGCTGAGCGAACGCGAGATCATGGTTGTCAAGCTGGTCGCCAAGGGCTTCAGCAACAAGGAGATTTCCGGGCAATTGTCGCTGAGCGTGAAGACCGTGGAGACGTATCGGGCCAGGGCAAGCGAAAAGCTGGGATTGAGGACCCGCGCGGCGCTTGTTCGCTACGCGACAATCGAGGGCTGGATGACGCACGATTCGTAATCCGAGACGATCACGATCACTCGTCGCGACACTGGCAAGCCGGCGACGGACCCGCAAGCTTATCTGTTTTCTAACCAATTGGCGCTATTCCCTTGTGCAAAGCGGGAGCATGGCCCTTGGTGGAGATCGAGAAAGTCGCCGCGCGGCACGGTGTCATGCTGTCGGTTGTCGTCCCGTGCTACAATGAACTGGATGGCGTGGCTGAACTTTACCGCCGCGTCACGGCCGCGTGCCTGGAACATGGCCCCTCCTACGAGATCGTGCTTGTCATAGACGGCGCGACCGACGGCACGCGCGAAGCTGTTTTCCGGCTGGCCGAAAAGGACGATCATGTGGTCGCCATAGACCTTGCCCGCAATTACGGCCACCAGATCGCCTTGAGTGCCGGCCTGGAATTCTGCCGCGGTCAGCGGGTTCTCATTCTCGATGCCGATCTTCAGGATCCGCCCGAATTGCTCGGGGCCATGATGACGAAGATGAATGAAGGCTTCGATGTCGTCTATGGCCAGAGACTGAAGCGCGACGGCGAAAATTGGTTCAAGCTGGCCTCCGCCTCGATGTTCTACCGCCTGCTGCGACGAATGGTTGACGTTGAGATCGCGCCGAATTCGGGCGATTTCCGGCTGATGAGCCGGCGCGCGCTCGACCATCTCAACGCAATGCCCGAACGTTACCGGTTTATCCGGGGCATGGTGAGCTGGATCGGATTGAAGCAGGTCGCGTTCCCCTATGAGAGGCACCGGCGCTTCGCGGGGACCACCCACTATCCGTTGAAGAAGATGGTTCTTCTGGCCGTGGACGCGATGACAAGCTTCTCCGTGGCACCGCTGCGGTTTGCCTCGCTCCTGGGGATGATGTTCGGCCTGCTCGGGCTGGTCATGCTCGGCTATACTTTGTTCGAATGGTCCCTCGGAAACGTCCTGCCTGGCTGGACGAGCCTCGCGGCGATCATGCTGATACTCGGCAGCGTCCAGCTTATGGTTCTTGGAATCTTCGGCGAGTATCTGGGACGCATGTACATGGAGACGAAGCGACGGCCGCTCTACTTCGTCAACGAGATCGTTGCACGCAGCCAGACAACCGACAGCCGGAACCTGCCCGTCCATCATCTCCAGGAAATGGCGAAGAAGGCCGCGCGTGCTTGAGCCGGTTTTCTACCGAAGGCGCGGGCACATCAGGAGCAGCATGTGGTCGAGCCTGCCGTCTGACTTGTCGAGAATGCTGCGGTTTGGCGCCGTCGGCCTGCTCAACACCGCTCTGGGATACACAACGATCCTGGCCGGGCTGGCGCTGGGCCTTGGCGACATCGGGTCCAACGCCACTGGCTATGCTGCCGGCCTCACGCTTGGTTTCTTCCTCAATCGCCAGTGGACCTTCCGCAAGGCGGGCGGTTTTCGGCCCGGCACCGCCCGACGCTACGCGATGATCTTTGCTGTCGCCTATGGCGCCAACCTGGCAGTCGTGATCGCCGCCGTTTCGGCAGGCTTCCTCGAAAACCCATTCGTTCACCTGGCGGGAAACTGCCTCTACACCATCATCTTCTACTTCGGCTCATCCCGCTTTGTGTTCGTGGGCGGCTCGGACCGTGGGGCAGCTGCCATTCGGGCGACGCCAATGGACCACACTCCTTGATCGGGGCGCCAGCACGATGGCTTCGGACATGACATGAGCGAGCTTCAGTTGACCATGCGGGCCGTCCCGTCATCCGGGGATACGCAGAGGACCCGGCTGATATTCTGCCTGTTCGTAGCCCTGGTCATGGCATTCGCGCTGGCGATGTTTGCCAGTGCCATCCTGCAAGACCCCGACAGCTGGTGGCAGATCAAGGTCGGGCAGGATTTCCTTGCGAACCGGACCTTCCCCACCGTCGACATCTATTCCCATACCTTTGCCGGCCAGCCTTGGATCGCGAAGGAATGGCTGGGGCAGGTCCTGCTGGCGCTTGCCTACCAGGCAGCAGGCTGGAACGGTGTCGTCGCACTGATCATCGCCACGATCTGCCTGACGGTCTTCCTGATAGCATGGTTTCTCGGCGAATGGCTGAAACCGACGCTGGCGATAGGGCTGGCCTTCGCCGCTGCAGCTCTGATCACCCCTATCTACACGGCACGTCCCCACATCTTCACCTTGCCGATCATCGTCGCCTGGACGGCATTGCTTTTCGAGGCGTCAAGATCAGAGCGGGCACCGCCATGGTGGCTGCTTGCGCTGGTTGTCCTGTGGGCGAACCTGCATGCGACCTTCACCTTGAGCTTCGTCATCGCGGCCTTTGCTGGCCTGGATCTGCTGGCGCGCATACGTCTGTCGAAGCCGGCGCTCCTGGCCAGATGGATCGCCTTCGGGCTGCTATGTCCCCTGGTCAGCCTGATTCATCCCTACGGCTTCAAGGCCATCCTGGCCACGTTCACCGTCGCCTACGGCAATGAGGCGGTGCCCCTGATCACGGAATGGCGGGCGTTCAACGCAACGGAGCAGTTGCCACAGGAAGCGGCGCTGATGCTGATGCTTTTCGGGCTTCTGGTATCGCGACTGCGAATCGGCTGGGCGAAGGCATTGTTCATTGTCTTCACCCTGCATGTGTATCTCAGCCACCTTCGCTTCATGTATCTGTTCTTTCTGCTGGTTCCGCTTGTGCTGGCGGTGGAGGTCGCACAGCAATACCCCTCGCTTTCGCTTGGGAAATGGATGACGGAAAAACGCGACGGGCTGGAGCAGTTTTTTGCCAGGCGGTTCTATCCGATCTGCGGAGCGGCCATTGTTCTGGTGACAGCTTCGATTTCGATGCTCAACAGCACGCATCAGATCATGCCAAGCCAGAAGACCTCGGCCAGCGACGCGCTCGCATTCGCCGAGAGCCACCATCTGTCAGGCAATGTGCTCAATTCCTACAATTTCGGCGGAACGCTGATTTTCCACGGGATCAAGAGCTACATCGACGGACGGACGGATCAGTTGTTCCTGGGGGGCTTCACTACAACCGACGACGAAACGGGACACAGCGGCGGAAAACCGGCCCTGGAAGCCCAGCTGAAGAAATACGCGATAGGCTGGGCGCTGCTGTCCGCGGACGACAACCGCCAACCCTTCTTCGACCAATTGGGCTGGAGGCGGGCATATGCTGACAAATACGCCGTGATCTATGTGCCCGACGCCTGATTTTCGATGCCGCTGCAAATGCAGCTTTGCGATTGCCCGAAGGCGTGTCGTCATGATAACGAGAGCCCGCGCGGGTATGATGTAATGGTAGCCTGTCAGCTTCCCAAGCTGAACGCGCGGGTTCGATTCCCGCTACCCGCTCCAGCATATGCCGCAAGGGTTTGCAGCTGATTTGGCAACCGCCGGAAACGCTCCGTTTACAGGCAGGCTTACAGAGTCTGCTCTGCAGAGAATCGCAGTCACCGCCGACCGCTTCCCCGATGATGCAAGCCCGATGGCACGCGCCGCAACGATTGCCGCCGCCGTATCCCACAGGCGCCCTCAGCTATAGGCCGCTGCGGCGGGCGAGCCTCTCAGGCCGATGAAGCTGACGTCCGGCTGATCGTCCGCGGTCACGCCGTGGTCAGAGGAGCATGACGCGAGCCCGGGTTTGGTACCCGACTGCCGCTTCTTCGCGGGTCCGCCGGGACCTCAATGCGGCCAAACTGCATCATCGATACGCTTGCCGAGAGCGCTTCGCCCTCGGACCGTCCTGCCCGCAGGCCGCACATTGGTCGGCGACCCGATCCAACATCCGAAGGCGAACAGTGCCATTGCAACCCGTTCACACCTCGGCGCATGTGGGAAGGTGCTTTGCCACCTCGTCGGCTCCCATCCGCATTATGGTGTGCGAGAGGCCGCCGTGCTCCTTGATCCACTGCCGCACCCAATCGGGATACTGCGAGAACAGGTAATTGGCCGCGACTACGTTCTCCTGAGCGCCGACGCCGTACGGCAGATGGAAACCGAAGGATGTGCGCGGGGTAACGCAAAGCTGCTCGACGGGCAGGGATAGGTAGAGCGTGCAGGCACTGTCGCACGCCCCGTCAAAGCGCACCGGCTCGTCGGCGGCGCGCAGTTCGGCGACGCGCAAAGCGAAGTTCACAATCCGGCCGCCGGGATTGCCGCGCACCGTCTCGGCGTTCGCGGGCAGCGTCATCAGGAAGGCGGCGAAGAACCCAATCGCCCTGGTCATCAATGTCAGTCCACCCCATGCGGTCGTCTGATCTGTGCTCATCTCGTGGTCTCGCGTTCGTCCCGCGACGCCAACGCCAGCATCAAGATGGTTAACACAAGGCAACGCCAATCAAGCTTTTGATCGGTCTGTTACACCAGCGCGAGCTCAGTTCCCGTCCTCTGCTCCAGTCTGTGGCGCAGAGGGCACCGCCGTCCAGTCCGTTGTCCGTTTTTTGGGAAGCGTTGAGGACCACATTGGCAGGCGGGGCCTGCGCCGCCATCCGCGTGGCCTGCCATGGTCCCCTTCACGCAAGGATGAGTTCCCGACCGTCATCCCACCTCTCGCAGAATGAAATCGTGCAGCATCTTGGCTGCCGGCGATAGCACGCGGTTCTTCACCGTGATCAGGCTGTAGGGCCTGACCTCGATGTCGAATTCGGTCTGGACCACATCGATGGCGCCGGCCAGCCCGTCGGGATTCTGGATGAATTTGGCCACCTGGATCGACACCGGGGCGATGGCATCCGATTGCGCGACCATGACCAGGGTGAGCAGCAGCGAGCTGGTGTTGAGGATGCGATCGGGCAGCGCGATGTTGCGGTTGAGGAAGTTGCTTTCCATGGCCTGCCGCAGCGGCGAGCCGCCGGACTGGAAGACCCAGTCATAGGCAGCGGTATCTTCCAGCCGCACCAGCTTGCTCCTGGTGAGCGGATGGCCGCGGCGCACGATCAGGCACGCTTTCTCGACGCCAATCACCCGCGATTCGAACAGCCGCGGATTAAGGTCGTCGGGGATGCGGGCGATGATGAAATCATGGCGCGTTGCGATCAGTTCGCGCGCCAGCACGTTGGAGGTCTCGACCTGCATGGTGATCTCGATGCGTGGATAGATGCGTCGGATTTCGCGGATCGCCGGCACTGCCAGTTCGATCGCCGGCGCCGTCACCGCGCCCAGGAACACGGAGCCGCCCTTGCCTGCCTTGAGCTCGGATATCTCGCGGTCAACCTCGCGCATCTCGAGCAGGATCGAGCGAGCGCGCCGCGCCAGCGCCTTGCCGTAGGGGGTCAGCGTGATGCCGCGCGGCAGCCTTTCGCACAGCTTCACATCGAGCACGGCTTCCATCTCGGCGATCATGCGCGAGGCCGCCGGCTGCGAGATATTCATGACCTGCGCTGCCTCACTTACCCTCCCATGGTCGTCGAGGGCAACGATCATACGCATATGGCGCAAGTTGAGACCGCTGCGCAGCAGGGTTTCGCCATCGCCGGGCGTCTCGTCGTAACCACCTGAAATACCACCCGGATTCCGCAACTCTGCCATGACTTACTCTTGCCTCCGGCTCCTGCTCCGCCGCTAATCGGCCGCACCGGTCTCAATCCAGCACATATACCGGTTTCGATATAGCAATCATCAAAGATCGCATTTGACAGTTATGGCAAAGGGACACAACCTTCACGCGTTCCGAGGCGCGACGGTCGGCGACGAGAAATCGTATCGATTGAAATCGGCGTCTTGGGACCATGGGAGGATACCGGAGATCGATATGACGGCAGCAGTGCCCCGGCGCTTCTGCACGATTGCGCGGGCCGCGACCCCCGGGGTGCCGCGTCCATCAACCAGGGAGAGTTAAGTGAAAATCATCAAGACGTTAGTCGCCGCCTTGGCGGTCAGCATCGCGGCCATGTCGGCCACCGCCTACGCAGCCGACAAGGGCCTCGTCGGCGTGCTGATGCCCACCAAGACCTCGCAGCGCTGGATCAATGACGGCGACGCCGTCAAGTCCCAGCTCGAGGCTCTCGGCTACACGGTCGACCTGCAGTACGCGCAGGACGACATCCCCAACCAGCTCAGTCAGCTGGAAAACGAGATCACCAAGGGCCCGAAAGCGCTGATCATCGCGTCGATCGACGGCACCACGATGTCGGCCGCGCTGCAGAAGGCCAATGACGCAGGCGTCGTCGTCGTCGCCTATGACCGCCTGATCAAGAAGACGGCCAATGTCGACTACTACACCACCTTCGACAATTTCGGCGTCGGCGTCATCCAGGCCAATTCGCTGCTCAAGGGCCTCGGCTATCCCGGCAAGAAGGGCCCGTTCAACATCGAGCTGTTCGGCGGCTCGCCCGACGACAACAACGCCTTCTTCTTCTACAATGGAGCGATGTCGGTTCTTCAGCCGCTGATCGACAGCAAGGTGCTGGTCGTGAAGTCCGGCCAGACAGGCATGGACAAGGTTGGCACACTGCGCTGGCTGGCCGCCACCGCCCAGGCCCGCATGGACAATTTGCTCTCGGCCAACTACTCGAGCGGCGGCGCCCGCGTCGATGGCGTTCTGTCGCCCTATGACGGCTTGTCGCGTGGCATCATCGCCTCGCTGCGCGCCGTTGGTTACGGCACCGCTGACCAGCCGTGGCCTGTCGTCACCGGCCAGGACGCCGAGACCGCTTCGGTGAAGGCGATCATCGCCGGCGAGCAGTATTCGACCGTGTTCAAGGACACCCGCGACCTGGCCAAGGCCACCGTCCAGCTGGTCGACAAGGTGCTCTCCGGCGGCAAGCCGGACGGCCTCGACACCAAGACCTACAACAACGACGTCAAGGTCGTTCCCTCGATCCTCTTGACGCCTCATGAAGTCGACAAGTCGAACTACCAGAAGCTGGTCGTCGACTCCGGCTACATCAAGGCTGAAGACCTGAAGTAATCTCGGTTGCCAAGCCAGGGGTCCTGCGCAACGCAGGGCCCCTTTTCGTTCACCAGCGACCCCGGTATTGTTGCGGGTCTCGCAGGAGTACCTTTGACCATGGCCTCGACGATTTTGGAGATGCAGGACATCACCAAGACGTTTCCCGGCGTGAAGGCGCTGTCGAACGTCAACCTTCGTGTCGAGGAAGGCGAGATTCATGCCGTGGTGGGCGAGAACGGCGCCGGCAAATCGACACTGATGAAGGTCCTGTCGGGCGTCTATCCCTCCGGCAGCTATGACGGCAAGATCATCTTTCGCGGCGAGGAATGCCATTTCAAGGGCATCCACGACAGCGAGCACAAGGGCATCGTCATCATCCACCAGGAGCTTGCGCTGGTGCCGATGCTGTCGATCACCGAAAACATATTTCTTGGCAACGAACACGCCAGACACGGCATCATCGACTGGGATGCCAACGAGGCGCGCACGGCCGAGTTGCTGAAGAAAGTCGGGCTCAGGGAAGATCCCAACACGCTGATCACCCATATCGGCGTCGGCAAACAGCAACTTGTCGAGATCGCCAAAGCGTTGAGCAAGGAAGTGAAGCTGCTGATCCTCGACGAGCCGACGGCGAGCCTGTCGGAAAAGGACAGCCAGGCCCTGCTTGACCTGCTGCTCGAATTCAAGCGGCAAGGCATGACCTCGATCCTGATCTCGCACAAGCTCAACGAGGTAAACCGGGTCGCCGACAAGGTCACCATCATCCGCGACGGACGCACCATCGAGACGCTGGCCAGGAAGGATATCTCGGAAGACCGGATCATCACCTCGATGGTCGGTCGTTCGCTCGACGACCGCTATCCACCGCGCGAGCCCAAGATCGACGATATCGTGCTGCAGATCAGAAACTGGTCGGTCTATCACCCGATCCATGCCGACCGGCAGGTGATCAAGGGCATCGATATCGACGTGCGCAAGGGCGAAGTGGTCGGCATTGCAGGGCTGATGGGTGCCGGGCGCACCGAATTCGCCATGAGCCTGTTCGGCCGCTCCTATGGCCGCCGCATCACCGGCGAGGTTCTGCTCAACGGCAAGCCTGTCGATCTGTCCTCGGTCAGCAAGGCGGTGAAGCAAGGCATCGCCTATGTCACGGAGGACCGGAAGACCTACGGGCTCAACCTCATCGACCATATCAAGCACAACATCACACTGGCCAATCTCGGCGGCGTATCACGTCACAGTGTGATCGACGACCTGCGCGAGCTCGATGTCGCCAACGACTATCGCAGGAAGACCAACATCCGCGCGTCGAGCGTCTACCAGATGACCGGCAATCTTTCGGGCGGCAACCAGCAGAAGGTGGTGCTTTCGAAATGGCTGTTCGCCAACCCGGAAGTGCTGATCCTCGATGAGCCGACGCGCGGCATCGATGTCGGCGCCAAATACGAAATCTACACGATCATCGCGCGTCTCGCCTCGGAGGGTAAGGCGATCATCGTCATCTCTTCCGAGATGCCCGAGCTGCTCGGCATCACCGACCGCATATACGTGATGAACGAGGGGCGCATTGTCGGCGAAATGGCGGCGAGCGACGCGAGCCAGGAAAAAATCATGCGCGCCATCGTTCGGGGAGAAGGAAAAGCATCATGAGCACAGAGAGCGCTCCCGTACCGCAGTCAGGCACTGCCGAAAGCGCGGTAGACACACCACGCTTCGCGGTCTCGGCGCTGGTCACCAATCTGCGTGACTACGGGCTGGTGCTGGCGCTGATCGCCATCATGGTGTTCTTCCAGTTCACCACGTCGGGCACGCTGTTCAAGCCGTTGAACCTCAGCAACCTCGTGCAGCAGAACTCCTTCATCATCGTGATGGCGCTGGGCATGCTGCTGGTGATCGTCTCCGGCTATATCGACCTCAGCGTCGGTTCGGTCGCCGGTTTCATCGGCGCGCTGGCGGCTAATATGATGGTGACATGGAACCTTGGCCCGTTCAGCAATCCGCTCGTCGTGTCGATCGTCTGCCTGATCATCGGCGGCGCCATTGGTGCGGCACAAGGCTACTGGATCGCCTATCACCGGATACCGAGCTTCATCGTGACGCTGGCCGGCATGCTGATCTTCCGCGGCATGTGCCAGGCGCTTCTTGGCGGCGGCTCCTCGGTCGGCCCGCTGCCGGATGGTTTCAACAAGCTGAGCTCCGGCTTCATCCCCGACCTGATCGGCCCGCTGACGCTGGTCGCGCCGACGGTGAACGCGGCGGGCAAGACCATCGTCGGCAGCGGCCTGACCCTGCACATGACGACGATCGTCATCGGATTGATCGGCGTGCTGGCTTACATCTTCTTCGGCCTCAAGGCACGACGCACGCGCGAGCGGCACGGTTACCAGGCTGAGCCTTTCACCCTCTTCACCATCAAGACGTTGGTGATCAGCGCCCTCGTGCTGTTCCTGGTCTACCAGTTCGCGACCTACCGGGGCTTCCCGGTCGTGCTTACGGTGATGGCTGCGCTGATCGCCCTGTTCGTCTTCGTCACCAAACGGATGACGATCGGCCGGCGCATCTATGCGATGGGCGGCAACCCCAAGGCGGCGCTCCTGTCTGGCATCAATACAGAGCGGCTGACGCTTTATGTGTTCATCAACATGGGCGTGCTTTCGGCGCTTGGCGGCCTGATCATCGCGGCACGCCTCGGGCAGGCCGTGCCGGCGGCAGGCCTCGGCAGCGAGCTCGACGTCATCGCCGCCGTGTTCATCGGCGGCGCCTCGGCGATGGGCGGCGTCGGTCAGGTCATAGGGTCGGTGGTCGGCGGCTTCATCATGGGCGTCATGAACAACGGCATGTCGATCATGGGCGTCAATGTCGACTGGCAGCAGGTGGTCAAGGGCCTGGTGCTGCTCGGCGCCGTGGTCTTCGACGTCTACAACAAGAACAAGGGCTGAGGCCCGGAGCAAGCAGGAAGGCATACCGGTCACATCGCGGCACGCCGGCCACCCGCCGGCACAGAGAGTTTCCCTGAGGGATCAAGCCCCGCGAGAGCAATCCGGACAGAGAATTTAACCCGTGGCACGGACATGGTCCGAGCCGCGCCGGGTCAGGTTTGCCAAATGGGCAGGTCAGGCCAAGACAATCGAGAGAGGATTCATCATGTTGATCTCCCAGATCCTTGACGACGCCGAGACCATCCGCGTTGTCGCCCGTACCGGCGGCAAAACCCGGGTCATCAACGGGGCCCGCAGCGTTTATTCGCTGGCCATGGAGGCCGCCCGCACGGGCGTCGGCCTCATCGCCCTGATCGAGCGCAAAGGCTATGGCGAGACGGTCGACCTCGACGCCGCCTACAAGAAGGGACGCCTGCTGTCGCCGATCAATCATCCGGACCCCGCGCATCTGCACCTGACCGGAACCGGGCTGACGCATCTCGGCTCGGCGGCGACCCGCGATTCCATGCACAAGAAGCTCAGCACCGACGGCGAGGAACAGCTCACCGATTCCATGAAGATGTTCCGCATGGGGCTGGAAGGCGGCAAACCGGCGAAGGGCCAGACCGGCGTGCAGCCGGAATGGTTCTACAAGGGCAACGGCACGATGGCGGTGGCGCCGGGCGCGGCACTGCTGTCGCCCGCCTTCGCCAAGGATGCCGGCGAGGAGCCGGAGGTGGCCGGCATCTATGTCATCGGTGATGACGGCGCGCCATTCCGCATCGGCTTCACGCTGTCGAACGAGTTCTCCGACCACATAACCGAGCGCGTGAACTATCTGTTCCTCGCCCATTCCAAACTGCGCAATGCCTCCTTCGGGCCGGAGATCCTGATCGGCGATCTACCGGCCGATATCAGGGGTTCCTCGCGCATCTATCGGAACAGTGAGGTGCTGTGGGAAAAGCCGTTCCTGTCCGGCGAGGCGAACATGTCGCACACCATCGCCAATCTCGAACACCATCACTTCAAATACTCGGCTTTCCGGCAGCCAGGCGACGTGCATGTGCACATGTTCGGCACGGCGACGCTATCCTTCGCCGATGGCATCAAGACCGAGGCCGGCGATGTCTTCGAGATCGAAGCCAAGGATTTCGGCCTGCCGTTGCGCAACCCGCTCGAAATCGAGCAACCGGTGAAGGTGGTTGTAAAGGCGCTTTGAGCGCACGCAAACACTGGGAGAGAAAATGAACGGAATGCGGCTTGGCATTGTGTTCGCGGGCTTGTCCCTGGCCTGCTCTTGCTCCGCAGCTTATAGCGCCGGGCAATGCAGCGCAAAGTCCTACCGCGAGGCCCGATCTGAGATGACGAGCCGGCTTCTCTTTATCGGCCACTTTCATGCCTGCCTGGGCGCCGCGAAAGAATATCTGTTTCGCGGCTGACGGGATTGCCGCCAAACTCGATGGATGTCGCCAGGATCAGCGCGCGGCGCGAAAATGCTTGGAGAGCTTCAGGCCCTGCGCCTGGTAGTTGGAACCGAGATCGGTGCCGTAGAGCGCCTGCGGCCGTTTCAGCATGTGCTCGTAGACCAGCCGGCCGACGATCTGGCCGTGGTCGAGGATGAACGGCACTTCGTGGCTGCGCACTTCGAGCACCGCCCGGCTACCGGTGCCGCCGGCCGCCGAATGGCCAAAGCCCGGATCGAAGAAGCCGGCATAGTGGACGCGGAATTCGCCGACCAGCGGGTCGAAGGGCGTCATCTCGGCGGCGTAGAGCGGCGGCACATGCACCGCTTCCTGGCTGACGAGAATGTAGAATTCGTCGGGATCGAGCACCAGTTCGCCGGCGCCGCTCTTGTGGATCGGTTCCCAGAAATCGACGACGTCCTGCGCGGCGCGCTTGTCGACATCGACCAGGCCGGTGTGATGCTTGCCCCGGTAGCCCACCAACCCGTCCTCGTCGCCGTTGAGGTCGATCGACAGCGCGATGCCGCCGCCGGAAATATTCGGCGGATCGGTGGCGACAAGCATCTCGGCGCGGTGCAGTTCATGCAACTCGGTTTCCGAGAGCAGCGCGTTGCCGGTGCGGAAGCGTATCTGCGACAGCCGCGACCCGGTGCGCACGACGATCGGGAAGGTGCGCGGGCTGACCTCCAGATAGAGCGGACCATTGTAGCCCGCGGCGATCTTGTCGAACTCGTGGCCCCGGTCGGTCATCACGCGCGTGAAGATGTCGAGCCGTCCGGTCGAGCTCTTTGGATTGGCCGATGCCGAAATGTCAGCGGGAAGCGCCAGGCTTTCGAGCAGCGGCACGATGTAGACGCAGCCGGTTTCGAGCACTGCGCCACCGCTCAGGCTGATTTCATGCAGCTTCAGCCGGTCGAGTTTTTCCGAGACCTTGTGATTGGGCCCCGGCAGGAAGGAGGCACGCACCCGCCAGGCCTTGTCGCCGAGCCTGAGATCAAGGCTGGCTGGCTGGATCTGGTCGGGATCGAGCGCGCGCGACGACTTCAGCGCGCCGGATTGGAACAGCGCCGAAATGTCCTGATCGGGAAGAATGCCTGTCTGCCGCAAGGCTTCGCTCCTGGAGGGCAGGCTTTCGCGAAACCTGCTTGGTACAAACCTCTTAATGAAGCCGGCAATTGACGCAAGCGCGGCGCGGGTCTAAAGGGTCGTTATCCCGTGGTGATTTGGCCGGTCGGCTTGCAGCCACGTTAAACAAGTCGCTAAAGGACCGTCGGGCCGCAAGGCCGTATGGACCGGTTGCGACTTTCGCGGCCGGTTTTTTTGTGTCTGGAACAAAAGCGATGAGCACCGATAAGCGCAACTGGAAGCCTCAGACCGCACTCGTGCATGGCGGAACCCTGCGTTCCGGCTTCGGCGAGACATCCGAGGCGATATACCTGACCCAAGGCTATGTCTACAAAACGGCGCAGGCCGCCGAAGCCCGCTTCAAGGGCGAGGAACCAGGCTTCATCTATTCGCGCTACGCCAATCCGACCGTCGACATGTTCGAAAAGCGCATGTGCGCGCTGGAAGGGGCCGAGGATGCACGCGCCACGGCGTCGGGCATGGCAGCGGTGACTGCGGCGCTGTTGTGCAGCGTCAAGGCCGGCGATCACATCGTGGCGGCGCGCGCGCTGTTCGGCTCCTGCCGCTGGGTGGTCGAGACGCTGGCGCCACGATACGGCATCGAGGCCACGCTGGTCGACGGCACCGATATCGCCAACTGGGAAAAGGCGGTCAGGCCGAACACCAAACTGTTCTTCCTCGAAAGCCCGACCAACCCGACGCTGGAAGTGGTCGACATCGCGGCTGTCGCCTCGCTCGCCAATTCGATCGGCGCGCGGCTGGTTGTCGACA
This sequence comes from Mesorhizobium carmichaelinearum, assembly GCA_943370265.1. Classification (GTDB taxonomy): domain Bacteria; phylum Pseudomonadota; class Alphaproteobacteria; order Rhizobiales; family Rhizobiaceae; genus Mesorhizobium; species Mesorhizobium carmichaelinearum_A. The sequence goes on from CALRQH020000010.1 coordinate 214,104, forward strand.
ATGTCTTCGCCACGCCCCTCCAGCAGAAGCCGCTGCAACTTGGCGCGCATATCGTCGTCTATTCGGCGACCAAGCATATTGACGGCCAGGGCCGCTGCCTGGGCGGCGTCATCCTGTCGGACAAGAAATGGATCGACGAAAACCTTCATGACTATTTCCGCCATACCGGCCCCAGCCTTTCGCCCTTCAATGCCTGGACGCTGCTGAAAGGCCTGGAGACGCTGCCGCTGCGCGTGCGCCAGCAGACGGAGAGTGCCGGCAAGATCGCCGATTTCCTGGCCGGGCAGCCGCAGATCGCCCGTGTCATCTATCCGGGCCGCGCCGATCACCCGCAGGCTGATATCGTCAAGAAGCAGATGTCGGGTGGCTCGACGCTGATCTGCCTTGACGTCAAGGGCGGCAAGCAGGCGGCTTTCGCCTTGCAGAACGCGCTCGACATCGTGCTGATCTCCAACAATCTCGGCGACTCCAAGAGCCTGATCACCCATCCGGCGACGACGACGCACAAGAACCTGAGCGACGAGGCACGCGCCGAACTCGGCATCGGGCCGGGAACCCTTAGGCTGTCGGTTGGTCTCGAGGATGCGGAGGATCTGCTCGAGGATATCGAACGGGCGCTGAAATCGGCGAAATAGTGGGGCGGGCAACCGGCCCGCACCCTCTTACGCGCCCGAGGGTGTCTCTTCCAGCTCCGCCGCCTTGGTGCGGATGGTCATGGCATTGCCGCGCCAGTCGACAGCGCCGCCAAGCCAGCCGCGCACCCACATCGCCGGCAAGATGCAGTCGCGCGCCATCATGGCAGGGATCATGCGCCATGACAGGTACCAGCCCTTGGCGGAGGCCAGGGCGCATTCCGGAAGGTAGGCGGCCGCCAGCACGGCGATGACGGTCAGTGGCAGGTTGAAACCGGCATCGGCCGCGGCAACCAGTGCAAGCACCAGCGGCACCGCCACGCCCGTCAGGATTTCGGGTGCGAAGAACAGCGGGAAGGTCACGCGGCGCAGCCGCGCCCAGCGCGCCTGACGCGACCAGATCTCACCGAGCGTGCGGCGGCCGAGCGGCTGCTCGAAGGGCGCCGTGACCAGGTTGACGCGCAGTCCAAGTCCGTTCACCAGCTTTGTCGCGGCTGCGTCCTCGGCGATCTCAGCCGCAAGCGCCCGAATGCCGCCATTGGCGTCGAGCAAAGGTTTGTTCCACAGCATGCTCTTGCCCTGGGCGAAGCCGAGGCCAAGTGCCTCGCCGGCATACTGCCATCGCGCCTGCAGCGTGTTGAGGAAGGCGCATTCGACCTCGGCCCAGAATCCGTCCGGCCGCGAGCCGATCGGCGTCGAGCAGACAAGGCCGGTATCCTGTCGCCATGCCGACATCATGTGCTGGATGTAATCCCTGGGCATCAGGACGTTGGAATCGGCGAGAATGACCCAGTCATGGCGGGCCGCTTCCCAGCCCTTCACGCAGTTGTTGAGCTTGGGGTTGCCGCTGATGCGGTCGTCGCCGAAAAGCAGCCGGGCCGGGATTGCCGGAAAGCGCTCGATGGCATTCCTGATCAGCCTAACCACCGGATCGTCGGCATGGGCGACGCAGAAGACGAGTTCATAGCGCGGCCAGTCGAGCGAGAAGGCGCGCTCCAGCGTCTCGTCGGTGAAGGGCTCGACCCCGCGCGCCGGAATGACGATCGAGACCGCCGGCGCGATGCCGGCGGGCGGTGCGATGATGCTGCGCCGTTTCAACTGGAGCGAGGCGAGCAGAATGCTCGCGAGGTTTGAAAGGATGAGAGCGGCGGAAATCGGGGCGGCGATAAGCGTCAGTTCCATCGAGATCCGGTCACTCCAGAAAAACCGGCCACGTGAGGGCCGTTTCCAACAGTTCGACAGAGCGCTGAGTCGCCCGGCACAATCCTGCGCACACCATCATTGTCATGTGTCACTTAAATGACATTGTTTGTCGGCACCTGCCCTTCAAGGCTGGCAAGAACCGGATGCGCGCCATTGACCAGGCAGCGCGAGCACCCGAAAGTTCCCAGATTGTTTTGGAGTAGCCAATGTACAGCGCCGTGACGCGCAACATCGAAGTGCAGGTCAGACCGTTCTACCTGGAGGATCGCTCGGAGCCTTCGGAGAACCGTTACGTCTGGGGCTATCACATCACGATCGACAACCAGTCGGATGAGTTCGTGCAGCTGATGTCGCGCTACTGGCGCATCACGGACGGCACTGGCCGGGTCGAGGAGGTCAGCGGCGCCGGCGTGGTCGGCGACCAGCCCGAACTCAATCCGGGCGACAGCTATCAATATACATCCGGCTGCCCGCTCTCGACGCCGTCCGGCATCATGGTCGGTCACTACACCATGCGCAACAAGCGCGGCGAGACGTTCGATATCGCCATCCCCGCCTTCTCGCTTGACCTGCCGGGGACAAGGCGGACGGTGAATTAGGACGGACGGCCGAGCGGCCATTCGCCAAAGTTCACGATGCCCCTCATCCCCCTGCCGGCACCTTCTCCCCGTGAAACGGGGAGAAGGAAGCTGCGTCACTGAGCCGGCGCGAATTCAGCCGGGTCGAAGTCATACTGCTTCGAGCAGAATTCGCAGGCGACGTGGATGCCGCCATCCTCGGTGCTGTCGTTGATCTCCTGCGCCGAGAAACCCTCGAGGATGCCGCGGATCTTGTCCCTGGAGCACGAGCACTGGTCGTCGACCGGGACGCCGCCGAACACGCGCACGCCATGCTCGTGGAACAGCCGATAAAGCAACCGCTCGGCCCCGATGGTCGGGTCGATCAATTCAGTTGGCTCGATCGTGCCGAGCAACGCCAGCAACTCCTGCCAGGAATTGTCGGCCGGGTCGTGGATCTCCTCGCGCGGATCGCCGTCGCCGCCCGGCAAGTCCGGGACGCGCATGCGCTCGGGCGACTGCGGCAGGAACTGCGCAAGGATGCCGCCGGCGCGCCACTGCTCGCGCGCGCCGCCGACGCCGGGCGTCAGCAGCTTTGCAACCGAGAGCCTGATATCGGTCGGGATCTGCTCCGACTGACGGAAATAGGTGCGTGCCGCGTCTTCCAGCGTTTCGCCATCGAGCTGGACAATGCCCTGATACCGCTGGGTATGGGCACCCTGGTCAATGGTCAGCGCCAGCACGCCACTGCCGAGCAGCGTCTGCTGGGACGTCTCGCCAGCAGCAACCAGGGCCTCGAGCCTGTCCGCATCGAAGCGCGCATAGGCCCGCAACGCCGACGGCGTGGAAAAATCCGCCACCAGCATGTCGACCGGCCCATCCGTGCGGGTCTGCAGGATGAACTTGCCCTCGAATTTGAGCGACGTGCCAAGCAGCACCGTCAGCACGCAGGCCTCCGCCAGCAGGCGCGCGACCGGCTCGGGGTAGTCGTGGCGCGTGAGAATGGCGTCGAGCATCGGGCCGAGCTGGACGGTGCGACCGCGCACGTCCAGCGGACCGACCTCGAACGGCACGACATGATCGTCGCCGGCGTAGCCGAATTCACCAAGCTTGGGTTGATATTCAGACAATTGATGGGTTTCCAACATGACAATGCTCCGGGGCGCGGCCATGCCGCCCTGTCGGGAGCATGCGTCGAAACGCGCTGTTTTTGCGTGATGCGCCGCAGATAGGCATCACACCTCCGGAGATCAAGCGCCCAGGCACCAGGCGAGCACGGCCTTCTGGGCGTGGAGTCTGTTCTCGGCCTCGTCGAACACCACCGAATGCGGACCGTCGATGACCTCGTCGGTCACCTCCTCGCCGCGATGCGCCGGCAGGCAGTGCATGAACAGCGCGTCGGGCTTGGCATGGGCCATCAGCTTGGCATTGACCTGGTAGGGCGAGAATACATTGTGGCCGCGGGCGCGATGCTCCTGGCCCATTGACACCCAGCAGTCGGTTACGACGCAGTCGGCCTGATCGACGGCTTCCTCGGGCGAGCGGGTGAAATACAGCTTGCCGCCATGCGCCTTCGACCAATCGACATGCTTCTGTGCCGGCTCGCTGCCTTCCGGCACGGCGACATTGAGATTGAAGCGGAACCGCGCCGAGGCTTCCAGCAGCGAGTGCAGCACATTGTTGCCGTCACCGGTCCAGGCAATGGTCTTGCCGGCAACAGGGCCGCGATGCTCCTCGAAGGTCATGATATCGGCCATCAGCTGGCATGGATGCGTGTCATCGGTCAGCCCGTTGATGACCGGAATGGTGGCGTTCTCGGTCAGCTCCATCAGGCGCTCATGCGATGTGGTGCGGATCATGATGGCATCGACATAGCGCGACAGCACCTTGGCCGTGTCTGCGATGGTTTCGGAGCGGCCGAGCTGCATCTCTGTGCCGGTCAGCATGATGGTCTCGCCCCCAAGCTGGCGCATGCCGACGTCGAAGGAGACGCGCGTGCGCGTCGATGGCTTGTCGAAGATCATGGCCAACACCTTGCCCTCGAGCGGCCTTGTCCGCTCGCCGGACTTGAGGCGAGCCTTTCGCACCACAGCGTCGTCCAGCATGAAGCGCAGGTCGCCTTCGGAAACGGCGGAAAGATCGGTGAAATGGCGAAGTGACATCAGGAATGGTTCCGGGATTACTTCGCGGCGGCCGCGGCGATGGCCTCTGACAGCCCCTTGGCGCCGGCGCGGATACGGTCGAGCGCGTCGTGGATCTCGGCATCGGTGACGGTGAGCGGCGGCAACAGCCGAATGACATTGTCGCCGGCAGGAACCGCCAGCAAGTGGTGATCGCGCAGAGCCATGTTCACCTTGGTGTTGGGCATCGCGCATTTGAGGCCAAGCATCAGCCCCGTGCCCCTGATGCTCTCGATGACCTCGGGAAACTCGTCGGCAACGGCTGCCAAGCCCTGCTTCATCAGCAGCGCCTTGCGCTGGACATCCTCGAGGAAGCCATCTTCCAGCACCACGTCCAGCACGGCGTTGCCGACAGCCATGGCAAGCGGATTGCCGCCGAAAGTAGTGCCGTGCACGCCTGCGGTCATTCCGACGGCCGCCTCGTCGGTGGCAAGACAGGCGCCCATCGGGAACCCGCCGCCAATGCCCTTGGCGATCGCCATGATGTCCGGCGTGACGCCTGACCATTCGTGCGCGAACAGCTTTCCGGTACGGCCGATGCCGCACTGGACCTCATCGTAGATCAACAACAGGCCGTGCTGGTCGCAGAGCTGCCGCAGCCGCTTCAGCGATTGCGACGGCACCGGGCGAATACCGCCCTCGCCTTGCACGGGCTCGATCAGGATCGCGGCGGTTTCCGGCGTGATCGCCTTCTCGGCGGCGTCGATGTCGTCAAAGCCGACCTGGTCGAAGCCTTCGACCTTCGGGCCGAAGCCTTCGAGATATTTGTACTGGCCGCCGGCCGCGATGGTTGCCAGCGTGCGGCCGTGGAAGGCGCCTTCGAAGGTGATGACGCGGAACCGCTCGGGATGCCCCTTGACGAATTGATAGCGCCGCGCCGTCTTGATGGCGCATTCCAGTGCCTCGGCGCCGGAATTGGTGAAGAACACCTTGTCGGCGAAGGTGGCATCAGCCAGCCGCTCGCCCAGCCGGCTCTGTCCGGGGATTTCATAGAGGTTGGAGACATGCCAGAGCTTTGCGGCCTGCTCGGTAAGGGCCGCAACCAGATGCGGATGGCCATGGCCCAGCGAATTCACAGCGATGCCGCCAGCGAAATCGAGATATCGCTCGCCCGTGTCGGTGATCAGCCAGGTGCCCTCCCCACGGTCGAAAGCCAGGGGAGCCCGAGCAAAGGTCTCGAAAAGCGCCGAACCGCTCATTATATGCGTCTCCGGTACCGGAAAATCAAAAAAGCCGCCAAAGCGGCGGCCTTTGCGGCTTATCGTGTTTTTCGGTCATGAAGTCAACGAAAACGTCGCGTATGGCGCGCGACAAGCCCTCCAGCAGGACGCCGGCTCATAAGCGACCGGGCAAGTTGGGGAAAACCGAAAAAACCGATTCGTGTTGCACTTGGGACTCTTGTCACCGAGTCAGCGCATAAGGTAGTTGTAGACGAGAAATAACTAGATTTCGTGCGGCGGACCTCATCACTAGATATATGTGGTGCCTGCCCCAGCAGTGGTGCTGGGTCGGGAACGGATTCCGATTGCCGCACGCTTAGCAGGAGCGCGGTCTCATGAACTGGACTGACGAGCGGGTAGAACTTCTTAGAAAACTCTGGTCGGAGGGTCTGAGCGCCAGCCAGATCGCCGCGCAGCTCGGGGGCGTCAGCCGCAACGCGGTCATCGGCAAGGTGCATCGCCTGAAGCTGTCGGGCCGGGGCCGCGCGACCGCCACCCCGGCGCGGCAGAAGAAGGCCGTGCAGGGATCGACGGTGCAGAAATCGGTGGTCCGCCCGGCAAGTGCGGTGCGCCATGTCACCACGTCGATCGGCGCGACCGCGCTGCAGACGCAGTTCGACGCCGAACCGGTGGCGCGCCACTACATCCGGCCAGTCGCGGAGAACGTTGTGGTGCCGATCTCCCGGCACCTGCAGCTCGTCGAACTGACGGAACGTACCTGCAAATGGCCGAACGGCGATCCGCTGTCGGAAGATTTTCACTTCTGCGGGAACGATGCGGCCGAAACCGGTCCCTATTGCAAGTATCATGCGCGCCTTGCGTTCCAGCCCGCTTCGGAGCGCCGACGCAGCCGCTGAGTGAATAGCGAATAGCGAATAGCGAATAGCGAATAGAAACGGCCTGGCTCCTTGCGAAAGAGCCAGGCCGTTTTTGATTTGACCGCTGCCCGCCAAACGGGCTGCTGGCGTCAACAGTCCGTGGTCGTTCAATTCACCGGCAATGTTCCGGAAACGCTGATCTTGTCCGTCTTGTCGCCTTTCGGGCGGTCGGCGGGCATCTGCTCGCCGGTGACGATGTAGTAGATCGTCTCGGCAATGTTGGTGGCGTGATCGCCGATCCGCTCTATGTTCTTGGCGCAGAACAGGAGATGCGTGCAGGGCGTGATGTTGCGCGGATCTTCCATCATGTAGGTCAGCAGTTCGCGAAACAGCGAGGTGTACATCGCATCGATCTGATCGTCGCGGTCACGCACAAAGCCTATCTTCTCGACGGAGCGTGAGGCGTAGACGTCGAGCACTTCCTTCAGCTGTGTCAGCGCAAGGTCGGCCAATGCCTCGAGGCCGCGAAACAGGCTGGTCGGCTGGCGTCCGTCCGTGACCGCGCCCACACGCTTGGCAACGTTCTTGCCGAGATCACCGACGCGTTCGAGGTCGGCCGAGATCCGAATGGCGCCGACGATCTCACGCAGGTCCGTCGCCATGGGCTGGCGCTTGGCAATGATGATGATCGCCTTGTCGTCGATCTCGCGCTGCCCCTCGTCGAGAACGACGTCATCGCGAATGACTTTCTGGGCGAGCCCCGGATCAGCGTTGACGAGCGCCGTTACCGCCTGTTCGACCATGCGTTCGGCATGGCCGCCCATCGCGGCGATGCGCTTCGACAGATATTTCAGCTCCTCATCATAGGCGCTCATGATGTGTACGGATTGCATGGCCAATGCCTTCCCGGATTTTTATGGTTGAGTCGTTCCCTCGAATCCCTGCTGATACGCTAGCGCGATGACAGAAAAAAGAAACGGCCTGTTGGGAAGATAGTGCCGCGTCAGCGAGCCGGCAAATGAACGGAGAAGGCCGCGCCCTTGCCGACCTCGGATTTTATCGAGAGCCTGGCGTTGTGGCGCGTCAGTATGTGCTTGACGATCGACAGGCCGAGTCCGGTGCCTTTCTGGGTGCGGCTCGTCTCGACATCCACGCGGTAGAAGCGCTCGGTGATACGCGGGATATGCTCTTCGGGAATGCCCGGACCGAAGTCCCTGATGGTCACATCGACGCCGGGTTCGGACTTGTCGCCGCCGCGCGTCATCGACACCACGACGCGTCCGCCTGACTGTCCGTACTTGCAGGCATTCTCCAGCAGGTTTTCGAAAACCTGGAACAACTCGTCGCGATCCCCCGGCACATTGATCGGCCCTTCGGCGAAGTCGCGCTCGATGGCGACGCCGTTGTCCCTGGCCATCGGTCCAAGGGAATCGATGACGCTTTCGATCGTCTGGCGGAGATCGACCTCCATACCCGGCTTCAGGTAGGGCTTCATCTCCAGTCGCGACAGTGACAACAGGTCATCGATCAGGCGTGCCATGCGGCCGGTCTGGTTCTGCATGATCTGCAGGAACTGTTCGCGTGCGGCCGGATCATTGCGAGCCGGGCCGCGCAGCGTTTCGATGAAGCCGGCGATCGAGGCGAGCGGGGTGCGCAACTCATGGCTGGCATTGGCGATGAAGTCGGCGCGCATCCGGTCGATCCGTCGCGCCTCGCTCTGGTCCTTGAACACCAGCACATAGAGATCGGTGCCATGGCCGACCGAGGACGCGCTGACCCGGTAGGCGCGTTCGACCGGCAGCTTTTCGGTGTAGTCGACCGCATCGGAAGCAACGGTGCCCGACAGGATGCTGTCAAGCAAAGCCTGCATTTCGGGCGCGCGGAATTTCAATGACAACGAAAGGCCCGGTGCGATGCCACCGAAGACGGCGAAGGCCGCGGCGTTGGCATGGACGATCGTCGCCGTCCGGTCAAAGATGATCAGCGGGTCGGCAACGGCTGCCGCAAGGTACTCGCCTGACAGCCGTTGCAATCCGCTTGCCTCGATCGCCGCCGCGCGTTCCGCCGACTGCCGCCCGATACCAGTCGGAAGCATCACCGCTCCAAACAGCATGGCGAGCGCCAGAAGCAGCACATAGGCGGACATGCCGGCAAAGACGTACACGGTGACAATGGCCACGATGCCAGCCGCAAGCAGCCAGCGGCTGTTCCAAAGCCGGTCAGCGACGGTGCGTGCCGTGCTTCGCCGCTCTTCGCCCATGTCAGCCATTCGCGCGCCCCCATGCCTCGCACCCCGTCGGCCGATCGGTTGGAAACTTCCGGCTGGACCGATATGGAGGCTCCCAATAGCATGAGTCCGGAAGCTGGAAAGGTTCGTCTTGATGAAAAAAGCCAAGGAGACTCCCGTAGTGCCTGCATCGGGTCCGCTCAAAATCCGGATCGATGGCAAGGAACGGGAGTTCGACATCGAAAACCCTACGCTTCCCGAATGGATCGAGGACAACAAGCTGACCGCCGGCGGCTTTCCTTACGACAAGAAGATGAAGAGCGACGAATATGACCAGACGCTCGAGCAGTTGCAGATCGAACTGGTAAAGGCGCAGGCATGGCTGCAATCGACAGGCAAGCGGGTCGTGGCGCTGTTCGAGGGACGCGACGCTGCCGGCAAGGGCGGCACGATCTTCGTGTTGCACCAGTACATGAATCCTCGAACCGCGCGCAATGTGGCACTGACCAAGCCGACCGAGACAGAGCGCGGACAGTGGTACTTCCAGCGTTACGTGGAACATTTCCCGACGGCCGGCGAGTTCGTCACCTTCGACCGTTCCTGGTACAACCGCGCCGGCGTCGAGCCGGTGATGGGTTTCTGCACGCCCGAGCAGCATGAGCAGTTTCTGGAAGAAACACCGCATTTCGAGCGGATGATCTGCAACGAGGGCATCCATTTCTTCAAGTTCTGGCTGAACATCGGCCAGGAAACGCAGCTCGAACGGTTTCACGACCGCCGCTACAGTCCGCTTAAGAGCTGGAAATTCTCGCCGATCGACGTCGCCGGCATCACAAAGTGGGACGACTACACCAAGGCGCGCGATCTCATGATCGAGCGCACGCACAAGGAATTCGCGCCCTGGACCATCGTGCGCGCCAACGACAAGCGTCGCGCCCGGCTGGCCGTCATCCGCCGCGTGCTTCTGACACTTCCTTATGAAGGCCGCGATCTCGAGATCATCGGCAAGGAAGACAAGAAGATCATCGGCGAAGGACCGTCGTTCCTGTCGAAACAAGGGTGAAACCATGCGCCGCGCATCCGGAAGGACACGCAGCGCAATTTCATCCAGAGCCCGTTCCGTCCCGGTGTAACCGGGACGGTGGCTCTATCTTTTTGTTTGCGCATGATCTTTTCCGAAAATCTGCTTCCACTTTTCGGGATCATGCTTTGACCTCAGGCCGCCAGCCGGGCAATCCGCTGCAACCGCCGCAACGTCGTGTCGTCCTGCAGCGCCTGCTGGAAGAGCGAAATCTCGCGATCGATGCGATCGCACAGCGCGCCCGTATCTCCCTTGAGCAGACCGCGCGTCTGCAGCAGCGCGGCGACGGGCTTCTTGGCAAGCTGCCGCGCCCTGGCAAGGGCCGCCTCCTCGACACTTCCCTCCGCCACGATCTCCGCGACAAGTCCGAGCGCCCTTGCATCTTCCACACCGAGCGTGTCGCCCAGGCAGAAGAAGCGGAAAGCCCCGGCATAGCCGAGCTTCTGCGGCGCCAGGATGCTGGTCGCGGCGTCCGGCACCAGTCCGAAATCGACAAACGGCACTCGAAACGTGCTTTTGCCCGACGCGATCACCATGTCGCAATGGAACAGGATGGTGCAGCCGACACCGACCGCGTCGCCATCGACACAGGCAAGGATCGGCTTGGGAAACGTCGCCAGCATGCGGAACATGTCGGTGACGGCCGCGATCAGCCGTTGATGCTTGGTGGCGTCGAGGAATTCGGAGAAGTCGCCGCCTAGGCAGAAGCAGCCTGCCAGGCCGCGCAGCACCACGACGCGCACGTCATCGTCATCGGCGGCCTCGTGGAATGTCCTTGCCAGGCTTTCATAGGCCCGCCTGTCCAGCACTGGCCGACCGTCATCCGACGATACGGTGACGATCAGAGCGTGGCTGTCAATGCCGGGTGAATTTTCCCCAGTTGTGCCGAAGTAAAATTCCCCACTTATGCCGACGTGGACGACAGGGCGTATTGCGGATTTTTCGGCGGCCGGCCGCGTGGCTTTTGAGGTGGTGCGAATGCCGGGGGCGCTATAAGGG
>CALRQH020000011.1:0-205585 GCA_943370265.1 Mesorhizobium carmichaelinearum
GCCCTTATAGCGCCCCCGGCATTCGCACCACCTCAAAAGCCACGCGGCCGGCCGCCGAAAAATCCGCAATACGCCCTGTCGTCCACGTCGGCATAAGTGGGGAATTTTACTTCGGCACAACTGGGGAAAATTCACCCGGCATTGACAGAAGCGGCGGCCGAAGCGCCGACCATGGGCATTCCTCCGTCTGGTCGCACGGCTTTTTGCCAATGTCGCAAACAGGCTTCAATCGCCCCACCGCTCCGCCCTATAGTCCGCCCGCAAGAACGCTTTGGAGTCGCGGGCAATGGCAGAGTTTCCGAAAAAGGCGAAGGTCGTCATCATCGGCCTGGGTGGCATTGTCGGCGCATCGATCGCCCACCACCTGATCGAGCGTGGCTGGGACGACATCGTCGGCATCGACAAGTCGGGCATCCCCACCGATATCGGCTCGACCGCACACGCTTCGGACTTCTGCTACACGACCAGCCACGATTTCCTGTCCTGCTGGACGACGCTCTATTCCATCGATTTCTACGAGAAGATGGGCCATTACGCCCGTGTTGGTGGCCTCGAAGTGGCTCGCGTCGGCGATGACGGCCGCATGGACGAGATCAAGCGCAAGATCGCCTCGGCCAAGGCCTTTGGCACGCGCGCGCGGCTGATCGAACCGGGGGAGATCAAGCAGAAGTTTCCGCTGATCGAGGAGCATCTTGTTCAGGGCGGCCTCTGGGACCCGGACGCCGGTCTGGTCATCCCACGCTCGCAGACCGTCGCCGGCAAGCTGGTCGACCAGGCGGAAGCGTCCGGCAAACTAAAGTCTTTCGCCAACACCCCGGCCAAGTCGTTGATCGTCAAGGACGGCCGCATCGCTAGTGTGGTGACCGATCGCGGCACGATCGAGGCCGACTACGTCATCGTCTGCGCCGGCATCTGGGGTCGGCTGATCGCGGAGATGGTCGGCGAGGACCTGCCGGTCATGCCGATCGACCATCCGCTGACCTTCTTCGGCCCGTACAACGAGTTCGCGGGAACGGGCAAGGAAATCGGCTGGCCGCTGCTGCGAGACCAGGGCAACTCGGCGTATATGCGCGACACCGGCGACCCCAAGACCGCCGAGGGCGGGCAGATCGAATGGGGCTACTACGAAGAGACCAACCCGCGCCTTTGCCATCCCCGCGACCTGCTGGAAAAGCATGAAGCGCGGCTTTCGCCTTCGCAGCGCGACCTCGAGATGGAGCAGATCCTGGCGCCGCTCGAGCGTGCCATGGAGCTGACGCCGATCCTGGGCGAACTCGGCTACAATGAAAGCCATTCCTTCAACGGCCTGCTGCAGGTTACGGCCGATGGCGGCCCGTCCATGGGCGAGAGCCAGAAGGTGAGGGGCCTGTGGTATGCCGTCGCCATCTGGGTCAAGGACGGCCCGGGCATGGGCAAGCTGATCGCCGACTGGATGACGGACGGCCGCACGGCGATCGACCATCACGCCATCGACTATGCACGCTTCTATCCGCACCAGACCAAGGAGCAGTTCATCTGGGACCGCTGCACCGAAACGGCGATGAAGGTCTACAATCCGGCCGTGCATCCGCGCGAGCCCTTTTCCAAGGGCCGCAACATCAGGCGCTCGCCGTTCTGGGAACGCGAGAAGGAACTCGGCGGCTACTTCATGGAGCTCGGTGGCTGGGAGCGCGCACATGGCTATGCCGCCAACGAGCATCTGCTCGAGAAATACGGTAACCGCGTCCCCGTGCGCGAGAACGAGTGGGACAACCGCCATTTCTGGCGCGTGTCCAACGCCGAACATCTCGCCATGAGTGAGGATTGCGGTATCGTCAACCTCTCGCATTTCTCGATGTATGACGTTGAGGGCCCCGATCATGTCGCATTGCTGGAATGGCTGTGCGCGGCCAAGATCGGTGGCGACAACAACGTCGGCAAGGGCATCTACACCCACTTCCTCGACGAGGAGGGCATGGTGCGCGCCGACTTCACCGTCATCCGCATGGCCGATCGCTGCCGCGTAATCGACGGTGCGGACGCCGGCCCTCGCGACTTCCAGTACATGCGCCGCACCGCGCAGGACAAAGGCTTCGATGTCACCATCACCGACGTGACCGAAAAATTTGTCACCATCGGCATCTGGGGTCCGAACGCCCGGGCGACCCTGCAGAAGGTGGTCGAGAATCCGGATGGGCTGTCGCTCGAAAACTTCCCGTTCGCGGCAATCAAGCCGGTCAGGATCGGCGGCAAGGACGTTACCGCGTTCCGCATCTCCTATGTCGGCGAGCAGGGCTGGGAGCTGCATATGCGCTACGAGGATGGGCTCGCCGTCTGGGACGCGCTGCGCTCGACCGGCGTGATGCCCTTCGGGGTCGAGACCTACGCCAACACGCGGCGCATGGAAAAGAGCCTGCGCCTGCAGAATGCCGATCTGCTGACCGAGTACAATCTGCTGGAAGCCGACCTTGCCCGCCCCAAGGTCAAGGAGAACGATTTCTGCGGCAAGGCCAAGCACGTGGAGTATCGCGCCCGCGAGCATCAGCCGGCGATGCTGTGCACGCTGGTGATGACCGACAATATCGATGCGAAGGGCGTTGCCCGGTATCCCGTCGGCATCATGCCGGTGATGGATCCGAAGACAGGCGAGACGCTGGTCGACGAGCTCGGCCGCCGCTCCTTCACCAGCTCCATCGCCTACGGCCCGACCATCGGCAAGAACATCGCTCTCGCCTATCTGCCCTGGGCCTATGCCCAGGAGGGCCGCAAGCTCGCGGTTGAGTATTTCGGCGAGACATATCCGGTGGAAGTGGCCGCTGTCGGCTACAAGCCGCTCTACGACCCGGAGAATCTGAAGCCGAGGAGTTGATTGCGGAATTTGGGTGTGACCGTGGCGGTTGCACCCAAATCTAATGCGGCAATGCGGCGTCTATTTCAGCCTGGCTTTTTGGAAGGCTGTTGCCGGTGGCGATCTCGGCGCTCAATTTGCTCGCCCGCTCCCAGCGGTCGGCGAAGTTCCAGCCGCCGATCTGGATGCTCGAATACACAGCGGTTTCGCCTTTTGAGCCCGGCGTGAAATACATGAGCCCATCCTTCAGAGACGGGTAGACCGTGGCGCGCTTGTACTTCTTGTAAAACTGGTCGCGGATGCGGTTGCTGATCCTGGTGTTGTCCTGTTCGCCGATCCACGACACGAAGGCAGCCGACAGGAATGTGGTCAGGCCGGCCGCAAGCGTTTTCATCAACTCCTCTGTTGCCGGATCCGTGTCTTTCGGTGGTGCGAGGTCGATGGCAACGACAACGATCAGACCGGAGACGAAAGCAGCTATGGCTGCCGGGCCTAGCACCCAGCCTTCAAGGAAGAACAGGCCGGCGCGCGGCATTTTTGGAAGGAACAGGTTGCCGATCAGTTCCAGCAGATAACCGGCCACGATCGCCGCAAGCACCAGCTTAAGCGCCGCAGCCCATTGGTGGTTGATCAGCATCCACGCGAAAGCCATGCCGATCAACACGACGATCAGGGCTTTCGCGGGGCCGCGAAGGTCCCCGAAAAGGTCCTGCAGTTCCGACCATAGCTTGCCGAACATGACGTCAGGTTTCGTGCATGGGGTCGTGACTGCACTGCCAGACGACATGGCCGTCCGGTTTGCGCACCCGCTGCATCGGGGCATAGGGAAGGGCCATCTGGCACTCGTTGGTCGCGGCGAGCGCGGTGAGCAGCTTCACGCTTTCGAAGAGAGCTCGCACCAGCGGTTCCGCCGGCCCGATTGGCACAATGGCTTCCCGGCCGTGATCCAGCGCGGTGATGGCGTCAGCCAGTTCGAATGTGGAGATCGCCTTCGGATTGTCGTCGGGAGGCGACGCGGCATGGAATGTCAAAAGCCGCGTTGCCAGCGCCAATGCGCGTACGATAGGCTCAAGGTTGGTGGTCTCGGCCGTAAAAGGCCTGAACCTCGACAGTTCCCCAGTCAGCACGCCAAGCTGTTCGACGGCCTGCTTTTGCGCGTTGGCAAGTTGATGGATTGGATCTTCCGCCTGCTGCGACATCGGTTTTCCCCACAACTCCAGGATCGATCATAATCCAAGTCGGACTGGCGTAGAAGTGAGGGCAAGCCGTTGGGCGCAGGAGAAAACATGGGCGGCCACTTCACCTGCCGGTTCCCTTCGCGCATTATCCAGACATGGTTAGGACGTTGACAGCGCTGCTGGCGGTATCCGCGGTTATCCTGCCGCCGGCCAGTGTTTCGCGTGCGGACGAGCCTGTCGATGTCGAGCTGGTGCTGGCCGTCGACGTTTCGCTGTCCATGTCGCCCGAGGAACTCGAGATCCAACGCCACGGCTATGCGGCGGCATTGACCCACGACCATGTCCTGCAAGCCATCGCCGTTGGCGCGCACGGCAAGATCGCCGTCACCTACGTCGAATGGGCCGGCACGACCTGGCAGCGCGTCATCGTGCCGTGGACGGTCATCGCCAACCGTGCCGACGCCGAGCGGGTTGTCGAGAAGCTTTCGGCCCCGCCACCCGACGGCGCCCGGCGCACCTCGATTTCCGGCGCCTTGCAATTCGGCAGCGACCTCTTCGCCGAAAGCGGCTTCCAGGGCGACAAGCGGGTCATCGATATTTCGGGCGATGGTCCCAACAACCAGGGAGCGCCGGTCGACGGCGTACGCGACGAACTGGTCAAGCAGGGCATCGTCATCAACGGCCTGCCGCTGATGACCCGCGGCGGCTTCACCGACGCCTACGATGTCGATCATCTGGATCGCTACTACAGCGACTGCGTCATCGGCGGTCGCGGCGCCTTCATGATCCCGGTCAATGACTGGTCGCAGTTTCCCGAAGCCATTCGCCGCAAGCTGGTGCTGGAGCTTGCCGGCCCGGCGTCACCGCAATGGGCGGCGGAAGAGGCCGGGCATCCGCCGGTGGTTCTCGTTGATGACAGGCCTCCCGCCGACTGCCAACTCGGCGAAAAGATGTGGCGCAACCGCAACTGGATGCGGAACCGGCCGTAGAGCGGCGGAGTGTTGCGGCGACCAGTACCAACGCCGCGAATTTCAGTTCCGCCGTTTATTCGCGACGGCGTGATCCCACTCGACATGGGGGCGCCTCAAGCCTATCTCGCCCTACACATTCCTGTTCATTGACAAGCCCGGTGGCGTCTGTGAACAATTCCCCATTAAAGAAAACAAAAGGGGAACTGACATGAACAGGATCGCCGTTTTTGCATCGACATTGACGCTTGCCGCCGGATTGTCCGCGCCGGTCATGGCCGCCACGGCGGTCACCATCGGCATCAGCGGGTGGACGGGCTTCGCTCCGCTCACACTCGCCAAGCAGGCCGGCATCTTCGAGAAGCACGGTCTCGACGTCACCTTGAAGAAGGTGCCGCAGGCGAGCCGCCCGCTTGCCATCGCCAGCGGGGACCTGCAATGCGCGGCCACTACCGTCGAGACATGGCTTGTGTGGAACGCCAGCGGCGTCAACACCAAGCAGATATTCCAGCTCGACAAGTCCTATGGCGCCGACGGCATCGTCGTGCGCAACGACATCAAGACGGTCGCCGACCTGAAGGGCAAGAACGTGGCGTCATCGGCGCCGGGCACGTCACCCTATTTCATGTTGGCATGGGTGCTGAACAAGAACGGCATGTCGACCAAGGATGTAACGGTCGTCAATCTGGAGCCGGACGCTGCCGCCCAGGCTTTCCTCGCCGGCCAGAACGATGCTGCGGTGACCTATGAGCCCTTCATCTCGGCCGTGCGCGACAAGTCCGACCAGGGGCATATCCTGGCGACCACGCTTGACTATCCGATGGTGCTCGACACCGTCGGCTGCACGCCCGAATTCCTCAAGGCCAATCCGGACGCAGCCAAGGCGCTGGCCGACAGCTATTTCGATGCGCTCGACCTGATCAAGAAGGACCCGCAGAAATCCTACGAGATCATGGGCGCTGACGTGAAGCAGTCGGCCAAGGAGTTCGAGGATTCGGCGAAATACCTGAAATGGGCCGACAAGGCCGAGAACAAGCAGTTCTTCACCAAGGATTTCCAGGACTTTTCCAAGACTGCCGGCGACCTTCTGCTGCAGATGGGGCTGATCAAGCAGGCGCCGGATGTCACGACGCTGGCCGACACCAGCGCCGTAGCCAACTGAGCGGCGGATTGCATCGCCCCGCGGCGGCGCCTGGCGCCGCCGTCTTCCCTTTTTCAAGGACACTCTAGATGCCGCGCCCCCTGCATCCGGTCCGGCCGGGCATCCGAACGATGCTCGGCATTTCCTTCTTCGTGCTGTTCGTGGCGTTCTGGGCGTGGATCACGCTCGGCGGCCACGTCAACCGCATCTTCCTGGCCGATCCGCTGTCGATGCTCAAGGACGGCTGGCGCCTGCTGGTCGAGGACCGCTTCTGGCTCGACATCCTCATCACCATCTGGCGTGTCTTCGGCGGCTTCCTGCTGGCGGCAATCGTGGCGGTGCCGATAGGCATCATGATGGGCGCCTGGAAGCCGGTGGAGGCGTTCCTGGAGCCTTTCGTCTCCTTTGCGCGCTATCTCCCGGCCTCCGCCTTCATTCCGCTGCTCATCCTGTGGGCCGGCATCGGCGAGTTGGAGAAACTGCTCGTCATCTTTGTGGGCTCGGTGTTCCAGGTGATCCTGATCATCGCGGTCAAGGTCGGCAGCACGCGGCGCGATCTGGTCGAGGCGGCCTATACGCTGGGCTCCACGGACAATGGCATCGTGCGGCGGGTGATCATGCCAGCCAACGCGCCGGAAATCGCCGAGACGCTGCGGCTGGTGCTCGGCTGGGCCTGGACCTATGTCATCGTGGCCGAGCTGATCGGCTCGTCCTCGGGCATCGGCTACATGATCATCAACAGCCAGTCGCGGCTGGCGACCGGGCAGATCATCTTCGGCATCATCGTCATCGGCCTGATCGGGCTGTTGTCCGATTTCGCCTTCAAGGCATTCAACCGCTGGCTCTTTCCATGGAGTCTTGCATGAGCAAGCTTCGGATCGAAGGCGTTTCGCGAACTTTCGCGGGCGTGCGCGGCGGCCAACCGGTCAAGGCGCTGATGCCGATCGACATGGTTGTCACGGCCAACGACTTCATCACGATCCTCGGACCCTCCGGCTGCGGAAAGTCGACACTGTTGCGCATCGTTGCCGGCCTGGAGGAGCCCAGCACGGGCCGCGTATTACTCGACGGTAAGGCGGTGAGCCGGCCGGGGCCGGATCGCGGCATGGTCTTCCAGTCCTACACGCTGTTCCCGTGGCTGACGGTGGCGGAGAATATCGCCTTCGGCCTGCGCGAACGGGGTATGCCTGAGCGCGAGCGATCCGGGATCGTGGCGTCCTACATCGACCTCGTCGGCCTCAAGGGGTTCGAGAACCATTGGCCGAAGCAGCTTTCCGGCGGCATGCAGCAGCGCACGGCAATCGCGCGGGCTCTTGCCAACGATCCGGAGATTCTTTTGCTGGACGAGCCGTTCGGCGCGCTCGACAATCAGACCCGCGGGTTGATGCAGGAACTGCTGCTCGGCATCTGGGAGCGCCGCAAGAAGACGGTCCTGTTCGTCACTCACGACATAGAGGAAGCCATCTTCATGGCCTCGCGCGTGATCGTGATGACCGCACGGCCCGGCCAGATCAAATCGGATGTTGCCGTCGACCTGCCGCATCCCCGCCACTACACGCTGAAGACCAGCCCAGAATTCTCGGCGCTGAAAGCGCGGCTGACGGAGGATCTGCGCGTCGAGGCGATACGGACGGCGCAGACCCAGTTGGGGTAGAGGCTGTTCCATCCTGATGGAATCGGGATGGAACTCTATTTGTTTGTGCATGATCTTTTCCGAAAGCCGGCGTCCACTTTTCGGAATCATGCTCTAGTTGCCGCTACCGGCTTGTGCGTTCGCTGGGAAATGCGGTTCGCCGGGCTAACGCGCGGGCAGCGCCGCGTTCACCAGCGCGATGCAGCCGTCGAGGCCATTTTGTATGGCTGTCTCGTCGTGGCGACGTTCCCAGTCCAGCCACAGTCCGTCCAGCGTCGCCATGATGGTGTCAGCGAGAGGTGTGACCGCGTCCGGCCCAATCTGGCGGTCGACCGCGACGTTGCGCAAGAGCTCGCTCAGTTGCGATCGGTAGCCCTCGTAGAGCTCCCGCTCCACGGTGGCGATCTCGTCGTAGGCGAGCGCGGCGGACCAGAGGTCAATCCGGACGCGGAGATAGTCGCGTTTGAGGAAGGCCTTGCTGAAGCCCGTGCCAAGAAAGACCCGCAACTGCTCGATCGGGCTTTTGGACGACCTGCCGAGGTCTCGCTGCGTCGCTTCGAATAGGGTCAAGGACGCGTAGCGGTAGGTTTCGACCAGTACCTCCTTCATGTCCTTGAAATGATAGGTGATGTGTCCCAGCGATATGTTGGAATGCTCGGCGATCTTTCTCGCCGTCAGTTTTGCGTAGCCATACTCCTGCAGGCACAGGAAAGCGGCCTCGACTATTTCGGCGCGCCTGTCCTGCGATGATCTGACGACATGCGCCTTTCGTTCCTGAGCCAACGCGTACGCTTCCTTCCCTGACATGTTGCCCGAAAACCGTTCGGCCGGCTTTGATCCGTCGCCGCCCAAGCTGCATTTTTATCCGTGTGGCATCAACGGTTGGTTTCAAAGCCGGTTGACACATCAATTTGTACAGATGTACAACATAGCAAGATTGGTACATCTGTACAACTCTTGGTGCTGAGCGCCACGAGACGGGGAAGGAACATGCGGCAGAAAGCCTGGGTGGATGCTCGGAATTGTGACCGCCGCGCGTTGCGCGACATGCTCGGTTCGTTCATGACCGGTGTGACCGTGGTGGCGGCGTGCGACGCGCGCGGCACACCGAGCGCGCTCACGGCAAACTCCTTCACGTCCGTTTCGCTCGATCCTCCGCTCGTCCTGGTTTGCCTGGCCAAATCGTCGAGAAGTGCAGGGGTCTTGACCCGGGCCGAGCACTTCAGCGTCAACATTCTGGGCGACTGGCAACGCGAGATTTCGTCCGCCTTTGCCTCGCGCAGCCCCGCCAGGGATGTCGCGCTCGAAGCACTGACGCCTGGAATGCCGCCGGTGCTTGGCGACAGCCTCGCCACCATGGCCTGTACGCGCCACCAGGTCGTCGACGCGGGCGACCATGTGATCCTGATCGGCGTCGTGACCCAATTCACCTGCATGAGCGGCGAGCCCCTGGGCTATTTTCGCGGAGGCTACGCGGGTCTCGGGGTTGCGCATGCGCACAGGGATCAGGAGACGCCGGTTCAGGTCGAAGGGCCACTCACCTCGGCGCCGGCATTCGGTAACTGAAACCAGACGGGAGCGACACTACATGGATTTCAATCACTTCCTGTCGAGCTATCTGCCGGATCCGGCCTATGGCGGCACCCGGCTCTACCGCGACATGGTCGAGCAGGCGGTATGGGCCGAAAAGGTCGGCTACAGCGCCGTATCGATCCCGGAGCACCACCTCATCAACATCCTGCTCGTGCCGTCGCCGCTTCAGCTTGCTGTTCGTATCGCCGCCGCGACGAGCCGCATCAAGCTGGTTACGTCGATTGCCGTGCTGCCGGTGCACGACATGCGGATCTTCGCCGGCGAGGTCGTGCAGGCTAGCATGCTGTGCGAAGGCCGGCTGGTCCTTGGCGTGGGCCGAGGAGCGTTCGCCTACGAGGTGGCACGGTTGGGCACACCTATCGAGCAGACCCGGGCGAAGTTCGATGAATCGCTTGAAGTGCTGCAGGCGCTGCTGACGCGCGAGGAGGTTTCCTGGGATGGCGACTTCTACCGCTTCGACCCGATCACCATCATGCCGCGGCCCGAAGTCGAGATACCGCTGATGATGGCGGTGATGGCGCCGGAGGGCATCGAGGCCTGTGCCAGGCAGGGCTACATGGTCCAGACCACGCCGCTGCAAGCGTCCCATTCGGTGCTCATGGAACAGGTCAACGCCTTCAAGCGCGGCAAAGCAGAAGCGGAGCAGAACAGCAAGTCGAGCCGCCTGTCCCTGATGCGCGGCATCTATCTGGCCCGCAATGCAGCCGACGCCCGCCGCAAGCTGGAACTGGCCTACAGCTACTATGAGCGTTTCGACAATGTCTTCTCGGGGCCCGGCATCGTCGACAATGGCTGCATCCGTCAGCTGCCGCGCCGTCAGTCGCTGGAAGAACTTGGCCGCAGCCTCATCATCTGCGAGGCCGCGGAAATGATCGACCGCATCTCTGCCTATGCCGAGGCGGGTATCGATGAAGTCATCATGTCCAGCAACTTCGGCCAACCGCAGGCCGAGACGCTCGAGATGATGGAGCGGTTCTCGGTGGAAGTCATGCCCCAACTCGCCGGCAACCGTGAACGGTCCGCCGCCTGATCTCACTGTCGAAAACGGAGAAATGAAGACATGCCAATCATTAAAGTGGAAATGTTCAGCGGGCGCACGGTCGACCAGAAGCGTCAGTTGGCAAAGGCGCTGACGGACAGCTTCATCAATGTGTGTGGCGGCAAGCCTCAGTCGGTTCACATCATCATCGAGGACGTGGACAAGGCCAACTGGGGTATCGGCGGTGAGTTGTGCTCGGATCTCTATCCCGATCCCAAGCCGGTGGGAGGCGCCTGAGGTGCCGGCGATGAGCAAGCCTCTAGATTGTGTCTATTCCATAGTGGGCAGCGGTCCGGCCCTCTTCCTGATCCACGGTATCGGGGCGCGTCGCGCCGGCTGGACCAGGCTTGTCGAGGAACTGAGGGACAAGTTCACTTGCATTTCCTACGACCTGCGCGGTCATGGCGACTCGCCGCTTCCTTCGGGTCGCTTTGGCTTGGAGGACCTCGTTGACGACCTCGAGCATCTGCGCGCCAGGCTTGGCGTCGAGCGGGCGCACGTCGCGGGCCATTCGCTCGGCGGCATGATTGGCCCTGCCTATGCGAGGCGTTTTCCGGAGCGGGTCCTGTCTGTCGGCCTGTTGTCAACGGCTGCGTTCCGCACCGACGACGATAGTGCCAAGGTCAAGGCGGTCGTGGCGGCCATGCGTGAGCGCGGTATTGGCCAGGTGCTCGATACGCTGACGGCTCGATGGTTCACTGACGAATTCGCCGCGCGGCGTCCGGATGTCATCGAATGGCGCAAGAAGCAGGTGATGGATACCCCCGCCGAGATCTTCCTGAACGTCTTCGACATCTATGCCGAGACGGAGATGGCACCGTGGCTGCACGAGGTCGCCGCGCCGTGCCTGGTGCTGACGGGCGAGTTCGACGGCGGTTGCAACCCTCGCCTCAACCGTCTGATCGCCGAAGCCCTGCCGCGATCGGAGCTGGTGATCCTGGATGGGCTGAAGCACGCTATCCTGATCGAAGCGAGCGACCGCGTCGCGCCGCCCGTGCGGCAGTTTCTCCTCGCCAACTCGTGACTGTGTTGCTCTGCCGCAAGTGTCTTGCGGCGGGCGGTCTTGCTGGCGCGATATCCGGCCCCGCCCGCCTGAGGCCCCTTGATGGGGCATTTCGCGAAAATCTCGGGTCAGGCCGCCAGCAGCTGCTTGCGGTCGACACGCTCCTGCTGAGGCGAGCGGGCGTAGAGCTCGCGGTAGCATTTGGAGAAATGCGAGGCCGAGACGAAACCGCAGGCGACGGCGACCTCGACCACCGGCATGGACGACTGGATCAGCAGATGCCTGGCGCGGTCAAGGCGGATCTCCAGATAGTAGCGGGCAGGGGATCTACCCATTTCGGTGCGGAACAGACGCTCGATCTGGCGGCGCGACAGGTCGACATGATCGGCGATCTCGATCAGCGACAGCGGCTCGGACAAATTGCCCTCCATCAGTTCGATGATGGTCAGCACTTTTGAGTTTTGCACGCCCAGGCGCGCGCGCAGCGGCAGGCGCTGGCGGTCGGTCGGGCTTCGCACGCGGTCGGTCAGTACCTGCTCGCAGACCCGATTGACGAGGTTCTCGTCGAAATCGTCGCCGATCAGCTTCAGCATCATGTCGAGCGCAGCGGTGCCGCCGGCGCAGGTGTAGATGTTCTGGTCGATCTCGAAGAGGTCGGCGAACACGTTGGCCTTCGGGAACGCCTCGGAGAAGCCTGGCAGGTTCTCCCAGTGGATGGCGCAGCGCTTGTTGGACAACAAGCCGGCGGCGGCGAGGATATGCGCGCCGGTGCACAAGCCGCCGACAGCGACGCCGCGATTGTATTCCTCGCGCAGCCAGGCGAACGCCGATTTGTTCTGGTAACGCTCGACATTGATGCCGCTGCACACGATGGCCATGTTCGGCCGCTCGGGGCCGGCCATCTTCTTGCGCTCTTCCTCGAGCGAGGTGTTGACCGCGCATTCGACGCCGTTCGACGCGCGTACCGGCTTGCCATCGATACTGGCGAGGCGCCAGCGATAGGCCTCGTAGCCGAGCATCCGGTTGGCCGAACGCAGCGGGTCCAGTGCGGTCGCAAAAGCGATCATGGTGAAATCGGGGATAAGGAAGAACACAAACGATCGCTTGATCGGATGCTTTACGGCGTTCAAGGGAACCTCACGCGGCCATGACGCGAACAGGATGTCGCGAATAGCATAGCGACATCAGGAAAAACCATTCCTGTCAATCGGCTAGGGGGCAAGGACAACATTAAATTTGCGACATGGGTCGCAAATGGGCAATCGCCGTGCGGTGAAGCCTAAGCAGTTACCACCGTCAGGTTGTGGAATGGCCGGGAAGACAATCCGCAAACAAAAACGCCGCCTCGGCAAACCGAAGCGGCGGCAGTATATACCAGGTCGCGGCAGGGAAGCACGGCGCTGGCGGCCGGCTGCGGGTCCGGAAGACCGCGCAGCTTCTGATATCAGGCGACGAAACCGAGGCGCGCCGCATTCATGGCACCGGTCTGGCCGGGCATGGTGTTGGCAAGGCGCTGGCGCTCGAGAGCGGTCGTCAGGTTCATTTCGCGGCGGGCAAAGAGGCGGGCAAAAAGCTTCATATTCATCTCCATTCGGTTGCTCAGACGGGTCGCCTTCGCTTTATGGAGTGGGGCAGCTCGTTTGCTGGCGTTGATATAGGCTTGTGTAAGCAAAAACCAAATCGCAAAAGCGAAGCGCTTGATATGAAAAGCGACACCGGACGCGACATGTTTGGGCACTGTGCCTGAAATTTATGATTTCTTACAAGGTATTAGCTGGAAAACTGACAGCTATGCGGCTTGCTCATATGCGCCATGTGCTGCTGACATGGCTCTAAAACTCATTTGAATACAAATAAAACCGAGAAGGCCTGCCGGGCGGGTGCGCGGCAGGCCTTCAGCATTTGGTACACACGATTTACTTTGCTCCAGCCCAGGATCCGACGCCATTGCGAATGCCGGTCTTGGAGTCGGCGGCCTCAGGCCAGCCAATATCCTTCTGCAGTTCGATCGGCAGGGAGCGGATGGCTCGTTCCGTCTGGTAGCGGGCACGTGCCGCGTTGAATTCGGTCGCAATCCGACCGATGGACGACAGGATAGACATTACTTGCTCCTCTTGTGCCCGGCTAGCAGTGCCTGGGCAGCGGCTGCTTACGCCAGTTCTGTTTCAGCTACATTTCATGTCGATTGCAGGTCTGTGTCGCGGTCGTTTCATGGCTGCATGTGGCAGCATCCTGCTTCGACAAGATTGACTATCCCCCCAAACTGATGTTCAATCAAACGAAATGGAATGATGTTTTGTATCAGAAAAATTGAAGGCTGGTTCCCATGAACGCCCCGCTCAATCATCCACTTCCGCTGCTCGACCTCGACGTTTTGCGCACTTTCGTGGCGATTGCGGAGACCGGCAGCTTCACCACGGCCGCCAATGCGGTGTTCCGCACGCCGTCGGCCGTCTCCATGCAGATCAAGAAGCTGGAGGACATTCTCGGCCGTTCCGTCTTCGCGCGCGACGCGCGTTCGGTGACGCTGACCACCGATGGCGAGATGCTGCTTGGCTATGCGCGCCGGCTGTTGTCGATCAACCGCGAGGTGGTGTCGAAGTTCATCATTCCCGATATTGTCGGCGTTGTGCGGCTGGGCTCGCCGGACGATTACGGCGAGCGCGTGCTGCCGCACGTGCTGAAGCGTTTCGCGCAATCGCATCCCTCTATCGCCGTCGACGTCACCATCGACCAGAGCATCAATCTGCGCCGGCGCATGGACGACAGGGCGCTCGACATCACGCTCTTGACCAATTCCTACAAGACCAGCGCGCTTGGCGCCGAGGTGCTGCTCACCGAACCGATTGTCTGGGCTGGCGCCAAGGGTGGCTGCGCGCATCTGCGCGAGCCGCTGCCGGTTTCATTGTGGGAAGAAGGTTGCGCCTGGCGGGCAGGGGCGCTCGATGCGCTCGGCCGCGAAGGCCGCAACTACCGCGTTGCCTATATGAGCGCGCATACAGCCGGCCAGCGCGCCGCGATCATGGCCGACCTTGCGGTCGCGCCGCTGCCGAGATCGTTTCTCGGCAACGAGATGGTCGAACTCAACCCGAAGGATGGCATGCCTGACATCGGCACCTACAACCTCGCCATGGTCGTGGCGCCCGACGCCAGCGCACCGGTCAAGGCGGTCGCCGACCACATCCGCGACACTTTCGAAGTGTTCAGGGAAACCGGAAAGTTCTGATCCGCCAATAGCGTTGGACGAAAAGCGGAAGCGCTACTCCGCCGCTTCGGCGGAGGGTGCTTCGAATAGTGTTATCGTACCTTGCCTGACCGGTGCCTGGCTTTCGCTGAGAAAGGCAACGATATGTTGGCGCGCGCGGCGTGATTCCGGCATGTCGATCAGCGGCCAGACATGAAACATGCCCTCTTCATGGATGACATCGACCTCGACGCCGGCGGCGCGCGCTTTTTCGGCGAAGATCAGATTGTCCGGCGTCAAGAGATCGCGTGAACCGGTCAAGAGCAGCGTTTTCGGCAGCACCGAAAGATCGCCGTAGACCGGGCTGATGTGCCAGTCGCTGCGGTCGATGCCGGCGCTGTACATCCGGATCGCTTCCAGGCCGCCCGGAATGCCAAGCCAGGGATCGTTGCGCTCAGCCTCGAACAGTTTTGGATTGGAAAGCGACATGTCGAGGCCTGGCGAAATCAGCACATGCCGCGACGGCAGGGGCAGTGCCTCCTCGGCAGCCATCATGGTCAGCACGACAGCCATGTTGCCGCCGGCGGAGTCACCCATGAAGATGATGTCTTCAGCCTCGGTTTCTTCGAGCATCTGGCGGTAGACCTCGCCGACCATGCCGAACATGTCATGGAAATCATGCTCGGGCGCGATGGGATAGATGGGCACAGTGATGCCGAAGCCCAGTCGGTCGGCCATCTCGGCGATCAGATTCCAATGATAGGACGTGATTTCAAAGACATAGGCGCCACCGTGCAGGTAGAGAATCCGCCTCTGCTCGCCGCCTCTGGGTGCGATTTCGTAGACCGGAAAGCCGTTCACCTCGCTCGTCGTGATGTCGAGGCGCGACCGCACCGACGCGGGCGGCTGGTGGTCCTCCGTCCTGCGCGCATTGGCGATCCACCGCTGCAGGCTTTCCGGGCTGGCGAAGGCCTGCTTGCGGCTGTGCCTGAGCACGAAGGACACGAAGTGGCTTTTCAAACTTGGCATGCGGATACACGAACTTCGGCAGAGCCGACTAAGAGAATTCCCCCTCTCTTCCGAAGATCGTGCCTTCGCCAGGAATGTCAAGATTTATGCCGTCCACACGATTGTGTGACAGCCTTTGGATCGGCCTCATTTTCGTCGCGGCCGGAGGCGCAGCAGCGCTGCGCGAATTCGGTTGTCGGTGGGGACCGAGGCCGGATGACGGCCCCGGCGTGCGCCGAGCAATTTACACTTGTCGGCAAATGTCATCAGCGTGCGGCGCTCCAGATCGCGCCGGTCAGGCTCGCTCTTTCACTCGATCGCGGCGACACCGGCCAGCCGATATCCTTCTGGATTTCCGGAGGCAGGCTGTTCAGGATGCGTCTTGCCTTGTTGCGGTCATGCGCTTGTCTGATGGCCGCGCCATAGCGCCCGCGCGTTTTGGTTTCGAGATCGGTTCGATCTTGAAACATTTGCGTGCAAATGAATTGATGCTTACGCGTTGAGAGCGCCGGCGCAGATAAGGGCGCACGCTACAAGTGGCGTGCGCCTGCCGTCGGGCTGCACTATTCCCGGCTGCGTCTAGCCGCGTGACCTTCGCGCGAACGCCGCCGTGGCGCGGCATCACCGGCAACACCGTCTTCACTCACGGTCTTGCGTGGCGGCAGTTTCACCGCAGCCGACAGTTTCGGGAACGGGTCGACCTTGTTCGGCAGCGCCATGGCGTAGACGAAATGCTCCTGGAATCTGGGCTCCAACGCGGTCTCGATCTTCTCGATCTGGCTGACGGTTTCCTCTATCTCGCGACGATAGCCACGATTGAGCAGGGCCATGCGCGCGCCGGCACCGGCGGCGTTGCCGACGGCCATGACCTTGTCGAGGTCGCAGTCGGGGATCAGGCCCAGCACCATGGCGTATTTCGGATCGATGAAGGAGCCGAAGGCGCCGGCGAAATGGATGCGGTCGACATGCTCGGTGTGCTGTTTCTCCATCAAGAGCTTGGTGCCGGCATAAAGGGCCGCCTTGGCAAGCTGGATGGCACGCACGTCAGTCTGCGTGATGGTGATCTTCGGCTCACCTTCCTTCAGCACGTAGGAGAAGGTGCGGCCGTTCGCGACAACACGCGGCGAACGCATGCTGAGCGATCCGTCGACGACACCATCCTCTGAGATGATGCCGGCGAGATACATTTCGGCGACGACCTCGATGATGCCGGAGCCACAGATGCCGGTGACACCGGTTGCCTGCACGCTGTCGAGGAAACCGGGCTCGTCGGACCACAGTTCCGAGCCGATGACGCGGTATTTCGGCTCCAGCGTGTCGGGATCGATGCGCACGCGTTCGATGGCGCCGGGAGCGGCGCGCTGGCCACCGGAGATTTCCGCGCCCTCGAAGGCCGGACCGGTCGGCGAGGAAGCCGCCACGACGCGGGCACGATTGCCGAGCACGATCTCGGCATTGGTGCCGACGTCGACGATCAGCATCATCTCGTCCTGGCGGTGCGGGCCTTCCGACAGCGTCACCGCCGCCGCGTCTGCGCCGACATGGCCGGCGATGCAGGGCAGCATGTAGAGCCGGGCGCCCTGGTTAAGCTTCAGCCCAATATCGGATGCCTTGATGTGCACGGCGCCCGAAACAGCCAGCGCGAAGGGCGCGCCGCCAAGCTCGGTCGGATCAATGCCGAGGAACAGATGGTGCATGATCGGATTGCCGACGAAGACGGAATCCAGGATGTCGTTGCGCTGGACATTGCCCTCGGCGCAGACCTTGTCGACGAGGCTCGAGATCGCCTCGCGCACGGCAACCGTCATGCCTTCGCGGCCATCCGGGTTCATCATCACATAGGAGACGCGGCTCATCAGATCCTCGCCGAAGCGGATCTGGGGGTTTGACGTGCCCGAGGACGCGGCGACGCGACCCGACAGCAGCGACACCAGATGCATGGCGATGGTGGTCGAGCCGATATCGCAGGCGAGCCCATAGGCCTCGTTCTTGAGGCCGGGCCACAGCGCGATGACCCTTGCGGTCTCGCTATCGGCATCCTTGTAGATGGCGGCGGTGGCGGTCCAGTTGCCCTTGCGCAAAATGCCCTGCACCTGCGGCAGGAGATAGAAGTCGAAGTCCAGGCTCTTGAGGTTCCAGTCCTTCATCAAGGCGATCTTCAGGCGGTCGAGATCGCCGAGCGGCTTGTGCATGTCGGGCTCTTCGATCTCGACATAGCACATGCGGATCGCCGCATCGCGCGCGATCACCCTGGTGTCGGCGTCCTTGCGGATGGTCTGCGCATTGATGACGGTGTCCTGCGGCACGTCGATGACGAGATCGCCGAGGATCTGCGCCGAGCAGGAGAGGCGGCGCCGTTCGGGCAGGCCGCGCACGCGTTCGTATCGCTCTTCCTTGGGGCCCTTTGGCGTGATGTGGTCGTTGGAGGAGACGATCTTGTGCTTGGCGAAATTGCCTTCCTGCACCTCGATCTGGCAGCGCCCACAGGTCGCGCGTCCGCCGCACACGCTCTCGACATAGACGCCAAGCTGGCGCGCGGCATCCAGCACCGGCGTGCCGACCGGAAAGCGCCCGCGCTTGCCCGACGGCATGAACAGCACGAGCGGATCGTTGATGTTGGCGGGAGAATTCATGCTGCAGGTCTCGATAACAATTGTCGATGCCGTTTAACGGATCGTTTCACTATTGGGCGGAGTGTCTGATGGTCCAGAGGCCAATCATGTCCGATCTCCTCCTGTCCGCTGTATTCACGGCTTTCACCATGGTCCGCCTGCTGAGGGGCCCATGGCTGCGAAATCCGCAATATCTGGCGTCGGGTATCGTCGGGGCGATTGTCGGAACCCTGCTGCTCCACGGATTCTGGCCGGCGGCCGACGATGACTTCATTGTCGGCGGCGTGACCGGCATTTTCGGATCGTGGGCGGGAATGGCTATCTTCGACACCATTCTGGGCATGGCCTGACCGCAACACACACCGGCCCGACGGCATTAGCAGCACGTTCGGACCCGTGAGGTTGGCGGGAGATTTCACGATTGCGCGCTTACCCCCGACCCATCCGGGCTTCACGTCCACCACGCCGGCGGCCGCCATTGCCGGCGCCTTCGCCCGGTGCATTCACCGCGGTCGGAGCCGCGACCGCCTGGCCGCCTTCGGCGGGCTTATAGTCCTTGTAGGTCCTGATCCAGTTGGTGCAGTTCTCGTCGGTGCCGTTGAGCACGTTGGCGCCGCGCACAGCTTCCATTTCCTGCGGGCGCACCGGGTTCATGATCGCCGATGTCATGCCGGCGCCGATCACCATCGGGATGAAGGCGGCGTTGATGCCGTGGCGGTGCGGCAAGCCGAACGAGATGTTGGAGAGGCCGCAGGTGGTGTTGACCTTGAGCTCTTCGCGCAGGCGGCGCAGCAGCGCGAACACCTGGCGGCCGGCATCGCCCAGCGCGCCGATCGGCATGACCAGCGGATCGACGACGACGTCATGCGCGGGGATGCCGAAATCGGCGCAGCGCTCGACAATCTTCTTGGCGACGGCGAAGCGCACGTCCGGATCCATCGAAATGCCGGTCTCGTCGTTGGAAATGGCGACGACCGGAACATTGTATTTCTTGACCAGCGGCAGGATGGCCTCGAGCTTTTCTTCCTCGCCGGTGACGGAGTTGACCAGCGGGCGGCCCTTGGCGACCTTCAGCGCCGCCTCGATCGCGGCGGTGACGGAACTGTCGATCGACAGCGGCAGATCGACCAGCCCTTGTACGATTTCCAGGGTCTGAACCAGCAGGCCCGGCTCGGTCTCATTCGGGTTGACCGAGGTGACGCCGGCGTTGACGTCGAGCATGGTCGCGCCGCAGGCTGCCTGTTCCAGCGCGTCCCTGATCACGGTGTCGAAATTGCCGGCGATCATCTCGGCGGCCAGCTTCTTGCGCCCGGTCGGGTTGATGCGCTCGCCGATCACGCAGAAGGGCTGGTCGAAGCCGATGATGATTTCTCTTGTCGCCGAGGCAACGATGGTCCGGGTCATGAAGTCTCTCCGCCTTGATATAAAGTGCTCTTTATATCGTGTCTGGTTTCGTTCCAGGTCTGGTGATCGCCCGTGCTTTCAGTGCGCGGTCTTTACCATGTCCACCTGCGTTTCAGTAATCTCGTCGTGCAGTATGTGGTCGAGCCGATCTGCAACCATCTGGTCGTCGCGACGGATCTCACGTTTCCACGGTTGGCGGCCCTTCAGCACGCCGGATTCATCGACGATCTCGGCGACGTATTCTTCCTGGCGGTAGGCCATCACATGGATGCCGGAAACGCCGGAAATTTCCTTCACCTCGTTGATGATGTCGATGCAGAGCTGCTTGCCTTCCTTCTTCTGGTCCTGCGCGCCTTCAAGCCGCTTGATGATGGCATCCGGGATGTGGATGCCCGGTACGTTGGAGCGGATCCACTTGGCGGTCTTTGCCGAGGCGAGTGGGCCGACGCCGCAGAGGACGAACACTTTCTCGGTGTGGCCGAGATCGCGCGCCTTCTGCATGAAGGTCTTGAACATCGGCACGTCGAAACAATACTGCGTCTGTACGAATTGCGCGCCGGCGGCGATCTTCTTGCCGAGGTGGATCGGGCGGAAGTCGAAAGGCGGCGCGAACGGGTTGACGGCCGCACCCAGGAAAACCTGCGGCGGCGTCGTCAGTTTGCGGCCGGACAGGAACTTGCCATTGTCGCGCATGATGCGGACCGTTTCGAGCAGCGACATGGAATCGAGGTCGAACACCGGCTTGGCGCCGGGCTGGTCGCCGGCCTGGACGCCGTCGCCGGTCAGGCACAGCATGTTGGCTACGCCCATCGCGGCGCCGCCAAGCACGTCACCCTGGATGGCGATGCGGTTCTTGTCGCGGCAGGCGATCTGCATGATCGGCGCATAGCCCATGCGCGTCAGCAGCGCGCAGATGCCGACAGACGACATGTGGCAGTTGGCGCCGGAAGCATCGACCGCGTTGATGGCGTCGACCCAGCCGTCGAAGATTTTCGCCCTGTTGTAGACGTCCTCGGGATCAGCGCTGTCGGGCGGATTAAGCTCGGTGGTGACAGCGAATTCGCCACGGCGCAGGACACGCTCCAGCCGGCCGCGAGAAGAGTGGCCGGGCAGGGGATCGAGCGGCAGGTGGATGCCGGCCGGATTCTCGTCGCGCTGATGACCGATCATGCAGATGCTCCGGTCTTCGCGTTTGCGGCGGCTTCGCGCGCCGCAGCTGCCTGAGCAGTTACCCGCAGCCAGGCGGAGGTTTCCCGCAACGACTGGTCGACCGGCTTCTGAACGGTCAGGATCTTGTCGCTGTTCACCATGTTCTGCGAGCCTTCCCAGGCCTTGACCCAGACGCAGGGCATATCAGGCTCGACTTCGCAATTGCCGTTGGCGCGCACGCCGCCGCAAGGGCCGTTGCGCAACTGCTTGGGGCAATTCATCGGGCATGACATGCCGGTGGACGACAGCACGCACTGGCCGCACATCCGGCAGTCGAACATGAAGCCCTTGACGCGCTTCTCGACAAACTTGATCGGTCCTTCGACACGGCCATAGCCGATGCCTTTCCACAGGGGGTGGAGCAACAGGAACATGTCGGCGAATTTGGCGTAGAACCATTCCAGCAGGCGCGAATGCCTGATCGACCACAGACGGATCGCGAAGGAGCGCTGCACGCGCCGCTGCGGCGACACGTCGGCCGGCTTGTAGTCGGATTTCGGCGCTGCCTTCTTGACCAGAGTGGCCTGGGTAACCGCCGGCTGAGTCTCAGACATTTTCTTTGCCGCCCGCCTTTACCAGAGCGACCAGCCGCTCACGGTCGTATTTCGTATCGAGATCCTGAAAGGCCTTCTCGACCTCGGCTTCGAGATCGTCGCCGACCGGGATGGGATCGGCCTTGCGCCACTCGGCCAGATAGTCGTCCGTGCCGCCCGCGCCTGTACGCATGGCGCACATGTCGATGGCCTCGGTGAAGCGCAGCGGCAGTTCGCGCTTGGCGTTCTGCCGGCCCTTCTTGACGATGACCTGGGCGGGAATGTCGCGCCAGTAGACGACGATCAGATCGGCCATGAATTCATACTCCTCGTGGTTTCGAGCATTGCCGTATGCGCCGATGGCCCGCTTGTTATGGGACGACGCCCGCGCATTCAAAAGCGACGCATTTGGATGTCGCAAAATGAAAGCGCTGAATCTTCTGTCCTGACAGTGCGAACAGGTCGGTCGGCCGGCAGGTCGAGTTCGACGAAAAGCTTGCAGCGGAGGCGGAGTATCGCCCGGTCGCCTGGGCAAATCCTGTGCTACCAGACGCCGCGTTTGATCCCGGTGCAGAGGTAGAACCAGATTGTTGGATGATACCATTGTTTTGAGGGCAGGCGGGGATCGAATGTGGTGAGACGGCCCGCCAGCGCTTCGCTGACCGCATCGATGCAGATGTCGCGCGAGAACGCCGCCTGCCGCAGCGCATGGCTGGAAATGGTATCACCGGGTTCCGGCTTGCCGCGCGCCTGTCGCAGCACGCCGCCGGTGTCGACGCCGGCATCGACCAGATGCACGGTCGAGCCGAAATTCTCCACGTCTCCGCTCGCCAGCGCCCAGTAACCGCCATTCATGCCGCGATATTTCGGGGCGATGCCGGCATGGTAGTTGAGCACAGGGCAGGGCATCCTCGCCAGGGTTTCCCTGGACAGCAGCCGGCAACCGGCAAGCAGCACGACGCCCGGCCCGATGCTCTGGATCGCCTGCAGGCACTCCGCTGAATTGGCCGAGGCAACGCGGATGATCGATTGCCCGGCGTCCGGTTCTGTCCGCAGCTTCTGTTCCGCGATGATGCGCGCCGCGTGTCCGGCAAGGAAGCGCTTGCCGAGCCGGGTCAGCACCATCGTGCCAAGCTGCCCGATCACCGACACCCAGCCTTGGCGACGCGCACGCCTGACCAGCAATTGCTTTTTGGATTCAGGGGTTTCGAGGATGACGCTGACAGGCCCCAGCCGATCGGAGATGGCGTTGACGATGGCCCAGATATGCGGGCCGCCCTCGGTGACCACAACGATCGCGGCTCTCTTCTCAATCGCCGAAGCCATGGCGCGCTTTCTTGCCCGGCGCGACCCGTCGACGCGCTCTCCCGGCTCAATTCTCTGTCGGCCCGGTTAAATGTTGATGACCGGCAGTGCCGTTGGTCAGCGCTTGAACTCCATGATGTCGAGCTTGGATTCATAGTAGGGTGCGGGGAATTCGATGCGCCATTCGCTGGCGCTGTTGCGGAAGACATAGCCGACCTGGTCGGTTTGCGGGCCACTGCCATAGGGTTTTGCCGCGTCGTTGTTCACCGAAGCGGATCCGAGATAGATCGCCCGCTTGTCGCGATCGTCGAAGAAGCGGCCCTTGGTGCGCTGCGAGCCGCTGACCTTTTCCAGCCTCCAGCCCGAACCATCGTCGCTCACCTTGCATTTGAACCAGCCGTAGATGACGAGCGGGGACAGCCCGCCGGCCTTGATGGTTCGGCACTTCCAGTTGCCGGTCAGGTCCTTGTCGGAGAAGGACACCAGCGGCTTCGCCAGCAAGGCGTCGAGCTGCTTGACGTCAGCGGGATTGCCGGCCGTCGCCTCGGCGAGGGCCGCCTTGCGCGTCTCGTCAAATTTGTCGAGCCGCGCCTTGTCGGCGGGTGTGATCAGCTTCTGGATTTCGCCGTCGGCAAGTGCGGGGAGCGCCGCGCAAAAGCTGAGGCAGAGCGCTAGAAGCAACGGACGAACAATCATCGGGTCTTTCTCCTGCGTGACTTGTCTTGGACTGTCAGCACGTGGCTGGAGCAGCGTGTTTTTGGGCCTGGCGCACAATTTACCGGTTAGCGATGTCTCGTGATCCGTGCTTAACAGCCCGTGGACCAAAAATCATGGTGTAGCCGATGCGGATTTTGCTCACGGGGTCGTCGGGTTGGCTGGGGGCGACGCTGGCCCCGCGGCTCACAGCCCTGGGCCATGAGGTAACCGGCCTCGATCCCGTTCCAGCGGTGCAAACGCGGATTGTCGGCTCAATCGCAGACCGTGACCTCGTCATGCGGGTGGTCCGGGAAAACGGGATCGAGGCCATCATCCACAGCGGCGCACTGCACAAGCCGAACATCGAAGACCACGACAACGGCGCATTCATCGCAACCAATGTGCTGGGTACGCTCAACCTGCTCGACGCGGCGACTTCATTCGGTGTGGAGCGCTTCGTCTTCACGTCCACCACCTCGCTGATGATTTCCCAAGCGATACGCGACGGTTTCACCGGCGGCGCGCGCAAGGCGGCGTGGCTGACGGAGGAGATGTCGCCCGAGCCGCGCAACATCTACGGCGTCACCAAGCTCTCCGCCGAACATCTCTGCCGCCTATACCATCTTCAGCATGGCCTGCCGGTAGTCGTGTTGCGCACGGCTCGGTTCTTTCCCGAAGCCGATGAGATGGCTCATACAATCGAGCAATCGGACGCCAATACCAAGGCAAACGAACTGTTGTTCCGGCGATTGACTGTGGAGGATGCAGCCGAGGCTCATATGGCGGCTTTGGAGAAAGCGCCGCACCTCGGCTTCGACACTTTCATCGTCTGCGCGCCAACGCCATTTCGGCCCGACGATTGCGAGGCGCTGATCACCGACGCGCCATCCGTCGTCGCACGCTATTTTCCTGAATTCCCAAGTCTGTATGCCCAAAAGGGCTGGACGATGTTTTCCTCGATCGACCGGGTTTACGACGCGTCGCGGGCGAGGGACAGGCTGGGGTTCGCCTGCAAGACAAGCTTTGCCGATGTGCTGGCCACGCTAGCGGTGGAGCGGGGCATCGCCTGACTGATCTTGCGCTCAGGCGCGAGCCGCCGCTTGCGCCAGCCCCGGCGTCAGGTCGCCATAGCCGGTTGCGCGTCGCTCATAGGTGAGGCCGAGCATTTTCGCGGCGCTCTCGGCGACCTTGTCGAGTTCCGGATCGTCGGTCTGTGCCAGATAAATCAGCTTCTCGTAGTTGCCGAAATAGTCCTTGATCAGCTCCGGGTGCTTGTCGAGGCCGAGCGGCTTCATGAAGAAGGCGTCGAACTGCCGGCACAGGAAATCGGTCATGTAGAACGACATCATGTCGTCGTCGGCGATCTTCGCGTACGCATCCATGCCCTGATAGAAGGCGAAGCAATGGGGCCCGGCCATGCGCTCGACACCGTGCTTCTCGCAGATCCGGTCCAGCAGGCCGCCGGTGCCGCAATCGGCATAGCCGACGAAGATGTGGTCATAGCCCTCGGCCTTTGCCTTCTCGATGGCCTTGTCCATGGCCGGGGCGATGCGGTCCGGATAGAAATGGAATTCCGCGGGGAGGCAGGTCAGTTCCAGATGGTCGAGATTGAGCTGCTCCTTCACGGCCAGAACTTCACGCGCGATCATTCCGCAGGCGATCACCAAAAGCCTGTCTTCTTGATGCGATCGCGTTTTCTGCGCCTTGGCCATGATTTCAGCTGAACCGGCTTTCGTTGCCCGTAGTTCCCAACTCATCTGGTAACAAAAAAGCCGCGCTGCAAGGCGCGGCTTTCTTGGTCCGTGCCGGGAATGCCCGGAAATCAGGCGGAAGCGCGCACGTTATGCTTGCGCTTCATGAAGTCCTTGGCGGTTTCGACCGCCACCGCCGCGTCGCGGCAATAGGCGTCGGCGCCAACGGCCTTGCCGAATTCCTCGTTGAGCGGCGCGCCGCCGACCAGAACGACGTAGTCGTCGCGAATGCCCTTTTCCTTCATCGTGTCGATGACGACCTTCATGTAGGGCATGGTCGTGGTCAGCAGTGCCGACATGCCGACGATGTCGGGCTGATGCTGCTCGATCGCATCGAGATACTTCTCGACCGCATTGTTGATGCCGAGATCGATGACGTCGAAGCCGGCGCCTTCCATCATCATGCCGACAAGGTTCTTGCCGATGTCGTGAATGTCGCCCTTGACGGTGCCGATGACCATCTTGCCCTGCTTCGGCGCCCCGGTGGCGGCGAGCAGCGGGCGCAGGATGAACATGCCGGCCTTCATCGCGTTGGCCGACAACAGCACTTCCGGGACGAACAGGATGCCGTCGCGAAAATCCTCGCCGACGATGCGCATGCCTTCGACCAGGGCCTCGGTCAGCACCTTGTAGGGCACCCAGCCGCGCTCGAGCAGGATCTGCGTGCCTTCCTCGATCTCTTCCTTCAATCCGTCATAGAGATCGTCGTGCATCTGCTGCACCAACTCGTCGTCGGAGAGTTCGGAAAGGATGATTTCGTCGTCGGCCATTTGTATCGAGCTCCTGCCGGCATCGCGACTGTGTCGCAAGGCACAAAATATTCGCGTTCATACCTAACCCGCTGGGGGCATGTATCCATAGCTGATTTGCGACTTCCCGCAAAAGGAAAGCGACTGGAAAATCTATTGCTTTTCTTGTCGATTTTGCGACAGCCGTTGGCGCTGGCGGGCCGTTTCGAATAGGGTGCATGGCTACGATCCGGGGAGGAGCGGCGATCGGCGGCCGCGGCGGATTTCAGACAAGAACAGATTCAGGGAAGAACCACCATGAGCGATCACGCGGCAATCGACCAGGAAGCGTCAAACGCGCGGCGAGGGCGCGCTGCCAGCGGCGGTGCGGCTGCCCGCAGGGCCGCGCGCTCCGGCGGCGGTCCCGGCACCCAGCTCACCTACATCAAGCGCAAGATCAACGTCTACGAGGTGCTGGACGAGGAAGGCTTGGCGCTGATCGAAAAGAACACCGACACGGTGCTCGAAGAGACCGGCATCATCTTCCGCGACGATGCGGAGGCGCTGCAGCTGTGGAAAGAGGCCGGCGCCGACGTCAAGGGCGAGCGCGTGCACTTCCCCAAGGGGCTCTGCCGCTCGCTGCTCAAGACCGCTCCGTCGGTCTACACCCAGCATGCCCGCAATTCCGAACGCTCGGTGCAGATCGGCGGCAACGCGACGGTCTTCGCTCCGGTCTACGGTCCTCCCTTCGTGCGCGACCTCGACGGCAACCGCCGTTACGCGACGATCGAGGATTTCCAGAATTTCGTGAAGCTCGCCTATATGGCGCCGTCGATCCATCATTCGGGCGGCACGGTGTGCGAGCCGGTCGACGTGCCGGTCAACAAGCGCCATCTCGACATGATCTACGCGCACATAAAGTATTCGGACAAGCCGTTCATGGGCTCGGTCACCGCGCCGGAGCGCGCCGAAGACACCGTGGCCATGGCCAAGATCCTGTTCGGCGATGATTTCGTCGAGAACAACACGGTGCTGACAAGCCTGATCAACGCCAACTCGCCGATGGTGTTCGACGAGACCATGCTCGGCGCGCTGAAAGTCTATGCGCGCCACAACCAGGCCTGCATCGTCACGCCGTTCATCCTGGCCGGCGCGATGAGCCCGGTGACGGTCGCTGGCACGCTGACGCAGGTCCTGGCCGAAGTGCTGGCCGGCGCGTCGTTCACGCAGCTGATCCGGCCGGGCGCGCCGGTGCTGTTCGGCACCTTTGCCTCGTCGATCTCGATGCAGTCGGGCGCGCCGACCTTCGGTACGCCGGAGCCGTCGCTCGTCTCCTATGGCGCGGCCCAGCTTGCCCGCCGTCTCGGCCTGCCGTTCCGTACCGGCGGCTCGCTCTGCGCCTCGAAGGTTCCGGATGCGCAGGCCGCCTATGAAAGCGCCAACACGCTCAATTCGACCATTCTCGCCGGCACCAACTT
Organism: Mesorhizobium carmichaelinearum; assembly: GCA_943370265.1. GTDB lineage: Bacteria > Pseudomonadota > Alphaproteobacteria > Rhizobiales > Rhizobiaceae > Mesorhizobium > Mesorhizobium carmichaelinearum_A. Next base: position 27,291 of record CALRQH020000011.1, read on the forward strand.
CGTGCTGCATTCGGCCGGCTGGCTCGAGGGCGGGCTCGCGTCCTGCTATGAGAAATTCATGATGGATATCGACCAGCTCGGCATGCAGCAGAAATTCTGCGAAGGCGTCGACCTGTCGGAAAACGGCCAGGCCATGGATGCCATACGCCAGGTCGGGCCGGGCAGCCACTATCTTGGTTGCGACCATACCCAGGCCAACTTCCAGACCGCCTTCTACCGCTCGAACATCGCCGACAACAATTCCTACGAGCAGTGGCTGGCCGAGGGTGAAAAGACCGCACCGCAGCGCGCCAACGAACTCGCCCGCCGCTGGCTGGAAAGCTACGAGGCGCCGCATCTCGATGCTGGCATCGACGAAGCGTTGCAGGAATTCATCGCCAAGAAGAAGGGGTCGATGCCCGACGCCTTCACTTGAAAGGAGCCCGAGTCAGGCGGGGCTAAAGTCGCCAACATCATCCACAAGGAAGTCTGGCGGAGCGCATTCTCCGATCCGGTCAAGAAGGGATGATTTCGCGCGGAGGCATGGCTGAGGAGATAGCCGCCACGCTTTCCGCCAATGGCCTCATTCTGCGCGGTGGGGTCACGTTCGCCGCAGATGAGGAAGCACCCTCCGGTTTGTCGGGCGCTTCAGCCAAATCCTTGCTTTTGATCGGGCAGGCGGGGGCGGAACCTTGGCCGCATTTTCTGCGCTGGCGCGAAAGGCAGCCACAGACAATAGCCAATCCGCTCGACAACTGGTCGCGGCAGGTCATAGGCGATGTTGCGCATGCCTTTGGCGCGCGCGCGGTTTCGCCCTCGGACAAACCCTATCTGCCGTTCCAGCAATGGGCGATGCGGGCGGAGGGGCTGAAGCCGTCGCCGCTCGGCATCCTCATGCATCCGCGATACGGGCTTTGGCATGCCTATCGCGGCGCTTTGCTGTTCGACGACGAGATCGCGCTTCCAGAGCAGGGCGAGGCAATCCACCTTTGTGATGCCTGTGTCGACAAACCTTGCCTGAAATCCTGTCCGGTCGCCGCGTATTCCAGGGAAGGCTTTGCCTACCAGGCCTGCCTGGCGCATGTGCGGGGCGCGAATGGCGAGCTGTGCCGGAGCGGCGGCTGCCTCGACCGCAATGCCTGTCCCTATGGCACGGAATATCGCTATCCGGCTGAGGTCCACGCGTTTCACATGGCAAGCCTTGCGTCAGCCGCCGACTGATCGGCGCCATAGCTTGGTGAGTTTCTATATCGATTGTAGTGGGTCAGTTTGAAATCTAAGCTTTGAATATCTCAGCTAAGAGTTCGATAGCCCGCTCCTGAGTCAACTCTGGGTCCCAAGGATCGGATACAGAGATTGCCTCACGCTGGCGATCATCCATCTTAGGTCCCAAAATCTGATAATATACATCGCGAATAATCGGGAGGAATTTGGCCTGGAATTGATTGAGTTCCGCCTTGCTCCGCTCTTGATGGAGAAAACTGACGGCGTGAGCCAATAGGAACTCCAACTTGGCGAATTCGGTAGGGTCGAAATCATAGCTCTTCATAACGGCGGCATAGCATATTGAAGTCAGGCTGTCCGATTCTTGTAAGGGCCTCGCACGACTGGCTTCTCAATTTCCTTCGCTTCGATCAGCGCAACAATGTCACCAATCTCGCAAAGCTTTCATGATAGGGCGGCTGGGTGCATTGATTTAGTACCGCAAAATGTTCGCGGCTTTAGCGAGCATCCATCATGTCCTTCGATGTGTTCGAAATGAGCGCGCATCCCATTGTTACTTTCGCGGTGAGCGCGGACAGCACCATGACACTCTGGGCAGCGCTTTGGCAGGTCCGGGTTAAGACCAAGAGCTTGCTCAACGTGCAAGGCCGCCCAACCGTTTCGTGTCTTAGTTTCGCATGTGTCATCCATGCCCGAGTTATGGCATTCAGCGCCCGCCATTCAAGGCCGAATTTCAGGCTGACCCATTACCATCTCGATCAGTAGCTTGACGACAGCGAGGAGCAAGCCTATTCATCAAGTCATCAAATGACTTGATGAATAGGCCGATGCAACCTGCCATCCGAACCAATCTTACCGACAGCGCCACGGAAAGCCTGCGTGCTGAAATCCTCGGTGGTCGCTGGGGCGTCGGCGCGCGTATTCCCAATGAAGCGGCTCTGAGCGACCTTCTGTCGGTCAGCCGTGGCACGGTGCGTGAGGCGGTCAGGGTGCTCGTCTCGCAAGGATTGCTGGATACGCGGCAGGGCTCGGGCACCTATGTTCGCTCGACGGTCGATTCATCCGCCGCGCTCGATCGCGTCAAGCGCACCGGCTTGCGCGACCAATGGGAGGCGCGGGCAGCGCTCGACCTGGAGGCCGCACGGCTTGCCGCGTTGCGTCACACGCGTGCCGATCTCGACCGGATGCGTCAATTGCTGGACGAGCGCGGCACCGTCGCCGACGGCGGAAGCGAAGCCTTCATCCGGCGTGATCTCGCGTTTCACAAGTCGGTCGTCGCGGCGTCCGGCAACAGAGCGATGATGGAACTCTACGATTTCTTCACCGCCGCCATCACCGAAACCATCCATGCCACCATCGACGGCGAACTGCCCGAGCCCGACCAGCAGGCGCACGCGGCCATCGTCGAAGCCATCGCCGCGAACGATCCGGACCGCGCGGTTGCCGCCGTGCGTGCTTTCATGGCGCCGGTGCTTGCCCAACTTGAAAGACTGCTTTCCCCATGAACCAGCCATTTCACAAGCCTTACCCCAAGGCATCGTCCGCGGCCATTGGGGGACTGGAACTCATCGATGCGGAGGCCGATAGCCTGCCTGCGCCGCGGCCGCCTGAATTGCGCAGCCGTGCCGCGCGTATCGTGCTTGGCGCCAGCCTTGTGTTGATCGCCTTCAATTTGCGGTCGCCGTTTTCCAGCCTGTCGGTGGTGCTGCCGGAGGTGATGCAGGCAACCGGGCTTTCGGCGATGGGCGCCAGCCTGCTGACGACGCTGCCTGTCTTGTGCCTTGGTCTGTTTGCACCCTTCGCGCCCGGGCTTGCCCAGCGTTACGGGGCTGAACGCACCTTGCTTGGCGCACTTTTGCTGCTGGCGCTGGGGACCGGGCTGCGCTGGTTCGAATCGGTTCCGCTGCTATTTGTCGCCACCTTTCTGGCTGGCTCCGCCATCGCCATCGGCAATGTGCTGCTGCCGGGCCTGGTGAAGCGTGATTTCGCCGACAAGGTTGCTTTGATGACCGGCCTGTACACCATGGCCCTGTGCGCCGGTTCGGCCGCTGCCGCCGGCCTCACCCTGCCCATCGAGCATCTGGTCACGGGCTCATGGTCGGGGGCGCTGGCGGCCTGGGCGGTTCCCGTACTGGTCGTGCTGTTGATCTGGATCCCGCAGGCGTTGGGCAGCCGGCGGCAGGTGAGCCATCGCGGCTTCCGCGTCGTCGGCCTTTGGCGCGATGGACTGGCCTGGCAGGTAACGCTGTTCATGGGGCTGCAGTCGGCGCTTGCCTATTGCATCTTCGGCTGGCTGGCGCCGATCCTGCGCGAGCGCGGTTTTGATGCCGCCACCGCAGGCGCGATCGTTTCGGTCTCGGTGATGACCCAGGTCGTCACCTGCCTTGCGGTGCCTGCCTTCGCGGTGCGGCTCAAGGACCAGCGTATCATCAACGTGGCGCTCGTCATCGTGGCGGTGATCGCACTGCTCGGCATTCTTTTCGCACCGACGTCGACCGTGCTTTTATGGGCGGTCCTGCAAGGTATCGGGCAGGGCGGCCTGATCGCGGCCGCGATGACCCTGATCGTGCTGCGTTCGCCGGATTCACATGTCGCGGCGCATCTTTCGGGCATGGCGCAGGGCGTGGGCTATGTGCTTGCGGCATTCGGCCCGCTGCTCGTCGGCCTGATCCGTGGCTGGACCGGCAGTTTTTCGGGGACGGCCTTCCTGTTCGTCGCGCTTGGGCTTGGCGTGGCCGTCATGGGCTTCGGTGCCGGGCGCGCGCTGCATGTCGGCGCGCGGACCGTGCGCACTGGTGGCCAGGCCTGAGGCGACCTTCTTGGGTCTCTGGTCGTCGAACGAACGCCGCACGAAATGTTGACAATGGCGTTCCGGCAACGACTTGCCCAACCGGCCGACGCGGATATGTATCGCACGACACGTCAACGGAGCGCATCATGGCCAAGCAGGACATTCAGATAAAGACCAGGGATGGCGTGGCAAAGGCGGGGCTATTCCGTCCGGCTGCCGCGACCTCGACCAAGGCCGGTGTCATTCTCTACATGGACGCCTTTGGTCCGCGCCCCGCTCTTGATGTCATGGCGGAACGGCTGGCTGGCGACGGCTATGCGGTGCTGGTTCCCGATCTTTTCTATCGATTTGGCGCCTACGGCCCGTTCGACGCCAAGACGGCATTCGCCGAGGAAAAGAGCAAGGCAGCGCTCATGGCCATGGTCGGAGGTACAACGCAGGAGATGACCATCGGCGACAGCGGCGCTTTCCTTGATGCGCTGGCTGGCGAAGGCATTTCCGGACCGATCGGCACCGTCGGCTATTGCATGGGCGGCGCACGGGCGCTCAACGCGGCCGCTGTATATCCCGACAGGATAAGGGCCGCCGCCAGCTTCCACGGCGGCAATCTCGCCAGTGATGCCGCCGACAGCCCGCATCACAAGGCAGCCGCCATCAAGGCGCGGGTCTATGTCGGCATGGCGGGTGTTGACCGAAGCTTTCCGCCGGAACAATCGACACGGCTGGCCGAGGCATTGCGCGTTGCGGAGATCGACCACGCCATCGAGAACTATGTCGGCATGGCGCATGGTTGGTGCGTGTCGGATCACGGTGTCTATGACGCTGCTGGCGCCGAGCGCCACTGGCAACGGCTGACGACGCTTTTCGCGGAGACGCTCGTCTGAGCTTTCGTTCGGCTGTTCTTGCCTGTTGGCTGTCCGGTCCGTTCGCGGTATCAGGCAGCCAGATGGCACGGCCCCAAAGGTGAGCGGGTCGAGCGGGAACGAATAGCCTGATGCAATCCTATGATGTCTTGATCATCGGCGCCGGCGCCGCTGGAATGATGTGCGCCGTGGAGGCCGCCAAGCGCGGCCGTTCGGTGCTCATCCTCGATCATGCCGCAATGCCCGGCGAAAAGATCCGCATCTCCGGCGGCGGCCGCTGCAACTTCACCAATATCCATGCGAGCCCGAAGAACTTTCTGTCGGGAAATCCGCATTTCTGCATCTCGGCGCTCAGCCGCTATACGCAGCGCGATTTCATCGCGCTCGTCGAGCGTCACGGGATCGCCTATCACGAGAAGACGTTGGGGCAGCTGTTCTGCGATGGCTCCGCGCGCCAGATCATCGACATGCTGGTCGGCGAAATGCAGGGCAGGGGCGTGCAACTGGCCCTGTCGACCAGCGTCGGGAACATCGCCCAGGGCGCGGACGGGTTCGTCGTGACGCTGTCGACCGGAACGGTCTCCTGCGGGTCACTGGTCGTGGCTTGCGGCGGCAAGTCCATTCCCAAGATGGGGGCGACGGGCTTCGGCTATGAGATCGCTGACCGGTTTGGCCTCGCTGTCGTCGAGACGCGCCCGGCGCTGGTGCCGCTCACCTTTGACGCAAAGACGCTCGAGCGGTTGGCGCCCCTGGCAGGCAATGCGGTTGACGCCGAGGTCGCCTGCGGCAAAACGCGGTTTTCGGAAGCGATGCTGTTCACGCATCGCGGCGTCAGCGGGCCGGCCATCCTGCAGATATCGTCCTACTGGCGCGAGGGCGACGAGATCCGCATCGCCATGCTGCCGGGAGCGGATGTGGCTGACCTCGTTCGATCCGCCAGGCGCATCAATGGGAGGCAGGCGGTTCAGACGGTGCTGGCCAACCACCTGCCGAAAAAGCTGGCGCAGGCAATCACTGAGCGAACCGGCATCGACGGCAATCTGGCCGATCTTTCCGACGCGCAGATGAAGGCGATCGATGCCGCGGTCAATGACTGGCGCATCAAGCCCGCCGGATCGGAGGGCTACCGTACCGCCGAAGTCACGCTCGGCGGAGTGGACACCAAGGGACTTGACCAGAAGACGATGCAGGCGAAATCCGTGCCCGGCCTGTTTTTCATAGGCGAGGTCGTTGACGTCACCGGCTGGCTCGGCGGCTACAATTTCCAATGGGCATGGTCATCGGGCTGGGTGGCGGGACAGGCCGTCTAGACGAAACCCGTCGTATGAAGCCCAACGAAAATAGCCACGCCCGCGGCGATCAGAAGAAGCGGGTTCACCCACGAAACCAATAATGGCCGCGCCAGCCAAGACGGCGGATGGTGTTTCCGGTTTGGACATGCTCAACGTCGAGCCGGAATTGCCAGCGTCATGAGTGACGGCGACAAGTCACTCTTCTGGGCGTCTATCGTGATGACCTGTTGAAAATATCCGCGCTTCGCAAGCGGTCCTACGCCACCGAGGGATGCGGACCTGGATGCAAAAGCGCCAATCTGAGAAAAATCTTTCCATCACCCCAAGGAATCGCCACTAGCCTTCGTCCAAGAGACAATGATGGCGATGATGCTGGATGAAAGCGAAGCCTCCGACGCCGAACTGATCGGGCGGGCGAAGGGCGGAGACAGGGGGGCCTTCGGCATATTGCTGGAGCGTCACTATGACTTCGTCTATCGCGCCGCCTACCGCTGGTGCGGAAGGAAGGCCGACGCGGAAGACGTTGCCCAGGACGTCTGCGTGCGGCTTGGCCGCGCGATCCGCGACTATCACGGCGGTGGCGCGTTCACGACATGGCTCTACACCATGACGCTGAACGCCGTGCGCGACAGGATGCGCAAGACCGCCCGAGAGACGGCCAAGACCGAGGCCTATGGCGTCCATGCGCTGATCTCGGGCGAAGCCTCCATCGAGGCGGAAGATCCGGCCGAGGCGCTTTGGGCGGCGGTGCGGATGCTGCCGGGCAAGCAGCGCGATGCCGTGCTGCTCGTTTATGGCGAAGGGCTCAGCCACGCGGCGGTTGCCGATGTAATGACAATCTCGGAGGCGACGGTTTCCTGGCACATCCATGAAGCGAAGAAACGGTTGAAGACGCTCATGCGTTCGACCGGGAAAGTGTGACCATGGTCGACGACCACGAACTCAACAGGCTGCGTGATATCGCGGCGCCGGCGCCGGCAGAGGGCGCGAAGTCACGCGCCCTCGATGCAGCCTTGCGCGCCTATGACCTCAATGAAAAAGATTCGGCGGCGCCCCAAGGATCGACAGTGGGGCTTCGTCTCACAGAGCGAGCACAAAAGCTCTGGAGCGAAATCATGCAAAAGAAATTGATTGCCACGCCGGCCATTGCCGGGCTCGTCGCCTTGCCGATCGCCGGATACGCCACTTTTCATATGTTGCGGGAACAGCCGCCAATATTGGGCGGGAGCGGGAAAGTCACGGAAACGCTGGCGGACAGGCCTGCGACGATGAAGCCACTGGTCAAGCCGGCGACGCAGACCCCGGCGACCAACGAGCCGCTTGCGGCGAACGCCCTGGCGAAGGACAAGAAATCGGACACGAATGTAGAAAGACGCGATGCAACCGAGACGCTGGTGGCGCCGTCTGTGCCGCCGAAGTCCGAAGCGCCCGTTGCTGTTGGTGCAGCGCAGGAATCGGCGGTGAACATTTCCAATCAGGATGCCGCCAATTCTGGAAGTGCAACATTGAACACCGCGCCTCCTGCGCCAGCGCCTGTTGGTGAGTTTGCGCTGGATAGCGCCAAAAGCGCGCCAAGCACGTCGCGGATCGCCCGCATGTCCGCCGAGTCCAGGCTGATGGTGCGGCAGCCCGCGCCGGTTCCATCCGATCAGGTGTCTGCTCAGGCGGAAAACCGCAATCGTGTCGAGGATTTCAAGACCAATCCGGTGCATGCGGCACTGGAGGATCCGGTCTCGACTTTCTCGATCGACGTCGACACCGCCTCCTATTCCTTCGTGCGACGCTCGCTGAAGGAAGGGGCCGTGCCGCAGGCCGATACGGTCCGCGTCGAGGAGATGATCAATTATTTCCCTTACGACTGGAAGGGACCGGATTCCGCTTCAACGCCGTTCAACTCGACCGTCAGCGTGATGCCGACACCTTGGAACGAACACACCAAGCTGATGCATGTCGCTATCAAGGGCTTTGACATCAAGCCGGCCCAGCAGCCCAGGGCCAATCTGGTCTTTCTGATCGACGTCTCGGGCTCGATGGATGAACCGGACAAGCTGCCGCTGCTGCAGTCGGCTTTCCGGCTGCTGGTCAACAAGCTCAAGCTTGACGACACCGTCTCCATCGTCACCTATGCGGGGGAGGCCGGCACGGTGCTGACGCCGACCAAGGTTGCCGAGAAGGACAGGATCCTGGCGGCGATCGACAGCCTGCAGCCGGGCGGATCGACGGCTGGCGAAGCCGGCATCCGGCAAGCCTACAAGCTCGCCCAGCAATCCTTCATCAAGGATGGCGTCAACCGCGTGATGCTCGCCACCGATGGCGATTTCAACATCGGCCAGTCCGACGATGACGACCTCAAGCGCCTGATCGAAAAGGAGCGCAAGACCGGGGTGTTCCTGTCGGTTTTCGGCTTCGGCCACGACAATCTGAACGACCAGATGATGCAGACCATCGCCCAGAACGGCAACGGCACCGCCGCCTATATCGACACTCTTGCCGAGGCCGAGAAGGTGCTGGTCGAGGATGCGTCCTCGACGCTGTTTCCGATCGCCAAGGATGTGAAAATCCAGGTCGAGTTCAATCCGCGAAAGGTCTCGGAGTACCGGCTGATCGGCTACGAGACCCGCGCCCTGAACCGCGAGGATTTCAACAATGATCGCGTCGATGCCGGCGATATCGGTTCCGGTCATTCGGTCACCGCGATCTACGAGATCACGCCGAAAGGCAGTGGCGGCGAGCAGGTCGACCCGCTGCGTTACGGCCAGGCCTCGGTGGACAATGGCGGTGTGGCCAATGCCGACGAATATGCCTTCGTCAAGATCCGCTACAAGCTGCCCGAAGAAGACGTCTCGAAGCTGATCACGACCCCGGTGACGTCAGCCAATGAGGTATCGTCCTTCGACCAGGCCAGCAACGACCAGCGTTTCTCGGTGGCGGTCGCGGCCTTCGGCCAAAAACTGCGCGACGAGAATGCGACGGCGAAGTTCGGCTACGACAAGATCATGCAGATTGCCAATGCGGCCCGGGGCGCCGATCCGTTCGGGTACAGATCCGAGTTCCTGTCGCTGGTGCGGCTGGCCTCGGCGCTTGGCGACAACAAGTAGTGGTGATGATGACGGGTTTCTTTCAGATGGGATCGCTCTGACGGGGAAAGCGACCTATTGGTGAGGCCGGCCGGCGAGGGATCTTCCCTTGCCGGCTTCTTGTTGCGCCGCGGTCTTCCACCATTCATTCTGGCGGGGAAAGGCGTGACCATGAGAAAACGTATTGTTCTGGTGCGGCACAGCGATGAGGCTGCTGACGACCTTGTGTTCACCTATCTCCGGCAAAACGGCTACGAGCGGGTCTTGCATCGTCCCTATGCCGGAGAAGCGCTGGAAGTGGATGATGGTGTTGCAGGCGGCGGCCGCGCCGATCGGTTTCAGGCGCGTGCAGAGCCGTCCGGGCGCGAAACATGAGCCGCCTCCAACAAAGGCGATACGGTAGGTTGGACCTATGTGCAGCGATCGTTAAATTGCGCGGCATTTCCGGTACCGGATCGCAACTCCCACTTGTTACACCGGCCATGTCCATGGGGCTTGAGGGAGCCGGAATTGCTTATCAGGAATATTGCGACCACAGTTTCGCCGACACGGAATATGCCCGGGTCGGCCGCTTCGCCGGCACCATCGGCGGAATCCATGCGTATCATGGATGATGTCGCCGCAGCGCGTCATACTGCGATGTCGGCTTATAACAATGATCGTTTCCGCGTTATGCTGGAACAAATCTCCGATCCGCGCTCGTCAGCGTCTCTGATGACGATGGGCGGCGACAAATCCAGCAACGTCACGGACTTCGCGTCGGCACGATCCCGCTACGCCGAAAACAGCGAATAATTTCAGGCGCGGCTGCGGCGACGCTCGCGGCGGGCTTCGCTGGTCTCGGCGGTGTTTTCGGTCGCCACCTTGTTGCGCATCGGGCCGATGCGCTCGACGATCGCGGCGACGGTCGGACGCTCCGACTTCTTGTGCGCGTCAAGTGCCTTGCGCATGGCGGCAAGGTGCTGGAATGAGGTGCCGCAGCAACCGCCGATGATTTTCGCGCCGGAATCGACAGCGAGGCGCACATAATCGGCCATCAGTTCCGGCGTGCCGGAATAATGGATTTCTGTGCCGCGAAATTCCGGAATGCCGCAATTGCCCTTGACGATCACCGTGGCCTCCGGCTTGGCCTCGGTCATGTCGAGCAACGATGCAAGGATGTCGGACGCGCCAACGCCACAATTGGCGCCGACGCCGAGCGGTGCCTGCGACAGGCCATCGACAACGCCATGGATATCCCTGGGCAGAAGCCCCATCATGGTGCGGCCGGCGGTGTCAAAGGAACCCGTATAAGTATAGGGCAGGCCGACGCGGATCGCTGCCTCGGCCGCGGCGCGGATCTCGTCCGGCGCCGACATGGTCTCGATCCAGGCGACCTCGGCGCCGCCCGCCTTGAGACCCTCGATCTGTTCAGCAAAGGCTTCGACCGCCTCGTCATAGGTCATGGCGCCAAGCGGCACCAGAAGCTCGCCAGTCGGGCCGACCGAGCCGGCGACGATCACCTTGCGGCCGGCCTTGTCGGCGACGGCGCGGGCGATCTCGGCGGCGCGCTTGTTCAGCGCATGCACGCGGTCCTGTGCATGATGTAGCTTCAGCCGGTGACGCGTGCCACCGAAGGAGTTGGTCAGGATGATGTCGGCGCCTGCATCGACGAAATTCTGATGCAGGCTGGTGATGGTGTCGGGCGCCGTCTCGTTCAGCAATTCGGGCGCCTCGCCGGCCTCCAGCCCCATGGCGAACAGGTTGGTGCCGGTGGCGCCATCGGCCAGCAGCACGCCCTTTTCAGCCAGCAGCGCGTCAATCGGATTGGTCGTCGTCATCGAATTGGCTTTCATGGTTTATGATTTAGATAAGGATATAAAGAAGTCTTTATGTGCAGTCAATGAAATTGCGGCCGTTTCATCGCCGGCAGGGCCGCTGCTTGTCACGATCCGCTGGTGATCTCGACCTCGATCTCGGTGCAGACTCCGCCATTGGTCGGGTAGTAATCGACCGAGCAGGCTGTGACCACCAGCAGCAGATCCTGTTCGGCGCGCAACGTCACGGAGCCGCCGGGCGGATTGATCGACGCTTCGACCACCAGCCTGCCGTCCGGCTGCGGCAGGGAGTTCTGGAAGAGATCGACCGGATCGGGGGCGAAGGGTAGCGATATGCCTTCAGCGGCAAGCGCCTGCATCAGATTGTCCCGGCAATTCGGGTGGTTGGGAAAGCCCGCTCGTTCATAGAGCGCGTTGTCACAAGCGGGGTAAAGCATGTCATGCGGGCCCGGTGAGGCATCCTCGACCAGCGTCAGCATCGGTTTGGCGGCGCCGCTGTAGAAATGGTCGCCGATGCCAGGAAACAGCCGCTCGGTGATGTCGCGGGTCTGCGACGTGCTCAGCCAGTCGAGCGCCGGTTCGGTGGTGAATGCCCAGAGATCCGAAACCTGTTGTCCCTTGGGATCGATGACGCGGATGAGGTCGCCGCGTGAGACGCGGAAGGAGCGGCCCGACTGTGGAGGCACGACGATGCGGCGCTGGTCTGGCATTGGCTGTCCTTTGGGCTGTGCTTTGGAAATGCAGTTGGCTTGGCCCTTGACCATGAGCACGACTGCCGTCGATCAGACAGAGCCTGATGGGAACGACATGCCAGCCAGATTGCGCGCGAAGGCGGCGGCCTCATGCGGATTGATGTCGGCGGCGCGGATCAGATTGTCGAAATGCTGGGTCAGGGCCTGGATCGGCTGAGTGGCGTTCAGCACCACATACATGTCACCGACATAGATGGCGGCCCGATAGGGGCCGAATATGGTGAGCGGGATCGAATAGCGCATACGGCCGTCATAGAGAAACAGGCGGAACGTCGGGTAGAGGTCATCGAGCAGCGTCGCCATATGGGTGAGTTGTTGCTGCCGATCGGCCGCCGGAAACCGATCCCATACGCCCAGGCCACGGGCAAAAATCTCCAGCGTGTGGCGCGGCATGCAGACTTCCATGTCGGTTTCCGGACGCCGGTTGTATTCGATGCGGTATTGAGTCTCGATGGCCTGCGCCTTGCGGCTCCTGTTGGTGATGTTGGCTTCGTAGTCGACGAGCGCGTGTGTCCGCAGAAGATCGGGAATGCCGGCCGGTACATAGCGGATCTTAGTGCCCGCGGCTTCCGCAAACCATTTGGCCAGCAACGTGCGATCGAAACCGTCGGGCGCTTCCTCTATCTCCAGGCTTTCGCGGATTTCGCCGGTCAGGCCTTCGTCCTGGCTGAGACCAAGCAGCCAGTCCAGCGACACCTTGAATTCGGCGGCGATGTTGAGCAGCGTTTCGGCGCGCGGAAGGCGCGTCGAGGCGCCGGACAGTAGCTGCGACAGTGCCGACCGATCAATGCCGACGGCAGTAGCGAATGCCGACTGGTTGAGGTCAGAGCGTGTCAGGAGCAGCTTCAGACGCTCCCGAAAGATTGCTGACAGGTCCCGTTTGTCCATCGCCGTTCTCCGCGAATCCTGAGGAAAAATTTGCGCCAGAGCCAGTCGGCAGGGCGGCTCAGGCGTAAATGAATCCCTAATGTTGTTTACAATGTGTAACATGTGCGGTCAAAAATGCGCAATCGCAACATTTTGTACACTTTGTCTCGTTGAGTGGAATCGCTTCTCCTGACACAATGCTGTCAGGAACCAACAGGGGTTCCGGCGACTGAAGGGCAGTGGTCGATAGCATGACGGTAAAGAGCATCAGACGTAGCAGTGCACCGGCCATCGAGTGGCCGACGGTATTCCTCGCTTTCTTCTGCTACGGAACATGGCTTGCCACCGGTTTCCTGGTGTGGCCCTCCTATCCCATCCTGGCCCTTGCAATTCTGGCTGTCATCGCCGCGCTGCAATCGTCGCTCATGCACGAAGTGCTGCACGGTCATCCGACGCGCAGTGCGCTGATCAATGAAGCCTTCGTGTTCCTGCCGATTGGCCTCGCCTGGCCTTTCCGCCGTTTCAAGGCGCTTCATTTGCGCCACCACGCCGATGAGCGGCTGACCGATCCGCTCGACGATCCGGAAAGCTATTACCAGGCGCTATGGATGCATGAAGACCTGCCGCCGACGATGAAATTCCTGCTCAAGATCAACAACACCATGGTCGGCCGCTTCTTCCTCGGTCCCTGGCTCTCCTGCATCGGCTTCTTCATCGACGAAGCAAAGCATGTCATTGCCGGCGACAAGGTCATTCGCAAAGCCTGGCTGCTGCATGCGATCGGCCTCGCCATCGTGGTGCCGATCGTGCAGTTCGGCTTCGGCATTCCGCTGTGGCTCTACATACTGGTGCCGGTCTGGTTCGGTCAGTCGCTGATTGCGATCCGTACCTTTGCCGAGCATCAATGGTCGGAGCATCCGGAAGGCCGCACGGTGATCATCGAGCGCTCGCCGCTGTCGTTCCTGTTCCTCAACAACAATCTGCATTTCGTTCATCACAAGACCCCGACAGTGGCGTGGTACAGGCTACCGAAGCTGTTTCGCGAGCGTCGCGAGGAATGGCTGCGGATGAATAATGGCTATGCCTATCCGAACTATTTCGCGCTGATCAAATCCTATGCCTTCAAGGCGAAGGAGCCGATCATCCACCCGGTGCTGCGGCGTGCGCCGGAACCGGGCAGGGCATTCAAGCCGCGCATTCGGGCCCGCAACGTCAATGGACTCGGTACTGCGCCCGTTCCCGCCGAGCCGCCGAAGGAATAAGCTTTTGCGGCAGGCAGGCCTGCCCTGCTAGACTGGCTTCCTTCAATCTTCCACGTAACGGTCTGGTATTGGCATGAGCGAATTGGTTGCGGCGTTGCCGATGTATGACTGGCCTGAGGTGCATGACGAAGTCGACGCCCAATGGGAGCGGCTGCGCGATGCCTTTAGGCATCGGGGCATCAATGCGCCGGAAACAATCGTGCGCCGCAATGGCGACCTGCCACCGGTGCCCGGCGGCATCCACGATACGAATGGCAAGCCGATCGCGCCCGATCCGGCGACGTTGCCGCCCGATGAACTCGATTATCACAAGCTTTGGCTGCACCCGGCGCTGCTGTTCGCGCAGACCTGCTGGGGGCCGATGGAACTCGGCCTGTCCAACCACGTTCAGGTCGTGGGTCAACCGAGTTACGACGCCTACGAGGGCGGGCAGGGCGAGCTCTATTCGAGCGCTTTGGTGATGCGCACAGGCGAGGGGCCGGAGGCTCGATCGCCTGCCGACGGCGAGGCCTTGCTCCCACTCGATCTGATCCGTGGCAAGCGCTTCGCCTTCAACAGCCTCGATTCGATGTCGGGCGCCATTGGGCTGACGCGCGACCTCGAGGCGCAAGGCGAAAGCCTGGACATCTTTGCGTCATGCAGCCAGAGCGGCGGTCATCGCGGCTCGATCGTCGCTGTTGCCGAGGGCAAGGCCGATATCGCTGCGATCGACTGCGAAAGCTGGGCGCTGGCGCAGCGTTTCGAGCCCGCGGCGCGGAAAGTCGCGATCGTCGGCTGGACAGCACGGCGCAAGGGCCTGCCGTTCATCACCGCCAGGACGACGCCGGAAAAGACGGTCAGGGCAATGCGCGAAGCCCTTGCTGGATTAGCCGATCAGCCGCGCATCCAGCGGGTAGGTTGAAAGCTGCTCGTTGCCGGTTTCGGTGATGAGGATCTGCTCCTCGATCTTGACGCCTTCGCGCCCGCCAAGCCGTCCGATGTAACTTTCCACGCACAGCACCATGCCGGGTTCGATTACCCCGTCCGGCGTGTCTGATGTCCAGTCGCTGGCATGTGGCAGGGTCGGGTACTCGTCGGCCAGCCCAACGCCGTGGTAGAGTACGCCGTAGCGCGTCGGGAAACAGTCTCCCGGCGGCACCGCCGAGCGTTCGACCAGGTCTCGGAACGAGATGCCTGGCTGCATCAATTGCGTGTTGTTGATGATCTGGTCGGCCGCGATTCGGAACAGGTCGCGCTGTTCGTTCGTCGGCTTTGTATCGCCGCATAGCCATGTGCGCGACAGGTCGGCGCAGAATCCGTAGGGGCCTATCAGGTCGGTGTCGAAGGCGACGAGGTCGCCGGCTTCGATGGTGCGCGACGAACATTCCTGGAACCACGGATTGGTGCGCGGACCCGATGCCAGCAGCCGCGTCTCGATCCATTCGCCGCCGCGCGCAATGTTGCCGCGATGCAGTTCCGCCCACAATTCGTTCTCGGAGATGCCGGGCTTCAAGGCTTGTTCCATTTCGCCCATGGCTGCCTCGCAGGCGACGATCGACCGGCGCATGGCAAGGATTTCGTCGTGTGATTTGATCAGCCGGGCGTTCTCCATGACCGCTTCGCCATTGCCGATGGAAACACCCAGGCGCGCCAGTTCCTCGACGCCTTCCGGATTGATGTGGTCGACGGCGATGCGGCTGTTGCCGCCGCCATGTTCCCTGACAAGGTCGGCGATGCCGGCGGCCCAGCGGCGGACTTTTTGGTCGGTTAGTTCTCCGCCATAGAGATACATCCAGGATATGGCAGGCCGCACCTCGTCGACGACGCCGGAATGATCGGACAGGTGCTCGCACGAAAAATAGTCGAACAGCACAACCGGCCCTTCGGTGGCGACGAAACAATGCCGCGTCGGATTGTGCGCCACCCACAGCTGCATGTTGGTGGAATCCGTAGCGTAGCGGATGTTGACGGGGTCGTAGAGCAGGGCGCCGGCATAGCCGCGGCGCTTCAGCTCCGCGCGGATACGGTCGAGCCGATATTTGCGCATCGCGGGCAGATCGGGGGCGGCAATGCCTGCCGCCGCCCATTCGGATTCAGCCTGGGCGCCATAGCCCAGAACATGCTGGTTGAGTGCAGCCGTCTTCTCGCGGGAGGCTTCGCGCAGCGCCTCGATCGAGCCGGGCTCGAACGGCATGATCTTGCGGTGGCGGCCGAAGCTGCCTTTGGGCGCCGCGCTGTCCATGGCCGAACCTCAGGTCCGCATCTTCTCGCCGCTCGGATCGAACGGCGCCTCGACATTGATGCGGGCCGGGCGGCGATGTCCGAGGATTTCGATCTCGAACAGTCCCGCGCTTTCGTCCTCGGCGAGTGCCGCCGGAACGTAGCCCTGCGCCATCGACTTCTGGACATAGTGGGCATAGCCGCCCGATGTGACCCAGCCGACCACGCGCCAGTCGCCGTCGACGATGCCGCGCACGGCGGAGGCGCCTTCGGCAGCCTTGGAGCCTCGCACTTCCTTGCCCCTGTCGTCGAAGCGTGGCGCACCGTAGCCATGCGGCTTTTCCACTGTGCCGTAGTCCTTGCTGACCTTGGCCCAGATCGGCTCGTCGCCCATCACGTCGGCACCGTCAGCATCGACGATGAAGGAGACGCGGCGCAGCTTTGGCCCTTCCGCCTGTTCCTTGGCGGCGGCGTCGCGGCCGATGAAGTCGTTCTTCTCCAGCTTGATGAAGCGGTCCATCGAGCCTTCGAACGGCCCGTAGATCGGCCGCAGTTCGCGGAACCAGGTCGGGAAGTTCTTTTCCAGGCGCATCGAGAGCAGGGCGCGCATGCCGAAATCGACGAGGCCGAATTCCTCGCCGGCGTCCTTGATCGCCTTGTAGACGAGGCGCTGGTAGGCAGGCGCCATCCAGATCTCGTAGCCGAGATCGCCGGTATAGGTGATGCGGTTGACCATGCAGGGCGCGCCGCCCACGGCCATCTCGCGGAAATCCATGAAGCGGAAGGCCTTGGTCGAGATGTCGACATCGACGAGCTTCTGCAGGAGATCTCGCGATTTCGGTCCGGCGATCGACAGGCCAACCAGCGTCTGGTCGAAGCGGTGAATGCGCACCGAGCCGTCCTTCGGCAGGTGCTTCTCGAACCAGCGCATGTGGTATTTCTGCGCGGCCGACGAACCCCAGATCATGAAGCGGTCTTCGCCGGCCTTGGCGATGGTGAAATCGCCGATCAGCTTGCCGAATTCGTTGATCATCGGCGTCAGCACGATGCGGCCGGTCTTCGGCATGCGGTTGGTCATCAGACGGTTGAGGAAATCCTCCGCGCCCGGCCCCGACACTTCGTATTTGGCGAAGTTGGCGATTTCGGTAACGCCGACGCGCTCTCGCGTGGCGCGCACTTCCTCGCCGATCGGGCCAAAATCGTTGGAGCGGTGGAAGGAGACGATGTCCTTGGGCTCCTTGCCCTTGGGCGCGAACCAGAGCGGGGTTTCAAGACCCCACGAGTCGCCCATGACGGCGTTGTTGGCCAGCATCGTGTCGTAGAGCGGCGTCGTCTGTGCGGGGCGGGCTGCCGGCAGTTCCTCATTGGGAAAGCGGATCGAGAAGCGGCGCGAATAGTTTTCACGCACTTTGGCGTTGGTGTAGCGCAGTCCTGCCCATTCGCCGAAGCGGGCGACATCCATGCCCCAGACGTCGAAGCCGGGATCGCCGTGGACCATCCAGTTCGACAGAGCGAGGCCGACGCCGCCGCCCTGGCTGAAGCCGGCCATGACCGCGCAGGCGCACCAGAAATTGGTCAGGCCCTGCACCGGGCCGACCAGTGGGTTGCCGTCGAGCGCGAAGGTGAAGGGGCCGTTGATGATCTGCTTGATGCCGGCCTTCTCGATGCCGGGGAAATGCTTGAAGCCGATTTCCAGCGACGGCGCGATGCGGTCGAGGTCCGGCGCGAGCAGTTCGTGGCCGAAGTCCCACGGCGTGTTGACCGGCGACCATGGCTTGCAGGCCTTTTCATAGGTGCCGAGCAGGATGCCGTTGCGCTCCTGACGGGTGTAGATTTCGCCCTTGAAATCGAGCACGCCGATCATCTCGCGGCCGGTCGACTTGTTGAATTCCTCGACCTCCGGCATCGGCTCGGTGAGGAGATACATGTGCTCCATGGCCAGCACCGGAAGTTCGACGCCGACCATGCGGCCGATCTCGCGTGCCCACAGGCCGCCGCAGTTGACGACGTGCTCGGCGTGGACCGTGCCTTGCTCGGTGACGACGTTCCACGTGCCGTCTGGCTGCTGCGTCAGGTCGACAACGCGGTTGCGCAGCACGATCTCGGCGCCGAGTTTCTTGGCCGCCTTGGAATAGGCGATGGTGGTGCCCGAGGGATCCAGGTGGCCCTCGACCGGATCCCACATCGCGCCGACGAAGTTCTTCTCATCCATCAGTGGGAACATCGCCTTGGCTTCGGAAGGCGTGATCAGTTCGGTGTCCATGCCGAGATAGCGGCCCTTGGCGTGCGCAAGGCGCAGGAAGTCCATGCGCTCTGGCGTATCGGCCATCATCACGCCGCCGGTGAGGTGCAGCGAGCAGGACTGGCCGGAAATCTCCTCGATCTCCTTGTAGAGCTGCACCGTGTAGGCCTGCAGCTTGGCGACGTTCGGGTCGCCGTTCAGCGTATGGAAGCCGCCCGCCGCATGCCAGGACGAGCCCGAGGTAAGCTCCGAGCGCTCGATCAGCATGATGTCGGTCCAGCCGGCCTTGGCCAAGTGGTAGAGAACCGAGCAGCCGACGACACCGCCGCCGATTACAACCGCTTTTACGTGGGATTTCATGAAGATAGGTCCGTTTTTGGAGAGATTGAATCGGGTGATTGCGGCGTGAAGACAAAGCGGAGGTCGGATACCGCTATGTTTTCGGCCAGCCTGCCATCAAGCGCGGCCAGGATGGTTTCACAGACGGGGGTACGATGTCTCAGGACGTCATGGCTCCAGAGACGCAGGATCGAATAGCCTTGGGCGCGCATAAACTCGTCGCGGCGGCGGTCGTAGGAACTGTCGGCGTGTTGGTGTCCGTCAATCTCAACGACGAGCCACTTTTCGCGGCAAGCGAAGTCTGCAAAAAATGGGCCGATGGAGAACTGGCGGGTGAAGCGGTAGCCCCCAAGCTTGCGCGCCTTCAGTTCCAGCCAAAGCAGTGCCTCCGATTGGTTGCCTGCTTGCCGGAGCGTTCGGGCTCGCCGGGTTGTGCCTGTTTTTCGGCGGCTGCGCGTTTCGTGAATGGCTTCCCCCACTCCGTCGCTGCTTTGCAGCGCCACCTCTCCCCCCTCCGGAGGGAGAGGAAGGGCGCCTCCTGGCATAAGTTCGCACTCTTCCTCTACCCCGTCGATCGGGGGAGAGGTGGCGAGCGAAGCTCGACGGAGTGGGGGTCGACTATTCATCAAGCCAATACAGATGATCAAAAATCGGTCGGGGCGCCGCCTTCGGACCGGCGCTTTTCGACGAAGGCGTTAAGCTCTTCGCGGATGGCCGGGTCCATGTACGGCTCCTCGTAGGTCGCCAGCCGTTCCTTCCAGACCTTGTTGGCCTTTTCCATCGCCGTCGGCGATCCGGCTTCCGCCCAGGTCTCGAAATTGCGCCAGTCGGAGAGGATCGGCGAATAGAAGGCGGTCTTGTAGCGGTCCTGCGTGTGCTGGGTGCCGAAGAAATGGCCGCCTGGGCCGACCGACTGGATGGCGTCGAAACCGAGTGCTTCCTCGGAAAGGTCCAGCGGGGTCAGGAACTCGGCCACCATCTGCAGCAGGTCGATATCGAGAATGGTCTTTTCGTAGGAGCAGCGCAGGCCGCCTTCGAGCCAGCCGGCGGCATGCATCATGAGGTTGCCGCCGCCCTGGACGGCGCCCCATAGCGAGAACACGCTCTCGTAAGCCGCCTGAGCGTCGACCGTGTTGGCGGCGCAGGTGTTCGAGGTGCGGTAGGGGATGTTGTAGCGGCGGGCAAGCTGGCCGCCGACGAGCTGCGCCTTCATGTATTCCGGCGTGCCGAAGGCCGGTGAACCGGACTTCATGTCGACATTGGAGGTGAAGCCGCCATAGCCGACCGGCGCGCCTTTCCTGACCATCTGGGCGAAAGCGATGCCGGACAGCGCCTCGGCATTCTGCTGCACCAGCGCACCGGCGATGGTCACCGGCGCCATGGCGCCCGACAGGGTGAACGGGGTGACGATGACGACCTGGCCCATGCTCGACATCTGGATGATGCCTTCCATCATCGGCACGTCGAGTTTGAGCGGCGAATTGGTGTTGATGATTGTGAAGACCGACGGCTCCTGCATGAGCTGCTCGCGGCTGATGCCGCGCGCGATGCGGGTGATCTCGATGCCGTCGACATTGCGCTCCTTGCCGAGCGAATAGATGTGGAACACCTTGTCGGTCAGCGTGGCGAGGTCGCGGACGCATTCGAGGTGGCGGACGGACGGGTGGATATCAGTCGGCTCGACCGGATAGCCGCCCGTACAGTTCAGGATGTTGTGCATCTGCGCCAGGCGCAGGAAGTTGCGGTAGTCCGCCTGGTTACCCGGCCGACGGCCGCGATCGATGTCGGAGCAGTTGGGCGCCGACGCCATCATCGAGATGATCAGATTGTCGCCGCCAAAGCGCACATTGTGCGCGGGGTTGCGGGAATGGATGGTGAATTCGGACGGGCAGTTCGAGACCAGCTCGAGGATCATGTCGCTGTCGAAGCGAACGCGCTCGCTGCCCTCGCGCACGTCGGCGCCATGCGCCTTCATGATGCGGCGGGCCTCGTCATGAAGCACGTCGACGCCGATTTCGCGCAGAACACGCAGCGAGGCGAGGTGGATCGACTCCAACTCGTCTTCCGAGACCAGCTTGGTTGGCGCGAGCGGGTTCTTCAACTGGCGGAAAGCCGGCTGTTCGAACGCGGACGAGCCGCCGGCGCGCTTTCCGGCGCGGCCGCCACGGCGGGCACGGTCAGGCGCCTGGGCCGGTTCTGCAGGTTGTAGGGCGGCGGTCATGATGGTCCTCGTACGATGCGATAACGGGCGGCATAATGGACCGGCGGCTCTCCGGCCATTGCGGAGGCGGCGACCACTAGAGCGAGGGAAGCGACATGCCGGTAGGGCAGGTCGCTGGATCGCCGTTTCCCTGGTGCTGAAACTTACGCACGCGGCTTTCGGTCCATAGGCTGTTGCGATCTCCGACCGCAGGCAGCAATGACCTCTTCCACCGACACCGTCGAACCACCTTTGCAATGGGCAGCCCTTGCCGGCGTCACCGCTGCACTTGCCATGTTCGGCGCGGCGCAAGGCTTGAGCTCGCCCCTGTTCACGCTGCTGATGCAGAAGCAGGGCATGTCGCCGGCGCTGATCGGCCTTTCCGCCGCGATGATGCCGCTCGGCCTGGTTCTTTCGGCGTCGTTGGTGCCGGCCGCTGTCCGGCTCGTCGGCGCGCGCACGCTGGCCGTCAGCTGCTCGCTGATCGGCGCGCTCTGTTTCTTCGCCATCGGCTATCTGCAGGACTGGGTCGCCTGGTTCGTCATCCGTTTCATCGTCGGCGTCATCATCAATCCGCTCTATATCCTTGGCGAAGTCTGGGCGCTGTCGCTGGCGCCGCCCTCGCGGCGCGGCAGGGTCATGGGTATCTTCAATTCCGTGCTGGGGGTCGGATACGCGACGGGACCGCTGGTCCTGACCGCGGTCGGCACGTCGGGATGGGTTCCCTTCATCGTCGGGATCGCCGGGTTCGTGCTTTGCGCGGTGATCCTGCGCTCGGTCTCGGCGAGCCTTGCCGGCTTCGAGGACGACGGCCAACCCTCCGGCGGCCTCATCGGCTTCGCCAGGCTGGCGCCGGCGCTGCTGTTCGCGGTGCTGGTCTCGGCGGCCGTCCAGCAGAGCACCTATGCGCTGATCCCGGTCTTCGGCTCCGGCTATGGCCTGCCTGAAGCGGTGCTTGCCGCGTTGGTGATGGTGCTGTCGCTCGGCAACATCTTCCTGCAGATCCCGCTTGGGCTGCTGGCGGAGCGTTTCGGCGGCCGGGCCATGATTATCGCCTGCGCGATCGCGACAGCCGTCTGCGCGGTCCTGCTGCCCTTACTGATCACGACGCCGTTGATATGGGCGGTGCTGCTGGTCATGGGCGCGGTCGGCTACGGCGTCTACACGATGGCGCTGGTCGAGCTCGGCAGCCGGTTCAAGGGATCGGCACTTGTCTCCGGCAATGCGGCGTTCGCCCTGATGTGGGGCGCCGGCGGCATTGTCGGGCCGCCAAGCGCCGGCGCACTCATGCAGGCGATCGGCCCGCTCGGTCTGCCCACGGTGATCGCTGGGCTCGACGTGCTCCTGGTGGTGTTCGCGCTTTACCGGTCGTCCGTGCGCCGCGCAGCCTGAGCTCGCGGCGTGGCGCAAGCGGATTTCGCCGCGCGGCTCTTCCGTTCCCTTGATCGAAGAGATAGCTGAATGGCCGCCGAGGGAGAGCGGCAAATTCATTGTGGATGACAAGATGGTAGTGGCCGGTTCGAGCGACAGCGAGGCGGAAATGCAATGGGCTGCGATCACCGGGGTGATCGCGACCGTGTCGGTGTTCGCCATCGCGCAGGGGCTCTCCTATCCGCTGCTGAGTTTCATCCTGCAACGCCAGGGCGAATCCCCTGCCATGATCGGCCTGTCGGCGGCCATGACTCCAATCGGCTTCATCGTCTCGTCGCCGCTGATCCCGACACTGGCGCGACGGTTCGGGGCGGGGCGCACGGCGCTTACCTGCTCGGTCCTTTCGGCTATTGTACTGGCGCTGATCGGCTGGACGCAGAATGTCTATCTGTGGTTTCCGTTGCGCTTCCTGATCGGTGCGGTGACCAATCCGCTCTATGTGCTCAGCGAAATCTGGGTGATCGCACTGGCCCCGCCGGCGCGGCGCGGTCGCCTGATGGGCGTCTATTCGACGATCATCTCGGCCGGCTTCGCCGCAGGACCGCTTTGCCTGCTGGCTGTCGGCACCGAGGGCTGGCCGCCGTTCCTTGTCGGAATTTTCGCCTTCGTGCTGTGCGGTATCTGCCTGGTCTCGGTGCTGCCACGCTTGCCGAGGGTGGACGAGGCAGGACACCAGGTATCCGTCCTTGGCTTCGTGCCGCTGGCCATGCTGCTGCTGTTTTCCGTCGTGATCGCCGCCGGCTTCGAACAGGCGGCCCTGGCGCTGCTGCCGGTCTATGGAACACACTACGGCATCGCCGAGACCCGCATGTCGGCGCTGCTGTCGGTGATGATCGCCGGCAACATCGCCATGCAGGTGCCACTCGGCCTATTGGCGGAGAGACTGACTGCGCGGCTGGTGCGGCTGATCTGCGTTGCCATCACGGTGTTCGGATGCATCCTGCTGCCGCTTTTCATCGAAACGCCGCTGATCTGGCCGATGATCTTCGTCTGGGGCGCTGTCTCCTATGGCATCTACACGATGTCGATCATCGAGCTTGGCGAGCGCTTTACCGGCTCGACATTGATCGCCGGCAACGCCGCCTTCGCGCTGATGTGGGGCGTCGGCGGTATTTCCGTGCCGCCGCTCACGGGCAGCATCATGGATGTGCTGGGCGCTGGTGGCCTGCCGCTCACGCTCGGCCTGCTGTGCCTGGCGCTGGCGGTTGCGAGCATCGTCGGTCGCAGGAAAGCCTGAATCCTCGGCCGAGGTGCCGCGCTATTGAATATCGGACCGGGCATGTCGATGTTGCATGCCGAAGCCTTGCCTATCGGAGATTCCATGACCAAGCCCATCACCAAGCCAGAAGCCAGCATAGAAGACCCCTTTCTCTGGCTGGAGGACAGGACAGCCAAGCAGTCGCTCGATTGGGTGCATCGCCAGAACGAGGTCACGGTCGGTCAGTTGCAGGGCGACCCGTCCTATCAGGAATCGTTCGAGACGGCGCTGGACCTGATGACAGCCGAAGACAACATCGCCGTAGGCTCGGCGCTCAGAGGTCATGTCTACAATTTCTGGCAGGACAAGACCAATGCGCTTGGCCTGTGGCGCCGCACGACGGTCGCTTCCTACAAGACCGAGAAGCCGGATTGGGAGACGATCATCGACTTCGACCAGCTTGCGGCGAAGGAGGGGGTAAAGTGGGTGTTCAGTGGCGCCAGCCGGCTCTATCCGGATTTCAGCCGCGGCCTGCTTTCGATGTCGCCGGACGGCGGCGATGCCAGCGAGATGCGCGAATTCGATATCGAGACCAAATCCTTTATCGAGAACGGGTTTCGCGCCCCGGCTTCGAAGTCGGGCTTCGGCTGGCTGGACAAGGATACGGTCATTGTGTCTGCCGCCTTCGAGGAGGATGAAAAGACACAGTCCGGCTATCCGCGCGTCATCAAGCTGTGGAAGCGCGGCACCAAGCTGGAAGACGCGACACCGATCTTCGAGGCGCAGAAAGAGGATCTTGCTGTTGGTGCCGGCGTCGAGTTCGACGGCGACAAGCGCCATGTGTTCCTGGCGCGAACGCTCGATTTCTTCGCATCGCACAGTTTCCTGCATCTTCCGTCTGGCGAAAACAGGCGCATTCCGCTGCCCGACGACGTCACCGACACGGCGCTTTTCAAGGACCAGCTGGTGTTCGGGGTGCGTACCCCTTGGACCGCACCGGACGGCACCGCGTGCCAGCCCGACGGGCTTTATTCCTTCGATTTCGCACGATGGATCGAAACCGGTGAACTGGGCGCCATCGAAACCCTGTTCGCGCCGGCATACCGCGTCTCGATCGCCGGCCTTGCGCGAACCCAGGACAGGCTGTTCATCAACATGATGGACAATGTGCGCGGCAAGGTCATCGTCTGCGAGCGCAAGGACGGCGCCTGGTCGCTGAAGCCGGTCGCGCTGCCTGAAAACGGCAATGTCGGCATCAGCCATGCCGAGCATTTCGGCTCCAGCGTTTCCTTCTCGTTCACTGATTTCCTGACACCAAGCTCAATCATCTGGTCGGACGACGATGGCGAGACGCTGGCCACCGTGAAGTCGCAGCCGGCGCGCTTCGATGCGTCGCCGCTGATCTCCGAGCAGTTCGAGGCGCGCTCGAAGGACGGCACGATGATTCCCTACTTCGTTGTCCGGCGGCGCGACCAGAAGGGGCCGGTGCCGACGCTGCTCTATGGCTATGGTGGTTTCGAAGTGCCGCTGCTGCCCGGCTACGCCGGCGTGCGCGGCAGGCTGTGGCTGGAGAAGGGCAACGCCTATGTGCAGGCCTGCATTCGCGGCGGCGGCGAGTTCGGGCCGGCCTGGCACCAGGCCGCGCTCAAGGGCAACCGCCAGAATGCGTTCGACGACTTCGCAGCGGTCGCGCAGGATGTCGTGAAACGTGGCATCGCAACGGCAGCATCGCTCGGCATCCAGGGCGGTTCGAATGGTGGCCTGCTGACCGGCGTTTCCTTGACGCAGCACCCGGAGCTTTTCGGCGCTGTTATCATCGAGGTGCCGCTGCTCGACATGCTGCGCTATACTGAATTGCCGCCAGGGGCGTCCTGGATGGCTGAATATGGCGATCCGTCAAAACCGGAAGACGCGAAGTGGCTTTCCACCTATTCGCCCTACCAGCATGTCGCTGCCGCCGCCGCCTATCCGCCGGTGCTGCTGACGACGTCGACCGCCGATGACCGGGTGCATCCCGGCCATGCGCGCAAGATGGCCGCCCGCCTGCAGGAAGCGGGGCATGAAAAGACGCTGTTCTTCGAGGAGACCGAAGGCGGACATGGCGGGCGGGGCGACCGCCGGCCGCAGGCGGCGCAGACCGCGATGAAATATGTGTTTCTGCAAAGGGCGCTGACCGCCAAGGCTTGATCGCGAATCCTCGGGCCGCCAAGCAAAGGGTGGTTCACCTCGACCATCCTTTGCTCTAAGGTGCCAGCCATGGCTCTCGCTAGACTATCAGCTCGTGCATTCCGGGTCGCGGTGACACCGTCATCGCGCACGCTGCGCGCCGAGCTTTTGCGGCTGTGCGCCCGCATCGGCTATTCGCCTCCCGCTTGCCTCTGACGAATCCGCTCCCGGCTCAGCCGGATTGATTCCAAGAGGAAAGATCAAATCCATGACCTATCAGAACTATTCGCTGAAGCAGCTTCAGCAGATCGACGCCGCGCATCATCTCCACCCGTTCACCGACCACAAGGAACTGCGCGAGGCTGGCTCGCGCATCATCACGCACGCCAATGGCCCGTTCATCTACGATTCCGAAGGGGCCGAAATCCTCGACGGCATGGCGGGCCTGTGGTGCGTCAACATCGGCTATGGCCGTGACGAACTGGCGGATGCCGCCTACGCGCAGATGAAGGAACTGCCTTACTACAACTCCTTTTTCAAATGCTCGACGCCGACACCGGTGCTGTTGTCGAAGAAGCTGGCGGAGATCGCGCCGAAGAACATCAACCAGGTGTTTTATGGCTCCTCGGGCTCGGAGGCCAACGATACGGCGCTGCGTCTGGTCCGCCACTACTGGGCTCTGGAAGGCAAGCCGGAGAAGAACCGCATCATCTCGCGCAAGATGGGTTATCACGGCTCGACGGTCGCCGGCACGTCGCTCGGCGGCATGGATGCCATGCACAAGCAACTCGGAGGCGAGGTTCCCAACATCGTCCATGTGATGATGCCTTATGCCTATGAACTGGCGCTGCCCGGCGAGAGCGATCATGATT
Source organism: Mesorhizobium carmichaelinearum (assembly GCA_943370265.1). Classification (GTDB taxonomy): domain Bacteria; phylum Pseudomonadota; class Alphaproteobacteria; order Rhizobiales; family Rhizobiaceae; genus Mesorhizobium; species Mesorhizobium carmichaelinearum_A. The sequence goes on from CALRQH020000011.1 coordinate 53,862, forward strand.
TCGGCCTGCGCGCGGCAAAGGCCGTCGAGGATGCTATCCTGGAAGCCGGCGCCGACAAGGTTGCGGCCTTCATCGGTGAACCGGTGATGGGGGCAGGCGGCGTGAAGATACCGCCGTTGAGCTACTGGCCGGAAGTGCAGCGCATCTGCCGCAAATATGACGTCCTGCTGATGCTGGACGAAGTCATCACCGGCTACGGCCGCACCGGCGAGTGGTTCGCCGCCCAGACCTTCGGCGTCGAGGCGGATACGATCACCACGGCCAAGGCGCTGACCTCCGGCTATCAGCCGCTGTCGGCACTGCTGGTCGGTGACCGCATCGCACAGACGCTGGTCGAGAAGGGCGGCGAGTTCAACCACGGCTACACGTATTCCGGACACCCGGTGGCATGCGCCGTTGCGCTGAAGAACCTCGAGATCATCGAGCGGGAGGGGCTGGTCGAGCGCGTCAAGACCGACACCGGACCGTATTTCGCAGAAGCCTTGCAGGAACGTATCGCCGGACATGACCTGGTGGGCGAGGTGCGCTCGGTCGGCTTGATGGGCGCGATCGAGATCGTCAAGGACAAGGCCACCAAGGAGCGTTTCCTGCCGTCAGGCAGCGCGGCCGTCGTCATTCGTGATCATGCGATCGCCCAGGGCATGATGCTGCGCGCCACCGGCGACACGATGATCCTGTCGCCGCCGCTTATCTGGACCCGCGACACGATCGACATGGCCTGTGAGCGCATCTCCAAGGCGCTCGACCTTGCGCAGGCGGATCTGCGCAAGCGATAAGCCTGCAATTTCGACCGGGCGTTCTTCGATCAGAATGTCCGGCCGAGGCTGCAATTGGTCGCGAATGGGAACAATCCTGTCTTCCGCGCGTAGTGTGATACGCAATGGCCATATCGGCTGCGACAAGGGGGTTGTTTTCATGAGAAAGACCGGCAAGAGCCGACGCGCGCAAGCAGCTGCCAGCATAGGCGGTGACCTGATGCTGGCGCCGTTGGTGGCGATGATGCGACTGCCCTTGATGGCCATGGATGCCGGGAGCAGCCAGCCATGGGGCACGGAGACGGCCCGCGCGGTGAACGAGAAGACCGTCGCCATGGCCGAAGGCATATTCGCCGCGCAGATGTCCCTGCTTCACTCGGCTTCGCGCTTCTGGCCGGAAGTGTTGTCAGGACGCACGCCCTCACTCTTCAACGGTAGGGCGGCGGAACGGTCAGCCCATGCCGCGCTGAAGCCGGCAAGTGTTGCCGTGAAAGCAAATTTTCGCCGGCTGTCGACAAAGACCTGAGCAAGGCGTCCGATAAACAGCCGGCCAAGCGAAAACCGAGTACGGTTTTCGAGATCGTCGTCTAGAACCCGCCAGGAGACATTTGCCTGCAGCGCGTCGATACGCACTTTGGGCGCTATGGATGGGGACATCATGGCCGGACAACCGCTCAACGAGCCCGCCGAAATTCCGGCCGAACTTGACCGCTGGAACTGGGGCGCTTTCTTCCTCAACTGGATCTGGGGTATCGGCAACAGCACCTTCATCGCGCTGCTGGCGCTGATCCCTGTCATCAACATCATCATGATCATCGTGCTGGGCGCACGCGGCAGCCGCTGGGCCTGGCAGAATCGCGCATGGCGCGACGCCGAGCAGTTCCGCAAGACGCAACGGAATTGGGCAATTGCCGGACTGATCATCTGGGTGGTCGGAATCGGCGGCTGCGCGGCCACCGTGGGCAGCGTTCCCTACCTTCTCAAAGGCAACGACGCCTATCGCATGACCATGGATGCCGTGCGGGTGGACGATCGGGTCAAGTCCGCTATCGGCGACGGTCTGACTGATAACTTCTGGGTCGGCGGCCATGTCAACGTCAACGTGAACGGCTCCGGTGACGCTCAGTTCAGCATCCCGATCCATGGCAGGAAGGGCAAAGGCACGGCATTCTCCAATGTTGTCCGCACAGCCGGCAAATGGAGCATGCGGCTGCCTGTCGTCAGGGTGGATGGGGTCGATGCGCCGATCGTCCTGATCAACGAGGATCATGTCCCGGTTCCGAATGCGGCGATCGGGATATAGACCAGGCGCTGCGATATAGATGGCGGAAACGCAAAAACCGCGCTCCAGCGGGAACGCGGCTTTGCCAGATACGCATGGCGTTTCGCTACTCGAACACTTGGCGAAACTTACGGGCTCCGGTACGCGAGACCTGATCCGGAGCGCAGGGCGGATGCGATATGTCCGCCTCACAATCCGTTTTATAGAGACATCGTTACCGGGGGGTTATCGAGAGCTTAAGCAAATCTAAATTTGCGGGTTTTCTGCCGAAGGACCCGGAAAAAGTCCGTCAAATCCTTGGTTACGCTGGGTTGCCGCGCAGAAAATTAATTATGCCGGAGAAATCGGCGCCGCCGTGCCCCTGGGCGTTGAACAGGGCATAGAGTTGCGCCGCCTCGGCGCCAAGGGGCGTCACCGCGCCCGAACCCTGCGCCGCTTCCTGCGCCAGCTTCAAATCCTTCAGCATCAAGGCCGCGGCAAAGCCCGGCCTGTATTCCTTGTTGGCTGGCGAGGTCGGCACCGGGCCGGGCACCGGGCAATAGGTTGTCAGCGACCAGCATTGGCCGGAGGATGTCGAGGCGACGTCGAACAGGGCCTGATGCGAGAGGCCGAGTTTTTCGGCCAGCACGAAGGCTTCGGCGACGCCGATCATCGAAATGCCGAGGATCATGTTGTTGCAGATTTTGGCCGCCTGGCCGGCGCCGTCGTTGCCGCAATGCACGATGCGGCCGGCCATCGGCTTGAGGATCGGCTCGGCCTTGGCGAACGCCTCCTTCGAGCCGCCGGCCATGAACGTCAGCGTGCCGGCGGTGGCGCCGCCGGTGCCGCCTGAAACCGGGGCGTCGATCGAGAGCAAGCCATGCTTGTTGGCGACGATATGCGCCTTGCGCGCCGATTCCACATCGATGGTCGACGAGTCGATGAACAGCGCGCCCTTTTTCGCCTTGGGTGCGATATCCTCATAGACCGAAAGCACATGCTTGCCGGCCGGCAGCATGGTGATGACGACATCGGCGTCCTTCACAGCGGCCGGCGCATTGGCCATGACGACGACGCCATGCTCGCGCGCGACCGTCAAATTCTCCGGCATCAGGTCGAAGCCGTGCACCGCATGCCCCGCCTTGACGAGGTTGGCGGCCATCGGATTGCCCATGTTGCCTAGGCCGATGAAGGCGATGGTGGTCATTGTCTCTCTCCCGGAATCTGGTGATTTCAGCGGCCGATCAGCGCCCGCGCGATGATGACGCGCATGATCTCGTTGGTGCCTTCGAGAATCTGGTGGACGCGCAGATCCCGCACCAGTTTCTCGATGCCGTAGTCGTGCAGGTAGCCGTAGCCGCCGAGCAGCTGCAGCGCATCATTGGCGACGTTGAAGCCGGTGTCGGTGACAAAACGCTTGGCCATCGCCGACCATTTGGCCGCGTCCGGCGCCTTGCGGTCAAGCTTCGAGGCGGCGGCGTAGAGGAAGATACGCGCTGCCTGCAGCTCGGTCTCCATGTCGGCGAGCCTGAACTGCAGCGCCTGGAACTGGTTGATCTTCGAGCCAAAAGCCTTCCGCTCCGCCGTATAGGACAGCGCCTTGTCGAGCGCCGATTGCGCGCCGCCGAGAGAGCAGGCAGCAATGTTCAACCGACCGCCATCCAACCCCGCCATGGCGATGCTGAAGCCGGCGCCTTCGGTCGACAGCAGGTTTTCAGCGGGCACCTTGCAATCCTCGAAGATGACCTGGCGGGTCGACTGCATGTGCCAGCCCATCTTGTGTTCGTTGGCGCCGAAGGACAGGCCGGGCGCATCCCTGGGAACCAGGACGGTGGAAATGCCCTTCGGTCCGTCGGCGCCGGTGCGCACCATGACGGCATAGATATCGCTATCGCCAGCGCCGGAGATGAACTGCTTGGTGCCATTCAGCACATAGTCGCCGCCGCTCTTCACCGCGCGCGTCTTCAACGCGGCGGCATCGGAGCCGGAGCCTGGCTCGGTCAGGCAGTAGCTCGCCAGCCATTCCATCGAAGTCAGCTTGGGCAGGAAGCGCTGACGCTGTTCGTCATTGCCGAAGCGATCGATCATCGATGCCACCATGTTGTGGATCGAGATGAAGGACGAAAAGGCCGGGTCAGCGCGCGAAAGCGCCTCGAAGATCAACACGGCGTCGAGCCGGCCAAGCGCCGAGCCACCGACATCGTCGCGGACATAGATGCCGCCGAGGCCGAGCGGCCCGGTTTCGCGGATCACATCGGCAGGAAAGTGTTTTCGGCGATCCCAGTCGAGCGCGTTGGGCGCGACACGGTCGGCGGCGAAGGCCTCGGCCATCTCCTGGATGGCGTGCTGCTGCTCATTGAGTTCGAACTGACTGGTGCTCGCATCGACCGCGGCGTCCATGGCGTGCTCCCTGATCTGGGGCCAGTCATTGTGCTGGCCTGTCGTTTTTGGCTTTGCGCGGACACCAATCTAGACCAATGATGCCGCCGCGCAACCCGACCTTGAGCGGAGCGGCTGTGCGCGGATGGATGCGCGAACGAGAACCATGACGACAAATTTCAACGAACTGCTCGAAACGTTCCACGGTTATCTGGCGACTGTCGATAATACGCTCGTGCGCGATGCGGTGACGAGAATCGCCTGGGATATGCCGGCTCGTGCGCTGGAGCCGCATCCGCTTGCCTGTCTCAGCCATCTGGATCGCGCTGTCGAACTGGCGCCGCCGGACGCGAAACCGCTGGTGCGATTTGTGGCGGACCGGCGCAGTGATCTCCGCTGGGGCCAGACCTATAGCGAGACGGATTTCGGCAAGGCGTTCATCGACAATTACGGCTGGCTGGAAGTGCTGGGCATGCGCGGCCATTTCGCCAATGACGCGGTCGCCGCCGGTCTGCTCATCCTGGGGCCTGATATCGTCTATCCTGACCATCATCACGTCGCCGAGGAGATCTATGTTCCTCTGACAGGCGGCACAGAATGGCGCATGGGCGACGGCGGCTTCCGCGCTCGCGATGCGGGAGAGGTCATCCATCACGCCTCGAACGTCAACCACGCCATGCGCACCGGGCGGGAGCCGCTGCTGGCTCTCTATATCTGGCGCGGTGGGCCGCTCGCGGCAAAATCGACGATTACAGGAACCGTCGCACAGGGCAGAGCATAATGGCCAAAGCCATCATGCTGCAGGGCACCGGTTCCGATGTCGGCAAGACAGTGCTGGTCGCCGGCCTGTGCCGTGCCGCCAAAAAGCGCGGGCTGACGGTGCGGCCGTTCAAGCCGCAGAACATGTCGAACAACGCCGCCGTCGCCGACATTCCCGGCGACAACAACCATCGCGGCGGTGAGATCGGCCGAGCGCAATGGCTGCAGGCCATCGCCTGTGGCGTCGCGCCGACCGTTCACATGAACCCGGTGCTGCTCAAGCCGCAAACCGATGTCGGCGCGCAGGTCATCGTGCAGGGCAAGGTGTTCGGCGAGGCGCGGGCGCGCGATTATCAGGCGCTGAAGGGCCGGCTGATGGATGCCGTGCTGGACTCGTGGGCGAAGGTCGGGGAGGGCGCTGACCTTGTCATCGTCGAGGGCGCAGGCTCGCCGGCCGAGATCAACCTGCGCAGCCGCGACATTGCCAATATGGGCTTTGCGACACGCGCCAATGTGCCGGTGGTGCTGGTCGGCGATATCGATCGCGGTGGCGTCATCGCCTCGGTGGCCGGCACGCATCTGATCCTGCCAGAAGAAGACCGGCGCATGATCGTCGGCTACCTCATCAACAAGTTCCGGGGCGATGTTTCGCTGTTCGATGACGGCATCAAGGCGATCGACGCATTCACCAACTGGCGCTGTTTCGGTGTTGTGCCTTGGCTGAAAGCAGCCGCGCGGCTGCCATCGGAGGATTCCGTGGTGCTGGAACGGCTGGCGTCCGGCGAGAAGCGGGCGCTGAAGGTGGCCGTGCCGATGCTTGGCCGCATCGCCAATTTCGACGATCTCGATCCGCTGAAGGCCGAGCCGCAGGTCGAAGTCGTCTTCGTGCCCCCCGGAAAGCCGCTGCCGGAAGATGCCGGGCTGGTCGTCATCCCCGGCTCCAAGTCGACGATCGGCGATCTCGTGAAGTTCCGCGAGAACGGCTGGGATCGTGATTTGCTGGCGCATCGCAAGCGCGGCGGCCATGTCGTCGGTATCTGCGGCGGCTTCCAGATGCTGGGCCGGATCGTGCGCGATCCGCAGCGCATCGAGGGCAATGTCACTGAAGCCGAAGGGCTCGGCCTGCTCGACATCGAGACGGTGATGGAGCCGGAGAAGACGGTGCGAAATGTCAGCGCGCGCTCGGTGCCATTCGACCTGCCGCTGGCAGGCTACGAGATCCATCTCGGCCGCACCACCGGTCCGGACACGCTTCGGCCATCCGCCGTCATCAACGGCGTCGATGACGGAGCGATTTCCGCCGACGGTAAGGTGATGGGCACCTATATGCACGGGCTGTTTTCCGCGGACGCTTTTCGCGGCAAATTCCTCGAAAACCTGGGCGTCAAGGGTGGCGGCCTCGACTACCGCGCCGAGGTGGAACGGGCGCTGGACGACATCGCAGCCGAGCTGGAAGCCCATCTCGACTGCGACGCGATCTTTGGCCTGGCGCGATAAGGCCTATGCCGTTTCGCCTGCCTTTGGCCAGTAAGTGCCGAAGGACCAGACATTGCCTTCCGGGTCGCGGCAGATGAATTCGCGGCTGCCATAGTCGCGATCGATCAGTTCCTGGATGATCACGGCGCCGGCCTTCTTTGCCCGGGCATAGGCGGCGTCGGCGTCCTCGACGGCAATGTAGATCGACTTGCCGCCGCCTGAGCCGGGCTCGCCGACCATCTTGCCGTAGTCGTCGTCGCGTACCGTGCCCAGCATGATGATCGACGAGCCGAAGACCAGTTCGGCGTGGTGTATGATGTCGCCTTCGCCATAACGGGCACGGACGCTGAAGCCGAAGGCTTCGCCGAGCCAATCGATCATCTTCGCCGCGTTCCTGTAGCGCAGGGCAGGGTAGAGACGGGGCGGTTCGGTGGTTGCGGGCATGGTCACCTCCTTCAGATGGGTTGGCTGATAACCCATTCTGCGCGACGGCCGTTCCGGCGTATTGAAGAAATGTTACCTGGCAATTCCGATCTATGCCGGAACCGAGAGCGCGGTTGGCGTATCGCCTGCAAGGTCGCGGAATTCGCGAACGAGATGCGCCTGGTCGGCATAGCCGCAATCAGCGGCGATATCCGCCCAGTCGCTTGCCGGCTGTCTCGACAGACCGAGCGCCCGGTTGAAGCGGACGATGCGTGACAGTGTCTTGGGGCCGACACCAATCGTATTGGAAAAGCTGGCGGCAAGATGCTTGCGGCTCCAGCCAAGGCTGTCGGCAAGCGATGAAATGCGCGTGCGGCCACCGGACGCGATGATGCTGTCATAGGCCCAGGCAATTTCGACCTGCACTTCCCCGGCTTTGGCTAGCCGACTGGCGACGAAGGCTTCGGCCAGATCGAAACGCGCCATCCAGTCCGGCGTATTGCCAAGCCTTTCGCGCAGCGCCACCCCTTCGGCGCCGAGCACGTCATCCAGCACAACCATGCTGTCGGTCAGTTCGCTCATGGGCCGGCTGAAGAAACGGCGCGCGCCGAGTGGGGTGAAATTGACCTGGACGCAGCAGGCGCCGCCGAAGGATTCGATCACAACCGGTCCGGCGTAGAGGCCGGCGGCAAAACTGGCAAAGCGGTCATTGTCGCCGGGATTCCTGCCGAGCCCGATGGCGAAGGGCTCGGCAAAGCTGATCACCAGCGGCACCGTCAACGATGCGTATTCGGTGTTGCGGAAATGGCCGGGCGCTGTTTCGCGATAGAAGCAGATGTCGGTAACGATGCCAGCAAGTCTCGAGTCAGGAACACGCCGCAGCATCTCGAAGCGGCCGGCGATGGAGCGGTCCTGTTCCTTCTGGCGTTGCAACTCGATCGGCATGGCCCACCCTTATGCGGAAGGGAATCTAGCAGACCATGGGCCAGAATCAAAAGCGCCCGGCTTTTGGCCGGGCGCTCCGAGTTGCCTGAGTTTGGAGTGCCCGGCGGTGAAGCCGGCACAATGCCATGGATTGAAAACTGATCCCCATCAACTCATGTCAGGCCGCCGACTGACATGATTCGTACGCCCACATTCTATCAGGGGCGCACTCACACACCAGCAATCAGAGCGCGCAATGGGTTGGCCGGATCAGCCAGCAGCTTTACCGCGAGCGCCAGGCACACGATCACCAGCAGCGGCTTGATCAGCCGGGCGCCAATGCGCATGGCCAGGCTTGCGCCGAGACGGGCGCCGAGGAACTGGGCGATGCCCATCATCACGCCGATCTTCCAGTAGACAACGCCAAAGGCCGCGAAAACGATGAAGCCGCCGATGTTGGAGGCGAAATTGAGCAGCTTGGTGTGCGCGGTGGCTTTCAGCACGCCATAACCAGCGAGTGCAACGAATGCGAGCATGTAGAAAGAGCCGGCCCCCGGGCCGAACAGGCCATCATAGAAACCGACCGCCGGCACGATCGTCAGCCCGAACAGGAGCGGCGAGAGCCGCTCGGCGCGATCGACGTCGTTCATGTTGGGTTTGAAGGCGAAATAGATGGCTATGGCGATCAGGACGATGGGCAGGAGGGCCCGCAGGAGATTGCCGGGCACGATCGTTGCAAGCAGCGCGCCGATCGCGCTTCCTATCAGGGCCAGTAGAGCCGCCGGCAATTGCCGACGCAGGTCGACATGGCCCTTCGAAGCGTAGTGGATTGTCGCCGAGCCGGAGCCGAACATGCCCTGCAGCTTGTTGGTCGCCAGCGCCTGGACAGGGGTGAAACCGGCCAGTATTAGCGCCGGCACGGTGATCAAGCCGCCGCCACCGGCGATCGAATCGACGAAGCCGGCGGCGAAGGCCGCGAAGGCGAGCATGACGACGGTCTGGGTGGCGAGATCGAACATGGGATCGATGGGAGCGTTCGGACGTTGAAGGCAGAAGGCGTTCGACCACGCCGACCCCGTTTGCGCAAGGCCGATTCCGCGCTACCTATTGGAACGAATCGGAAAGGGACCTTCATGGCTACCGGATTGCTCGATCAGATACGCTCGATCTTCGACGGCGACCCCGGCGTGCGCAAGGTGGCTGACGATCCGGTGCTGTCGGCGGAATTGCTGATGCTGTTCCGCATGATCCTTGCCGATGGCTCCGTCAGCGAAAGCGAAATGGCTGTATTCAGGCGCATCTGCAAGGAAGCTTTCGCCATTCCGGAAACCAGCATCGACGCCGTCATCGAATATCTCAACGATTTCGGCTACGAGACCAACAGCTCGCAAGCCATCGCGCTGTTTCGCGACCTCGACATCGAGAGGCGTAAGCTGCTTGCCCGCCATATGGCAGAGATTGCCAAGGCGGATTCGCAGCTTGCGGAAAGCGAGGTGCGTCTCCTGCGTCGCACGCTTGACCTGCTCGAGGTCAGCCCGGTCGATGTTGTAAGGCCCGACGAATAGCCCCGCTCAGCCCTGTTCCTGCATTCGGCGCGCAATCGCCCGGTGCAAATCGGGGGCGGCGGCGACCAGAGCCTGTGCTGCCTCGGACCGTGGATGGTCGAGCACCTCGCCCGTCTTGCCGCGCTCGACGATCTTGCCGTCATGCATCACCAGCACCTCGTCGGTGATGGCGCGGGCGACGGTCAGGTCGTGGGTGATGAACAGATAGGCAATGCCAAGCCTCTGGTTGAGTTCGGCGAACAGGTCGAGGATCTGTGCGCGGATCGAGACATCGAGCGCCGAGACCGGCTCGTCGGCGACGACAAGTTTCGGGCGCGTGATGATGGCGCGGGCGATCGACAGTCGCTGGCGCTGGCCGCCGGAAAATTCGTGCGGATATTTGTCCATGTCGGAGACATTGAGGCCGACCTCATGCAGCGCGTGCGCCACCATCTCACGGCGTTCGGCCTTTGCCGGCTTCCTGTCCAGGACATGCAGTGGTTCGGCGACAAGTCTCTCGACTTTCTGGCGCGGGTCGAAGGAGCCGTAAGGGTCCTGGAACACCACCTGCATGTCGCGCCGGGCAGGCTTGAGCTCTGCCTCGTTCTTGCCGGTGATGCCCAGGCCTTTGAAGCGGATCGTTCCTGACGTCGGCCGGTCCAGAGCAAGGATCATGCGGGCCAGCGTTGACTTGCCGCAACCGGAGCGCCCGACCAACGCAACCGACTGGCCCGGCGCTATCGACAGGGAAACATTGTCGACGGCGCGTATGGCGGCCGCACGCGCGAACAGGGATTTGCGCCGGCCGGGATAATCCCGCGTCACGCCTTCGACCTCAAGCAGAGGCGTAGTCGACCCGGCATTGTGCGGCCTGGCGCGCGCCGGCACATGCATCGAGGCCTGCGCCAGCTGGCGCGTGTAGGGATGGAACTGTTCCGACAGGGTACGCGCCGTGTCGCCGGCCTCCATCACTTCCCCGCGACGCAGTATGGTGATGCGATCCGCCATTTCGGTCACGACGGCCAAGTCATGCGAGATCAGCAGCAGCCCCATATGGCTTTCGGCGACAAGGTCGCGCAGAAGGTCGAGGATCTGAGCCTGCAGAACCACATCCAGCGCCGTGGTCGGCTCGTCCGCGATCAGCAGCTTGGGCTTCAGCGCGCAGGCGATGGCGATGACGACGCGCTGGCGCTGGCCGCCGGACAGTTCGTGCGGATAGCGCGACATCGGGAATTGTGCTTCGGACAAGCCGACGCGGTCCAGCATCTTTCTCGCGCGGTCCTCGGCGTTGGCGCGGCTTGCCTTGGTGTGCCAGCGAATGCCTTCGGCAACCTGCTCGCCGATTGTCTTGACCGGATTGAGCGCTGTCATCGGCTCCTGGAAGATCATGCCGATATCGTCGCCGCGCAGCGCGCACATCTGGTCCTCGGTCGCGGCGAGTATGTCGATGCCGTCGAAGCTGATGCGTCCCGAGGTGCGTGCGGCGTGCGGCAAGAGCTGCATCAGCGTCAGAGCGGTCATCGATTTGCCGGACCCGGATTCACCGACGAGGCCCATCACTTCGCCGGGCGCCACGGAAAGTTCGACACCCTTCAGGATAGGCGTGTTGCCGATGGCCAGCGAGAGGTCCTGGATTTCAAGCAGGCTCATCGCTGCCGCCGCGATTTCGGATCGATGATGTCGGCGATGCCGTCGCCGAGCAGGTTCAGGCCAAGCACGGTGATGACGATAGCCATGCCCGGAAAGATCGCCATCCACGGCGCCATGACCATGCGGGTCTGCGCGTCGAACAGCATGCGTCCCCAACTCGGCATAGGCGGCTGTGCACCCAGCCCTACGTAAGAAAGCCCGGCCTCGGCGAGAATGCCCAGTGCGAACTGGATGGTTCCCTGTACCAGCAGCAGCGTGGCGATGTTGGGCAGTACATGCTCGATGGTGATCAATGCCTTGCCCTTGCCCGATGCCCGGGCGGCAAGGATGAATTCGCGCGGCCAGATCGCGAGTGCTCCGGCGCGGGCTACGCGCGCGAACACCGGAATGTTGAAGATGCCGATGGCGATGATGGCATTGATCGCGCCCGGGCCGAAGATGGCGGTGATCATGATCGCCGAGAGGAGGGCAGGGAATGCGAAGACGAGGTCGTTGACCCGCATCAGCATCTCGTCGACGAGACCGCCGCGCGCGGCCGCGAAGGCGCCGAGCGGCACGCCAATGCCCATGCCGATGCCGACCGCGACCAGCGCCACGGCGATCGAGTTGCGGGCACCGACCATAACCATCGACAGGATGTCACGGCCGAAATGGTCTGTGCCGAACCAGTGCGCGAGTGAAGGCGCCTGCGTCTTGTCGGAGATAATCAGCCTGGTGACGTCGTAGGGCGTCCAGATGTAGGAGACGACAGCCAGCGTCAGGATCAGCAGGGTGACGACGAAGCCGGCAACGAACGCGGTATTCCTGAAGGCCTTCGCCAGGATGCCGGTGAATGTCTCCTCGGGGATGTCGATGTGTAGCGTCATTGCCGGCTTCTCAGTCGCGGATCGACGACCGCATAGGATAGGTCCACGAGCAGGTTGACGGCGATGACCGCCGTGACCAGCAGCATGACGACGCTTTCGACCACGATCAGGTCGCGTTGGGTGATCGCCTGGAACACCAGCCGGCCGAGGCCGGGCAGGTAAAACACGTTCTCGATGATGATGGTGCCGGCAAGCAGGAAGGCGAACTGCAGGCCGAGGATGGTCAGCACGGGGATCATTGCGTTGCGCAGTGCGTGGCGCCACAGGACGGCTCGGTAGGGCAGGCCCTTGGCGCGGGCGGTGCGGATATAATCCTCGTTCAGCACCTCGATCAGTGCCGAGCGGGTCACCCGGGCCAGGATCGCCGCCTGCGGCAGCGCCAGAGCGATTGCCGGCAGGAGCAGGGCTTTCAGCGCCGGCCATGCTCCGGCGCTCCAACCGGGAAAGCCGCCTGCCGGCACCAGCCGCAGCCAGACGGCGAAAAGATAGATCAGCATCAGTGCGAACCAGAAGTTCGGCACGGCGACGCCAAGCTGTGCGGCGCCCATGGTTATCGTGTCACTGACCCGGCCACGCCGCCCGGCGGAGAAAAGGCCGACGGGAATGGCGATGACGGTAGAGAGTGCCAAGGCGATCAGCGCCAGCGGCAGCGAGACGACGAGCCGCTCGCGCACGAGATCGATGACGGGCACCGAATAGGTGTAGGAGCGGCCGAAATCCAGGCTCAGCAACCCGCCGACCCAGTGCAGATAGCGCTGGACGAGGGGCGCGTTGAGGCCCATCTGGTTGCGCAGCAGTTCGACCTGGTCGGCGCTGGCATTCATGCCCAGCATCAGCCGCGCCGGGTCGCCGGGCAGGATCTCCAGCACGGCGAAGACGACGATGGAAGCCAGCAACAAGGTGAGCGCGGCGATGACGAGGCGCTTGAGAAGGTAGGAGGTCATTGGCGTTGCCATTTGCCCCGGAAGTGGTTTCCGGTTCCGGGGCAGCGCATTTTGCGGGCGCGCGAAATCAATCCGCCCACTTCACCTTGGTCAGGTCATTGGCCTGGATCGGCGCGTTTTCCCAGAGTCCCTGAAGCTTGGCATCCCAGACACCGACCTTCGGCAATTCGTAGAGGAAGCCGACCACGGCGTCATCCGCAAGGATCTTCTGAGCCTGCGCGTAAAGCTCCTTGCGCTTGGCTTCATCGGAGGTGAGGTCCAGGTCGGCGATAACCTTGTTGAAGGCCGGGTTCTGGTAATTGAAATAGTAGTCCTTGCGCGAATAGATATCGATGTCGTTGGGCTCGGTGTGCGAGACGATCGTCAGGTCGTAATCCTTCTTGGTGAATACCTGGTCCAGCCACTGCGCCCATTCCACCGGGATGATCTCGAGGTTGATGCCGACGTCACGAAGCTCCGAGGCGATGATCTCACCGCCAAGCCGTGCGTAGGAGGGCGGTGGCAGTTTCAGCGTTGCGCTGAAGCCGTTTTCCAGCCCTGCCTCCTTCAACAGTTCCTTGGCCTTGGCCACATCGTGCGGATAGCGGCCGGTGAGGTCGACATAGTATTTGTTGGTCGGCGACATATGCGAGCCGATCGCCAGGCCGAGCCCGGCCGAGGCGCCGTCGATGATCGCCTTGCGATCGAGCGCGTAGGAGATCGCCTGCCTGACCTGCAGCTTGTCGAATGGCGGCTTCTTGTTGTTGATCGACAGGATGGTTTCGCCTTCTGTCGCACCGACCACCACCTTGAAGCGCGGATCGTCCTTGATCTGCGCAACGCTATCGGGATCGAAGAAAGGGAAGGCCTGGATGTCGCCGGAAAGCAGTGCCGGCACGTAGGCGGCGGCATCCGGGACGATGCGGAACTCGACCTTGTCGAGGAACACCGGAGCGCCCCAGTAATGGTCGGACTTGACCAGCGTGATCGAGGACCCCTTGACCCAGTTCTGGAACTTGAACGGGCCGGTACCGATGGGCTTTTCCTTGTTGGTATCCGCTGATTTCGGCGACACCATCACCGCGTCGCCCCAGCCCATATTGTAGAGGAAGGAGCCTTGCGGGTGCTTGAGCGTGACCTTCACAGTCGCGGGATCAACCACCTCGACCGTGTCGATGGCGGCGAACAGGCCCTTTTGCGCATTGACCGAATTGTCGGCGCGAGCACGGTCGAGCGAGAATTTCACGTCATCGGCGCTGAAGTCTGCGCCATCATGGAATTTCACGCCGGTGTGAAGCTTGAAGGTATAGACCTTGCCGTCATCGGAAATGGTCCAGCTTTCGGCCAGATCCGGCAGCACTTCGCTGTTTGGACCGATGCGGGTCAGGCCCTCGAAAACATTGGCATAGAGAACTTCCTTGATCGCTGCGGCTGCACCGGCTGTCGGGTCGAGATGCGGGGGTTCGAGCGGAATGCCGATGACCAGATCGGTCCGCGCGGCGAACGCGGATGTTCCGGCGGCAAGGGACAGGGCGGCGGCGGCCAGAATGATCTTCCACAATTTCATCGTGCAACTCCCCATAGGCTCGAACCCGGCGGATAGAAGCGTGATTTTTCAGCGGAGTAAATCGCGTTTCGTACTGTCCGGCATCGCACGGAAGAATGTTTTTTCCGCCGGCGGCCGGGCCGTCGCCCGGATCATCCCGCGATCTTGCCCCGCAGCAGCACGTTGAGGCCGATCGCCATCACCTTTGCCGATTCCACCATGTCGTTGATGCCCACCCATTCGTCCGGCCTGTGGGCGAGATCGAGAATGCCCGGACCGTAGGCGATGCAGTCGTAGATATGTCCGATGCGGGCGATGTGCTTCTGGTCGTAGGTGCCGGGCGAAATCACATAATCGGGCTCGCGATCGAATATCTCCATGATGCCTTGCGCCACCGCCTTTACAACCGGCGCATCGCGCTCGGTCATCAGCGGCAGCACTTCCATGATGTCGCGGATCTCGTAGTCGAACTTCCTGCGCTCGCGTTTCAGCCGGTCGAGTATATCCGTTACCTCGCTCTTGACCGTGCCCAGGTCCTCCTCGAGCAGGAAGCGGCGATCGATGGTCAGCCGGCAGGCATCGGGCACGTTGGGCGACGGCAGGCCGGGGCGGAAATCCTCGGTCTGGCCGCCATGGATGGAATTTATGTTCATGGTCGAACGCCTGGCGCCTTCGGGCACGACGGGCATGCGCGTCATCTTGCGATCGAGCGCAGGGAACAGTTCATCCTCGAAAGCCTGCAGCACCGCGCCCATATGGCGCACCGCATTGTCGCCAAGGAACGGCATGGAGCCATGGGCGATCTCGCCCTTGGTCTCGATCTCCGCCCACCAGACGCCGCGATGGCCAAGGCAGATCCGGTCCTTGTTGAGTGGCTCGGGAATAATGACGTGGTCAACCTTGGGGGCGGAGAAATAGCCGAGCTTTGCCAGATGGGCGACACCGCCGAAACCGCCGGACTCCTCGTCGACCGTGCCGGAAATCTCGATGGCGCCGGGAAAATCGGGAAAGACCTCCATGAACGCTTCAGCGGCGATGATCGAGGCGGCAAGGCCGCCTTTCATGTCGCAGGCGCCGCGGCCATAGATCCTGCCGTCCCTGACGACGCCGGCAAAGGGGTCGACGGTCCAGCCTTCGCCGGCTTCAACCACGTCGATATGCGAGTTGAAATGGACGCAGGCGCCCGGTGACCGACCGTCGAAACGGGCAACCACATTGACGCGCGGATAACGGTCGGTGTCGCCAGGCGTGCCTTCGGCGCGGATGAATTTGGTTTCGAACCCACGCTTTTTCAGGCGCGCACCGATGTATTCCGCGCATGGGCGATAGGCTTCGCCGGGCGGATTGATGGTTGGAAACCGGATCAGGTCGGCGGTCATCGAGACCAGGTCATCGACGCGGTCATCCACCGCCTTGAGGAGTCGTTTGTTCATCTGGAGGATTGAGCAGGGATAATCATGGTTTTGCAAGCCCGCTTCGGACAACGTCCGTGCAACGTGTCGTTGCGGCAACTATCGCGGGAAAATCGTTCAAATTCGCCGCTTCGGATTGGCCAATTCGTCAAGAAGTGTGTGCTAGTTCACGTATCTGCCTCTTAAAAAATGAAAAACGACGTGAAAACATGCAGGCAGGGGCAATCAAAGGGGTTTGATCGCATGAAGAAGACAGTTCTCATGGCGGCAATGCTTGTCGCGATGCTGTTCGGCTCGTCGGTTCAAGGCTGGGCCGCCAGCCTGGTTGCAAACATCGATGTGTCATCACAGACGATGACTGTGAGCAGGTATGGCGAGGTACTGTATCGCTGGAACGTTTCCACCGCCCGCAAGGGATACTTCACGCCCCGCGGCACGTATCGGCCGCAACGGACGGAGCGGATGTGGTACTCGCGTAAATACGAGATGTCGCCGATGCCATATTCCGTGTTCTTCCACGGTGGCTACGCCATTCACGGCACCGGTGCGGTCAGGCAGCTGGGGCATCCGGCATCGCATGGCTGCGTGCGGCTGCAGACGGCCAATGCCGCGACCTTCTATTCGATGGTTCGGGAAGCCGGCTTCGGCAATACACGGATACTCATCACAAACTAGGGCGGCCAAAATCCGCTGCCTTACTCAGGGCTGAAGGCACCGTTGCTGTCCCCATTCGACTGTATCGAGGGTCGAGATGTTGCAGGAATAGCGCAATGGTACCGAAAACAAGGCTCCCTGCGCCGTGTTTGAAGCTGTTGATGCTTGCTTTGACGCGCACGTATCGGCCACACTCCAATCCAACATGTGCCGGGGGACGACGGCCTTAGCCGGGGGATGCAAAACGCCGCGAAGAGGGGTCTTCGCGGCGTTTTGATTTGTTGGCCGGTTGCGGCAATACGCTGATCCTCAATACGAACCAAAACAGCCGGAGACTTGGGCTCCGCCACTGTGCCGTTTCGGGTCTGCCGATGCCCGAAATGTTGCAGGAATATCCCAATGGTACTGAAAACAACAACGCTTCGCCTTGCCCGATCCCCCAGATGGCTTGCTTGAACACGTGTTGGTGGTAAATCCCGGACAGGCAACGGAGGGGATTCTAATGTACAGACTGCTTATAAGCGCGGCCATTGCGGCAACGGCCACCTCGGCTTTCGCCGCTGATGCGGTCGTCATGGATCAGACCATCGCCGCTCCTCACATTTCCGGCTATGTCGAGGCCTATCTTGGCGGTTTGTATCTTACCGTTCCGGGCGACCATGCGACGGCGACAACAGCGGGCGGAACAGGTCGCGTCAATTTCCCGATCGATGCCCGCTGGAATATTCAGACCGATGCCATGGTCGATTCCCTCTGGCTCCAGGGCCAAAATCTTTACGGCTACGGCGGCGCCGTTCATGCCTACTGGCGTGATCCGAGCGCCTATGCGCTGGGCGGTTTCGCGACGATCACCGGATATGGCGGCGACGGAATCGGCGGCCAGAGTATCTATAATTTCACCGTCGGACCGGAAGCCCAAGTCTATATGGGCAATGTGACGCTCTATGGCCAGGTCTACTACGGCCAGTTGCGGGCTAACGGTTCGTCCGACCATTACGATGACTGGGGCGGCCGGGGCGTGGTGCGATATTTTGCACGGGACAATCTTCGCTTCGATGGAGAACTCGGGTTTTCTCAGCTCTCGGGTTTTGGCAGCCATCTCAATACCGTCACTGGCGCGCTGCAAGCCATGTACAGGTTTTCCGGGACGCCGTTTTCAGTGTTTGGACGCTACCAGTTGGATCATGAAACCTTTAGCGGCAGCAGCGGAAGCATTAACGTCCACAAATATGTGATCGGGCTGCGCGCAAGCTTCGGTTCGGACACGTTGATTGATGAAGATCGTAACGGCGCCACGATGGACACCTATCGGCCAAACTTTATCCTGCCATTTGCCGGATGATGATGGTTTCGGCAATCTGAAGACCATCAACGCGAAAAGCCGCGGAGTTGCTCTCTCCGCGGCTTTTGCTTTTGATGCGTATGTCGCGGCGCGGCGTGGCGGAGCGTGATCTCAGGATCTGGATTAACCGGTTGTTCTCAAACCCTTGCCGGCCAGGCGTCAGCTCGCTGTCTCGGCCTGTTCCCGCCGCTTGCGCCGGCCACTCATCTCCCACCTTTTGTGAAACCACATCCACTGGCCGGGATCTTCACGCACCCACCGCTCAACCACGTCGTTGAGCAACTGGGTGGTGGCGTGCACGTCGACGCTGCCGCCGGCGGTACGCGGCAGGCTCAGCTTGTCCTCGATCTCGAGCCTGAAACGATTGCCGGGTAATCTCACGCAGCGGGCCGGGTAGACATCACATTCGTAGTGGCGGGCAAGGGTGGCCAGAACGCGATTGCTCTGACAGGGGCGGCCGAAGAATGTCGTGTCGAGACCGTTCGAGAACTTCTGGTCGACGAGGACGCCGATATTGCCGCCGTTCTCCAGCACACCCGCCAGCGCGAAGGAGGCGCCGGTCGAGGACGGCAGCAGCGATCCCATCGTCGAGCGGCGTGTCGAGAGGATGTAATCGGCGAGGTAGGGGTTGTTGGGTGGTCGAAACAGCGCCGTGATGTTCATGCCGAAGGTGGCGGCGGCCACTGGCAGCAGTTCGAAATTGCCGAGATGCCCGGTGAAGACGATATGCGGCTTCTGCTCGCCGGCAATCTCGACGAAATGCTCGATACCCTTGACCTCGACACGGCCCGGCTTCGTCGCGGCCGGGTCATAGTCGAAGAGAGCGTCGAGAAAGATGTATTCCGCTGCAAGGCGGGCCATGTTGCCCCACATGTCGGAAGCGATGGCCTGGATCTCGCTGTCGCTCTTTTCGGGATAGGCCTTGCGCAGATTGTCGATGGCGACGTCATGGCGGCCCACCCACGGCCCGATGCGCCGGGCGACACGGTCGGCAAAGTTGAGCGCGCTGTCGGCAGGCAGCAGGCGCAGCACACCGATGATCAGCATCGCGGCGCGCGCAACCAGCCAGTAGTTGAGCTGGCGCAGCTGCCTGCCATAGCGAAACGCCAGGTCGCGGCGGGCCTTCTTGAACATGTTGGCCAAGACAGAACCTAGACGCGCAGGATGATTTTGCCGAACACGTCGCGGCCTTCCATGCGCTTCAGAGCCGTGTCGATGTCATCGAAGCCGACTTCGGTGTCGATGACCGGGGCAACGATGCCCGCCGCCATTTTCTGCATGGCATTGGCCATGTTCTCCATGCGGCAGCCAAAGGATCCCAGCAGCTTCAACTGCTGCTGGAACAGCTGCATCAGGTTGATCTGCGTTGAGACACCCGAGGTCGAGCCGCAGGTCACCAGTCGCCCGCCGCGCTTCAGGCACAGCATCGAGGCGGCAAAGGTGTCGGCGCCGACATGCTCGAACACGACATCGACGCCCTTTTTCTTCGTCAACTTGCGCACGACGCCTTCGAAGCGGTCCTCGCGGTAATTGATGACATGTTCGGCGCCGAGCGCTTTGGCCTTGTCGATCTTGTCGTTCGAACCAACCGTGGTGATGATGATGCAGCCCATCCTCTTCGCCAGCTGGATCGCGGCGGAGCCGATGCCGGAGCCGCCTGCGTGGACGAGGATCGTCTCACCGGGCTGAAGCCTGGCATTGTCGAACAGCATGTGTTCGACCGTGCCGAAGGTCACGGGCGCCACGGCAGCGCCGATATCCGTCACGCCAGGGGGGGCGGGCACCAGCAGGCGCGCGGGAAGGTTGATCTTCTCCTGGGCAAAACCATCGAGATGGAAGCCGTGCACGCCGGAGACGTGCTCGCAAAGATTGTCGCGGCCTTCACGGCAGGCACGGCAAAGTCCGCAGGTGCGCGCGCCGTAGATCGACACAAGTTGGCCGGGGACGAGATTGGAAACGCCGGGACCGACCGCTTCGACTTCGCCGGAGGCTTCGGCGCCGACGACCAGCGGCAGCTTGCGCTTGGCGAAGGCCATCCCACGCCAGCCCCATACGTCGATGTGGTTGAGCGCCACCGCCTTGATGCGTAGCGTCACTTCGCCGAGCGACGGCGGCGGGGGAGGCGGCAGGTCCACCGTTTCAAGACGGCGATCCTCGATAAGTTGCAGTGCGCGCATGGAGCCTGTCGGTTCTGTTGAGCGGAAGGGCTCGCTTAGACCGGTTCCCGCGCCATGACAAGGCAAGTGTTCTGGCCGCCGAAGCCGAAGGAGTTCGAAAGCACGCTGCGGACCTCGGCGTTGCGCTTCTTGTTGGGCACCACGTCAAGCACGATCGCGGGATCGGGATTGTCGTAGTTGATGGTGGGCGGAATGACGCTTTCGCGCATCGTCATCAGCGAGAACGCGGCTTCCACAGCGCCAGCCGCCGATAGTGTGTGGCCGATCATCGACTTGTTCGAGGAGATCGGCATTGAGCCGATGCGTTCGCCAAACACCGTCGACAGCGACAGATGTTCCATCTTGTCGTTTTCCGGCGTCGAGGTGCCGTGGGCGTTGACGTAGTCGATCTCGTCTTCGCTCAGGCCCGCATCGGCAAGGGCAGCGCGAACCGCGGCGATCGCCGGCGAACCGTCCGGCTTCGAACGGGTGCGATGGAAATCGTCGGCCTTCTCGCCGCAACCGCTGAGGATGCCAAGAACGGTCGCGCCACGCGCAAGTGCTGCTTCCAGCGATTCCAGCACGAGAGCACCGGAGCCTTCGGCCAGCACGAAGCCGTCGCGGTCCTTGGAGAAGGGTTTGGACGCCTTCTCGGGATTGTCGTTGTGGGTCGACAACGCGGACAACAGCGAGAAGCGGATCAGCGCCTCGGCGGTTGCCGAGCCGTCGGCGCCGATCGACAGCGCCCGGTCGCATTCGCCGCGCCGGATCGCCTCGACGCCGAGCTGGATCGCGGTGGCGCCGGAGGCGCAGGCGGTCGACAGTGTGATCGGCAGTCCGCGCGTGCCGAAACGGTCTGCGAGGCGGTCGGCGATCGTGCCGAACTGGGTGGTCTCGAAGATGTCGAGTTCCTTCAGCCCGCGCGCCACCCGCAGCAGCCTTTCGGCGCCAGAGTCCTGGCTGTCGGAATTGTAGAGGGAGAAGCGTTCGTGCCAGTCGAGCTCGACCGGCGGCGAGGCGAGGAAGAGCGGACCACCGAAATTGCCGGAGTCGAGGCCGGATTCCACGACAGCCTCGCGCGCGGCGATTTCGGCCAGCTCGTAGGTGAGGGGGCTGGCGCCCTTCGAACTCGATGCCAGGAAATCGACCATACCGGAGATGCGTGTGTTCAGGTGGTCGACCGGAAAGCGGGTGATCGGATGGATGCCGGATTTGCCTGATGTCAGCGCCGCCCAGTTGTCGGTCTTGCCGACGCCAAGCGAGGTGACAACACCGATGCCGGTGACGGCGACGATCGGCCTGCCCATGTGATCATTCAGTTTGGCCATGCGGTAGCCCTCGACCGTTTGTCGTTGCGACATGAAAGTTCAAAGACCGCTTACGCGGCGTTGACCAGCGCCATGCCCTCGAATTGGTGATAGCCGATCGCCGTTGCAAGGGCGCTTTTAGGAACGCCTTCGAACGGCTTCTCGGCCGCGGCATCAAAGACAGGGTAGGCGGCCTTGCGGTCGACGGCGAGTGCCGCCAGCGCCACAGCGAACGGAAACTGCGCTTCCTTCATGTGTCCGGTCAGCGTCGAGAAGCCACGCGTCGTGATCGCCGGATCGGCGTCGAGCGCTGCTTTCTCGGCGGCGGTTGCCGCGTGGGCGCCCGATGCACCCGATATCGTCAGCAAATTGCCGTTCGGCAACGCGGCTCGGCTGAGCAGTGCTGCAATCTCCGCGTCGAGTTCGCCCCGTCGCCGCCTGGCGCGGCCGGAAACGACCGCCCCCAGCTCGGCATAGATTTTCCGCCCACGGCCTATCGCGTGTTCGCGCTGCTCCAGCACCAGGAAGGCGCCGCCGGATCCCGACACCACGCCACCACCTTCCGCACCCTGTCTTTGCCAGACCGGCTTCCATGGGCCGCGATGCAGATAGCCGGCCAGCTCATAGCCGAGCAGCATGTCGGAATGTTCTGTCTGGAAGGCGCCGCCGACCAGGATATGCGTCGACTGGCCGGAGCGGATGCGCGCGGCGGCCGTCTCGACGGCAGAGACGCCCGCACCTTCCTCACCCATGAAGGTGCGCGACGAACCTGTCACCTTGTGGACGATGGAGATGTTACCGGCGAGCAGATTGGAAAGCTGGGCCAGGAACAGGGTCGGCCGCAGTTCGGTGGTCAGTTTCTCGTTGAGCAGCACGTCGCGGTCGTTGCGGCTTTCCGAAGCGGCCATGATATCGGCGTCGACCGCCTCGTCGCGCTCGCCGCCGCCGGCGGCCACGACCATGTCCATGGTCGCGCAAAGCTCGTCATTGCCCTTGATGCCGGCATCGTCCAGCGCGAGGCCGGCGGTATAGGTACCGAGCCGCTGCCAGGTTTCCATCTGCCGCTGGTCGCCACGCTTGGCGATCTGCAGGTTCCAGTCGATCTCGGGCAGCGGATGGACGGTGTAAGGCGCGAACCGCCCGGATTCGAGCACGGGGCCCAAACCTGGCTGGGCGAGTTTCCGCCAGTGCGCATCAGGACCCTCTCCCAGAGAGGAGACAAGGCCAATGCCGGTGATGACGACGTCGTGAGTGCTCATGGGCGGCTGTTGTGGGTCAGGCTGCAAGGCGCGTCAAGGTCGCGCGGCTTCCACCACATCAGGCAGTCTTGGCCGCGACCAGCGCGTCAATCTTGGCGCACAGGTTCTTCATGACGAAATAGTCGTCGGTCGACGCCTTGCCGTCATTGACTTCCTGGGTCCACTTTTCCAGCGGCACCTTGATGCCGAATTCCTTGTCGATGGCAAAGACGATGTCGAGGAAGTCGAGGCTGTCGATGCCGAGATCGTCGATGGTGTGGCTCTCTGGCGTGATGGTGTCGATATCGATCTCGCTGGTGTCGGCAATGATCTTGGCGACTTTGTCGAACGTGGTGGACAAGGGCTTTTCCTTCATTTGCGGGCGGAATCTGTCCGCATGTGGTTGCGCGCTGTCTAATCGGTTTTTCCGGGCAGGAAAAGGCCGAATGCACCGCGCGCGGACGGGATACAAGGGGGCAATCGGCCAAAATGATGGCGTGGCCTGCGGATGTTCGCTGCAGACGTCGTCAAAATGTCACGCGACCGAGCACGCGCAAGCCCTCGCCCCGCGGCTCGACGACCACCGCTTCGCCTTCGCGCGGCGAGATGCCGGTGAGCGCCACGATGTCTTCCAGATGCGTGACCATGACCAGATTGTCGGAGCCGGAATAGGCGCGGATCTCCTTCATGATAGCAGCGATCTGCGCCGCCTTCGCGGTCTCGTCGGTCGGCAGCAGGTCGAGCGGTGCAAAGAGTTCCGGCTCGGACTCGAAGGCGATGCGGGCGGTGTCGAGGCACCGGCAATAGCGGCTGGACAACACGCGGGAGACGGGTGCAGCGCGGGCGGCGAACAATGCGCCGATCTTGCTCGCCTGCTGTTTGCCGCGCGCCGACAGATTGATCTGGGAGGAACAGTTGGCGATGTCGAAATTCGCCGGATCGGTGGTGCCGGTGACCATCGCATGACGAAGCAGCACGACATGTCCGCCATCACGCAGCAGCGCCCAGCCGGCGTCGGTCGCATGAGCAGAAGCGGGAATGACAAGCAGGAACAACGCCAGGGCAAATCGAATCATCAACTATCCTTTTAAGGTCGCCAGCAGGCGGGCGCCGACGACCGGTATATAGGGACCGTAAAGTTTGCCGAAAGACAAGGCACGGCCGCGTGAAGCTTGAGCGTGGTGCGCGTGCAACTGGGACGATGCTTCACGACCTGATCGTTTCAAGGCGCGGGGCGATTGCGCTGCAATCAGGGCTCGCCTATCACCGGGGAAATGTCCCCGCTGACTGAAACAGTCCTTTTCGTCTTCAGCCTTGTCGCGCTCGGCTATCTAGCCGGGCTCTCCGGCTATCTGAAGCCCGCAAGCGGCGAGGGGATCTCCGACTTCGCCGTCAGCGTGGCGATGCCGCTGCTGCTGTTCCAGACCATGGTCGACGCCGATTTCCATGGCGTGGCGCCGTGGGCGCTGTGGTCAGCCTATTTCATCGCGGTCGCGCTCACATGGGCCGCCGGGCATCTGGTCACTACGCGGATCTTTGGACGCGACGCGCGCGCCGGGATCGTTGGCGGCGTGTCCTCGTCCTATTCCAACATTGTCCTGCTCGGCGCTCCGTTCATCCTTGGCATATTCGGGCCGAACGGGTTCGAGGTGCTATCGCTGCTGGTGTCCGTGCATCTTCCGGTCATGATGATGGCCTCGATTGTCCTGTTCGAGATGTTTGGCCGTGATGGCAATGAGCCGATGCATCCTCTGCGCGTCGCCAGGAGTTTCCTGCGGAAATTGCTCGTCAATCCGCTGATCGTCGGCATCCTGGCCGGCCTTGCATGGCGCATCAGCGGAGTGCCGGTGCCGGGGCTTGTCTCGCGGTTGGTCGACGCGCTCGCCAGTACCGCCGGTCCGGTGGCGCTGTTCGCGATGGGGCTCAGCCTGCGCCGTTTCGGCATTTCCGGTAACATCCGGCCGGCGCTGGTGCTCTCAGTGCTGAAACTGTTCCTGATGCCGGCGCTGGTTCTCGGCCTTGTCTGGTTGTTCGGCCTGCCGCAGCTGACGGCCAAGGTGGCGGTCGTGGTGGCGGCACTGCCGTCGGGCATCAATTCCTATCTCATTGCCGTGCAGTTCAACACAGGCCAGGCACTGGCGTCGAACCAGATGACCATCGCCACCGTTTGCGCCGCCGTCACCACCGCCCTCTGGCTGGCGGTTGCCGGATATGTGTTCGGGTAGTCATTCCCTGGCCCAAAGCCTATATGCCATCTTGCAATTGCTTGCCGGGCTTGCCCTAGGTAAAGAGCAGTGGCTCACGTCCTGACGGGGCAGCAATGCTGTCAGGGACGTTCAAAAGAAATCCACAGACCGGCCCGTCAGTGCGCCGAACGGAGGCTAGACCATGCTTCAGAAAACCAGCCATTTCATGCGGCAGGCCAATCTCATCAACGGCGAGTGGGTGCAGGCCGACAGCGGCCAGACCGTCGACGTCAACAATCCGGCAACCGGTCTCAAGATCGGCACCGTGCCGAAGTCGGGCAAGGCCGAGACCCGCCGCGCCATCGAAGCCGCCGACGCTGCCTTCAAGTCGTGGCGCAAGACCACCGCGCTCGACCGCTCGAAGCTGCTGCGCAAGCTGCATGATGCGATCATGGACAATCAGGATGTGCTGGCCGAACTCCTGACCATCGAGCAGGGCAAGTCGCTGTTTGAATCGAAGGGTGAGATCGGCTCGGCCGCGGCCTACATCCTGTGGTTCGCCGAAGAGGGTCGCCGCACCTATGGTGACGTCGTTCCGTCGCCATGGGCCGACCGCCGCATCCTGGTGACCAAGGAGCCGGTTGGCGTCATCGCCGCCATCACGCCATGGAATTTCCCGTCCTCGATGCTGGCCCGCAAGCTCGGCCCGGCGCTGGCCGCCGGCTGCACCGCCGTGGTCAAGCCGGCCTCACAGACGCCTTATTCCGGCCTCGCCTGGGGCGCGCTTGCCGAGGAAGTCGGCTTCCCGAAGGGCGTGATCAACATCCTGACCGGTGCCGCCGGCGAGATCGGCGACGAGATCTGCTCCAATCCTCTTGTGTCGAAGATCACCTTCACCGGCTCGACCGAAGTCGGCAAGATCCTCATCCAGAAGTCGTCCGTCACCGTCAAGAAAGTCTCGATGGAACTCGGCGGCAACGCGCCATTCATTGTCTTCGACGACGCTGACCTGGATCGTGCCGTGGCCGGCGCCATCACTGCAAAGTACCGCAACTCCGGCCAGACCTGCGTTTGCACCAACCGCTTCCTGGTTCAGGCTGGTGTCTACGACAAGTTCGTCGACAAGCTTGCGGCTGCCAGCAACGGGCTGAAGGTCGGTTCGGGCCTCGAGGACGGCGTACAGCAGGGACCGCTGATCGACGAGAAGGCAGTCGAGAAGGTCGAGGAACTGATCGCCGACGCCACCGCCAAGGGCGGCAAGGTCGTCGCCGGCGGCAAGCGCCATGCGCTGGGCGGCTCGTTCTTCCAGCCGACGGTCATTGCCAATGCAACGCCCAAGATGCGCTTCATGAAAGAAGAGATCTTTGGCCCGGTGGCTCCCGTGTTCAAGTTCGAGACCGAGGAAGAGGCCATTGCGCTCGCCAACGACACCGAATTCGGTCTCGCCTGCTATTTCTATACCGGCGACCTTGGCCGGGCCTTCCGCGTCATGGAAGGTTTGAAATACGGCATGGTCGGCGTCAATGAAGGGCTCATCACCACGCCGGAGGCGCCGTTCGGCGGCGTCAAGGAATCGGGTCTCGGCAAGGAAGGCGGACATCAGGGTATCGAGGATTATCTCGACACCAAGTATGTTTGCATCGGCGGCCTCGGCCTCTGATTCTCCAAGCCGGTCCGCAAGGTCAGGCAAGCATCGATCAACGACTGGCGTTTGCGGGCATGGCAATGAAGGACGGCGAGGTTTTTGGAACGACGCAGGCGGGCGAGGACGTCCGCCGCTTCACCATCAAGGGCGGTGGCCTCACCGCCAGCATCATCGGGCTGGGCGCGATCATCCAGGATCTGCGCCTGACCGGCCATGATGCGCCGCTGGTGCTCGGCTACGACCGTTTCCAGGCTTATGAAACGGACACGGCCTTCTTCGGAGCGGTTGTCGGGCGCTTCGCCAACCGCATCCGTGATGGCCGGTTCACCATCGCCGGCAATCGCTACCAGACCGAACGCAATTTCCTCGACAAGCATACGCTGCATGGCGGTTCGCAGGGCTATTCCCGCCGGGCCTGGGCGGTTTCGCTGCATGGCCGGGATTTTGTCACGCTGACATTGCATGACCCCGACGGCACGATGGGATTTCCGGGCGCGCTCGAGGTGACCTGCACCTATCGGTTGAAGATCCCGGGAACCCTCAGCGTCGAGCTGACGGCGACCTGTGAGGAGCCGACGCTGTGCAACCTCGCCCAGCACTCCTATTTCAACCTGGATGATGGCGGGGCCGGCGACATCCTCGATCATCGGCTGATGCTGAATGCCGGCGCCTATCTGCCGGTGGATGGCGACATGATCCCGACAGGCGCCGTGAAGCCTGTCGATGGCACCGCCTTCGACTTCCGCCAGGCCCGACCGATACGCATGGAAAACGAAGGCGAACAGCTCCCTTACGACCAGAATTTCTGCCTTGCCCCAACGCGCGGCCCGCTCCGGCAGGCAGCCTGGGCGCAAGGGGCAAACTCAGGCGTCGAGATGGAGGTCTGGACCACGGAGCCCGGTGTCCAGCTCTATACCGGCCAGTATGTTGCGCCGGTTTCCCTGGGGCTGGGTGGGCGCCGCTACGGCGCGTTTTCCGGTTTCTGCCTGGAAGCACAGGTCTGGCCGGATGCGCCCAACCGTCCGTATTTCCCGCAGGCGACGCTGTGGCCTGGCGCGATCTATCATCAGGTAACGGAATATCGGTTCAGGCTGCCTTAACCGGCCTCTTCAAACTAGCCTGCAAACGCATTGCGCAGCACCTCGAATGGCGCCAGTGCGCCGCGTACCTGCACCACTGCGGCGGCGACGCGGTGCGCATGTCCAGCGGCTTCAACCGGTGCGTGACCGACAAGCCGGGCGGCGAGATAGCCGCCATTGAAGGAATCGCCTGCGCCCGTCGTGTCGACAGGGGCGGCGACATGGACAGCGGGCACGCGCGCGCTCACGCCGTTTGAAACGACAAGCGCCGGTTCCTCACCATTCTTGACGACGATCTCGCCGACGGTTCGTCCCAGCCGCTCCGCCGTCGCCTCCGGTGTCGTGTCCCCAAACAGCATCTGCTCGTCGGGAAAGGTCGGCAGCGCGATGTCGGTGACGGCAAGCGCTTCGAGGATCGCGGCTTGCGCTTGCTCACGATTGCGCCAGAGGCGAGGCCGGTAATTGGGGTCGAATGCGATCCGGCTGCCGGCGCCACGCGCGATCGCGACGGTCGCCAGCAAGGTTTTGCGAGCGGTGTCATCGAGAATTGCCAAAGTGATTCCGGAAAAGTAGACAAGCGCTTGGCCCTGCAGGCTTTTTGCCAATGCGGCCGGGTCGGAAGCAAGCTGCCGAGCCGCCGCGTCTCCGCGCCAATAGGTGAAGGACCGTTCGGCGCCAGTCAGGGAGATGGCGTAAAGGCCGGGACGCGCGCCCGGGATAATCGGGCTGGCGCCGATGCCGATGCCGTTCCGGGCGAAAAATCCGATCTGATCGTGCGAGAACGGGTCATCGCCGAAGGCCGATACGTAGGTCGCAGGCCGATCGTCGCTTAGTGCATGCAGCGCCCACAGCGTGTTGAACGTGTCTCCGGCAAAGCCCATGCGCCAATTCGGGCCGGCCTGGCCCGAAAGTTCAA
Organism: Mesorhizobium carmichaelinearum; assembly: GCA_943370265.1. GTDB lineage: Bacteria > Pseudomonadota > Alphaproteobacteria > Rhizobiales > Rhizobiaceae > Mesorhizobium > Mesorhizobium carmichaelinearum_A. The sequence continues at coordinate 82,303 of CALRQH020000011.1, forward strand.
GCATGCATTCACCGATCGAGGCAACGCCGTTTGCAGCCATGGATATTCCTCCGCGCAAATCCCGCTGTAGCTTTTTGCCGTTGGCAGCGCCATGCTTGGCAACGGCTGATTTTTCCGCCAGATGCGTTTTCCCCAGGCCGGCGGGACGCTATGTGTCCGCCACGACGTTAGCTGCAGAAGAGGAACCGGTTTGGCATCGTTATGGCGTTATCTTCTGGCGGGTCTTGGTCTGGCCGCGTTGCTGGCCGGCATCCTTGCCGTGGTCTACCTGACCACGCCGCAAACGGCGCAGCTTGCGGGTCCCGACATTTCCCGGTCGAAGAAGACCGACAATGGGCTCTTCATGGCGAGTTTCGAACCGGAGCGGGGCGTCGTCCGCCAGGGCGAGCTGGAATCCTGGTTGCTGACATTGAAGACAACCACAGGAGATCCGGTGGAGGGCGCGGCCATCGCGGTATCGGGCGGCATGCCGCAGCACAATCATGGCCTGCCGACCAGCCCGCAGGCGACCGACTATCTGGGCGACGGACGGTATCGCATCGAAGGCGTGAAGTTCACTATGGCTGGCTGGTGGCAGCTGCATTTCGCCATTTCCGCCACCGCAGGTTCCGACACGGTCGTCTTCAACGTGGTCTTGTGAGTCGCCGATGAGGCGTCTTCTTCGCCTTTCCGGTTTTCTCGTGCTCTCACTGGCCGCCGTCCTCGCCGGCTGCGGCAAGCCGGACTTCTCCGATGCCGAGAAGAAGACCATTGCCTCCCTTGCCCTCTCGACGCTGCCGTCGCTGAAGCCCGATACCACCAACCGCTTCGCCGATGTGCCCGCGGCCGCGGCCCTTGGTTCGACACTGTTCTTCGATGCCAGGATGAGCCGCGATGGCAATGTTTCCTGCTCGACCTGCCATAAGATCGACCGGCAGTTCCAGGACGATCTGCCGCAAGCGGTCGGAGTCGGGCGCACCAACCGGCGCACGATGGCGCTAGCCGGCGTTGCCTACAATCCCTGGTTTTTCTGGGACGGGCGGCGCGACAGCCTTTGGGCCCAGGCATTGACGCCGCTGGAAAACCCTTTGGAGCATGCTGGAAACCGTGCGGCCTACGCTCATTACATCAAGGCCCGCTTCGGCGACCGCTATGAGCGTATCTTCGGACCATTGCCGGATCTTTCGACGGTGCCGGCCAATGCCAGCCCATTGGGCAACGATGCCGAGCGAGCTTCATGGAACGGCATGAGCGACCAGCAGCGCGATGCGGTCAACCGGGTCTTTTCCAACATCGGCAAGGCGATCGCCGCCTTCGAGCGGTCGATCATGCCGCCGCAGACACGGTTCGACCGTTTTGCCGTCGATCTGGCCACAGGAGCCGAGCCAAAGGGCGGCGATGCCTTTTCAATCCAGGAGATGCTGGGGCTGAAACTGTTCATCGGCAAGGCCAATTGCGTGACATGCCACAATGGTCCGCGCTTCACCGACAACAGCTTTCACAACACCGGCGTGCCGCCTGTCGTGGATCTGCCGCTGGATCGCGGCCGCATCGACGCGGTGGGGCAGGTGGAGGCCGATCCATTCAACTGCCTGGGCGCTTTTCGCGACGGCGAAGCCAGCGCCTGCGGCGAACTGCGCTTCATGGTCAAGGACGCGCCGCAACTGATCCGCGCCTACAAGACGCCGTCGTTGCGCGGCGCTGCCACGCGTCCACCCTACATGCATGCCGGGCAGTTTTCCTCGCTCGATGAGGTTGTGGCACATTACGCCAAAGCGGCGCCGAGCGTCGAAGGCGTATCCGAAATCCATCCGCTCGAGCTTTCGGACAGGGAGCGGGCGGCGCTGGTGGCGTTCCTGAAGACGCTCGCCGAGTAAGTCACCGATCCTTCACCGTCTCCATCGCCACGAAGGTCGATGTCTGGGCGACATGGGGCAGGGCCGAGATGCGCTCGCCGAGCACCCGGCGATAGGCGGCGATGTCCCGGGTGCGGACCTTCAGCAGATAGTCGAAGCTCGATGCCATCATGTGGCATTGTTCGATCTCCGGCACGGACTGAACGGCGCGATTGAAGGCGTCAAGCGCGGCGGAGCGGGTGTCCGACAATTTCACCTGGACGAAGGCGACATGGCCTTCGCCCATGCGCTCGCGGTCGATGATCGCCTGGTAGCCGCGGATATAGCCATCCTTTTCCAGCCGCTTCACGCGCGCCTGCACCGGCGTCTTCGACAGGCCCACCTTCGTCGCCAGTTCCGACATGGACAAACGACCATCGCTGGCCAGTGCAGACAGGATGTTTCTGTCGATGCGGTCCAATTGGTCTTCTGTCATCAAAATTGCAGTCCAGATCCGCGACGCTCGGCCAAATGATAGATCGATCGATCTGCCTTGTCGATTTCTTTGGACCGACCTAAATCCGCACCTGTGCTAGCGTGCGTCATTCGGTCCGGTGACCGCCGGCCCGCTCTCAGTGCTCGTTCCATAGGACCGCCATGCCGCTCGACGCCATCCGCCAGCAGATCCGCGCCAATTACCTGCCCGATGAGGACGAGGCCGTGAGGCGGCTGGCCGAGGCGACCGGACTTTCAGCCGGAGATCGCCGGGCCATCTCGGCTCGCGCCGCCGATCTGGTGCGGGCGGTGCGTGGCTCGTCAGACCCGAGGCTGATGGAGGTGTTTCTCTCGGCCTACGGTCTCTCCACCAAGGAGGGCGTGGCGCTGATGTGCCTTGCCGAGGCGCTGCTGCGGGTGCCCGATACCGAAACCATGGATGATCTCATCGCCGACAAGATCGCGCCGCATGACTGGTCGGCGCATTCGGGCGGCTCAAGCTCCATCTTCGTCAACGCCTCGACCTGGGCGCTGATGCTGACGGGCCGCGTGCTCGACGAAGGCGAGGGCGGCATCGAAGGCACGCTGCGTTCGATGGTGCGCCGGCTGGGCGAACCGGTCATCCGCAAGGCTGTCGCGGCCGCCATGCGCGAGATGGGCGAACAGTTCGTGTTGGGCCGCACCATTGCCGAAGCAATCAAGCGCGGCCGGTCGATGACCCAGAAGGGATATCTCTACTCCTTCGACATGCTGGGCGAGGCGGCGCGTACCGAAGCCGACGCCTTGCGCTATCACAAGGCTTATGCCGATGCCATTTCCTCGCTCGATGCCGGCTCCAACGGTCCCGACATCCGCCAGAACCACGGCATCTCGGTCAAGCTTTCGGCGATCCATCCACGCTACGAGGTGGCGCAGAAGGAAGAGATGCTGCCGGTCATGACCGAGAGGCTTTTGTCGCTGGCGCTTGCCGCGCGGCATTCGCGGATGGGGCTCAACATCGACGCCGAGGAGGCGGACCGGCTCGACCTGTCGCTCGACGTGATCGAGCGGGTGCTGGCCGACCCCGAACTGGCCGGCTGGAACGGTTTTGGCGTCGTCGTCCAGGCCTATGGCCCGCGCGCGGCATTCACCATCGATTGGCTCTATGCGCTGGCCAAGAAGTATGACCGCACCATCATGGTGCGGCTGGTCAAGGGCGCTTACTGGGATACCGAGATCAAGCGCGCGCAGACGCTCGGGCTCGCCGGCTACCCGGTCTTCACCCGCAAGGCCAACACCGACGTGTCCTACATGGCCTGCGCGAAGAAGCTGCTTGGCATGACGGACCGCATCTATCCGCAGTTCGCCACCCATAACGCCCACACCGTCGCCACCATCCTGTCGATGGCTGACAACCGCGAGTCCTTCGAATTCCAGCGGCTGCACGGCATGGGCGAGGCGCTGCACGAGACCGTACGTCAGGCCGAGGGCACGCGCTGCCGCATCTATGCGCCGGTTGGCGCGCATTCCGACCTGTTGGCCTATCTGGTTCGCCGGCTGCTGGAGAACGGCGCCAACTCCTCCTTCGTCCACCAGCTGACCGACGAGGAAGTCGAGCCCGAGGACATTGCCCGCGATCCGCTTGAAACGGTCGAGAGCCAAGGCCCGGCCGCCAATCCCGCAATCGCCCGTCCTTCGGCGATTTTTGGTGCCGGTCGCCGCAACTCCAGGGGATTCGACATCACTGACACGGTGACGCTGGCTGCCATCGACAAGGCGAAGGCTGGGTTTGCCGGGCCGGATCGCTGGCACGCCAAACCGATCACGCGCGCCGCCGGCTACGGCAAGCCGCGCCCGGTGGTCAATCCGGCAAAGCCTTCCGAAGTGGTCGGCACCGTTCATGAGGCCGCGGCCAAGCAGGTCGCGACTGCCGTGCGCATCGCGGTGGAGGCGCAGCCGGCATGGGCAAAGCGTCCGGTGTCCGAACGATCAGCCATTCTCAATCGCGCCGCTGATCTCTATGAGGCCAACGCCGTCGAGTTCTTCGCGCTGGCCACTCGCGAGGCCGGCAAATCGCTGGCCGACGGCGTCGCCGAGGTGCGCGAGGCCGTCGACTTCCTGCGCTACTACGCGGCCGAGGCTGCCAATGCCGAAGCGGGCACGCAGGCGCGCGGGGCGATCGTGTGCATCTCGCCCTGGAATTTCCCGCTCGCCATCTTCACCGGCCAGATCGCGGCGGCGCTGGTTACCGGCAATTCGGTTATCGCCAAGCCGGCCGAGCAGACGCCGCTGATCGCCTTCCGTGCCGTTGAGCTGCTGCGCGAGGCGGGAGTGCCGGAAGACGTCATCCAGCTTTTGCCCGGCGACGGCCCATCTGTCGGTGGTCCGCTGACGGCCGATCCGCGTATTGCCGGCGTCTGCTTTACGGGGTCGACCGAAGTCGCCAAGCTGATCGAAAAGCAGCTGGCCGAGACCGCAGCACCCGATGCCATGCTGATCGCCGAGACCGGCGGTCTCAACGCCATGATCGTCGATTCCACCGCGTTGCCCGAACAGGCGGTGCGCGACATCCTTGCCTCGGCTTTCCAGAGTGCCGGCCAGCGCTGTTCGGCGCTGCGCGTGCTCTACGTGCAGAAGGACGTCGAAAAGAAGATGCTGGAAATGCTGAAAGGCGCCATGGAAGCGCTCGATATCGGCGACCCCTGGCTGATTTCGACGGATGTCGGCCCGGTCATTGACGACGAGGCGCAGACCTCGATCCGCGATTATTGCACCAAAATGGGCCTGCAAGGCCGGTTGATCGCCAAGCTTGAGGCCCCGACGGACGGTCGTTTCGTCGCGCCGCATGTCTTCCGGGTCAAGGGCATCGAGGAGATGGAGCGCGAGGTGTTCGGGCCGGTGCTTCACGTAGTCACCTTCGATTCCGACGAGATAGATGCCGTCATCGGCGCGATCAACCGCAAGGGCTACGGCCTGACCTTTGGCCTGCACACCCGCATCGAGGGCCGCGTCCAGCACTTCGTCGATGGGATCCATGCCGGCAACATCTATGTCAACCGCAACCAGATCGGCGCTGTCGTGGGATCGCAGCCTTTTGGCGGCGAGGGGCTTTCGGGCACCGGGCCGAAGGCCGGCGGCCCGCACTATCTGCGCCGCTTCCGCAAGGGGCCGGAGGCCGGCACGCATCTTGCCGAGGGCCACAAGGTCACCGCAACCGAGCTCGCCGACAATCTGCCGGATCCGACGCTTGGCGGTTGGTCGACACGGCCCGATCGGGTGGCGATCCTGCGCAAGCATCTGCGCGGCAAGGGTTCGGCCGCCATCGCCGCTGCCGCCGGCATTGATTTCGGCCAGGTCGACCTGCCAGGCCCGACAGGCGAGGCCAACACGCTGTCACTGTCGCCACGCGGGCGGGTGCTTTGCCTTGGTCCCGATCCGGACACGCTGCTCGCCCAGACGATCCAGGCGCTTGCCGCCGGCAATGCGGTTCTTGCCGTCGCGCCAGGCGCACCTGCGGCGCTCTCGGCGCTGACCGGCAAGGGTCTGCCGCTTTCGGCCATCGACGGTCGTCCCGATCCAGTCGAAACACGTTCGCTGCGTGTCGACGTCGTCGCCTTCTCAGGCACAGCGGAAGCCGCGCGTATCGTGCGCAAGGTCATCGCCGATCGCAGCGGCCCAATCGTGCCGCTGGTCAGCGAAGTTCTCAACCCCGCCGCCTATGCGCATGAGCGCGCCGTCTGCGTCGACACCACCGCCGCGGGGGGCAATGCGAGCCTGCTGGCAGGAGCATAAGGAGCGAGGTTTCGCTTGTCACAGGCTTTGCTCATGTGCATAGGGCAGATGCCCGGCGAGCCCGGGCGTCAACTCCGCTAGGGTCGAGCCTACTGATGCCAAGTACGTCCGCGCTATTTGAGCTTCCTCGCGTTGGCGTCGTCATTACTTGTCACAATTATCGCACGTATGTCGAAGATGCGATCCGCTCGGTGCTGGCGCAAACCTACCAGAAGTGGGACTGTGTCATCGTCGACGATGGCTCCTCCGATGGCTCCGCCGAACACATCAGCCAGCTTCTCGAAACGATCGGCGATCCGCGCCTGCGTCTGGTTGTTCGACCACAAAACGGCGGCCAACTGGCATCGTTCCGTGATGGTTTCGCCATGGGCGATCAGCCGTTCGTGGCGTTTCTGGACGCCGATGATGTCTGGTTGCCGAATTTTCTCGCCGCGCATCTGTCGGCTCATCTGAACGCGAAGCACTCGGCATCGCTTTCCAGTTCCGATGTGCTTCTGGTCGATCGTGACCGTGTCGTCCTGAGCGGAACCTACGTTGCGCTACGCAAGCCTCGTTCCGGACAGGACCCGCTCGGCGTCGCCGTACCGCCCGCCAATCGGCTCGTCGGGGTAGCGCCCGAGATCGCCTATTCATCGGAATACCCGATTACCTATTTTGCGCCCAAAACCTACGGCTGGATATGGGCGCCGACATCGTCGATGGTTTTCCGGCGTGGTGCGCTGGAACCGGTACTGGCTTTCCCGTTCAAAACCCGAACGGGGACAGACTATCTGGCGGCGACTTGTGCTCATCTGGTGGCCGGCAGCTTGCTCTTATCGGAATGCCTGGGCCTCTATCGCCTGCATGGGGCCAACATCTCCACCAACAGCCCATACGAGGGAGGACATGTGGAGCATACGTCGGCGAATCGCGCCAAGCAGCTCGATTTGGGCGCCGATGTCCTCGAATATGTTCTGGCCAATGCCACGCGGCTCGGCGAAATAAACGGCAGGCGCTTCGTGTCAGGAATCCTTGCGCATCATGTCAGGCGGTTTGGCCATCTGATGGATGATCCACGCATTGTGCCCCTTCTTGACCATAAAAACCGTTGGCGGTGGCGGCGCAAGCGCCTCGGCCGGATGCTGCGGCGCTTGTTTGGCAAGGTTGCGGATTGAGGAAAGTTGCCGCCAGGTTCGCGGAAACCTCACACTCGGGTAGGGTCGGCTGTGGACCCCGGCCATCTCAGGCGCCTTCGACGACCGAGAACCCTTCGAACTGAGGGTGGCCGATGTAGTGGACCTTGGTGGCGCCGACATTCCTGTGGGCGGCGCGAAAATTCTCGGACTTCGTCCAGGCGACAAAGTCGTCATGGCTCGCCCACACCGTGTGCGAGGCAAACAGCGTGTAGCCCTCGGTCTCGTTGACCGGACCGCGCAGCAGATGGAATTCACGAAAACCCTTCATTTCCGAAAGGCTGGAATCGCGGTTTTTCCAGACGCTTTCGAAGGCATCCTCGGAGCCTTTCTCGACCTTGAAGCGGTTCATGGCGATGTACATGGAGGTTCCTTTCATGCGGATTTTGATGGTGGTGTCGCAGTTTGTTCAGTGCGCATTCAAAATGGACCGATTCCGACCTCGAACACCAAGCTCTCGCTTGCGACCTGCGGTGGGATTGGAGGGAAGGGAGCAGCCTTGCGTACGATGCCAAGCACGACCTGATCGAAATTCGGCGATCCCGAGCTTTGCAGGATACGCAGGTCATCAATCCCGCCATGGCTGCCGATCATGAACGTCACGACGGCATTGTTGAGTGCAGTCAATTGCACCGAAGGCGGAACGGCACGGTTGACCCGGCTGAGCTTCCTGATGACGTCGCTGCGGTAGTTGAACTCGGTTTCGGCGCTGCCTGCCTCTTTCTGCCTCTTGCCCTTGCTGGCGGCCTCTGCCAACCGGTTCTGGCCATCGACCGTGCCGCTCCTCGCGTCTGCCCCTCTAGCTGTCGCGGGAGGTGCCGGCGGAGTTGGGCGAGCACTGGGGATCGGCGGCTGGTCTGGAACAGCGACTGACATTTCGGTTTTTTCCACCTGGTTGGCAGGCTGGACCTCCTCCACTTTGGTGCTGGCGACAACACTCTGGTCATCGGGGTGAGGGGCTTTGGTCACCAATATGTCCGGCTGCTTGGCAGGTTCCGGCGCAGGTGCAGGAAGTTGCGCTGTTGGCTCCCGGGTGGGCTCGGAAGGTTGCTTTGGCGGCACTGGTCCGGCCGCCTTTGCCGGTTCAGGGCTAGGCGGTTCGATTGTCACATTTATCGCCGCCGGGTCCTTGTCAAGCGCGCTCCCGACAACCTTGTCTCCAGACTGATCGCTGCCTTCCAACTGCTCCGTATTTGAGGATTCCAACTTGCCCTTGGGCGATATCAGGAAAGCCGCCGCCACGCCGGCATGGAGAAGACAGGAGAAAATGATCGCCGCCGACCATGTGCCATTGCTGGCTGGCGGCTGCGCGAGAGATTCGGCAGGCGTTACGGCCAGTTCAGTGCTGGCGTCGGGGAGGGGACTGATTTCCGGCATGTCGCGGGCGGGAAACTGCCGCGAGCCGCCCGGGCTTGTCAAATCAAGATCGGTTGCCTCGAACCATAACGCATCGCGGCCAGCCAGAGGCCAGGCCACGATGTTTCGGGTGAAGGCGACTTCGAGTCCCAACGCCCCTCTCAGACGCCGAAGGCGATGCCGGTCTTGGAGTCCGTCTTCAGCTTGCGCATGCAGGCATTGGGCTCGACGCCCACGCCTGCGCATTCCGTGGCGCTGTTGACCAGCACGCGGCTGATCTTGGTGCAGTCGGTGCCAGCCAGGTCGAAGCGCGTCACCTTGGTCTTGCCGGCGGGCAGGTCCTTGAAGTCGAGCACGGTCAGCCGGTCGACGACGCCGGCCTCGTTGAACAGAGCGATCTCGAACGCCGCCTTGGACAGGTCGGCGCCGAGATTGTTGTTGACCACGAATGTCAGGCGGCAGCCCTTGTCGGAAGGCTGCGCGCCATTGAGTTCGAGGCTCAGTGCAGGGACCGGCGCGGACTGCTGAGCCCACGCCGGCACCGTCGCAAGCGACATCGCCAGCGTCGAGGTCAGCAGACGAAGCGATGTCGTCAAGCTCGTCATTGTCATCAGCCTCCAAAGCGCATCGTTGCCGCCAGCTTCAGGGTGATGCCGGGCTCGTAGACGACGGAGGTCGTGGTGGCATTCAACGGGTTGGCGTATTTGACATCGAACAGATTGTCGGCACGGAAATCAACCTTCAAATTGTCGGTCGCCTGGTAGCTGGCGAAGGCGTTGACCAGCGTATAATCCTTGGCCAGTGCATTGCCCTTCGGCTTGCCGTTGTACTGGATTTCGCCGCCCACAGTGAGCTTGTCCTCGAGGAAGCGCAGTCCAAGCTGTGCGGTGACCTGGGACGACGGGATGGTGGCGAGATCCGCCTCTACGCCCTTGTAGGAAATGGTGTGACCGTTGGTGATCGACGCGGAAAGTCCGGCGTAGCCCCACCCTGCTTCATAGACGCCTTCCATCTCGAAGCCGTTGATCTTGGCCTTGGCGAAGTTCTGGTACTGGTAGCAGATCGGTATGCCCGGCCCGAACGGGCAGCCGCTGCCTGGGACGAACGGCGACAGCGTCACGCCTTCGATATAGTCCTGCACATCGTTGTGGAAGTAGGCAGCCTTGAGGCGCAGTGCGTCGCCGGACTCGAGGATGTCGTTCAGCTTGTAGTTGACCCCGAACTCGGTTGTCTTGCCGATCTCCGGCCGCAGGTTGGGATTGGGCAGGAACGGAAAGCTGACGCCGGCAGGATGGTTGCCGCTGATAAGCGTTTCCGTCAGCGACGGCGAACGATAGCCCTCGGCATAAGTGCCATAGAATTGCAGTCCTGACAGGCCGGCGGTTTCGAACGGCGAGACGCCGACTGTGATGCGTGGCGACAGCCGGTCGCCGGACGTCTCGTTCTTGCTGTCCTTGAGACTGTAATCGTCATAACGCAGCCCGGCGATGACTTCGAACCATTCCCATGTGAGCTTGTCCTGGATATAGGCGCCGGAGACATTTCTCTTGCCCGATGGGGTGTAGAAACTGGCGCCGCCGGCGGTGCCGCCGGTCTTGACGTCGTCATTCACCCAGTCGCCGCCATACGTCAGTTCATGGGCTATGCTGCTCGTCTCGAACCGCGACGTGTTCCAGATGTCGATCGCGGCCGTGCCGACATCGAAGGTCGATGTCGAACCCGTCGGCAATACTACAGGTAGGCCCGTGACCGGATCGAACCGGTTTTGCGGAACAAGGCTGGTCAGATCGAGATTGGTCTTGTTGTAGGAGGTGTTGATGTGGAGATCGAGCCAGCTCTTGTCCTCATCGGTGATGTTGTAGCGGGCGGTGAAGGTGTTCGACTTGAGGTCGACCTCATTGACCGGCACGCCGCCGCTGATCTCGTTCCAGCCGTCGCTTGAACCAACCCAGCCGAGCTTCAACTGGCTGTTTTCAGTCGGGCGGATGGTGGTCTTGAGCATGCCGCTCAAGACATCGAAGCCGGTGCCCTTGGCCGCGTCGCCGCCGCCATCCTTGTAGTCGTCATAGTTGCGATAGACGATGTTGCCCAACGCATCCCAGTTTTCGCTGAAGCGATAGGCACCAGTGGCGCTCGTGGTCCAGCCCTTGCCATTGCTCTCATATCGTCCCGTAACCGAAGCACCCCAGGTTTCGTTCGGCTTGAGGAAATCCTGGGCATCCTTGGTGTCGAAGAAGACAACACCGCCGATCGCGCCCGAACCATAGGTGTTGGCGACCGGGCCGCGAATCACGTCGACGGATTTGACGAGTTCAGGATCGATATAGAAGGTAGATTGCGTGCCGTGGTCGGAGCGCTGGAAATCCTGCCGCGCGCCGTCGACGATCACCGCGACGCGGCCGAAGTCCTGGAGGCCGCGGATGTTGATGCTGGAGCTCACGCGCCTTGCGTCGGCCTGGACAGCGACACCCGGCACACCAAGCAGCATTTCGTTCGGCGTCGTCGCCATGCGGCGGTCAAGCTGTTCCTGGTCGACATGGCTGGCGGAGGCCAGTGATTCGATCGCCGTCTCGCCGGTGCGGCTGATGACCAGGATCTTGTCGAGCAGCGTTGCGCCGGCCGCGGCGGCCTTGGCCTCCTCGGCCTTCTTCGTCTGATCGGTCTGTTGCTGATCCGCTGTCGCCGGCGTCTGCTGCGCGCTGGCTGGCGGCGCCAGCAGGGTGATTGCCGCCACGCCAGCCAGCAAGCCGGCCATTGTCCTTGCCATGGCCCGATGTGCCGGGACTGTGTTTTCAACCAGTCCCAGCCGTCCCCAATGTACCAACCCCATGCCCCAACTCCAAGAATTCAGGTTTCATGCTGGCTGGCCTGGCGCTTGCTCGCATTTTTGATCGTATCCGGCGTCTTAAATGTTGACTCATTTAGTCCGGTATTGCACTGACTAGTAAACATGATTATTCGAGTCAAGAAATGAATCGGCATTCTACGCAACGCCTAGCCAGACGCCCGGCACAGGAAAGGGATCGATCCAGATGAACACGCACAATCCCCATGATTTTCGCTATCGCGTCCGCCGTTCCGATGATGCCTCCGCCCGTTTCGACCGGGTTCCGCTGTCGGTGCGAACCCTGTCCAGCAACACGCTGTTCCAGGGCGAGCACGAGATCGGCATCGAGCATCACGGTGCGCTCTATCGGCTGAAGATCACCCGTCAGGGCAAGCTCATTCTCAACAAGTAGGGGTAGACATGGACCAGCGCGTAAAACCCACTCCGCACGAAATCAGGCGGGCGCGGGCAGACAATCCGAAAACGCGCGAGCGTGACCTCGCGGCCCAGCTCGACATTTCGGAAGCCGAACTGGTGGCTGCCCATTGCGGCGACGGCGTCGTGCGCATCGAGCCACGCGTCAATGACCTCCTGACCGGCCTCGAGGCGGTTGGCGAAGTCATGGCGCTGACCCGCAACGAAAGCGCCGTTCACGAGAAGATCGGCGTCTACGACAAGGTGGTCACCGGCAACCACAATGCCATGGTGCTCGGCGAGAACATCGACCTGCGCATCTTCCCGAAGATCTGGGCGCACGGCTTTGCCGTGGAAAAGCGCGACGGCGACGAGATCCGCCGCAGCCTGCAGTTCTTCGATGATGCGGGCGAAGCCGTGCACAAGGTGCATCTGCGTCCTGCGTCCAACCTCTATGCGTACCAGAAGCTGGTGGCCGAGCTCGAATCGTCGGACCAGGAGCCGACGGTTGCCGTTCCAGCAGCCAGGGCCTCGGGCGATGCCGAAAATCCGGATGCGTCCGCCAGTCTCGATGATCTACGCGATCGCTGGAGCCGGCTGACCGATGTGCATCAGTTCTTCGGCATGCTGAAGACGCTGAAGCTCAGCCGCAGGCAAGCAGTCCGCATGGTTGGCCAGGACTATGCATGGCTGCTCGACAATGATGCCGTCAGCGCCATGTTCCATAACGCCGCCGAGGGCGCGATGCCGATCATGTGCTTCGTTGGCAATCGCGGCTGCATCCAGATTCATTCCGGACCGGTCAAGTCCATCAAGCCGATGGGGCCGTGGATCAATGTGCTGGACGAGACGTTCCATCTGCACCTGCGAACCGACCACATCGATGAGGTCTGGGCCGTGCGCAAGCCGACCAAGGATGGCCACGTCACGTCTCTCGAGGTCTATGGCGCCGACGGCAACATGATCATCCAGTTCTTCGGCAAGCGCCATGAAGGCGAAGGCGAGCGTGATGACTGGCGCTTCCTTGCCGAGAACCTGCCGCGCATCCCAAGCCCGACCGCAGCCTGAGGACGAACGACAATGACCTTCTTTTCCAGATTGGCGCCGACGTCCAGATTTGCGCCCATCTTCAGGCTGGCACTCGCGCCGGCGATCGGTCTTTCGCTTGCTCTTGCAACGGCTCTGCCGTCCCACGCGACGGAAGGCACCGCCGTGTTCGCGGACAAATCCAGGATTGCGGCCATCGGCGGTTCAATCACCGAGATCGTCTATGCGCTCGGCGAACAGGACCATTTGGTGGCGCGCGATTCGACCAGCTATTATCCGGCTGCGGCGCGGAAGCTGCCGGATGTCGGCTACATGCGTCAGCTGTCGCCGGAAGGCGTCCTGTCGGTCAACCCGACTGGCATATTGGCGCTTCATGGCAGCGGCCCGAAGGAAGCCGTCGATGTGCTGAAGAAGACGAGCGTCGCCTTCATCGAGGTGCCCGAGCACTATGACAATGAAGGCATCCTGGAAAAGATCCGCATCGTCGGCAAGGCGCTCGGTGCGGAAGCCAAGGCCGATGCGCTGGTCGAGCAGGTCGATGCCAAGCTGAAGGCCGTGGAAAAACAGACCGCGTCCATCAAGGAGCGCAAGCGCATCCTGTTCGTCCTGTCGATGCAGGGCGGCAAGATCCTCGCGGCGGGAAGCGAGACCGCGGCCAACGGCATCATCAAGCTTGCCGGTGGCATCAACGCGGTCGAGGGCTTTTCCGGCTACAAGCAAATGTCGGACGAGGCGATCGTCACCGCCAAGCCCGACGTCATCATGATGATGAACAATGCTGGTCCGCCCACGTCGGATGACGAGTTGTTCGGCAATCCGTCCATTGCCTCGACACCGGCAGGTGCCGCGCGCAGGATCATCCGCATGGACGGCGGCTATCTGCTTGGTTTCGGGCCACGCACCGCGGACGCCATCCACGACCTCGCCATTTCGCTTTATGGCGCGCAGGTCACGGACTGAGCAGGCATATCATGGTCGATCAATCGATCGCCGGTCCGGTGAAGGGTATGGCGACTGCATCCGAAGGCGATCGTTCGGGGCGCGCCCGCATCGTTATTCTTCTGTTGTGCCTCGGGCTCGGCCTTGCCGTGCTGATATCGCTGACCTCCGGCGCGTCCGATGCGTCTGCCGTCAGCGTTATCAGTGATGGGCTGTTCGGCATGGTGCCGGGCGACGCGGCGCTGAGCGCACGCGACCGCCTGATTGTCTACGACATCCGCTTGCCGCGCGTCATCCTGGGCATGCTGGTCGGGGCGGCGCTTGCCGTTTCCGGCGCGGTCATGCAGGGCCTGTTCCGCAATCCGCTGGCGGACCCTGGCCTGATCGGTGTTTCGGCGGGATCAAGCCTTGGTGCCGTGTCCATCATTGTGCTTGGCGGCACTGTGCTGGCGCCAATCACCCTGGCACTGGGCACGCTTGCGCTGCCTTTGGCGGCATTTTTCGGGGGGCTGGCCACGACACTGATGCTCTACAAGGTTGCCACGCGGCGGGGACGGACCTCCGTCGCCACCATGCTGCTTGCCGGCATAGCGCTGGCGGCCCTTGCCATGGCGCTGACCGGCATCCTTATCTTCATGGCGGATGATCGCCAGTTGCGCGACCTGACCTTCTGGTCACTCGGGTCACTGGGGGGCGCGACATGGCAGAAGATCGGCTCCGTCGGACCGGTCATTGTGATGGCGCTCGCCGCCATGCCCTTCCTGGCGCGGGGCCTCAACGCGCTGTCGCTGGGCGAAGCCACGGCCGGCCATCTCGGCATCCCGGTGCAGCGGTTGAAGTATGTCGCAATCATTGGCGTCTCTGCGGCCGTTGGCGCGTCCGTCGCCGTCAGTGGCGGCATCGGCTTTGTCGGTATTGTGGTGCCACACCTCTTGCGGCTGCTGATTGGCCCCGACAATCGCTACCTGCTGCCGGCGTCGGCGCTTCTGGGCGCCGCGCTGCTGCTGTTGGCGGATTCGGTTGCCCGTGCCATCGTTGCGCCCGCCGAACTGCCGATCGGCATCGTCACCGCGATCGCCGGCGCGCCGTTCTTCCTCTGGATACTGCTGCGCAAGCGCGGCGTCATAGACCTGTGAGGGGATCGTGATGGAAGAGCGGGCATGATGGAGGCGGGCATGATCCAAGGGCGGGATGTTTCGGTGGCGCTCGGCGGCAAGCGCATCGTCGCAAATGTCGATTTCGAGGCGCGGCCGGGCGAGATCGCGGCCATCGTCGGGCCCAACGGTTCGGGCAAGACGACCTTCCTCAAGGCACTGTCGGGAGAGCTTGCCTATACGGGCCGCGTCACCGTCAACGGCCGCGACCTCTCGGCGATGAAGCCGGTCGAGACGGCGGCTTTGCGCGCCGTCCTGCCCCAAGCCACGACGCTGTCCTTTCCCTTCACCGTGCGCGAGATCGTCAAGCTCGGACTGGTCGGCGGACGCTCCGGCGTGCCTCCCGGCGAAGACGCGCGCCTGCCCGAGCGGGCGCTGGCGCGTGTCGATCTCGATGGATTTGCCGGACGTTTCTACCAGGAGCTTTCCGGCGGCGAGCAGCAGCGCGTCCAGCTTGCCCGGGTTCTCTGCCAGGTCTGGGCGCCGGTGCTTGACGGCAAGCCGCGCTATCTGTTCCTCGACGAGCCGGTTTCCAGCCTCGACATCAAGCACCAGCTGATCATCATGAACATCGCCCGCGATTTCGCCAGAAGTGGCGGCGGCGTCATTGCCATCCTGCACGACCTTAACCTGACGGCCATGTATGCCGACCGAATTTTCGTCATGCATGGCGGCAGGCTGGCCGCGACCGGCTCACCAAAGGATGTGCTGAGCGACGACCTGATCGAAAAGGTCTTTGATTGCCGTCTGAGGGTCGGCGTCCTGCCGGCCGGCAACGGGCCGTTCGTGCTGCCGCAATCGGCGGCCTGACCGACGTCGAAAATTCGAGCTGCTGAAGATCAGGTCGCCAAAAATTCAGGCAGCTGGAGCCCGGCGCAGTTCCAGCATGTCGATGCCAAGCAGGTGGCGCACATTTGGGCGCGCCGCGACGAGATCGGCGATCGTGTAGCGGGCAAGCACCGCAAAGAAGGCGTTGAGCGCCTCGCGCAGTGCGGAATTCAGCGCGCAGCTGTCGACCAGAGGACATTCCGCGGCATCGTTCTCGAAGCATTCGGCCATGGCGAAGCTCTCTTCCGTCACGCGCACGACATCGAACAGGCTGATGGATTCAGCCGCTCGGCCAAGTTTGACGCCGCCATTGCGGCCGCGCACGGTTTCGACCAGGCCATGCTCGACCAGCGGCTGCAGGATCTTGAACAGGAAAAGCTCCGACACGGTGTATGCGGCGGCGATCTCCGGGATACGGCTCAGCCGGTCGTTGTTAGCGGCGCAATACATCAAGATGCGCATGGCGTAATTGGTCTGTCGGGTAAGGCGCATTCTGTCCTCTCGAAGCCCTGGTTTGGTTGACTTGGCGCCCTGCCGCGGTGGCTTTCAGGAACTACAATTCAAAACCACACCAGATCTCAATTGTCTTGCGAGGCTGGCTTTGAATCCCCAATTCGTTTCGTGTGCTGCTTCCAAGCAGCACGAATTTCGGATTCGCCACACTGGCTCGCGTCGAATATGGCCTATACCTTGGAACAATTCCAGACTAGCTGATCGCAATAGCTGAATATTCTGGTCAACTTTGCGTGCGCGGCCGTGCAAAACGTGAACCATCTGCCGGGTATTCGGGTGGGGCGACACCAGATATTCCCGAAAGATAGACGAGGAGCGGCCTGACCATGTCACAATCGGCCCCGGCCCCGGGACCCGTCCGGCTCGATGTCGATGCCGGTGCCAAGCTTTCGGCATTGCGGCGCACCAAATTCGTTGCCGCGGCAGCGCTTGCGCTTTGCGTCGTGATCTTTGCCGCGGCAAAGTCGTACGAGGGCGCTTATCCATGGTTGGGCTACGTCGCCGCCTTCGCAGAGGCCGCGACGATCGGCGGGCTGGCCGACTGGTATGCGGTGGTGGCGCTGTTCAAACGGCCGCTCGGCCTGCCGATCCCGCACACGGCTATCATCCCGGCGAACCAGACCCGCATCGCCGACAATCTCGGCCGCTTCATCGAGGTCAATTTCCTGGCGCCGGAACCGGTGCGGGAAAAGCTGGCCGAAGTGGATTTTTCCGCGCTCGTGGCCGACTGGCTGGCAGATCCCGACCGGGCCGCCGACCTGTCTCAGTTCGTCAGCCGGTTCGTGCCGCAGACGCTCGCGGCCGTCGAGCAGTCGGGCCTGCGTGGCTTCGTTACCATGCGGATGATGGAGCAGGTCGAAAAGATACCATTGGCGCCGCTCTTTGCCGATCTGTTGTCGACGTTGACCGACGACCGCCGCCACCAGAGACTCTTCGACGAGTTCATCAAGGTCATTGGCCGGTTCCTCAACGACGAGCAGGCGCTGGCAACAATGCGCGAGAAGATCCGCGAGGAATTGCCGTCGCTGTTCAACCTGTTTCGCGCCGATGCCTATCTCTTGAAGAAGATCGTCGCTTCCGCCGGCTCTCTGCTCGACGAGGTGCGGGCCGATCCAGATCATCCAATGCGCGCCGAGTTCGACCGCTTTGCGGAAACCTTCATCGAGCGACTGAGGACGTCCAAGCAATATGCCAGGCGTGCCGAGAAGCTGAAACGCGATTTTCTCGAAAGGCCCGAGCTGAAAGCGCTGGCCGGTGATATGTGGGCAAGTCTCAGCCTGTTCATCGAGCAGGACGCCAAGGCGCCAAATTCGATGATTCGTGCCCATCTCACCGAGATGTTCGTCGAGGTCGGCCACCATCTCGCTGACGATGCGCAGATCCGCGCGGACATGAACCAGGGGTTTGTGGTCGCGCTTGCTTCATTCGTCGAAAGCCAGAAGAGCGGCGTCTCCAAATTCATCGCCGATCAGGTCAAGCGCTGGGATCTTGCCCAACTGACGCGGCTGATCGAAATGAACATCGGCAGGGACCTGCAATACATCCGCTTCAACGGCATGATCATCGGCGGCATTGCCGGCGTGGTGCTCTTTGTGGCGGAGCGGCTGTTCCTCGCCAGCTGACCGACATCCGGCCTCGAATCTGCCTCCGCGCGCGGCTGATTCCATCGTGGGTTCGCATGGACACGCGGCGCCCGAGTGCTATTCTCCAGTGCGGGTGCCCATCCGCGGCAACAGGGAGCGAAAAATCATGGCAAAACAACCGGACTCTGATTCATTCATGGACATGTTCGGCAGGTTCGGCCGCGACCTGAAGGTGCCGAATGTCGATGTGGAGGCGATCCTCGCTCACCACCGCAAGAATCTCGAGGCGCTGGAGAAGTCGGCCAGGGCGAGTGCGGCCGGTGCGACGTCGCTGATGTCGAGACAGCGCGAGATGCTGCAGGATACGCTGCGCGAAATCACCGACATGGCGCAGAGCTACAGGGCTCCGGGCAATCCGCAGGAGTTGATGGCCAAACAAGCCGAGTTCGCCAGGAAGTCCTTCGAGGCCGCGCTGAAGAACGCCGGCGAAGTGGCCGAACTGGTGAAGCAATCCGGCACCGAGTCCGTGGAGATCCTGCGGGAGCGCATCAAGGCCGCGATGGAGGAAATCCGCGCCGGCTACGACAGGAAGTGACAATCGGTTTTCGGGATACCTCTGACGGCGTTCGCATGTTCGTTGTCAACGCGCGGCGCGAATGATCCGCATCCCGCCGCGGCAAACCGCGTTCGCGGAACAGAATCACACGGAGCGAATTGACAGAGGCTGTCGGTTCGTGGTCCGGAGGCGGGAGATGTTATCGGGAAAGCAGGAATGACGGAAACACGGCCAAAGGCGCCGCCGACGTACGAACAGCTCAGGGCCATGTCCGGGCAGGAACTTGGTGTCTCGGATTGGACGACAGTCGATCAGAACCGCATCAACCAGTTCGCCGAATGCACGGGCGATCATCAATGGATCCATGTCGATCCTGAGAGAGCGCGGCGTCAGAGCCCGTTCCGTACGACGATCGCGCACGGCTACCTGACCTTGTCGATCATCGGCGCACTGGCGCTGGGCATGGGGATCGTGCCGGAAAACACCCAGGCAGCCTTCAATTACGGCTTCGACAAGGTGCGTTTCCTGGCGCCGGTCAAGGTTGGCGCGCGCATCAGGCTGCGCGCAACATTGATTTCGATGGAGGTGATGGGCCCCGGTCAGTATCTGATGAAGGCCGCTAACACGATCGAGATCGAAGGCGAATCGAAGCCGGCGCTGACGGCTGAAACACTCGTCATGCTCTATGAGCGCCGCAGGCGGGCAGGGGCCTGAAAGCTCTCTGAGTTGTCACTGACCTTTGACTGCGGATAGGGTCGCGGGCATGCGCCGCGCCGAGGCGCGGGCCGAGAGTATCGCAAAGATCAATGCGACGAGCGCCAGGGTAGTAGCTGTCTGGAATGTGACCTGCATCCCATGGGTCGCCGCGGCCGGCGTCAGGATGCTCGTACCGGCCTGTCCCCCTGCCGATGCCACGGCGAAAATGGCACCCATTACCGATGCGCCGGTGATAAGACCGAGATTGCGTGCCAGGTTGAGCAGGCCGGAGACCACGCCGCGCTGGTCCGCGGCGACACTAGCCATGACAGCTGCGTTGTTGGACGTCTGGAACAGGGCGTAGCCGATGCAGGTGACGGTGATTGGCACGACATAGCCGGCAATGCCGAGGTCCGCCCTGGCCAATGACATGAGGATAGTGCCCGCTACCAGGCCGAACAGACCCGCGACCATCATCCGGTGCGCGCCGAAGCGGTCGACCAGGCGCCCAGCCGCAAGCGCAGACAGGGACGAGACAAGCGGCCCTGTCGACAGCACCAGGCCGACCATGGCGGCATTCAGGCCGAGCGCACGCGAAAGGTAGAATGGGGCGACCACCAGCGTCGCCATCATCACCGTGGCGACTATGAGGCTCATGGCGAGGCTTGCGTTCAATGTCTGGTCGCGAAACCTTTCCAGTTGGATCAACGGGTTGGCAATGCGTGTCTCGACAAGAGCGAAGAGCAATACGCCGACCGCCGCTGCAATGAGCAAGCCGATATTGAGGGAACCAAAACTGCCCCGGCCAAGCGTCATGGCCAGCGCATAGGCGGCCAGCGTCAATGCGAGCAAGGTGGTGCCGATCCCGTCGAAGCCGCCTCGACCTGGCTCCACCATGTTCTTGCGGGCCGGCAAGCTGCGATAGGCGAGGGCAAACGTCAGGATGCCCAGCGGCACGTTGACCAGGAAGATCGCCCGCCAGCCGAGCCAGGCGATCAGCAGGCCGCCAAGCGAAGGGCCAAGCGTAGTGCCGATCGAGGACATGGCGCCGAGCAAGCCCATGGCGCTGCCGGTTTTCGTCTTGGCAACCGTTTCGCCGACAAAGGCAAGCGTCAGGGCCATCATCATCGCCGCGCCAAGACCCTGCACGGCGCGCGCCGCGATCAGCAGCCACAGTGTCGGCGCAAACCCGCAGAGAACCGACGCTGCCGTGAACAGAGCGATACCGCAAAGCAGCAGCGGCCGGCGGCCGACCATGTCGGCGAGCCGGCCTGCGCTGACGATCAATGTCGTTATGGCGAGCAGATAGGCGAGGACGACCCATTGCACGAGCTGGAACGACGCGTCGAACGCCTGCATCAGCGACGGAAGCCCGACGCCGGCAATGCTGGTTCCGAGTGACGACAGGAGCGTGGCAAGCGACAGGCTCGCCAGTGCCCATCCGGCGGATCGCACCTGTTCCGGCGCCGGTATCAATTCACTGCGACTTTGCTCAGCGATGGCCAAGGTGATCTCCTTCCTAAAGCTCCCGAACCGGAGCCCTGGGAAAGCTAGTCGCCAGAGTGATGTGGCGGAACGCGCAGCATTTGCATTCTACCCGTGCATGAAACGCCACATCGCCATGGATCCGTGCTACGGTCCCGTCATGTCGTCGCCTGATCTCAACCTGCTTGTCGCCCTGGATGTCCTGCTGACGGAAGGCAGCGTGGCGCGCGCCGCCAATCGTCTTCGCCTCAGCCCCTCGGCAATGAGCAGGACCCTGGCGCGGCTGCGCGAGGCGACGGGCGATCCCCTGCTGGTTCGCGCAGGCGGTGGCCTGGTTCCGACACCGCGTGCCCAGGAATTGCAACAGCAGGCTGGCCGTGTCGTTCAGGACGCGGAGGCATTGCTGCGGCCTACGAGGCTCCTCAACCTTTCAAGCCTCGATGGGATTTTCACGTTGCGCACCAATGAGAGTTTTGTGGAGGAATTCGCGCCGCGTCTTGTTGCTCGCATTGAAGCCGAGGCGCCCCGCGTGCGGCTGCGCTTCGCGCCGAAGTTCGACAAGGATGTCACGTCGTTGCGCGAAGCGGCGATCGACCTCGAAATCGGCGTCGCCGGTGAAACCGGGCCCGAGATGCGCATTCAGGCGCTGTTTCGCGACCGCTTCATCGGCGCGGTACGGGCTGGTCATCCCTTGAGCGATGGCATCGTGACGCCAGAGCGCTACGCTTCCGGCCGTCACATCAGTGTTTCGCGGCGCGGCCGCGAGAGAGGGCCGATCGACGAAGCCCTGGAGGGACTTGGGCTGCAACGGACCGTTGCCTGCATGGTGGCCGGCTTTTCGGCGACGCTTGCCTTGGCACGCGCATCCGACCTGATCGCCAGCGTCCCTGAACGGCATACGGAAGGCGCGCGTACGGGCATGCACAGCTTTCCGCTACCGTTCGCTACCGTCGAGGTCACCATCTCGATGCTCTGGCACCCGCGTCTCGACGCCGATCCGGCGCAACGCTGGTTGCGAGACTGCGTGCGGGAGGTGTGCGCGACGTCACGATGATCGGCGCGCCGCGTCAAGCGCAAGAAGACGGCATGCATGGCTGAAGCGCTAGTCGTACTCCATGAGCGTTGACCTCCGCCTGAGGAGCAATTGGCCGTGCGCGCAGCGGCTCTTTCAGCTAATATGTTCGATGTTTATCCACGCAGCGCCTATCGACATTTGGGGAGACACTGAACTCATACAGTAAACAGTCCTGGTGAGTATGGAATGGGAGGGAATGTATGCATACGCATAAGGTTCGTTCGCCGGTCTCGACGATGTTGTTTCTGCTTCTTGCAGGATGCGCAACCAGTTCAGGTGGTAATGTCAGCCATCTTAGCTGGACCAAGACGACCAGTTCAGGAAAACCCGTCCTGCTTTCCGTCCACTATCAAGTGGACCCCAATTGCAACTTCCTGGCACCTCCGCCGGTCCAGATCGTGTCAGGCCCGGATCATGGGACCACCAGGATTGAGCCAGCCAAGGTTTATCCCAGCTTTAAACCGGACAATGTTCGCTACAGATGCAACTCTATCCTGGGTAACGGACTTAGAGTTTATTACACTCCGTCTCCTGGTTTTAAAGGTGATGACCAGGTCGTGGTTCGTTCTGATTTTGGTGGTGGAGAGCTGAATGAAATAACGGTTAGCATCACCGTGAAATAGCGGGTTCGATGCTTTCGAACCGAACAATGTTTCGCGTGCTGAGAACCTTTCGCGCTTCGATTGAAGCAGAGGTCTCCATTGCGTGCCGACAACCTCCGAGCTTCTTCAGGCTCGCGACGCCGGTGAGATCTGAGGTGGCAGGATCGGATATCTTCAAGATCAATGCGCCATCGCTGCCTCGAGCGTCCTGAAAATCCTGTCGTTCGCGGACTGGGCAACGTTGAAGCGCAGGAAGCGGCTGGCCGTCTGCGACAGGCTGAATGCATTGCCTGGCGCCAACACGATTTTGGCTGATAGCGCCCGGCGGGCCACGTCAGCAGCATCGACACCGTCGGGCAGGCTGCACCACAGGAACAGGCCGGCCGGCTGATCTATCCAGGGTGTGATGCCGATCGCCCGCAGACGGCCACTTGTTTCGTGCATGGCGCGTGAAAGCCGTGCCCGCAGCAAATCCATGTGCTTGCGGTAGCTGCCGTCCTTCAAAAGGGTCAGCACGAGTTCCGATGCAAGCCGCCCGCCGCCGAAGGTCGTGGCGATCTTGAGGTCGGTCAGGCGCTCGATCCAGTCGCGGGGGGCTGCGATGAAGCCGCAGCGAACCGAGGCCGACAGCGTCTTGGAGAAACTGCCGATATGGACGACACGGCTCAGCCCGTCGAACGCCGCCAGCCTGGGAGCGGGCGCATGTTCGAAGTCGGCGAAGATATCGTCTTCGACGATGGTTAGATCGGATTGGTCGGCGAGCTTTAGCAGCCGGTGCGCGGTGACCGGCGACAGGATCGCGCCGGTCGGGTTGTGGATGCCGGAATTGGTGATGTAGAGGCGCGGCCGATGCTCAGTGAGCGCTTGCGCGAACAGCTCGATATCCGGCCCCGACGGCGTGTAGGGAACGCTGACCACCTTGGCCCGGTGCGCGCGCAGCAGCGCATGGAAATTGAAATAGCAGGGATCGTCGACCAGCACCGTATCACCGGGTTCGAGCAGGAGCCGGCACAGCAGGTCGATGGCTTGCGTGCCCGATTCCGTCAGCATGATCTGGTCGGGCGAGGCGTCAATGCCGTGCTCGGCCATGCGCCGCGCCAGAAGTTGGCGCAGCGGCGGCAGCCCGAGCGGCGTGCCGTAGTCGGCAAGCGCGACATCGTCGGCACGCGACACTGTGCGCAGTGCCCGGCGCAACCCGGCCTCCGGCATCCACGAGGCCGGCAGCCAGCCGCAGCCGGGCTTGAGGACGTCGTCGCCGGCTTCCAGCGACTGGCGCGAAACCCAGAGCGGATCGACAGCGCGGTCGAGGCGAGGCCCGATCTCGGCCAGTGATAAAGGCGCCAGTTGCCCGGCGGCGTAGAAACCTGAACCCGGCCGGGAGCGGATCGTGCCTTCGGCCGCCAGCCGCTCATAGGCTTCGACCACGGTGGATTTGGAAACCTGCATGGACTGGGCGAAGGCTCGGATCGAGGGCAGCCGCGCACCAGGTGTCAGTGCGCGTGCCGCAATGCGTTGGCGAATGGTGGCCATGACGCCTTCGACAAGCGTTGTGCCGCCGTCGAGCCTTATGACTGGTTCATCCATCTGTACTCTCCAGAGGACCATGACAGTTTTACCGAATTGTACTGCACTGTCTCTGGTGGCGCCATAGGGCAAGCTCGATAGAAGACCGACAGAAGGAGCCTGCAATGGACAAGACGGCGAGCGGTTGGTTGAGCGGTTTCATCGGCGTGTTGATCTTCAGTGGGTCGCTGCCGGCGACGCGCGTGGCGGTGATGGATTTCGACCCGATCTTCCTGACCTCGGCTCGCGCTGCCATAGCCGGCCTGCTCGGTCTGGCGCTTCTGCTGGTGTTTCGCGAGAAACGCCCGGAGCGGGGAGACTTGCTGTCGCTGGTGATCGTCGCGCTTGGCGTGGTGGTCGGCTTTCCGTTGCTGACCGCTCTGGCGCTCAAGCATGTCACCTCGGCCCACTCCATCATCTTCGTCGGCCTGCTGCCGCTCGCCACTGCAATCTTCGGCGTGCTGCGCGGCGGCGATCGTCCCCGTCCTGCCTTCTGGCTTTTTTCGTGCCTGGGCAGCGCGCTTGTCGCGGGTTTTGCGCTGCTTCAAGGCGTGACCGCTTCACCGGTCGGTGACAGCTTGATGATGGCCGCAATCATCGTCTGCGGCCTCGGCTATGCCGAGGGTGCCGCGCTGTCGCGCAAGCTGGGCGGCTGGCAGGTGATCTGCTGGGCGCTTGCGTTGTCTTTGCCGATCATGCTGGTGCTGACGGTTGTTACCTTGCCGCCGTCCTTCGCCAGCGTCGGCCCACACGCCTGGATCGGTCTCGCCTATGTCTCGCTGTTCAGCATGCTGATCGGCTTCGTCTTCTGGTATCGCGGCCTGGCGCAGGGCGGCATTGCCGCGGTCGGGCAATTGCAGCTGTTGCAGCCCTTCTTTGGCCTCGCGCTGGCGGCGACGCTGCTGCATGAGCAGGTCAACCCGCTGATGGTGATCGTCACACTCGGCGTGGTGGCCTGCGTGTTCGGGGCGAAGAAGTTCGCGCGGTAGAGGGTAGCTCTGACGCCGTTGCCTGCTAAAATTTCGTCACCACGCCGATGCCGATGCCCTCGAAACCGCCCATGGCCATCAGCGCAGCCGGCGCCTCGTCGAGACTGATCTTCTTGCCGACCAATAGCTC
This sequence comes from Mesorhizobium carmichaelinearum, assembly GCA_943370265.1. Lineage (GTDB taxonomy): Bacteria > Pseudomonadota > Alphaproteobacteria > Rhizobiales > Rhizobiaceae > Mesorhizobium > Mesorhizobium carmichaelinearum_A. Next base: position 107,312 of record CALRQH020000011.1, read on the forward strand.
CGGCTTGAGTTTTCCTGTCCGGATCATCTCCATCATCGCCTGGTAGCGGAAGGCCTGCATGCCGTGGCTGCCGAGGATTTCCAGTTCAAACGCAATCACCTTGCTCATGGGCACGGGGGACTTGGCATGGTCGCCCAGCATCAGGCCGACTTGCACATGACGGCCGCGCCGGCGCAGGTTCGAGATCGAGTTGAACGAGGTCGTCGGATGGCCGAGCGCGTCCATTGACATATGCGCGCCGCCATCGGTGATCTGCTTGACGGCTTTCACGACGTTGGGAGTGGTCGAAGCGTTGATGGTCGCCACCGCGCCGATCTTGCGGGCAAACGCCAGCTTCTCGTCGGTGAGATCGATGGCGATGACATTGGCGCCCATGGCGCTGGCGATCATGATAGCCGACAGGCCGACGCCGCCGCAGCCATGCACGGCCACCCATTCGCCGGGCTTCACCCGTCCCTGGTCGACGATGGCGCGGAACGAGGTGACGAAACGGCAGCCGAGGCTGGCGGCGGTGGCGAATTCCATTTCTTCCGGCAGGCGCACGAGATTCGTGTCGGCAAAGTCGATGGCGACATATTCGGCGAAGGAGCCCCAGGCGGTGAAGCCGGGCTGGAACTGATGCTCGCAGACCTGATGGTTGCCCGAGGTGCATTCGAAGCAGCGTCCGCAACCGCCGACGAAAGGCACGGTGACGCGATCGCCGGCCTTCCAGCGCGTCACGCGCTTGCCCGCCGCCACCACCACGCCGGCCAGTTCGTGGCCCGGCACATGCGGCAGGCGGATGTCGTCGTCATGGCCCATCCAGCCATGCCAGTCGCTGCGGCACAGCCCGGTCGCCTCGACCTTGATGACGACACCTTCCGGCGCCGGCTTCGGGTCGGGAACGGTCTGGATCGTCGGCGTCTCGCCGAATTTTTCAAAGACAACCGCTTTCATCGTCTACTCCACCCCAGGTGCAGCTTCTGCGTTCAGGCGACGATAGCCGATTCCTTGTCGCATCGACTGGAAATCGATTCTGCCAAACATTCGCCAGGGCGGATTGCCCTTCTACTCGGCATCGATCTGGTTCTGGGGCGCCGCCCTCTGGAAGGCTGGCAGGGCCATGCAGGCGGCGTTGATGCGCGCGATCGTCGGGTAGGGTGTCATGTCGACATCGAAGCGGGCATTGTTGGTGACCTGCGCGACCAGGCAGATATCGGCCAGGCTCGGCATGTCGCCATGGCAAAATTCGCCGGTCTCTGCTGATGAAGCGAGAATCTTTTCAAGCGGCTGGAAGCCTTCGTTCACCCAGTGCCGGAACCAGTCGGCGATATCCCGGTCGCCAGCGCCGAACACGGTGCGCAGCGACGTCAGCACGCGCAGATTGTTCACCGGGTGGATGTCGCAGGCGATCATCTGCGCCAGCATCCTGACCCTCGCGCGCCCCAGCGCATCCTTGGGCAGCAGCGGCGGCTCGGGCCGGGTCTCGTCGAGGAATTCGATGATCGCCAGCGATTGAGTCAGCAGCGTGCCGCCCCAGATCAGCGCCGGTACCAACCCTTGCGGATTAACGGCGAGATAGGCGGGTTCCAGATGCTCGCCATGGCGCAGATGATGCGGCACGTAGTCGTAGGTCAGCCCCTTCATTTCCAGCGCGATCCTCACCCGGTAGGATGTGGAGGAGCGGTAGTAGTTGTGCAGGACGATGTCGCTCATACAGCGGGTCCGATGGTCACCTCGATTTCGCCGATGCCGTCGACGCCGCCGGTGATTGTCTCGCCCGGATTGACCGCGCCGACGCCGGCCGGTGTGCCGGTGAAGATCAGGTCACCCGGCTTCAGTTCGACCGCCTCGCTGCAGATCGAGACAATGTCGGCGATCGGCCAGATCAGCTCGGCGAGGTCGCCGTCCTGCCTGATCTCGCCGTTGACGGCGAGCCAGATGCTGCCCTTTTCAGGATGTCCGGATTTGGTGGCGGGAACGAGCGGGCCGCAAGGGGCGGAACGGTCGAAGCTCTTCGACCAGTCCCAGGGCCGCGCTGCCTTCTTCGCTTCTTCCTGGAGATCGCGGCGGGTGAGGTCGATGCCGACGCCGTAGCCCCAGACATGATCCAGTGCACGGCCGCGCGGAATGCGGAAGCCCGCCTTGCCGATGGCGACGACAAGTTCGATCTCGTGATGCAGATTCTCGGTCAGCGGCGGGTAGGGGATAACAGTACCGGAATCGACCACCGCGTCGCCCGGCTTGGTGAAGAAGAAGGGCGGATCGCGCTCGTCATTGCCGAGTTCGCGCGCATGCGCCGCATAGTTGCGGCCGACGCAGAAGATGCGGCGCACCGCGAAGCGCTCGCTCGTGCCGGCTATGGCCACCGATGGCGTTGTGGGTGGGGCAAGGACGAACTTTGTCATATGCGGTCTCTGCTTCACGTGTTGTGGCCGGCACATTCGACCGAATTGAACGACCGGGCAAGGTTTGGCGTTGGAGAAAGCGTCGGCCGCCTCGTCCAGGCATAAGGTGATGTACTATTTGGCAATAATCTGGCCATGGTCACGGGACTATCCTGCGCAAGTGCGAACTGAAGCGAGCCACATGACCACAGCCAACGACCGTGCCCGGTTTCTGATCATCGACGATCATCCGCTGTTTCGCGAGGCGCTGCACAGCGCCGTGCAGATGGCCTATCCGGAGGTCGATACGGTCGAGGCGCGCTCGATCACCGAAGCGCTGGAGCTGCTGGCCGATGCGAAACCCTTCGACCTTGCGCTGCTCGACCTCAGCATGCCCGACGTGCATGGCTTCGATGGCCTGCTGCAGCTCAGGACCCGCTATCCGCGCCTGCCGGTGGTCATCGTTTCCGGCTACGAGGAGCCGAAGATCATTTCTGAAGCGCTGTCTTATGGTGCGGCCGGGTTCATCCCGAAATCGGCGCGCAAGAGCGATCTTGCCAATGCCATCCGCTCGGTGATGGAAGGCGCCATCTACGTGCCGGAAACCTATGAGGGCCAGCCGCCGGATGCCGATAGCACCGACCGCGCCGAAATGGTGCAGCGTCTGTCAACGCTGACGCCACAGCAATTGCGGGTGCTGCAGATGCTGCGCCAGGGCCTGCTCAACAAGCAGATCGCCTACGAGCTGCAGGTCGGCGAGACCACGGTGAAGGCGCATGTCTCCGAAATCCTGCGCAAGCTCAACGTCTACAGCCGCACGCAGGCGGTGATCGAGGTGTCGAAGCTGGACAATGCGGAGTTGTTTCGGGATCAGGCGGGGTTTTGAACCCTCCTGGTTACCGGTCTCAATCGTCGTGTGGTTGCTTGTTCCATTTGTCGCTGTCGAACTCGGCAAGCCAGCTCGGCTTTAGCTCCGCCACCAGTACCAGATTGTCTTGGCGCGCAACGAGATGGTTCATTCCAACGACCTTGAAATCTGAAAAATCATCCGGGTGATCGTACTTTCCGCATGTGCATTGCCATCCACCATCCGCATGACGGATTACCAACATGACCGGTCGCTCGTCGCGAAAGACGTGCCCGCAAACGAGAGCTCCAACTTCCGTCATTCTTCCCAGCCTCGTGACCAACCTGATTGCCATGCGTAAAAGGTCTAAGCCAGCAAATGCGCCAGCAGCGCCCTCAACTGCGCCGGCTTCAGCGGTTTGCGCATCAGCTCGATGCCGGCGGCGCGGGCGGCCTTCGCCACCGCTTCCGTGCTGTCGGCTGTGACGATCAGCGCAGGCACGGCGCGGCCGAGATAGTCGCGGACTTCGGCGATGGTGGCGGTGCCTAGGTCGCCGCGGTCGAGATGCTGGTCGGCGATGACGATGTCAGGCACCCAATCGGTGTCGCCGAGCAGGTCGAGCGCGTCGTCGGTCGAGGTTGCCTCGCGCACCAGGCATTGCCAGCGCTCGAGCAGGAATGTCATCGCCTGCAGCACGTCGGCGTCGTTCTCGACGAGAAGCACCTTGGTGCCGAACAGGCCGTAGCCGCGCGGCCGATCCATGTCGGCGGCATTGGCGATGGCGTCGGCGCTGGCGCCGATGCCCACGGGAACATCGATGTGGAAAATCGTGCCGCGGCCGACCTTCGACGAGAACGTCACGGGATGGCCAAGCGCTCCAGCCATGCGGCGCACGATGGCGAGGCCGAGGCCCAGGCCACCGCCGGCCAGTTCGGAGTCTGCGGAGTTGGTGCCGCGATGGAATTCCTCGAACACGGCTTCGCGCTGCTCTTCGGGAATGCCGCAACCGGTGTCGGCGACATCGATGCGGATCGTGTCGCCGCGATGCCGGGTGCCGACCAGCACGCCGCCTGATCGGGTGTAGCGCAGCGCGTTGGAAAGAATGTTCTGCAGGATGCGGCGCAGCAAGGTGCGGTCCGACCGCACGACAGCATTCACCGGCCGAAATTTCAGCGACAGGCCTTTCAGCTGCGCGACCGGCAGGAAATCCGAGCGCAGGGACGAGAACAGGGTCTCCAGGCTCACGTCGCCAATGTCGGGCTGGACGACGCCGGCGTCGAGCTTGGATATGTCGAGCAACGTGCGGAGCAGATCCTCCATCGTCTCCAGCGACCGCTCCACCTGCCGCACCAGTTTCCTGCCCTCGTCGCTGGTCTGCACCTCGGCCAGCGCCGAGACGGAGAGATGCGCGGCATTCAAAGGCTGCAGCACGTCATGGCTGGCGGCGGCGAGAAAGCGGGTTTTGGACAGGTTCGCCAGTTCGGCATTTTCCTTGGCGGCGCTGAGGTCGATGTTCGACTGCTCAAGCCGGCGCAAGGTCGAATGCAATTCCTCGGTGCGCGTGCGCACCCGGTTTTCCAGCGAAATGGCTGTCTGGAAGAGAGAGAAGGCATTGCCTTGCTGGTCCATCGAGCGTTCGACGCGGCCGACCAGGGCGGCGTTGATCTTCTTCAGCTTCTCCAGGTCGTTGATGTCCTTCAGCGGCATGGCAACGTCCTATTCGGCGGCCTGGCGCTCGCCGAAGGCAATGCCAGTAAAAGTCTGGTTCAGGTGCATGGAGCGATATTGCTCGCCATAGGTGCCGAAGCCAACGACATTGTTGACCCTGTACAGTTCCGAAATGTCACGGAAAACCTGCCTGTTTCGCGCATCGAGCCGGCGCAGGACGCAGTCGAAGCCGAGGATCATGTCGATGCTGCCCAGCCTGCCCTCTACATCCCTGAGCGCGGCCTGCGTCGATTCCACCATGCCCTTGGGCTGGGCGATGGAAAGCACCACGCCATCATCTATGGCGCAGAAGAAGGACAGCGATCCGTCCGGGTGCATCCTTTGGATCGAGCGGCAGTAATATTCGCCGCCCACTTTCACCACCACCGGGTGCGACGCAAAACTCAGCGGCGTCAGCGTCTGCGGCATGATGCCGACGGCAGCCGCATACTCCTCCGCCGCATTGGTGGCGTTGAACTCCCGCACGATGCGGTGGTCGGGGTCGGATGCCGTAACCACCAGCTTCTCGTCGGTGGGAACGAAATTGTCGGTCTTGAAGACGTGAAAGGGAATCTCGCTGGCGACCAGCACGATGATGGCGCTGTCGGAGGTGACCTTGCCGTTGGAGATCAGGCGCGTGGTCTCGAATTTCAGATCATCGCCCGCGGAGCCGCCGATCAACGGAATGTCGTCGAGCCCCCAGTGGATGGCCGAAGTCACCGCTTCCTCGGCATAGGACAGTCCGTCGATGAAGCAGAGTGCAAATGTGCTTTTGGGTCGCTCGCGCCCCATGCGTGCGCGCAGCGACCGCCTCAGCGCCTCCACTTCGCCAGTGACCCTGTCCATGCCGGACGAGGACAGATCGTCGACCATTGCGCTGACGGCGGTGAAAGAGTCCGACGGCAGCAGCATGGCGAGCACATGGCCATCCTCCAGTCCCTGCGGCGTGATTTCGCCGGCGGTCGAACAGCCCGCATAGTGCAGTGCCGGTGCATGGGCACCGAGCGCGTCTGACAGGGCGGTTGCATCGATGAGGCTCTGCGAGAAGAACAGCAGCGCGAAGCCGGCATCGATTGCAGCGGCTTCCACGGCGATCGCCCTGGCGAACGCCTCCATATCGGGCTCGTCGGTGGTGAGCACCGACAGACCGCATGCATAGCTAGTCCTTGAACTGGCCAGCGGCTTCCTCCGCATTTCCTCCGACGCTCTTTTATGCTTCTGGCGCGCGAGCGTCGGGCGGCATTGTTGTCTCCAGGCTCCTGTTTGGCAATGGGGCGGCTGGGGTGCCACGATCCCGTGGGGCCATGGCCGAAAGTACAATGTGCCGGCTTTCCCGGTGCGCTGTTTTTGGCGCGTTATGCAGTATAAGAATAACGGATCGCCGAAGCACCAGCATGGCGTCGGCACGTGATGACCAAGGTCGTACCCAGGGAGGAATCATGTCGGACGTATCGTTGACGGTGAATGGAAAGCGGGTGAGCGGCGTTGCCGAGGACCGAACGCTTCTGGTTCATTTCCTGCGGGAGAATCTTGGCCTGACCGGCACGCATGTCGGTTGTGACACTTCGCAATGCGGCGCCTGCGTCGTGCATGTCGACGGCAAGGCGATGAAGTCCTGTTCGATGCTTGCCGTACAGGCCTCCGGATCGACCATCGTCACGATCGAAGGCCTGGCCAATGGCGCCGACCTGCATCCTGTGCAGGCGGCCTTCAAGGAACATCACGGGCTGCAATGCGGCTTCTGCACGCCGGGCATGATCATGACGGCGACCGACATGATCAACCGCCATCCCGAAGGTCTCGACGAGGCCACCGTGCGGGCCGAGCTCGAAGGCAATATCTGCCGCTGCACCGGCTACCACAACATCGTCAAGGCGATCCTCGCCGCATCTAAGACGATGTCGAAGGGGGCCAAGGCCAAGACGAAACAAGCCGCTTAGGGGAAAGAGGAGCAGGGCGGCAAGGCAGTAAGAATTGGGAGCCAGTTTTTCCTACTGCCGTACCGCCGTGCTCGCCTACTGCCCCGCTCACTTACGTTCGGCAATTCGGGAGGAATTCTGATGGGTATTGAAGGTGTTGGCGCTCGGGTCGCGCGCAAAGAGGACAAGAGGTTCATTACCGGCGCGGGCCGCTATGTCGATGACATGGTGGTTCCCGGCATGAAGCATGCGGCCTTCGTGCGCAGCCCGCACGCGCATGCGCAGATCAAGAAGATCGACGTCAAGAAGGCGCAAGCGATGCCGGGCGTCATAGGCGTGCTGACCGGCAAGGAACTCAAGGCCGACGGCATCGGCAACCTGATCTGCGGCTGGATGATCCATTCCAAGGATGGCTCGCCGATGAAGATGGGCGCGTGGTCGCCGCTGGCCTTCGACAAGGTCCGCTATGTCGGCGACGCGGTGGTCATCGTCGTCGCCGAAACCAAGGGCCAGGCTCGCGATGCGGCCGAAGCGGTCGAGATCACCTACAAGGAACTGAAGGCCGTCGTCGATGCTTCCAAGGCGATGGACAAAGGCGCGCCGCAGATCCATCCCGAAGCCGAGAACAACCTGATCTTCGATTGGGATATCGGCAATGCCGACGACACCGCCGCCGCGTTCAAGAAGGCGGCCCATGTCGTCAAGATGGACATCATCAACAACCGGCTGGTTCCCAATGCCATGGAGCCGCGCGCGGCTCTCGGCCACTACGACAAGGCCGAGGACCACTACACCTGCTGGACGACATCACAGAACCCGCATGTCGCGCGGCTGGTGATGAGCGCCTTCTACAATGTGGCGCCGGAGAACAAGCTGCGCGTCATCGCGCCGGACGTCGGCGGCGGCTTTGGCTCGAAGATCTATATCTACCCGGAAGAGCTTGTCTGCCTGTGGGCCTCGAAGAAGACCGGCGTGCCAGTGAAATGGGTGGCCGATCGCACCGAGAGCTTCCTCACTGACGCGCATGGCCGGGACCATCATACCCACGCCGAAATGGCCTTCGATGCGGACCACAAGATCCTCGGTCTCAAGGTCGAGACAAAGGCCAATCTCGGCGCCTACATGTCGCTGTTCTCGTCGGCAACGCCGACCTATCTCTACGCCACGCTGCTGTCTGGCCAGTACAACATCCCGGCGATCCACGCCAATGTGAAGGCGATCTACACCAACACCGCGCCCGTCGATGCCTATCGCGGGGCAGGGCGGCCGGAGGCGACCTTCGTCATGGAACGCATGATGGAGACGGCCGCGCGCCAGTTCGGCGTTTCGCCGGCTGAATTGCGCCGCAAGAACTTCGTCACCTCGTTCCCGCACCAGACGCCGGTCATCATGTGTTACGACGCCGGTGACTATGCGGCGTCGCTCGACGCGGCGATGAAGGCCTCGGACTATGCCGGCTTTGCCAAGCGCAAGGCCGCCGCCGCCAAGAAGGGGCTGCTGCGCGGCATCGGCATGAGCTGCTACATCGAGGCCTGCGGCATCGCGCCGTCGGCGGCGGTGGGTTCGCTCGGCGCGGGCGTCGGCCTGTGGGAATCGGCCGAGGTACGCGTCAACGCGGTCGGCACGATCGAGGTACTGACCGGTTCGCACAGCCACGGCCAGGGCCACGAGACGACCTTCGCGCAACTGGTCAACGAGCGCTTCGGCGTCCCGATCGACAGCGTCTCGATTGTCCACGGTGACACCGACAAGGTGCAGATGGGCATGGGCACCTATGGCTCACGCTCCGGCGCCGTCGGCATGTCGGCCATCGTCAAGGCGCTCGACAAGGTCGAGGCCAAGGCCAAGAAGATCGCCGCGCATCTGCTGGAAGCCGACGAGGGCGACATCATCATCGAGAACGGCGCGTTGAAGGTGGCGGGCACCGACAAGAACGTGCCGTGGTTCCAGATGGCGCTTGCCGCCTACACCGCCCACAATCTGCCGGGCGGCATGGAGCCGGGCCTGAAGGAGACGGCGTTCTACGACCCGTCGAATTTCACCTTCCCGGCCGGCTGCTACATCTGCGAGGTCGAGGTCGATCCGGAAACCGGCACGACCGAGATCATCCAATTCGTCGCCGCCGACGATTTCGGCAACATCATCAACCCCATGATCGTCGAAGGCCAGGTGCATGGCGGCATCGCCCAGGGCGTCGGCCAGGCTTTGCTGGAAGGCGCGTACTATGACCCCAGCGGCCAGCTGCTGACGGCGAGCTACATGGACTACACCATGCCGCGTGCCGGCGATCTGCCGTCGTTCAAGGTTTCGACCTCGAACACGCCTTGCCCCGGCAATCCGCTGGGCATCAAGGGCTGCGGCGAGGCCGGCGCGATCGGCTCGCCGCCGGCTGTCATCAACGCCATCACCGACGCCATCGGCACGAACGATCTTGCCATGCCGGCATCGCCGTCCACCGTGTGGGCAGCGATCCGCGCCGCGACGAAACACTGAGGAGGAAGCCAATGTATTCGGTCAACTACCATCGCGCCGCCTCGGTCGCAGACGCCGCCAAGCTGATCAAGACCGGCGACGCCAAGCTGCTTTCGGGCGGCATGACGCTGATCCCCGCCATGAAGACACGGCTTGCCGCGCCCTCCGACCTTGTCGACCTCTCGCGGATCAAGGAGTTGCAGGGCGTCAAAGTGTCGGGCAAGACCGTCACCATCGGCGCAGCCACCACGCATTACGACGTTTCCAACGACGAGAAGCTGAGGAAAGCCTGTCCGGCGCTTGCCCATCTGGCCTCGCTGATCGGTGATCCCGCCGTGCGCTACAAGGGCACGATCGGCGGGTCCATCGCCAACAATGATCCGGCCGCCGACTATCCGGCGGCGATGCTGGCACTGGGCGCCACCATCGTCACCAACAAGCGGGAGATCGCCGCCGACAAGTTCTTCAAGGGCCTGTTCGAGACGGCGCTGAAGGAGGGCGAGATCGTCACCGCGGTGACCTTCACCGCGCCGGCCAAGGCTGCTTACGAGAAATTCCGCAATCCGGCATCTCGCTATGCGATCGTTGGCGTCTTCGTGGCCAAGGGCAAGGATGGAGTGAGCGTCGCCGTCACCGGCGCGGGCGACAACGGCGTGTTCCGCTCCAAGGAGATCGAAGCGGCGCTGGCCAAGAATTTCGAGGCTTCCGCGCTCGAAGGCTTCAAGGTGCCGGCGAAGAACCTGATGAGCGATATCCACGCGTCCGCCGAATACCGCGCCAATCTGATCGCGGTGATGGCCAAGCGCGCGGTGGCCGCCGCCAACGCATGAGAATGGCCGAACAACAAAGGGGCCGCACGGCTCCTTTGTTTGCCGGCTTATGGTCGGGTAATTCTGGCGCGTCTACGACTTCAACTCCCGCAGATAATAGCGCACCGCTTTCTTGCCGCCATGGATCACCGCATCGCCAACCTCGGCGAAGCCAAGTGCGGCGTGGAAGGCATCCGACGCCGGATTGGGCGGTTCGGCATTCACCTCGCAGGTGACGATCGCCTGGCCGGCGCGGGAGGCATGGTCGAACAGGTCCTGATAGAGCCGGCGGGCATGGCCACGGCCGCGCGCTTCCGCCGCGACCACGACACGGTCGACATAGACGAAACGCTGGTAGCGTTCGCGGAACCAGAGGAAATTCGGGCTGTCGTAGCGCGCGTCCTGGTCGAAAGTCATGATGAAGGCTTCAAGCGTACCGATGCGGCGTGTGTAGAACGCCTCGCCGAGCAGGAAGGACAGGCGCTCGGGCTCCAGCCAAGACAACTCGGCCGCGTGTTCGTTGTTGAGCGCCAGGATCGCCGCTTCGTTCTCAGCCGACACGCGCTCGATCAGGGTGGAGGCGTCGGTCATGCCCTGGCCGCCGCGATGGTGGCCGCCACCAGTTCCGTGTCGGTCAGGGTGTTGCGATATTCGCGGTCGAGGTCGGAGCCGCCCATGCCCACATGAGGGTTGCGGTAGTTCATGGCGCTGGGCACGTCCTTGAGCGCGGCGAAATGCATTTCGGACAGTCCTGTGGTCTTGCGCACCTCGGCGATGTTCTGCAGGTCAAGCGCCCCGCAACCGAGAATGGTGATGCGATCGCCCGCCTGGCGGACGAGATCGGCCAGAAGGCCCTTGCCCTCGACGGCGGTATCGCGCTGGCCGCTGGTCAGCACGCGGCCTACCTTGCAACGGATCAGCGTTTCAAGCGCCTCGACCGGATCGCGCGTCATGTCGAAGGCGCGATGGCAGGTAACGGCCAGGGGGCCCGCGGCTTCGGTCAGTTCGGCCATGCGCTGTTCGTCGATGGTGCCGTCGGCCTTGAGGCAACCGAAGACGACGCCGGCCACGCCGAGGTCGCGCAGCGCAATGACATCGGCGAGCATCGAACGGTATTCGGGCTCGCTGTAGAGGAAATCGCCGCCGCGCGGCCGCACCATGACGTGAAACGGTATGGTTGCCTGGTCAAGTGCCGCACGCACCGTGCCGAGGCTCGGCGTGATGCCGCCCTCGACGAGGCTGGCGCACAGCTCCACCCGGTCGGCGCCGGCGGCTTGCGCGGCCAGGAGGCCGTCAATGCCTTCGACGCAGATTTCGATCAGCGGCAGGCGAGGTTTTTTGGTCAAGGCGCGATCCAATCCATGATTTCGTCGCCAGCCCTAGCATCGGCCCGATTGCCGCGAAAGCGCGAACAGCGCATCGGTGCTTGGGCCAACTGGCGATTCCCTGGCGTTCTGGGCTGCTCGATGATTTCGGCGAGGCGCGCTACTGCCGCAGAACCGTATTCTTGGCGCCTTCCTCGACCTGATCGATCACCAGCAGCTTGACCGGGCCGTCGCCGACATTGGTGGCCTGATGCCACTGGCCGATCATCTCGATGATGAAATCTCCGGTCTTGTAGGTGTTGCTCTTGCCGGTCTCGACATTGGTGACCTGAAGCGTCCCGGCCTCGACATAGGCGTAGCGGGCGAAGGGGTGCTTGTGCACCGGCAAGGTGGCGCCCGGCGCGATGTCATAGGTGGAAACCAGCACCTGCACGTTCTTCTGCGGCAGGGTTATCGGTTGACCCGATGCCGTCGTGGTGCGCGATGCCAGTGGGGTGACGACAACCGGCGTGCTGGTGCTGTCTAGCGCCAGAACGGCATTTGCATAAAGCGCAGCCGCCATCAGCAGCGTCGAAGCCAGGATTTTGCGCATGATTCCTCCCGAAACCATGCCACCATCGCGCGGCGCCTGGCCATGCGCAAGCTCGTCGAAGTCACAGTCAAGTACTTAAGAGCAGCCGACTCCCCGTCGCGGGTCGGCGCCACATGGGTCTTGGTCGTGTTGGGCCGGGTCTCTGTTTACCCGGCCCGTCGGCACATCAGGCCAGCCGACGCCCTGTAAGCGACAGGCGACACCCGGTACGAAATGCGTGGATCAGGTCGGAGCCTTGCCGCCGTTCTTCTTGCAGGCGGCGCGGAATTTCTCGCGATCCTTGCCGTGCAGGCCCTTGGCATCGGCCAGCGCGGAGCACTGCTTTGAAATCGCAGTTTTCTCCGGCGTCATCGGCGTTGTCGCCTTCTTCATCGGCGCCGTTGTGGCCGGTGCAGTGGCTGGTGCCGTCGCCGGCGCGGTTGCCGTGGCGGCCATGGCCCCACGAGACACGAGCGCAGCCAACGCGACGGAAGCCAAGATGGTAGTCAACCTCATTACGATCTCCTTTGGTAATCCCCCAACGGCGACGCTAGCATCGGCCCATAACACCAGCAATGCGGGAGGCTTCGCCGATCCGGCGCAGGGTCATCACGATTTCGTGGTGTCATCGGGCCTTGGGTTCCGGTCCGGATCGAATTCGGAGTTGATAGCCTGGAATGCGCCTCGCTGATTGGAGAGGACTTATCGCGAACGTCCCCGATCAGGCCGCCCGTTGGCCAGGCTTTCGGTTGGGCTCAACGAAATCTGCCCGTTGCCTGCGCGGCTGGTGGCGCGATTCCTGGAAGGTGACATAAGCCAGCACAGCTATGAAAAGTACGAAAACGGTGACGATCGAAGTTACGACAAGCAGGCTCTCTGAGGTCATGGTCTTCTCCATTCGATAATGGAGACATCAGAGCACGCCGATCACGCGTCGGCGTTGACCTGCATCAATAGATTTTGCCGCTGGCAAGGGGGAGAAAGATTAATGTGGGCCTGTCGGGATGTTCCCAAGCTCAAGCGCAGTCGAAGTAAGGAGCGAGTCCTGTGTTCTCGTGACGGCTCTGCACGCGCCGGTTGCGGGAGGCTCCAGAGGGGAGCCGCTTGGACCCGCCGATAGCCCCAGGAAGCGGATGGAAATCAATCCAGTCCGGTCACACAGCGAATTCGTGGGGGTTTCTCACACGAACCTGTCTGCAACCCTGACGAATATTCCCCGCAGTACGGGGACAAGGGAAGGATAGAAAAGGCTTTGAAAAGATTTGGCTCCCCGGGCCGGATTCGAACCAGCGACCAACCGGTTAACAGCCGGTTGCTCTACCACTGAGCTACCGGGGAACAGTCGCTCTCTCTGTGAGTGGGGCAGCCTATAGCAAACCCGTTTCAGCTTTGCAAAGAAGCATTTCGTATTTTTTGTCAGGTTTTTCACCATGCGATTTCTCGCAATCATCTGGTGACACCCACATATGAGCCTTTTGAAGGGGATCGTGGAGCCAAAAGGGCGGTCGCGGCTTGTATTCCCGATCTCCGGGATTTGTGAAACGCGGTTAATTCAATCGACATGACGGCAAACGACACTCAGGCGCCAGCGCGGAAGATTTCGATTCTTGGCCGCGAGTTCACCATGCCGCGCTCGCGCGGCCTCAGAATCACGATCGGCGTGCTGCTCGCGCTCGGCGGGATTCTCGGTTTCCTGCCGATCCTGGGTTTCTGGATGATTCCCTTGGGAATATTGGTCCTGTCCTATGAGTTCGCCGTGATACGCCGCCATCGGCGTCGATTCGTCGTCTGGTGGGAGCGGCGGCGCCGGCCGAATCAATGATTGCGCCAATCAGGAACCTGGGGCGGCGCCACTGCTGTCCTGGCTTTTGATTCCTGGCGTGGCTCAGCCCGGCAAGCGCGCCTTGTCCGGCGGATGATTCCGGGCGTCGGGCTCAGTGTTCGGATCATGGGTGCCCTTGCGGGCTGAATGTCTTTCCAATCCCTCACAGATTTCCTTGAGCATTGCGGCTGCCGACGCCAGCCGCGCGCGATCGCGAGGCGACAGGCGGCTTGCGTCCTCCATGCCAAGACGGTCGATGGCGTGGCGGGCAAGCTCCTTGCATCTCAACAGGGATAGTCCGTGCGACTCATCCTCTGTCCTGCGCGGCTCTGCATGACGCATGGCGCGGCCCTCCTGCTTACTCAACGTAATCCTCGCCAGCGCGGTTTCCTGCGGCTTGAGGCCATGCTTAACAACCGGCTAATGCGCGGATGGACAGGGACGCAGCGGCGTTTCAACGCAACCGCTTGTCCGTGACCCAGGAAACCGCTGGGAATGCGCCTTGGCCGCTTGACGGCATTTTCGCCGCAACCTATTGGAACCGGGTGGAACGCCGGGAGCAATGAGGCCTCGTGGCGGAGTGGTTACGCAGAGGACTGCAAATCCTTGCACCCCGGTTCGATTCCGGGCGAGGCCTCCAATACCCGAGCTCCCGCGCGTCAGCGCCGGGGCGCGATGTTCCAGTCGAAATGAACCGCGGTTCGTGCGCGGCAAGCAGATTGGTCGGGACATGAGCGCTGATTTTTCCGAACGCCGCGTGAAGATGGTGGATGGCCAGGTTCGCACCACCGACGTGACCAGCGCGCCGCTGCTCGATGCCATGCTTTCCATCCCGCGCGAGGCTTTTGTCAGCGCAGGCCAAAGCGACCTCGCCTATATCGACGAGGATATCCGCATTGCCAGCGGCCCCGATGGCGCGCGCTATCTCATGGAGCCTTCGCCCCTGGCCAAGCTGATGCAGTTGGCGGAGATCAATCCAGGTGATTCGGCGCTCGATGTCGGTTGCGGCACCGGCTATGCGGCCGCCATCCTGTCGCGGCTGGCCAAGTCGGTTGTGGCGCTGGAAAGCGATTCGGCTCTGGCTGAATCCGCCACATCAACTCTGTCGGCGCTGGGTTGCGGCAACGTCACCGTGGTCAAGGGGGCCTTGGCCGAAGGCCATGCCGGCAAAGCGCCGTACGATGTCATTTTCATCGGTGGCAGCGTTGAAAAAGTGCCCGCGCCGTTGCTCGACCAACTCGCCGAAGGCGGCCGTCTCGTTGCCGTTGAAGGGCAGGGGAATTCCGGCGTGGCTCGACTGTTTTTTAAGGCTGGGGGGGTTGTAACCGGACGACGCGCATTTAATGCGGCAATAAAGCCACTACCGGGATTTGAACGTGCTCACGCCTTCGAATTCTGAGTAATTTTGCCTTGCAGCCAATGCGCTGTCATGGTCGCTTGCGTTAACAATCGTTGCTGATCCGTTTATCCGGGGTGATCCGGGCTGACAGCAGGGAACACCAAAACGCGGCGCCGACTGCTCGAATTTGAGAGAGGCCGGCGCGGCGCAGTTCCCGTGTTAAACGAATGAGGGATATACCGTGCCGTCTGTACGCAAGAGTCTTTTCGCCGCCGCCCTTTTCTCCGCGACAGCGCTTTCTCCCCTGGCTGCCTCGGCGGAAACCATCCTTGGCGCACTTGCAAAAGCCTACCAGAACAATTCGACGCTGAATGCGGCGCGTGCTGGCGTCCGCGTCACCGATGAAGGCGTGCCCTTGGCAAAGTCGGGCTGGCGGCCGACGATCAACGGGTCTTCGAGCATAGACTACACGAAAACGAACTTTCCCGGCGGTAACCTGAGCGCGACGACCGCCAATTTCGGCATTCGGATCGACCAGACCCTGTTCGACGGATTCCAGACCAGCAACAATGTGGCGTCGGCCGAAGCCCAGGTCCGTGCGTCCGTCGAAAGCCTGCGCAACACCGAGGAGAACACCCTCTTCAACGCGGCTGCCGCGTATATGAATGTGATTCGCGACCGGCAGATCGCTGTGTTGACCGAACAGAACCTGCAGTTCCTGACCGAGCAGGCGCGCGCCGCGCGTTCCCGCTTCGAGGTCGGCGAAGGCACTCGTACCGATGTCGCGCAGGCGGATGCATCCCGTGCGACGGCGGTGGCTCAGCTGAGTGCAGCCCGTGCACAGGCGCTGTCCAGTGCCGCGACCTACCACCAGATCATCGGTGACGAGCCGGGCAAGCTCAAGGGCGCTTCGCCGCTGGCGAAGCTTCTGCCGGCCAGCCTGAATTCGGCGATCGGGGTCGCGTCGAACGAGCATCCCGCCATTCTCGCCAATCAGCATCTGGTCGACGCGGCGGGCTTTTCCGTGAAGTCGGCGGAAGGGGCGCTGCTGCCGCAGCTGTCGGCCTCGGCCGGCATTTCGGACAGCTACAGCCACGATAATCCGGCATCCTTGTCGAGCCCAAATGGCAATTCGACCTCGGCCAATATCGGCGCTACGCTGACCATCCCGATCTATTCGGGCGGCCGCACCGAGGCTACGGTGCGCAGATCAAAGGAATCGCTGAGCCAGGCGCGGATCGAGGTTGATGTCACCCGCGACCAGGTGCGCCAGGCCGTAACCGCGGCGTGGACGCAGTACACGGCGGCTCAGGAAAGTGTCGCCGCGAACAAGCAGGTTATCGATGCCGCCCAACTGGCGCTGAACGGTGTCATCGAGGAGCGCAATGTCGGCCAGCGCACCACGCTCGACGTCCTCAACGCGCAGGCGGCCGTCATCACCGCCAAGATCAACCAGGCGGGTTCCGAGCACGACGTGGTGGTGGCGAGCTATGCCATCCTGTCGGCCATGGGACGCCTGTCGGTCGACCGCCTTGGCCTGCAAGTGACGAAGTATAAGCCAGAAGAGCACTACAACGCGGTCAAGGACAAGTGGACCGGCCTGCGTACGCCGGACGGTCGCTAGTCGAGCCGGCCTTCCGGTCCTGCGCTTTTGTGCTCGTAGGCGGGACGGACATGCAGTCAGAAGCCGAGGGAATGTTCTTTCGGCACTCTGGCCTTGGGCAAGGATCCGTCCTGGTTCCGCGTTACGCGGAAGTGCCCATGGAAATGATCGGGGCCGCTTCCTGCGGGAAATGCTGACACAGGCAACCTGCCTGGCCGCTCATTGCTCTAATCTGTTGAAATCCAACATGTCTCCACATTGGGGATTCTCGTGGCGCGATCCGTCGGTTACGCTGGCGCCATGATTCGAATCCGGCATTTTGCCGGACGGGAAATTTGTAACGAGTCACAAGGGCGGCGGATGTGACGATGGCGACGGCAAGCAGCGCACAGCGCGAACCTTCCATGGAGGAGATACTGGCCTCGATCCGTAGGATCATCGAGGACAGTGATACCGGCCGCAAGCCCGCGGGCGAATCAGATGAATTGCGTCAGGATATCGAGCCTGCTTCGGTGCAGGATGTGGATGCATTCCGCGCGGAACTGCGCGGCGGGCTGGATGTCAGGAAGCCGGTGACCCTGGCGGAAGTCCAGGCTCAACTCCCCGCAGCTGAACCGGTCGCCGCACGCGCGGAGACACCGGTTCGATCCGATCCTGCTTCGGGGAAAGCTCCGGTAGCGCTGGCGCCTGTAGCCCAGGCGCCCACGACATTGGCCGAGGTGAGCGCCCGGGTTGCCGCCGTGCCGGCTCCGGCAGCCGACGCCGATGTGCCTGTCAGCGCGAGGATATCGGAGACGAGCGAGACCATCGTCGCCGATTGGCGGCGCGACATTGCGGCCGTGGGTGAAACGATAAAGGCCGCGACCTCCCTTTCTGATGCAGCCGCCATGCGACGGGCACTTGCCGCCGAGCCGGCTGTAGCGGTTCCGGAAAGAGAATTGGCGGTTGAACCGGCCTTTGAGCCGTCGCGCACTGAGCCGGCGCGGCCGGCAACGACCGAGGCGTCCGTCCGTCCGGCGATCCTGTCGGAACATACGGGACGCCAGGTGGCTGCCGCTTTTGGCGAGTTGTCCGATGCGTTCGCCAGCCGTAGCAAGAAAACCTTCGACGAGATGGCCGAGGAGATGCTGAGGCCAATGCTGCAGGACTGGCTGGACAACAATCTGCCGACGCTGGTCGAGCGCCTGGTGCGCGAAGAGATCGAGCGCGTGGCCCGCGGCGCGCAATAATTTCCAGGACAATTGCTGGCTGAAAGCGCCGCCCTTGTGCGGCGCTCGCCCTTGTGCGGCGCTTTCTCTTTGGTGCTCAGTGGATTCCAGCCGGGCAATGCCCCTTAGGCCAGGAGCCAATGCTCACTACGGCGGCAAAGTATGGCTGCCAAGCTTCGAGGTCAGCGATATCGCCCTTTCAAAGCCATATGCGATCGGTATCCTTGGCCGATGGACCGTGAGTTGACGTATAGCCATCGATTGCGGGCGAAGGTTCCGATACCCGCAATTCTATATTCTCAGGTCAAGAGATTCATCTATCAACACGGCCGGTGGACAGAAATGAAGAATCCGGCGGCCAATCGCTACCGTGAACGGACCGGCGTTACACTTCATCATACTTCCTGGCTCTTGCACGTCCGCCGCTCTGACTATCGCCCCGATTGTCCAGCCTGCGGAAAGCCGTACCGAACACCGCGCGCGAAATTCTGTGCCGAGTGCGGACATGGCCTTCCGTTGAAATGATCGGGCCCACGCCTATTTGCCGTTGATGGACCAGGGCAGCCCTCGCGGTTGACTTGGCCAAAGCCTTCCGATTTACACCGGGTCAGCAAAACTCCCGACAGCGCGGACCATTTCCCCATGCTTGAAAAGACCTACGACGCCAAGACCGTCGAGCCGAAGATCGCCAAAATCTGGGAGGAGGCGGATGCTTTCCGCGCCGGCGCCGGTGCGGAGGAGGGGGCGGAGGCCTTCACCATCGTCATCCCGCCACCGAACGTCACCGGCTCGCTGCATATGGGCCATGCGCTCAACAACACGCTGCAGGACATTCTGGTGCGCTTCGAGCGCATGCGCGGCAAGAACGTGCTGTGGCAGCCCGGCATGGACCATGCCGGCATCGCCACGCAGATGGTGGTCGAGCGCCAGCTGATGGAGAAGCAGATCCATCGCCGCGACCTGACGCGCGAAGAATTCATCGAGAAAGTGTGGGAGTGGAAGGCCGAGTCCGGTGGCGCGATCTTCAACCAGTTGAAACGGCTCGGCGCCTCGGCGGACTGGTCACGCGAACGCTTCACCATGGATGAAGGCCTGTCCAAGGCCGTGCTCGAAGTCTTCGTGACCCTCTACAAGGAAGGGCTGATCTACAAGGACAAGCGCCTTGTGAACTGGGACCCGAAACTGTTGACCGCGATCTCCGATCTCGAGGTCGAGCAGCAGGAGGTCAACGGCAATCTCTGGCACTTCCGCTATCCAATCGAGGGCGCGGTTTTCGATCCGGAAAATCCAAAAACCTTCATCACGGTGGCCACCACGCGCCCGGAAACGATGCTGGGCGACACGGCCGTCGCCGTGCACCCGGACGACGAGCGTTTCCGGCATCTGGTTGGCAAGAACCTTGTCCTGCCCATCGTCGGCCGCAAGATTCCGGTGGTGGCGGATGAGTATTCCGACCCGGAAAAGGGTTCCGGTGCCGTGAAGATCACGCCGGCGCATGATTTCAACGACTTCGAGGTCGGCAAGCGCCACAAGCTGCCGGCGATCAATATCCTCACCATCGAGGCCGCGATAAACCTCAAGGACAATGAGGATTTCCTCGCCGGCCTCGACGTCACGCCGGAACGGCAGGCCGTGTGGAATGAGCTCAACGGGCTCGACCGTTTCGTTGCGCGCAAGAAGATCGTCGAGCTGATGGAGGCCGGCGGCTTCCTCGAAAAGGTCGAGCCGCATCGCCACGCCGTGCCGCATGGCGATCGCGGCGGCGTGCCGATCGAGCCGTTCTTGACCGAGCAGTGGTATGCGAATGCCGCCGAGCTCGCCAAGCCGGCGATCGCTTCGGTGCGCGAGGGCCGCACGAATTTCGTGCCGAAGAACTGGGAGAAGACCTACTTCGACTGGATGGAGAACATCCAGCCCTGGTGTATTTCGCGCCAGCTGTGGTGGGGCCATCAGATCCCGGCCTGGTATGGACCGGACGGGCGTGTCTTCGTCGAGAAGACCGAGGAAGAGGCGCTTGGCGCCGCGATTGAATATTATCTGGCGCTGGAAGGGCCCTGGAAGGCCTGGGTCGAGGACAAGCTGGAGAACTTCAAGCCGGGCGAGATCGTGACCCGTGACGAGGATGTGCTCGACACCTGGTTCTCGTCGGCGCTGTGGCCGTTCTCGACACTCGGATGGCCGGACCAGACGCCGGAACTGAAGACCTACTACCAGACCGACGTGCTGGTGACCGGCTTCGACATCATCTTCTTCTGGGTCGCCCGCATGATGATGATGGGGCTGCACTTCATGGATGAGGAGCCGTTCCACACGGTCTATGTCCACGCCCTGGTGCGCGACAAGAACGGGCAGAAGATGTCGAAGTCGAAAGGCAACGTCATCGACCCGCTCGATCTCATCGACGAATACGGTGCCGACGCGCTGCGCTTCACCCTGACGGTGATGGCGGCGCAGGGGCGCGACGTGAAGCTCGACCCGGCCCGCATTGCCGGGTACCGCAATTTCGGCACCAAGCTCTGGAACGCGACACGCTTCGCCGAGATGAACGAAGTCGCTCGCAACGACGAGTTCTGGTTGAACGATGCCAAGCTGGCGGTCAATCGCTGGATCCTGACGGAGCTGACGCGCGCCGCGCGCGACATTACCGATGGGATAACGTCCTACCGCTTCAACGAGGCTGCAGGTGCTGCCTACCGCTTCGTCTGGAACCTGTTCTGCGACTGGTACCTGGAACTGCTGAAGCCGGTGTTCATGGGCACCGACGAGGCTGCCAAGGCTGAAAGCCGGGCTTGCGTCGCCTTCGTTCTCGACGAGATCTACAAGCTGCTGCACCCGATGATGCCGTTCATGACGGAAGAACTGTGGGCGCAGACCGCCGGCGAGGGCAAGGAGCGGTCGTCGCTGCTTTGCCATGCCGCGTGGCCGTCGCCGGACTTCGAGGATGCGGAGGCGGCTGCCGACATCAACTGGCTGGTCGATCTTGTCTCCGGCATCCGCTCGGTGCGTTCGGAAATGAACGTGCCGCCGGCGGCGATCGCGCCCCTGGTGGTGATCGGCGCAAACGCGACGACGCGCGAAAGGCTGCAGCGCCAGGACTCCGCGATCAAGCGGCTGGCGCGGGTTGGCGATATCTCGCTGGCCGATGCCGCCCCCAAGGGGGCCGCGCAGATCGTGCTCAACGAAGCGACCATCTGCCTGCCGCTCGGCAGCCTGATCGACCTGACCGCCGAGGCGGCGCGGTTGCAAAAGGAACTGGTCAAGGTGACCGAGGAGATCGCGCGGCTGCACAAGAAGCTGTCCAACGAAAGATTCGTCTCCAGCGCGCCGGAGGAGATCGTGGCAGCCGAGCGCGAAAAACTCGCTGAGTATCGCGAGGCGCAGGAGAAGCTTTCAGTGGCTCTGAGTCGGGTGCGCGACGCGGGTTGAAATACTGGAACTGGCGAGGCTCCCAAACCGCCTCGACGACTGCGTTTTTGCCTCCAAAACAGGCATTCCGTTGCGTTAATTTTGACGTAAACGGAAAGTTTCAGCCCCATTGTTGCCATAATGTAACAATGGGGCATTGAACCCCTAAAAAGTGCTGTTTTCGCGCTGTTTTAGACAGTTCTTCCGCATTTTCCTTGGCGATTTTTCCCTAAAGGCCACGTTTCAGGCCTCCCGGTGGTGGGCTGCACTTGGTCGAAACTGCGTTCTGATCACCTGTACGTGTACGCCTCTTGAATTCGTTGTTGCGCCGTTAACCTGAATTCGTTCTAGCTTGACGCACTAGTATTTCGGGGAGGAATTCCATGGACATCTTGCGTCTGAAAGCACTGCTGGGGGCAGGGTGCGTTTCATTGGCTTTGATAGGTTCGGTACACGCCGGCGGTTTTTCGCGCGGCACCGCGGACACCGACATCCTTTTTGAAGACGGCAATTTCAACATGCGCACCAGCGTGACGTATGTTGCGCCGACCAGAAAATATTCGGTGAACGGGTTCAATCCGACTTTGATCGGCCAGAATTACTCCGACAGCTACGCCGTTCCTTCTGCAGCCGTCAAATTCAAGCTGACGGACAACCTTTCATGTGCGGGTACGTACACGGAATCGTACGGCGCAAGTGCGACATGGTCTTCGCCAAGTGGAACGCTTGGAAAGCTCAAGGAAAACTTCTCGATTTATGAAGGCGCCGTAACATGTGGCGTCAAATTTGATTTGAGCAAAGGTCGCATCTGGTTGCTTGGCGGCATCTACCATGAAGATGTAGATTACAACCTTGTCGCGGTTGGGGGCTTGCTTGATGTCAATCTACAAGAAAGCAATATCGGCTGGCGAGCGGGCATAGCATACGAGATTCCGGAGATCGCGTTGCGCACCCAGCTGATGTATCGTTCAGGCGTGTCAATTGACGCGTCCGGTACCGCGCACGCAGTCAGCCCTCCGTTTCCTGCATCGACGGCGCCCGCGACTGGCGACACGCAGTTCCCGCAATCGCTGGAGTTCAAGGCTCAAACGGGTGTTGCACCCGGCTGGCTTGTGTACGGCAGTGTCAAATGGACCGATTGGTCGGTTACCAAGCAGCTCAACCTTCATATCCCACAGTTGGGAGTCGAGAATGGTAATGACTATTTCTGGCGCGATGGCTGGACACTTACCGGCGGCGTTGGCCACAAGTTCAATGACCAAATATCCGGCACCGTCTTCGCATCCTGGGATCGCGGTGTCAGTACAGGTTGGGATTTGACTGGAGACAGCTATACGCTTGGCACCGGCGTCTCGATGAAGGACAAGATGGGCGGCGAGCTCCGGCTGGGTGTTGCCGCGATCTATCTTGCTTCAGTGTCTGAGACACAATATGCGCCTATTCTTAATCGGACGGTTCAGGGCGACTGGGGCTATGCCCTATCGGGCGGTTACAGCATCAAGTGGTAAACTCTTCAATCTGCTGACAAAAAGGCCGGGCAATGCCCGGCCTTTTTTGTTTATCCGGATTGTTAGGCGGGCGATCAAGCCCATACATGTTCAAGCTGCGTTGCATATTAGCCGCACTTGCGTGGCCTCATGTGATTGTGACGTTTTGGCAACACTTTCTGAACAACCCCCGCGCTACAAATCCCGCCAAGGAAATCGCCCATTTCCCGCCATAAACCCGGCGCACCTCGAATTGTCTCGGGACACGCGCCAAAAGGCTCGGCGATGGGGTAGGCCGCACTGCCAGCGGCAAGGATGAGAATGGACGCCAGAGTCATCTCCAAGGCCAAGCTGCCCAGCCGCCACGTGACCGTCGGTCCGGCGCGTGCGCCGCATCGTTCATACCTCTATGCGATGGGGTTGTCGGCCGCCGAGATCGCGCAGCCTCTGGTCGGCGTCGCCAGTTGCTGGAACGAAGCGGCCCCCTGCAACATCTCGCTGATGCGCCAGGCGCAAGTGGTGAAGAAGGGCGTGGCCGCGGCCAACGGCACGCCGCGCGAATTCTGCACCATCACCGTCACCGACGGCATCGCCATGGGGCACCAGGGCATGAAGTCGTCGCTGGTGTCGCGCGATGTCATCGCCGATTCGGTCGAACTCACCATGCGCGGCCATTGCTACGACGCGCTGGTCGGCCTCGCCGGCTGCGACAAGTCCTTGCCTGGCATGATGATGGCCATGGTGCGGCTCAACGTGCCGTCGATCTTCATCTATGGCGGCTCGATCCTGCCCGGCAGCTATCGCGGTCGCCAGATCACCGTGCAGGACGTGTTCGAGGCGGTCGGCCAGCACTCGGTCGGCACGATCAGTGATTCCGAACTGCTTGAAATCGAGCAGGCTGCCTGTCCCTCTGCCGGCTCCTGCGGCGCCCAGTTCACCGCCAACACCATGGCCACCGTTGCCGAGGCGATCGGGCTGGCCTTGCCCTATTCCTGCGGAGCGCCGGCGCCCTACGAGATGCGCGACCGCTTCAACTTCGCCTCGGGCGAGAAGATCATGGAACTGATTGCCCGCAACATCCGTCCTCGCGACATCGTCACGCTGAAGGCGCTGGAGAATGCGGCAACCGTTGTGTCCGCCACGGGCGGGTCGACCAACGCGGCGCTGCATCTGCCGGCGATCGCGCATGAGGCCGGCATAAAGTTCGACCTGTTCGACGTTGCTAGGATTTTCGAGAAGACGCCTTACATCGCCGACCTGAAGCCGGGCGGCAAATATGTCGCCAAGGATATGTTCGAGGCCGGCGGCATTCCGCTGCTGATGAAGACCTTGCTCGACCACGGCTATCTGCATGGCGATTGCCTGACGGTGACTGGCCGCACTTTGGCCGAAAATATGGAACACGTTGCCTGGAATGAAGATCAGGACGTGGTCCGTCCCGCCAACCGGCCCATCACAAAAACTGGCGGCGTCGTGGGCTTGAAGGGAAACCTTGCCCCCGAGGGCGCGATTGTGAAGGTCGCGGGCATGGCGGAGCTGAAATTCTCAGGCCCGGCCCGTTGCTTCGATTCGGAAGAGGAATGTTTCGAAGCCGTGACGAACCGCAATTACAAGGAAGGCGAAGTGCTCGTCATCCGCTACGAGGGTCCGCGTGGCGGCCCGGGCATGCGCGAGATGCTGTCGACGACGGCGGCGCTTTACGGCCAGGGCATGGGCGGCAAGGTGGCGTTGATCACAGACGGGCGTTTCTCGGGCGCTACACGTGGCTTCTGCATTGGCCATGTCGGTCCCGAAGCTGCCGTGGGCGGCCCGATCGGGTTGCTCAGGAATGGTGACTTGATCTCGATCGACGCCGTGAACGGCACGATCGAAGTCGCGTTGTCCGAAACGGAACTGGAGACCAGGGCAAGGACATGGAAGCCGCGCACGACCGACTACCAGTCGGGCGCGATCTGGAAATATGCACAGACGGTAGGGCCTGCGCGCGACGGCGCGGTCACCCATCCGGGCGGTGCGAAAGAAACACACTGCTATGCGGACATCTGAGTTGTTGAGGTCGTCTGTCCTCCCGGCACTGGTCGTTGTTGCGATCTTGGGCGCCGTGGGCCAGGCTTTTGCCTTCGACGACAAGGTGTTCGACGACAAGACGGGCGTGAAGCCGCAGTCCAGCCCGTGGGCTGTGTTCCAGTTCGGATTCTCCGCCTACAAGAACGGCCACAAGGAACAGGCCGCCGAGGCCTATAAATACGCCGCCGAGAACGGCCAGATCGGCGCCACCTGGAAGCTTGCGCGCATGTATGCCGAAGGCGACGGCGTGGCGCGCGACGACTATGAGGCGTTCAAGTTCTTCTCGGAAATCGTCGATCAGGATGTCGAGCCGGGCTCGCCGGAAGAAAGCTATGTCTCCGACGCACTGGTGGCGCTGGGCGACTATCTCCGCAAGGGCATTCCGGGCAGCCCGGTCACCGAGAACGAGGTGGCCGCCCAGGAATATTACATGCGCGCCGCCGCCAATTATCGCAATCCGAACGCACAGTTCGAGATGGGGCAGATGTTCCTGAAGGGCGAGGGCGGGGTCAAGGCCAGCGTCAAGCAGGCCGGACGCTGGTTCCAGCTCGCGGCCGAAAAGGGCCATGCCGGCGCCCAGGCGACGCTCGGCAACCTGCTGTTCCAGAGCGGCAAGATCGTTCGTGGCCTGGCGATGATGACAGCGGCGCTCGAACGCGCTTCGCCAGCCGATCAGCCCTGGATACGCGGCATGCAGGAAGAGGCGTTTGCCGCCGCTGGCGAAGCCGACCGCCGCACCGCGATTTCGCTGGCCGACGACATCCTTACCAAGGGCGGTGGCGAGGGTAGCGGCGACCAGTAGCCGAGTGATCTTGCGCTCTCGAGGATGCCGAAATCTCGATGGAGATCAGTTTGCCGTCGGCTCCGCGGGGGCTGCTTTCGGCACGGGTGTCGAGATCGGTGCCGTAGGATGTTGGGTTGGCGCGTCCCCTGGGCAGTTGTCCGCGACCTTTGTCCACGACGAATTGTTGAGAACCTTGTCGCATCGGGCGAGGTGGTTTTCACCAGAAAGTGTGAGGCAGGCCGACTGACCGAGCTGGAACGACTTGCCGTTGGCCAGGCATTCCGGAGCGGCGTGAGCCGCCGCCGTCGCGGCCATGACAGATCCCATGGCAATCGGCCAAAGAAGAAATCGGAAGGTCACGGGCAGCCTCCGTCGCAGCATCATGATCTCCGATCAAACGCGCGATTGTGGCGAGATGTGGATTTGGTTGACGGATGCCCTGACCGGCCCACCTGTCAGGCCGGCAGCAGCGCGAGGTCTATCGCCACCGGAACGTGGTCGGACGGCTTTTCCCAGGCCCGCACATGCTTTTCGATGGAAGCCGACGAAAACCGGTTGGCCGCCTCCGGCGACAACAGCAGGTGGTCGATGCGGATGCCGTTGTTCTTCTGCCAGGCGCCGGCCTGATAGTCCCAGAACGTGTAGGTGTCCGGCGCGTCGGTGACCGCTCGCACCGCCTCGGTGAAGCCGAGATTGAGCAGCCGGCGGAAGGCCTGCCGCGTCTGCGGCTGGAACAGCGCATCGCCCAGCCAGTTCTCCGGAAATCTCGCGTCGATCGGCTCGGGAATGACGTTGTAGTCGCCGGCCAGCACCAGCGCCTCTTCAAGCCGAAGCCGTTCTTCGGCCCAACGCTCCAGCCGCGCCATCCAGGAAAGCTTGTAGGGAAACTTCTTCTCGTCATCGATCGGATTGCCATTTGGCAGATAGAGCGAGACGACGCGCAGCGCGCCCTTGTCGGTGGAGAAGACGCCTTCGATGAAACGTGCCTGCTCGTCGGCATCGTCGCCGGGGAGGCCCCGATTGACCTCGTCAAAGCGCAGCTTCGACAGGATGGCGACGCCATTGAAACCCTTCTGGCCATGAGTTTCGACATTGTAGCCGAGCGCCTCGATCTCGGCGCGCGGGAACTGCTCGTCGACCGTCTTGATCTCCTGCAGGCAAACGATGTCCGGAGCGCTTTCCGTCAGCCAATGGGTCAAATTGCCGATGCGGGCGCGAACGCCGTTGATGTTCCAGGTGACGATTTTCATGACGGTCTCACTGCTGTTGCGGCGGATGGCGCTCAACGAGGCCGATCGTATTGCCTGCCGGGTCCTTTAGGAAGGCCATCCATTCGCTTTCCCCTGCTGGTCCGAACTGTCCGTCGGTATCGCGATGGACAAGCGTCGGCGGTGCGGTGAAGGGTACACCCGCGGCCTTTGCCTGGGCGTGAAAATCGTCAAGGCCGTCGATGTCGAGATAGACGGTTCCGGCCGGGATGCCGTCGGTGAACAGCAGCCGCACACCGCCAGCCATGATGAAGGCGATGCCTGGAGGATCAAAGCGGGCGTGCAGGCTCATGCCCAGAACGTCGCGCCAGAAGGCCAACGTT
Source organism: Mesorhizobium carmichaelinearum (assembly GCA_943370265.1). Classification (GTDB taxonomy): domain Bacteria; phylum Pseudomonadota; class Alphaproteobacteria; order Rhizobiales; family Rhizobiaceae; genus Mesorhizobium; species Mesorhizobium carmichaelinearum_A. The sequence goes on from CALRQH020000011.1 coordinate 134,634, forward strand.
CTATCAAGATCACGACCAGCCGACAGCGCGATCTGACGGACCGCGCCTATGGCAGGCATTTCTAGATGGAGAAGCTGGTGCCGCAGCCGCAGGACGCGACCGCATTCGGGTTCCGGATCTGGAACGACTGGCCCATCAGGTCATCGACGAAATCAATCACCGAACCGCCCATATAAACCAGCGACAGGTCGTCGATCAGCACCGTGGCGCCGTCCTTTTCTATGGCGACGTCGTCATCGTTGCGGCCATCCACCAGGTCGAACTTGTAGGAAAAGCCGGAGCAGCCACCGCCTTCGACAGAAACGCGCAGCGCCGTTTTGCCGGATTCGCCCGAAACAATCTTTGCGATCCGCTTGGCTGCGGCCTCGGTCATGTCGACTTTCATGGCGGTCTTGGCATCCGCGCCCATGGGCGTCACCTTGCTTTCGGTTTCACATGATAGGTATGAAGCGCGAGGGGCCAAGTCAACTGCACCAAGTCAACTGCATCAAGTCAACCTGCGGCATCGACCATGACCAACGAGTTGGGTGACATCGGATTCGGCTACCGGCCGCGCGCTGCATATGCCTGCGATCCGGCGAAGTCGCGTGGGCGATTGTTCGACGAGGTGGAGAGCCCGACGCGCACGCCGTTCCAGCGCGACCGCGACCGCATCATCCACTCGACGGCGTTCCGCCGGCTGAAGCACAAGACGCAAGTGTTCATCGCGCATGAGGGCGATCATTACCGCACCCGGCTGACGCATTCGATCGAGGTGGCGCAGATCGCGCGCGCCTTGGCGCGCGCATTGCGTGGCGACGAGGATCTCGCCGAAGCCGTGGCGCTGGTTCATGATTTCGGCCACACGCCTTTCGGCCATACCGGCGAGGACGCGCTGAACGAGAAGATGACCGCCTGGGGCGGCTTCGACCACAATGCGCAGTCCTTGCGCGTGGTGACCCGGCTGGAGCGGCGCTATGCCGAATTCGATGGACTGAATCTCACCTGGGAAACGCTCGAGGGATTGGTCAAGCACAATGGGCCGCTGATGGACGCCAGCAGAAAAGGGCTGAAGGGGCCGGTGCCGCAGGCGATTCTCGACTATTCCGAATTGCATGACCTCGAACTCGACCGATTCGCGGGCATCGAGGCGCAGTGCGCGGCGATCGCCGATGACATCGCCTACAACACCCATGATATCGACGACGGCCTGAGGGCAGGGCTGTTGACGCTCGACATGCTGGAGGCGGTCTCGCTGCCGGGAACGATCCTGGCTGGCGTGCGCGCGCGCTACCCGGCGCTGGACGACGTGCGCGCCGGGCATGAACTCATGCGCCGGCAGATCACGATGATGGTCGAGGACGTGATCAGGTCGACCACCGCCAATCTGGAGCGCATAAAGCCCGGCAGCGCCGATGCGGTGCGGGCGGCAGGCGAGACGATGGTCACCTTTTCCGCTGAAATGGCTGTTATGGAGAAGGAACTGAAGGCCTTCCTCTACAAGCATCTCTATCGGCACAAGGAAGTCATGCGTGTGCGGACCGAGGCGGAGCAGATCGTCAAGGACCTGTTCGACGTCTATTTCGCCGATCCGCGTGCCATGCCGGATGGCTGGCGCGAAGGTCTCGACCGGGCCGACGATCGCATCAAGGCGCGCGGCGTGGCCGATTTCCTGGCGGGCATGACCGACACCTATGCGGTCAAGGAACATCGGCGTTTGTTTGACCATACGCCGGATTTGAGCTAGGGCGGGCTCGATTTTGCCGGCCAATGGCCGGATTCCCTGTAAAGCCGTCAGAGCAATACCCATGAACATCTTCGCCGATTTCAACGCGCGAATCATAAAAGCCGTAGAAGCGCTCGACCTGAAGGACCGTGACGGCGCCTCGCCGGACCTGTCGCGCATCGCCGTCGAGCCGCCGCGCGACGCCAGCCATGGCGACCTGGCGACCAACGCCGCCATGGTGCTCGCCAAGCCGACCGGGCAGAACCCGCGGGCGCTGGCCGAGAAGCTGGCCGAGGCCCTGCGCGCCGACAAGGACATTGCCGGTGCTGAAGTCGCCGGTCCTGGTTTCGTCAATCTGAGGCTCAAGGATGGCTTCTGGCAGGCGCACCTGAACGCGCTTCTCGGAGAAGGCCGCAACTATGGCCGCTCGACGGTCGGCGGCGGCAAGAAGGCCAATGTCGAATATGTCTCGGCCAATCCGACCGGGCCGATGCATGTCGGCCACTGCCGGGGCGCCGTTGTGGGTGACGCGCTCGCCAACATCATGATGTTCGCCGGCTACGACGTGACCAAGGAATATGTCATCAACGATGCCGGCTCGCAGATCGACGTCCTCGGCCGCTCTGCCATGCTGCGCTATCGCGAAGCGCTCGGCGAAGATATCGGCGAGATTCCGGCCGGTCTCTATCCGGGGGACTATCTGGTTCCCGTCGGCGAGGCGCTGGTCAAGGAGTTTGGCCGTTCCTTGCTGCAAATGCCCGAAGACGAGGCGCTCGCCATCGTCAAGGATCGGACGATCAATGCCATGATGGCGATGATCCGCGAGGATCTGGCGCTACTCAACGTGCATCACGACGTGTTCTTCTCGGAGCGCACGCTACATGCCGACAATGCCAAGAAGATCCGCTCGGCGATCAACGACCTGACGCTGAAGGGCCATATCTACAAGGGCAAGCTGCCGCCGCCCAAGGGCGAGAAGCCGGACGACTGGGAAGATCGCGAGCAGACCCTCTTCCGCTCGACGGCGGTCGGCGACGACATGGATCGGGCGCTGGTCAAGTCCGACGGCTCGTTCACCTATTTCGCCGCCGACGTGGCTTACCTGAAGGACAAGGTCGATCGCGGTTTCGTCGACCTCATCTATGTGCTCGGCGCCGACCATGGCGGTTACGTCAAGCGGCTGGAGGCCTTGGCGCGGGCAATTGCCGGCGACGATGTCAAACTGACGGTTTTGCTGTGTAACCTGGTCAAGCTGTTCCGCGAGGGCGAGCCGGTTCGCATGTCGAAGCGGTCCGGTGATTTCGTGACGCTGCGCGAAGTGGTGGAAGAGGTCGGCCGCGACCCGATCCGCTTCATGATGCTCTATCGCAAGAACGACGCACCGCTCGATTTCGATTTCGCCAAGGTGACGGAGCAGTCGAAGGACAATCCGGTGTTCTATGTGCAGTACGCCTCGGCGCGCTGCCATTCCGTGTTCCGGCAGGCGAGCGAACAACTGGGCGAGGCCAATTTCGATCGCAACAGCCTTGCGGCTGCCACTGTTTTGCTGACCGATGAAGGTGAGATCGGCCTGATCCGCAAGCTTGCCGAATATCCGCGGCTGATCGAGTCGGCGGCGCTTGCACTCGAGCCGCATCGACTGGCATTTTACCTCTATGATCTGGCCTCCAGCTTCCACGGACACTGGAACCGCGGCACTGATAATCCGGACTTACGTTTTGTTAAGGTTAACGACCGACAATTGACGCATGCCAGACTAGGGCTGGTGCAGGCTGTCTCGGACGTGTTGACGTCCGGCCTGACGCTGATCGGAGCCGCCGCGCCCACCGAAATGCGTTAGGTTTGACTAAAGAACCTGTCACCTTTTGCCCACATTGCGCTGGTAAGGGCCAACCCTACGCGACGTCCATGGCGTCCGAATGAGTGCGAGTTCGGGAACAATAATGGCAGACAGAACCCAGCTGAGAGCAGCCGATCGTAACGACATCGCCGACGACGATCCGTTTGCTGAACTGACGAGGATCATGGGATTCGACCCACGCCAGCCGGTCAAGCCGCAGGCGTCGGTACAGCCGCTGTCTGCCGTTGGTCATCGGGCGGACGAGGCGGATTTCGATATCGACCTCGAAAAGGAGTTGATGGGCGAGTTCGACGCTGGCGACAACGATGCCGCGCCCGTTGTCCATCTTCATGAGCCGACGTTCGAAGCCGCCGACACGTTGGACGACGAGCTTGCCATGTCGCTCGACGAGGACTTCCACCTGGATGCGGCGGATATCGCTGGTCATGGCGCCGATCAGGCTGCCTATGGAGCTGTTCACGCCCCGGAGCCAGCCGTCGAAGCCGCATTCGACGATGATTTCGACAGCGCCGTGGCCAGTTCGCTCGATGATGTGTCGCCGTTCAAAGACGACCAGCCGATGGAAGACGAGCTTGCCGCATCGTTCGAGCAGAATTTCCAGCTCGACAATAATGCCCTCGACCACGCCGAACACTTTGCGCAAGCCGCGCCGGCGATCGAACCGGCTTTTGACCACGAATTCGACAACGCCGTGGCCAATTCGCTCGAAGATGAGTTGATGTTCGACGCTTCCCTGTCGGCGCAGGACCATCAGAGTGCCCCCGTGACAGAATACCAGTCGCCGGGGCAGGCCGAGGCATATCAGTCGCAGGCGATCTCCGATGAGGATTTCGCGGGCCATTTCGACGATGCCATGACCGATGTTGGCTTGGATTTCGACCAGCCTGTCGCCGATCAATCGGCCGCGATGATCGAGGAGCTGGATGCGCATGACGTACATGCCGAGCCGTTAGCCGCGCGCGACGCGACCGTCGGCCTGGCCTCGACAGAGGCGTTCGACCACGATTTCGATCTGAGTTTCGACGATGCGCTCGTCGAGGAAGCTAGTGAGCCGTTGGCTCAGGTCGCGGCTCCCGCCGTTCAGCCGGCCGTCACTGTCCCGGTTGCACCGGTCGTGCAGCCCTTGCAGGCCCCGGCTGCGAGCGAGCGTAGTCTTGAAGACGAGTTGAATGCGCTGCTGGGCGCCATGAGCGCACGCACAGCGCCGGTGGCGGCCAATGAACCCGCCATGGCTCAGCAGCCCGTCGTTCAGCAACCCGTCGCTGTCATCGAAGGTACGGCCGAGGAGCCGATGGACCTCGTCGGCGATCTGGATTGGGATCTCGACGATCACGCGGCGTCGCACCCGCAGCAGCACCAAGCAACTCAGCCCGTCACCGCTGATCTCGACAATCTTCTGCTTGATGAGCTCCAGGGCCATGATTTTGCCGCTGAAGATGCCGCGGGTGCTGACGACGCCAACGTCGATTTCGACAATGACGCCTTCGACGCGGCCTTCGCCAAAAGCATCGGCCTGGGCGATGAAAGGGCTGATGACAAGACGTCGAATGCTTCGCGGCCTGCTTCCCGGGACGACGCTGTCGATTCACTCAATTGGCTGGCCGAGCGCTCCACTCCACCCGAGCCTGCCCGCTCGTGGAGCCGTGTGACGCCGGTTGCGCAACCGACCGCAGCGCCCGTGGCCACGCCACTTGCTTCGGTTGCCGGGGTGGCCGTTGGGCCGGCGGTGATGGCCGCGGCCGCGTATCGCCCTGAGCCGGTCAGGAGCGAGCCAGTCAGGAGTGAGCCCGTCTATGCGGCGCCGACGCCGGTGCAGCAGGAACAGAATGCACGATACGACGAGATGCCCGATGTCGAGACTGTCGACGTGCCGGAGCGCGTCGTGGCGCTGGCTGATGATCTCGACATCCCCGAACTGCACTTCGAGGAAGATGAGCCCGCATCCGCAGGCTATGACGATCTCGACTCCGAGTTCGCCAGTCTGCTCACCGAAATGAACACGATGGAAGTGTCCGCTACCGCGCCCGCGCGCAGCCCGGCCTATGGCGATGAGTCCTACAGTGCCGGGTTCAAGCCTGGCTACGAGCAGACGACGCAGGGCTATGCACAGGCCAAGCCAGGCTATGGCCAGGCCAAGCCGGGTTATGGTCAGGATCGGGTCGAAGCGCGCACCTATGCGGCGCGACCCGCGGAAGTGCCGGCCGCGGCATCCTATGCAGATGCGGCCGGCTTTGACGTCAACGAGCTTCCCGGCAGCCAGCCGGTTTCGCAGGCCGAGGACTTTACCGTCGACGAACTGGACTACGATCCGGAGCTGGACGAGGCGATGGCGGTTCCGGGCCTTTCGGCTCAGGAGAACGCACGCCAGCCACGCCGGCGGGGCCTGTTCATCGCGGCCATCGTCGGTGGCGTCGCGATCGCTGGCGGTCTTGGTGCCTTTGCATTGTCGTTCGGTGGCAAGGGCGGCGGCGGCGCGCCAGTAATCGTCAAGGCCGACAACGCGCCGATCAAGGTCAAGCCGGAGAATCCGGGCGGCACGGTCGTGCCGAACCAGGACAACAAGGTCTACGACGCGGTGCTCAAGGGCGCGAAGCCCGCCGAGCAGGTCCAGCAAAAGCTGGTGACCAACACCGAGCAGCCCGTGGATGTGGCCGCCAAGGACCAGCAGACTCGTGTCGTCGATCTTTCTCCCGGCCAGACCGATGCTGCCCCGGGCACGGATGCGGCTGGTAATCCTGACACGGCCGCCACGCCGGCTCCGAAGTCCGAAGACCGGATCGCGCAGGTCCTGCAGGATGCGGACAAGGGTACGAATGCCGATGCCGTCGCCGTGGCGCCGCGCAAGGTGAGGACCATGGTGGTCAAGGCCGACGGTTCGCTGGTTGCCCGCGAGGATCCGGCACCGGCAGCTCCGCAAGTCGCCGCAGCCGAACCGACTGACCCAGCGCCGCAGCACGTGGCTCCGTCGGCCCAGGACGACAGCCAGGCAACGGGCGCCGTGCCAGCCGCCGACGAGGCTAAGCCCGCGTCTGCCCTCAAGCCGGTGGCCGCACCCAAGGCTGAAGCCAAGGCCCAGTCGGCAAACACGCCGGCCAAGGTCCCGGTCGCACCGCAGCGTCCTTCCGACCAGCCTGTCGATGTGGTTGGAGAGGTCAAGCCTGACCAGGTGGCGTCGATCGATCCGGCGGCGGCGGCCGCCGGTGGTTCGTGGTCGATCCAGATCGCGTCGCAGCCGACAGTCGAAAGCGCTCAGTCAACCTATCAGGACCTGCAGCGTCGCTACGGCAGCGTGCTCGGCGGCCGTACCGCCAACATCGTCAAGGCCGAGATTGCCGGCAAGGGCACGTTCTATCGCGTCCGGGTTCCCGCGCAGTCGCGCAATGACGCGATCAACCTGTGCACGAGCTACAAGGCAGCGGGCGGTAACTGCTTCGTCTCGCGTTGAGAGCTGCAACTCCCTCTCTACGAAACCGGCGCTGTCCAGACAGCGCCGGTTTTTTGTTGAAGGATGTGGCCTCCGGCCGGCGTTTCGGCGCGATTCCCTTTGTCCGCGTAAAGCTCTAGACTCGCCGACATGACCGAATCGAAAGCCATGATCCTCGGCTGTGGCGGGAAATCGCTGACGCGCGATGAAATCCGCTTCTACCGCAATGAATGCCCTTGGGGCTTCATCCTGTTTGCTCGCAACATCAGCGAGACCGAGCAGGTCCGCGACCTCGTAGATTCGCTGCGCGACTGCATCGACCGGCCGGATGCGCTGGTGTTCGTTGACCAGGAGGGCGGGCGGGTGCAGCGCCTGCGGCCGCCGCTGGCGCCGAACTATCCGTCGGGCGCGGCACTGGGCGCGCTTTGGCGCGATGACCACGATGTCGGCGCTCGTGCCGCCTGGCTGATGGCGCGGCTGTTTGCCTTTGATCTGCTGCGATATGGCATCACCGCGGATTGTCTTCCTGTCCTCGATGTGCCGGTCGACGGAGCAAGCGATGTGATCGGCGCGCGTGCCTATGGCAAGGAGCCGCGCGCCGTCATTGAACTGGGCCGCGCTCTGGCGGAAGGGCTGATGTCCGGCGGTGTGCTGCCTGTCATGAAGCATATTCCGGGGCATGGTAGGGCCTTGGCCGACACGCATCTGGAGCTTCCGATCGTCAATGCTTCGATGAGCGATTTGCAGCGGCACGATTTCGCCCCGTTCAGGGAGCTCAACCAGCTGCCGATGGCGATGACGGCGCATGTCGTCTACAGCGCGGTCGATCCCAAGAACCCGGCGACCACATCCGGCAAGATGATCGACGAGATCATTCGTCGTGAAATCGGATTTGATGGCCTGCTGATCAGCGACGACAGCTCGATGAAGGCACTTTCTGGGGATTTCCCGACAAAGGCTGCCTCGATCCTTGCGGCGGGCTGCGATCTGGTCCTTCACTGCAATGGTGTTTTCGAGGAAATGGTGGGCATTGCGTCGCGCACCAAGGGTCTCGAGGGAAAGTCGCTGCAGCGCGCTGAACGGGCGCTGACCTATTTAAAGAACCGCGACGCCGCGGATGAAACCGAGATGCGCGCGGAATTTGCCACCTATTTCGAAGCGGTGGCCTAACGGAGAAGGCAACGGGCAGTGGCGGAAGCATTGGAAAGCAAGCCCGCGAAGGCCGCACCGATGGACCGTCTGTGGGCCGAAAACGACGATTCACGCGTAACCGGCGATCCTTCGCTGGTTGTCGACGTGGCCGGCTTCGAAGGACCGCTCGACCTTCTGCTGCACCTCGCTCGTACCCAGAAGGTCGACCTGTCGCGCATCTCGATCCTGGCACTGGTGGAGCAGTATTTGTCCTTCGTCGAGACGGCGAGGGCGCTGCGACTCGAACTTGCCGCCGATTATCTGGTCATGGCGGCCTGGCTTGCCTTCCTGAAGTCGAAACTGCTGATCCCCAAGCAGCCCGGTGAAGACGGCGAGAGCGGCGAGGAACTGGCCGCTGTCCTGCAATTCCGGCTGAAACGGCTGGAAGCCATGCGTGACGCTTCCGCGCGCCTGGTCAACCGCAACCGGCTTGGCCGCGATGTCTTCGCGCGCGGCATGCCGGAAATGGTGATCGTGGAGAAACGCAACGCCTATTCGGCCTCGCTCTATGATCTCCTGACCGCCTATGCGCAGCAGCGGCAGAAGCAGGCGATCACCAACGTGACCATCGCCAGGCGCGGTGTCTGGTCACTCAAGGACGCGCGCGACATCCTGACCCGGATGGTCGGCGTGCTGACCGACTGGACGGCACTCGACAGTTTCCTGATCCAGTACTTGACCAGCCCGGAAGAACGGCGCACCGCGATAGCCAGTTCGTTCGCGGCCTCCCTGGAACTGGTACGCGATGGCAGTATGGATGTGCGGCAGGACGGGGCTTTCGCTCCGATTTATCTGCGCGGTCGCGCCCAGGCAATCAAGCCAATCGAGGTGGCATCATGAGCGAACGCGCCAACGCGTCGGTCATTCCGTTCAAGGTCGATGACGAGCCCGGGGAAGAGGCGTCGGCCCAGAACTCCCAGCAGAATCCGGCCGAGCGGCTGCATCTGGCCGAAGCCGTGCGCATGGCCGAGGCGATCGTTTTCGCCAGCGCCCAGCCGGTCAGCGAAAAGCAGCTCGCCGCGCGCTTGCCAGACGGCATCAACATTGCCGTGGCCATGGCCGAGCTGCAGCAGATCTATGCACGACGCGGCGTCAACCTTGTGCGCGTCGGCGATGCCTGGGCGTTCCGTACGGCCGGCGATCTCGCCTTCCTGATGAGCCGCGATACGGTGCAGCAAAGGAAGCTTTCCCGTGCGGCGCTCGAAGTGCTGGCGATCATTGCCTACCATCAGCCGGTGACCCGGGCCGAGATCGAGGATATCCGTGGCGTGGAAACCTCGAAGGGAACGCTCGACACGTTGCTGGAAACCGAATGGGTGCGCATGCGCGGCCGGCGCCGGACGCCCGGCCGTCCGGTCACCTACGGCACCACCGATACGTTCCTCGATCACTTTGCGCTGGAAGAAATCCGCGATCTTCCCGGAATGGAGGAATTGAAGGGCGCCGGCCTTTTGTCCGGCCGCATGCCGTCGAATTTCTCCATTCCAGTGCCGCCGGCCGATCCGGACGCGCTGACCGATGACGAGGATGCGCTGACCGACATCGATCTGGAAGAACTCGGCCTGCTGACGCCGCGCGTCACGGAAGATTGAGCATATCCATAACGTAAAGCCGCCAGAGCGCGGGGCTGCGCCGATTCGTAGCGGGGTGCCGCGAGGAAAGTGCGTGACATCCGTCACTCATTCATAAACTTTGTCGCAGTTGTGTTTGAATCCCAACGCGAAAACGCATAGATCAGCGTCAGGGAAAACATTCGAGAGAGATTTGCTATGGGTTCATTTTCGATTTGGCACTGGATGATCGTGCTGGTCATCGTGCTCCTGGTGTTCGGCCGCGGCAAGATTCCGGAGCTCATGGGCGACATGGCCAAGGGCATCAAGAGCTTCAAGAAGGGCATGGCGGACGACGATGTTGCCGATGACAAGCGCACCGTCGAGCATCGCGCCGATGAGACCGTTTCGGCAGTCAAGGAAAAGGCCAGCAAGAGCTGAGCCCAGAACCTAGTCGGAACAGGTAGCCATGTTTGACGTCGGCTGGAGCGAAATGCTGGTGATCGCGGTCGTCATGATCGTGGTCGTCGGGCCAAAGGACTTGCCTAATATGCTGCGCACCTTTGGCCGCACGACGGCGAAGCTGCGCGCCATGGCGGCCGACTTTCAGAGGCAATTCAACGACGCCTTGAAGGAAGCCGAACTCGACGACATCAAGAAATCGGTCGACGAGCTCAGGGGCCTCAGCCCTGTTGCCGAGATCAAGAAGCAGCTCAATCCGTTCGAGCAGGCAGCGGCCGACGTGCGCTCGGGCGTGGATAACATGATGAAGCCGAAGCCTGCGGCGGATCCCGCCGCGCCGGCCGCGTCGAGCCCTGAGGCGTCCGAGCCACTGAAGAATGGTGCGACGGCGATGCCTGGCGTCAATGGACCGGATACGACACCGGCAACGCCGATTTTTCCGGCAATGACAGACGAGTCCGTGGTGACGGCAGCTGTCGAACAGCCGGCAGCGCCGCAAAAGACGTCCGCAACGAAAAAGACGACCAAGGCCACGCCGGTAAAAACGGCGCCAGCGGCTAAAGCCGGCCCGAAGGTTTCCGCGGCCGCCGCCAAAGCGTCCAGGCCGGCGAAGGCGACGACCGTCAAGGCCTCGCCGGCATTGAAAGTGCCTGCCGAGGCGGATGCTGCAAGACCGACGGTGCCGAAAGCCGTAAAGACGGCCGCGACAAAGGCAGTTGCGGCGAGAACTCCCGCTGTCAAGGCTGAACCGAAATCCGCGGCGGCAAAGAAGCCGGCCACGACTGGCAAGAAGACGGCGGGGGCCGCTAAGTGAGCGTTTCGGACAAGGAAAGGGAAGAGATCGACAAGTCGTCGGCTCCCCTCATCGAACATCTGGTTGAGCTGCGACGCCGGTTGATCTGGTCGCTCGGCGGCTTCTTCATCGCCTTCCTGGTCTGCTTCTTCTTCGCCAAGAGGCTGTTCAACCTGCTCGTTGTACCGTTCAAGTGGGCAACCAAATGGGCAGGGCTCGATCCGCACAAGGTCGAGCTGATCTACACGGCGCCTCAGGAATTCTTCTTCACGCAGGTCAAGCTTGCCATGTTCGGCGGCATGGTCATCGCGTTTCCGCTGATCGCCACGCAGATCTACAAATTCATCGCACCGGGCCTCTACAAGAACGAGCGCAACGCCTTCCTGCCGTTCCTGATCGCTTCGCCGATCCTGTTCCTGTTGGGCGCGTCGCTTGTCTACTTCTTCTTCACGCCGATGGTGATGTGGTTCTTCCTCGCCATGCAGCAGGTCGGAACCGATGATCAGGTGCAGATTTCGCTGCTGCCGAAGGTGTCGGAATATCTCAGCCTGATCATGACGCTGATCTTCTCCTTCGGCCTGGTGTTCCAGTTGCCCGTGGTGACCAGCCTGATGACCCGGGTGGGCATGCTGTCGTCCAAGGCGCTGGCCGAAAAGCGCAAATGGGCGATCGTCATCGCCTTCGTCGTGGCGGCCGTGCTGACGCCGCCGGACCCGATGAGTCAGATCGGGCTCGCCATTCCGACGATCCTTCTCTACGAGGTATCCATCTGGGCCGCGCGGTGGATCGAGCGGGATCAGGAAAAGCAGCGGCTGGCGCGCGAGAAGCAGGACGCCGCGGAAACCGTGGCGGGGAAAGCTCCGGACGAACCACCACCGTCGGCTGCTGCGTAACAAAGACATGGCGGATTGCCCTGTCCGGGGCGTTCGAGACGAGCAAACAGGTTCGGTTGCTCGTCTCACGAGCCGCTGCGCTCTGAAAAAGCCAGCAGCCACCGGGGCCTCATCTTGCATAGATCAATGATGCGGTTTACGCCCTCTGGCTGAAGCGCATCGCACTCAAGGCGATGCGTTTCAGTTTTGTTTTGAGCGTGTCTCTTCCCCAAACCGGTGAGCACTTTGGGCGACACGCTACCGCAGGAGCGTTCAGACCATGCTTGACATCAAATGGATTCGCGACAACCCGAAGACCCTCGTCGAGGCGCTGGTGAAGCGCTCGTGGTCCGGTGCTGAGGCGCAGTCCACGGTGGATGATCTGATCGCACGGGACGAGGCGCGGCGCGAGCATGTCACCGAGCTGCAGATCAAGCAGGAGCGCCGCAATGCCGCCTCGAAAGAGATCGGCAATGCCATGCGTTCAGGCGATGGCGCGCTTGCCGAGAAATTGAAGGCCGAGGTCGGCGAGATCAAGGCATTCATCCAGAATGGCGAGGCGCGGGAACGCGAACTCGACAAGGCGCTGAACGACGCACTGGCGGTATTGCCCAACGTGCCGCTCGACGACGTTCCCGTCGGCAAGGATGAGCATGACAACGTCGTCAAGCGCGTCGTCGGCGAGTTGCCGACGCGCTCGAACTGGGTGAAGGAGCATTTCGAGATCGGCGAAGCGCTGGGCATGATGGATTTCGAGCGGGCGGCAAAGCTTTCCGGCTCGCGCTTCACCATTCTGAAGAACGGGCTTGCGCGGATGGAACGCGCGCTCGGCCAGTTCATGCTCGACCTGCACACGACCGAACACGGCTATGAGGAAATCCAGCCGCCGCTCATGGTGCGCGACGAGGTTCTTTTCGGCACCAACCAGTTGCCGAAGTTCGAGGAAGACCTCTTCTTCACGCCGCATGGCGACGGCAGGCTTGGCCTCATTCCGACCGCCGAAGTTCCGCTCACCAATCTCGTGCGTGAGGAAATCACGGCGCATGAAAAACTGCCGCTGCGCTATACGGCGCTGACACCATGCTTCCGTTCCGAAGCCGGCTCGGCCGGGCGCGACACACGCGGCATGCTGCGCCAGCACCAGTTCTACAAGGTGGAGTTGGTGTCGATCACCGATCAGGAGTCCTCGCTTGCCGAGCATGACCGCATGACGGCGTGCGCCGAGGAGGTGCTGAAGCGGCTCGGCCTGCCATTCCGCACCATGGTGCTGTGCACCGGTGACATGGGTTTTGGCGCGCGCAAGACGCATGACATCGAGGTGTGGCTGCCCGGCCAGAACGCCTATCGCGAAATCTCGTCCTGCTCCGTCTGTGGCGATTTCCAGGCGCGGCGCATGGACGCCCGCTACAAGGACAAGGACGGCAGGGGCAACCGCTTCGTCCATACGCTCAACGGTTCGGGCACCGCTGTCGGTCGCGCTCTTATTGCTGTCATCGAAAATTATCAGAATGAGGATGGCAGCGTAACCATTCCTGAAGCGCTGCGGCCCTACATGGGTGGTCTGGAAAAGATCGAAGCGAAATAATGCGCATTCTCCTGACCAACGACGACGGCATCCACGCCGAGGGCCTGGCGTCGCTCGAACGCATCGCGCGCACGCTGTCCGACGATGTCTGGGTCGTGGCGCCCGAGCAGGACCAGTCCGGTTACGCGCATTCGCTGTCGATCTCGGAGCCGCTTCGGTTGAGGAAAATCGGCGAGAAGCACTTTGCCGTGCGCGGCACGCCGACCGACTGCGTCATCATGGGCGTGAAGAAGATCCTGCCGAGAGCGCCCGACCTGATCCTGTCGGGCGTCAATTCCGGCGCCAACATCGCTGACGACGTCACCTATTCTGGTACGGTTGCAGGCGCCATGGAAGGCGCGCTGCTCGGCGTGCGCTCGATCGCGTTCAGCCAGGCCTACAGCTATGTCGGCGAGGATCGTGTGGTCCCCTACGAGACGACGGAGGCATTGGCGCCGGCCCTGCTGAAAAAGCTTGTCGCCATGCCGCTGCCGGATGGCGTGCTGCTCAACGTCAATTTTCCCAATTGCCTGGCTGAGGAAGTCGTTGGCACGGTCGTCACCTCGCAAGGCAAGCTGGTGCACAGCCTGTGGGTCGACGAGCGGCGCGACGGGCGCGGGCTGCCTTACTATTGGCTGCGTTTCGGCCGGGAGCCTGTCGAGGGCAAGACCGGTACCGATCTTCACGCCTTGCGCAACCGGCTGGTGTCGGTGACGCCGCTGCAACTCGATCTGACTGCCCATGAGATCCGCGATCAACTGACCAAGGCGCTCGCATGAATACACTGGATGACCGCGAAGGCTTTGCCGCTTTCCTGCTTCGCCTGCGCGGCAGGGGAACGGTTCCCAAGGCGCTCATTGCCGCTTTCGAGGCGACGCCACGGCGCGGTTTCCTTGCCGTGCAGTTCCATCCGATCGCCTGGTCGGATCGCATGCTGCCGATCGAGTGCGGCGAGGCGATCGAGGGCGCCGACATGCAGGCGGCGGTCATCGCGGCGCTGGGCATCGAGCCGAGCAACCGCGTGCTCGAGATCGGAACGGGCTCCGGCTACACGGCGGCGGTCATGTCGCGGCTTGCGGCAAGGGTCGTCACCGTGGATCGCTACAAGACGCTCACCGAGCAGGCCAGGCTACGCTTCGAGGCTCTCGGCATCGGTAATGTCATTGCCCGCCAGGCGGATGGCTCGGGCGGACTGGCCAATGAAGGCCCATTCGATCGCATCGTCGCCTGGGCGGCCTTCGACAGCCTGCCGCGCTTCCTGCTCGACCAGTTGTCGAGCGGCGGCGTCGTCATCGCGCCGATCGGGCCGGAGGAGGGCGAGCAGGTGCTGGCCAAGCTCACCAAGGTGGGCAGCCGTTTCGAGCGCGAGGACATCGGTCTCGTGCGTCTGCAGCCGATCCTGCGCAGTCTCGCCGCTGTAATCTAAGGCCTCCTGTTTCATCCTGCCCCCGCGAAGCCCGGGCTCCCGTCCTCGACTGCATGCTCATGCGCTGAAGCAGGGGCCTTGCGACCGAAAAACTGGCTGCAAATAGTTTTAAGAAAAATTTCGTCGGATTCTAAAGGCTTAACCGACCAGTAACATTAACGCGCTTTAATCATGCACAGGTTGGTACAGAGTATGTGCGGGTTAGTGCGATGCAACTCAGTGTTTTGAAGGCAAACGGTCGCAATCTGGCGCGGGGCTGCGCTGTCTTGATGATTGCGGGTGCTGCGGCAGGGTGTAGTTCCCAGGCGTCGCGGTTCAATGGCGTCGACGACGTCTTTACCTCCTCGACCAACAATCAGCGCAACATCATCAACAAGCAGGACAGCAGTCAGCCCTATCCGGGCGATGTTTCGGCTGCCCCTGTCGACGCCACTCCCACGCAGTCGGTGAGCCGTTCCAGCTTGGAGCCGGTCTCGTCGCGGCCGCTGCCGCCGCCCGTCGCTGCAAATCCGGTGCGCACCGCATCGACCCCGATCGTTGTGCAACCGGCGCCGCATCTCGACAAGACGGCAACCGGCACTGTTATTCCGCCAGCCAGGCCGTTCAAGGATGCGCAGCCTGACGCGCCGCGAGTGGCGACTGCCGCCGGTGCGCCGCATGCAACCGAAATCGTTGTCAGGGACGGCGAAACCATCTCCGGCCTGGCGCGGCATTATAACGTGCCCGCCGATGCCATCATCAAGGTCAACGGACTGAACGCGGCAAAGGGGCTGAGGTCCGGCCAGAAGATTGTCATCCCGGCCTATGCCTATTCGAGCAAGGATTCGCCAAAGGTTGCGGATGCCAAGCCTGCGAACGGCAAGCATGATCAGCCGGTCAACGCACCTGAGAAGGTGGCCGTGCTTCCGCAGCAGCCGAAGCTGAAGGAGGGCAAGCCCGCCGAGCAGGTGGATGCATCCGCAGCCGCAAACCAGCCGAAGAACGGCAAGGCGCCGCAGATGGCCTCAGCCGCACCGAAGGGTGCCGGTGGCAGCTATACTGTGCAGCAGGGCGATACGCTGGCGGCAATCGCCCGCAAGACCGGTGTCGGTGTCGTCGCGCTCAAGAATGCCAACGGCATGAAGGATGGCGTGCTCAAGATCGGCCAGACCTTGAAGGTGCCGGCCGGCGGAAATGCCGCCGTCGCCAGTGCCAAGCCGGTAGCTGTCGATCCGGTGACGACCGCCACCACCGCGCCTGCCGCGAAGACCACGCCGACCGAGACGCTCGCTTCCTACACGCCGCCGAAAAAGGATGCGAAGGTGATTGCGGCGGCCGAGGACGATGATGTCGTGGCCCCGAACGCGACCGGCATCAGCAAGATGCGCTGGCCTGTTCGTGGCCGCGTGATCTCCAGCTTCGGTGGCGGCAAGGACGGTGTCGACATCGCAGTGCCGGAAGGAACGCCGGTCAAGGCAGCCGAGAACGGCGTCGTCATCTATGCCGGCGACGGGCTCAAGGAATTCGGCAACACGGTCCTGGTGCGCCACGAGAATGGCCTGGTCACGGTCTACGGCCATACGAGTTCGATCGAGGTCCAGCGCGGCCAGAAGGTCAAGCGTGGCCAGGAAATCGCCCTTTCCGGCATGAGCGGCGCGACCGACGCACCGAAACTGCACTTCGAAGTGCGCAAGAACTCGGCCCCGGTCGATCCGTCGGGCTATCTCGAATAGAAGAAAAAAAGCAAATTGCGGGCCGCCTGACCTCCAGTCCGCCCCGCCGGCTCAGCCCGCTCCGCAAGGGGCGGGCTTTTTCAGTTCACGGGTACGCTCAATCCTTGAGCGGCTTTCCGAGCCGGCCGGCCAGATCTTGCGTGAACTGCCAGGCGACGCGGCCCGAACGACTGCCGCGTGTCGTCGCCCATTCCAGAGCCTCGGCGCGCAGCGTATCGGGATCGACCGCAAGGCCATGATGGCGAGCATAGCCGTTGACCATGTCGAGATACTCATCCTGCGAGCATTTGTGGAAACCCAGCCACAGGCCGAAGCGGTCGGAGAGCGAAACCTTCTCCTCCACGGCCTCCGACGGATTGATGGCGGTCGAGCGTTCGTTGTCGATCATGTCGCGCGGCAAGAGATGGCGCCGGTTCGACGTTGCGTAGAAGATCACGTTGGCGGGGCGCCCCTCGACACCGCCTTCAAGTGCCGCCTTCAGCGACTTGTAGGATGTGTCGTCATGGTCGAAGGACAGGTCGTCGCAAAACAGGATGAAGCGGTAGGGCGCTGCCTTCAGCAGGCCCATGAGCCTCGGCAGCGTGTCGATGTCCTCGCGATGGATCTCGATGAGCTTGAGCGGCAGGTCGGATTTCGCCTTGGCATTGATCTCGGCATGCACGGCCTTGACCAGCGACGACTTGCCCATGCCGCGCGCGCCCCACAGCAGCACGTTGTTGGCCGCAAAGCCGGCCGCGAAACGCTCGGTGTTGTCGACCAGAATGTCACGCACCCGGTCGACGCCGCGGATCAGGCCGATGTCGACGCGGTTGACCTTGTGCACCGGTTCCAGGAGGCCCGGATCGGCTTGCCAGACGAAGCAATCGGCTGTTGCGAGGTCGGTTTCCGGCACTGTCGGCGGGGCGAGGCGGGTGATTGCCTCGATCAGCCGGTCGAGCTTCTGGTTCAGGGATTCCATGCTGGTTTCGGTCATCTTGCGTCTTTTATCTTGGCTTTCAGAGGGGTGCGACACCGGAACCTACCCGATTCCCGCGGTTTCGAAATCGCCGCCAACCACTTGTTTGAGCGTGATCTTTTCGCGAAACCGCATCGCGCTTTTCGGCATCCTGCTCTAACACGGGTCAAGAGGCCGGAAAAGCAGCGTATTTGCCCGGTCCCGCAGTTGCATTGACAACTTTACCGACTATATTCCGGCCAAATTTCACGGGTGCCGCCCAGCGGCTCTTTTCAAAATTCAGGAGTTACCTCGATGTCCGGCACCTCTCCCGATATGCTGATCAGCATTTTGCCGTTTGTCCTGATTTTCGTGATCATGTATTTTCTCATCATCCGGCCGCAGCGCACGCAGTTGAAGAAGCGCGGCGAGATGCTGGCGGCGGTGCGCCGCGGCGACACGGTGGTTACCGGTGGCGGCTTCATCGGCAAGGTGACCAAGGTGATCGACGACAATGAACTCGAGATCGACCTGGGCGGTGGCACCAAGGTGACGGCGCTGCGCTCGACACTCGCCGATGTGCGGGTCAAGGGTGAGCCGGTGGCGAACCAGAACGCCAAGAAGTAACTGAATTGTCGGCGGGACGATCCGCCAGCATGCCCTGACGGACGACGCCATATGTTGTATTTTTCGCGCTTCAAGATGATCCTGATCTGGCTGGCTGTGGCCGCCACGGTGATCCTCGCTGCGCCAAATGTCATACCCGCGAACGTGCTGGCCCAGCTTCCCAGTTGGGTGCCGAAGCGCCAGATGACGCTCGGCCTCGATCTGCAGGGCGGCTCGCACATCCTGCTGGAGATGAACCAGAACGATCTGATCAAGGATCGGCTCGAGACCACGCGTGACGAAATCCGCACGCTGCTGCGTGATGCCAAGATCGGTTATACCGGCCTCGCCGGCACGGGACGGACCTTGCAGGTGCGCATCACCGATCCCGCTCAGCTCGCCGCAGCCAAGACAGCGTTGAAGTCATTGACCGAGCCAGTCGCGGCCGGCCTGTTCACCGGTGGCTCGATCCAGGAAATGACGCTCGACGATTCCGAGCCCGGCCTGCTCAAGTTCAATGTGACCGATGCCGGTATCAAATACCGCACATCCACGGCATTGACGCAGTCGATCGAGGTGGTTGAGCGTCGCGTCAACGAGCTCGGCACGACTGAGCCCATTGTTCAGCGACAGGGCGATGACCGCATCCTGGTTCAGGTGCCAGGCCTGCAGGATCCGCAGCGGCTGAAGGAGATTCTCGGCCAGACGGCGAAGCTGACATTCCAGATGGTCGATCAGTCCATGCCGGTGCAGGACGCGCTGAAAGGCCGCCCGCCGGCCGGTTCGTCGATACTGTATTCGCAGGACGATCCGCCAGTTCCGTATCTGATCGAAAACCGCGTCATCGTCTCCGGCGAAAACCTCGTCGATGCCCAGGCGACATACAATTCGCAGAACAATGAGCCGGTCGTCTCGTTCCGCTTCGATTCGAAGGGCGCATCGCGTTTTGGCCAGGCCACGGCTCAGAATGTCGGCAAGCTATTCGCGATCATCCTCGACAACCAGGTGATTTCGGCGCCGCAGATCCGCGAGCCGATCCTGGGCGGTACCGGCCAGATCTCCGGCAATTTCACCGCCCAGAGCGCAAATGACCTCGCCGTTCTGCTGCGCGCGGGCGCGCTGCCGGCGACATTGACGGTGATCGAGGAGCGCACGGTTGGTCCGGGCCTCGGTCAGGATTCGATCCATGCCGGCAAGGTGGCCGGCATCATCGGCTCGGTCCTCGTCGTCGTGTTCATGTTCGTGGCGTACGGCTTCCTCGGCTTCCTCGCCAACATCGCGCTGGCGGTGCACGTGGCCATGATCGTCGCGCTGCTGTCGTTGCTTGGCGCGACACTGACCTTGCCGGGTATCGCCGGTATCGTGCTGACCATCGGCATGGCCGTGGATTCGAACGTTCTGATCTATGAACGTATCCGCGAAGAGCGACGAAACGGGCGATCGGTGATCCAGGCCATAGACACCGGCTTCTCCAAGGCGTTGGCGACCATCGTCGACTCCAATGTTACCTCGCTGATCGCGACGGTGGTGCTGTTCTATCTCGGCACGGGGCCGGTAAAGGGTTTTGCCATCACCTTCGCCATCGGTATCCTGACCACCGTGTTCACCGCCTTCACCTTTACCCGTCTGTTGGTGTCGATGTGGCTGCGCCGGGCGCGCCCGAAGGAATTGCCGCGGGCGCCGGTCACTTTCATTCCGGCGGGTACGAAAATCCCGTTCATGGGTATACGCCGCTGGACGTTCGCTCTGTCGAGCGTGCTGTCGATCCTGTCGGTAGTGCTGTTCCTAACTGTCGACATCAACTACGGCATCGACTTCAAGGGCGGCTCGCTCATCGAAGTGCAATCGAAGGCCGGCGATGCCAATCTCGGTGACATCCGCAGCCGGCTGACCGAGCTCAACATCGGCGAAGTGCAGGTGCAGCAGTTCGGTGCGCCTAACGACGTGCTGATCCGCGTTGGTGCGCAGGGTGGCGGCGAGAATGCCGAACAGAGCGTCATCGACAAGGTGCGCGGCGAGTTGCAGGATAATTATGACTTCCGCCGCGTCGAAGTGGTCGGGCCAACCGTCTCGGGCGAACTCGCCAAGCAAGGCACGATCGCCATGCTCGTCGCGCTGGTTGGTATCCTCATCTATGTGTGGTTCCGCTTTGAATGGCAATTCGCTGTCGGCGCCATCGTCGCCACCGTTCACGACGTGGTCATGACGCTCGGCTTCTTCGTCGTTACCGGCCTGGAGTTCAACCAGTCGTCGCTGGCGGCGATCCTCACCATCATCGGTTATTCGCTGAACGATACGATCGTCGTCTACGACCGCGTTCGCGAGGATCTTCGAAAATACAAGCGAATGCCGCTGCCGCAGCTGTTGAACAACGCCATCAACGAGACGCTGTCCAGAACGACGCTCACATCGGTGACGACGATGCTGGCTTTGCTGGCGCTGGTGCTGTTCGGCGGCGAGGTGATCCGCTCGTTCACGATGGCGATGCTGTTCGGCGTCATCTTCGGAACCTACTCGTCGATCTTCATTGCGGCGCCGTTGCTGATCCTGTTCAAGTTGCGGCCGCAGGCCACGACCGACGAGGAGAAGCCGGTGGGCGGCAAGGCTATCGCGACCTGACGCGCAGCGCGAAGGGCGGGTGATCAAGGGATGGCCAAGGGCATCATCATCCGCGAGGCGCATTTTCCCGGCCGCGCGCCGATAGAAGCCTATGGCAACGGCGGGTTCCGTTTTGCCGACATGTCGCATCGCGGTTCCCTGTTGTGCCTGCCGTCGGGCATCCATGGCTGGGAGCCGGCTGATCCGTCGGCGCTCACGGTGGCGGATTTCGACAAGCTGCTGGCCGAAGCCAGCAAGGTCGAGATCCTGCTGGTCGGCATGGGGAGGGATTTGCGGCCATTGCCGGCGGCGTTGCGGGTTGCACTGAAAGGCGCTGGTATCGCGTCCGATCCGATGTCGACGGGTGCCGCGGTGCGGACATACAATGTCCTTCTGGCCGAGGATCGGGCCGTGGCCGCCGCACTGATCGCCGTCGACTGATATGGCCGACAATTCCAAGATCGTCATGGAGGCCGTGCGCGCCGCCGACCACGACCGCTACCTCTGTGCCCTCTACGCGCCGGAAGACAAGCGCGACGCGCTGTTGTCGCTCTACGCCTTCAACGCCGAGATCGCCGGTGTCCGAGACCGCATCCACGAAGCCTTGCCGGGCGAGGTGAGGCTGCAATGGTGGCGCGATGTCATTGCCGCCGGTGGCGAGGCGGGCGCCGGTCATCCCGTCGCCGAAGCCCTGAACGCCACGACAAACAGGTTCAGCCTGCCGAAACTTGCCTTCGAGAACATGCTCGAAGCGCGCGTCTTCGATCTCTATGACGACCCGATGCCGTCGCGCACCGATCTGGAAGGCTATTGCGGCGAGACGGCAGCGGCGCTCATCCAGCTTGCGGCGATGGTGCTCGGTCCCGTCGAAGCACCACGGTTTGCGGAACTGGCGGGCAGGGCCGGTTGCGCGCAGGCGATGACCGGCCTGCTGCTTCTTATGCCGCTGCACCGCAAACGCGGCCAATGTTTCGTTCCGGCCGACATTCTGGCGGCGGTGGGTTCATCGCCGGAGGAGTTCGTCACAGGAGATGGCGGACCCGGCGCGAGCCGTGCCGTTGCCGCGATGATCGCGTTGGCGCGGGAGCATCTTTCCGCTTTCGAAGATGGAGCATCGGCGTTGCCGGCTACGCTGCTTCCCGCGTTCCTGCCGCTTGCGCTGTCGCGAGCCTATCTCGAAAAAATGGAACGCGGCTCGCCACTTGCCGGCGTTGCCCGGCTATCGACGTTGCGCCGGCATTGGCTGCTGTTGCGCCGCGCGTCACGGGGCTGGCCAGCACGTTGACGTAAACGTCAATCATGTTAGGTTTCTCCGGGCCAGGAATGCAGCCGAAGACGCTGCCGGTCGGAGGAGATGCCTGTCCATGAGCTTGCCCGTCCTGGTCGCGATCGTCTTCTTCGGCATCGCATTGTCGGTCGCCGCCGTGCATTTCACCGGGGGCAGCAAGACAGCAACGCTCATTGGTGGGGATCACGCATTGAGCCGTTTCGCCGAGGATTTCCCCGACGAGATGATCGCGACAGTTCGCCTGACGACGGATGCCAGGACAGCGTTTCTCGATCTGGGGCGAGGGCGCACCGGTATCGTCCACAGCTTCGGCGATTGTTTTCTGACGCGCATCGTTACGCCTGGAGATATCGTCGCGTTGAACGCTGTCGACACCCGCTCGATCTCCTTGCGGCTTGCCGACTTCACCTGGAAGGGCGGGCAGTTTGTTTTCAGCAGCGCGGATGACGCCAACGCGGTGATGGCCGTGCTCAAGCCGCAAACTTCAAGCCGGATCAGGGACGCTGCGTGATGCAGAGCTATGACTTTCCGCAGGTCACCCAGCTTGCCATTCCATTCTTCGTTGTGGCGATCCTGATCGAGCTCTGGCTGGTGCGGACCGGCCGCGCTAGAGGTTCGTTCGAAACGCGCGACACGCTGACCAGCCTGATGATGGGAACCGGCAATGTCGTCGCCGGTTTGCTGCTCGGCGTCGTGTCCTACTGGGCGCTGCTGTGGCTGTGGCAGTTCCGCTTCTTCAATCTCGGCCTGTCGGTCTGGGTGTTCCTGGCCGCCTTCCTGCTCGATGACCTGCGCTACTATGTCTACCATCGCATCGCACACCGGGTCCGCTGGGTGTGGGCCGAGCATGTCAACCATCATTCCAGCCA
This sequence comes from Mesorhizobium carmichaelinearum, assembly GCA_943370265.1. Taxonomy (GTDB): domain Bacteria; phylum Pseudomonadota; class Alphaproteobacteria; order Rhizobiales; family Rhizobiaceae; genus Mesorhizobium; species Mesorhizobium carmichaelinearum_A. The sequence goes on from CALRQH020000011.1 coordinate 157,489, forward strand.
GCACTACAATCTGTCGACGGCGCTCAGGCAGAGCTGGACGAGCCTGTTCACCTTCATGTTCGTGCTGCAGGCGCCGCTGGTGCTGCTTGGCTTCCATCCGGCCGTCATCGCCTTCACCTTCGGCTTCAATCTCGTCTGGCAGTTCTGGATCCACACCGAGACCATCGGGAAGATGTGGGGCTGGTTCGAATTCATCTTCAACACGCCGTCGCACCACCGCGTCCACCACGCCACCAACCCGCGCTATCTCGACACCAATTTCGCCGGCACGCTGATCATCTGGGACCGCATGTTCGGAACCTTCGTCGCGGAACTGGAAGAGGACAGGCCCCGCTACGGCATCGTCAAGAACATCGGCACCTTCAATCCGCTGAAAGTGGCGTTCCATGAGTGGATCGGCATGTTCGCCGACGCCTTCTCACCCGGCCTGACGCTGCGCGAACGCATCAACTACCTGATCAAGCCGCCGGGCTGGAGCCATGACGGATCGCGCGAAACGTCTGAGACGCTGAAGGCAGGTTATGTGCGGCGGAATCCCGGTGAGGCTGGTAAACCAGGGCTGCCGATGGCAAACATGGATGCGGCGGAGTAGCGTTGCCTATTCCGCAGCTTCTGCCGTCTGCGCCGGCAGCCCCAGCCATTCCCTGCAATCCGCCCGCGCGCGCGATGTGATTGCATGCCGCTTGGCGACGGTCTTGTCCTTGCCGCGCAGGCGCTTGCCTTCGGTCTTCGGTGCTTCCACAGGAGGGAACAGGCCGAAATTGACATTCATCGGCTGGAACGAGCGTTTTCCCGGTTCGTCGTCGGAGACGATGTGGCCGCCGGTGATGTGGTTGAGCAAGGCGCCGAAGGCGGTGGTGAGTGGCGGCAGCGAAGGCTGATGGCCAAGGCGTTCGGCAGCCGCGAACCGTCCGGCGAGCAGGCCGATCGCGGCACTTTCGACATAGCCTTCGCAGCCGGTGATCTGGCCGGCGAAGCGCAGGCCGGGGCGCGACTTCAGCTGCAGCGAAGCGTCGAGCAGGGTCGGCGAATTGATGTAGGTGTTGCGGTGCAGGCCGCCGAGGCGGGCGAAGTCCGCATTCTCCAGGCCTGGAATGGTGCGGAAGATGCGGACCTGCTCGGCGTGCTTCAGCTTGGTCTGGAACCCGACCATGTTGTAGAGCGTGCCCAGCGCATTGTCCTGCCGCAGCTGGACAACGGCATAGGCCTTCACCGTCGGATTGTGCTGGTTGGTCAGCCCCATCGGCTTCATCGGCCCGTAGCGCAATGTCTCGACGCCGCGCTCGGCCATGATCTCGATCGGCAGGCAGCCGTCGAAATAGGGCGTACCTTCCCATTGCTTGAATTCTGTCTTTTGGCCGTCGACCAGCGCCTGCACGAAGGCAAGGTACTCGTCCTTGTCCATCGGGCAGTTGATGTAGTCCTTGCCGGTGCCGCCCGGTCCGACCTTGTCGTAGCGCGACTGGAACCAGCAAATGTTCATGTCGATTGTGTCGAAATGCACGATCGGCGCAATGGCGTCGAAGAAAGCGAGTGCGTCGGCGCCGGTCGCCTCGGCGATCGACCGGGCGAGCGAAGGTGCGGTCAGCGGTCCGGTGGCGATGATGGCCTGGTCCCACTCCGCCGGCGGCAGGCCCGGCACTTCCTCGCGCTGGATGGTGATGAGCGGATGCGCCTCGAGCCTTCTGGTCACCGCTTCGGAAAACCCGTCACGGTCGACGGCAAGCGCGCCACCAGCTGGCACCTGATGCGCATCGCCGGCGCTCATGATCAATGAACCAGCCAGCCGCATTTCGGCGTGCAGCAGGCCGACGGCATTGTTTTCAGCATCATCGGAACGGAAGGAATTGGAACAGACCAGCTCGGCCAGGCCATCGGTCTTGTGGGCGTCGGTGCCGCGAACGGGGCGCATTTCATGCAGCACGACGGGGACGCCGGCTTGCGCCGACTGCCATGCGGCTTCGGAACCGGCGAGACCGCCGCCGATGATATGGATAGGATTTTTGCTCATGAGCGCCGGAATAGTCGCTTGGCGAGACGATTGCAATTGTCACACGGCGGTGACGCAAAACGCTTGGTTGGAAAGCCTGCCCTAAAAACAACAACACCCGCCGGGGGAGGAGGTCCGGCGGGTGTCGTTTTGGTGGTCAGCCCTCGGGAGGAGGTGAAGGCCGACCGTATTCGTCTTCGCCGGGGAGGAGGTCGGCTTTGACGAAATCTCTTTCGCGTTTTGAAAAGGGGCGAAACCCTTTTGGAGAACAACGCCCGCCGCGGGAGGAGGTGCGGCGGGCGCCGTTTGGGTGGCCAACCCTCGGGAGGAGGTGAAGGTCGGCCGTATTCGTCATTGCCGGGGAGGAGGTCGGCTTTGACGAAATCTCTTTCGCGGTTTGAAAAGGAGCGAAACCTTTGTCTGGGAAACAACGCCCGCCGCGGGAGGAGGTGCGGCGGGCGCCGTTTTGGTGGTCAACCCTCGGGAGGAGGATAAGGGCTGACCGTCTTCGTCAGGGTCGGGGAGGAGGTCGACCCCAGCGAAATTCCTTTGTTAGAGCGCCTGGCGGGCGATGATCTTGATCTCGTCGCGGACGATGCCAAGGTCATGCAGCTGACGGTTCGACAGGCGACCCAGCTCGGTAACCGTCTCGCGATAAACGCGCCAGTTACGATAGTTGCGGATCAGGTTCATTGTCGTTCTCTTTTTAAAACTGGTTCGGACCATTTGCGGTCCGAAGAATTAGACCGCCTTGCGGGCGACGTAGGGAATGTCGCTGCGGCTGATGCCGAGGTCGGTCAGTTCACGGTTGCTCAGGCGGCTCAGCTCGGAAACGGTGTCCCGATAGCGGCGCCAGTTGCGATAGTTGCGGATCAAGTTCATGATATTTCTCGTTTCGTCTTTCTTCCGGATCATTCCGTCTTTGTGTACGAAGCATAGATAGGCGGGCCCATATCGATTTAAAAGCGCTATTGGCGCATGGCAGCAATGCAAATTGTGCAATGCAACATTAATATGCTTTCACGCCGCCGACACAAAGAAACCCGAATCGGAAAATGCCGTGACGTCAACGGCTTGGCCGGATCGGCTGAATAACTGACCAAGCAGGGGGAGAAAGCCATGGCGAGCTATTCGACACGGGTCAGATCGGACATTGCGCGATGGGTGCAGGCCGGCCTGATCGACGCGCCGACGGCTGACGCGCTCGCGCGCGACGTCGAGTCGAACGACCGCAAATCGCTCAGCTTCGGCTCTATTCTCGCCATGATGGCGGCGCTGCTGTTTGGCGCGGCGATCCTGATCTTTGTCGCGGCCAACTGGGAAGCCATTCCGAGGCTCGGGCGCGTGGCGGCGCTGTTCGCCATCATTCTCGGCGGCTATGTCGGCGGCGCGGTGCTGAAGACGCGGGACCATGCGGCAATCGGTGAGGCGCTGTGGATCGTCGCGGCCGCGGCCTTCGGCGGGTCGATCGCACTGATCGGCCAGATGTATCATTTTTCCGGGGACGAATCCTCGGCGGTGATCAGCTGGGGCGTCGGTACGGCCCTCGCAGCCGTTGCCTTGCGCTCCAATCCCCTGACCGTCGCGGCGGTCGGCATTGCCGATGCATGGCTGTTCTTGGAAGGGTTTGACTATTTCAGGAGCAGGGATTTTCCGCATCCCTTTATCGCCATGGCGATGGTGTTGTTCGCAATTTCCTTCTGGACCCGCAGCGAGGCGGCCCGGCACCTGATCATCCTGTCGGTCATCTTCTACGTGGTCATGCTGGTGACGAACCACGACACGCTGCAGGTCGCGGTTCCGCTTGCGCTGGCATCGGTGGCGCTGTTCGCGGCTGCAGTGCTTGCGCCTGAACCGGTGGACAAGATCGTCCAGCTTGGCGGTCGGTTGCCCTTGCACGCGCTGCTTGGCTTTCTCACCGGCCTAGCGATGGTCCAGTTCGAACTGGCCGATAAAAGCACGTATGATGGCGGGTTTGCCATTGCGTCATTCGTTGCGCTGGCCGGGATTGTGGCTGCAATCGTGCTGGCCGGGCGGGAAAGCCGTGCGTTGCGCTGGCTTGCCTATGCCGGTTTCGCCTTCGAACTCGCCATCATCTATGTTGTGACCTTGCAATCGATGCTGGATACGGCGGGTTTCTTCCTTGCGGCCGCCGTGCTTCTCGGCATTCTTGCCCTCATCATCATACGCATCGAGAAACGCATGAAGGGTCCAACCGTTCAGGGAACTGCAGCATGATGACCGGGAAAAGACTGATCATCTCGGCACTGGTGCTGTCGCTCATCCAGATCGGCTTCCTGGGCTGGATCATCGGCGGTCGGGCGGCGATCCTGCGCAATGGCAAGGAGGTACTGCTGAAGGTCGAACCGATAGACCCGCGCGATCTTCTGCGTGGCGACTATATTCTCCTTGGCTATGGCATTTCGCGGATACCGGTGGCGCTGATCGCCAACATCCCTGCGGGCAAACTGACCACGGACGATATATCCCTTGTGGTCCGGTTGAAGAAGGGCGCCGACGGCTATTGGCAGGCAACGACCGCATGGTTCGGGCAAGCTCCGTCAGCGGCCGGCCCGGATGAAGCCGATATCGCAGGCAAGGTCGCTTCCGGCTGGGGCCTCGATCCGGGCGCCACGATCGCGCCCGACTACGGCATAGAGCGGTTCTATCTGCCGGAAGGCGAGGGAATGCCGATCCAGAACGACATGCGGGTGCGGCCGTTCGGCATCCGCGTCGCGCTTGCCAGCAATGGCACGGCGCAGATCAAGGCACTGATGGATGGCGACAAGACGCTGTTCGAGGAGCCGCTTTATTAGGCTGCGTTATTAGAATGAGACGCGACTGAAGGTCGGACTCGGCCGGTCAGGCACAGTCGATGACCTCATGGGGGCGATCTGACCATGCCAATCATCTTGACGACGCGAGACGATATAAACCTCGACACCGTTTTTCGTGTCGCCTGGAAAAGGGAGACGGTGGAGATCAGTGGCAAGGCTCTGGATCGGATTGCCGAGTGTCGTGCCTCGTTCCTGCAGCTTATCGATTCCGATCCGGCGCCGGTCATCTATGGCGTGACTACCGCCATGGGCGAACTGGCGAGCCAGCGGCTCGCGCATGACGAGCGAGATCGCCATGCGCGCATCAAGGCGTTCGCGGCCGCGACATCCTTTGGCGAGCCCTTGCCTGATCGCGTGGTCAGGGCGATCGCGCTTGCCCGCCTGACGAATTTCATTGAGGGAAACGCCGCGACCACGCCGCGTATGGCGCTTGCCGTCGCCGCGATGCTCGATGGGGGAGCCATGCCCACGGTGCCGTCCGCCGGCCAGGGCGGCGCTGGTGAAATCCTTGCCCTCTATCCCTTGTTTGCCGACCTTACGGCGCGTTTCGACCTCGAGGTCAAGGAAAGGGGCTCATTGATCAACGGGTCGCCCTGCGCCGCGGCTCTTGTGGCCGATGCAGCGCTCGCGGCCCGCCGTCGCGTTCGACTGGCGCAAAAGGTCTTCGCGCTGTCGATCGAAGCGTTTCGCGCGCCGCTGGAGCACTATGACACAGCGCTCGACGCGTTGTGGGGTGATGAACACGAGGCCGCCGCGTTGCGCGGCCTGAGGGAGTTTCTGGTCGGTGCGGGAGACGGACGGCGCAACTATCAGGCGCCCGTCAGCTATCGGATCGTGCCGCGCGTCCTCGGGCAGGCACACCGCGCGCTGGGCGCGGCGGAGCGGGCGGCGACCATTTCGCTGGCCTCGATATCGGACAACCCGGTCTATATCCCGCCCGATGACACCCACCCACTCGGCCGCTGCATCAGTACGGGCGGCTATCATAATGCCATGGCAACGCCGGCCCTGGATGATCTGGCGGCGATCTGGGCTGATATCTGCCTGCTATGCGACCGTCATGGCTCAAAACTTCTGAACGGCAAGGTGTCTCAGTTGCCCGACCTGCTGATGACCGGGCGGCACTGGGCCGACAGCGACGGCCATGGCAATGTCGGCTATGTGCCGATGGCGATCACCGGCTATCTGGAGCAAGCGAAGCTTGCGGCGCAGCGCACCTTCATTCCCGGAACAGAATCCGCCGGCGCTGGGCAGGACGATGTTGCGACGACGGCTTTCTTCGCCTGGACGAAGGAGGCCACCGCTGGCCGCTGTGTCGACGCGGCACTGGCGATGCTGGCCATGCTTGCCTCGCAGGCGCTTGACGTCACCGGTCGCGCGCCGCCGCCGGCGCTTGAGCCGTTTGTCGCGGATATCAGGAGCCTTGTGCCACCGGTCGGCGATGATCGCGTTCTGGGACCGGAGCTAGCAAAACTGAGCGAGTGGTTCACCAGCCAGGTATTTGCAGCGTAAGCCCGTTCTTGAAGGACTGGGCTTATTGTTGTCCGGCTGAACTTTGGTGCGGATGAAGGGACTCGAACCCCCACGCCTTTCGGCACTGGAACCTAAATCCTATGACGGGATTGATCCTCCGTTGATTTCATTGGGAAATTCCCCCACGGGGTCCACATGCTCGGGCACAGGACGGGCACACCGGGCACACTTTCGGGCACAGTCTTGCGTCCCCGTCCAGGCCCTTGTAAAGGAGGCGCGGAAGCGGGTGTGGCGGAACTGGCAGACGCACTTGGTTTAGGTCCAAGCGCCGAGAGGCGTGGGGGTTCAAATCCCTCCACCCGCACCATCACGACACCTCCAGATCGAAGCGGTGAACGGTTGGGTCCAGCAGGGGCCACCAGTCATAGCGACGTGATGCGTCTCGTTGGGCCCGCTCCTGCGCTGCCTGCCGTTGCTGGGCGACGACTGTCGTCATTTGCTCTTGTGCGGGGCTGCTGCGGAACACCTCCCGTGGGATGAAGTAGCGCTCCGGGGCAAGGCACTCGACCCTCATCAGCTCCAGCATGAAGTCGGAGACAAGGGACTGGCCTCTGTGGGCTCCGTACAGGGCCGCGTACAGGTCCTTCTTCGGCGGCCTGAAGCTCATCTCCAGTTGGCCGTCCAGCTTCTCGTAGGTGCCCTTGCGGGCCGTGACGTGGGCTCCGGGTCCTCGCTTCATGCTGCCTCTTTCATGGTCATGGGGTTGTCGCGGACGTTGAAGGACGCCTTCTTGCGGGCCATTTCGACCAGCACGTCCGGGTCTAGGTGAGGGTTGAAGATCGACGCGCCACGGTAGCGGAACCACTCGCGGGTCTCGTGCTCCTCGGCGTCCTTGATCAGGCCGAAGACAGCGCCGACGATTTCCTGCCGGCACATGAAGAAGGACAGGTAGCGCTTGCCGGAGGCCCACGGGGTCCGCTCGGCACTCTTTCCTGTGGGGTCCATCGTCAGGTCGCTTTCGTCGGTGACGTGCGCCTGGACGTAAGGGCGGTTTCCCTCCCCATCAGTGCCGACAGCGATAATCCAGCCGGGCTTGTATGTGATGGAGGCGACGAGCTTCTCTATGTCGAGAAGCGTCATCAAGCCCGCACCCCCACAATGGACTTCCAGAAGCTTGCCTTCAGGAACGGAGTGTTGCGGCTGAAGGTGCCGTCCGGCGTGACATGCCACCACTTATACCCGAGGGCCTTGTAGTAGATCGAGACGATCTGCCGACCGTTGCCGCCAAGGCCCTCCGCTGCGGCCCACGCCAGCGCCGTTCTTCGGCACCACGAGCCCTTATGGAAGGTCGCGAGCTGGTACATGGTCGTACCGAGCATGGTGTTGCTGTGGCGGGCGAGGGCGAGCTTGTCGCGGGCCTTCTGGTACTCGGCGAAGCGAGCGCCGGCGTCGGACATAAACGTCACACCGCACAGGCCGGCGACGATGTTGTCCCAAATGCCGAGGTCGATGAGGCCCGGCGAGGGACAGGCGGCCAGCCCGAAGGACAGGGCGGCCATGGTGAGCGGTGGCCAGACCGCGAGGAGGCCGTGGAGGATGCGTTTCATGCGTCTGGTTCCTTTCTTGGGACAAAAAAAAAGCCCCGGCGGGAAGCCAGGGCGAACAGGTCAGAAGGTTGGGTGGAGGTGGTTAGGCGGTGCGCTTGGTCCGCGAGGCCACGCCAACGGCGATGCCGGCGAGGGCACCCCAAAGGTCAGCCCCAGGCACCCGGAGGGCGGTGAGTAAGAGGATGGCGAGGATACCGGCGGCGAGGCCGATGGCTACGGATTTCATAGGTCACTCCCGGTTGTGGAAGTGCCCCGATTACCTCACGCTGCCTTCTCCAGCAAGGCCACGATGTCGTCCAGACCGTTGGGCCTGATCTGCATGTAGCGGAGCGTCGTGGTCAGTTCCGTGTGGCCCATCCACGTCATGACGCGCTTGATGTCTACCCCGGCATTGATCAGCCGGGTGCAGCACGTGTGCCGCAGCGTGTGCGGCGTCACGTCATGGAGGCCGGTGCCAGTCCGCATCTTGGTCCAGCGGCCCCGCATGGTGTCCTTGTTGCCGCCCGTGAAGGGACCCGCCCGGTTGTGCAGGGTCTTCTGTCGCCGGGTGAGCATGTCGCGGACCCGCTTGGTGAGCGGAATGGTGCGCGGCTTGTCGGTCTTGGTCTGCCAGAAGGTGACTGCCGTGTACCCTTTGGAGAAGGCGTCCCAGTCAGCCGCCATCGCCTCCGAGTAGCACCTCGCCCCGGTGTCGATCAGGAACATGGAGAGGTCGTGGAGGTCTTGGTCTCCGGCGGCCAGCCAGTAGGCGAGGATCGCCCTCTCCTCCAGATCGTCCACGTAGCGAAACTTGGTCTGCTCCTCCTTCGAGAAGCGGATGCGCGGCATCTTGGTGATGACCCCAGCATCGTGGGCGACGTGCAGCATCTTCGACAGGGCCGCGCATTTGCGGTTGATGGTCGAGTGCGCCAGCCCCCGGTCAGCCATATCGGCTCGCATTTCGGAGATTTCAGGGGACCCAATGTCGGCCACCGGTTTCTTCTCGCCGAAGTGATCGACCACAGTCTTGGCGTTGAGGATCGCGGTCGAGGCCGACTTCATGCCGGTCCAGTGGGTGCGCTTGACGTGCTCAAACAGAGACCCAAGCAGGGCGAGGTCGCGGTTGCCAGCTTTGCCGGTCGCGATAGGCGGCAGGGCTCGCCCCTCGTCAACGGCGAGGTTCGCCGCGCCCTCCCAAGCCACCGCCTGGGCCTCTGTATCGAATGCAGGGCGATGACGTTTGCCGTTAGCGTCAGTGACGCTCGCCTGCCACTTATTTCCTCGCTTCCTTGCCATTATCAGGGGTCTCCGAATGTAGGTATTTTGAAATCTTCTCGGCCAGTGTGACGCCTCGCCGGGTCGGCGCTGCGAGCTGTGCTCGACCGTCGAACGGGTCCGTGACCGTCGTGATCAGGTCTAGGCCGGGCTTAGGGGCGGCTCGGTGATCGGCGCGATATTCCCCGCCGGAAAGAGCCAGAATGTTCCTAGAAAGGGCAGATCGAGAAAGTCCCGTGGCCGGGAGCAAGTCTGCAACCTTTTTGCCCGGCGCGGCGGTAATCAGGAGGTAGATCAGAAGTTGAGAGAGTTCCATTTGGGCGTCGAACGTCCGGAACTCCTCAACGATCTTGATCAGGCACCTAATATCCCGCTTGTAGTTGTCACCTTCGGCGTACATGTATTTCCCTCTCGGTCTGCTGCGTCTGAAATCGCCCCTCAGTCGTCGTGATTAGGTGGGAGCAGGCGCAGCTTGAGGGGCCTTTTACGCTGCTTTTGCGAGGATTGTAGGGGTGAGGTCGTTTAATTTTCCTAACGCCATGATGAACGGCGTTTGGACCATATGGCTTTCGGTCTGATGCCCATCGGCCACGGCTCTGAGAGTAGTGGCGATGAACTCCAAGGCAAGTGTCAGCTCTCTAATACAGTGACCCGCTGCGTGAATGGTGGCGGGATTGGCTATAACGGTCAGGCTCATTTAGTTCAACTTCCTCGTGTAATGCAAGAGAGTGGGGATTGTCCCGTCGACGGGATCGTTAACCCTCTTACTTCCCAAAATACCCTTACGTCCATCACTAAATATTTATGGATGACACATAAGGCCCAATTTGTCGCACCCCCACGATGCGTTATCGCCTTCGCCGCACGAAAAGCCATCGGAAGAACCAGTCCCACAGGAGGGCTCCGATGCCCACCACGCCCGTGGCACTTATGAAAGAGTAGCCGAGCAGAAGGACCGCGGATTTACCCATCGTCGTCGCCCTCTCGGCTCACTTCGAGTGTGATAGGAATATACTCCTCCTCTCTGATCGAGGCAATGGCTTGGTGAAAGCAGAACTCACTTTTTGAGTTTCGCTTGCATTTTCTGCTGCCACTCCCTGACAAGGAAGGCCGGCACGAAATCCGGCGGTTCGTTGGAAATCTGGTTCCGCTCCAACACCTCGTCGGGCGCGAGCTGCGCCGTGGGGATGATCAACCCCAACTCAGCGGTGTGTTCATCGAAACCGCAGAGCCCATTGAGGAGGGCCGCAAGATCGTCACGGTTCTCGATCCGCAGTGTGAAGGTGGCCGATGGTGGCAGGCCGAGGGCCTTACGGTGCACCTCGGCGTCGTTCTTCATGGTGAACCAACGGCGCTCGACGTTGTAAACGATCATGCGTGGCCCTCCAGCAGGGAAAGCTGCGAGCCGCGCTCGATCGCCGCCATAACGTCGCTGTCGGTGACCGGATCGAGCTTGCGGGCGATGGTCGCGGCGTCGGCGGTGAAGTGCGTCCCGTCGTGCGGATCGTGCCACTCAACATGCTTCAGCACGGCAGGGACGAACTCCCAGTCGTACGGGATGAGGTCCAAAGCCTCCAGCCGCTCCTGCCCGATCATGTCGTAGACCCGGAGGAAGACAGGGGCCAGGGCGATGGCACAGTGGCGCATCTCTACGGTGCCCCATTGCTCCCAGCGGAGGTCTAGCGGCGTGTTGTCGTCTCGTGTGTCCAGCATCGCCTCCCAGATGCAGAGGGCGGCTTCGGCCCGTAGCGTCTCGTTACTCATGGCGTCCTCCTAGAAGCCGCAGGCGGTCAGGAACCGCTGCTTGTCGAAGTCGGGGTTGGCGTCCTTGAATATGGCGCAGAGGGCGTCGGCGATGCACCGAACGGTCACCAGCGCCACGGCGTCACTGTTCGTTCCGGGGTCGAGTTCGGCGATGGACGCCTTGAAGGCGGCGGCGATCTTGATGAAGTGCTTCTTGGTCATGCTGCGAACCTTTCGTCCTGATCGTCGTCAAAGTGGGAGCCGTAGTAAGCCCCGATTTCTGCGTGGAGGTGCTCGGCATCCCACCCTTGGCCTTCGAGGATGTCGGCCACGATGTCGGGGTACTGCTTGCACAGGTACTCCAGCGTCAGGCCGCGTGAGCCGGAGCTGCGGCACATTGAGCCTTCGCTGCGGTAGCGGCTGGAGTAGCCGTAGTCGCGCCGTCCGAAGCCTCCGTCCTCGTAAGGGTCCGATTGAGGGTCCCTCTCGATGACCAGAGAGGAAAAATCCGCGGTGAGCAGGGTGTCCCGGAGGTCGAGCAGGAACGTCACGTCCTGCGTCTCGCGGCGTGTGTGCTGGTCGTAGTAGCCGACCGAGATGTTGGTGCATTCCGGGATAAGGCCGGCGTACTCGTTGGTGTCGGTGTAGGTTCCGCCGTCGTCCGGCTTGTACTGGCCCCCTAGGAGCGCGGCGAGGGAGTTGGCGAAGGCGTCGGAGGCAGTCCGGCCCCACGATTGGTGCGTGATCACGCTATCGTAGCCTCGCCTGTCGAAGGCAATGGCGGCCTTGATCCCAGCCGCGAACTTGGCGTTGTGCTGGACCAGATTGGAAGATCCGATGCAGCCGCGCTCCTCGGCGTGGTGGATCATATACAGCCCCTCGATCCCGGCCTTGACCATCTCGGTCATGAGCCAGATACCGGCGGTGTCGTCGGCCCCGAGGCAGGAGGACGCGCCCTTCTTGGACTTCTTGGACAGGCTTAGGATGCCATCCTTGAGGTGGAGCGTCTGTAACCCGGAGACCGAATGCACGGTGTCCATATGCGAGGACCAGAGGATCGAGGGGCTGTCCCCGATCTGGAGGTAGAGGTTGTGGTAGTCGTCCCGCTGGAAGCCAAGCGGGGTCAGGTAGCGGTCGACAAATGCCTGCTCCGCAGCGGACCCGGCGGGCCGCATATAGGAGAACATTTGCATGATAGTTTGAATGTCGCTGGCCCGATGGGTCATCGATAGGTCTCCTATAGGTGCGTTGAGGTGGGTTAGGCGGCAAGGGCCAGGTCGAAGTCGAGTTGCTGCGGGTGGTCGATGCGGCCAATCTCGACCGCGCCGTCCTTCCAGCCCCAGAACAGCTGGGTCAGGCCACGAGTGGCGTCCCAAGCGAAGACCCGCCCGTCATCCAGTTCGCAATGCTGGTCATTGTCGTGCCACTCCTCCGAGAACTCGCAGCGGAAGGTGTGGTCTGCGGCGTAGCTCTCCACGTAGGTGTCGCCGCCAGCCGTCGTCACGTAGTCGTAGGCGCTGGTCGGGTACCACTTCTCGGTGCCGTCACAGTAGAACAGGCGGTTCCTGTAGTAGTTTCTGGTCGTGGCGTAGCGGCTGATGCTGATGTCGTCCGGCGAGCTGACCTGTTGGTCGATATGATAGCTGTTGCCGGTCACGTCACAGGTGAAGTAGCTGCCTCCGTAGCAGCTTTCGCAGACGTTCCCCACGTCGTCGACGTAGTAGCTATACTCCTCGTCCATCGGCTCCTCGCAGTCCGCACAGCGGCAGCGCTCGCTAGGGTTCTCCGAGCTGGTCCCGTTGGTGTACTGCATGTACACGTCGTAGCCGCTCCCGGAGCCCCAGATGAGGTGCTCCCCGTCGTCCTTGGCGCAGGAGAACACGTCGCTGTAAGGGACCGTGTAGTAGTCGCCGTTGTAGATGCGTCGGAGGCGAGCGCCCCTGAAATCCTCGGGGCCGCCTTCGCGATACCCTGCGGCTTCCAAGGCCATGCCCATGCGGTGATAGTCGCCGTAGACCCGACCGTAGACTTTCTTCTCCGGCCAGACCACGCACCGCGCCGTGGCGTCGTCCGTGGAGCCGAGGTAGGCAATGCCAAGGTCAGGACCGGCATAGACGCGGGCAGGGTGACAGTCTCCGGCGTAGTTGTCGGCATCCTTGGACATGCAGGAGTTCGGCCCGTTCTCGTAGACCGATTGCACCTCGTCGGCGTCCTGCGTCACCTTCAGCTCCGGCGGCGCGAAGTAGGACTGCCACTCCAGACCCTTCTCTTGAATGAACTCCTCGGTCAGCACGTCGCCGAGGTACTTCTTCAGGTACTTGCCGGCCTTGATCGGGGTGAGGACGCCGGCCTTACGTTTCTGCGGCGTCTGGTAGTAGGCCAGAAGGCCCGGAAACTTGGTCGAGAAGCGCGGCATGTGCTCGGCCCAGCGGGCAATGTGGGCACGGAACCATTCCTGCTTATGCCACGGCGAGAAGTCCGACGCTATGTGCTGCATCAGCTCGCTGTAGGGTTCGGTCGTCTCCTCGTAGGCGATCATATGGAGGCGGCTGTCGTGACCGTAGCGGCGAAGGTGTTCCGAGAAGTCTTCCGCGCCGTCAACCAGCCGGACGCTGGCTACGTCCACCCCGCCCCGATAGACCCCGGCGGTGCAGACCATGAGGTACTTGCGATAGCGCACCCCGTCGGCGCCCCAGCCGTCCCACTCGGCAGGCGTAAAGCCCGCTTCAGGGTCCGTCTTGGTGACCCTATCGTTGACCCTGACGACACCCTTCGGCAAGGTCTCGGTCGGTTCTCTTGCAGGGACTTCAGGAGCCCCGTCAGCACACTTCTTGCACATTCTAGCTACTCCGATTGGCCCGTTTACGGGACGGTTAGGTTAAAGAGACGCGACCGGGTGACCGGCGCGGTTGAGCAGGGTGACCTTGAAGCCGCGATCAATGTGGCCCGTGTCGTCGTCCTTCAGTGTGGCCGGTGTGATCCGGTAGTCAGACAGGTTGCCGCCCAGCGTGGCGCTATGTGCTGCCCGCTCGGCACCGTCGCGGCTGATAAAGAGTGTGATCCGGTCTGCCATCGTAGCTCCTAATGTCCCGTTGCCGGGACTATCTGGTCAAAAGGGTGAATATGGTGAGGCCGATGAATGCGACCCCGGCGATTGGCATGAGCATGAGCAAGGCGTTATCGACCCGCTCCCTTGCTGCGGCGGACCGCTCTGCCCGTTGCTTGCGGTCAATATCCGCTGCGACGAGGCGTTGCACCCCGGCGAGATATTGAGGCAATGGCAGGCGGTCCGCCTCCCACTCTCTTCTAAGCTTATTCAACTCGATTGTGCTATACATCGTAGCGCCTCCATTGGTTGAGACACCGGCAGTGATTGCCAGTGACTAAACAAATGGTCGGACCGGGAAGCGTTATTGCTACCCGGCCCGTTATTGTTTGCCTAGTTTGCTTTTTGTTTGCCGCTTGTCCCCTGTGAGAGATGCAAGTCTTAGGTGTTTCTCCGGCGTGTTTGTCAGACACTTGCCTTGATCCTAAGCCCATTTGCGCTAAACGCATTTGAGCGGCTTGTAGGTATCTCTGCCGTCCCCTGCTACCCTTCGCCTGTATCCGTTCCCAGAAACACCGCCCTAAAGCGGCTATGGCTATCTCTCACAGGGGTCCCGTGGACAGGACCCCGACCAGCGTTTGTTACAGGTGCGCCTCATCGTCTCGGCGCTCACGGTCCCCGCATGGGCTCTGACCCCATGGCTCTGGTTACTATCGACCGGTGATCGTGCAGGGGATCACATTGCCCTTGGCCGCTTAATGGCGGGTGCCGCGCCTTGCCGTTCGTCTCGTCTCGTTTCCTTTCTTGTTCGTCTCTTGTGGCTTCAATATGTGCCCGTTGACGGGACAAAACAAGCGAATTTTGAGAAAATGATAAGTGCTTGATTTCGTTGTGATAAAAGATTGGTGATGCCTGGGCTTTTTGTGTCATTTGACGCTGATGTGCCCGTTGACTGGACAAAATATAGATAGCGAAATCAACTAGTTAGCGGAGGTCGAGACTGATTTGGCGCTGGATTTGGCCATTGGTGCGCCATTTGGTGCCCGTTAGGTGCCATTATGTGCCCGTTGCCGGGATTATTTGAGCGGTGCCGATCGGTCGTTATGCGCCGTGCGGTGCCCTAGATCGCCGTGCCGATCGTATCCCGTTCGGTGCCCTAGCGTGGACCATACGTGTACCGTAGTCCGTACAGTGTACGAAACAGATAGAGACAGAGAGACACGTAATAACATAACACTGATAGCGCCATGCGGTGCCCCATTGGACGCCCTGTGTGCCCCATGCGGTGCCTATCGTGGCAAGCGCGGGATACCATATCCGGTGTATTGCCTTGTGCCGTAAGGCTTTGAGGTGGAATGGTGCCCGAATGTGTGCCCAAGGGTGTTCTGGCCAGTATCGGCACGAGCGCTCGCGCGTGAGAGGACGACCCCGGCGGGGGGTATCGCGCTGCAACAACTGTCGAGTTCGACCCCACGGATTTTTGGGTCAGTTTGAAACGCCCCTTCAGGACCCCATCAGGGCCACTTCAGGTCATCTCTAGGTCTACTGGGTTTGGGAGGAGGAGGGAGGGAGAGCTGTGCTCGATCCCTAAAGGCAACCATACGGTGCCTGGAGGTGGCCTATCGGACCACATTGAACGCCCCTAACGGGCTACATCAAACGCCCCTATCGGGTCACCTTCAACGCCCCTAAAGGGTCCCCCTAAAGGGACCCCCTAGTGACTGGAGGAGACATGCAGGGATAGGTCTATAACACTATAGGTAACCGGAGGGGCCTATCCTGAGTGGTGTCGTAATCACCCCACGCCGTAGAACATGGCCTTAGCCTCGGCTCTCTCCCTCTCAGCAGCACTGGGTAGCCGCTTGGAAGGTCCTGCCTTGGTGAACGCCTTGGGGCTCCCACCGACGACGTGAGCCATGAAGTTCTTCAGCTCCCGGTCGAGGGCTTCCTGTCGTAGCTGCTCCGCTGCCTTCTCCACGTCGCGAGACATGACGTTGGTCCAGTAGTGGACAGCCAGGGCGAGGGCGTCGAGCCTGTCGTCCTTCACGATGGCACCCCGTTCGCGGGTGATGCGGGTGAGCTGGTAGAACAGCCTGTAGCGGTTGCGGTGCTCGGGCTGGTAGCTCTCGGTGGACTGGAAGTCCCTCTCGATAAGCTGACGGTCGACCACGAGGCGGTGGCCGTTCAGGACCGGCTCCAGCGTGTCCACGATCCTCTGCTCCTTCTGACCCTTGGACCGTTCGGTCTCACTGATCTTGCAGGGGTGGATGCGAGCCATGACAGGGGCCAGGATTTTGTTGAACATGCCGTCGCCGAAGTTGGGCTCGATGACGACCTCGTTGACGCCAAAGTCCTTCGCCCGGTTGGCTATGGCTTCCAGGGTGGCGTCCTCGTAGCCTCCAGTGAACCCGCCGGCATCCAGAAGGAACAGCCGGCCCATGAGGGTGGCCACAATGGCGTAGCCCGTCTCGTCACCGCCGCGACCGGAGGGATCGATGGCCATAACGATGCCCGTGTAGGGTTGCCATGCGTCCTTGGAGACCATGAAGGGCCGGTAGAAGCGATCCCCGTCGAAACCCACTGTGGGCACGTCGTTGACCACGCCAGCGCTGTCCATGCCCCACGAGAGCTGCACAGGGGCAATCTTGGGATCGAGGTCCATGACCATCAGGTCCCGGAGCTTCAGCGGGTAGCGGTCCGCGTCGGCCAGTGAGGTGTCGAGCATGAACTGGAGAGCGAAGCCGGCAGCGCCGTACTCCGCGAAGTTCTCCATCAGCTTCTCCTCGTTGAAGCGGGTGCACACAGGCTTGCCCACGAGGTCCTTGGAGCGCTCCAGATCACGGAGGAGGTACGCAGCCAGTCGGGTGCCGTAACGCGCCTGCTGGGCCGCTGTGGGGTACCTAGAGGGGATGATCCGTATCTCGTAGCCGCGCTCGGGGAGGGCGTTGTAAATCGACTGTTCGGTCTGCGGGGTGCCGAGGTAGATGATCTTAGGATCGTGCTTCATGAAGGCCGCGTCGAACGGCTTCAGGATAGCGGCGAACTCCTTGGTCAGCTCCTTGAGCTTGTCGCGCATCGCCTGCGTGGCAGAGTTGTTGGTGACCTCGATGTCGTCGGCGATGATCACGTCCGCGCGGGAGCCGGTGAGCTGGCCGGTGATACCGACCGACTTGACCGATGGACTGTCGTCAGCCGTAGCCGGACCCACGTCGAAGGCGATCTTCGAGTTGCGCTGGTCGCCGGTAGGCTTCAGGTGCTTGAGGAAGGGCACCTCGTTGATGAGGCGCAGGGTGAAGGTGGAGAAGTTGTCGGCGCGGGTCTTGGAGGCCGACACCACCATGATCTTCAGTTGGGGATCGCGGTAGAGGAGCCAGCAGACATAGGCCGCCGTGACCCAGCTCTTGCCGATGCCCCGGAAGGCCATGATGACCAACTTCGAGGGGCCGTTCTGGAGCCACTCGGCCATCGCATACTGCGACCGGGTGGGCTCGGGGAGCTTCAGGTGTTTCCAGAGGAGATAGAGGAATGTCTTGAAGTCGTCCTCAAGGCGCACTGGCGTCGAGAGGTGGGTCGAGGAGTTCAGGGCTTGTTTGGTCACTGTTCCCTTCAGGGAGCAGCCAGGACGAGCGCTAGGGGCCGGGGAGGTGTGTGCCTACCCGGTGACCCGAACGCTGCCTGACGGGGCTCCTATTGGAGGTCGCCTGCGGTCTGCGCGATACGCTGACGAGCGGCGTTGACTAGGTTGTTGAATGCGTCCTCGGCTTCGGGGTTCGCACTCACGTCCGCGTCGATGTTGTTGTCCTTCAGGAACTTGACGATGACCGCCCAATCCTTGGCTTCGCACTCGCCTGCTTCGAGGCGCTTGCGCATATCCACAGCGATCAGGCCGTGGATTTGTTCGAGAAGCTCGGCGTTGGCCTTGCTCACTTGTCTTTGTCCTTTCGGGTCATGTCGCGCACCTTGGCGATGATCTGAACGATCAGCCAGAGGGTGCCGAGGAGGGGTGCGATCAGTGCAGCGCCGTCAGATGCCGTTTGGAGCCACGGGAGCCAGACTGCGCTGGTGACTGCGGAGACGGCGACCGCAGCGGTGGTGTTGTCCACGGCAGAAGTTCCTGTGATGAGAGTGAAGGGGGTCATTAGAAGTCCAGGGCGTAGGCCCACAGGCTGTCGATCTGCTCCGGGGTGATGGAGAAGCCGAGGCCGAGGCGATCAACAAGGGGATGGGTCCGGTTGAAGTAGGTGGCGTACTTCCACTCGATCTGACCGGCAGGGTCATTCACGAGGGCTGCATCCACCTCTGCCTCGGTGATACCGATGTACAGGAGGGTCAGCCGGAGCTGGCGAGGGGTGATCGTAGGTGTCCGCTCAAGGATTTCATCAGGGGTGAGGTCCGTCACCGTGTAAACAACGGTAGCGGTCCTCTCGGCCACCGGCCAGTCAGCGATTGGGCCTTGAGTGCGGGACTGGGTGGTGGGGCTATATGCAGGCGGCTCGTCGATGAGCTTAAGGCCGAAGCCAGCGTCTACCAATTCATCAGCGGTCAAGGGCCGGGAAGCGTCGGGCGCGTCCCCGATCAACCAGCCCGGGTGTCCCCTGACGACACGCGAGCCGTCAGGGTTGATTACGAGAAAATGCACGTTGGTTTCCTTTAGAATGCTGTGAAGGGGCCGGTAGGCACCGTGAACGCAGTGGTGTAGCGGGCGAGGCCCTTGGTGAACCGGAACTCATCCAGATGGCCCATGTACTTGTTCGATCCTGTGTTGCGGGTTTCGACATACGTCCCGATGGTGATGGTGTTGGTCGTGTATGCGTTCGCGTCGGTGTATGACCCGATCAGCCCCCCATCGACGAACAGCCGGAACACCCCGGCTCCCCGGCACACCGCGAGATGGTGCCAGACGTTTACGGAGAGGACGCCAGTGGACACGCGAGCCGCGCCATTGACCCATAGGGCCAGCCTTTCGAGATCGTCTATGGCTAGGTAGATGCCAGCAGTGCTGCCGTTTGCCCGCGTGTCGAAGATCGGCGTACTAAATGCCCCGCCACGCGCTGGGAACCGCGCCCAAACCTCGACCGTAAAGTCCCCCGGCGTGGAGAAGGCGTCAGCGTCATTGCAGTAAAGGTAGTCCCCGGTGCCGTCGAAGTAAGCGGAGGCACCCCCGAACATCGACTGCGCGGTATCGATCTTGGTGTCGCCCGCCGCGACGACCGTCAGCCCTTTAACAGAATTGTCCGCGAATACGGTCGAGCCGTTAACCCCGTCAAAGTGGAGGAGGAGTGTGGTCGGCATGTCCGCGAAGGGCTTCCAGACACCAGCAGCACGTGCGAAGCCTATTTGAGGCTTCCATACCCCTGCTTGCTTGACAGTTAGGTTGTGAGGCTTCCAGAGGCCCCCGCTTCTTGCGTAGGCCGTCATTTATATCACCTGTAGCCAAACGTCGCCGTCGACGCCACCCGAGGGTGCCGCAGTGGAAATGGTAAGGGACCGCGAGGCGATGTTTCCGATCGAGGACTTTAGGGCGTAGCGGGCGTCCTGATCGGACTTAACGATCTGGAGTTCCACCCAGGGTCCCCACGTGCCGCCTGATGTGTACCAGCGTTCGCGGTGGAACATTCTGGTGCCGTTGGCTTCGCACCAGAACTGCTTGGTGGCGAAGCTGTTCGGTCCAGTATTGGCCTGCTGTCTGACAGACATGTAGCCGTGGACATTGACCGGAATGTTAGCTGTGCCTTGGGCGGCGAAGTACCATCCAGTCTCAACCATGAGGTCGGCGTCAAGTGCGCCGCCGTTCTGGATCGGGCCGAGGCGCTGACTTGGCAGAACCCCCAGAGTGGTCTTGATGTTCAACCAAGACAGGCGGCTGAGTGTGCCGCCTACGCTGTTCCAGATACCAACCTCGTCGGCGTCCACAGGGGTCGTCTTGGACGCGGCCCCGTGGATGGCATTGGCGATACTGCCCGTCACGTATCCAAGGGCCTTTCGAGCCCAGTGGAACGCCGAGAACTGGCCCCCAGCAACAGGAGTGTCCTCCACCTCGTTGGCCCACTTCTGAGCCAGATCGCGGGCGGCAATCGTGCTGGCTTTGTCAGCGGCAACCGTGGCCTTATCCGCCGCTACTGTGCCCTTGTCAGCGGCAACAGTTCCCTTGTCGGCAGCGACCGTCGCCTTGTCGCCTGCAACGATGCCCCTGTCGGTCGCCACGGTGGCCTTATCGGCCGCGACGTTCACCTTGTCGGCAGCTACAGCAGCCCGGTCGAGCCCCGTCTGTACGCGGTCGCCAGCGGTGCCTTTGGCCGTCAGGTAGGCTTGCTCCTCGGCGTAGTAGAGGGCCTGCTTCACGAGGTCGTTGTAGGAGGCCGCAGGGATCGGTTTGTTATCCTGTAGGGTGGCGAGGGGGACGGTAGGGGTGTCGCGGAAGACCTCCACGGTGATGCCTGCTGCGGGTGCCGGCGAGACACGGACAAAGCCCGCGTTGACCCACGTCTTGGCGACCACAGCCCCGTTCACCTTCACGCCCACATGGGCCTGCCGGAGGTAGGGGAAGGTCACCTGAAAGTCAGTCACCGAGCCGTTGCCGGGGGTGATGTTAGGTGTGTATGCCATTTGATCCTTCAAAAAGGAAAAGGCCCCCCCGAGGTTATCGGGAGGCCCTGTTGGGTTGCGGTTAGGTCGATCAGTTCTTGGAGGTCGGAGGCGTCTTGTCACGCCATTCGATCAGGTGGGAGAAGATCGCCGAGAAGGGGATGAAGTTGCCGAGGGGCACGAAGGCATTCCAGCCGGCCCGTAGCTCCGACTGCGCCATCTCACGGTCCTCTCCGACACTCCGCATGGCCCCTTTGGCGAACTTCGCCGCGTCAGCGATCTGGTTGCCCGCCGGAGCACCAAAGATGGCATCCTGCGGGGCACCGCTGGCGCGAGCAGAGCCGAACTGCGGTCCAACTGGCGTCCACATTAGGGCGCTGTCCATCAACATCGGAAGGATCGATGAGGTGGCCGTACGGGCGAAGCCGTTCTTGGCGAGGTTCGCCGGGTCCAAGGTCTCCTCGAAGTATTTGTCGTAGCCTTCATCAGTCGCCAACTGGGGAGCCTGACGGAGGGCGAAGGTCGCCGTACCGAAGGCTAATTCGCCGACCAGAAGGACCGCCATGCGTGGGTCCATGTGGTTGATGGCGTAGAGTGTCGACTTCGACCAAGCACCGAGCACGAAGCTGCGGAACTGGGTGAACAGGGAGGCCACCGGGTTGCTCATCCACTTAGCCAGGCCGCCCACGTCGTTCGCCTGTACGAGGCGGTCGGTGTAGCGGTTGATGGTGTGGGAAAACTCGGTAACGGCGTTCGGGTCCCACTTGTTGGAGCCCAGCGACACGAGCTTCTTCCCGTCTCGCTCCGCATGTTTGAGGAGGTTGCCGAAGATCAGCTCTGCCTGCTTGTCGCCGATGCCGGCTGTCGCCAGACGGTCGCGGCCAGTCTTGTTTAGCTTCGAGAGGTCGAACCCGCCGCCCTCGACAGCGGTCTTGCGGGCCATGTCAAAGAGGTGCTGGGCCACCGCCTTCGCCGCCCACTTCTGCTGGTAGTCATGGATGCCGCGCATCAAGGACACTTCAGCCGTCATTCGCTGGCCCCAGTCGAGCGCCATATCGACACCGTTAGCGAGCCGTGAGGAGGCCCCAGCGCCGATGCGGTCGTCTGCGAAGCGGAAGTCGAACTTGCCAACCAGCCCGTCGAGGCCGATGCCGGTCATGTGCTCCAGTTCGGCCAGCAGCGCGTCCCTCTTGGGGACCGATCGGCCACCTTCGTCCACCATACGGCGGATTGCGGGGAGCTGCTGCATCGACGCGCGGAAGCCCGTCATCGCTGCCACCTTCCAGCTTTCCTGCACCTGATTGAGGCCCATGTTGGACATCAGGCGGATGAACTGGACGGACTTGAAGCGGCGCACCCACTGGGCGTAAGCCTTCTCTTGGCCATAGACCGGGATGCCGTTGATGCGCTTCCAGCCGAAGTCGATGTTCTCGATGGAGTTGTCCATCTTGGACTGCACCTCGGCGATAGGCTTACCGGTCTGGCGGAAGCCTTCCCGGACCCAGTTCTTGAGCTTCTCCAGGTCGGCCTGTGAGCGGATGCCGTCGAAGATAAGTGCGTCCGTATGGGGATCGCGTATCTTCATGTCCGCGAAGGCAACTCGGCCCGACATGGTGCGGGCGTAGCGGTGGTCGAGGAACTCGGCGTCCTGAATGAACAGGTCGTCCATCTTCAGGTCCATAGAGCCGCCTGTGCGGGTACGGACGCTGGAGGCGTGGTCGTACTTCATCACCGTGCGGCGCTTGAGGTAGCCGACGCCCTTGTCCCCATCCGTGGTCTTCTTGGTCTGGTCCACGACACCGGAGAACAGGTCGTACACCTTGTCCAGCTCGTCATCAGCGATGCCTTCGCTGTCCTGAAGGGCGTTCTTGAAGGCGTTCTTGAAGCCTTCCTTGTCACCCAGCCCTAGAGCCCCGGCGATGCTGTCCTCAATGCCATAGCCGGCCTTGCGGATATTGGCCCAGTAGCCCTTGGCCATCTTCTTCAGAAGGCTATCCTCGATTTCACCGTGGGCGCGGCGGATGCTCTCGGCGATGAACTTGTGCATCGTCTCCTCGTCAACCGCACGGTCGATTTCCGAGATCCGATTGTGATCCGCCACCTTGGGTGAGTAGAAGCCCTTCTGCTTTACCGACAGGCCGGGGAAGGCCCGCTCAAGCTCACCGGCCCATGCGTCGTAGAACTCCTTACGGGCTGCGGCGGCCTTCACGATATGTGGGTTAGCGGTCGGTGAGGGGTGCTCATCGACCATGTATGCGTTGACCGCTTGGTGGAACTCGTCGGCCTTACGTGCGCGGGAGAGCGGGTTGAGCAGGGACGATCCCTCGGACACGTAGTCGCGCAGGGCGACCTGATAGACCGAGTTGCGGTTGCCCATCAGCTTGCGCTCCATCGCCACGGCGCGGACCGACACAGGGGTGTCAAGGACGGCGTGGTGCTTGGTGCCGGCAGTCTCCTCGAACATCGCGAAGCCTGCCATACGGGCGCGGGGGTTCTCGCTCGTGGTGAGCTGCCCGGCCACGTCGAAGCGAGCCTTACCGCCGAAGCCCCGGTCAACCGCAGCGTCGTCAATGCCCCAGTCATTCGGATCGAACGGCTTGAGGAGTTGCGTGTTGCGGGCAGCGCCGGCAGAGCCGACTTCACTCGCGACGGAGGGCATGTTCGATTGGAGCTGCCGCTGCTTGGCCTGCTCTATGGCGTCGAGGCCCGTCTTGGTCAGAATGTCCCGCTCCACCCTAGTGGCCGGGTTGTGAGCCAGCGGGCCCGTCAGGCCTCCGAGAAGTGCCCCTATGCCGAACGCTGATAGGGCGTCAGTGCGGGGGTCGTCCAGGCCGTACTTGGCTCCCAATTCCATAGCCGCGTTCGTCGTTCCTCCGATAAGGGCACCACCAACTACCTTGCCGGCGAACCCGAGGCTCGTACGGCCCATAGATACGAGCGGCCCGCCAATCAGTGTAGGGAGCAGAATGGGGTCAGCCACGCCGGAGAGCAGGCCAGCCGTGAGGGAACTTACGGTGCCGGTGCGCTCCATGCGGGCGTCGATCCCGGCCATCTGCGTGGCATACTTCAGACGGAGGTCTCGATTGTACTTCGAGGAGCCGGTCAGCACGTAGTCGTGATACTGGTCCGGGAGGGTCTCGGTAATGTGCTTCCATTCGTCCTCCGACCAGCCCTTATCGTTGGGGTCGTAGGAGCCTTGCGTGGCCCAGCGGACGAGCTTGGAGGTGTACCAGTTGTTCTCGGCGCTGTCGGCGAGCTGCGCACCCCAGCCGGTGTAGGGCTGTGGACCATTGGCCGCCTCGTCTGCCTTTTGCTGGGTGACTTCGACCAGCGTGGGGGCCGGAGGTGTGCGGCTGTTGTCGTAGGTGTTGTAGTTGGTCTGGGGTGCGTCCCCTGTGTAGGGGTTCGAGACCTCCGGCACGTAGCTGCCCCCGAGCAGGGACGCGGCCTTGGCCTTGTGGCCTTCCATCTGGTAGTCCACCTTCTCGTCGGACGTTCCGGGAGCGCCACCGTTGTTCTCGTCTGTCTTGTGGCCCCCGTTGGGGCTTCCGGTGTTGATGGTGGCGTACATTTGCTTGAGGCCCATGCCCGGCTTGAAGCCATTGTCGACCAGATAGTTGGCCGAGGCGCGAACGGCGTCCTCGACGGACATGCCCTTGTAGTAGCCGTACTTCTTGCGCTGCGGTTCGCCCATCTGGATAAGACCGCGGTGTTGGCCCCATTGGGTCGTAGGGCCGGCCTTCCAGACATCGAAGGTACCGCCGGTCTCGTAGGACATGACGGTGGCGAGGTCTTGCGGGTCAGCGCCTATCCGCTGGGCTTCGTTCTTGATGGCGTCGGCGAGGCTGGCGCTCATTCGTTCTCCTGAAAAGAAAAACCCCGGGGGTTAGCCGGGGCTTTCGAGTGGTTGCTGATGGTGCCGCTAGAGGGGCTTTCTCGGGGAAAGCGGCGGCATGAACCCGTTGTCGTCGTAGAGCGGCTTGCTCTTGTCGACCTTTCGGCCAGGGACGGGATCGCGCGGGTTCCGTGGCGGGGTGTTGAAGTGGGTAAGATCGCGGTCGTAGTTCTCACGCAGCTTGCGGGCTACCCACGCTCCCCACCCGTTTGGAGACTTTTTCGCGGTGTTCTCCCAGTGCTCCACTGTGGCCTTCTGGTCGTTGAGGTAGCTCTGGAGCTTGGCTCTCGCCTCGGCTCGCTTTGTGGCATCCTCGACGCGGGCGGCTTCCTGAAGGGAGCGCTTCTCGCGATCCATCTCGGACCGTTTCTTGGAGAGGTCGTCCAGGCCGATCCTCGAACCGTAGTTCAGAGGGCCTGCCTTGGTCTTGCTCATGATGATCCACTGACCGGAAGCGAACTTGTCGACGTAGAGGTCCGACACGTCCGGGATGCCTTCGGCTTTACCGAACACAGCGAAGGCGTCCTTCAGTGCCCTATCGAACAACACCGGGGCGTCCTTCGGGAGGC
Source organism: Mesorhizobium carmichaelinearum (assembly GCA_943370265.1). Lineage (GTDB taxonomy): Bacteria > Pseudomonadota > Alphaproteobacteria > Rhizobiales > Rhizobiaceae > Mesorhizobium > Mesorhizobium carmichaelinearum_A. Next base: position 182,488 of record CALRQH020000011.1, read on the forward strand.
CGTCCTCGTCAATGAGGATTTTCCCGTTGATTTCGATGGAATGGGACTGGAGCTTCTCCGTGACCCGCTTGCGGGCATCTTCCTTGCTCAAGCCTCGGGCTGTGTAGTTGTTGAGCTGGTCCTGCACCCACGCCTCGTTGTCCCGGCTCGGGCCGGCGCTGTAGTCGAGGCCGCGCAATACCTTCTTGGTTTCCTTGTCCAAGTCGGTTGGGTCAAGCTTCCCCATAGACCGCTGGGTCGGCGTTCGGTTGGACTGTTGGGCGGCGTAGATCAGCGCGTCCTCGGGTCCCATAAGGTCGTTGCGGGCCACCGCGTAGTTCTGGAGGAACTCTGCCGACTTGCTGTCAGACACCATGCGGTCGGCGTAGGCCGGGTTGATGTCCTCAAGCTGTCGATAGTTCTCGGCCACGTCCGCTAGGTACTTCGAGGTCTCGCCCTTCTCCAGCACTCGGGAGATGGACGACTGCACCTGGAGTGACGTGAACTTCTTCTGAAGGTCCTCGTCCACGATCCCGTTGCCGTCGAACCAAGCGATGCGTTTCTTCATCACCATTTCTTTGGCCTGTTGCCGGTTGACGTTGTTGGCGATCATCCGGTCCTCCTCGTCTTGGAACTGAGAGAGCTTCCGTTTGACCACCTCGTCCTGCTGGTCCTTGGCCGTCAGGGTCTTCATGGTGCCGTCAGGCCCCGCATACTCCACGTCCTTGAGACGCTGGGCACCTCCGAGGGTCTCCAGCTCGGCGTAGGCGTTGGCGTAGGCTTGGGTGCGCTGTCCGGTGGACTGGAATGCCTGCCGGCGCTTCTCCTCCTCACGGGCCTGTCCGGCCAGTAGGTTGGCCTTGTTGCGCTTGGAGCTTTCGAGGTACTGGGCAGCCATGGCGTCGGTGAGCCACTCGTTGCCGGGTGCCTCCTTAGCCTTGACGATCTGTTCCTCGGTGACGCGGCCATACATCGCGTCCTCGTCCAGCTTGGAGCGGGTCTCGAAGCTCTTGGCGTTCGACGCCTGCTGTTGCTGCGTCTCGGCCCGATCGATGAGCTGTAGGCCCTTGTCGGTGTAGCCGGAGACCTCGATCAGGGGACCGATACCGCCGCGCTTGTTGTTTAGGAGGGCCTTGACCAACTCTGGCCGGCCCTTCAGCGCATACTCCTCGGCGAGACGGAACAGGGTGTCGTTCTGCGACTTGCCGTCGAGGCCCCGGAATGTGCGGTTCTCGCTCGACTGCTTGATGATCGCGTCGGCGATTTCCTGCGGGTCTTTGTTGACCGAGATGCCATCGTCGGCGATCATGCGGAACTCGTCCACGACGGCGGTGTCCCGCTCGACCATGGTGTTTTCCATCTTCCGCTTGAGGTCCTGTTCGCCGAACTGCTGGGTCCAGTTGTCGGTGCCTCGGAAGAAGGATGCCTGCATCGCCGGATCGTTCAGACCCTTTGCGTAGTCCTTACGGAGACCTTCGACCCACGAATTGAAGTCGCCATTAGCCTGATCGAAGTCACCGTTGTTGTACTTCTCGGTGACTAGCTGCCGGAACTCATAGGCCGCCTTCGAGCCGACCAGCGATAGAACCCCGTCCTTCTGGATGCGGTTCTTGGCGTCGGGATACTTCTTCATAGCATCTTCCAGCGACATGCCGGCGATGCTGTCATTGAACTGCCTGTTGGCCTCGCTGTCGGGGTTCTTGTCGGATTGAGCCTTGGCCGCACCGTAGGTCTGGAGGGCGTTGTTCAGGCCGCCGAGAGCGTCAGCCAGGGCGCGAAGGTTGCCCCCAGTTTCCTTCTGCTGGGGGCGAACGTAGGTGCTACCGGGGAGACCGGCAGGGGTGATTGCAACCTGACGAATGCCGGGAGCGGCAACGCCAGTACCAAATAGTCCGTCAGCCATTCTAGCCCTTCTGCGTCTTGTAGTTGCTGTATGCGGTCAGCCCAGAGCTGAATGCGTTGAGGAGGTACGGAGCGAAGCTGGGCTTCTCCGGCAAAGGCATGGAGTTGATCTGGTTCTGGCCTCCGGCCTCGGCGGCGATCTTCTCGCCACTTAGGAACCCACGGTTCATGCGCTGGTTGCTGTCCAGTGCGGCATCATGGCGACCCTTCTGGGCGTACATGTCCTGAAGGACTGACTGGACCGAAAGGCCCCCGACGTTGCCTTCAGCAGCCGCCGCCTCCACTGACGCAGCCGCTTGGGCCGCTTCGATGTTGGTCTCGGTCTTCTGCTGGTTGGCCGCAGCGTCTTCCTGCTGGGCGCGAATGTTGAGATTGGCGTATTGGTTCTCAGCCGCCTTGGAGGCGTTGATGGCGTTCTGCTTCACCTCCTCCATACGCTGGTCGTACTGGGCGCTGGAGGCGGCGTAGCCCATACCGGCTTGGGCGATGCCAAGGCCGATGGAGGCGATTGTGATGAAGTCGCACATTAGGCGATCCTTGCAAATTCATAGACGGGGACCGCTTTCGGCCCGCACTCGTATTTCTGGATGAGGGAGAAGCCCAACCATCGGAGCCACTTCACGTGGACTTCGTTGCGGGCGTCACAGACGTTGTAGAGCGTGGCGTAGCGGCGGTGGAACTCAGCGAGGACATCGCGAGAGCCTCGGAGGAAGGCCATCTTGCGGCTCTCCACGAGGGTCGTCCCGCTCATCCAGATCACGCCGTTGCCGGCGATGTCGGGCACCACGCCCGCGATCCCCACTAGGGACCCATCGTGATCCCGAAGGGTGAATGCCGGCTCCGACATCAGCACCCCTAGGAGGAAGTGATGAAGGGCCGGGCGACCGCCCAGCTCCTCCACTTCGCGGCGATCCTCTGGCCTAAGCAGGCGGTCGAGTTCCCGCGCGTCGGCGGCAGTCGAGGCCGTTACCAGGCCATGAGGTGTTATCGTCATCAATATCCTTTTGGGTACACTCCGCCTGTCCATCGGTAGGACAGGACGGAGTAGGGGTAGGGTCCGGCGTTCTCGAAGCGTATGGACACGTCGTCGGCGTTCGCCATGATCGACAGCGCCTTGGCCAGCTTGCCGACAATCAACGCCCCCAGCCTGCTCGTTTTGGTGCCCACCAAGGCCGCCGAGAGACGGTGGACAAAGGGCGGTCGATAGGCTCGCGTCAGGGTGACGTTCAGGCCCACGCTAGGTCCTGTATCGAAGCGCATAGACGCGACGTTCAGGGCCACTCCAGGCACCGCATTTCCTTCCGTCCCGTCACGGCTTTTCTGCCGAACGACGAACGGGGACATGATCCCGTAGGCTTGGTAGGGGAACCCGACGTAGGCCGATTGGCCTCCGTAGTCGCCTGAGACGACCAGAGAGGTGCCGGTGGAGGATACGACGGTGGGCTGAATGCCGAAGGCTGTGCCAGTATTCAGGACAGCGACGGCCCCGGCAGCAGGGTAGGGGGTGGTGAACGTGGTCTGATCCGTGCCGGAGTTGTAGGTGCCGGTCAGCGTGACGCGGCGGTCCAGCAACAGGACGGCGGGCTTGTTGTCCTGCCATGCCTCGTGACAGTTGATGCCGAGATGCTCGACAGCGGTGCCATCAGATGTTACGGCGATTAGCTCCTCACCTACGAACTTCAGGGCCTTGATGGGGGCCGGGAGCACCCATTGCTGCCACGCGGCCTGTGCCTTATTCTGGCCGATCCAGAGCCACTTGTAGGTGTAGATCGCGGTCGGGTCGGAGGTGGAAACCATAGCTAGGAGCTTGAGGTCGTCGTCCCCGTCCATGAGGAACACGCCGGTAGGGACGTAGCCGTGGCAGTGCTCGTTGATCGAAGGGGCCTCCTGAATGGTCTCATCCTGAATGTTCTTGAACTCGTGAACGAAGGCACCACTCTCGGTGTCGTTGACGAAGAACAGGGTGTTCCCGCAGGCCACCGGGCGGGCCAGTGGGCTCGACTTGTTCGAGAGTGTGGGGGCAAAGCTGGCGGTCTTCTGCGAGAAGATTTCGCCGGACTTCATTCGGAAGGGGATCGACGCTGTGAAGATCAGCAGCTCACCCGAGAGCGACACCGCGTGATAGGCGGTGGCCACGTCCTCGTAAGCGATAGCCGCGTCAACCGGGTCGGTGTCTAGGGTGGTTAGGATCGTCTCCCGGAAGAAGTTGAAAAACAGCCCAGTGCGGGAGAACGTGACGTTCTCGCCTGACAGGAACCCCAGTCGGTTATGCGCGAAGGCAAGGCCGTTGATGCTGGAGCCCACGAAGGAGGGCCAGTCGTTAGTGGTCTCGTCGCCTACTGTGCGGTCGTCCCACGTCCCCTGACGGAACGTGAAGGTCCCGTTGCTCTCGCGCACGAGGACGTGCGGCATCGTGGCTTTGTCCATGCCGAGCTTCTCGCCGGCACCTACACACTCTTTCCAGCGCCCTTGGCCATCGGTGGCACCCTGCTCGAACTTGACCCAGTAGTCGTCCCAGTCCGTATCGTCGGAGCCGCCGACCCGGATGGTGAACCCTACCGGGGCCTTTCTGGGAAGCTTGGTGAAGTCCTTCACGAGCCCCTTGTGGGAGCGGAAGGCTTCCTCTCCGCGACCTTCAGCCGAGACAGAGACGGTGAAATCGGTTCCCGCTAGGTTCTTGAGGTAGATCACGTTGTCCATCAATGTGACTTGCCACGTCGCTGGATTTAGCGACTGGAGCCCGCCGGTAAGGATGGGATCGCCGTAGAACTCGTTCGCCGTCGCCCCAGAGAGCGGATAGGCGTACGTACCCTGGGCGAGACCCTGCGCGATGGAGGCCGGCGCTGCGGACCGTTCGGCCCTGCGGGTGTCGTTTGCGCTGCTTAGAGGGCCACCGCTGGTCGTGTACGTGGCCACGACGGTGCCATTCAGTGTGATGCTGTATTTGGTGTGATACTCGCCGGAGGCAATGTGGAGGAGGGCTGACTTTTCGAGGTCCGGGGCTGCGGTGGCCGCCTTCGCTACGGGCTTTTTCTTATTCACAATGAATGTGAAGTCGGCGACCGTCAGAGCTTCGTAGTCCTCGGGGGAGGTGACGCCTGCCAAGTAGCCGATCCCGTTAGGGGTGTTGACTGTCTTGGCCGTGCCGGCGAAGTCATGGACGGCGATCCCGGAGGGGCTCATACGGACCACATAGCGCTCGGCTGCGTCACGGTCGATGACATGGAATTTCGTGTTAGCCGCAGGGGCCCCGGAGACACGTCCCTTCAGGATCGCAGGGTTACGCGGAACGAGGTTCCGGGTGACTGATGGGAACTGGTTGACGCTTTCTTCGAGCTGCGAGGGGAGACGGACTTCGGGAGCTTGGCGACTGACGCCGTTGATGAGGTTGGGGGAGCCGCCTTCAGCTCTCATGGGCTATCTCCTAGCGATTGTCTGGATGGAGGCGTTGTTGAGGAGGTTGAAATCGCCTGACCTGATTTCGGCGCGGACGAAGGAGTTGGTGGCGCGGATGAGGTTGCGCTGTCGCGAGGGCGTGGTTGCCTCGGCTCCGGGGAAGCCTTCAATGAAGCGTTCGATGGCCAGAGCGGTGATGTAGCGGCGGGCCACGCTAGGGAGTTCGTCCCACGGGCGGTGCCACTGGAGTTCGCAGTTCACGGGGGCCGCGAACACGTAGGTCTTGGCGTCCCGATTGTAGAGCCGGTTGCCGACTTGGATTACGTCGCCGTCCGTGCTGTCGATGTCGAGGACGTTGGCGGGAACGATGACGAAGCCGTCCACGTTCGGGGAGAGCAGCACGTCGGTCTCATAGTTGAACCAACGGGGCTCCTCTTGGACCTGACGGGACTGGCTATGGATGATGGATAGGGCCGTGTTGCCTGACGGAGGAAGGTCCTCCAGACTGGTCACTGGGTCCTCTCCAATGGAGGCCAGTAGCTCGTTAACGGCGTCGAGTTCGGATGCGGGGCCGAGTGTTTCTTCCATGGTACCTCACAAAAAAATAGCCGAGGCCCCCGAAGGGACCCCGGCAATTTGGTTGGATTTGGCTTAGGCGAGAGCCGCCACTTCGATGGAGCTTTCCGGACGCAGAATGCCGTGACCGACCGCGAAGCGGGCGACCAGAGCGGTAGCCTGCCAGAGGGTCAGGTACTCGGACTGCATCGAGAGAGACATCAGACGGACGGTACCGACTGCGCCACGGTGGAAGATCGACATCGCGGTCTTCGAGAAGTCGCCCTGGTACTTGGACGGACCCGTGGCCACGTTCGAGTTCGGGACGTTGTTCGACTTGATGATGTTGATGCCGGCGAGGCTTTCGATCTTGCCGTCAGCAATACCGCCGCGACCGCCCCAGTCCTTGTTGACCAGATCGGTAGTGGCCGCAGCCGCGTAGAAGGTGACCGGCTTCACGAAGGCGTTGCGGTCGCTGTCAACGATGTTGTTCTCATCGAACTTCTGGGCCGCTGCGAACAGCGCGTTCTTGATGAGAGCGCCATCGGTGCGGACGGCGAGGCCGCCGTTGATGACCGTGCCGCCCGGTTCACCAGTGATGGTGGCCGATGCGCGAGCCGCGAGGATGGCCGTGCGGGCGACGTTCGTGTCGAACGCCAGCGCAAGGGCTTCGCCGAGCTGCTTCGTGTACTCCGAGCGAACATCGTAGTGCGACTTGGCTTCGTCAATGTCGGCGATCATGACGTTGGCGACCAGAAGGTCGTCAATCGTGATCACTCGCTCGTTGTGAGCGATGGGCGTACCGGTGAGCTGGGTGCCCGGCGTATGGTAGGCCGCAGTGATCTTGCCGGTGGCCGGGAACTGGGCCGACTTGCCATTGGCGATTTCGCGGATCAGGTGCTTGTCCTGATACACGCAGTTCATGTTGAAGGCCGTGAGGACTTCACCCGAGAAAATCTTCAGGTTGAGGGCGTCAACGTCACCGGCGAGGTTGATCTGGCCAGTGCGAGAGACGTTAAGGTCTGCCATTTTAGTGTTTTCCTGTGTGCGATTGGAGGGATGGTTGGTCCGACCAGAAGCGCCCCGCAGGAACACGAGATTGTCCGCTCAAGGCCCCCCTCGGGGAGCTGTTGGCGGGTCAAGGTTCTGTTTGGTGTTTCTTGGGAACCTGTAGGGGCCGGAGCCCCGAAGTCGCCGCCGAGTGGGCAGCACGACTATGGTCCATCGCAAATCAGGAATTGGCTGGAGTGGAAGGGATCGAACCTTCAACCGCCCGGTTAACAGCCGGGTGCTCTACCGATTGAGCTACACTCCAAAAGACCTCCCCGGTGCGCTTCTTCGAGAGGCGGGGGAGGTTCTGTTAGTGCTTCTCGAAAGCCTCGTAGAAGGCGATCAAGCGCTTACCGCAGGCCACCTTTTGGGCCTCGGAAAGCTTCAACGAGGCGATCAATTCGATCACCTGTTTCTTCGTCATGGCCCCCTTCTTTGGGGCCGCTACGATCTGTTCAAAGCAGACGCGAATGTCTGCCGGGATGGGAGGAAGGGCCGGTGGCTGGACCTTACTTCCAAAGGCCATGCAGCCGGTCAACGTCAGCGCCACTAAGGCACTCACGATCACGGTCCGCAAGGCTGTCCGCATAGTCATTGAGAGCGGCCTTCCGTTTTGATAGTTCGGTGTAGGCTTGGGCGTCTTTGGCGGCCCGCTCTTGGTCGGCCTTGAGGGTCTCGTTGGTCAGCTCCATGAGCCGATTGGCGATTGCTAGGTCTGCCTTGAGGGAGACGATCTGCTGCTCTTGTCGAGCCTCTGCCTTACCCTTCTGGTAGAGAGCGATCCCTGTGACGGACAAAGCCAACAGGCTCAACGTCAGGATCACCAACTTCCAGTTCTTGAGTACCCACAGCATCAGCGGCGGTTCCTTGTATGTTGGTGAAGGTTTCCAGCGCCCGCTTGAAGTCGAGGTGACCGACCCCCGTGTAGGCCCCGTAGAGGGTACCGATGAGGGCCAAACAGCCGGCGACAACAGCCGCTCCTTGCCCGGTGAACACGCCGTAGAAGGCGAGGCCCCAAGCGAGGGTCGTGTTGACAGCCAGGGCGATCTTGGAGGTGCGCCTCTTGGAGGTCTTGGCGAGCATCAGACCAGTTGGCCGAGGGGGTCCTTGCGCACGTCGAAGGACGGGCAAGCCTTGGCAGCGTACTGGTTGTGGCCGGAGACCTTGGTCAGTCCGTACTTCGCAATGGCCGCCTTGGTAAGGGCGATCATCGTGGCCTTTTGGGCCGCCGTTCGGGTGTCCTTCGGGGTCTTTGCGTCTTTCGCTAGTCCACCTACGTAGACGTAGCCGATTGTTCCGGAATTGTGACCTTCGACATGGGCTCCGATCTGCGCCTCGTTGCGTCCGTCAGAGACGGTGCCGTCGAGATGCACGACCTTGTGGTAGCCGATGCCGGACCAGCCCCGAGCGCGGTGCCATGCGTCAATCTCCTTGACGGTGACCTCGCGTCCCTCGGGGGTGGCGGTACAATGCCAGATCAGTTCTTTGATCGGGCGTATGGTGTTTTCCTTAGATGCTGGAGCGGGCGAGCTTCTGCTTCACGGCCTCACGGAAGGCGGGGTCGCTGGCGTACTCGGGCTTGGCCTGATCGGCGAGCATCTGCTGGAGGCTCGTGTAGACCTCACCGGAGTTGCCGCCGGGATTGTTCGGCGTATTGAGCAGCTTCGGTGGGGAACCCTTCGCTTTCACGAAGTCGGCCTTGAGCGCCTTGATGGCCTGTTCGGCACGGTTCTTGTCACCGGAGTTGACGGCATCGTTGAAGACCTGGACCTTAGCGGCGTCGTAGCCCTTGGCGGCCCACTCGGTCATCTTTGCCAGCTCGTCAGCACCACCAGCGGCGGCGTGAGCGGCTGCAACATACCCGTCAGCCTTCGACTTGCGGTACTCGATGAAGTCGTCAACGGTCTCTTTCGGGAAGCCTGCTTTGTCGAGCTTCTCGTAGGAGGTGTCGGACAGCTTGCCGTCCTTGTCGAACTCGGCCTGGAGAGCGTCCATGCCAATTCCGGCGGCGTCGGCGGCTGCTTTCGCGGCCTTCTCGTCGTCGTCTTCAGCAGTCTCATCGGCGGCCTTCTCCTCGCCTTCGGTAGCCGCGCTCTCTTGCTCTTGGGCGGCTTCCTTCGGGGCTCCGATCTTCTTCTCCAGTTCGCCATACGACTGGAGGAGGGCGTCGGTGTTCACGGTCTTCGTTGAGGCATCCCAGAACTTCTCCGGAATGTGGGCCGGGCGGTCGCTCTGGACAGGAGCCTCTGCGCCGGTCGGTTCGGCCTGAATGTTGAACTCTACAGCGCCGCTCATTAGGCGATCCGCGTCTTGAGGGTCACGCCGAAAGCGGACTTCTGGACTATGTATGTGGCATCGCCTTCAACGACGATTTCCTCGTCGCCTCCGATGCTCTGCTTCATGTCTTCAAGGGCCTTAGCGTCTTCCGCCTTCGACCGATTTCCGGTGTTGATCTTGCTCATGCTGTCGGTGTCTCCATTGACTTTTGGGCCATGCCGCCGAGCTGGTTCACAGCGTTGGGGCCTAGCTTGTCCACGAGCTGCTGCATCATGGCTTGCTGCTGCGCGGCTTGTGCTTCTTCAGGCGTCATGATGAGGCCGGCGGTCTCGACGTTCAGGCTGTTCGCCACACGTTGAGCAAAGCCATCCCACTTGACGGTCTGGACTGCTGGGGTTTCCTGAATGATCGCCTTGAACTGGATGAGGTTGGACAGGTCATTACCTCGTCCGAGTGCATCCATGCCGGTGACCACCTTCGGGAAGACCACCCCATGGGGTAGTTCTGGAAGGGAGCCGCGACGTTCGAGGGCCTTGATCAGTACGGTAGCGAGGGGGAGCTGAAGGTCCACCGCTTGGACGGAGTAGGTGCCGCCGAGGGTGTCCTCAAGTTCGCGGGCCATGTAGCGGATTTCTTCCGCCGTGACGCGCTCACCCGGTCGCTGGATTGCTGTGTTCAGGAGGAAAGCGAACGCCATGCGCTGTTCGAGCGTGGTGATCATTTCCTTGGCTACGCGGAAGTCGTTGTAGCGCTCGATCTGGAGGAACGTGATGTCCTCGGCGTTGCCCGCGATAGGCTCACCGTTGGCAGCGTTCATCAGATCGCGAACCGAGGTAGAACCGTTGGGGTTCACCATCGGGATCACGCGCGACGAGATAGCGACAAACTCGCGGATCGACTTCGAGAGACTTTCGAGATGGGACAGATCGCCGAGGTACTCCTCGACCAGTCCGCGCCCGTAGTCCTCACCGTCGACCTTGTTGTACCGAAGGGCCAGGAAGGGCAACTCCTCGCGGAGATACGTGCCTTCAGAGCCAGGGACGACAATGCCTTCGATTTCCTGATTGACCTGATACTGGCCCTCATCGTTCAGGACGACGTGGGTGTACAGGAAGAAGGGTTTTTCAGAGGGTGCCGTTTGGACCCCGCCTTCCAGAGGAGCGGCAGGGGGCAGGACCTGGGTCGGGATTTGCTTCTTGATGTCCTCCGGGATCGCAGCGAGCGCGATGCTCTCCTTGATCACGACTTCCAAGAGGTTCCCGGCAGGGTCCCTTTTGACCACGTACTTGTCCATACGGTAGACGCGGCAGCGGCCTTCCTCAGTGATGTAGACGAGGACATTTCCGCTGACCACGAGGAGCCGAAGGGCTTCGTAGAGGTCGGATCGAAGGGCACGTCCCTCCACGTCGGTCATGACGCGGCGAACGAACTGGCCGAAGGCTTTATCAACCTCGTCCTTGGCACCTTCTTGGCCCGAGATTTCGGCCGCCGTCATGTCGTCCACTTCCATCTTGAAGAAGGGTGCATTCGGCGGGAAAAGGGCGAGCAGCATCTTGGCTGCGACGTTGTTTACGCCACGAGCCCCGAGGCTCTGTTCTGGCGTTGTGAAACTGGTGGAACCGTTGGCTCCTTCGTCGGGAAGGAGCGTCGGGATGGTGAGCTTTGCACAGACCCGTGCTCGGTCCAGATACGCCTTGCGCTGGCTCTCAAGAGTGCCAAAGCGCGATGCTGCGGCGCCTGCCATTCGGGATTAAATGTTAACCCCAGAGGCAGGACCGCCAGATGCTAGGTCGATGCGGAGGGACGAACGGCCCTTGCGCTTCTTGTCAGCGGCGTCAGTGTTTATGGCGACTGGTTCCGGTGCCTTTTCAGGCGCTTCGTTAGGCTTGGTGACGATGTTGGCCACTTTCTCCTGCTTAGGGACGCACATAGATGGTTTCTTCCTGTCGTTTGAGTTCGAGCCGGAGTTTGCGGATGACCCGCTGTTCTCCGGACTTCATCCAAACCTCCCGCTCGCTGTCCTTTGGGTCTGGACAGCGGTCGGGGAACAGGCGTTCAAGCCATGCGATCACTTCGGCGGCGATGGGCGGAACTTGCTGTTCTTGGCTCATAAATTGTTCCTAGGTGGTGTCGTAATCAGAACGGACCCGTGAGGGCGTTTCTGACCTTCGTTGCCAAGGCAAAGAGCGAGCCGTCGTTGACGATCACTTCGTCAAACTCTCGGTCCTCCAGCAGGCCCTCGGAAGGATGCTGGTTGGTCGGCGTTTGGCCCGGTCGGTACACTTTCCAGACCTGACCGCCTTCCTGTCGGATCGCGTCGTACTCATTGGGGAACCGAACGTCGTCAATGACCAGCATGTCGGGCCGACTGTCGTTGAGTACGGCCTTAATCCAGAGGTCCTTGTTGATCGTCTGGCGGCCCCAATCGGAGCCCACAGTCTGCATGAGGTATCGAGGAGTGGCCCCGATGTCCTTGAGGTGGGTCTCCTTACCGTCGCCTGTGGTGGTGAGGTAATCGACCGCCAGTGTGTCGTAGCCGAAGGCGGCCAATAGGGGCCGGATCATTGCCTTGAGAGCGTCGGCGAAGCCCTTGCGGACGAAGCCGTATCTGCCCAGCTCTCGGGCCACCTCACTCTTGCCCGACTGGGGAGCCGGGGAGTAGAGGCCGATGATCATCTGCTCACGGTCCATCAGATATAGCCGAGCCTGTGAAGCGCGGCGTTCGTGAAGACCGCCTTGTTGTGAAGGATGAAGTGGCCGCCGGCCTGCTCCCACCGGGCCTTGTTGACCGACCTGTCGTCCACGAGGACGCGCCCTGGGCCGGAGTAGAGCGGCTTGTCTTCGGTCCGGCAGCAGATCGACTTAACGTGGGCTCCTAGGTACTTGTCGATCCACCGCTTCTTTTGCTCCGCAACGCGGTCTCCGTTCGTCTTGGGAACAGCCGTGAGGATGACCGGGTTTAGGTGCTTGACCGCGTTCCAGAGGATCATCGCGTCGGGCATCGGGTCGAACGAGGTGAAGAAGTCAGGCACCGCATGAAGCTGCGCCCAGAGGGCATCACCGCCGTGGATGAAGTCGTAGCGGTAGTGGCACTCACCGTTGAGCACCTCGCAAGCCCGCTTGTCGAAGTCGGCAAGAACGCCGTCGAGGTCGAGGAAGATGCTCGGAAGATTTTCGTCCGTGCGGATCATTTTGTTGGTGACCAGAGTATGGGCTCCTTCGTTTTGTAGTTGTAGTCTTCGGTGCGGAGGATGCGGGCGACCCGCGCGGCGGTCAGGGCGTCATGCTCTGTCAGGCCGGCCTTCTCGTAGTGCGAGACGATGCAGGCCCAGAGGTCGTCGTGTCCGGCCTCGGCCTTCCACAAGACCCGCGTCTTGCCCGCGTTCTTGCCCCGCTTGATTTCCTCCTCGGTGCGGACCAGCAGGCGGCCTTCGTCCACGATTTCTCGCGACCGGACGTAGCCGATGTTCGGACAGCCTCCGTAGCCATCCACCATGTCCCCCGAGAGGGTCTGTGCGTAGAACTCACGGTCAGCCTGGGCGACCGATACGCGGACCGGCTTGGTGTCCTTCTTGGGGTTCCAGTGGAGCCCAGGAACCGAGCGGAGGTCCTTGTCCTCGGTGACGACGATCTTCTCGCCGGTCACCACTTTCGGGTTCGTCAGGAGGATGCCGAGAACGTCGTCGGCCTCCAGCGTGGGGCGCGTGAAGGTCTCGTAGTTCTCCTCAATGTGCGCCTTCAGGGCACCGAGGATCATCGGGCGGCGGATGCCGTCGCGGTTGCTCTTGTAGGTCGGGAGGACCGTCTTGCGGAAGTTCTCGGTGTCCGACAGGGCGACGATGATGCGGTCGGCATCGAGCGTCTCCATGAAGTGGTCGAACATGCTGTCGAGGTTGGCCTTGCCGGTGTCGGCGTCAGCCGAGAGGATGAAATGCCCGTCGAACTCTAAGGGCTTCTCCACTCCACATGCCATCTGGTAGGCGAACAGGTCGCCGTCCACGAGTAGTGTGGTCAATCTGTCTCCGTGATTGCGATCGTTCGCACCTCACCACCGGCCTGTACGGCGGCGGCCTGGGCGACTGTCTCGTTGGTGAATGTCCGAGCCCACGGGAGCCCCTTGGTCCACTTTCGTCGGTGGAAGGGCTCCGCGAGGTACTTGTCGCCCTTGCGGACGACCAATGCGTAGTCGGTCAATCGTCAAAGTCCTGGGCGAGGGCGATCCCGTAAGTCGCCTTGAGGTTTTCGCTCCAGTCCTCCGCGTCGAAGCCGCTTGTGGGTTTTGTCGATGAGGCTGGCGGCGTCGTCGGGGTGGATGCGATACCATTCCCCTTTGGCTCCGCTGGAAGCAGCACTGAAGGTCCGCCGTAACGTACGCTCGGCGAGGCAAGCATCGGCGAACCAACGATGGTAATGAAGCCGGAAGTCTCGCAGCGGCGAGGCCGTTTGGTAGGTCCGAAGTCTCTCGGCGAGACCAGTCGTGCGGCCAACTTTGCAATAGCCAGGCCAAGCCGGGTTAGTGATGACGTAGACATATCCTGCTCCTTTGTTCCGTCGTGTTTCAGTGCGTTTCTTTCCAGTTGCTCCCTGCGTCGGCGTTGCCCGCGAGGGGGCACTTGAACTCAAGGTCGTCTCCTGCCTTTCTGATGCTGTCCTCGGCCAGACGCTTGACCGTCTCGACGTGCTGCGGGAGCGTGTCGATCTGCCATTCGTCGTGGACGTTGGCGCAGAACTCGTAGTCCACACCGGGCACCAAGCCGGCGGCCTGGAGGTCCGCGTCGAGGATGACGAGAGCCACTTTCATGATGATTGCGCCGGCAGACTGAAGCAGCGTGTTGAGGGCTGCGTGGGCCTTGCGGACCTTCAGCTTGCCGCCGTCGAGGGCGACGAGGAAGCCGCGCTCTCTGGCCTTCTTCTTGACCAGCCCGACCAGCTTGCCGAGTGCCGGGAGGTTGCGCATGAAGGCGTCTTTCGATGCCGTTCCTGCCATCCTGATCTTCTTCTCGGAGCCGGTGACCCCGAGGATCGTGCCGAGCTTGAAGTCGCCTGCGCCGTAGATGAAGGCGTAGAACCAGACCTTTGCAATCTCGCGGCCCGAGACCGTCTTGCCTTCAACCGTGTAGGCTTTCGTCGGGTCCAGCCCGAGAGCCCGCGCGTTGACGGTGTGCATGTCCGTCCCTTCGGACTTATTGCCCTTCAGGATGGTCTCGATGTACGCGCCGCCGTCGTACCGGGCCATGTAGCCGGCCAGACAGCGAAGCTCCAAAGCGTCCGCGTCACAGCCGACGAGAGTGAACCCGGCGGTGGACGTGAACAGCTCGCGGCAGTCAGCGCCGAAGCCGCCGACGTAGCCCCACAAGACGTTGCCGTCGTCGTCGGACTTGACCTTCGGAACTTGGGCGATGTTCGGGTTGGAGTGGGTCATCCGGCGGGTGACCGCACCGAGGGTGATGACGCCGCCGAAGATGCGCCCGTTCACCTCCTTCTTGAGCCACGCTTGCTTGCCTTCAGCGATCTGACCGATCCGCTTGGAAACCGTCAGGTAATCGGTTAGGAGCCTCGCTTCCGGCCACGGGAGCTGCGAGAGGATGGTTTCGTCCACCTTCGGCTCGCCGCTGTCGGTGAACTCCATGGGCCGCCAGCCGTAGAGCTTGGCGAGGCGTTCAGCGATATGGGCGCGACTGCCGGGGTTAAACTCGACCGTCTTGATCTTGGTGTAGGGAGCGCCGGCCTCGTAGTGGGCCTTGGGATAGATCGGAACTTGCGTCCCGTCCCGCTTGGTCTTGTAGCCAATCGGGGGGAAGTCCTTCTGTTGGACCGACCGATCCTTCGTCGGCGTGACTTGCCCGTTCGAGGCCAGCCAGGACCCGAAGGTTTCCTTGAGGCTGCGTTCGAGCTTGTCCCGTTCGGCGACCAGCTTGACGTAGAGCTTCTCGGCCTTCTTGGTGTCGAAGGCGAAGCCCCACCGCTCCTGACGGGCCACGATGCGGGCCACGTCCATTTCCAAGAGGACAGACCGGTCGGAGAACGGGGTGCGTTTCCCTTCCTCGGTCTTCAGGTCCTTCCAGAGGTTCCAGAGCTTGACATACAGGTCGGCGTTGACCGCCACGTCCTGCTCGCAATACTCCTGCATCTCCGGGGTCCAAGAGGCCCACGGATCGAGCCCCTTTTCCTCCATCATCTTGGAGTAGTCGCCCTTCCAGTTGCCGAGGCGATAACCGAAGGCTTCGAGGCTGTAGCGCCCCCGGAGACCGGGAGGCAGCTTGCCGCGCTTGATGAGCTTGGGGTCGCTCTCCTTCAGCTCCGGCCAGATCAGCCGGGACAGGACGAGGGTGTCGATGACGACGGCCTTCGGCTTGAACCACGGGTAGACCTTTTGGAGAGCGGGGAGGTCGAACTTGATGACGTTGTGGCCGATCAGTTCGCCGGCCTCGTTAAGCATCTGGACGCCTTCGCCCATCCGTATGAGGTTGTCGGGGTGCCCATCGTTCCTGAACGAGAAGACTTCCCCGGTGTCGGCGTCCTTGAGGACCAGTGAGTGGACGGTAGTGAGCTTGTCCAGAAAGCCGTCTGTCTCGATGTCGAAGATCAGGCGGATGGCTTGCCGCCTTCGATCAGTCGGAAAGTGGATCTGATTTGGACGGCCCTGTTGTGCCGGTTCTGGCGCATGTTCGCGAGCGCCTGCTGGGCAGCAACCACGCCCCTCCGGGCGCGGCGCTGGAACACTACTAGGTCACCGATGGTCAGCCTTTGGGCCTCCATCAGTTCAGAAAGGGGTTTCGTCGTCCCCGGAGAAGTCACAGGTTTCATTGTCTTCCTCGAATGGGTTGTGATCGAGTTCGAGGAGGCGACCCGTCTCACCGTCGTAACGGAAGAAGATCGTCTCTCCCGTCGCAGCCCCTACGGGCCGGTGTTTGAGAACTCGGACGGTGGTGACGCAGCGGAGCGCCTTGTCTTCGTGCTGCTGGTCGCGTTCCAGACCGAGCATGGTGACGCACCAAAAGCCGATGGAGCGTGAACCCTTGAAGTGACGGATCATCACCCGGCCCCCTTCCTCGTGAGGGGTCCCGTCAGGGGTCGCGAGGTGGGAGACCATGTGGATGGTGATGTTGAGTTCCTGAACGAGGGAGCCCATCTCGGCCATGATGCCTTCTAGGGCGACCCGCTCCTCCTCATCCGCAGCGGCGGCGAGCGCCGTGAGGTGATCGAGGTAGAACAGCCTGACGCCTTCAGAGTGGGCCAGGAACCGGATCGTGGACTTGATCACGTCCCAGTCGGTGGCCCCGAAGCTGTCATACATGAACAGCTTGCGGTCCTCGATTTCGCCGATGGCTTCCCGCAGCTCCTCGGCTGTCCAGCGCGGCTCCTCGCCTTCCCGGTTGGGGACGTGGAACTGTTTGCCGGCGTGGGTGCTGGCGATGCGCTTGACGGTATCGTGGGGCTGCTGCTCAAGCAGGAAGACACCGACCGGCTCGTTGAGCGTGGTGATGTCGTAGTAAATCTGCTTGGCTAGGAACTCGGTCTTGCCAACACCGGTACCCGCTCCAATGGCAATAATCTCGCCAAGGCGGCGACCATAGAGCTGGTAGTTCAGTTCCTTCCCGAACCACGGCAGGCCCATCTCGGTAGGGATGAGGGCCTTCTCCTTCACGTCCGCGATGGTGACGATCCCGTCCGGTCTGAAGGCTCTGGCGCCGAAGATGGCGTCCACGATCTTCGCCCCGTTGCCGGCCTGGAGCGCCTCGTTGGCGTCCTTGTGTCCGTCGATGCGCGCGATCTTGCAGCGGCCAGCCGGGAACAGCATGGCACACGCTTGAGCCGCCTCTTGTCCGGGGTAGAAGACCTCGCCGTTGGGCCGGTGATGGGCCTCGTCGTGGTCGAACATGAGGACGATTTCGTCAAAGCCGAGGAGGTAGGGCAGGGCCTTGGAGATGGCCTTGACTGCGCCGTCCGCGCCGTTGGGCAGGGAAACGACCGGCCACTTGTTGCCTTGGACTTGGGAGACCGACAGGGCGTCGATTTCCCCTTCGGTCACGACGATGCGCTTGCCACCGTCACGCCAAAGGTGCTGCCCGTAGAGGCCCGCGGATTTCTTGTCCCCGAGGGCGAGGAAGTCCTTGTTCTTGAAACGGACCTTCTGGAACACGGCGGTCCCTGAAGTGTCCCGGTAGGTGGCGATCTGGACCGTTTGGCCTTTGAACTCGCCTGTTGTGTAGCCCCACTTCCGGCATGTTTCCTCGCTGATGCCGCGCTTGACGAGCGCCTGCGGGGAGCCGGAGGGGATCAATCCCTCCACTCGGGTGCGTTCCTTTCGTTCCTGGGGTTGCCCGTCGCCGGGCTCGTAGTGTCCGCACGAGAAGCAATGCCCGTGCCCGTCTGTGTATCGTCCTAGGGCATCAGAGGAGCCGCACTCGGGGCACGGCTCGTGATGCAGGAACTCGCTGTCGTCAGCCAATCAGCGCGTTGACGTTCGCAGCTACGCGATTGGCGCGGTCGGCGCGGGCAGAGGCTTCCTTGCGGGCCTGCTCGGTCTGGTTGATTGCGTCCTTCAGCTTCACGATCTTGGCCGAGTGAGCGTCGATCAGGTCGGCTTCATGAAACGCTACGGCTTCGAGCCTCTCGGCGGCCTTAACGAGGCTGGAGATGGCCTTCTCGGTGGTCGGAACGAGGCCCAGGAGGGCGCGGATGGTGGCGATGATGTTCATGTCTGCTGTCTCCGTTAGCGGTAGTTTTCGGTTGCGTAGAGTTTGGCGTACTCATGTTCGAGGCGGGGTATCAGCTCGCGGGTAACGTGTTCCTTGAACTGCCTGCACATGACCTCGAACAGGTATGGGCGCTCCTTCGGGTCGAGGGGGCGGTAGGCTACCCTCGTCTCGGCGCGGAATGCGTCTGGCCGCCATGTGATCCGATACGACTGGACCTGATCGTAGAGGTTGACCGCGCTGTCAGCCGTGAAGGAGCCGAAGGGGACCTTGAGGCCGATTTCGGCGTAGTATTCCTTCTCCATCGCGACTACGCGCTCGGCCATCTGCTGGTTGCGCTCGCGGTACTGATGGATGGTGTTGAGGAGGTCCCAGACCCGCTCCTCATGGTGGCGCTGCATCTCCCACACTTCCTCGCGGGTGTGGACGGGAATGTAACGGTCGATGAGGATGCCGAGGTTGAAGCGGGTCTTCTCCAGCGTCCCGTCCGGCTTCTTGGTCAGGGACGCGGCGCTCATGCGAGTATCCAGGCCAGCGCTTCGCGGGTGTCCTGCTGTTCCTTGCGGGCCGCAGCGGTGTCGTAGGTGTACCGGGCGTATCGCTGCCCCATGTCGTCGCGCTTGTACTCGACCGTGATTGGGTGGCCGGCCTTCTTCAGCTCGGAGATGCGCTTCGGCAGATCGCGACAGGCCCACATGGCCGACGCTTCAATCGGCGAGAGGTTGCCGTGCTTGCGGAGATGGTTGAGGACCAGAACCCTCATGGGCAGGCCGTTGCGTGTCTTGAAACTCATGATGTCCTTTCTAGGATGCGTATGGGAGGAGGGGGCCGAAGCCCCCACCGTCACGCCTTGGGTTTCTTGGATGCTCGTTCGATTGCCGCCAGCCGGCGCGGACATGAGGGCTCGTTGAGCCATGCGTCCGGGATCGACTTGTCGGCGTAGAGGAAGCCGTACTGGTCGCACCAGTTGGCGTAGGTCGTCTTCGACCCCTTCGAGAGCTTTGCTTTGGAGTTCGAGAACAAGAACCGAATGTCGAGGTCCGGGTGTTCGGCCTTGATGTTCTTGTGCTTCTGCCGGTCCTCTGTGACAAACCGGCCCTTACTTTCGACTATGATGCCATTCGGGAGTGGCCAGTCGGGAGTGTAGGAGCGCACCTTGATGGGCGGTGTGTAGAAGACTTTCGCGCCTTCAAACGTCACCTTGATGCCCTTCGCGGCCAGCTCCTCCGCTATCCGTTCTTCCAGTCCCGACCGGTAACCGTGCAGGATCGCCCTGCGCCGGACATCAGAAGTCGGTGTCGTCGTCTTCCGACGAGCCATCAGACCCGCTGTCGTCGCTGTCGTCTTCGTCTTCGGTCTCGACATCGTTCGCGTCGAAGCCGTCTTCCTCGGCCTCGAAGCCGTAGGACGAAGCCGCTCGCTGACCACCGGAGACCAGCTCGATGACCTGGACCGCGTTCAGGCGACGAGAGACGCCGTAGGAGCCCGAGCCGTCCACGAAGTAGGGCTCAAGGTCAAAGTTCAGGATCGCGACGGAGCCGCCCCAGACCTGAATGCCCTTCTTCATGGGCTTGCCCTTGCCGTCGAAGATGTCCGGCTTGGCCGTCCACTTGGTCTTGTCCTTGCGAACGCCCGACGCCTTCATCTTGACCTTGATGTCGATCTTGCCGGTGTCCTCCTCGGTGTCCTCGTCGTAGACAATCGAGTAGGGGTCGTCAGCGACGATGCCGCCGGTCTTGGCCTCGATCTTCTTGCGGGCCTTGATGTCCATCTTGGCGAACTTCTCCTCCGCCAGCTCCTTGGCGCGGACCATCGCCTTGTCGATCTTCTCCAGCATGGCCGAGACCTTGGGGTCCGAGCGGTCGCCGATGGCGCGGGTGTTGTAGCTGCCGTCCTTGTCCGGGTACTTCTCCGACCCGTAGTCGACCTTATCGAGCTTCGGGTACTTCAGGATCATGCGCGGGGACGAGATGCGAACCCGATCTGGGTTCTTTTGGTTTGCCATTCGTGGCTCCTAATGAGGGGGTTTAGTGGGAGTAGCGGGCTTCGAGCGCCCGAACGTCGTAACCGAGGTCCGCGAGCTTGAAGGCGAGGTCGACCGGGAGCGCCATGCCGCGCTTCCAGTGCATGATGGCCTGCTGGAGGTAGAGGTTCATGCGCTGAACCCCTCCTTGCGGGCGAGGGCCATGAGCTTGCGCCGGGCGGCCCGACTGCCGAACTTCTTTGAGATGAGCGGGGTGCGGGAGCGGCTGCGAGCGTTAGGGTTCGACGCGATTGTCTGGCCGAAAATCTGAAAGAGAGAAGGTGTCATGTTTTCCTCGATTGGCCCGTATACGGGACTAAATGGTCAAGCCGGCGTCCACCCACTCCTGCGGGTAGTTTGTCGGTGTGATCTGACTGCACGGAAGGAAGGCCGGGTCGCCCAGCTCATTGAACCCGACGAAGTGGGTGCAGGAGTTGACGTAGCCCAGTTCGGCTGCGGGAGCCGGCCTTGAGAGCATGAAGGCGGCCAGGAAGGCGAGCGCGGCCAACGCTACCATCTCGAAGATGGGCGGCTCGGGACGGGTGGCGCTCACAGCTCGTTCTCCACGTAGAGGTCGAGGGCGACGAAGGCGGGGTTCTCTCGGAACTTCGAGGCGAGGACGTTAGAGGCGGCACGGAAGACCTCCGAGGGATCGACGCGGTGTCGGCGACAGAAGACGGAGAAGGCGGCGGCGAGCGCCACGACCTGCATCTCCTTCTTGTCGTCCTGCACCCGGTCGATGATCTGGAGCGTGGTGGCCGCGACCGAGGCAGCGTCCACGTTGTTGATGCGGTCCATGTCGATCATTTGGACCTCCGCACGAAGCCGCACTTGACGAGGCCGTCGATCACGACGTTGCGGAGGAAGTGCTTCTCCTTGCCGGTCAGTTGATGCCGGACAAAGGTGTGCCCATCGACGGTGATGTCGTCGTGAAGGGCACCGTAGCGGATGACGATGTTGGGTTTCTGCATGATAACTCCAAAATGTTTCGGAAAACGCGATCCTAAGTGGTGTCGCAATTGGCCCGTTACCGGGACGATTTACGCAAAGAAGTACTTACTGTTGAGGGTTTCGGACAAATCGAGACCGCCAACCATAGGCACGGAAGGGACATTATCTTTGAGGTGGTCGGGCACGACTTCACGCGCGAAGACCTCAAGAACGTTCTCCCCGGAGTACATATTGACGAAGGCTTCCCGGAGGGCCTTGGCCAAAGCCGGCGTCTTGGCCGCCGTCGTGCCGTAGCTGTCGTGGATCATCGCAAACTTGTCCAATCCCCGGTAAGCCGCCAGATTGACCGTGAGGGTCAGCGCTGCGGCGTCGAGAGCGTGGACGAAGTTCGGGGCGATCCCGTTAGCCTGCCGGCGGCGGTCGATGCTGTCAGGCACCTCCTCGTTGAGCCTAGGCACGAACCTTGAGCCTAGGAGCGTGGTGTTGATCCGCTCAGACTTCAGCTCCGGGTAAGCCTGGACGACCACGAAGCCGCTCGGAGTGGTCCATTGGATCGGACCTTCAGCCGAGATTTTCCGCGTCACGTCCTGAAGCCACCCCATGGCGAGCCTTGCGGACACCACGACCTGACCGATAGAGGACCAGACGATGTTCCCAAGCCAGTTGCAGGCCGAGAACAGATCGTCCCCGAAGGCGGTACTGCCGGCGAGCTTCTTAGAGGCCGCCTCCAGCACGTACTTCTGACAGGATGACAAGGTGCCGCCGTAGGGCAGGACCATGACGGGCCGTTTGGTGATGCTCCGGTCGATCCCGAAGGCCCCCCACTGGTCGGCAAGCGCCCATTCCTTGCGGTTGTCCTCGGTGGCATAGCTGGCCTGCGGGAGGTGCTCCTGCATCGCCGTATAGTAGAGAGTGTCATTCACGACCTTCGCCACCTCGGCGTAAATGTCCTGCGGCTCGTCGCTCGGCACCAGATTGACAGCCTTGCCCCCGACAGGATCGCGGAGCATGGCCGAGTAGTGCTGGAGCCCGTTGCAGGAGCCGTCCATCGCGATGGGGATGCGAGAGACGAATGGGGTCTCGCGCTGTAAGGCCCATCCCATTTCGGCATACTCGAAACACCATGTTAGGAAGCAGAACGGACTGTCAGCCTCGGTCCACCAAAGGTCGTCTAGCGGTGCCCTAGCGCACGAAAGGATTTGCTCCCTATTGGCGGCGGTCCACGCAACTCGTTTGTCGAGGGACACCTTATCCTCTCCCCAACAGTTGGCACCGTGAATGAGGAACCACCGCAGGGCCTCCGGAGTGGTGATGGGATCGCCCTCGGCGAACACCAGCAGCCCCTTGGCCACGTCCGACCCCTGCGGGTTGAGGACCTGGGGGACCGAGTAGACGCGGCCCCGGAAGTCGAGCTGATGCGGGAAGTAGATCGCCGGGTACTGGGCGAACTGCTCGGCGATGTTGCGGGTCTTCAGCGCCAGCACCTTCCGGGAGAAAAGCGAGCGGTTCCGGTTGTGAACCTGAACAGCGGCCCGCTTCCAGAGCTTGCGAGCCTCCTCGTTGGTGTCGATGTCGATCGGCTTGGAGGGCACCGGATCGTCCAGTAGCGGAGGCAGGCCGGCGACCTCATGGCCCGCGTCGAGGAGCGCCTTCAGTACGTCGAGGGTTCGCGGTTCGATTGCCCATGCGGTGCGCTGGATGGCGTTGACCGAGGCCATGACCTTGGTGAGGTCGGCCTTCTGGAGCGCCTTCTTGTGGGACTTTGCTCGCGTCTTGACGAGTTGGAGCGGGTAGGGGAAGGCGGTCGTGTGGTAGCCGCCCCCGGTCAGCCCGGTCCAGTCCTTCGGAGGAACGACGCAGGGGAGGAACTCCGGCGACATGACCTCGAACTGCATGTCCAAGGTTGCCACCCAGCCGGTGAAGCGCTTCGTCGGGACCAGCGAGGTGGTAATGCGCTTGGCCATCTTCGTCGTCTCGACCTCGAACAGGCCGGTGGACTGGGCGACCAGCTCGATGAGCTTAAGGCCGGTCAGGAGCCGCTCGCGGTCTGTCCAGCTCTCCCACTCGTCGCCCTTCTCGCGAAGGAGATGCATGTAGACCCGGCGCTTGTGCTCGAAGTTGTCAATGCCGGGTGAATTTTCCCCAGTTGTGCCGAAGTAAAATTCCCCACTTATGCCGACGTGGACGACAGGGCGTATTGCGGATTTTTCGGCGGCCGGCCGCGTGGCTTTTGAGGTGGTGCGAATGCCGGGGGCGCTATAAGGGC
>CALRQH020000012.1:0-171170 GCA_943370265.1 Mesorhizobium carmichaelinearum
ACCAATGTCCCCCTTCCGACCATCGGAAGGAGTATCGGCGATGACGCGCCGCTGGTCTTCCGGGGCGCGCCCCGGAAGACCAGCGGCCGCAGCACCTGGGGAAGATTCAAACGGCACTAATGGGGAGTATTGCTCCGGTACTGACAGCCCTGACTTAGATTGTGGGGGGGCATTGTTCCCAACGTCGGAGCGACCGGCTTCCCAATGGTTGATCCTGCCAAAGACATTACGACGCGAGCCGCAGGTCGTCCCTTCAGCTAAACAATAACAGTTCCTGGCGGCACAATCGCGACCGGTGCTTTCACCAGCCATGCGCAATTCCGTCACTTATGGGACTGCTGGAAGCCGGCAACATCGTACTGAGATACGCTCTTTGGATTCTTGGAATTCTGCGGCTGGGTGCCTGCGTAATGTGTTCCCGCGTTCCCATCCGGGTTGAAGGCTGAACCGGGTGCAGTGCCGGAGTTGCCCGGCGTGACACTGCCGGTCTGAGGGGGGCCAATCATTTGACTAGGCTGACCTGTGGTGCCGGTTACGCTGTGGACGTGGCGGCCAGGGCCAACCCAGTGGAGGCGATGAATAAGCCGATCATGATCGGCGTGACGAGACGTTTCATGATGTTCCCCCAAAGGCATTGGGTTTCAGGAAGGGCGCCGGTCTTTGAGAGCACCCGCGAGTCAGGCACACGTCGCAAACGCTTTTCGGATCACCGTTCATCCCGAGCATCGCGAAGCTGTGATGTCGCGTGACACTGGGCGCGATTTCCCCGCAGCCAACTTGGCGTCAGGGGAACGAAACGCTCCGTGATGAGTTAGCGCTTGATGATATACACCCTGGAGCACAACGGACGCGGCGCGATGGCCGATCTCATGATATTGGAACTGGCCGAGGCCAGACAGCCAGTCAAGCGAGCGGAGCTCGCCCTCAAACGCGCTGAAGACATGCTGGATGAAGACTGCGGAGTCGGTATCAATATCGCGCTGTGCGGCAGGATAAGGTCCGCGCAAAGGCGTGTGAGCGAGGCCAAAGAGCGCCTGACGCGGATCGATCCAGCCGGCACGGACAGCGTTCGCACGGATTGAACCTTCCGCTCCGATAGGGTGCGGCTGGCAACGGTCCGCTATTCGATTTTGGGGTCTAGCCGTGGCCGTCTTTTTGATTGAACGCCACTGGTCCGGGTGGGTAGCAGCGTCACGGGCGGGAACGGGGTTTGAACCCCATCGGACGCACCAAGACTTTCAATGATTTAGTCAGGTTTCTCCCAAAATCGTCAGACAAGCCATCTGGACGGATGGTGAATCGTGGTTGTTGACACCGCTTGTTGTGCAGTGCACCATTCCCTGGTTGCAAAGTCGGGGGGCTCCAAGCAGAACGCATGGAGACCGATCTTTGGAAACAGATCCATCAGTCGATGACAGGCGAGTTCGTGCGTTGGATTCCGTGCGCGGAATAGCTTCCCTTGTCGTCGTGGCGAATCATGCTGTTTTGTCCATTCCCGGGTTCGACGATCTGATTTGGGCGGACCCACACGCCAAGCGAACCTTCGCTTTCGACTGGCAACATGCGCTGACCTACTCTCCGCTGCATATTTTCTGGGCTGGCCATGAGGCCGTTACGGTCTTCTTCGTCTTGAGCGGCTTTGTGCTCACGATGTCGATCCTGGGCAGGCCGGAGAAGTATGTATTTTATGCCATCAGGCGCTTTGCCCGAATCTGGCTGCCGTTCTGCGCGTCAATCCTGCTTGCGGCATTGGCCAGCGCCGCGGCACTGCAGATCGCGGATCCACAAGGGTTGAGCGCATGGATATTAAGCGTCCTGTACGTTCCGCATGACGTCAGCCAGATCTTCGTCCAATTGCTGATGGGCGGCTTGATAGGTCAAATGAGCCTCAACCCGGTTATGTGGTCTCTTGTGCATGAGCTCAGAATTTCATTTCTGATGCCTGTCATCATCTTCCTGGCAAAAAGACATCCCTACATTCTTCTCGCAGTGTGCTGCGCTTGCCTGGTCCCCGGCCTGGTCGGGGCCAACGTCTATTCCCTGACGGCCTACAGCCTTCAGGGCTCATTTGCCCAAACCGCCAACTACATTCCCCTCTTCGCCATGGGCTCGCTCCTGGCTCTGCATCACAAGGTGATCGGCGATCGAATTGATCGGCTGGGACGAGCGCCAACCATCATCTTGTTTGCGACAAGCGTCCTCCTTCTCCTTTGCAAATGGCTTTTCACCGATAACGCGTTCCTGATTCACGTCGCCAATGCTCTGGGTGCTTCGCTCGTGATCGCGCTGGCATTCGGAGTTTTGAGAGTTCGATCCAAGCTGGAACACTCAGCGTTCCTATGGTTCGGAAAAATATCCTACTCTTTGTATTTGACGCATTTGCCCCTTATGGCCCTGACCCTGGCGGCATTCAGCATATTTCTGCCCCTGCCAATCGGCATCGCCGCGGCGATCGTCGTGGTCATCGCGGCAGCAAATCTGTTCCATGTTTTGGTGGAACGACCCGTTCACGTTTTCGCATCGAGGTTGTTTCGATCCAACTCGAGGCAAGCCGCCGGCGCCCTGCAATCCTCGCCGCGCTAGAAGAGGCGCTACCCAAGCTTCGCTGGCGCGGGTGGCGCTCGGTGCGCCGCCATTGTTCGGGTTCCTTACGAATCCGTAAGTCGCTCGCCCCAATCCCGGTGACTATAGAGATGGCGAGCACCGATCCTCCGCGCCTCGGCGCGGCTTGATGGGGCTTCAAACCTCGGCGTCCGCTGCCTTGCCTTTGCCTGGCGGTGGGCGCCTGCGGTCTTGGCCAGCAATGTCGTGGAGCGGTGTCCCCTCGGGATGACCCTTCACATAAGGAAGGAAGAGTTTGCGATGCGAGTGCAGTTTGCCCCCATGCTTTCGATCGCGGCTGTGGCGGTCATGATGGCGCTTGCGCCAAGTGCCGTGATGGCTGCCACCAAGACCGCCAAGGAATGCAACGCCGAGTACGCCGCCAACAAACCGGCCATTCAGGCCTCCGGCCAGAAGAAGGCGGACTTTGTCGCGGCGTGCCGCGCCGGTACCGATACGACGTCTGGAGCCGCCGCGCCGGCCACCACGACCGCCGCTGCCAAGAATACCGCGCCGGCATCTGCCAACAGCGCAGCGACCGGAAACGTGAAGACGGCAAAGGCCTGCGACGCGGAGTACGCGGCCAACAAGGACGCCATCAAGAAATCCGGCGAGACCAAGAAGGATTTCGTCGCCGCCTGCCGCGCCGGAACCGAAGTGATCCCCGGAGGCCAAAGCACAACGGCGGCCCCGATGCCCGCTCCAACAACGACGACGGCGCCAGCCACAACGACGGCTCCGGCCAAGCCTACCACAGCCCGGTCCAAGACCGTGCCGGCACCATCCGTAGCCGGTACTCCGACTGGGGCCAACCAGTTCGCGACCGAAGGCCAGGCCAAGGCCCGTTGTCCGTCCGGCACGGTGGTGTGGGTGAATCTGAAGTCGAAGATTTTCCACTTCGCCGGCAGCAGGAATTACGGGAACACAAAACAAGGCGCCTATATCTGCGAGTCTGACGCAACGGCATCCGGTTTCCGCGCCGCTGAAAACGAAAAGCAGCCTCAGTAGGTCCGAGATAGCCGCCGTCAGCCATGGCGGTCGCCGGGAAATTGAGGTTTCGTTAACCATTTCCCTGTTTACTGGGCTGGTGATCCACTTTCGGCCCGCGACCACGGATGTACTGGCGCGAATGGCGAAGTGGAATGAAAGGTCGGCCTGGTGCCGGCCTTTTGCTTTCCAGGCCCGGCCGTTCGTGTAGCCAGCCACTGATTGCACTGGCAGCGCGATAGGCCTGCACGGAAAAACGTGGCGACGAGACATATTGTCATCGCCGACGCCTGCTCTACCATAAATGTCCTGTGCGGCGTGCTTTGGCGAGGGCTTTTGCGATGCGAGTTTCTGCGGCACTGATCATGGCGATTTCGATCGTCGCGGGAACGGCCGGTCAGTCGAAAGCCGCCACGCTCAACACCATGGATGACGTCGGGGCCGCGATCCGCGCCTGCTGGAACCCGCCGTCCGATTTCAAGAATTCCACCGTCACATTGAGCTTCAGCTTCAAACGCGACGGCACGCTGATCGGACCACCTCGGCCCACTGCCATTCATGTCGAAGGCGATGCAAAGGTGCGGAAATCCTTCGTGGATGCCGCGACCTCCGCGCTCGCGCAATGCCTGCCGCTGAGCTTTTCACCGACCCTGTCCAAGGGAATCGGCGGCACCGTGTTTACGTTGCAGTTCCCGTCCAAACAGTAATCAGGTTCGTGTCGGTTCCGAACCATCTCGGAAGATCGCGTCGCTCGAATCGTTCAAGTTGAATGAAAGCCCACGCAGCGTCACCCGAGCTCAAATGATTGTGAAAATCCTGCTCTCGCCGCGCTCTCAGTCAGTGCTGGTTGCGTCTCGCATCGACATGCCGCGCGAGTTCCGGCGTCTCGAAGACATAGTCGTTCCAGGCCGACTCCGGGATTTGACCCGCCAGATAGCATTCCAGCAACAGGCTTTGCTCGGAATTGAGGGGCCTTGGCGCGCGCTGATGGTCCAGCCCGAGCGAATGAAAAAGGTTCCTGGTCAGACCCGATACCGTGAAGTGGATCGACATGTGGGTTCTCCTTCCCACCGCCTCAACGCGGAAAGAGGGCAAAGGTTGCACGCGTTTGGTCAAGGTCCGTTCTCGAAACCCCTGTCCGGAACGCCCCTGTCCGGCACGCCCATGTCCGGAACGCTTGGGCAATCGCGGCGTTGTGACTGACGATCAACCGCTGGCGATCAACCGGGAGCAGTCGCCATGGCCACTTTCAGGGAAATGAGGGTGCACGAGATTGTCGAAGACGGCTCTCTGTCCACCGAACAGAAAATCGCGGAACTTCGGGATATCGAGTCCGAGGCGCGGGGGCTGCAGCGGGCGGCGTCGGAAAGCCCGATGGGTGACGATGACGGCTGGCAGGATGAATTGCGTCAGGTTCGTTTTGCGCTGGAAAAGCTTGGCGCCAAAGAACCGAGGAAAGGCGCTGCGACGCTGTGAGCCGGTTGACGCACGCAACCGCTATTCGCACACCATACGGTATCGCTGGCCCGGCTCGCTGACGTTCCTGCAGGTAAGAGGCTTTTCCGGCTCGGAAGAAGAAGGCGGAGGGCTGGAGAGCCTCGACACGCGTCTCGTGGCCGCCTTGTGCCGTGTGGCGCGGCGTGGTTCGAAGCTTCGCTGTTCCTGCGGCGCGACCGGAAACACGGTGGATTCGATTAGCGGCTGCGGCGTGTTCGGTGGCACCTTGTCAAAGAACCGTCTCGCATCAAGCGGCTTGGGAATGATCACCGTACCGTCATAGCTGCGCGCGCAACCGCCGCTGAAAAGTAACGCCAGCCCCAGTAAAAAAGGCAGAATCCGCTCAAACATATGTACACCCCTGCTGGGCTTATAACGCGGCTTGCATATCGCCGACAACCGGCGGAATGGCGCAGGCAAGTTGCGCACGAATGGCGACGGCCCGCCTTGTCGAGATTCATTAAGGTTAGCGGATCGTTAATGCTTCTGAGGCACATTCCGCAAACGGACCTCGGGGGAGGGTTCGGCCTGGTTTTCGGTGTGGGACGGCATGGCTGAAGCGGACGAAAAAGTTGGGACGCGTGGAAACCGCGAGCCCGGTGGAGTGGCCGCGCATGATGGCGACACGCCGTCATCGGCTGGATACCTGGATACGATGGAAGCGCTCCGCGCACTGGTTGACGCGGGTTCCGACTGGATCTGGGTGACCGACGCCGAGCTGCGCTTCTCCTGGCTTTCGGACAATTACCGCGCGGTCACCGGCATCGACCCGGCGACGGTGCTTGGCCGGTTTCGCTTCGATTTCCTCAAGCAGGTTCTGGACGGCAATCGCGCAGCCACAGCGCATCTGGAAGATCTGCAGGCACGCAGGTCCTTTCGCGACTTCGTCTACGAGCTGAAGGGGGGCGGCAGTGACTGCCGCTGGGTTTCGATCACAGGTTTTCCGCGTTACGACGCCGAAGGCAAGTTCGCCGGCTATCGTGGTGTTGGACGCAACGTCACTGCGCTTGCCGACAGGTTCTATGAACTGGCGCAGAAACCCGCCACAGGCTTTGACGCTTTGGTCGACATCGCCGAGGTCACGAACCGCGAAGAGGCCTTGCGTGACAGCATGCGCCAGATCGACCTGTTCCGGCATGTCATGGACGAACTGCCGGTGGCAGCCTTCATCAAGGCGCAGGATCTGAGCATCGAGTTCGTCAACAAGGCCTGGTGCGCCATGACCGGCCTTGCCAAGGAAGACGTCATCGGCCGCACGGACCGCCAGCTGTTCGGCGCCGAGGATGCCGAAAGCTATAGCAACGACGACGGCGAAGTCGCCGCTATCGGACAAGTCAGGGAAGTCGAGGAGCCCGTCACCCATCGCGATGGCACCGTGCGGCAATTGATGACCCGCAAGAGCCGCCTGGTGGCGCTTGACGGATCCGTGCATCTGGTCGGGTCGAGCACCGACATCACCGAGGTCAAGGCTCGCGAGCGCGCGCTGGAGGAAAGCATGCGCGAGAACGAGGTGTTTCGCAGCCTCATCGACAATGTGCCGGTATCGATCTACGCCAAGCGCTCCGACCTCAGGCAGTTCTATGTCAACAAAGGGTGGTGCGATCTCACCGGCTTCAGCCAGGAAGAGGCGATCGGGAAAACCGACATCGAGATCTTCGGGGTGGACGGGGAGGCCTTTGTCAGCGGCGACCTGGCCGTGCTGCGCACCGGCGAAACCCAGGAGGTGGAGGAGACGGTGACGCTGGCCGATGGCAGCGTCCGCCACCAGTTCGCGCGCAAGGGTGCGATGATCGCCTCCGACGGCTCGCTCTATCTGATCGGCTCCACCACGGACATCACCGAGCTGAAGCAGCGCGAGGCCGAACTGCGCGAGGCGCGGCAGCGGGCCGTGCTTGCAGACCGGGCCAAGTCCGAATTCCTCGCCAATATGAGCCATGAAATCCGCACGCCGATGAACGGCGTGCTCGGCATGGCCGAACTCCTTGCCAAATCCGATCTTGACCCGAAGCAGAGGACGTTCACCGACATCATCGTGAAGTCGGGCAATGCCCTGCTCACCATCATCAACGATATCCTGGACTTCTCAAAGATCGATGCCGGCCAACTCGTGCTCGATCCGGCGCCCTTCAACCTTGCCGAGGCAATCGAGGACGTGGCGACGCTGGTGTCGACGCGGGCCAAGGAGAAGGACCTCGAGCTGATCGTGCGCATCGAGCCCGGCCTTGGCAGCCTCTTCATCGGCGATGTCGGCCGCATCCGGCAGATCGTCACCAATTTGCTCGGCAATGCGGTGAAGTTCACCGACGAAGGCCACGTTCTGGTCGACGTTACCGGCGAAAGGGTTCCGACGGGAACCAAGCTGACCATCGCCGTCACCGACACGGGCATCGGCATTCCTGAGGAAAAGCTGCACCTCGTCTTCGAGAAGTTCAGTCAGGTCGACACCTCGTCGACCAGACGGCATGAAGGCACCGGGCTTGGCCTCGCCATCACGTCGCGGCTGGTCGATCTCATGGGGGGCGACATCGGCGTCGAAAGCGCCGAAGGCAAGGGTTCCACCTTCTGGTTCACGGTGACATTGCCGAGAGCCGGGCAATCGACGGGGGAGCGGATCATGCCGGTGGATGTCACCGGAGCACGAGTGCTGATCGTCGATGACAATGCGGTCAACCGCGCGATCCTGATCGAGCAGATGGCCTCGTGGACATTCGATTCCTGCGCGGCCGAGAGCGGCGCGGAGGGGCTGAAGGTGCTCATCGCCGCGGCCGCTTATGGCGTGCCGGTCGACTGTGTCGTGCTCGACTACCAGATGCCGGGCATGAGCGGCGCCGAGATGGCGCGTATCGTGCGCAACACCGCCGGGCTCACCGAGACGCCGATCATCATGCTGACCTCCGTCGACCAGTCGCTGGCCAACACCAGCTATCGCGATCTCGGCATCGATGCCCAGCTGATCAAGCCGGCGCGTTCCTCCGTGCTTCTGGAAACGCTGGTCGCCACCATCCAGCGCCATCGTCATGCGACAGCAGGCATCGGCATGCCGGTCTCAAATGCGGGACCTGGCATCGGCGTGATGGAGCCCCCGGTGGTCGCGGTGTCGGGGCGGGCGCTGCTGCAACCGCCGCCACTTCGTCCCCGTCTACGCGCGGCGGCTGGTGACGAGCGCCGTCTGGACATCCTCGTCGCCGAGGACAACGAGGTGAACCAGATGGTGTTCACCCAGATTCTCGGCGAGACCGGCTACGGCTTCGAAATCGTCGGCAATGGCCGCAAGGCGCTCGACGCCTATGGCAGGCTCAATCCGCGGATGATCCTGATGGATGTCTCGATGCCGGAGATGAACGGCCTCGAGGCGACCGCCGCCATTCGCCGGCTAGAGGAAGACAACGGCACGCACATCCCCATCGTCGGGGTCACCGCGCACGCCTTGAAGGGCGATCGCGAACGCTGTCTGGAGGCGGGCATGGACGATTACCTGCCCAAACCGATCAGCCCGCGTGCCCTGCTGGAAAAAGTCGAACGCTGGGTAGGTTCGGGCAACGAACGCCAGCGTGACGTCGGCTGAGCGGGCCCGCACCGCGCGGCGTCAGCGCGCTCCCGCACAGGACGCCATGGGGTCGTTGTGTACGCTTGTTACCGAACGGAAGACCATCGCTAAAAACTGATAGTATTGGTTTCGATCGAGATTCGGTACAGCTCTTGTGCGAAAGGCTATGGTGCGATCGCGCCATATCAAAGCTAAGGTCCAGCCGAGACAATATCTGTATTCGAGTTCCGCCTCTCAGTTACGGGCGGGAGCAGCGACCGCCGGCATGGAACAGCGTCAATCTACCCCAACGGACCTGTTTTCGGCGATGGCTCGGCCAAGACATTCTGGCCGAAAGCAACGCGCTCCCGCCCGGATTTTCTTTGCGCAGGCACAAGCTCTTTCGCCGACCGAAAATGACGACTGAAAAAGTGCCCAAGCCCATGATTTCCGGGATAAACCCTGGTTCTGTCGGAAAGCGCCAATGGCGTTCGTTTCCGGTGCCGTCGTCCGGCGTTACCGGGGTGACATGAAACTGTCATGCGACTGTAATAATCGAAGGCTATTGGCCTCAGCGGGCGCTGAAAGGAATGGCGCCGAGAGACCATCTTCCGAACAGGAGCAGGCCACATGAGACATTTCATCCGCTCGGCGGCTGTTGCGATTGCAATGGCTGCGGCGTCTACCCTCACCCTCTCTGCAGCAATGGCCGCGGATCTTTCCGGTGCCGGCTCGACCTTCATCTACCCGGTGTTCGCCAAGTGGGCCGACACCTACAAGAAGGATACCGGCATCGGCCTCAACTACCAGTCGATCGGTTCCGGCGGCGGCATCAAGCAGGTCATCGCCAAGACCGTGACCTTCGGCGCCACCGACAAGCCGATGTCCGACGCGGACCTCGAGAAGAACGGCCTCGTGCAGTTCCCGATGGTCATGGGCGGCATCGTGCCGATCGTCAACCTCTCCGGCGTCAAGCCGGGCGAACTCGTGCTTGACGGCAAGACGATCGCGCAGATCTACCTCGGCTCTATCACCACCTGGGACGACGCCGCGATCAAGGCGCTGAACCCGACCCTCGCCCTGCCGTCCACCGCCATCGCCGTCGTTCACCGTTCGGACGGCTCGGGCACGACCTTCAACTTCACCGATTACCTCGTGAAGCTCTCGCCCGACTGGAAGGAAAAGGTCGGTTCGGACACGGCCGTCGAATGGCCGACCGGCGTCGGCGCCAAGGGCAGCGAAGGCGTTGCCAACACCGTCAAGCAGACCGATGGCGGCATCGGCTACGTCGAGTACGCCTATGCCAAGCAGAACAACCTGTCCTACTCCAAGATGTTGAACGCCGCTGGCAAGGTGGTCGAGCCGTCGCTCGAATCCTTCGGCGCGGCTGCTTCGAACGCCGATTTCAAGGGCGCGAAGAACTTCAACGTCATCATCACCAACGAGCCGGGCGATACCACCTGGCCGATCGCAGCCTCGACCTGGGTGCTGATCCACAAGGCTCCGGCCGATGCCGCGGCAACCGGTGAGGCGCTGAAGTTCTTTGCCTGGGCCTACAAGGACGGCAAGGACACCGCCAAGGCGCTCGACTACGTCGCGATCCCCGACAGCGTCGTCGACCTGATCAAGGCTTCGTGGAAGGCCGACATCAAGGCCGACGGCAAGCCGGTCTTCGCTGGCGAATAAACGTACCCGGAGGGAGCGCCGCACCGCGGCGCTCCCTTTCCTCAAGACAAAGAGCCGAGCTTGACATGAGCGCTGCCCAGGAAACCTTGCCGGCCATTCGCGGTTCACGCGACGCAACTGTCAGACGGTTCGCGCTTACCGATGCCGTCTTTCACGGGATGACCCGGGCTGCCGCGATTTTGGTGCTGGTCCTGCTTGGCGGTGTCGCGATCTCGCTGTTTGTCGGTTCCTGGCAAGCCCTGTCGACCTTCGGCTTCTCTTTCCTGACCACTGAAAGCTGGAACCCTGTCACTGAGAAATTCGGTGCGCTGGCGCCGATCTATGGCACCGTCGTCACCTCGGCAATCGCCATCCTGATTGCCGTGCCGCTCGGCATCGGCATCGCCATTTTCCTCACCGAGCTTTGTCCGCGCCCGATTCGTCGCCCGATCGGCATGGCGGTGGAATTGCTCGCTGGCATCCCGTCGATCATCTACGGCATCTGGGGCCTGTTCGTGCTGGCGCCCTTCCTGCAGACGACGGTACAGCCCTTCATCATTGGCGTGTTCCATGGCATTCCGGGCCTCAACAACCTGTTTGCCGGCCCGCCCTATGGTATCGGCCTGCTGACCTCGTCCCTGATCCTTGCCATCATGGTGCTGCCCTTCATCACCTCGATCACCAAGGACGTCTTCGACACGGTTCCGCCGGTGCTGAAAGAGTCGGCCTACGGCATTGGCTGCACGACCTGGGAAGTGACCCGCCGAGTTGTCATTCCCTACACAAGGATAGGCATCATGGGTGGCGTCATGCTCGGCCTTGGCCGCGCGCTCGGCGAAACCATGGCGGTGACCTTCGTCATCGGCAACGCGCATCGCATCAGCACTTCGCTGTTTGCGCCGGCCACGACGATCTCCGCGACCATCGCCAACGAATTCACCGAAGCCGTGGGCGATCTCTACACCTCCTCGCTGGTGGCGCTCGGCCTGATCCTCTTCGTCATCACTTTCCTGATCCTTGCCATCGCGCGCTACATGCTGATGCGCATCGACGCCCGCACGGGAGCCTGACCGATGTCGACAGCCACATCGCTTCACCAGAGCCGCAAGCGCAGGAATGGCGTGATGATGACGCTGTGCGTCGTCGCCGCCTGCATCGGGCTTGCCTGGCTTGCGCTCATTCTTGGCGCGCTGGTCTACAAGGGCGCGGCCGGCCTGTCGCTTGACGTGTTCACGCAGATGACGCCGCCTCCCGGCGACGCTGGCGGCCTGCTCAACGCCATCTACGGCAGCGTGGTGATGACTGTCATCGCCGTCATCGTCGGCACGCCGATCGGTGTGCTGGCCGGCACCTACATGGCCGAGTACGGCCGCTTTTCCAAGCTCACCACCGTGGTGCGCTTTATCAACGACATCCTCTTGTCGGCGCCGTCGATCATCATCGGCCTGTTCGTCTATGAACTGATGGTGCGGCCGATGGGGCATTTCTCGGCGCTAGCCGGCGCGGTCGCGCTTGCCATCCTGGTCATCCCGGTCGTCGTGCGCACCACCGAGGACATGCTCAACCTGGTGCCGAACGCCTTGCGCGAAGCCGGCACCGCGATCGGCGCGCCGCGCTGGGTGGTCATCAAGTCGGTCGCCTACCGCGCCGCCCTTTCCGGCATCGTCACCGGCATATTGCTGTCGATTGCCCGTATTTCCGGCGAGACGGCACCACTGCTCTTCACAGCGCTCAACAACCAGTTCTGGTCGAGCAATCTCAACGCGCCGATGGCCAGCCTGCCTGTCACCATCTTCCAGTTCGCTCTCAGCCCTTACGAGGAATGGCAGCAACTGGCGTGGACTGGCGCACTCATCATCACATTGACGGTTCTTGCGCTCAGCATCTTTGCGCGCAGCCTGACCGGACGCAGAGAGGACAAATGAGCCAGATGCTGTCTCCAGACATGACGATCGCCGCCGAGGCAACCGCTAGCAAGGCCAAGATCGAGGTCAAGAACCTCAACTTCTACTATGGCCAGAGCAAAGCACTGAAGGACATCACGCTGTCGTTGCCGGAGCGCAGCGTCACCGCCTTCATCGGTCCTTCGGGTTGTGGAAAGTCGACGCTGCTGCGCGTCTTCAATCGCATCTACGAGCTCTATCCCAAGCAGACCGCCGAAGGTCAGGTGCTGCTCGACGGCCAGAACGTTCTCGACCGCTCGCAGGATCTCAACCTGCTGCGCACCAAGATCGGCATGGTGTTCCAGAAGCCGACGCCGTTCCCGATGTCGATCTACGAAAACATCGCTTTCGGTGTCAGGCTCTATGAGAAGATCAGCAAGTCGGAGATGGACGGCCGCGTCGAACAGGCACTGAAGCGCGCCGCATTGTGGACCGAGGTCAAGGACAAGCTCAACGCCAGCGGCCTCAGCCTATCCGGCGGCCAGCAGCAGCGGCTCTGCATCGCCCGCACCGTGGCGGTGAAGCCGGAAGTCATCCTGCTCGACGAGCCGGCCTCGGCGCTCGATCCGCTGTCGACGGCCAAGATCGAGGAGCTGATCGACGAATTGCAAGCCGACTACACGATCGTCATCGTCACCCACAACATGCAGCAGGCGGCGCGCGTGTCGAAGCAGACCGCCTTCATGTATCTGGGCGAACTGGTCGAGTTCGACCGCACCGAGAAGATCTTCACGTCGCCCCGCGAGAAGCGCACGCAAGACTACATCA
This sequence comes from Mesorhizobium carmichaelinearum, assembly GCA_943370265.1. Classification (GTDB taxonomy): domain Bacteria; phylum Pseudomonadota; class Alphaproteobacteria; order Rhizobiales; family Rhizobiaceae; genus Mesorhizobium; species Mesorhizobium carmichaelinearum_A. The sequence goes on from CALRQH020000012.1 coordinate 12,988, forward strand.
CCGGCCGCTTCGGCTGAGTTCAGGCATACGAGGGACAGGATCATGAGCGAACACACAGTCGCTGCTTTCGACGAGGATCTCGCACAGATCAGCAGGCTTATCAGCGACATGGGCGATCTCGCCGGTTCCATGGTCGGCGGTGCGACCAAGGCATTGCTGAATTCCGACAATGCACTGGCACAGCGCGTTGTTTCCGACGACGCCATCATGGATGCACGCCAGCGCGAGCTCGATGACCGCGCCATCACGCTGATCGCCAAGCGACAGCCGATGGCCGACGACCTGCGCCATGTCGTCGGCTCGATCCGCATGGCCGGCGACCTCGAACGCATCGGCGACCTTGCCAAGAACATCGCCAAGCGCGTCGGAACTGTCGGCCTCAGCGTTACCCCGCGCGACCTGTCGCACTCCATCGACGGGATGGCACAGCTGGTGCTGATCCAGGTGCAGGGCGTCATCGAGGAATACGCGGCACGCGATGCCGCCGCCCTGGCGAAACTGCGGGCCGACGATGAGCGCATCGACGTCAAATACACGTCGGTGTTCCGCGAATTGCTGACCTACATGATGGAAGACCCGCGCAACATCACCGCGTGCACGCATCTTCTGTTCTGCGCCAAGAATCTCGAGCGCATCGGCGACCATGTGACCAACATCGCCGAAAATGCGTATTATGTTCTGACCGGCACGCAACTGCCCGCCAATCGCCCGAAGCAGGACGAGACGGCGATGTCCGTGCCGGCGGCATGACAGGGGTGACCAGCCGATGATCGCGCCACGCATCATGGTGGTGGAGGATGAGGAGCCGCTGGGGGTGCTGCTCCGCTACAATCTCGAATCCGAAGGCTATCAGGTCGAGGTGGTGACACGCGGCGACGAGGCCGAGATCCGGCTGCAGGAGAACGTTCCCGACCTGCTGGTGCTCGACTGGATGGTGCCGGCGGTGTCGGGCATTGAGCTTTGCCGCAGGTTGCGGATGCGCTCCGAAACCGAGCGGCTGCCGATCATCATGCTGACCGCGCGGGGTGAAGAGAGCGACCGCGTGCGCGGCCTGTCCACCGGCGCTGACGATTATCTGGTCAAGCCGTTCTCGACGCCGGAATTCATGGCCCGCGTCAAGGCGCTGCTGCGCCGCGCCAAGCCGGAGGTGCTGTCCAGCGTCTTGAAGGTCGGCGACATCGTGCTCGACCGCGAGTCGCACCGGGTCTACCGCAAGAAGAGCGAGATCAGGCTCGGTCCCACCGAATTCCGTCTTCTCGAATTCATGATGCGCCACCCGGGCCGGGTGTTCTCTCGCAGCCAGTTGCTCGACAATGTCTGGGGCGAGACGATCTACATCGACGAGCGCACAGTGGACGTGCATGTCGGCCGGCTGCGCAAGGCGGTCAACAACGGGCGCATGCCGGACGTCATCCGCACCATCCGTGGTGCCGGCTACGCCATCCGGGAAGATTGATCACGACCGGACCTACGCGACGTTCTTGCCGATAGCGCTGGATTTCGCCTGTGCGCCCGGCGCGAAAATCTCCTGGTCGACGAAGGTCAGCGCGCGCATGGCGCAGCCTTCGCGGATCAGCGGCAGTTCGTTCGGCTCGGTATCGAAGGAAATTGACGTCGAATGCCGGCCGCCGGCGGTTTGCGCGATGGCTTCGCGCAATGCCGGCTCGATCAGGTCGAAGGCCGCGGCACTGACGCCGACCATGGCGACCGGGGCGGGGTCGATGAGTGCAAAAAGATTGCCGAGACCGAAGCCAAGTGCTTCGCCGGCCTTGCGATAGGCTTCGCGCTCCGGGCCATCCTTTTCGCGCGCCGTGGCCGCCAGCGCGCGCATGTCCGCGTCGCTGACGTCTACCGGGTTGGCGTCCTCGCCCATCTGTCTTGCGTTGCGCCAGATGGCGTAATTGCCGGCATAGGCCTCGATACAGCCGCGCCGTCCGCAGCGGCAGAGCGCGCCGTAGGGCTGGTGGATCATGTGGCCGAACTCCCCGCCCGACGAATGCGTGCCGGTGAAAAGCTCGCCCTTCAGCACCAGGCCCATGCCGATGCCGTGCGAAAGCAGGATGGCGATGAAATCGTCGCGGTAACGCTCCGGATCGCGCCAGCGCAACGCAATTGCCATCATGTTGCAATCGTTCTCCATGGTGGCGGGGATGCCGAATTCGCGCTCCAGTATGTCGGCGAAAGCGATGTTGGTCTGTGGCGTGATCGGCGACCACAGCATGGCGCGCGCATGGGAATCGGTGATGCCCTGGATCGCCAGCGCGATGCGGGCGATGCTGCGGACGTCGAGGTCGGGGTCCTCGAACCTGCGCCGGACGATGGCAACACATTCGCCGATCAGCTCGTCGCGCGGCAAGGTCAATGTGTCCAGCCGGCGTTGTTCCTCGGCGATCACCTGTCCGGCATAATCGATGACGGCAACCGAGAGAAAATTGAGCGACAGGACCACAGTCATCACCGCCGCCGCTTCGGGATTGAGGCCAAGACCAATCTGCGGCCGGCCGCGCTTCAATGTCCCCGCCTCACTTGGCTTGCTTTCCGCCAGGATGCCTTCGCCGATCAGATCGGATGAGATCGTCGATATGGTCGAATGGCTTAGCCCCGTGGTCGCCGCGATCTCGGTACGTGAGGGTTGTCCGGTCCTGCGAACGGCAGCTATCACCATCGCCCGGTTGCGCCGGCGCAAATCGTCGTGACGGATTCCGACCGACATGCTCTTCCACATCCTCCCGGCCGCGGCAGCCTTTCGTGATCTCGAAGGCCGTCAGCGACGCCTGAAGCACGTCGCGCTTCAGGTTGTTGTTTCCAGCCAAATTCTGGCAGAAGCCCACCATCCTGTCATTATTTATTCGGAGCTCGAAAAAAATTCACAGGGACATCAAAATCCATCAGAATCGATGTTGACAGTGTTCCGGTGTTGGATCAGTGTTTTTTCGAGGCTCGAAAAAATGGGCCTTTGTGCCGGCCTTCGGGCCAGTTTGGTCGCGCCACACGCGGCGCAGGGAGGATAATATGAAGAGATTCACGGCCGCCATCCTGGCGGGTGTCGCCATGTCGCTGACGCTGGTGTCGGTCGCGCAGGCAAAAGGCAAGGTCATCGGCGTTTCCTGGTCGAACTTCCAGGAAGAGCGCTGGAAGACCGATGAGGCCGCCATGAAGAAGGCGATCGAGGCAGCCGGCGACAAGTATATTTCCGCCGATGCGCAATCCAACCCGGGCAAGCAACTGACCGACGTCGAAAGCCTGATCTCGCAGGGCGCCAATGCACTGATCATCCTGGCGCAGGATGCTTCCGCAATCGGCCCGGCCGTGCAAAAGGCCCTGGACGAAGGCATTCCAGTTGTCGGCTATGACCGCCTGATCGAGAACAAGGACGTCTTCTACCTCACCTTCGACAACAAGGAAGTGGGCCGCATGCAGGCCCGCGAAGTGTTCAAGGTGAAGCCGGAAGGCAACTACGTCTTCATCAAGGGCTCGGGCGCCGATCCGAACGCCGACTTCCTGTTCTCGGGCTCGATGGAAGTGCTCAAGGCAGCCATCGACAGCGGCAAGATCAAGAATGTCGGCGAGGCCTACACCGATGGCTGGCTGCCGGCCAACGCCCAAAAGAACATGGAACAGTTCCTGACCGCCAATGACAACAAGGTTGATGCCGTGGTCGCGGCCAATGACGGCACCGCGGGCGGCGTCGTCGCGGCGCTGACGGCCCAAGGGTTGGCGGGAACCGTTCCGGTGTCAGGCCAGGACGGTGACCATGCCGCGCTGAACCGTATCGCACTGGGCACGCAGACCGTGTCGGTGTGGAAGGATGCGCGTGAACTCGGCAAGAATGCCGCCGAGATCGCCTCGCAGCTCGCCGACGGCAAGAAGATGACCGATATCCCGAACGAGAAGGACTTCACCACGCCTGGCGGCAACACCGTCAAGTCGTTGTTCCTGACCCCGGTCGCCATCACCAAGGCCAACCTCAATCTCGTCATCGACGCCGGTTGGATCAAGAAGGACGAGGTTTGCGCCGGCGTGGCGGCAGGCACCGTTCCCGCCTGCAACTAAGACGCGGGCCGAATTCTGCTCGATCTCAGCGCCGCGGCCCAAAAGCCGCGGCGTTTTCTCAAAAATTTGTGTTTCCGCCTCGGGCGAGTAGCCTCTAGGCTGGGTTTCGGCATCCGCGTCAGACGGCAAGCCGTTGGGAGGAAATCATGACCGACACAACGTCCACCCCGCAGGCCGACACCGCGCGGGCCTCCGAGCTTGGCGCGGTTGCCCGTTTCCTGAAGGCTACGGAGATCGATACGCGCATGCTCGGCATGGTCGGCGCGCTGCTGGTCATCTGGATCGGCTTGCACGTCATTTCCAGCATGCGCCTCGGCGTCAATCCGCTCGATTTCGACAGCCGTACATTCCTGACGCCGCGCAATCTCTGGAACCTGTCGGTGCAGACATCCGCGGTGGCCATCATGGCCTGCGGCATGGTGCTGGTCATCGTCATGCGCAACATCGATCTCTCCGTCGGCTCCGCCGAGGGCGTGATCGGCATGGTGATGGGCTTTGCGCAAGTGCATTTCCTGGTGCGGTTTGTCGGGCTCGAACTCGGCAATCCGTGGATCTGGGTCCTGGCGCTGTTGATCGGCCTGGCGCTTGGTCTGCTGATCGGCGCCTTCCAGGGCTTCATCATCGCCTATCTTGAAGTGCCGGCCTTCATCGTGACGCTGGGTGGTCTCTTGATCTGGCGCGGTGCCGCCTGGTGGGTGACCAGCGGCCAGACAGTGGCGCCGCTCGACGCCACCTTCCAGCTGATGGGGGGCGGGCCGGCCGGATCGATCGGCGCGACATGGAGCTGGGTTGTCGGCATCGTCGCCTGTCTCGCCGTGGTGTTTGCGCTGTTCAACGGACGGGTGCAGCGCAAGCGTTTCCGTTTTCCGTTGCGTCCGATCTGGGCCGAGACATTGCTCGGTGTGGTCACCTGCGCGCTCATCCTGGGCGCGGTCTGGCTTGCCAATTCCTATCCGTGGCCGATCGGCATCGTGAACCGGTATGCGGCGGCCAACAATATTACCGTCCCCGAAGGCGGCCTGTTCATTGCTCACGGCATTGCCATTCCGGTGCTGATGGCGATCGCGGTCGGCCTTGTCATGACGTTCATCACCAACCGTACGCGCTTTGGCCGCTATGTCTTTGCCATCGGCGGCAATCCGGAAGCCGCCAACCTCGCTGGCATCAACACGCGCTGGATCACGATGAAGGTGTTCATGATCATGGGCGTGCTGGCGACGATCGCCGCGGCGATCTCGTCGGCCAGGCAGAATTCGTCCACCAACGTGCTTGGAACGCTGGATGAACTGCTGGTCATCGCCGCTGCCGTCATTGGCGGCACTTCGCTTGCCGGCGGCTCGGGAACGATCATCGGCGCCATGCTCGGTGCGCTCCTGATGCAGTCGCTGCAGTCCGGCATGGTGCTGCTTGGTGTCGACTCGCCGCTGCAGAGCATCGTCGTCGGCGCCGTGCTGGTCATCGCCGTCTGGCTCGACACTGTTTACCGCAAGCGCGTTTAGGGAGGGATCGCCATGATTGACAAGACTGCTCCTGCAGGCACCCCGCTGATCGATATGCGCAACATCTCGATCGCCTTTGGCGGCATCCGTGCTGTCGACGACGCGTCGATAGACCTTTTCCCCGGTGAAGTCGTGGCGCTGCTCGGCCACAATGGCGCCGGCAAGTCGACGCTGATCAAGATCCTGTCCGGGGCCTACAAACGCGATGCCGGCCAGATCTTCGTCAATGGCCAGGAGGCTTCGATCTCCAACCCACGCGACGCCAAGAAATACGGCATCGAAACGATCTACCAGACGCTGGCGCTGGCCGACAATGTCGATGCCGCCGCCAATCTCTTCCTCGGCCGTGAAATCATGACTGCCTATGGCACGCTCGACGATGTCGCCATGGAGGCCGAGGCGCGCAAGGTGATGGGCCGGCTCAATCCGCGCTTCCAGCGCTTCAAGGAGCCGGTGGTCAAGCTGTCTGGCGGCCAGCGACAGTCGGTGGCGATCGCGCGCGCTATCCTGTTCAACGCACGTATCCTGATCATGGATGAGCCGACGGCGGCACTCGGGCCCCAGGAGACGGCCCAGGTCGGTGAACTGGTCAAGCAGCTCAAGGCGGATGGCATCGGTATCTTCCTGATCAGCCACGACATCCACGACGTGTTCGAGCTTGCCGACCGCGTCTGCGTCATGAAGAACGGCCAGGTGGTCGGAACGGCGCGCACCAGCGACGTGACCCAGGACGAGGTGCTCGGCATGATCATCCTCGGCAAGTGCCCGCCCGGAGCCATTCCCGGGCCGGGCGCGCTGAGGATCGCCGCCTGAAAATCGGCGGAACCTGATCGGTAAGCCCGGCTGCCATCACTTATCAGCAGCCGGCTATTTGCCAATCATGTGATATGCCAGTGATGCCGATGGTTTGGCCCCGGCATTGTGTTGGTGCCGGGACTTGCCCATAAAGGTGGCGAACCGCTCACGGGCCGCATTGTCCATTGAAGAAATTCTTCCCGATCGTTGCTTTCATCGCCGTCGCATTGATCAGCCTGATGATGGCGGGGTTCGCCTATTTCGCCACACAGGAAGCGGCGCGTATCAAGTTCGAGGCGGCGGCGGACGATGCACTCAACCGGATCGAAAGCCGCATCGACCTGCATCTCTCCTTGCTGCGTTCGACCCAGGCGCTGTTCGATGCCCGCAATGGCGACATTTCACAGAACGAATTCAAAGCCTTCTTCAAGGCGCTCGATGTGGACAACAATTTCGCCGGCCTGCGCGGCATCGGCTTTCTCAGGCTGGTGAAGACCGGCGATGAGGCTGCGGTTGAACGCGATATCCTGCGCGATCAGGGCGTCAGCCATGCTGTCTATCCGGATACGACTTTGCCCTGGCGCGCGCCCATCGTCCTGTTCGAACCGCTGGATCCTTCCAATCGGTCCAGCATCGGCTACGACATGTTCACCGAACCGGCGCGGCGCGAGGCGATCGAAAAGGCCATGGCCGATGATCAGCAGCACGCCAGCGGTCTCGTGCAACTCGGCCAGGGCACCGGCGCCGCGCAGGTTTTCACCGGCTTCCTGGTCTTCGTGCGGCTCAATGTCGAAACTGCGCCTGACGTCATCAACGCGTCCAGGTCCTCGACGGCCGGTTTTCTCTATGCCGCCTTTCGCGCGGAAGACCTGTTCCAGGTCGCGCTCAGCCGGGTGCCGCTGCTGCCGGTCAATACCGAGATCTATGATGGCACGGTGAAAGCCGACAATCTTCTGTTCCGGTCGGAGGCGCCGCCTGTTTCCATGTTCGGGGACAGGCTTCTGGTCACCCGCAACATCATGGTGGCCGGCCGGCCATGGACCATCCAGTTCCGGCCGACATCAGCCTTCTCGCAACCGTCCTCGCGCGCCATCCCCGTGATGCTTGGACTGTTCGGGTTGTTGCTGGCGGGCGCCATCGCCCTGGTGGCTCGTTATCAGGAGCGTGCCTATGACGCGGTCTCGCTGCTGCACGAGACGACCGAAAAGAGCCTGCTGGAAAAGGACTTGATGCTGCAGGAGATGAAGCATCGCATCAAGAACTCGATCACACGGGTGCTGGCAATCGCGCGCCAGACGGCCTCGCGCGCCACGGACGTCAACGAATTCTCGTCGTCCTTCTCCGCCCGGCTGCAGGCGATGGCCGCTTCGCAGGACATGCTGACGCGTTCACGATGGCAGAAGGCCGATCTCGGCGATCTCTTGCGCATCGAGCTTGGCCAGGTGTTCGGCAAGGAGCTTCCCGAGGGCCTTCTGTCGGGGCCGGAGGTGCTTCTCGACGAGACGACGACGCAGGCACTCGGACTGACTTTTCACGAACTGGCGACGAACGCATTGAAATATGGCGAGGCCGGCAACTCCGTCGGCGCGCTGAAAGTCGATTGGTCGCTCGAAGGGCATGGGCGCGACAGGACACTGACCCTCAACTGGCGGGAATCCGGGCAGAAGAAACTGGAAACGCCGACCAAGACCGGCTTTGGCACCAAACTGATCGACCTGAACGTCACGCGCGAATTGCGCGGTACGATCAACCGCGATTTCCATGCGGATGGTCTGACGGTGCAGATAAGAATCCCGCTGACGGCGTAACGCACGACCCGCCAGACGAGTAGAACCTTATTTCACGCAAATCGTTGTGCCAAAACCGCCGCGCACGTAGGGAGACGCGCTTTAGCTCTTTGCTTTGCGCAATTCAGGACGGAAAGCCGTTTCACGCTTTTCCTAAATTACTCTAGAGCGTCCAGGCATGGAAACCCGGAGGCCGGCGGACCGGTCTCCGGATCAACATTTCGACTATCGCCGAACTAGTTGCAGCGAGCCGTGTATATCCGGCCATGGCGATCGCGATACTGGCAATAGCCGTTGCGCAGATTGCGCACCAGCAGGCCGGAACCGGCACCGACGGCAGCGCCGATCAGCGCGCCCTTACCGCCGCCGACCAAGCCGCCGATACCGGCGCCAATCAAGGTGCCGCCAGCGACATCCTTCTCGGTGCTGGTGCAGCCGCTGAGGGCAGCCACCGCAACCACGGCAATAATCATCTTCCGCATAGAGTCACTCCTCACTTTGTGTCCTCGCTTCAATAAGCTGCAATCGCCATCTATCATGAAACAACAGTCTTTGCCCGCTCGATTTTATTGTTGACTAAGATAGTCTTTTTCGGGACGCGGCCCGCTTGATGCTAGCAGCAGGTTAGAAATCTCCAGGGAAGCATCAAGGGTCCCGTCCGGACGCACGTTCCAGGCGATCTTGTTGTAGTCATCTTCCAGTGCCGGATCGACCGGAAGGCATTTCGCAACGATATGCTCAGCCTGCCCCTGGACATCGCCCAAAGCGAAGGGGCGTTCGGCGGTACATTCGGCGGCCGTCTCAAAAACGCTTACCGGAACGGACAATTCGCGGCAGTCGGTCATGGTATTCGAACACCCTATGACGAGCAGCAAGGCGGCGATGTGTTCCATGGCGACATGTCCTCTCGCCACAACAACGACTCAAAACCGCCAAAGTTCCTGCGGCAGCAGGCTTGTCAACGAATAATTGGACGCCGGTTACGTGCATTGCCGCCAAGGCACGGCGCCGCTCGTGCCCAAGGCAATCAGTACAGCTGGAAGGCTGCCACCAATAGGACTGCCGTGATCAATGCGAATGCGCAGAGGCGGAGAGCGGAGTGGGAGGATCGTGGCGAGGGGGAGGCGGGCGATTCCGGATCCTGAAACTCGCCCATCGAAACGCGGGCGGCCTGTTCCAGTCTGTTCATGTCGGCCGCCGTCGTCAAAATCATTCCCTCCCCTGTCGCGCTACGAACCGCGACCGCAATGTCCACAGGACCGGCCAGTTCCAGCGCTATCTGGGAAATACAGTGTGGGGTGTCATGGTAAATAGCCGGTTAAGGATTACATGGCGCCTGGGGTTTCCAGACGGGTCGCGCGATCAGTCGGTTTCGAAATTACCGTGGGGAACGATCAGGCGGTATTCGAGGCGGCCAGCCGTGATCTCAAGCGTTGCCGTGCCATTCAGCGATGCTGGAACGACCCGCTCGAGGGCGACGCTGCCAAAGCGTTTTTCGCTGCGCTGATTGTCATTTGCCCCGATCGCTTCGGCCCACGTCAGCGAGAGGGCGGCTTCACCGGCCGATGCGGCCATGAGATTGGCGGTCACCTCGACAAAGCCGCCCGGCCGAGACAGGGCGCCGTAGCTCACAGAATTGACGGCGAGCTCATGCATGGCCAGGCCGATATGCAGGGCCGCATTGGGGTTGAGGTATGGATTGACGCCCTGGAAACGCAGGCTGCGCACGGGATCGGCTCCATAGCGACCGACCTGGCCGGACACCAGCTCGCGAAGGGCTGCGCCGCGCCAGTTGGACGACGTCACCAGATCCTGGGACGACGCGAGCGATTGCAGCCGGCCGCGAAAGCGCGTCAGGAAATCGCCGATGGTGTCAGAGTAACGGCCAGTCTGGGTGGCGATGCTCTGGATGATGGCCAGCAGATTTTTCGAGCGATGACTGACTTCACGCAGCAGCGTCTTCAGGGTCTGTTCGCGACGCTTCTGCTCGGTCGTTTCGACCATTGTGGTGACAACGCCCTGCACCGTGCCGCTGTCGCCGTGGTCCGCGTCTATCCATACCTGGAACCAGCGAACGCCGTCTTCGGCGGGAACGCTGAGTTCAAGACGTTCCGGTTTTCCGGACGCCATGACGTTGCGTTTGGTCGCGTCGATGCGCTGTGCCTGGGCCAGCGGCAGGATGCCGTCGCTGTCAGCGCTGTCGGCCCATGGCGCACGCATGTTGCGTGCCCATACGGTCTTCAACTCGCGATCCTGATAAAGTACGGAAATGCCGGCATTATGCAGCGCATGCAGCAGAGCCCGGCCGAGCTGCATTCCACTTTCGGCGGGATGCAAGGCGATGATCTCATCGCTCTGCCTGCCCTCTTTAATGTCTCCGGACTTGGAACGCATCGGTCATATGTCCACCCAGTTCAGCTGAACGGCTCACTGGGTAATGGGTTCCCAAAAGTGAGTTGGCTCCGGTCCCCAAAAGCGGCCCGCCGAGCGGCGTCCTGTGAAGGATACCGCCCGGCGGTGGCTGGAAACCGTTTGAGGGGTGCGGCTTCCAGTGTTCGCTCAGTTTCTGCCTGATTCGTCACGCCCGTTTGAACAGGCCGGCAAGAAGCGAAATGACCAGGAAAGCGAGAAAGATGTAGAACAGTATCTGCGCTATCCCGGCTGATGATCCGACGATGCCTCCAAACCCGAGCGCGCCCGCGATGATCGCGACGACAAGAAAAACAAGCGCCCAGTAGAGCATTATCCATCTCCTTCGAATGGTGTCATAAAAACGTGGTTCGCCGCCGTTTGTTCCACCATTGGCCGAAAAAGACGAGCCTGCCAATCGCTAGGGATGGCTGGATGTGCGGGAAAATTCGGGGCGCTGGTGTCCAATCATGAAGAAGGCCGCCCGATGCAGCGCATCGAACGGCCCGTTTCATGCATTCCATGACAGGAAGGCTATGCCGCGGCCTTCGCCTGCCGGTCGAAGAACAGTGCCTGACTGATCAAGGCCTTGACCATATCCGGGTTGAACGGCTTGGTGACCAGGAACGCCGGTTCCGGCCGCTCGCCGGTCAGCAAGCGTTCGGGGAAAGCGGTGATGAAGATCACCGGAACCGAGGTGGACGAGAGGATCTCGTTGACAGCCTCGATGCCAGAGCTGCCGTCGGCAAGCTGGATGTCGGCAAGAACCATCTTCGGCCGTGTCTTGGCGAACAACGTCACCGCCTCGGCATGGGTGCGCGCCGTTCCGACGACGCGATGGCCAAGGCTCTCGACCATTTCCTCTATGTCCATGGCGATCAGCGGCTCGTCCTCGATGATCAGCACATCGGTCGCCACTTGGCGGGAAATCTCGTTGCTCGCCTGAGCCAGAAGCTCCGAGAACTCGGCGTCGCCGACATCGAGAATCTCAGCTGCTTCGTCTTCGGTGAAGCCTTCGACCGCGACCAGCAGGAAAGCCTGACGGGGGCGAGGGGCGATGGCATTCAAGTTGGCGGCGGCTCGCTGTTCCCAGGCCGACTGGGCATGTTCTTGTGGAACGCGGATGGCAACGGAGGTGAAGAGCTTGGCGAATATCTTGTAGAGTGCGATGCGGTCGTTCGATGCTTCCGGAAAGATGTCGACATCGGTGATGAGGGCTTCAAGCATCGCGGCGACCAGCGCGTCGCCACTCTCCTGCGATCCGGAGACTGCCCGCGAAAAGCGGCGCAGGAACGGCAGGTGCGGAGCGATGGTTGCGGATAAACTCATAATGGACGTCTCCCTCAGATGACGTGGTTGCATAGTTTGCAGGTCAAGCCGATTGCAAGCCTCGGAACAGCAAACGCAGTGTCTTGGAAAAAGTTCCGGGCTTCGGCGGAACTAATATGCGGGGAAGGCGTTCTGGGGTTGGGATGGGCGACCAGACAAGGGTGCCGCTTGCCTTGTGTTGTGTAGTATGGCGGCCTGGCAGCTGGGGAATAAAGGGCGAAATGAAGGATATGATGAAACAGACAATGGCTGGCGCCGTCGAAAGGCGCCGGGATGGTTCCGGAGACCCACTCGGGCCGAACTCGGAAATTGGTCGCAAACTCAAGCAGTATTATGACGAGCTGGTCTCCGACGATGTGCCGGATCGCTTCGCCCAGCTGCTCAGCCAGCTGGAACAGGCAGAACCCGCGCAGAAGAAGGACTGAGGCATGGCCGCCGTCTCTCAGGGCTTCAAGACCGATCTGCTCGGGTCGATCCCGAGTCTGCGCGCCTTTGCAGTGTCGCTGACGCAGAATGCCGACAAGGCCGACGATCTGGTGCAGGAGACGCTGGTCAAGGCGTGGGACAAGCATGAAAGCTTTCAGCCCGGCACCAATCTCAAGGCTTGGCTGTTCACCATCCTGCGCAACGAATTCTATTCGCAGATGCGCAAGCGCGGCCGCGAAGTGCAGGATAGCGATGGCATCATGACGGCAAGACTGGCGGTTCATCCAGCCCAGCACGGTCAGCTCGACCTGAAGGATTTTCGCGGCGCGCTCGAACAATTGCCCGAGGACCAGCGCGAAGCCATCATCCTCATCGGCGCGTCGGGTTTCTCCTATGAGGAAGCCGCCGAGATCTGCGGATGCGCGGTCGGAACAATCAAGAGCCGCGTCAGTCGAGCCCGCACGCGGCTGCAGGAGATCCTGAAGATTTCCGGCGAGGATGAGTACGGCCCCGATGCGATCTCCGCCCAGGTGATGGGCACGCCGGGAAGCTGAGGCGTGGCCAGCCAGGCGGGATCGTGATCGTACCGCCCAGCAATCAAGATATGTCGGTCATCGGGTGTCAGTTAGCCGGCGTACGGCCGCAGGCGGCCGCTACAGCCTGGATAAGATCCTCTCCCGAATAGGGCTTCGTGACCAGCCTGATGCCGGGAAAGGACGCCTTGATCTCATCGACGTCCGAATAACCCGAGGCGAAGACGAAGGGGAGGCCGGTTTCCCGCAACCCCGAGGCGAAATCGAGCGTGGAGGCTCCGCCCAGCATGAGATCGACGATGGCGGCATCGAAGCGCCCGGCGACGTTCTGCTGATCGACCTCCGCCAGGTCGCGGGCGATCACCACTTCGCCAGCGCCATAATCGCGGCACAGCTGCTCGACATCCATGGCGATCAGGAATTCATCCTCCAAGACCAGAATTCGCAGTCCGTCAAGCAATGGTGGCACGCAGCAATGTCTCCCTGAAGCCAGGGAGTCATGATCGCTATTTGGCATCCTGTCATTTAAAAAAGACATGCCGGGCGCAGATGGTGGAACCACGATCCCCGCGACGCGTTTGAAACCAACTCTCTCGAAGAGGGGCAGCGTTTTCGGAGAGGGGTCGAAATGTCGGGCCAGAACGGTCGTTCTTTATCCAGCCGCCAGTATCCATGCGAGAACTGTCCGCTTCGACCGTTGCCGGTCTTCCGCGAGTTCGAAAAGCAGGAACTCGTCTTCATCAGCAAGTTCAAGAAGGGCGAGCTTGCCGTCGACAAGGGCGCCACGGTGCTGGTCGAGGGCAGCCACAGCGCCCACCTGTACACCGTGCTTTCGGGCTGGGCTTTCCGCTACAAGCTTTTGTCGGATGGCCGCCGCCAGATCCTCAACTATCTGATGCCGGGCGATCTCATCGGCCTGCAAGGCAGCGTCATGGGAGAGATGCAGCACTCCGTTGAGGCGTTGTCGCCGATGCTTCTGTGCGTCTTTGAGCGCGAGTCCCTGCACGAACTCTACCGCAATCATCCAGGGCTCGCCTACGACATCACATGGATCGCGTCGCGAGAGGAGCGCATGCTGGACGAAAATCTGCTCAGCGTTGGCCGTCGCAGTGCGATCGAGCGCGCCGCCTACCTCATCTCCTTCATAAGCAGCCGGGCCAAGGTGGTAGGCCTCAACGGCAAGCAATCCGTCCGGATCCCGATCACGCAGCAACACATTGCCGATACGCTCGGCCTCTCGCTGGTTCACACCAACAAGACGATCCGCAAGCTGATGGACCGTAAACTGATCCTCTGGCGCGATGGCGGCTGCGAGGTGGTCGACAATGAAGGGCTCAAGGAACTCGCCCATTGGGAGGGATTGAGCGAGGGGCGCCGGCCGCTGATCTGACAGTGTTAACCTGAAGCCAAATCACGGCTGGACTCGGCTTCGGAAACACACTTTCATCAGACCAGCATGATTTCAGGGCCTGGGCACGCCGCTTCGGAACCTTGATGTCCATCGAACGTTTGAAATCAAAGCAAACGCAAGGAGTTAAGCAATGGCCACTGCCACTGGAAAGACCGCTAACGAAAGCAGGACGAATCCAGACCTTGAAGCCGATATCAAGCAGCTCAAGGCCGATATCGAAAAACTGACCAAGCAGTTGGCCAAGACCGGCGAACATGGCTATGGGACAGCCCGCCGCGCGGCGACGGAAGGTGTCGAGCAGTTGCGTGCCCAGGGCGAGGCAGCCTTCGACAATTTGCGCAGCAACGCCAGGGATGTCGAGGCGCAGCTGCTGGCCAGCGTGCGCGAAAAGCCCGTGACGTCACTGGCTATCGCAGCCGGGGTCGGATTCCTGTTTGCGCTTCTCGCGCGGCGCTAATTCCCGTGGGAATGCTGGCATCGCTTATTTCGGGTTTCGCCTCCGGCGAGACGTTGGCCGCCATTCGCCGCGCACGCACCGCGGCGATCATCTATGCGGTTGCCGCCCTGGCGGCGCTCTGCGGTCTCGGGTTCCTGGTCGGAGCGGCCTATGTCTGGACGGCCGGTCGCTACGGATCGATAGCCGCCTCGCTGGGCTTTGGGGCCGGCTTCCTGGTGGTCGCCGGGCTGATACTGCTTGTCCACCAGCTGTCGTCCGGCGCGCGCGCGCGCCGCCGCGCGCAACGGCGCGACGCGGACTTGAAGGCGATCGGCATTGCAGCAGCACTTGCGGTGTTGCCGACGCTGCTCAAGGGGAAGGGTGGTCTGGGCGTCATTCTGGGTCCGGCGGTGGCCCTTGCCGCCTACGCCATCTACCGTGAAAACGTGAAGCCCGGCGCGGATGACCGTGATGATGGCGAGGCGAAATAGCGCTGGCTATTTCGTCAAATCCTCCAGCGGCATGGATATCTCGGCATAAACGCCCTCTGGCCTGAACTCATGCGTCACCTCGCTGGAGATGACCTTGGCCAGGCTGCGACGGATCAGGATTGAACCGAAGCCGTGGCGTTCCGGCGGGGTGACCGCAGGACCGCCGCTTTCGCGCCAGGTCAGCATCAGGCGACGGTCACCCTTCTTGCCTTGCGTCTTCCAGTCGAGATCCACCCTGCCGGCCGCCACCGACAGCGATCCATATTGCAGCGCGTTGCTGGCCAGTTCATGCAGGATCAGGCCAAGTCCGACCGCCTGGTCGGGTGAGAGCAACAGATCGGCGCCGGTGATCTTCATGCGTGGCTGGGCGGCGTTGTCGAACGGCTTCACTTCGATCTGCACGAGTTCGCGGATGCCGATGCCGCGCCACTCGCGATCCGATAAAAGACCATGGGCGACGCCAAGCGCCTGCAGCCGGGCGCCGAATGCCTCGAGAAATTCACTCGGCTGGCGGGCGTGCCGGACCGTCTGCGTTGCCAGTGCCTGGACTGTCGCCAGCGTGTTCTTGACGCGATGATTGAGCTCGCGCAGCAAGAGCCGTTGCCGTTCGTCACCGAGCTTGCGCTCGGTGATATCGTAATTGACGCCGAAGATCAGCGTCGGCTTGCCGTCGCCATCGCGTTCGATGACGCGCCCGCGCGTGGCGAGCCAGCGCGGCGGGGAGAAGCCCTTCACCCGGTATTCGCCGAAATAGTCGTCGCTGCCGGTCAGGGCGTCGCGGAAGCGGGTTTCCGTCTGGTAGACATCGCGCGGATCGATGGCGGTCAGGATATCGCGTGCCCGCAACCGGGTCGAACGCGGCAGGTTGAACAGTTCCGACATCAAGACATCGCATTCGATCATGTCGGTGCGGATGTCCCAGGCCCAACTGGCGAGCGAAGCCGCGTCGAGCGCGATGGCGCGCCGCTTTTCCTCGCGCACCAGTGCCGCCTCGGCAATGGCGCCGCTGCGTGTCGCGTCCTTCAACGTGAACAGGCTGGCGGCGAGGCCGGCCAGCGCCTTCAATTGATCGAGCTTGGCGGCTGACGGGAACGCATGCGGCTTGCGGTCGAGCACGCACAGCGTGCCGATCCGCGCGCCCGCCACCACCATCGGAGCCCCGGCATAGAAACGGACGTGGTGCTTGCCGGTAACCAGCGGATTGGTCATGAAACGTGGGTCGAGCGTGGCGTCGGTCACCACCAGCGGTTCATCGCCTGCGGCAATTGCGTGGGCACAGAACGATATGTCGGTCGTCGTTTCGGTTTCGTCGATCCCGACGCAGGACTTGAACCATTGACGGTCCAGATCGAGCAGCGTGACAAGCGCGATCGGTGCCTGCATCACCGATGCCGCAAGATTGCCGATGCGATCAAAATCAGGGTCGGCTGCCGTATCCAGCATCTCCAGCCCATGCAGCACGGACAGCCGATCCCTGTCACTTACCGCGCGAAAGACCTCGGCCGGTAGGCCCGGCGCGCCCTCAATCGTATTGTCCACCAGATCCCCATTGCCCCGTCTTGCCGTCTTTCGTGGTTACCTCTGTCCGTTGGCGCGGGGTCGCTCCCGCAGCCTTTACCCTTCGTAGCGCGGAACCGTTACCCGAACATGTTTTTTTAGACGCGCCTGCCTGAGCCAAGCAGTATGGAGGCTGAACATGACGTGGAGCTTGGCTGAAACCCATGGCGAGGTGATCAAATCGCCGACGAGCCGGCAGGACAGCGTCCTCCAAGGCTAGAGCTTCCGCGGACCTGGATCGCATCACGCAGCCTCAGCTTGCGCATTGCGTGCGGGTACCAGCACATTGAGGCCCCCGGGATGGATCCTGATCGTTGTTTCCCGATCAAGCCTGACAAGTTCGCCATCGATCACCGCCCGATATTTCTTCGCGGGCGAATGAACTTTCACCACCACCCGGTCGGCCTGGAGAATCTCGACATGTTCATTATCGCGCCATTTGCCGCGCGCCATGTTGAAGAAGAACTTAAGCAGATGGCGGCGCTGTTCGGCCACCGTGACATAGATGCCAAGCACGCCACCCGCGGGATCGTCCGCGTAGGGCAGGTGGCCTTCTCCAAACAGATTGTTGGTAACGCCGATGGCGGTGGTGCGGGTGACGATCTCGGCTTCGCCGACCGTCAGCGTCACCTTCATTGCCTGCGGATTGTTGATCGTTGCCCAGGCAGCCTGTGCGGAGGCCCTTATCTTCCCCAGACGTGAACCGAATGCCATGTTCTGGCGGCGCTGCACCATCCTGGCATGCATGCCGATCGAGAACTGATGCACGAACGGACGACCGTTGGCGGTAGCGATATCCACCGCCGTTACGTCGCCGTCGACAAAAGATTCCAGTGCGGCATCGAGCGTCTGGGGAATGCCGAGCCCGCGCGCGAACAGGTTCATGGTGCCTGCAGGCAAAATCGCCAACGCCTTGTTCTTGCCCATCAGCCGGGCTGCCGCCGCCGAGATGGTGCCGTCGCCTCCACCGGCCAGCACAATATCGATCCCCCGTCGCGACGCCGCGCCGTCGAGCGCCGCGACGACATCCTTGCCGGCGACGACATCGAGATCGACGGAGTGACCGGCCGCTTCAAGGGTCTGCCTCATGCGCTGGGAGAAACCGGCGAGGTCGGTCGTGCGCAAAGTGCCGCCGTCCTGGTTCAGCACCGCCGCAAACCGCATGCTCCGCTCCGCATTCTCAAATAAACAATATGGCCGGAACAAGCCCAGCCGCAGGCTGAAACGGGCATGGCGGAGAAAGGTTCCGCCGGCGGGCTATTTCAGGGCGCGAATTCCCCCCCGCAATCGGGTGTGGAGCGCATGGGCCGTGTCGGCGGGTTTTGTCGGAACAACAGCGTGGTCACGACGTTGTGAACACGTAGAAGATGCCGCGTCCGGCCTTCCCAGCGACGGTTCAGCCGGACGCGGCGCGCATGAAATCACGCACCAGGAGAGACTATCATGATCCGCACCCTTTTAGCCACGACCGCGCTCGCCACGCTGATTGCGACAGGCGCGTACGCGCAGACGGCCACAACGCCGGCACCCGCCCAGACGCCGGCAGTCCAGGCCCCCGCCGGATCTGTGCAGCGGGCCGAAGGCAGCCTCGTCACCAACGTCATTGGCGAGAGCGTCTACAATGGGATTGGCGACAATGCCGAGAACATCGGTAAGGTCAGCGATGTGGTGTTCGACAAGGACGGCAAGGCGCAATCCGTGATTATCGGTGTCGGTGGCTTCCTTGGCGTAGGCGCCAAGAATGTTGCTTTCGACTACAGCAAGCTGCAGTGGGTCGAAAAGAACGGTGACCGCTGGTTGGTCGCGCCGACCACCAAGGAGCAACTGACGGCGCAGGCCGAGTTCGACGCCAAGGCTTATGCTCCAGCACCGGCCGCACCAGCAGCGTCGACTGACACCAAGGCACCGGCGGCGGGCACGGATACCGCGCAAGCCCCCACTGCCGAGCCCGTGAAGCGTGCCGAGGGCAATCTCGCCACAAACATCGTTGGCCAGAAAGTCTACAATGGCACCGGTGATGACGCCCAGAACATAGGCAGCGTCAATGACATCGTGCTGGCAAAGGACGGCAAGGCAGAAGCCCTGGTTATCGGCGTCGGCGGCTTCCTTGGCCTGGGGGCCAAGAACGTCGCCTATGATTTCGGCAAGGCCCAGTGGGCGGAGAAGAATGGTGAGCGTTGGCTGGTCGCGCAGACCACCAAGGAACAACTGCAGGCGCAGCCCGATTTCAACCGCAAGGCCTATGATCCGGCCCCGGCGACAACAGCGGCCAACTCACCGGCGGCCCCCGCGCCCATGGCAGCGGTACCGTCCGACAGCTCAGCGCCGGCAGTGGCTCCGGCCGACAAGACCGCCCAGGCGCCCGACGCTACCGCGCCTGACCAGACACAGACCGCCGCAATCGACAAGTCAGCGCTGACGGAAATGCCGATCGGTGAAATCCGCGGCGAGGATCTGAAAGGCACCACCGTCTATGGCGCCAACGACGCCAAGGTGGGTGAGATCGGCGACGTCGTGCTCACGCCCGACAGCAAGCCTGATGCAGTGATTATCGATGTCGGTGGCTTCCTGGGCATAGGCGAGAAGGAAGTGGCCGTGGGGATGGATAATCTGAAGTTCATGACCGACAAGGACGGCAAGAAGTATCTCTACACGACCTTCACCAAGGAGCAGCTCGAAGCCCAGGCGGCTTATGACAAGAACAGCTATACGCAAAACCGCGACAAGCAGCGACTGACCGTGACGCAGTAACCACCGCTTGCCTTGATGAAAGGGCCCGTGCCGGCAACGGCGCGGGTCCTTTCATGTCAGGCCACGACAGCTGGCAGGGTCGCGACTTTGCCGGCGACGCCGTCGTCCGTCAGTTCGGCAAGCGCCAGTGACTGGTCGAGATGCTCGGCTCGCCAGGCGAGCAGCCGCTCGGCGAACTCCAGCCGCACCGACAGATAGGCCGGATCGCCAGCGACATCGTTCAACTCGCAGGGATCCTTCTCCAGATCGTACAGAAGCGGTGGCAGGCCGCCGCCGAAGTGCACATATTTGAATTTTTCGGTACGGATGACGGCGAGGTTGCACTGGCGCGAGGTGATGCCGAAATGGCGTTCGGCGCGACCATCGCCAATCGAGCGGAAATCGAATTCCCAATGCGCGGCGTCACGCCAACCTCGGGGTTGTTTGGCTTCCATGAACGGCTTCAGCGATGCCCCGTCGAGATGCGGCGGCGGAGCTTCGCCGAGCAGGTCGAGCAGCGTCGGCAGTATGTCGACAGCCTCGGTGAAGTGGTCGACGCACGTGCCGCCCGTCTTGCCATGGCGAGGGTCGCGGACGATCAGCGGGATATGATAGCTGCCGTCGAAGAAGCCGCCCTTGCCCAGCATGAAATGGTCGCCCATCATCTCGGCGTGGTCGGAGGTCAACACCACGATGGTGTCGTCCCAGGCATCGGCGGCCTTGATAGCCTGCCAGATACGACCAAGCTGCGCGTCGACCTCCGAGATCATGCCGTAATAGATCGCGCGGATGCGGCGGAAATCATCGTCGCTCCAGTCGTGCACCTTGCCCGATGTGCCGGGGAGGAACTTGCCCCGGTCCTGCCGGCTCAAATCATAGGCAAGATAGGGATGTCGCGCCGCCTCCGCTTGCCAGCTTTCGGCGCGGCGGAAAGCCGAGCCTTCGGCCGGGTCGTACATGGTGTTGTATGGGGCAGGCACGATGAAGGGAGGGTGCGGGCTGATGAAGGAGAGGTGCGCGAACCATGGCGTATCGCGCTCCTGTTCGCCAAGCCAGCGGATGAACTCGCCGGCTATGAAGGCAGCCGGGGTTTCGTCCTTCGAATAGACCGGCGGTCCATTGCCGACGGCACCGTTCCTGTGCCCATGGCGCTCATCAACGGGGCGATGAATGCCGGGAGAGCCCGCTGTTGTATCGAGGCCGCGCGCCTTGAGCCAGGACAACCATGGTTTCTGATGCTCGGGCAGAAGCTGGCGCACGGTAAAGCCTGGCAGCACGCCTTCGTAGCTTCTCAGCCTCGGATCACCCGGCGCCAGCATGCGCGGATCAAGCGACACATCGGTATAGCCGAACAGCGTCGGATCGTAGCCGAGGCCGCGTGCGTGCAGCGCGATGTTGCCGTGGCGCGCGTCGAGCGGTGTGCCGTTGCGACAGACGCGGTTGTTCATCTGGTAGAGGCCGGTGTAGAGACAGGCGCGTGCCGGCGAGCAAGGGGCCGCCCCGCCATAGTGCCTTTTGAACAGCACCCCTTCGGCGGCCAGCGCGTCGGCATTCGGCGTCCTCACCGCCGGATGCCCTGCAGCCGACAGGCAATCGCCGCGCCACTGGTCGCAGGTGATCAGGAGAACATTCGGGCGTCTGCTTCCACGGGCCAATCGCTGCATCCTCCATTCATCCGGGCGCGCCCATGGAACCGAAATCCAACGCCGAGGCAAGCCTCAGACAGGCAATAGTCCGAGCCAGAGGCATCATCAGAATGGTGAACAAAAGACATTTCATCGTTCACTTTTACAGCACAGTCCATTCTGTGTTTGCCGCCTTTGCCGGGGACGGGCCAACCCTCATATTGGCGTGGACAGCGGCGAGGGCCGCACAAACACCAAGGGAAGGAGCAAGACAATGCTCGATCAGATCAAGGGCCTGCATCATGTCACGTCGATGGCCAGCGATGCGCGCCAGAACAATACGTTCTTCACCAACACGCTCGGCCTGCGCCGGGTCAAGAAAACCGTCAATTTCGACGCGCCCGATGTCTACCACCTCTACTATGGCGACGAGGTTGGCACGCCCGGTTCGGTGATGACCTACTTTCCCTTCCCGAACATAGGCAAGGGGCGCCATGGAGTCGGTGAGGTCGGCACTACCGTCTATTCGGTGCCGGAAGGTACGCTCGCCTATTGGGAAAAGCGTTTTGCCGACGAAGGTGTTGCGGGGCTCTCCCGCGAGGAGACCTTCGGCGAGAAGCGCCTTGCATTTACGGGGCCGGATGGCGACGGCTTCGCATTGGTCGAGGAGAAGAACGACCCGCGCGCGCCATGGGTGAAAGGCAGCGTTCCCTCCGACGAAGCGATCCGCGGCTTTCATTCCGTATCGCTGCGGCTGAAGGACGGCGGCGCGACCGAAGAGCTGTTGAAATTCATGGGCTATGAGGAGGTCGATGCCTCCGGCAACGTCAAGCGTCTGGCGGTGAAGAACGGCAATGGCGCCGATGTCGTCGATATCGAATCGCTGCCGGGTGCCGGCTTCGCCAACCTTGGCGCTGGCTCCGTCCACCATGTCGCCTTCGCCGTCGAGAGCCGTGCCAAGCAGCTTGAGGTGCGCAAGGCGCTGATGGACACCGGATACCAGGTGACGCCGGTGATCGACCGCGACTATTTCTGGGCGATCTATTTCCGCACGCCGGGCGGCGTGCTGTTCGAAGTCGCCACCAACGAGCCGGGTTTCGACCGCGACGAGGATACGGCTCATCTGGGCGAGGCGCTGAAACTGCCGTCGCAGCATCAGCATCTGCGGCCCTATCTGGAACAGCATCTGCAGAAACTCGAAGATTGAGGATCAGACCATGAGCAAGGACGCTTACATCCACAAGGTGCTGCCCGGTTCGCCAGGCGGCCCGCTGCTCTTCGTCTTCCACGGCACGGGAGCCGACGAGAACCAGCTTCTGTCACTGGGGCGCGATCTCGCGCCCCAGGCAACCATCATCTCGCCGCGCGGCGATGTTTCCGAGCATGGTGCCGCGCGCTTCTTTCGCCGCACCGGCGAGGGCGTCTACGACATGGCCGACCTGGCGCGGGCGACAGACAAGATGGCTGGTTTCATCAAGGCCAATGTCGAGGCGGCGAAGCCATCTTCCGTTCTCGGCCTGGGCTACTCCAACGGGGCCAACATCCTGGCGTCGGTGGTGTTTGCCGCGCCGGAGCGGTTCGATGCCACGGTGCTGATGCATCCGCTGATCCCGTTCGCACCGGACGTGAAAGGCAGTCTCTCTGGCCGCCGCATCCTGTTGACCGCGGGCAAGCGAGACCCGATCTGTCCGCCAACCCTGACGACGCGGCTTGAAGCCTATTTGCGTGCCGACGGCGCCGATGTCACAGTGGAGTGGCATGAGGGCGGGCACGAGGTGCGGCCGAATGAAATCGAAGCGGCACGGCGGTTCTTCGCCGGCGCGCCCGTTGAAGGAGCCTGAACCATGCCTGACCAATTGCCGGAGATCGAACTCGAGGATCGCGGTTCGAAAGGCCGTTATGTGCTACGCGGACCGGACGGCGCCGAGGCCGAGATGACCTTCACCAAGATCGGTGAACACCAGATCATCATCGACCACACCGAAGTGCCCGACGCATTTCGCGGTCAGGGGGCGGGGCTTCGCCTCGTCACCCGCGCCGTCGAGGATGCGCGGGCGGCGGGCAAGAAGATCATTCCGCTTTGCCCATTCGCCAATGCCCAGTTTCGCCGCCATCCGGAATGGGCGGACGTGCTGAAACAGTAAGTTCGCGGAGATTTTGTCGGCGACAAAAATGCTGATGATATGACTGGTCATAACGGCAATATGGATCTGGCATTTGCGCGGGTGGTCCATCTTGCCTAAGTAGATATGATATATCGCAGGCAGTCGCCGACAAATCGAACCGAATGATCCCCTCATGACCGAACCCGACCTCGTTCCCGTCTTTGACGGCCACAACGACACGCTGCTGCGGCTCTACAATTCGAAGGACACGAACGTCGAAGGGCTGTTCATCGAGGGAACACAGGGCGGCCATATCGACCTGCCGCGCGCGAAGAAGGGTGGATTTGCCGGCGGCATGTTCGCGATCTTTCCGCCGCCCGTGGAAAAGGCCAGGCGCGCTGTACCGCTGGCGCCGAGCGATACCGAGCCCTTGCCGCCGGAAGTTCCGCGCGCCGACGCGCTCAACTCGACCATTGCGATGGCCTCTATTCTGTTCCGGCTGGAGCGGGCCGGGGCGCTCACCGTCTGCCGCAGTGCCGGCGATGTGCGCAATGCCATGGCGCAAGGCTCGATCGCGGCGGTGTTCCATATCGAAGGGGTCGAAGCGATCGATCCTGAGCTCACCATGCTCGACGTGCTGCATGCAGCGGGCCTGCGTTCCCTCGGCATCGTCTGGAGCCGCCCGAACGCCTTCGGCCACGGCGTGCCGTTCCGCTTTCCATCGTCGCCGGACACCGGGCCTGGACTGACCGATGCCGGCAAGGCACTGGTCAAGGCCTGCAACCAGCTGAAGATCATGATCGACCTCTCGCATCTCAACGAGAAGGGTTTTCGCGATGTCGCTGCCATCAGCGATGCGCCGCTGGTCGCGACCCACTCCAACGTGCATGCGATCTGCGGCCATTCGCGCAATCTCACCGAATGGCAGCTCGGCGCCATCCGCGAGTCCGGCGGTATGGTCGGGCTGAACTTCGCTACCGGCTTCCTACGCGAAGACGGCAGGATGAACAGCGACACCAGCCTCGACATCATGGTGCGCCACGTCGATTCGCTGCTGCAGGCGCTGGGGGAAGATGGCGTCGGCCTGGGCTCGGATTTCGACGGCGCCATGATCCCAGCGGTCATCGGCGACGTCACAGGCCTGCCGAAGCTGCTCGATGCGTTCGCGGCGCGTGGTTTTGGCCGTGCGCTGATCGAAAAGATCGCCTATCGCAACTGGCTGGGTATGCTGGACAAGACGATAGGGTAGGATGATGAGCTGCGCGGTTATTCGAAACCGATGCGCTTCAGCCAATCCCTGCCGACGCCGCGATCGCGGATGATCGGCAGCGGGTCTTCCGAATCCAGCCGGGCGCAGATACGGTAGACTTCCAGCGTCTCGGCGCTCATCTCTTCACGCTTGTAGAAGAACATGGCAGCGGCATAGCGCGTGCGGCCCGACCATTTTTCGCCAAGCGGCGTGTTGACCAGTTCCCACTGCTCGGCGGCTTCCCCATCGTCTTGCCGCCCATCTCCTTGCTTCTTGTCGGCATCGTTCGCCATGTCAGAAATCCGCCGGCGGATTGGCTGTGCGGCGGTCGAGCTTGATGAACGGCCGCGCCACCACCTTGGCCCGCTTCATCAGCTTCTGGTACTGCAACTCGCGCATCGCGTAGATCTCGACCCAGAGATCTTCGACCATCGTATCACCGAATGGTCGCTCGAGCGAGGCGATGGCGACGTTGCGCTTGGCCATCGGCGACCACATGGCGGCGCTGACCAGTCCGACCTCCCTGCTTTTCTTGTGGTAGACGATGGCGTGTTCGGCCGGGATGTTGCCTTCGATCTCCAGCCCGACCAGCACATGGCGCGGCTTGCGTTTCGCCCGTGCTTCGAGGATGGCGCGGCGTCCGTTGAAGTGTCCCTTCTCAAGATCGATCATGAAGCCGAGCCCGATCTCGTCGGGCATGCGCAAGCGGTCGGCGCGGACGGCGTGCTCGGCGGTGGTGAAATCGGCATTGGCGACGATCAGCCCGGCTTCGAGCCGGGCGCGGTTGAGCGCCGTATAGCCGATGGCGCGAATGCCGCGCAGCTCGCCGGCGTTCATCAGCCGGTCCCAGAGGTTGAGCGCCTTGTCAGCGGACACGAACAACTCATAGCCGAGATCGCCGGTGAAGCCGGTGCGCGAGATAGTGACCGTACTGCCGTCATGCGGAAAATCGGCGAGGTCGAACACCTTGAGTTTCTCGATGCCCGCGAATCCGGCATCGCGCAGCACGGCGAAGGAGGTCGGCCCCTGCAGGGCGAGACCGGCAACGGCCTCGGTTTCTTCCTCGATGGTGACATCAAAACCGATGGCGCTGTCGAGGAGCCAGGGCAGATGCCGTTCCTGCGAGCACAGCCGGAATCGTGTTGGCGACAGGCGAAACAATGTCCCGTCGTCGAGGACGAAGCCGGCGTCGTCGCACCATGCGGTGTAGTGGACGCGGCCGGGCTTGAGTTTTGCCACGTCGCGCAAGCTGACCCGATTGAGGTAGGCTTCCGCGCCCGGACCTTCGATCCGGTACTTCGTGATCGGGGAGATGTCGAACAGGGCGGCCTGGCTGCGGATGGCGAAGTATTCGAGTTCCTCGTCCCACAGCGAATGCGGCGCGCGATAGCCGGACCAGTTGTACCAGTCCTGGGTCTTGGCCAGCGCGTCGATGCGCGGCTGGAATGGCGTGCCGAGACGCAGCGTGCGGAAATGAGCCTGGGCGGCGGTGCGGGCGGAGACGGCCGGGGCAGTGTTCTCAGGAACAAGCTTCTTTGTGGTTGTCCGCGCCATTTCCTTAGCCCTTCATCGCAATGATACGCCGAGCTGCGTTCAAGCCAGGAGCGCCCGAAACACCGCCGCCCGGATGCGAGCCGGCGCCGGCGAGGAACAGCCCTTCGATCGGCGTGTCGTAGCCCGACCAGCCCGAAACGGGGCGCGACATCAGCATTTGGTCGGCCTGCAACTCGCCGTGGTGCCAATGGCCGCCCGGCATGCGATAGCGCGTCTCGATATCGGCCGGCGTCAAAAGCTCGGCATGGACGACAGTCTTGCCGATCCCTGGCGCGTAAGATTCAAGCTGCGCCATGATCGCCTCGAGGAATTTCGGCTTGCTGGCATCCCAGCCCTCCTTGAGAGCGTAGGGGGCGTATTGCACCACCGCCGACAGCACGCAGGCGCCGCTGGGCGCGAGCGACGGATCGGCAAGGCTGGGCAGCGTTATTTCCATCACCGGCTCGGTGGAGAATTGGCCGTATTTCGACGGGTTGAAGGCACGCTCGACATGATCGGGCGAGGGCGCGATGACCAGGCGGCCCTTGTGATCGGCGGCGTCCACACCGGTGAATTGCGGCGGCCGGTCGAGCGCCAGATTGAGTTTGGCCGCATCGCCCTTCATGCGGATGTTCCTGATCTTTCGGACAAAACCGGTGTCGATCTCGTGCGGACCGACAAGATCGAGGAAGGTGGTCGCCGGATTGATGGCCGAGACAATCGTCCTGGCGCCGAGCACCTCGCCATTGTCGAGGGTGACGCCCACAGCGCGGCCGTTCTCGACGACGATCTTCGCCACCTGTGTCGCCGTGCGGATGATCACGCCGGCCTTTTCAGCCGCGGCGCGAATGGCCGATATGACCGCGCCCATGCCGCCCTTCGGCATGATCTGCGCGCCGACGGCACCGCCCGCTTCCCCCGTCAGCCGATAGTAGAGGCCAAGCAGCGAGGTCGGCGATCGCGGACCGAGATGACTGCCAAGCGTGGCGTCGAAGGCGAGAAAGCCCTTCAGCCGGTCATCCTCGAGTTGCTCGTCGAGCAGGTCGGCGACGTTCATCAGAAGCACTCGCAGGAAATCGCGCATGTCTTCCTTGCCGAGCTTCTTCAGCGCCAGGGCGCTCTGGCCGAGGGCGGCGGTTTCAAGCAGCGACATGCCGCCGAGATCGGGCGGACGGCGCGCCAGGAAGGGTTTCAGGATACCGGCATAGCGCAGCAGCTGCGCGCGCAGTCCCTTCCAGGCTGCTTGCTCGGATGGGCTGGCGCCGGTCAGCACCTCGCCATAGGCGCCATGCAGGATGAGCGGTGGCCCGTCCTTCGAAAGGGCCACGGATGGCACGAAATCCCCGCGTGTAACGGTCAACCCATGCCTTTCCAGCTCCAGCGACTTCACCACATCCGGGTGCAGCCGGTTCAGCACATGGGCGATGGACGACACGCGAAAGCCCGGTGCGAATTCCTCGGTGCGGGCAGCGCCACCGACATCGCCGGCGGTTTCCAGCACCAGCACCTTGCGGCCGGCTTTCGCCAGCGTGACAGCAGTGATAAGACCATTGTGGCCGCCGCCGATGATGATCGCGTCAGATGACGTCATGGGCCGGGCTCATATGCGAGGTGGACTTGGCGAGGTCGCGCAGGATCTCGGCGGCGGCATTGCGGCCGGGCGCGCCCATGACGCCGCCGCCGGGATGGGTGGAGGAGCCGCACATATAGAGCCCGCCGACCGGCGAGCGGTACTGCGCGTAGCCCGGCACCGGGCGGTTGAACAGCAACTGGTCGAAGGTCAGTTCGCCCTGGAAGATGTTGCCTTCGGTGAGGCCGACCTCGGCCTCGATCTCACGGGGCGTGCGCACCTCCATATGGACGATGCGGTCGCGGAAGCCGGGCGAATATTCAACGATCTGCGCAATCACGCTTTCGGCAAAGCCGTCGCGGTCGGCATCGGTCCACTCGCGGCCGTTCACCTTGGGCGGCGCATACTGCACGAAGCAGCTCATGAAGTGTTTTCCCGGTGGCGCCATGGTCGGGTCGAGCGTGGTCGGGATGACCATGTCGAGGAACGGATCGGACGACCAGCGCCCGGCCTTCCAGTCATCATAGGCGCGCTCCATTCGCTCCATGGAATCGGTGAAATGCATGTCGCCGCGATAGACCGGTGAATCCTTGGGCAACGCCGGGAATTCCGGCAGGGAATCGAGCGCTATGTTGACCTTACCGGAGGAGCCGCGAATCTTGAAATTCTTCACCCGGCGCAGGAAAATGTCGGGCAGTTCCTTCTCCTCGACAAGCTTCAGGAAAGTGCGCTTCACGTCGGCATTGGAGACGACGAGCTTGCCGTAAATTTCCTCGCCGCCCGCCAGCACCACGCCTTTTGCCTTGCCTCGGCTCACCAGCACATGGTCGACCTCTGCGCCGGTACGGATGGTTCCACCAGAGGCCTTGAAGGATGCGGCGAGCGCCTTGGTAACCGCGCCCATGCCGCCGCGTGCATAGCCCCAGGCGCCAACCGAGCCATCGACCTCGCCCATATAATGATGCAGCAGCACGTAAGCCGTGCCTGGCGACATCGGCCCGAGCGCGGTGCCGATGATGCCCGACAGAGCGAAGTTGGCCTTGATGACGTCGGTCTCGAAATATTCGTCGAGGAATTCCGAGATCGACATGGTCCAGAAGCGCAGCGTCAGCGCCATTTCCTCGGCCGACAGCCCCGCGAATTTCTTGCCGAGATAGAGTAGTTCGCCGAGGTCGCGAGGCCGCAGGCTGGTCGGGTCTGGCGCCGTGCGCATCAGTAGCGGCTGGATGAAGCGGCATTGCCGCGTCACGTCGCGGGCGTAGCGGTCATAGGCTTCGGCGTCGCGTTTCGAGAAGCGGGCGAATTCGCGCCGATGCGCGTCGTGGTCGCGGTAATTGGCGAGGTAGTCGCCGCCGCGGGTGAACACCGCTCCGCCCTCATAGGAGATGACCTGCAGGCCGAAGCGCGGCAATTCGAGGTCGCGCATGATCTCGGGCCGGAACAGCGAGCAGACATAGGAGCAGTTGGAATAGAGGAAGCCCGACGTCAGTTCGCGGCTGGTCGCCGCACCGCCGACCCAGTCGTTCTTTTCGACGACCAGCACGTCGAGGCCGGCACGCTGCAGATAGCAGGCATTGACCAGGCCGTTGTGCCCACCGCCGATGATGATCGCATCCCAAGCTTTCATGCTGGCCCAGTCTTCATTGTGACCGCCGCTTTCTCGCGTGATCCGTTCCCCGAATGCGCGAAATCTGGCACGGCGGTCGATAACCTGTCCAGCCATTTTGAATGAATGTTCAACAAATGGTATTGCGTTTTCCCGTTCATGCGCTAGGCTTTGCCAGCACTGTCCACTGGGCATTCGACACTTGGGACCAAGGTCTGATGATCGAAACGGCTGACGCCGCGCCTGAGTATGACGACACCGCCATCCGCTTCCTGGAGGCGCTGTGGGGCGAAGGGTATCTGTCGCCCGGCGGACCGGACGAAGTCGACAGGGTGCTCGAAGGCTTTTCGCTGCGGGACAAGACGATCCTGGACGTAGGTTGCGGCCCGGGCGGTATTGTCCTGCATATGGTCGAGCGCCATGGCGCGGCGCACGTCACCGGCTTCGATGTCGAACGGCCGGTGATAGAGGCCGCCACACAGCGGGCGGCGGAGCAGGGGCTGGGCGGGCGCGTGCGTTTCGTTCAGGCAGCACCTGGGCCGCTACCTTTTGCTGACGGCGCGTTCGATGTCGTCTTCTCCAAGGACGCGTTGGTGCATGTGTCGGACAAGGACGCCTTGTTCGCTGAAATCTTCCGCGTGCTGAAACCTGGCGGCGTCTTTACGGCCTCGAACTGGATGATCTCGCACGATGGCGAGCCATCGCCGGAAATGAAGGCCTATATCGCGGCCGAGGGCCTGTCCTTCGCCATGGCGTCGCCCGAGCGCTATGCGCGGGCGATGCGCCGGGCAGGTTTTGCCGACGTCACCATCCGTGACCGCAATCCCTGGTACCGAGGGGTCGCGCGGGGTGAGTTGGAGAGGCTGAAAGGCTCGCTCTATCCAACCATCGCGGCGGTGGTTGGCGCAGCCTATGTCGACAAGAACATACGAACCTGGGAAGCGATGCAGAAGGTTCTTGACAGTGGCGAGCACCGTCCCGCTCATCTTCGCGCATGGAAGCCGGTGGGATAGCCGGCGATGTGGAGCATGACGGCACCAATGAAAGCTGCAGCGCGCGAAGAGCGGCCCCTGGACGCATCCAGGAACAATGAACAGGAGAAACGCGGCCGAAAGGCATCGAAGGAAGTCAGGCAGCTTCAGCTGATCGAGGCGACAATCGATTCGCTGGCAAAGCGCGGCTATTCGGAGACGACGATGGCCGATGTCGCCGATGGAGCCGGCCTGTCGCGCGGCATCGTCAATTTCCATTTCGAGAGCAAGGAGAAGCTGCTCGTCGCCACCTTGCAGCATATGTACGACGAGTATTCGACGCACTGGCGCAACGCCCTGCAGAAAGCCGGTGACGACCCCGCCCGCCAGCTTCATGCGCTGGTCGCGGCCGATTTCGACCGCTCGATCTGCAACAAGCGCAAGCTTGCCGCATGGTGCGCATTCTGGGGCGAGGCGAAATCACGGCCGACCTATCAGGCGCTGAGCAGCGCACGCGATGCCGTCTACCAGAACATCTACATCGACCTTTGCGCGACGCTGAAACAAAGCGGCGGCTACGCCTTCGAGCCGCAGGTCATGGCGCTGGCGCTCAGCGCCATGCTGGAGGGGCTGTGGCTGCGCCTGATGATGGGAACCGAGGACACCACACGCGAGACCGCGTTGCAGGCGGCAAACGAATTCCTGGCGGCGGCGTTTCCCAAGCACTTTGCGCCAACGACTGCCACCGGCGGTGGAACGACGTAACATAACCCAAAAAAATCAAGAGGATGGAACAGCAATGAAGACAATGACTCGGCGCCTTGCACTCACCCTGGGCCTTGCCGCAACACTGGCGGCTTCAGCGGCGGCGCTCGCGATTGCGGCCGACAAGGATCTGATCGTGTTCGACTGGTCGGGCTACGAGGCCCCCGGTTTCCATCCCGATTACGTCAAGAAGCACGGTGACTCGCCTACCTTCGCTTTCTTCGGTGACGAGGATGAGGCCTTCGAAAAGGTACGTTCCGGCTTCAAGGCGGATCTCGGCCATCCCTGCTCGCAGAGCGTGGTGAAATGGCGTGAGGCAGGCCTGCTGCAGCCGCTCGACACGTCGAAGATCACGGGCTGGAAAGACCTCAATCCCGGCATCATGGCGATGAAAAATCTCGCCACCACCGATGACGGCAAGGCCTGGTTCATGCCGTGGGACTGGGGCAACACGCTGGTCACCTACAATTCCGAAAAGGTCGATGAAAAAGATATCCAGTCGCTGAAGGCCTTTGCCGATCCGAAGTTCAAGGGCCGCGTCTCCATCGGCGACAATGTCGACGATGCCTATGCGCTGGCCAGCCTGGCCATCGGCCTGAAGGACTGGACCAAGATGACGGATGACCAGTTCAAGCAGGCATCAGACTTCCTGCGTCAGGTGCACAAGAACGTGCGGCTCTACTGGACCGACAATACGGAGATCGTGCAGGCCTTCACCGGCGGTGAGGTCGACCTTGCCTGGGCCTGGAACGACGCCGCCGTGCAGTCGGCGCTGGCCGGCTCGCCGATCAAGGCCAAGCGCGACACCAATGAAGGGATTTCGACCTGGGTTTGCGGTTATGTTTTGTTCAAGAACGCGCCGGGCAACACCGACAAGGCCTATGACTATCTGAACGCCGTCAATGATCCGGCGATCGCCAACGTCCTGGTCAAGGACTGGGGCTACGGCCAGGCCAATGCCAAGGGCATGGCCGGTGTCGATCCGGCTGTGCTCAAGGGTAAGGGCTATGACGACGTGGAGAAGTTCGTCGACAAGACGCTGTTCCAGCAGCCGCTTCCGTCCGATCTGAAGCTCAAGATGATCGCCGAGTTCGAGAAGATCAAAGCCGGCTATTGAACCTGCTTCGCTTCTTCCGCCCGCCTGCCGGAACGGCGGCGGGCGGGCTCGCCAAAGTTGCAGAATTCTCCTAACCTCGCCATGATGTTTTCGCGAAGGGGGAGTTTCGCGCCATGAATTCCATGTTTCGCCGTCTTGCCCTTGCCGCGGCCTGTACAATCGGCGCCGGCGCTGCCTTGGCGCTCGCGGAAGGTGGCGGCGATCTCGTCGTGTTCGACTGGTCTGGATACGAGGATCCGCTCCTTCATGCCGCCTACACCGCCAAGAACGGCGCCGAGCCGACCTTCGCCTTCTTCGGTGACGAGGACGAAGCCTTCGAGAAGATGCGGGCCGGCTTCAAGGCGGACATTGCCCACCCCTGTTCGCAAAGCGTAGGCAAGTGGCGCGATGCGGGCATGCTGCAACCGCTGGACACGTCGAAGATATCAGGCTGGAAAGATCTCAATCCCGGCATCATGGCGATGAAGAATCTCGCCACGACCGAGGACGGAAAGGCCTGGTTCATGCCTTTTGACTGGGGCAACACCGCACTGCTCTACCGGACCGATCACGTGACGCAGCAGGAGGCGCAGTCGTTGCGCATCTTCGCCGATCCGAAATTCAAGGGCCGCGTTACCATTGGCGACAATGTCGACGACGCCTATGCGCTGGCAAGCCTGGTCATCGGCCTCAAGGACTGGACCAGGATGACCGATCAGCAATTCAAGGACGCATCCGATTTCCTGCGCCAGGTGCACAAGAACATCCGCCTGTACTGGACCGACTCGACCGACATCGACCAGGCCTTTTCCGGCAATGAGGTCGACCTCGCCTGGGGGTGGGGTCAGACGCTGATCGCCATGACCCAGCAGGGCGTTCCCATCGCCATGAATCGCGACACCAGGGAGGGGATGTCGACCTGGGTGTGCGGTTACGTTCTCTTGAAGGACGCGCCCGGCAAGCTCGACCAGGCCTATGATTTCCTCAATGCCGTCAACGCTCCCGATGTGTCGAAATACATGGTCACGACATTCGGCTATGGTCACGGCAATGGCGCCGGGATGGCTGCCATCGACCAGAAGGTGCTGGCTGATCGTGGCTATGACGACCTCGGCAAGTTCCTCGACAAGACGCTGTTCCAGCAGCCTGTGGCGCCGGAGCTGAAGAAGCGCATGGTCGACGAGTTCGAGAAGATCAAGGCCGGCTATTGAGCAACCAGCGAACGGATGTCGTCATTGTCGGCGCGGGTTTCACCGGACTGTCGGCGGCTCATGAATTGAAGAGAGCCGGCGTCGATTTCGTCCTGCTCGAGGCGCGCGACCGCGTCGGCGGGCGGGTTGAGGCCAAGCACAATGGCCTAGGCGAGCGCGTCGACAGCGGCGGGCAGTTCCTGTGCCAGGACATGCCGGAACTGATGGCGCTGGTGAGCGCGCGCGGCCGGACGCTGGTCGAGACCTATGTCGACGGGGAATTCTTGGCGCAACCGCCGATGAGCGAGGCGGAGGCCGAAGGAACATACGCCGCATCGATGGCGATCCGCGAGCGCATGAACCGGATTTCTCCGGACGATCCATCCATCGCCGGCCTGACCGTCGCCGACTGGCTGGAGCGGCAGAGCGATCCGCGCGACGTCAAGGCGGCCTTCCGGTCGATGATCGAAGGGCTGTGGTGCCAGGCGCTGGAAAAGATGCCGCTCTGGCATCTCATCGACAATGATCGCCGCATCACCAACGAGGTGACGGAGCTTCAGTATTTCGTTGGCGAGACCATGCATGCGCTGGCGGATGATCTGGCTGGCGATCTCGGTGACCGGCTGCGTCTCGGCATGCCCGCAACGCGCATCGAACGCGGGCCGGGAAATGTAAGGGTCGTCACCGCATCGGACTCGATCGAGGCGCGCGCCGTGCTGGTCGCCGTGCCGCCGGTTATGGCATCCAAGATCGAATATTCGCCGCTGCTGCCGGCCGGACTGGCGAAGGCGCTGGGCGTCTGGCAAAGCGGAACCGTGATCAAGGTGCTGGTGCGCTACGCCAGGGCCTTCTGGCGCGACCGCGGCTTGAGCGGCATGGTGATGTGGCGCGACCTGCCGGGGCTGTTTGCCTGCGACGTCAGCAAGGATGACGACCATGCGGCGCTCGTCGTTTTCATCGGCGGCCCACTGGCTCTGCGCTGGCGTGAGCTCAGCGATGCTGCGTTGCGTTTGGAGTTGACGGCAAAACTGGAGGCCGCGCTCGGCGCCGAGGCGGCTGATGTTCTCGACATCAGCTATCGCGACTGGACGGATGATCGTTGGAGCGGCGGCGCCTATAGCGACCTCATCGTCGATGTGACGGCCAACAACGCCGAACGGACAATCCTTGATGGCGCGCCACCGGTGCATTTCGCGTCGTCGGAACTGTCGCCGTCGTTCCCCGGCTATATCGAGGGCGCGATCGTGGCGGGGCGCATCGCCGCGCGAAAGATCATCTCCGGCCTTCAGTCGGCCATCGCCACCAGTGCTTCCGGGTCGTAGGCAAGGCGGATCGAGGTGCCCACCGGAATATCGTCGGCGCCGAAATCATTGGTCTCGGTGACCGACAGCGGCTTTTCCAGGCCGGGGATCTCGACGATCAGATGGGTGATCTCGCCGAAATAGTGGCGTTCGACCACCTTGCCGGCGACCTCGAATTTGGCTGATGCATTGTCCCACAGGACGCGGAGGCGTTCGGGTCGGATACCGAGCGTCGCGGCACTTCCGTTGCGCACAAAGGCCTTTGGCTTGTCGGTCTTCACGCGGCCGAAACCCAGCGTGTCGACGACGATCGAGGCGCCATTCTCCTCCACGATCTCGGCCTTGACGAAATTCATGCCGCCGAGGAAGTCGGCGACCTGCCGGTTGACCGGCCGCTGGTAGATTTCCTTGGGCGAGGCAACCTGCGCGATCTTGCCGCCGAACATGACGGCGATGCGGTCGGACATGGCGAGCGCTTCATACTGGTCATGGGTGACCAGGATGAAGGTGATGCCCACCGCCTGCTGCAGGCGGCGCAATTCAATCTGCATCTGCTCGCGCAGCTTCTTGTCGAGCGCCGACAGCGGCTCGTCGAGCAACAGCACTTTCGGCCGCATGACCAGCGCGCGGGCCAGCGCCACTCGCTGCCGCTGGCCACCCGAAAGCTCGGTGGCGCGGCGCTTGCCGAGCCCGACCAGCGATACTTGCGCCAGTGCCTCGTCGACACGCCGCTTTTCTTCCGTCTCACCAAGCTTCAGCCGCTTCAGCCCATAGGCGACATTCTGCTCGACGTTGAGATGCGGAAAGATGGCGTAGCTCTGGAACACCATGTTGGAAGGGCGGCGGTTGGCCGGGATGCCTTCCATGGACTGGCCGTCGACGGCGATGGAGCCGCTGGTCGGATTGTCGAAGCCGGCGATCATGCGCAGCAGCGTGGTCTTGCCGCAGCCTGATGGGCCGAGCAGCGAGAAGAACTCGCCCTCCCGGATGGTCAGCGAAGCGTCATCCAGCGCCTTGAATGCCCCGTAACTGCGGGTGACGTTGCGGATCTCGATCATCGACCGGTCGGTCTGGCGGGATCGTTCGGCCTGGAACCGCTCAGGCATAGAGGCCTCCGTCATTCTGGGTGCGCGTGGCCGCGCGGCGGCGCAGGATTTCGGCAATGGTCATCAACAGGAAAGAGGCGATCAGCAGCAGCGTGCCCAGCGCCAGCACGCCGGGAAGCTTCGATGCGAAACGCAACTGGCCCCAGATATAGACCGGCAGCGTCGCCTCGGTTCCGGTGAGGAAGAAGGCGATGATGAACTCGTCGAGCGAGATGGTGAAGGAGACCAGCAGGCTGGAAATGATGGCCGGCGCCACCATGGGCAAGGTCACCCGCCGGAAGGTGCCGAAGGCGCTTTCGCCGAGATCGGCCGATGCTTCCTCCAGGCTGCGGTCGAACCCCTCGAAGCCGGAGATCAACACCGTCATCGAATAGGGAATGCAGACCAGTATATGGCCGAGCACGACGGTGAACAGTGACAGGCTGAGGCCAAGCTGCAGCATCACCAGCAGCATGGAGATGGCGACGATCACTTCCGGCAGCACCAGCGGTGCCATGATCAGGGCGTTGATGGGGCGCCGCCCAGGGAAGCGATAGCGTGTGATGGCGCGTGCGGCGAGTATGCCGAACGTGGTCGAGAGCACGGCGGCCGAGACGCCGACGATCAGGCTGTTCCAGGCGGCGTCGAGGAGGGCCGGCGTGCTCGGCAGGTCTTCGTACCATTGCAGGGTGTAGCCCGAGAGCGGAAATTTCGGCGTCGCGGACGTGTTGATCGAGAAGATCGGCAGGAAGATGATCGGCAGATAGAGGAAGGCAACGTAGAGCAGGGCATAGACCCCCAGCCAGCTGTTGCCGGGCAGGAAACGCCGGAATCCCTTCATCGGGCAAGCCTCGCCGCGGAACGGATGATGAAGACCGTGGCGCCCGCCATCAGGGTGACTATCAGCATGGTGGTGACCGACAGGGCGGCGCCCAGCGGCCAGTTGGCGGCCTTGCCGAATTGCGCCTGGATGGCGTTGGCGATCATGACGCCGTCCTTGCCGCCGACAAGGCGCGGCGTGACATAGTCGCCCACCGTCGGGATCATGACGATCAGGATGGCCGAGATGACGCCCGGCGCCGAGAGCGGAAGGGTGACGCGCAGGAAGGAGCGCAGCGGCCCGTCGCCGAGATCCTTGGCTGCTTCGATCAGGGTGCGGTCGACCTTTTCCAGCGACACGAAGATCGGCAGGATGGCAAAAGCGGCCCAGGCATGGGTCAGCGTGATGATGACGGCTGACGTGTTGTAGAGCAGGGCCGTCGATGGCTCGTCGATGATGCCGAGGCCCATCAGACCCGAATTCAGGACGCCATTGTAGCCGAGGATGACCTTCCACGACATGACCCTGAGCAGATAGCTGGTCCAGAACGGAATGGTGATCAGGAAGAGCCACAGGCCCTTGTGGCGGCCGCCATGGAACGAGATGAAAAACGCGATCGGGTAGGCGAAGATGACGGTGAAGAAGCTGACCGTCAGCGAGATGTAGAGCGAACGCCAGAGCAGGTCGCGATAGATCGGCTCGGTCAGCGCAATGCGGTAGTTTTCGAGGGTGAAGGTGCGGTCGATCGTCAGATAGTGCTGCGTCCAGAAGGAATGGGCGATGACCACCAGGATCGGCAGCACCAGAAGGATCAGGGCATAGAGGAACGTCGGGCTGATCAGGGCAAAGCCCTGGACGGATTCGGATTGCAGAAGGGCATTTCGTCTGGCCCGCGATCTCAGCAATGCAGGCGACCCTTCCGCAGCCACCGTCATTGCAGGGCTCCGGGTGTGATCTCTGTTGCTGGCTCGGTCTGTCCCGCCATGCGGCATCCCATCGGCTGCACCGGCAGCTTGTTCCCCTTGCTTGCCGGCTTTCTTTCATCATGCGCGCATCCGCCGATTGAAATCAAGCGCTAATTCTGCAATATTGATTGAACGACCATTCAAAATGAAGTGAAGAAAGCCCACATTTCCAAGCTTGGCACTGAGCTTCGTGTTGGTGGGAATTTATCAAACGCATGTGAGGCGATGATGGCGGCTGCAAGAGACCTGAGAGCGACCGAGACGGCTGGTGACGGCGGCGGCGATGCGATCGAACTGGCCAAGCGCCATCTCATCCAGCCCTGGCCATATGCCGGATCGGTCGGCGCCGAGGCGCGGGCGCTGATTGGCGAAGGCGATGGCATCTACATCACCGACAACACGGGCAAGCGGCTCATCGACGGCCCGGCCGGCATGTGGTGCGTCAATATCGGCCACCGCCGCGAGGAGTTGGCCAAGGTGATGTACGACCAGGCGATGGCGCTGTCCTATAACACGCCGTGGTACACGATGAACGCGCCGTCGGCGGAACTGGCGATGCGCATCGCCGGCCATGCGCCGGGCGATCTCAGCCATGTCTTCTACACCACCGGCGGCTCCTCGGCCGTCGAGACGGCGTTGCGCTTCATGCAGTTCTACAACAATGTCCGGGGGCGGCCGGAGAAGAAGCTGATCCTGAGCCGGAGCGGCGCCTATCATGGCTCGACCTATCTGTCGGCCTCGCTCAACGGCCGGCCGCGCGACCGCGACTGGATGGACGGCGCCGACGATCTCGTCGTGAAATTGTCCTCGCCTGATCCATTCCGCCGCCCGGCGGGGATGAGCCTTGCCGCCTTCACCGACTTCCTCGTCGACCAGTTCCGCGACACGGTCTCACGCGTCGGCGCCGACAAGATCGGCGCCTTCGTCGGCGAGCCGGTGCAGGCCTCGGGCGGCGTCGTCGTGCCGCCGGACGGTTATCTAAAACGCATCCGGGAGATCTGCCGCGAGAACGATATCCTCTATGTCTCCGACGAGGTGGTGACCGCTTTCGGCCGGCTCGGCCACGTCTTCGCCTCGGGTGACGTGTTCGGCATCGATCCGGACATGATCACCTTCGCCAAGGGCGTCACGTCAGGCTATTTCCCGCTGGGCGGTGTCATCATCTCCGAAAGGCTGCTTGAGGAACTGCGCCGTTCGAACCATCCGGACGCGATGTTCGGCCACGGCCTGACCTATACCAGCCATCCGGTGGGCTGTGCGGTTGCGCTCAGGAATCTCGACATTCTGGAAGAGAGCGTGCTTGCGCATACGCGGGAGGTCGCGCCCTATTTCCAGGCGCAGCTGAAGACGCTGGAGGAACTGCCGCTGGTCGGCGAAGTGCGCGGCGTTGGGCTGATGGGCTGCGTGGAATGCGTCGCCGATCGCGAAAGCAGGGATCCGCTGCAACTCGACAAGGATGTGGGAAAACGCATCGACGCGCATTGCCACGAACTCGGCCTGCTGGTGCGACCGCTGATCAACATGTGCGTGATGTCGCCGCCGCTGATCATCACCCGCGAGCAGATCGACGACATGGTCGGCATCCTGCGCGAAGGCATTTCCCGCACGATGGATGATCTGCGCCGGGAAGGTGTTTGGAAGGGATAATTTAGCTCCCTTCTCCCCGTTCTACGGGGAGAAGGTGCCGGCAGGCGGATGAGGGGCTGCGCTGGCGTTGGCGATTGGCCGCGTATGAGAACGTCATTCGTCTGAGGCGATAATCTCACCGGCAGGCGCAGCGCCTGCTCACAAGATTCAGTCGGGCGATCATCTTCTGCGGTTTGCGGGCGAGCCAATCGCGAGGCATTGGCGCCGCCCCTCATCCGCCCTTCGGGCACCTTCTCCCCGTGAAACGGGGAGAAGGAAGGGTCCTTACGAGCGAGACCTCAGCGCGTCGTTCAGATTCCACATGTCCTTTTCCTCGGGCGCCGATTCCAGGCCCAGCACCGGCAGCATCTTGCGCAGATGGTCGTGGTGGGTGCGCACGCCATATTCGAGGTCGGAGAGGTAGAAGCCTTCGAAAGCTTCTGACAGCATGGATTCGTTCGACCATACCGAAAGCTGCACGTCCTCCGACATGGTGTCACGATCGATGCGGAACGACAGATAGCGGGCGGCGGCCTGCTCGCGGCTCTCGTTGCGGTAGCGGTAGATGGCGCCGCGCAGCAGCGTCTCGCCGGTCGACAGCGGGAACTCCTGATAGAACTGCACCGATTCCGGCATCACCGAGATCACCGCGTTCGGGAAGATGCCGTAATAGACCCAGGCCTTCTTCAGATAGTCGGGCAGATGCGTCGGCTCCGGCGCGATCTTGACATAGTTCCTGACACTCCATCGGCGGCCCGCATGCGGGTTATAGGTGGCGAAGGAGCGCGAGACGCCATTGATGAAGGGTTCGTCCAAATAGGTGGCGCCGTAGAGATCCTGCAGGGCGGGGTGGGCCATGGCGACATGGTAGCCTTCATTGTCGACGTCGCGCACCGACTTCCAGTTGACCGGGGTCTTCTGGGTCCAGATGCCCCAGGAAGGCACCATGTCGGCGGCCTTGTAGTGCGCAAGCTCGGGTTCGATCGGTTTCAGAAGCTCGGCGACCGGGGGCTGCGGGCCACCATTGCGGAAGCGGATGAAGATGAAACCCATCCAGATTTCGAGATCGAGCGGCATCAGGCCGAACTCGGTCTTGTCGAGGTCCGGGAAGGAGCGCGGGCGTGCGGCGCCGCGCAGCGTGCCGTCGAGATTGTAGACCCAGCCGTGGAACGGGCAGACAAGGGCATTCTTGCAATTGCCCTGGCTGTCGGCGACGACGCGGCTGCCGCGATGGCGGCACATGTTGTTGAAACCACGCACGACGCCGTCCTTGCCGCGCACGACAAGCGCGCGCTCGCCGACCACATCCATGGTCAGGTAATCACCGGCATTCGGCAGGTCGGAGACGTGGCCGACGATCTGCCAGTGATTGCGGAAGACATGCTCTTTCTCGAGTTCGAGAAGGGCGTCTGAGTGATAACTCCAGCCCGGCAGGCCCCGCCTGTCCCAATCGTTGGGGATCGCCACGTCACGGAGGTGCGGGTTCATAAGCGGCTCTTCTTTTATTGAATGCTTGTTCAATAAAATCATATTTTTCATTGAAATGCAATGGCTTGTGGAAATATCAGGCTTCTTGCGTTCGGTGCCGAAGCCGAGATTCGACCGGCACGGCAGAAGAAAATCCCGGAAATTCCAAGCCTTAACATGGCTTGCGAAGCAAGCGTCTTGCGTGAGGATCGGCGCATGACACCAGTAAAATCATGCCCGTTTTCGTGCTGAAGAATACGGCGTCCCCAGTCCGGAGTGTGAGGTTGCTCATAGTCCGGCGGGCCGGGTTCGGGCTTTGCTGCCTGCTATCGAAATCTCGGCAACATCCAGGTCGTGCACATGAAACAGCATCGCGAAAAAGCCAATGCATCGGTTAATGACCGTTTTTGCCCGAATTTGCCCGGATTTATTGTTTCGATTCTGTTACACGGGCAGCCTTTGCGTATCATTCGCCCGTTATCAAGTGCGATCAAATTCGTTTTATAGAAAAAGAAAATAAAATGAATGGAACGGCGATGAAAACGAAGGTCAAAACATCAGGAAGCCGCGGTATCCGTCTCGAAGCCCCGGAACGCAACGACCGGCGTCCGAAACTGGCACTTCGCCAGCGCGCCAGCGATCATCCGATGGCAATGTTCATGGTGCTGGCCGTTTCCACCTTCGCCGGCATGCTGTTCGCACCGACAGTGGGGCCGGCTTTCGCCTCGTGGAATCCGCCCGCGAATGTCGTTGAAGGAGAGATGACAACAACCAAGACCGCGCGCCTGCCGATGCCGGAAATCGAGTTTGCTTGCAAAGGACAGGCCTGGGGCGCCGAGACGGCGGACTGCCTGCGGGTCATTGCCGAGCAGTCCGGCAAGCATAGGGCCCGCGCCGTTCGCATGATCGCCAATGCTGCTCCGCTGACGACCACGCCGAATATTTTCTGAAGTGATCCGCGAACCTGTTCCCGTGATCACGCCTTGAACTCCCCCGAGCGCTACCCTCCGGCGCTCCATTCGGCTCCCCACCGCATTGGCGGTCGGGAGCCCTTTTTTTGGGGAACTTTTCAGCCTTGCGCGGCCTGCTCGGCAATGGCGGAGAGCACGCTGCGCACATCGAGCGTGCTGAACGGCTTCTCCAGGATCTGTGGCCGCTGGTTTGCCGGCAATGCTTCGATTTCGGCCTTGGCGCCGATCAGGTCGCCGGTGACCAGAACGAAACGTCTCGCCAGCAATGGTCGTTCAATCATCAGTTCGCGATAGATGGCGATGCCACTGGTGCCGGGCATGCGCAGGTCGGAAAAGACGATGTCGGGCGACATGTTGCCGTTCAGCGTCGCCGCGACCGAGTCCCACAGAGGCACGATCCGCGATTTGATGCCCATCAGTTCCAGGATATCGGACAGCGAGCCGGCGACGTCCGGCTCGTCATCGATGATCAATGCGTGGCGCAATCCGCTGGACCGTGCCGGGCTGTCGCCGATGGCGGCGATGCCGGCGGAAATCGCCGGCAACTGGACGACGAAACGCGCCCCTTTCGGCAGCACTTCCTCGAACCAGACATTGCCATTGTGCCGTTCGATGATCGATTTCGAGATCGACAGACCGATGCCGGTGCCGACGCCGACCGGCTTGGTGGTGAAATAGGATTCGAAGATGCGGGGACGTATCGCCTCCGGCACGCCAGGGCCGTTGTCCTCGACCGAGAAACCAGGGTTGCCCTGGTCATCGCGAAACGTACGAACCTTGATCAGCCGATCGCCGGCAATGCCTGCCAGCGCATGCTGACTGTTGATGAGGAAGTTGGCGGCCACTTGCGTAACATGGTCCGCGTCGGCCATGGCCAGCAGCGGGCCAGGAGCAAAATCGGTGTCGATGATGATGCCGGTTGACCGCGCGCCGTAGGCGGTGACTTCGAGAGCGGCGCGGATCACCTGGTTGAGGTCGGTCTCGGCTTGCGCGGTGGGATGGAGGCGGACCATCGACAGGAAGCTCTTGACGATGCGGCCGCAACGCTCGGCGGCGGCGCGCACCTTCTCGGCGCGGACCTTGGTCTGCGGATCGGCGGCGAATTCGTGCAGCAATGTCGATTGGGCGACCACGACGGCCAACGGATTGTTCAACTCGTGCGACACGCCGGCCAGCAGCGAGCCCATCGCCGCCATTTTTTCGTTCTGGTGCAACTTCTCGCGCTGGCGATTGATTTCTTCCTCGGCGCGCAATTTGTCACGCAGGTCGCGGATGGAGCCGAAGATCAGGCGACGGTCGGCGACACGCATCTCGGTTGCGGTCAGTTCGATCGGAAAGACCTCGCCGGCCGCATTCTGGGTGACGGTCTCCAGCCGCTGGCCAACCATCGGCGCGCCACGCCCGGACATATATTCGGCACCCGACACGTAGCCCTTGCGATAGTAAGCGGGAACGACGGTGTCGAGCAGATCCTTTCCCAGTATGTCGCTACGCTGGTAACCAAACATCTTCTCGGCGGCCGGGTTGAATTCGATGATCGAGCCGGTCTCGTCGATGACGATGATTGCGTCGAGCGAGGCCTGCAGCATGGTGCGGCGGATGACCTCGCGGGCATGGGCATCCGAGGGCGATCGCTCGATCGCGTCGCCGATGGCCAGCGCGATGATGTGCAACGTCGCCTCTTCCTCGTCGGTCCATTCGCGCTCGTTGACGCAGTCATTGACCGCGAGCGTGCCCCACAGATGACCGTGTGAGAAGACGGATACCGAAAGGAACGATTTGATGCTCTGCTTTTCGAAGTCGCGTCTCAGGAAGCCGTCGAGATCGCGCGTGTGGCCGGCGAACACCTTGCCCTGCCGCTCGTCCTCGGCCAACCGCTCCAGCAGCGGGTCGGAATTGATGATGGATTGCACGATGACCGTTGGCGAAGCCAGTTCGCCACCAAATCGGGAATCGGTCCAGTACGCGGCGACCGATTGGGCAAACCCCTGGCCGGGTAGTTCGCGCAGGCGGAAGAGGATGCCGCGCTGGCAGTCCAGAGCCGTGCAAAGCGTCCCGAGGATCGCTTCCATCTCGCGTTGCCAGTCGCCGGCTTCGCGGAGCCGGCGAACGACGCGAACAGCAGCCATCGCGGCGCCCTGCCTGGCGCCATGCATGTCCGTGCGTGTTGAGTCAGCGGTCATGGTCTGCCGTCATTCCGGCCCCGGTTGTTTCGCGCCGATCCACTTTCTTTTCCGAAACCAGACCCCATTTTCGGGATCATGCTCTGAAGCGGTTCACCGTTTCACGGAAACGCCGAACCGCCCATCGCTTTTGTCTGGCGCAATTCCGGACGGAAACCGTTTCACGCTTTCCCTGGAATTGCTCTAATTGCCTTCACCGGTCGGCAGCGAGAAGATATAGCCTTCGCCGCGCACCGTGCGCAGGAATTTCGGATTGGCCGGGTCGGCCTCGATCTTTTTTCTCAGCCGCATGATGCGGATGTCTACCGCACGGGAGGATTCCGGATCCTCCATGAAGCCGATTGCCTCGGAAATCGCCGCTCGCGTTAACAGCCGGTTGGCGCGCGTCAGGAAAACTTCCAGCACATCGAACTCGCTCTTGGCCATGTCGATGACCGTGCCGTTGGTGCCGGTGACAAGCCTGCCGTCGAGGTCGGCCTGGAAGGGGCCGAAGGCCACGAAGCGACGACCCGCGCCGGCTTCGATCTTGCTGGCTTGCGGCGCGGTCGGTTGTGGAACGCGACGCAGGACGCTGCGCACCCTCGCCAGTACTTCGCGCAATTCATATGGTTTGACGATGTAGTCGTCGGCGCCGAGTTCCAGCCCGACAATGCGGTCGAGCGCTGTTCCGGCGGCCGTCGCATAGATGATGCCGATCGGCAGTTTCGAGCGCATCCAGCGGCCGAGCGACAGGCCGTCTTCACCGGGCATGGCGATGTCGAGGACGGCAAGGTGGAAGGACTGCTTCTCAAGCATGGCTCGTGCGGCGGCGGCGCTTTCGGCTGTGGCCACGTCATAGCCGTTGGCGACGAGGTACTCGGCAACCGCATCCCTAAGATCGGGCTCGTCCTCGACGATGACAATTCTCGACCGCACTATGGTCTCGCCCCCGCTGTCAGCGGAAAGTAGATTGGGTATAAACATGATGTCCAGCGCTCATATCCGGTTGCCGAAGGGGACGATAGGAAAATGGCTGTTCGTTCTGTCATCGCGCTTGTCTGCGTCGCCGACGTAATCGCGACCGATCTCGCCGATCATCTTCAACGGCGCGGCC
The DNA here is from genome assembly GCA_943370265.1 of Mesorhizobium carmichaelinearum. Taxonomy (GTDB): domain Bacteria; phylum Pseudomonadota; class Alphaproteobacteria; order Rhizobiales; family Rhizobiaceae; genus Mesorhizobium; species Mesorhizobium carmichaelinearum_A. The sequence continues at coordinate 57,665 of CALRQH020000012.1, forward strand.
ATGATGTGCGCGAGGCGCGGCAGCCATGGGAGGCGGAATCCCTGCTTTCGGGGAAAGGCATCGATATCGTCATTGTCGGCGACAGCCTCAGCCAGGCGGAGGGGCGCGACCTGCTCAGGCGTCATGGCGGCGAGGGCGGACCGGACTTCATCCTGATCTGCCGGCCCGCCGATCTTGTCGACAAGGTGCTGGCGCTTGAATTGGGCGCCGCCGACGTCGTCGAGAGCCCGATCAATGTCAGGGAACTCGCGGCGCGCATCGGCGGATTGCTCGGCCGTCGCGGCGGGAATGCCGGGGAACTGATCGTGCTTGAGAATGCCACCGTCGACCTCAGGTCGGCCATGGTCATGCATCGTTCCGGCTCGGAAGAACAGCTTTCGCCGGGGCAGGTGGCCCTGCTCAGGCTGTTCCTTGCCAGCCCGCGCAAGGTGCTGACGCGCGACGACATCATCGCCGCCGCGCCGGCCGAAAATGCCGATGCCTTCGACCGCTCCATCGACTCGCGCATCGTGCGGCTGCGCCGCAAGCTCGACACCGAAACCATCACCACCATACGCGGAGCCGGTTACCGGTTCGATCCGCCGATACAGTTCGCCGATTGACTGCTGGGCACGCACCCGGGATTCTCAGCGCACCACGAGAAGCGAAGGGCCCGCCGGCATGTCGCTGTCAACCGCGAGTTGGCCAGCATGGGCACGATCCTTGAGGAGCACAGTGGCGAGGCCGGCAAAGCCCAGCAGGCCTTGTGCGTAGAGCAGTGCCGAAAGCACTGAAGCGGCAAATCTCGTTCTCATGGGGTTCACCTGTCGACACGATTTCCTGCAATGTTCCTTTCCGAAAGTTCGGCGCCTCTATCGCGCACTCTCTCGGTTCATCGGGAGCGATGTGTGCTCGTGAACGCACAGCCTCGATGCAAACTGCGCATCTTGGTCGTCAAACACGGATTCCGTTGCTCCGGCCGATGCCGAAGCCTGCTTCAGGACAACCCCCGAAGCGCCCGCGCCGCTGGTGGAGCCCCCCGCCGCGGCGCGGGCCTTCGGTCCTCTCGGCAGCAAGTTGCCGGAGGGGCCGCGCATTCCCATGAGTTCGAGGCCGACCCGCCAGAGGGCCTTGAACCGGGTTATGCGCAGGCTGGATATGATCCAGACCGTGGCGATGTAGAAAATGGCGTGAAGCGTCGAAACCTCGCTTTGCGTCAACTCCGCGGGATGGCCACCGACAATGCCGGCGCCACCGACGACCGCCACTATGATGCTTGTCCCTGCAAGCCAGAACATCCCGTTCGATTTCATGGGTTTGGAGCCAATTGTTTCGTTGGACCAAATTTGCGGGGCGCGTGTATCCGCATCATGCCGCCAGCTCATCGCTTTGTTGCCAATTGGTTTCGTGAGTTGGCAAATTTCTTTCATATCAGGTAAATTCGCGCTTTCGTTTGAACAAAGCCAGATTTGCAGTTGCACTTGGTTGTAAAATAGCCGGCAGCGCTAGGTGATCCGACTCGTTTCGTTTGTTTTTCTTTTATGGATATTGAAACATATTCGAAACGAAACAGTAGCTCATACGAAATTCTTTCGAAACACCAGGTTGCGATAGACCGGCTGCCGAATTGGAGCTGGTGGCGCCGGCAGATAGGAGACATCTTGCAGGCGATCATTTCCGCCAGGCTCATCAACATCACCGCCGCCACCCTTGCGGCGCGGCTCTTCTCGTCGGTGCCGAGTGTGGTGCCGCCCACGCCGCCAGAAGGGTCGTGGCGGTTGTTTCGCTCTCTCAGCAGATCATGGAAGTTTCGATCGACGGTCGCCCGACCTTCGCGTGGAAAGTCTCGACCGGCGACAAGGCGCATGTCACGCCGACCGGCTCGTTCAAGCCGACCAGCATGCACGAGATGTGGTACTCCAGGAAATACGACAACGCGCCGATGCCACATTCGGTCTTCTTCAGCGGCGGCTATGCGGTGCATGCCACCTATGCGGTCAAACGTCTTGGCCAGCCGGCCTCGCATGGCTGCGTTCGACTGCATCCCGACAATGCGGCTGATTTCTATCAGCTCGTCGAGACGTTCGGCCCGACCAACACCCGTATCCTTATTGTCAAGTAACAGGCGACGCCGCGCGTGAGTGCTTGAGGATGCCTGGGGCTGGCAGGTCCGGGCAAGAAAAAGGCCGGAAATTTCCGGCCTTTTTTGTCTTCATCAATCCACCGGCACCGGCATCAGTTTCGGGTCCGGCTTCTCGGCGTGACGCGGCAGGTCCTTGCTGGCGATGAAGGTGTAGAACATTGGCACCACGAACAGGGTGAACATGGTTCCCACCAGGATGCCGGTGAAGATCACCAGGCCCATCGAATAGCGCGCCGCGGCACCAGCACCGCTGGAGACAATCAGCGGAACCACGCCCAGCGCCATCGCCGCCGTCGTCATCAGGATCGGGCGAAGGCGGACCTTGGCCGAAGCGATGATCGCATCGCGCCTGCGCATGCCATGCGCCTCGCGCTGCTGGTTGGCGAACTCGACGAGCAGGATGCCGTGCTTGGTGATCAGGCCGATCAGCGTGATCAGGCCGACCTGCGTATAGATGTTGAGCGTCCCCAGGCCCAGATTGAGCGGCACGATGGCGCCGAAGATCGACAGCGGCACCGACATCATGATGATCAACGGGTCGCGGAAGCTCTCGAACTGCGCCGCCAGCACCAGGTAGATGACGATAACGGCCGCGGCAAAGGCGATCAGGATTGTGTTGCCCTGTTCCTTCTCCTGCCGCGACTGGCCGGAATAGTCGATGAAGAACGTATCTGGCAGGCTCTCCTTGGCGATATCCTCCAGCGCCTTCAACCCGTCGCCGGTGGTGACGCCGGGCAGCGGCAGCGCCGAAATCGTCGCCGAGTTCAGTTGGTTGAACTGCTCGATGGCAGCCGGCGACGCATTGTTGGAAATCTTCACCACCGCCGACAGCGGCACCATCTCGCCGGTGACGCTGCGCACGAAGTATTGGCCGAGCTTCTCTGGATTGTCGCGGAACTCCTGCGGCACCTGCGGAATGATGTCGTAGCTGTTGGAGTCGCGATCGAACTGCGCCACTTCGGCACCGCCGACCAGCAGGGTCAGCGTGCGGCCGATATCGGCGATGGGCAGATTGAGCGCCGCGGCACGATCACGGTCGATGGTTACCGTCACCTGCGGCGCGTCATAGGCCATCGAGTTCTGCACGACGATGAAGCGGCCGGAAGCCTGGGCCTTGTTCTTGATCTGCTCCGCCACCTGGTAGACTTCGGAGGAATCGCCGGTTGAGCGCACCACCATGGAGATGGGCAGGCCGCCGCCGGATCCTGGCAGCGTCGGCGGCGCGAAGACGAAGGCCTCGACGCCGGCAACCTTGGCGATACGAGCCGTAATGTCGGCCTGCAGCTCCTTCGAACTGCGCTTGCGCTCCGCCCAGTCCTTGAAGGCAAAGCCCACGAAGGCGCTGTTTGTCGTGCCACCGAAGGCGACGGCCGAGAACTGCGCCCGCGTCTCCGGAATATCCTTCACCAGACCGAGAATCTGGTTGACGTATGTCTCGGTGTAATCCGACGTTGCATAGCGCGGCGCGGTCACGATCGAGAGCAGGAAGCCCTGATCCTCTTCCGGCGCCAGTTCACTTGATGTCTTGGTGAACATGAAGCCGGTTACGCCGACGAGCGCGAGGACGATAATCAGTGTCACGGGGCGATAGTTCAGTGAACCGGTGACCGCCCTCTCATAAACGTGCTCGATCCGCGAGAAGACGCCGTCGACAATGCGCTGGAAGCGGCCGGGCTCCCCGGCCTTGAGCAGGCGGGCCGCCATCATCGGGGTGATGGTGACGGCGATGATGCCCGACAGCACCACCGAGCCGGCGAGCGTGACGGCGAATTCGCGGAACAGCGCGCCGGTCAGGCCGCCGGTAAAGGCGAGCGGCGCGAACACGGCGGCCAGCGTCATCGTCATGGCGACGATGGCCGAGGCGATCTCGCGCATGCCGCTGAATGCCGCCTGCATTGGCGACATATGGTCTTCCTCCATGTGACGGTGGATGTTTTCCACCACCACGATGGCGTCGTCGACGACAAGGCCGATCGCCAGCACCATGGCCAGCAACGACAACAGGTTGATCGAATAGCCCACCGCAAACAGGAGGAAACAGACGCCGATCAGCGAGAGCGGGATGGTCACGATCGGCATCAGCACCGAACGGAACGAGCCGAGGAAAAGCAGGATCACGACGACGACGATGGCAACCGCCTCGGCGATGGTCTTGAACACCTCGTCGATCGAGGCGCTGATCTGCCCGGTCGCGTCGTAGACGACCTCGATCGTCATGCCCTTGGGCAGCGTCTCCTGAATCTGCGGCACGAGCTTGGTGAGCGCCGCCGCCGTGGTCAGCGGGTTGGCGGCCGGCGTCGGGAAGATGGCGAGGAAGGTGCCGGGCTTGCCGTTGAAGCTCACCCTTGTGTCGGTGTTCGCGGCGGCAAGCTCCACCCGCGCCACGTCGCGCAAGCGCACCACATTGCCGTCCGTCGAACGCAGCGGAAGTGCCGCGAAAGCCTCCGGCGTCTGTAGCGTCGAGCGCACGGTGATCGACGAGACGACATATTCGTTCTGGGTGTTGCCGGGCGCCGACAGGAAGTTTGAATTGTTGATCGCTACCAGCACTTCCGACGCCGTCACGCCGCGCGCGGCAAGCTTGATCGGATCGATCCAGACCCGCATCGAGTATTCCTGCGCGCCGAAGATCTGCACATCGGCAACGCCTTCGACGGTCGACATGCGTGGCCGGATGACGCGCTCGATATACTCGGTCAGCTGCTCCTTCGTCATGTTCGGATTCTGCATCGAGATGTACATCATCGCGAACTGCTGACCGGTGCCCTTGACGATGACCGGATCCTTCGCCGCATCCGGCAAGGTGCCGCGCACGCCCTGGACCTTGGACAACACTTCGGTCAGCGCGACGTCGGGATTGGAGCCGAGTTTCATCTGCACCGTCACGGTGCTGGATGACGGACGGCTCGATGATGTGACGTAGTCGATGTTCTCGGTCGAGGCGACGGCGCGGGCGATCGGGGCGGAAATGAAGCCCTGGATCAGGTCGGCGCTGGCACCGGGATAGGCCGTCGTGATGGTGATCGCGGTTTCGTCGACCTTCGGATACTGCCGGATCGACAGGTTGAAGATGCCCTGGAATCCGAGCAGCAGAATCATGCAGGCAAGCACGGTCGAAAGGACCGGGCGGCGGATGAAGATATCGGAAAAACTCATTGCTGGCTGGCCTGCTTATTCGCCGACTTGGTCGGATCGATCGTGTTGTCGACGGCAACGGACATGCCGTTGAAGAGCCGGTTCTGACCGGCGGTGACGACTTCGTCACCGGCCGCAAGGCCTTCCAGGATCTCCACCATGCCCTCGTTGCGACGACCGGGCTTCACGAACACCTGCGACAGGACGAGCGCGGGCTTCTCGCCGTCGGCGGCGGGCTTGGCCGGATCGGCGGAGGCGGTATCCGCCGGCTTGGTGGAAGCGTCAGCCGAAGGTTTCGTGGCATCGGCAGCTGGCTTCGCCGGGTCGGCGGACGCTGTGTCGGCCGGCTTGGCAGGATCGGCCGCGGGTTTCGCTGCATCGGCAGGCTTGTCCGCGGGAGCCGTCTCCGCGGCCTTGGCCGGATGCACCACGAATATGTAGTCGCCGTAGAGGCTTGATGTCAGCGCCGTCTGTGGCAAAGCCAGCACGTTGGTTTCCTCGGGCAGTTCGACGCGCACCTGCACGAACTGGCCAGGCGTCAGCTTGCCTTCGGTGTTGGCCACCTCCGCCCTGACCGTCACCAGGCGACTTGATGGATCGATCTTCGGGTTGATGCCGTGGATAGTGCCGGTGTAGGGCATGTCGGCACCGCCGATGCCGAGCTTGACCGTCTGCCCGATCTTCAATAGCGGCAGATCCTGTTCCGGGACGGAGAAATCAACCCGCATCGTATCGAGATCCTGCAGCGTCACGACAGAGGTGCCGGGCGCCACATACTGGCCGAGATCGATCTTCGGAATGCCGACCGTGCCCGCGAAAGGCGCCGTCAGTTGCTTCTGGTCGAGCACGGCCTGCAGCTTGTTCACCTGCGAAGCGGAAGCCGAAGCTGTCGCTCGCGCCGTGTCGAGCGTCACGTCCGAGCCGACGCCTCGCTTTTGCAGTTCCATGGCGCGGGCAAGCGATGTCTGATCAAGAGCTGCCTGTGCCTTCGTGGCTTCGAGATCCGCGCGCTCGACGGCATCGTCCAGCTGAAGGAGCACCGCATTGCTCGCAACCTTCTGGTTGGCGTGGAAGAGAATCTCCTTGACGATGCCGGTCGTCTCTACGGTGAGCTCGACGCCGCGCACGGCATTGGCCGTGCCGATTGCCTCGACGCCCGGCGTCCATCTCGATGGCTTGGCGATGGTGGTCGACACGGTCGCCGCCGGCGGCTTCATCGTGGCGAAGTACTGCTTGATGGCGTTGTCACGAAAGAAGTTGAAGCCGACGATGCCGCCGACCACGACCACGAGCACGAGCAAAATCAAGCCAATGACGAGTGTGCGGATTACATATTTGAACAAGAAAGACCCCTCAGTCGATCCCGGCAAAAGCACGGGTGGCGGGACGCATACTCATGGATGGTCCCGATTTCAAATGATGGCGGCCTTACTGTACCGTCTGGACGGTCTTGTCAATTGGGCCTAAGCTTGCGATGGGAGGCGCCATGAAAGCTCGAAGACCGAATTCGCGTGAGAAAATTCTCGCCGCGGCAGCCGATGTCGCCCGGGAAACCGGGCCTGGAAGCCTGTCGCTGGACGCAGTCGCCAGCCGTGCCGGGGTGTCGAAGGGCGGACTGTTGTATAATTTCCCCACCAAGGCGAAATTGATGCAGGGGCTGGTTGAGGACTATCTGCGCGAGTTTGAGCAGGCACTGGAATCCGCCCGGACAAGCGACGTCAGCGGCGAGAGCCCGCTTGCCGCCTATATCAGGCTCTCGGCCAATGATTGCGAGGATACGCAACCCTCAGCCTCCTGGATATTTTCGGCGATTGCCGAGGATCCCGACTTCCTGGCGCCGATAAAATCGTTCAAGCAGCAGCTTTTCCAGCGGCTGAAGACAGAAACGCCGAGCCTCAAGGCACTGCTGATCTGCTTTATCGCCATTGAGGGGCTGCGCAGCATGAACCTCTTCGATGCGGACGTCCTTTCGCAGAACGAGCGCCAGTTGCTTGTCTCGTCCCTGCTGGAGATCGCCAAATAGGCGTTTCCAGGCGGGATGCCGGGATCAGAGCCAATGCGGGCGATCCGGCAGGAGCCATTCAACCGGCGACGCGTTCTATATCCCGGCGCAGAACGATCGCTGTTGTGAGGTCCTCGACGCCGCCATGGCTGGCGATGGCGTCGCGCAACGTGTTCAGTCGGTCGATCGATGGAACTTCGACTTCGACGATAAGATCGAGCTGGCCGCTGACGGATGACACCCGCCGTACCTCCGGAAAACGTGCCAGCTGATCGAGGATGCCGATCGACGGTGTGCGTACCAACGTCACGAACAAAAAGGCGACGACCATCCCCTTGTCCATCTGGCCGATATCGGCCCGATAGCCGCGGATGACGCCGCTCTTCTCCAGCACGGCCACCCGCTCGCTGGTCGCGCTGCGCGACAGGCCGATGCGCCCAGCAAGCGTCTTCAGCGGGATACGGGCCTCCTTCGACAGGATGCCGAGAATGTCGCGGTCCTTGGCGTCCAGTTCCCTCATTGCGCCACGCTCCCAGTGGTTCCGTTAAAGTGCCGGTCAAAGTAGTCATTGTGACGGTACAACCGACGCTTTGCCGGATGCCCGATTTTTAGGCCCATGCCAAGCTTGCGTGAAAGCAAAACCGGATTCCGCATGACAGACGTCTCCCATCCAGCGCCGCAATTCTCAGCCAGTGAAGCCGTCGAACTTGCCGCCGGGCATTTCGGCGTCAACGGCAGCGTCACGCCACTCGACAGCGAGCGCGACCAGAATTTCAAGCTGACCGCCCCGGACACGTCGCTCTGGATCCTCAAGATCGTCAACGCCAGCGAGCCGGGCAGCGAGAGCGAATTCCAGACAGCGCTGCTCGACCATCTCGAGCGAAATGCGCCCGGCCTCGCCGTCCCACGTCTCCTGAAGACAGTGCGAGGCACACCGCTCGCCCATGTCACCGGCGCCGGCGGCCAAGACCATGCCTTGCGACTGGTGTCGTGGCTTCCCGGCCAGCCGCTCGCGCAATGCCGGTCCACGCCAGGTCTTCTCGAAAGTCTAGGCGCCGCGCTTGGCCGGCTCGACCATGCCTTGCAAGGGTTCATCCATCCCGGCGCGCTGCGCTCGTTCGACTGGGACATCCGCCGGGCGGGTGCCGCGCGCGAGCGCCTGCATCACATCGCCGACGACAGGGATCGCGCCCTGCTGGCCGGGTTTATCGATCACTTCGATGCCGAGGTGGCGCCACGGTTGCCCGCATTGCGGGCGCAGGTGATCCACAACGACGCCAATGACTGGAACGTGCTTGTTGATCCGGCAGTGCCCGAGCGCGTTGCCGGACTGATCGATTTCGGCGATGCCTTGCATAGCGTCCTGATTGCCGAGGTCGCCGTCGCCTGCGCCTATGCGATCCTCGATGCCGAGGATCCGATCGGCGCCGCGGCCCATCTGGTTGCCGGGTTCCATGCCGAGTATCCGCTGCGCGAAGAGGAGGTGGATCTCCTCTTCGACCTTATCGCCATGCGGCTGGTCACCTCCGTGACGCTCTCGGCCGCGCGCAAGGAGCGGACCGCCGACAATCCCTATCTGGCCATCAGCGAGGCGCCGGCCTGGCGGCTGTTGCGGCGCATGAGCGCGATGAACCGGCGTTTCGCGACGGCGATCCTGCGCCATGCCTGCGGCTTGGATGCCGCTCCAGGCGCGCGCGCCGTGACCCGCTGGATCAGCGCGAACCGCAAGCAACTGGCTATGATACTCGACCGGCATCCAGCGACGCTCGCCAAGGCGATCGTGCCTTACGGTGATCCCTATCATCCCATGACGGTGACCTCGGCCGCGCGGGAACCGGACAAGGCGGCGGCTTGGTGGGACAATTATTGCGCAAGCAACAACATCGCCTTGGGCATCGGCCCGTGGGGCGAGGAGCGCACGGTCTATACCAGCGACATCTTCCAGTCCCGCTTCGTCGAAGGCACCCGCCGTGCCCACCATCTCGGCCTCGACCTGTTCATGCCGGCCGGCACGAAACTCTACACGCCGCTCGCCGCGACGGTGAAAAGCGTCGAGATCGAGGAAGATCCACTCGGCTACGGTTGTCTGGTTGCCTTGCGTCATGAGCCCGAGGGCTGTCCGGCCTTCGTCACCCTGTGGGGACATCTCGCGCATGAGGCGGCCAGGCGGCTGAAGGCCGGCGATTATCTGGAAGCGGGTGCGCTTGTTGGCGAGATGGGCATGGCGGCGGAAAATGGCGGCTGGGCGCCGCACCTGCATTTCCAGATATCGACCGACACCAGCCTCGCCGCCCGCGATATCCTCGGCGTTGGCGAGGCGCGCTATCTCGACGTGTGGAAAGAGCTGTTTCCGGATGCCGCCGCGCTTGCCGGCATACCGCCCGAAACCTTCCATCAAACCGGCAGGACCCGCCCGGAGATCGTTGCCGCCCGCAAGGCGTCGCTGCTGCCCAACCTCTCCATCTCCTATTCCGAGCCGATCAAGTTCGTGCGCGGCGAAGGCGCGTGGCTGATCGACGATCGCGGCCGCGCCTATCTCGACTGCTTCAACAATGTCTGCCACCTCGGCCACGCCCATCCCGACGTGGTCGACGCGATCGCTGGCCAAGCCGCAAAGCTCAACACCAACACACGCTACCTGCACGACACCATCGTCACCTATGCGGAACGGCTGACGGCGACATTGCCCGCCGGCCTGTCGGTGGCCTCCTTCGCCTGCTCCGGCAGCGAGGCCAACAGCCTGATGCTGCGCATGGCGCGCAACCACACCGGCCGCAGCGAGGCGATCGTGCTCGACTGGGCCTATCACGGCACCACGCAGGAGCTGATCGACCTCAGCCCCTACAAATACAAGCGCAAGGGCGGCAAGGGCAGGCCGCCGCATGTGTTCGAGGCGGTCATTCCCGACAGCTATCGTGCGCCGGACTTCTGGCCGCTGGCGGAGCACGCAGAACGTTTCGCCGAAAGCGTTGCCGAGCAGATTGCTGATATGGCGAAGCAGGGCCGCGCGCCCGGCCTTTTCCTCGCCGAATCGATCCCGAGCGTGGCGGGCCAGGTTTTCCTGCCGGATGGCTATCTCAAGCAAGTCTACGCGATGGTGCGTGCCGCCGGTGGCATCTGCGTCGCTGACGAAGTGCAGGTCGGCTTCGGCCGGGTCGGCAGCCATTGGTGGGCCTTTGAAACGCAAGGCGTCACGCCCGACATCGTCACCATGGGCAAGCCGATCGGCAACGGCCACCCGATGGCTGCGCTGGTGACGACCCCGGAGATTGCCGCTTCCTTCAACAATGGCATGGAATACTTCAACACATTCGGCGGCAACCCGGTCTCCTGCGCGGCGGGGCTTGCTGTGCTCGATGTCATCGAACGCGACGGCCTGCGGCAGAACGCGGCAGAGATCGGCGACTATCTCGTCGAGCGGTTCAGGCAGTTGCAGGCGCGCTACGAGATCATCGGCGATGTGCGGGGCCAGGGGCTCTTCCTCGGCATCGAACTGGTCGAGGACCGCAAGAGCAAGGCGCCGGCGACCGCGCTTGCCCGCCGCATCAATGACGGGGTCAGGGCGCGCGGTGTCCTGATCGGCACCGAAGGTCCGCATGACAATGTGCTGAAGATGCGGCCGCCGATGATCTTCAGCCGGGCCAATGCGGATCATCTGGTCGGCGTTCTCGATGAAACCTTCGCCTCGGTTCTGGCGGAAAGGGCTTAGCGCAAGCCCGCATGCCCGGGCATGCGGACAGAACATGAAGACAACAAGTTTGTGAACTTCCGGCGCCTCCGCGCCGGCGGGAGGAGAGGCTTTGCCTCATAGAGGGAGGAAATCATGAAAGCATTGATCACTGCGTTCCTGCTCGGCTCGGCCACCATGGCCGTGCCGGCAAAAGCGGATACGCTCGACATCATCAAGCAGCGGGGCGCGATAGATTGCGGCGTCAGCCAGGGCGTCGCGGGTTTCTCGTCTCCGGACAACCAAGGGAAATGGACCGGCTTCGACATCGATTTCTGCCGCGCGGTGTCTGCCGCTGTGTTTGGTGATGCCGACAAGGTCAATTACGTTCCGCTTTCGACCAAGGAGCGTTTCACCGCCCTGCAGTCGGGGGCCGTCGACCTGTTGTCACGCCAGTCGACCTGGACGCTGTCGCGCGACAGCGGCCTCGGCATCCATTTCGTCGGCACCGCCTATTATGACGGTCAGGGTTTCATGGTCCGGAAGAATCTCGGCGTCGACAGCGCGCTGAAACTCTCCGGCGCCACGATCTGCGCCGAACAGGGCACCACGACAGAGCAGAACGTCGCCGACTACTTCACCGCCAACAAGCTGAAATACGAGCCGGTCGTCATCGATTCGGCGGATGGCATCATCAAGGCGTTCGATACCGGCCGCTGCGATGTCTATACCACGGACGCTTCGGCGCTCTATGCGCAGCGCCTGAAACTCACCGATCCCGCCGCCTACACGGTGCTGCCCGAGATCATCTCGAAGGAGCCGCTCGGGCCCGCCGTGCGCCAGGGCGACGACAAATGGTTCAACATCGTGCGCTGGACATTGTTCTCGCTGGTCGAGGCCGAGGAGGAAGGCATCACCCAGGCCAATGCCGAAGCCTCGCTGAAATCTCAGAATCCGGTGGTGCGCCGGTTCCTCGGCGTTGAAGGCGACAATGGCCAGCAGCTCGGGCTCGATGCCGCCTTTGCCTATAACATCGTCGCCAAGGTCGGTAACTATGGCGAGGTTTTCGAGCGCAATCTCGGCAAGTCCAGCGAGTTGAAGATCGCTCGCGGGCTCAATGCGCTGTGGGACGCCGGCGGCATCATGTACGCACCGCCGGCCCGCTGAGGTCTGAGACACGAACGTCTTCCGGGCTGGTCGAAGCGTGTGTCCCTTGGGCTCTCGCGCATGGCGATGCTCGTCCGTTGAAAGGGGTGGTGAGGTGCGGCCTCCGCATATCACCACACCTTCGCGGTCTCCTTGTCGGCACAAAATAAAAACGTTTTTATTTTGTTGAAAACGTTTTTATACGATGATACGAATCCTGACCTCAGGATAACAACCGTTCATGGCCGAGAACAAAAAACCCGAAAACCGAGAGCTTTCGCCGACGATCAAGACGTTGGCGGCCCATACTGGTTATTCGATCGCCACCATCTCCAAGGCCCTGCGGGGCTCGCCGGTCGTCGCACAACCGACAAGGGACGCTATCGTGGCCGCGGCGCAGGAACTGGGCTATCAGGCGAATGCGCGAGGCATGGCGCTGCGGACAGGCAAGACCTACCGGGCGGCGGTGCTGATGCCGATAACGACCGCCGTCGGCTATGAATGGGACGGTGTCGAATATACGCAGATCCTCAGCGGCATAAGCCAGGCACTGGAAGGCAGCGACTATGAACTGTCCGTGCACGGCTTCCGGAATTTTGGCGATGCCTTCGACATAGCCCGCCGCATCGTCGACCAGAGCGCGGCCGACGGCCTGATCTTTTCCGGCGTGCTGGCCGACGATCCTCGTATCGAGATGCTGGTGGAAAGCGGCTTTCCGTTCGTGTCGCTGGGGCGGTGCCGCAAGCCACTCATCTACGCCCATGTCGATGTCGACAATGAATGGGCGGCGTTCACCGCCACGGCGCGACTGATCGCGGGCGGACATAGACGGATCGCCCTGATCAACGCGGATCGCCGTCTTTCCTATGCCCTGGACAGGATTGACGGATTTTCACGGGCCTTTGACGAAGCGGGGCTTGCCGCATCGACGGATCTTGTGGCCGACGGCGATCTGTCCACCCGCTTCGGTCGTGACAGCGCCCTCCGGCTACTTGGCTTGCCCAATCCGCCCACGGCGCTGGTGTGCATCAACGAATCCACCACGCTCGGCGTTCTGTCGGCGCTGGGTAGCCTTGACCGGCGCGTCGGGGTGGATGTCGACGTAATCGCCTATGACGATATCAACGTCAGCGCCTACTTCATCCCGCCGATCACGACATTCTACCAGCCAATCGAACTTCTCGGCCGCAAGCTCGGCGAGTTTCTGCTGCGGCGTATGGCGGGCGAAGACCCGGCGACGCTCACCATGGTCTCGAGGCCGGAGCTCATCGGCCGGCAGCCGGACAATCTCGGCGGAAATCGCCGCTAATCATCAAAATGGGAGGAAGAGCATGAAGAAGATCGTGATCGGACTTGCGTTGGCGCTGTTAGCGGCGGGAGCCGCCAGCGCCGCGGACCTCGGCGGCAAGGTGTTGAAGGTGGGTTCCGACACCACCTCGCCGCCGATGGAAAGCGTCGACACGGCGACGGGCCAGATCGTCGGCTTCGACGTCGATGTGATCAAGGCTGTCTGCGGCAAGATCAACTGCAAGGCTGAATTCGTAACCACCGGCTGGGACGGCATCTTCGCCGCGCTCGACCAAGGTAGTTTCGACCTGGTCGCCTCCGGCGTCTCCATCACCGAGGAACGCAAGAAGGCGATGGATTTCTCTGACCCCTACATCATCAACAGCCAGGCTGTCTTGATGCGCGTGGAGGACGAGGGCCTGTCGCTCAATGACTTCAAGGCCAAGGGCAAGAAGCTCTCGGCGCAGGCAAACACGACCGACTCGCAGGTCGCCGAAAGCATCGTCGGCAAGGACAATGTGGTCGCGTATGACAGCTTCGCGGCCTCCATCATCGCGCTGAAGAACAAGGATGTGGACGGCGTTGTGATCAACGGCGCCAATGCCGCCGCGTATGAAAAGGAATTCGCGGGGGAGCTGGTCGTGCCGATCAGGGATCTCCAGTCCGATCCGCTGGGCCTGGTCTTCCGCAAGGGCGACGAGAATGTCGCCGCCTTCAATGAAGGGCTGAAGGCGATCAAGGCCGACGGCAGCCTCGACGCGCTGATCGCCAAATACTGGGGCGCGAAGTAACCGCTTTAAAGATCTCGGTTCCGGCGCCTGGCGCCGGAGCCGCCGTTGGGGGAGGACGGGACCGGATGCAGTTTCTGATGCGCCTGCGGCCGAGCAATCTGATCATCGTCGCGGCATTGCCGTTCATCGTCTATCTCTTTGCTTCGTCGGTAAACTACCAGCGCTCGCTTCGCGCCATCCTCGGCGTGGAGAACGGCTCATCGGCCTTCGTGCCTGGCTTCCTGACGCTGGCTGTCGCCTTTTTTGCCGGCGTTGCCGTGGTCGTGTTCTCGCGCGCTTCCTCCAGGTCGACCCGTCTCGCGATGGTTGCCGCCGGGGTCAATCTTGCTGCTGCCGTGCTGCTTGCGACAACCAGCCTGGCCTATCCCTTTGTGGCGTCGGTCGTGGCGAACGCAGTCGATCCGTTCACCTCGGATCTGGTGGTTCAGGGCGTCACGCCGCGGCGATTGACGGATGCCGCCGATCTCTTGGTGCGCGGCGAGGCAGCTACCCTGTTTCAAGCCTATCTCGGCCTGGCGATCGTGATCGTCGGTGCGTTCTTCATCACCGCCCGCAACGGGATCGGCAACGCCGCGCACCGTTTTGCCCGCCTTGCACTTTTGGCGGTGAACGGCGCCGGCTTGGTCTTCATCCTGCTTTTCGCGCATATCGCCTTCGCGGCGGGTGTCGCCACGACGATCCGCGCGGCGGTCGCGGCCTACATGCTGGCGGCAATGATGGGGCTGCTCTGGGTTGGGCTCCTCAAGCTCAAATACAGCTGGCGGGCCGACCTGACCTGCATCGCGGCAACCATCCTCATGATCTGCGCTGCCGGGTGGTTCCTGCTTCAGCCGCGCGACAGCTTCGTGCTCGTGGGCTCTCTCTCCGGCAAGGTCGCGGTCACGACCGGCACGCCGTCCGGCATACTCGGCGCTGTCCGCTACGGGCAATTTCCCGGCGGCCCCGACAGCGATGTGCCGCTGCGCACCTTTCGTGGCGCGCCGGAAGCGATCGACGCGATCGGCAAGATTCCCGATGTCAGCGCAGCACTGGTTCCTGCTGCAGCAGCGTCCGACAAACTGCCGGTGCTGTGGCAGACGGAGGCGTTGAACGATCGCGACAAGGCGTTGGGCATCACGCTTTCGGTGCTGGCGATCGTGCTTGGGTTGCTGACCTTCGGCGGCCATATCCACCGTCGGCATCCGCTCTCGATCGGGTCAGAATTCATCGTCGACACGATCCGTGGCATCCCGATGCTGGTTATCGTGCTCTATGTCGGCTTGCCGCTCGCCGGCGCGCTCAAGGACGCGACGCAGGGCGTGGTCGATCCGCCAAACCTGGTGCGCGGCATTGCCGCCATGGCGCTTGCCTATTCGGCCTACCTTGCCGAAATCTTCCGTTCCGGCATCAATGCAATTCCTGCCGGCCAGATCGAGGCGGCGCACAGCCTCGGCCTGAACGCCTGGCGTACCGCCCGGCTGGTTGTTCTGCCGCAGGCCTTCCGCATCATCATCCCGCCGCTTGGCAACGAACTGATCGCCATCCTCAAGGACACGTCGCTGCTGTCGATCCTGTCGATCCGCGACATCACGCAGCGGATGCGGGAATTCCAGTCGGCAAGCTTCCTGCCGTTCGCGCCCTACAACTCGGCCGCCATCTTCTACATTTTCCTGACGCTGGCCGCGGCAAGCCTCGTCAGCACCATCGAGAGAAAATATGACATCAAGCATCGATAACGCACGCCGGACCCTCGAAGTCCGCGCCTCCGGACTGGTCTTTCCGCAAGGCTTCGTGTTCGGCGCAGCGACCGCGGCCTACCAGATGGAGGGCGCGCCTAAAGCGGATGGCAAAGGCGAGAGCATCTGGGACCGGTTCTGCCGCGTTCCCGGCGTGATCGTGGACGGCTCGAGCGGCGATGTCGCCTGCGACCATTATCATCGCTGGAAGGAGGATATCGCCGTGCTCAAGGCGCTTGGTCTTGGTGCCTACAGATTTTCCTTCGCCTGGACGCGGCTTCTTCCCGAAGGTCGCGGCGAGGCCAATGCCAAGGGTATCGCCTTTTACGACCGGCTGATCGACGATCTGCTTGAAGCCGGCATCGAGCCTTATGCAACGCTCTATCATTGGGATCTTCCGCAGGCGCTGCAAGACCGTGGCGGCTGGTACAGCCGCGAAACTGCCACCGCCTTTGCCGATTATGCCGGGCTTGCGGCGCGCGGCTTCGGTGATCGCGTCAAGAAATGGACGACGCTGAACGAGCCCTGGACCTTCTGCTGGTCTGGACACGCCACTGGTGAGGACGCGCCGGGATTTAGGGATGGCGTGAAAGGCGGTGTAAGCGCCAGCCATCATGCCTTGCTGGCGCATGGCCTTGCTGTTCCAGTCATCCGGGCCGAGGTGGCGGACGCCTCGGTCGGCATCGTCTTCGATCTCAACGTGGCGGAGGCTGCCACCGACGACCCGCTAGACGTCGCGGCGGCACGGCGCTTCGACGGCGCCCAGAACCGCTGGTTCCTCGATGCCGTCTTCAAGGGCGCATACCCGCAGGACATGCTGGCGCTCTACGGCGACCTGCTGCCGCCGATCCATGCGCGAGACAACGAGATCATCGCCGCGCCGGTGGACTATCTGGGCATCAACATTTACCGCCGCTCGGTGATCGCGGCGGGTGACGAACTCGCGCCTCTGAGCTATCGGCGGGTGCAACCGGAAGGCATCTATTCCGCTGTCGATTACGAGATCTGGCCACGCTGCATGTACGACATCCTGCGCTATGTGAACGATCGCTATGCGCCGCCGGCGATCTACATTTCCGAGAACGGTGTCGCCACGGCGCCGGAAAAAGTCGGCGAAGACGGGCATGTCTGGGACGATCTGCGCGCTGCATACTACGTCGATCACCTTGAGCAGGTGGCCAAGGCGGCGGCCGAGGGTGTGCCGGTGCGCGGCTATTTCGCCTGGACGCTGACCGACAATTTCGAATGGGCCTATGGCTACACGACGCCCTTCGGCATCACCCATGTCGATTTCGCCACGCAGCAGCGCCGCATCAAATATTCCGGCGAGGTCTACGCCATGATCGCCCGGCAGGAGACCGCGCCGGTCGCGAAGCGTGCCTGACTTGGGCGCGGATGAGCGAGGTGACCGCACGGTGCTCATAACGGGCGCCGGGCGCGGGCTCGGCCGCGATCTGGCGCGGCAATACGCCCAGGACGGCTGGCACGTGATCGCGTGCGGGCGCACGCGCCCCGCCCAAGGTTTCGAAGATGGAATCGAGTTCCAGCCGCTCGATGTCGCTGATGCGGCTTCGATCTCCGATCTTGCAGCGCGTCTCGCCGGCAGGCCGCTGGATGTGCTCGTCAACAACGCCGCCATCCGCAGCGACATCGGCGGCCTGCACAGTTTCTCGCCGGATGAATTCCTGAAGGTCATGCGCACGAACACGCTCGGCCCACTGTTGCTGGCAAGGGCACTGCGCCCCAACCTGGTTGCGGGGCGCACGCGGGTCATCGCCAACATCGGCAGCCGCGCCGGTTCGATGGCGGAGGGGTTGGTCAATGACTATGATGACGACTATGCCTACCGTTGCTCGAAGGCCGCGCTTAACATGGTCTGCGCCCAACTTGCGCAGGATTTGCGCGTCGACGGGATCGCGGTGCTGTCGTTGCATCCGGGCTGGGTAAAGACGGATATGGGCGGCGATCAGGCGGACCTGACGGTCGAGGATAGTGCGCGTGGCTTGCGGACGGTCATCGACAGCGCGACGCCTGGGGATAGCGGCTCCTTCCAGACGTTCGACGGCATTCCTATCGGGTGGTAGCCGAAGGGTGCCCCGTGTCTATGCCGGATGCCTGAGGAATCTCAGAGCGACGCCGCCTGCTCGAACGCGGCCACCGAGAAAGCCTTGCCTGTCGACGGCTCGAAAAGGCGCAGTGCATCTTCGTCGAAGGCGAATGTGCATGCCTGGCCTTTCGAAACGCTGGCACGCGGCGGCAGGCACGCCGTCAGCCGCTGCGCGCCGATCCGGGCCGTGGTGACCAGTTCAGGGCCGGTCAGTTCGACGACCTCGATTTCAACCGGCAAGGAGAAGTCCGTCGGGGTTCCGGTCGACACCCGAAGTGCCTCTGGCCTGATGCCGACGACGACCGGTGAGCCGTCGCTGGCCGCGTTCCGATAGCGCGCCGGTAGGGGCAGTTTCACATTGGAATCGGCAACAGCCAGTTTTCCGCCTTCGACAATGGCCTGCAGCATGTTCATCGACGGCGCGCCAACAAAACTGGCCACGTAGAGTGTGGCTGGGTAGTTGTAGATTTCCTCGGGCGTGCCGAGCTGCTCGATCCTGCCGTCGCGCATCACCGCGATCCGCGTCGCCAAGGTCATCGCCTCGATCTGGTCGTGGGTGACGTAGACGACGGTGGTCTGAAGCAATTGGTGCAGGCGCTTGAGCTCGGTGCGCATTTCCAGGCGAAGTTTTGCGTCGAGATTGGACAGCGGCTCGTCGAACAGGAAGACCTGCGGCTTGCGCACAAGCGCCCTGCCGATGGCGACGCGCTGGCGCTGGCCGCCGGAAAGCTGGCTCGGCTTGCGGTCGAGCAGGTTCTCGATCTGCAGCAGTTTCGCCGCTTCGCGCACGGCCTTGTCGCGCTCGCCGGCGGCAACGCCGCGCATCTCCAGCCCGAAGCCGATGTTGCGATGGACGGTCAGGTTCGGATAGAGCGCATAGGACTGGAAGACCATGGCGATGTCGCGGTTCTTGGGATGGACGCCAAGGATCGATCGGCCTCCGATCAGCACGTCGCCGCTCGTCGCTTCGGCGAGGCCGGCGATGATGTTGAGAAGCGTCGACTTCCCGCAACCCGACGAGCCGAGAAGCACCAGGAACTCGCCACTTTCCAGCGCGATGTCGATGCCCTTCAGCGTTTCGACACTGCCGTAGCTCTTGCGGATGTTGCGGATTTCAAGCGCGCTCATGCATGGCTTCCTCGAAATGCATAGGCCCGCCGTAGTTGCGGGGCAGGGTGGAGATTGCGCGGGACGCCACATGTGTGGCGGCGGACAGGCAAGCGCTCAGCGACTGGTCCTGCGCGAGGGCCGCGAGGAACGCCGCGTTGAAGACATCGCCGGCGCCGATCGTGTCGACGACCTTCACGCCGGGCGCCGCGGCCTCGACAAGGACGCCGTCCGGGCCGATGGCGATCGCGCCCTCCGGTCCGCGCTTGACGACGACGGTGGCGCCCTTCTTCATGCCGGATCTGATCGCCCGCGCGGCCTCCGGCGGGCTTTCCAGCCCGGCCAGCGTGACAGTCTCGACCTCGTTGAAAAGCGCCAGCTCGCAACGCGACAGCCAGGCGCGTGCGGCGTCGCAATTGGCCATCGTCCAGCCGTCGATCGGCCAGCCGGTGTCGAGCGCGACGGCGATGCCGTGGCTGTCCGCCCAGTCGAAGAACGCATCGTAGTCGGTCGTGAGATCGTCGGTCAGGAAGGAGCCACACAACAGCGCGTAGCCGCCGGACAGGCGCTTGCCGTCGAGGACAGAAAACACATCGGCCAGGCTGAAGCGCGGCAGGTGTCCGCGCGTGGTGAAGAAGGTCCGCTCGCCGTCCGGATGGGTCATGCCGACGGACAGCGTCGTGCCTTCGGGACGGACCGGCCATTTCTCGGCCCGATTGCCGAAAGCTTCGCGAAGCCAGCGGCCGAACTGGTCGTCACCGACATTGGCGGCGATCTCGAAGTCGACGCCCAGCGCCTCCCAGGCGAGCGCGCTGTTTCCCGCTTGGCCGCCGACGCGGAGTTCGTCGTGGTCGACGACGGTCTCCGTCCCAGCCTTCGGCCATGGCGCGACCGGGCCGACGATCAGGTCGACATTGACGTTGCCGATGACTGCAAGCGGCCGCATCATTCGCTCCTGGTGATCTTGCTGGAGCGAACCGGCGTGCCGGCATTGTCGACGCGGGCGTCGGCAAAGGCGACCATCAGCTGTTGCGCCACCGGCAGCATGGCAAGGATCGCGGCCATGCCGGACGCAGGTTTGAACGAGAGCGTGGCTGTGCCCGCCACCGGCGCCTGCCCGGACGAATCGAAGATGACCAGCGGCGAGCCGGCCTCTACCACGGAGGCAGCCATGCCGGCGACAAGGTCCGAGGTCGGATCGTTGCCGCGAAACAGGATGACGCCGAGCTTGGGGCCGAGCATTTCCATCGGTCCATGGCGAAGCTGGCCGCCTTCGAGGGAAAAGCAGGGCAGCCGCGACAGTTCGGTGAGGCCGAGCGCGATGGCTTCGGCGAGACCCTGCAACTGGCGGCCCGAGGTGACGATGCTGGTCACATTGCGGAGTGCCGAAAGCGCGCCCTCGATGTCGCCGGCCTCAGGGCCTTCAAGTACGGCGAGTGCGGCGGCCGGGTCCTGGCCGAGCGCCGACAGGATCGCGAGATGCAAGGCGAAAGTGACCGTCAGGCTGCGGGTGGCGGCGAAGGCGAGTTCGGTGCCGCCCGCGCCGACAAGGCAGGTGACGGTGCGGGCCAGGAACGAGGCGCCCTCAAGCGTCAGGCCGAATGTGTCGGAAGCGACGCCGGTTTCGGAAAACCATCTGACAACCTCGGCGCTTTCGCCGGATTGCGATGTCACCAGCACGGTTTTGCCCGCCAGCGGCAGCGGCTGGCCGAGTTGCTCGGAAAGCGGCAGGGCGACGGCGTCGATGCCGGCAGCGCGGTAGAGCGGCTCGACGGCGCGCGCCACGGCATGCGAGCCACCCATGCCAAGCAGAAGCAGACGCCCGGTCCGCCGGATCGAGGTGGCTACCCTTGCTGCCGTGTCAACGTTTTGCCTGAACGAGGCGAGGGCGTCCGCATGCTGGCGCGCCATTTCGCGATCGATCGCGACAAGCCCGGCCGGACGGTTTTTTCCTGCAGTCATCATTATCCTTTCACACCACCACTGGTCAGGCCGGAGATCAGCGCGCGCTGCATGACGAGGCCGATCAGAACCGGCGGCAGGGCGGCCAGCACGCCGGCTGTCGCAATCAATCCGTAGTCGGAGACACGGCCGCCGGCCAAATCGGCGATGGCGACGGTCAAGGTCTTGGCGCGCTGGTCCGAGGTGAACAGCAGCGCGTAGAAGAATTCGTCCCAGGCAAGCAGCAGGGCGAACAGCGCCGATGTCGCCATCACCGGTGCCGCCAGCGGCAGGGTGATGATGCGCAGCGTCTGGAACAGGCCGGCGCCGTCGATCATCGCGGCGGCCTCGATTTCGCGCGGGATCGAATCGAATCCCGACTTCATCAGCCATGTGGTGAAGGGCGCCAGGATCGTCAGGTAGACCAGCGCCAGGCCAAAGACGTTGTTGAGCAGGCCGAGATGCGACAGGCCCATATAGAGCGGCACGGCAAGCGCCACCGGCGGCAGCATGTAGGTGGCGATGACCATCGACAGCGACCAGCCGATCGATGGCGTGCGC
Source organism: Mesorhizobium carmichaelinearum (assembly GCA_943370265.1). Classification (GTDB taxonomy): domain Bacteria; phylum Pseudomonadota; class Alphaproteobacteria; order Rhizobiales; family Rhizobiaceae; genus Mesorhizobium; species Mesorhizobium carmichaelinearum_A. The sequence goes on from CALRQH020000012.1 coordinate 79,246, forward strand.
GAGACCGCCCATCCGGCCGGGATGGCCAGGAGCAGGCCGGCGAGCGTCGCCATGCCGGCGATCTCGAGACTGTTGCGAAGCGATGAGGTGAAGGCGGCGCCGGCGCTGTTTTCCGCTGTCGACAGAAGCTGCCGGTAGCGGGAGAAGTCGACGCTTTGCGGCCACCAGCGCAGCGGCTTGGCGGCAAGGTCGGCGGCCGGCGATATGCTCATGATGAACAGCCAGGCGATGGGCGCCAGGATGATGATGGCGAGCAACAGCGCGCAGGCATGGATGAAAATGCTGAAGGCAGGGCTCTTGCGTTCCATCAGGTTGCACTCCCGGCGCTCTTGCGAACCAGCGCGGCGTAGGCAACCGCCAGCACGGTGACGAGCAGGGTGACGATCAGCGCCAGCGATGCGCCGGAGCCAGCGCGCTGGAAGGAAAACGCCTCCTGGTAGACGAGGATCGACAGGGTGCGCGTGCTGTTGGCCGGGCCGCCGCGCGTCATCACCCAGATGATGTCGAAGACCTTGAAGGCCTCGATGGTGCGCAGCACCAGTGCAACCATCAGCGGGCCCGCGAGATAGGGCAGGATGACAAAGCGGAATCGATTGAAAGGTCCGGCGCCGTCGACGAGCGACGCGGCCGTGATGTCGCGGGGAACTGCCTGCAGGGCTGCCAGCGCGATCAGCGCCACCAGCGGAAAATTCTTCCAGCAATCGGCGACGATCAACGCCGCAAGTGCTGTTCCAGGCTCACCGAGCCAGGAGCGGTAGGCGTCGATGAGGTGCAGTTGCGTCAGTGCTGCATTCAGCGCGCCGTATTCGGGATTGTAGATCAGACGCCATAGCGTGGCGTTGACCACCGTCGGCAGCGCCCAGGGCAGGATCATGAGCGCCCGCAACACGGCGCGGCCGTGAAACTGCTGATTGAGGAGCAGGGCCGCGAGAACGCCGATCACCATTTCGGCGGCAACCGAGATGACGGCGAAGAGCGTCGTGGTGACCAGCGTGCGCGAGAAGTTCGTGCTCGACAGCATGTTTGTGTAATTGTCGAAGCCGACGAAATTGCCGCCGGTGCCGATGAGCTTGGCATCGGTGAAGGAAAGGCCGACCGTATCGATCAGCGGCCAGCCGATGACGGCGATCATGACCACGAGAAGCGGCAGCATCAGCAGCCACGCACGGGTTGTCATCCAGGTGCCTGACATCAGAGGCGCCTCTTCCATTCATCACGATTTGAGGGATAACACGGGCGGCGCTTGGCCGCCCGTGTTTCAGGAACAGACGAACTTAGAGGCCGCTGTTTTTCGCGGCGGTGTTCAAGGCGTCTTCCGGTGAGGACTGGCCGAGAAGCGATTCCTGGATCGCCTGCTGAAGGGCGGTCGACAGCTCCTGGTATTTTGGCGTGGTCGGGCGCGGATACATCGCGGCAAGGCCCAGTTTTGCGGCGGCGATCAGTTCTTCCTGGCCCTTGGTGACCGCCGGATCGTCATAGGAGGAGGACCAGATTGGCAGCGAGAGCTTGGCGTACTGGTTCTGCGTCGCCTGCGAGGTCATGAAGGTGATGTACTTCCAGGCCTCGTCCTGGTGCTTGCTGACCGCGGTGACGCCAAGGCCCATCGAGCCGTTGACTGCGGAAACCTCGCTCTTGCCGGCAACGCCGGGCGCCGGCACGACACCGACCTTGCCCGCGACCTTGCTGTCCTTCGGGTCGTTGGCCATGTTGTACATGTAGGTCCAGTTCAGCGCGAAGGCGGCGTCGCCATTCTCGAACACCTTGCGCACGTCTTCTTCCAGGAATTCCTTGGAATTCGGGTTGGTGAGGCCCGACTTGTAGCTGGCAACCATGTATTTCAGCGCGTCGAGACCGCCGCCGTTCTGGAAGTCGGGCTTGCCGCCCTTGAGGAAGTCGCCGCCATAGGCGCTTACCAGCGTGGTGTAATCACAGACAGCGGCTTCGGCCTGCGACCAGCTCCAGGCGATCGGCGTGGCGACGATGCCCTTGTCCTTGATGGTCTTGGCCTGTTCGCTGAGCTCTTCCCAGGTCTTCGGCGGCGTCTTGATGCCGGCCTTCTCCAACATTTCCTTGTTGTAGAACAGGTATTTGGTGTCGAGGATCCAGGGCATGCCATAGGATTTGCCGTCATACTGGACGGTGGTCCACGCGCCGGGCAGTACGCCCTTCCTCATGTCGCCGGTGATGCGCGAGGAGACGTCGACCAGCACCTTGTTGGTCGCGTATTCGGCCGGCCAGATGACGTCGAACAGTACGACGTCGTAGCCGCCGCCCGACCCCTGCGCGAGCACCGTCTTGTCGTGCAGGCCTTCATAGGGGACGAATTCGAGATTGACCTTGATGTCCGGATTGGCCTTGGTGAAAGCATCCGTCATGGCGCGCACGTCGGCCTCGCTATAGGCGGCCTGAGCCATGAAAAGTGCGTTCAGCGACGTCTCGGCGAAAGCGTGGGGAACGAACAGCCCCCCGACAAAGACTGCACCCAACAGGGTCTTTCCGATCGATTTCAGCATCTTCTTCTCCCATTTCCGATGTTGACGGGTCGGCTCTTCATGTTTGCCTTCCCGGAATGATGTCGTGTGACCTATGTCTTCCCAACCGGTTGGCTGTGACGGGCATAAGTCCTTGCCCTCTTGTTTCCGCGGTGGTTTCGCTATTAAGTCAATCCGCTTGACTTAATTAGTCGATCAATATCCTAATGGAGTCAAGAGGGGAAACGCCGGTGACCGATGTCAGTCCGATCCGCGCCAAGAGCGGCACCAACCAGGAGGGCACGAGCGCACACAACCGCCGTGTCATGATCGAGGCGCTGCGCCTCAACGGCGCGCTCTCGCGGGCCGATCTGGCGCGGGCGACGCAGCTGACCAAGCAGGCCGTTTCAAACATCATCGAGGACCTGGAGCGCGATGGCCTGGTCGTCGGGCTCGGTACGGTTCGAAAGGGCAGGGGCCAGCCCTCGACGCCTTACAGGCTGGTTCCCGAGGGGGCGTTCGCGATCGGGCTGCAGATCGATCGCCATCTGACGCGGGCCGTTGCCGTCGACCTGGTCGGCAGCGTGCTGGCACGGGCAGACGCAAACCTGCCGTTTGACGAGCCATCGAAAGGTGTCGAAGTCATCCTTGGCCTTGTCGACGGCGTCAGGCGTGAACTGGCTGGCATTTCCGCCCAGTCGGAAGGACGGCTGGTCGGTCTTGGCGTCGCAATGCCCGGTCCCTTCGGGATGAAGAATTCGGACGACAAGTGGATGATGCCGGCCTGGCAGAAGTTTCCACTGCTGGAGACGCTTGCCGCCGGCACGGGGTTGAATGTCGGCTTGCAGAATGACGCCGCCGCCTGCGCGACGGCGGAACGCATGGTCGGTGCGGCGCATGGCGTCGATCATGCGGTCTGCCTTTATGTCGGCTACGGTATCGGCGCCGGACTGATCCTGAACGGTGAACTCTACAGCGGCGGCAACGGCAATGCCGGGGAGATCGGCATGGCGCTGCTGTCACCGGCCGGTCCCAGTTCGACACCGCTCGAGCATCGCGCCTCGCTTGCCTCGCTCTATCAGCATCTCGGCCTCGATCCCGCCGATGAAGGTCTCTACGAACAGATAGGCGCGATGGCCGCTGCCGAAGATCCCAAGGTCATAGCCTGGATCGATGGCGCCGCGCATGACCTGCGCTGGAGCGTGCATCTCATCGAAACGATCTTCGATCCCCAGACCGTCATCCTGACCAGCGGTGCGCCGGAAGCACTGGCGTGGCGCCTGATCGAGGGGATGCATCCGCTGCTGCCGTCGATCGCCGACCGGCCCGGGCGAAATCTGCCGCGCCTGCAGCTTGGCACGACCGATCCCTGGTCGATCGCGATCGGCGCGGCGGCGGCGCCCATCAGCCGTGCCTTCGACCCGCTGTTCTCGGCGATCCTGAAGACGCGATCCGGCGGCGTCTGAAGCAACCGGTCGCGATGTCTGGTCCTGGCCAGGCATTTCGCGCTGCGGAATTCCGCAGCCTTCCGCAGCGTCACACAAGGTTCACTGTGCGGACATAGCGTTCCGGCGGTTCTTTGCTGCGATGCAAATGGAGTGGGACATGGTGGATATAGTTTCTAGTGAGGCGGGTATTCCGAGACCGGAGCATCCGCTGGACCGGTCGGGCAGCGCAAAGTGGTTTTTGCCGGCCTTCGGCGTGCTCGTGCTCGTCGGCGTCGTCTATGTCGGCTATGCCCTTAGCCAGGATCTGGCCGAGGCCAAGGCCGTGCCGTGGATCCTGCTGGGTATAGCCTTGCTCATTGCGCTCGGCTTCGAATTCGTCAACGGCTTCCACGATACGGCCAATGCCGTGGCGACGGTCATCTATACGCGCTCCCTGCCGGCGGAATTCGCTGTGATGTGGTCGGGCGCCTTCAACTTCCTTGGGGTTCTCACCTCAAGCGGTGCCGTGGCGTTCGGCATCCTGTCGCTGTTGCCGGTGGAACTGATCCTGCAGGTCGGCTCATCCTCCGGCTTCGCCATGGTGTTCGCGCTGCTGATCGCCGCGATCCTGTGGAATCTCGGCACCTGGTTCCTGGGCCTGCCGGCCTCGAGCTCGCACACGATGGTTGGTTCGATCATCGGTGTCGGTCTCGTCAACCAGTTCATGGCGCCCGCGGGCAGCGCGACCAGCGGTGTCGACTGGTCACAGGCGACCAATGTCGGCGTGACCTTGCTGGTGTCGCCGATCGTCGGCTTCTTCGCCGCCGCCGTCTTGCTTTATGCGATGAAGTTCCTCATCCGCAATCCGGCCCTCTATGAGTCCCCCAAAGGCAATGCGCCGCCACCGTTGTGGATCCGCGCGCTGCTGATCTTCACCTGCACCGGTGTCAGCTTTGCGCATGGCTCCAACGACGGACAGAAAGGCATGGGCCTGATCATGCTGATCCTGATCGGTGTCGTGCCGACGGCCTTCGCACTCAACCGCACGCCGGATATCAACTATCTCGAGGCCTACAAGTCGGCCTCCGTCAATGTCGAGCAGGCGCTGGGCAAATATGTCAAGCCGGGCATCACCGTCGCTGACGCCAAGGCAGCCGTCCAGGATGCTGTGCGCACCCGGACCTGGAACGACCAGACGACGGCCGCGCTGCAGACCTACATCCACAACACGACCGCTTCACTGCAGCCCTACGCCTCGGTCGAAAAGGTGCCGACCGATCTGGTGAGCAACGCCCGCAACGACATCTACCTGATCGGCGAGGCGCTCAAGCTGATCGACAAGAAGCAGTTGCTGCCGATGCAAGTGGCCGATCTGAAAGCGGTGACCGACTATCACAAGGCCGTCGACAATGCGACGAAGTTCATCCCGATCTGGGTGAAGGTCGCCGTTGCGCTGGCTCTTGGGCTTGGCACCATGGTTGGCTGGAAGCGTATCGTCGTCACGGTCGGCGAGAAGATCGGCAAGAGCCACCTGACCTACGGCCAGGGCGCAGCGGCCGAACTCGTTGCAATGATCACCATCGGCATGGCCGATCGGATGGGCCTGCCGGTGTCGACGACCCATGTGTTGTCGTCGGGCGTCGCCGGGACGATGGCCGCGAACGGCTCGGGGCTACAATGGGCAACGGTGCGCAACCTGGCGCTTGCCTGGGTGCTGACGCTGCCCTGCTCGATCGCGCTCGCCTTCGTGCTGTTCATCATCTTCCGCCAGGTGTTCTGAGCGGAGCAACAACTCCCAGCAAAAAAAGGCAGCGCCAGTCGCCGGCGCGGCCTTTTTCTTTGAGGGAGCATCTTGTTTAGGGGCGAGTTAGACGTGTTGGTTCGTGTTGGCGCGGAACATGTCTAGGAAATTGGCCGAAACGCCCATCGCGTCGTCATCCTATGGCGGAGCAAGGAGCGAAGCGACGCGGCGCAGACCATAGGATCCATGCCGCGACTTCAAAGCGCCGCCACGGCACAGAATTCTGCTCCGCTGCACTCTACGGCTAAGGTTGCGGCATGGATCCTTGGGTCTTCGCTCCGCTTCGCGTCGCTACGCCCAAGGATGACGACGTCAGGAGGCTACGTCGGATCCTCGCGATGCAGGTCGTGAATGGCGACGCCGTCGACGGTGGTCGGCAATGTCAGCCACTGGCGGTGGCGCAAGGTGCGCTGCGTGTCTTCCAGTCCGGTATCCCAGTGCTCGCGCATCGAGGTGCCCGAGAATTCGTAATCCTTGGCGTGACCCTCATAGCCCTTGTGCTGGTAGATGAGGTGGACGATGTTGACGACGCCGGCATTCGAGTAATCCTCGATCAGTTCCTTCTCGCCGTCCGCCAGCAATTCGGCGGGGACGCGCTTCAGGGCGTCGAGCAGTTTCATCTTCAGCCCGTGGATGCGCTGGAAGTTGTCGGTGTTCTGCCGCGTGCGGCTGGAATACATGATGTCCTTGTGGCGCGACAGCACGTCGGGCATGCTGCGCGGCAGGGCACCGCGGGCGCTGAACAGGTCGACCTGGAACACCAGCGACGAGCGGTCTTCCTCCTGATCGAGCAGGTATTGCAGCGGCGTGTTGGAGACGATGCCGCCATCCCAGTAATATTCGCCCTCGATGCGGATCGACGGGAAAGCGGGCGGCAGCGCGCCGCTGGCCATGATGTGCTCCGGCTCGATGCGGACCTTCTCCGTATCGAAATAGACGAAGTTGCCGGTCCTGACATTGACCGCGCCGACGCTGAGCCGCTTCTTGCCGTCGTTCAGGATGTCGAAGTCGATCAGGCTCTCCAGCGTGTCCTTCAACTCGGTCGTGTCGTAGAAGCTGGTGGCGCCATCGGCCCCAGGCTGCTCGAACCAGGGATTGGGAGAGCGCGGCTTGAAGAAGCCGGGCTGGCCCATGGCCATCGTCATCCACGAGCTGGTACGATTGCGGATGTCGCGGAAGATGTCGCCTTCGGGCGTGTAGGCCCAGATCTTGCGACCCGAAATCGTTTGCCAGAATTGCTCGAGCCGCTGCAACCGGCGGCTCGGCTCGTTGCCGGCGATGATCGAGGCGTTGATGGCGCCGATCGAAACGCCGGACAGCCAGGTCGGTTCGCAACCAGCGTCGGCGAGCGCCTGATAGACGCCGGCCTGATAGGCGCCGAGCGCGCCGCCGCCCTGGAACACCAGCGCGACACGGTCGTACTGCGCCGAGATTTCCTCGATGGTGGTGGCCACCGGCTTGTTTCGGTTGCGTTCAAGCACCGGCTTTCTCCAGCTGGTTTGTGCTGGCCGAGGACGGGCTGTGATCGGCAAGATAATCATGCATCACCTCGCCCAGGCCAAGTGTGAGATCGGCGGTGAAGTGAACGGCGGAGACGATGTCGAGCACCGGCAGACGTGCCACGTCGGCCATGACATGGGGTCGCAGATCGAGCGCGGCCGGCGCCGTCCAGGCTTCCTTCAGCGTCACATCGGTCAGGTAATAGCGCACCAGCTCGCAAATGCGTGGGCTTCCATCGACATGCGGGATGATCTTGATCAGGAAATTGGGCGATGCCAGCGAGGCAAGCACGGAATCGTGGTCGGCTTCGCGATGTTTGTAGCCCATCGTGCCGGTGGCGCAGAGCACGCTGCCATAGTGCAGCGTGCCGACGATCACCTCACCCTCGTGCACGATCTTGGGGCTGGCCAGTTTCTTCGGAAAGCCCCAGAGCTCGCGGCCGCCGGCGATCGGCGCGTCGTCATCGAGATACATCGAATGGACGTAGCCGCCGTGCTGGCCCTTGTAGCGCACGGGGATCACCTGGCCGGTCTCCGTGTAGTCGCCGAAACCGGTCGAGTCCGGCATGCGGATGAACTCGTACTTGACCAGCGGCTCATCGATCTCCAGCGGCTCCGGGACGACGGCCTCAAGGGCTTCGCGCGTCGTGCGGTAGGTGATGATGACGTATTCGCGGTTGAAGAAACGATATGGCCCGGGTGGAAAGGAAGGGTTGGTCAGCGGCATCGCATAGGCGCGCTTCACGACATCGGCGATCTTCAATGCTGTGGCCCCATCGGTTGAGGAACGACTGCGCGAGCGCGCGCCGGATTATGTTGCATGGCACCATGACAGGGCCGTGTCAGGCTTGGGCCGCCCTTGGACGGCCGTCGTTCTCCTGTAATCGATCCGACATATGGCCGTGGCATTGTCATGCCGCGGCGCACAAAGAGTGTGCTGTCCCCAAGTTTCCTCCCACCTCCTGCGAGATCATCATGGCTTCCCTGTCTTCGAAGAGTGCGCTCGTCACCGGTTCGACCAGCGGCATCGGCCTGGCCATCGCCCGCGCCTTTGCCGCCGAGGGAGCCAATGTCACAATCAACGGCCTGGGCGACGCTGATGCCATCGAGCAGGAGCGCGCCGGCATCGAGAAGGACTTTGGCGTCAAGTGCCGCTATTCCGACGCCAACATGATGGACGGCGCGGCGGTAACAGCCATGGTTGTTGAGGCCGAGGCAGCCTTCGGCAGCCTCGACGTCCTCGTCAACAATGCCGGCATCCAGCATGTCGCGCCGATCGAGGATTTTCCTGACGACAAGTGGGAAGCCATCATCCGCATCAACCTGCTGGCAGCCTTCTATGCGATCAAGGCGGCGCTGCCCGGCATGAAGGCGCGCAAATGGGGCCGTATCATCAACACCGCGTCGGCGCATGCGCTGGTCGCCTCGCCGTTCAAGTCGGCCTATGTGTCGGCCAAGCATGGCATTTCCGGCCTGACCAAGACCGTGGCGCTGGAGGCTGCACTCGATGGCGTCACCGTCAACGCGATCGCGCCCGGCTATGTCTGGACGCCGCTTGTCGAAAAGCAGATCCCCGACACGATGAAGGCGCGTGGCATGACCGAGGAACAGGTCAAGCACGACGTGCTCCTGGCGGCGCAGCCGACGAAGGAATTCGTCACTGTCGACGAACTCGCCGCGCTGGCGCTGTTCCTGTGCTCGGACGCTGCCAAGCAGATCACCGGGACGACCTTGCCGATGGATGGCGGCTGGACGGCGCAGTAACGCCGCCGGCGAATTTCGGTCTCCAGTTCTCGTCGTTTCGTTCCAGCCGATGGCTTCGCGGCCACCGGCTGTGTTCGTCGTTCGGGGATGTTCCCGGTGCCGACGCAACTACGTCATTGGGCAGGCAGCCACCGTTGTCATGTCTGGATTTCCAACGTATTGCCGGCCGCATCCAGCGGCTGTGCATGCAACCACTATAGACAGGTAGGAATGTGCGGATGAGTGAGGCATGAGCGACATCCAAGTGGAACGCCTTAGCAAGCGATTCAATGAAACGGCGGCGCTCAACGCCGTTTCGCTCGATTTCCCCAAGGGATCCTTTACCGCGCTGCTCGGACCTTCCGGATGCGGCAAGACCACGATGCTGAGGCTGATCGCCGGCTTCGAGTCGCCCAGCGAAGGCCGTGTGCTGTTTGGCGACAAGCTGATGGCCGATCCCCAGCGGCAGGTGCCACCGGAAGCGCGCGGCGTTGGCGTCGTCTTCCAGTCCTATGCGCTCTGGCCGCATATGGATGTGGCTGAAAACGTCGCCTATCCGCTGAAGGCCCGGCACGTGAAGCAAGCCGAGATCGCTGCCCGCGTCGGCGCCGTCCTCGAGATCGTCGGCCTCAACGGCTTCGAAAAGCGCCGCATCGAGGAACTCTCGGGCGGCCAGCGTCAGCGCGTCGCACTGGCGCGTTGCCTCGTCGCGGACGCCAGCATCATCCTGTTCGACGAACCGCTCGCCAATCTCGACATGCATCTGCGCGCATCGATGGTCGATGCGTTCCGCGATATCCATCGCCGCACCGGCGCCACCATAGTTTATGTCACCCATGACCAGGCCGAGGCGCTGGCGCTCGCCGACCGCGTCGCCGTGATGAGCAAGGGCAAGCTGCTGCAGGCGGCACCGCCGCAGGACGTCTATCGCGCGCCGGCCGATGCGACCGTCGGGGGCTTCATCGGCAGAGGGTCCATCGTTTCTGCAGTGGCGACCGGCTATGCCAACGGGGCCACGACAGTCGAGATCGCCGGGCATCGCGTTGCCGCGCGAAGTGCCGGGGGACAGCCAGGACCGGTCAAGGTCCTGCTGCGACCCGAGGCATTGCGGCTTTCATCCGAGGGCATGCCGGCGACGGTGCTGGACAGCATCTATCGCGGGCCAGTTTATGAGGTGCGGCTGGCTTTGCCGGAACCTGGGCAGGAACTGCTGATCGACAGCGTCGAGGCGCTGGCGGCGGGGCAGAAGGTGCGGGTGGCCGTGTCGGATGGCTGGATCATCCCCGGAGGTTGAGTCTGTCTTGCCGTTTGACGCAATTCCGGACAGAAAACCGCTTCACACTATTCTTGGAATTGTTCTATCGCCAGGGCAGCACACCCGCCGGCAGCCGCCGGCCGAAGCGGTCGAGCACAATCAGCAGGACGACGACGACCACAATTGTCGAAACGGCGATTGCAGCCGCCTGCGTTCCCAGACCGGCCTCCTCGAGGCTGAACAGGATCACACCCAGCGTCTCGTTGCCGCTCGACCAGAGCAGGGCCGAGACCGTCAGCTCGTTGAAGGCGCTCATGAAGACCAGCAGTCCACCCGCCACCGCCGCAGGTGCGGCTAGCGGCGCGGTGATCGTGGCAAGCCGGCGAAGCGGACGGGCGCCCGATACCGCGGCTGCCTCGTCGAGATCGCGCGAAATCTGCCCGACCGCCGTCGTCACCGGCTTCAGGGCAAGGGTGAAAAACCGCATCGCGTAAGCGATCAGGATGATCGATGCCGTCGCATAGAGGCTGCCGATCAGCGGCAGGGGGCGCAGGAACAGGAGAATGCAGGCGATGGCCAGGACGACGCCGGGAACCGCATAGGGCAGGTCGACGATGCCGCTGATGACATGGCGCCAGCGCTGGCCGAACCGTTCGAGCACCACCGTCACCGGGATGACGCCGGTGGCAAGGATCAGCGCCGCGCCGCCGGCGAAGAGGATGGAGTTGCGGAAAGCGCGCACGGTCGATGCCTGCCGCACCAGAACCTCGGCATAGTTGGACGCGGTCATCGTCGCCCAGCCAAGCGGCACCCCGAAGGACGGCACCAGCGAGGTCGCCAGCAGCGCGCAAGCCGGGAGCAGAAGGATGAGCCCGATCACCAGCCAACCGAGAATTGCGAGCGGCAGGCGATAGCGGCCGAGCTCGAACCGCGCCGGCGTGCCCACGGTGAAGCGGTGGGCGGCACCCCGCAGGGCGAGCGACTGACAAGCGACGCCGGCCAGCGCGAGCACCCCGACCAGCACGGACAATGCCGCGATCTGCGGCAGGACACCCGGGCCGAAGCTCGACAAGTCCTGATAGATCAGTGTCGGCAGCGTCAGATAGTTGACGGGCATTCCCAGCAAGGCGGGAATGCCGAAATTGCCCACGCCGGAAACGAAGGCGAGCGCAGCAGCCGCCACGATGTAGGGACGGATGACCGGCAGAACGATGGTCCACAGCACCGAAAGCGGCCTTGCGCCGGAGGCCCTGGCGGCCTCGACGAGATCGCGCGGCACCCGGGCAAGCCCGGCTCGCAGCGTGATGAACACGATCGGCGCGTGCTGGACCGCGTAAAGCAGGATGATGCCGTTGCGGCCGAGCATCGGATTGGGCGTTCCCGGCGGCGGCGCCATGCCGACCATGCCGAGAAGCGTTGATGATGGCCCGAACAGATGCAGCCATGACAAGGCGGTGACCTGCGGCGCGATCATCAGCGGCAGCAGCAGCAGGAAGCCGAGTGTCCTTCGCCCCGGCAGGTCGGTCATGGTGACGGCGATGGCGAACGGAGCGCCGAGGCAGACCGCCAGCGCGGCGCCGAAGAAGGCGGTGTCCAGCGTGTGCCACATCGCCCGCAAGGCGGCAGGCCTGGCGAGGCGGTATGCGAATGCGCTGAAATCGAGTTCGCCGCCGGGCGCGATGGCCGCGACGATGAGCCGGACCATCGGCAGCAGGCTGAGCAGCGCAATGACCAGCAAGACTGCCAGGGCCGACGCACGCATTCCCGGCGTGGCCCGCATCCCCGTCGTATGCCTGTGCCATGCGGGCACGGACATACGCTGCCTTGGGAGGCTATCCTGCGCGGACACCGGTGATTACTGGGCCATCACGGCGCTGAACTTTTCCTTGTTCGCGGCGTCGTTGGCGAGTGCGGCGGCAGCGTCATACCCGAGCACCTTGATCGACGAGCGGTCGGGATAGCCGGCAGGCAGGGCGATATCGGCGCGCGCCGGAATGTAGCCCATCTTGGAGGCCACTTCCTGCCCGTCCTTCGACAGAAGGAAATCGACGAAGGCCTTCGCGGCTTCGGTGTCCTTGGCGGTCGACAGGATGGCAACCGGCTCGGTCACGGCCGAAACGCCTTCCTTGGGGAACACGAACTCGACGGGAGCGCCCTTGGCCTTCTCGCGAATGGGCATGTAGTCGACGATCATGCCGAACAGCTTGTCGCCACCGCTGACAGCCTTCAGCACGTCGCCATTGCCGCCGCTCGCCTGGGCGCCGTTCTTGGCCAGCGCGCCGTAATAGTCCCAACCTTGCGGCAGATTGCCGGTCAAGGTCACGGTATGGATCATCGCCGCGCCCGAGGTCAGCGGGCTCGGCATCGCGACCAGGCCCTTCGCCTCCGGCTTGGTCAAGTCTTCCCAGCTCGCCGGCACGAAAGGCGCCTTGGTGTTGTAGACGATGCCGGTGGTGATCAGCTTGGTCGAGAAATAGGTCTTGTCCTCGTCGTAGAGGGTGGCGTCGATGCCGGCGACATCTGCCTGCGGATAGGCGAGCAGGCGGCCTTCCTTCTTCAGCCCTTCCATGGTGACGACATCGGCGATCAGGAGCACGTCCGCCTGCGGCTGGCCGGCTTCGATCTCGGCACGCAGCTTGGCCAGGATCTTCGGCGTTCCGTCACGCACCCACTCGACCTTTATGCCGGGGTTCTTGGCCATGAAGGCATCGACGGTCTGCTGGGCGTCGGTGTTGGGCTGGCTCGTGTAGAGCACCAGCTTGCCGTCGGCGGCCGAAGCAACTCCTACAGCGGACGCCAGGAACATGGCAGCGAAAACAATCTTGCGCATCGAAAAACCCGCCTCTCAATTGAGCATGAAAAGAGCATCGGCCTAAGCGGACCTGATGCGAGAAGGCTCTCCCTATCGTCGCACGATAACTGTATTGTGACAGGGCGGCACCGGGAAAATGGGAGGTTTCCCGGCGGCGGTATGCCGCGTCCGGCGATCCGGTCAACGCCTGGGAAAGAGGAGGAGCTTTCCCCAGCCAGCCGTCATCAAGACGTTATGAATCCCCCCTATTCGGAACCCAACAGCAGGCGGCTGCCATCTCGCGATGCACAGCTGTGCAACAGGTGAAGAATGACGAAGGAAAACTTCCTCCAACTGAGCGGTGTGAGTGCCGGGTACGGCGCGTCGCGCGTTCTGGACGGGATAGACATCACGATTGCCAAGGGCGAATTCGTCGCGCTGCTGGGTTCTTCCGGCTGCGGCAAGACCACGCTGCTGCGGGCGATTGCCGGCTTCGTCGCGCCGAGCGCCGGATCGATCAAGGTGGCCGGCAGGGATGTGACAAGCCTGCCGCCGGACAAGCGCGGCATGGCGCTGGTGTTCCAGTCCTATGCGCTGTGGCCGCACATGACGGTGGCCGAGAATATCGGCTACGGCCTGAAGCTGCAGCGACAGCCGCGCGCGGAAATTGCGCGACGCGTCGGCGAGATGGAAAAGCTGCTGGGGCTTTCGGGCCTCGGAGATCGCAAGCCGGCGCAGCTTTCGGGCGGCCAGCGCCAGCGCGTCGCGCTCGGCCGGGCGCTTGCCATCGACCCGGAAATCCTGCTGCTAGACGAGCCCCTGTCCAACCTCGACGCGCGCATAAGGCTGACCGTGCGCCACGAGATCCGCGCGCTGCAGAGGCGGCTCGGCATCACCGCCGTGCATGTCACGCATGACCGCGAGGAGGCCATGGTGATGGCCGACCGAATCGTCATTCTCGATGCCGGGCATGTCGCGCAGCAGGGCACGCCCGAGGTTGTCTACAACCGTCCGGCCTCCGCCTTCGTCGCTGCTTTCATGGGCGCGGAGAACCGGGTGGAACTCTGGGGCCTGCCATCATCCGGCCGTTTCGAGATCGAGGCCGGGCCCGCGAACGCGGCGTGTACGGTGCCGCTGGACGGGCGTCCGCTGGCGCGCGGCTTCGTCGAAGTGCGTTTCCGAGCCGAGGCGGCGCAGCTTCTCCCCGGCAACGCATCCGACAGCGCGGCCGCTGGAACTCTCGAACTGTCAGGTCATGTCGAGAGCGTCAGCTATCCCGGCGGCCTCTGGCGCCACGCGGTCAGGGTCGGCGACGACATGATCCTGGTCGATGCGCACAAGGCCTTCGGGCCGGGCGAAGCGGTCAAGGTCCGCATCCCGTCCGATGTGCTTTTCCTGTTCAGCACGCCAGAGGCTCAGCCGCTCGCGTCAACCCGTTCCCGGCCGGGCGGCGCCAAAAGCCGCTCCCTGGAAACATCCGAAGCCTAGGTCCTAACACCAACTTTCTGACCCAACTGGAGACCTATCCATGAAGACAATCCTGCAAGCCACGCTGGTGCTCGGCCTCGTGGCGTCACCGGCCACGGCCGCCGAACTCACGGTGCTCACCGCCGGCGACCAGAACATGGTCGACTACATCAACGACTATCTCGGACCGCTGTTCGAGAAGGAAAACCCAGGCAACACGGTTCGCGTTGTCGGCACCGGCCCGGGCGATGCCGGATCGCAGAAGATCACCGAGCGCTTCAAGGCGCAGGCCGATGCGGGTTCCGAGAAATGGGACACGGACGTCGCCGTCGTGCACGAGAAATTCGCCGGCCCGATGGTGAAGGCAGGCTATCTCGAAGCCTATCGCCCGAAGATCGAAACCGGCAAGATGGTGACGCGCGCCAACGCCGACATGGCGCTGGGCAGCAATGTCTCGGGCTATGTCATGCCGATGTTCAACAGCCAGACGGCGATCGCCTACAATCCGGCCATGGTTGCCAATCCGCCGAAGAGCTATGACGAGCTGGTCGCATGGGCCAAGGAACACCCCAAGCAGTTCGGCTACAACGGCATCAAGGGCGGCGCTTCCGGCGTCAGCTTCGTCATGGGCTGGATCTATGCCTATGGCGAGGGCGACGCCAAGAAGCTGATGAACGGTCCGTTCGACGAGGCCGAGACGAAGAAGTGGGACAAGGCCTTCGCCAGCCTGAAGGAGTTCACCACCAACGCCACGCTGACGCCGGGCAATGCCGGCACGCTCGACATGCTGTCGCGCGGCGAGATCGCCATGGGGCCGGTCTGGGTCGACATGTTCTATTCCTGGCAGGCCGATGGCCGGCTTCCGCCCGAACTGAAACTGGTGCTGCCGGCGCCCGGCATGCCGGGACAGCCGATGCACTATGTCATCCCGGCGAAGAGCGCGAACGAGGCGCTGGCCGAGAAGTTCGTGGCGCTGGCGACCAGCCCGGAAGTGCAGGCCGACGGCATCGTCAAGAAGTTCAACTGGTATCCGGGCATCGATGCCGAATTCGTCAAGCCGAAGCTGGACGAGGCGACCTGGAACAAGCTGTTCGTCGACATCTCGCCGGAAGACCTGGCGAAATACGGCAAGCCTTTCCCGATCACTCCCTACAACAAGGCGATCCTCGAAGCCTATGAGCGCCAGACCGCGAATTGAACGGGCTGACTGAGTTCTGAACAGAACCGCCCGGCACCGCCGGGCGGTTCGCAGCTGCTTGAAATCCTTGCGGGAGTCCATCGATGTCGAAACGACTTTTCGGCCTGCTGCTTGTCCTGCCCGCGCTGGCGGTGATCGTGCTCCTGTTCATCGTGCCGCTTGCCGCGTCGGCCATCGGTGCGTTCGAGGTGACGGGAACCTATGGCCTGGGGAATTTCGTCAAGGCCTTCGAACTCTACCGCAACGACACGATCTTCACCGTTCTCATCGTCAGCCTGTCGACGGTGCTGATCGGCCTGTTTTCCATCGCCATCGGCGGTTACCTGACGCTCGGCGAAAATCCGCGCGCGGTGGCGATCCTGCGCTGGCTCTACCGCTGGCCGATGTTCATTCCGTTCATCGTCGTCGGCCAGATCCTGCGCACCTTCCTCGCCAAGAATGGCCTGATGAACAATTTGCTGATCAACGCAGGCGTCATCACGCCGCTGCAGGCGACCGGTTTCCTCGACTGGCGCGGTATCGTCATTGCCTTCGTCTGGAAGCAGGTTCCCTTCGTCGCCCTGCTGGTCGCCGGCGCCATGGCGTCGATCGACCGCGGCACCATCGAAGCCGCCCGCAACCTCGGTGCCTCGCGGCTGCGCATCCTCGTCGAGATCGTCGTGCCGCAGATCGCCACCACGCTGCTGGTCGGCCTCATCCTGTCCTTCGTGACGATGATGTCGGTGCTGTCGGTGCCGCTGATGGTCAATGCGCAGTCGCCAACCATGCTGACCGCCGACATCGCCTTCCGCATCAACGCCTATGGCGATTACGGCGTCGCCAACGCGCTCGGCCTGATCTCGCTGGTCATCACCTCGGGCGTCGCTTGGATCTATCTGCGCCATACGATGAAGGAGCGCGCATGAGCATCGCCGCATTCTCCGCCCAGCGAAAACTGGGGATCGACCTGTGGTGGCTGCCCAGGGCCCTCATCCTCGGCCTGCTCGCCTTCATCATCTTCGGCCCGCTGCTGAACCTCCTGCTGTGGACGGTGGCGGAACGCTGGTACTTTCCGCACGTGCTGCCGCTCGACTATGGCTTCAGCGTCTGGACGCGCGTGTTCTCGCCACGCGGCAACGCGATGGATTCGCTCAAGAACAGCATCCTGGTGGCGGTGCTGACGGTGATCGTCTCGCTCGCCCTTGCCATCCCGGCCGGCTATGCGCTGGCGCGGCTGAAACTGCCGCTGCGCAGCCTGATCCTGCTCGCCTTCCTCATTCCGCAGGCGTTTCCGAACCTGCCCGTCTATGTCAACGTCGCCCGGCTGTTCTACCAGATCGGACTCAACGGTACGATCACCGGTGTGGTGCTGGTGCATGCGGTGCATGGCCTGGTGTATGCGGTGTGGATCGCAACGGCGGCCTTCTCAGCCGTCGATGTCGAACTTGAGCAGGCCGCGCGTTCGATCGGCGCCGGGCCGCTGCGGGCCTTTCGCGATGTGACCTTGCCGCTGGCCATGCCCGGCCTGATGGCCAGCGCCATTTTCGTCTTCCTGGAATCGCTCGACGAATTCACCGGCAGCTATTTTGTCGGCGCGCCCGACGTGAACATGTTGCCGCTGCTGCTCTATTCGGCAGGCGCCGGCGGCAATTATCAGATCGCCTCGATCACGGCACTTCTGCTGCTGATACCGTCGATCGGCTTCATGCTGATCGTCGAGCGGTTCCTGAAAGCCGATGTGCTGTCCAAGGTCGGTCATTGAGGAGCAGGCAGTTATGACAGACGACAAGGGCAAGAGCGCCGACAAGCTTCGTTCCGTCAGCGCGCAGCATGTGGCGCGCCAGGCCGGTGTTTCGCGGTCGGCGGTGTCGCGCGCCTTCACGCCTGGCGCCAGTGTGGCCACCGAAACGCGTGAGAAGATCATGCGGGCCGCCGAGGATCTCGGCTACCAGGTCAACGATCTGGCGCGCGGCCTGCTTGCCAACCAGAGCCGGCTGGTGGGGCTGGTGGTGACGAAGCCGGAGGTCGGCTTCCGCGCCCATCTCACCGCGGCGCTGACCAAGGCGCTGATCCATCGCGGCAATGTGCCGGTCATCATCAACACCGGCCAGACCGAACAGGAACTCATCGCCGCCCAGAGGACGCTGCTTGGCCACCGCGCCGAAGCGACCATCATCCTGTCCGGCTCGCCGCCTTCGTCGTTCTTCGAGCTGGCACGGCGCAACGGCCAGCCGCTTGTCGTCATCGGCCGCTCGGAACCCGAGGCCGACCATATCCAGACCGATGGCGGTGAGTCGGCAAAGCTTGCTGCAGCCCTTTTCGTCGCGCGCGGCATGACGAGGCTCGGACTGGCCGGATCGCTGTCGGGCACGCCCAACATCACCGAGCGCGAGGATGCGTTCTGCATCGAGGCTAGACGACTTGGCGCAGATGTCGCGGTGGCGCGGGGAAACGACACTGACTATGCGGGCGGGCTGCAGGCGGGGCGGGACCTGCTCGACCGCTCGGAAAGGCCGCGCGCGATCTTCTGCGTCAACGACCTCATTGCCTTCGGCGTCATGGACCACGCCCGCCAACTGGGGCTGGCCATACCCGGCGATCTCGCGGTGATCGGCTTCGATGATGTTCCAGAGGCCGGGTGGCTCGCCTATCAATTGACCACCTTCCGCCAGGACCCCGAGGCCATGGCCGCGCGGGCGGTCGCGCTGCTCGATCTGCGCCAGCGGGAGCCGGATCTGCCTCCCGTTCGCGAGCGCATCAGCGTGCCGCTGGTCGTGCGCGCCAGCTTCGTTCCTTCCGCATGACCAACATCTCGATCAACCTGTCCTCAAATTCGCAACCGCAGGCTCGACACTCATGAAAATCATCCAGATCTCCGACACTCACCTGGTCCCCCCCGGCGGCCTTCTGTTTGGCACCGATCCGCTGTTTCGGCTGGAAGCCTGCCTGGCCGACATCAACAGCAACCATGCCGACGCCGAACTGGTCATCATGTCCGGCGACCTTGCCAATGATGGCGATCGCGCCGCCTATGCCGCGCTGAGAGACCAGGTGGCAAAATGCGTGCCGCCCTGCCGGCTGATGCTCGGCAACCATGACGATCGCGCGGTCTTCCTCGAGATGTTTCCGGAGGCGACACCCGAAGGCGGTTTCGTCCAGAGCGTCGTCGACACGAAGGAAGGCCGGCTGGTCCTGCTGGATACGCTGGAGAGCGGCCTTGTCGAGGGCAGGCTATGTGAAGCGCGACTGCGCTGGCTGGATGAAAGGCTGCGGGAGGCCGCCGGCCGCCCTGCCTTCATCTTCATGCATCATCCGCCCTTCAACATCCACATGCCGGAGCTCGATCGCGTGCGGCTCGCCGATGCCGACGCGTTTCACGCGGTGCTGGCGCGCCACGGCAATGTCCGCCATATCTTCGCCGGGCATGTCCATCGCCTCATCGCCGGCAGCTGGCGCGGCATACCCGTCAGCACGCTGCGTGGTACCAATCATCAGACCGCGCTCGATTTTTCGGAAGACTGGAGGCTTGGTCTGGAGCCGCCCGCCTATTCGGTCATCTTCATAGACACGGATGGCGTCGTCGTTCATTTCCATGACTTTCCGATCGCGGCGTAGCCATTCCCGATACATTCCGCATTCACCAACCGAACGAGTATCGTCTAGAGCCATTCCGCCGCACAAGGGCTGAAGCCGTTGCTCGTCTCTTGCGCATCGGATATCTGGGCACCCAGGCTGCTAATGCCGACAACCCTTCAAACGGAGCCCTCAAATGACACGCAAGACGATCCTCAAATTCGGGGCGGTGGAAAACGCTGATGGCGGCGATCTGGCGGGATGGGTCGTGGTCGAGGGCAAGCCGACCATGAAAACCGCCGTGCAGCACACGACCGCCGACGGCAAGGTCATGTCGGGCACCTGGCAGGCTACGCCTGGCACCTATCACGCGACCTACAGCGATTACGAGTTCGTGCACATGATCGCCGGCCGCATCATCATCACGCCCGATGGCGGCGAGCCCGTCGAAGTTGGCCCTGGCGATGCCTTCGTGGTGGAAGCCGATTTCAAGGGAACGTGGAAGATCATCGAGCCGGTGACGAAGCACTTCGTCGTCAAGGTCGACTGAACAAGCCTCAGCATTTTTTTAGAAGAGCCCGCCATGGCTTGCCCTGGCGGCTCTTTTTTTGCTCCGGCAATCACTGCCGCGAAAGCCGCAACTATCTGACTATCGGCAAAGCCGCCCAGGTTTCCGCGATAGCGACAACGGCGGCGTTGATCGGTCCGCTCGGGATCGTCGGAATCACCGAGGCATCGACGACGAACGCATTGTCGAAGCCGTTCAGCCCTAGATCCCAGTCGACCACGGCATCGGCGTCACTACCCATCCGGCAGGTGCCGGCCGGATGATGGTGGGTGGAGGCAGCCCTGGCGATGAAGGCATCGAGCTCGCCGTCGGACTGGATCAGTGTACCAGGCAAGACCTCCGCGTCGCGCCATTCGTCCAGTGCCGCATGATGGCCGACGGTGCGCGCCATCTTCAGCGCCTTCCGGAAAACCGTGCGATCGTGCTCGGTTTCGAGATAATGCGGATCGATGATCGGTGCATCGTTGCGGCCCGGTCCGGACGGTGTGATGCAGCCGCGGCTGGTCGGGTGGGTGACACCGCACAGGATGGTGAAGGCCGAACCGTAGGGCGGGGCTTTCAGGCCTTCGGCCGCTGACGGCGCGACGACGCAGGCGAGCGCAATATCGGGGCTTCCTGTCGCGCGCGGGGGATCGTCGCTGTGCAGGTACATCAGCGATTCAGAGTGCTGCAGGCGGGATGGCGGCACCGGCTTCTTCGCGGCGTAGACATTGCCGAGCGCCAGCAGATGGTCCTGCAGATTGCGACCGACCTCGGCGCGATCGGCAAGGCAGTGTATCCCGACCCGCTTCAGCGTATCCGGACAGCCGATGCCGGAGCGCATCAGGATAAGCGGGGTGGACACCGCGCCGGCGCAAAGCACGATGCGGTCGGCGGAGAGCGTCCTTGTCTCGCCCTCGCACACGACGATCACGCCCGTGACCTTGTGCCCCTCCAGCGTGAGATGCTCGACCTCGTTGCCAGTGAGCAAGGTGAGGTTCGGCCGCGCCATGACCTGTGGCGACAGATAGGCGTCGGCGACGCTCAGGCGCTTGCCGTCGCGTATGTTGAGCGAATTGGGGCTGGTGCCGACCAGTTCGCCGCTGTTGTGGTCGGTGAGGGTGGGAACGCCCATGGCGCGTCCTGCGGCGATATAGGCACGCACGACCGGACTGACCTCCGCGTCCGGCAGATAGACGTCGAGCGGACCGTTCCTGCCGCGCGTTGGCGCGTCGAAGGCCGTAAAGGCCTCACTGCGGATGAAACCCGGCAGCAATCCCCGATAGGACCAGCGCTCGCCGCCGGCTTGCGTCCAGGGTTCGAAATCGTCGGGATGGCCGCGCACATACGCCATTGCGTGCAGGCAGCTCGAACCGCCGACGATTTTTCCACGCGGCCATTCATGAATGCGGTTGGCGGTGAAGGGTTGCGGCAAGGTGCGGTAGGCCCAGTCGTAAGGGCGGCCCTGGATCATCGTCCATTTCAGCGGGTCGGCGATCTCGGGATCATCCGGCATCGTGCCGGCCTCGATAAGGCCGACCTTACAGGACGGGTCTTCGCTCAGCCGGCTGGCCACGACCGAGCCTGCGGATCCCGCGCCGATAACCAGCACGTCGAAATGACGTTTCAATTTGAAATTCCCCGTGCAGGCTTGTTGTCAGTTGGCGATGCGATCACGCCGCGAAGGCGCCGGCATTCGACCGTTCCATGATCTGCCTCTGCACGGACAGAAGATGCGCGCGCATGGCGGCCTCAGCTGCCTCTGGATCACGCTGCGAGATCGCCTCGGCGATCAGGCGATGCTCGCCGTCGCGCTGGGCGATCCGCTTGGGGCAGGTGGGAGCGGTGGTGCGCGCAACCTTCACCCGCGCATCGACGCCGACTTGGCGCAGCATCTTGTAGAACTCGGCGGCGAGATGGTTGCGGGCGGCGGCGACGATGGCGAGATGGAAGGCGAAGTCGACCTCGCCCGATGGGGCATTCTCCGGCGTGGTCGCCGCATCAAGGATCCGCGCCGTCTCGAACGAGGAAGCGCGCAGCGACGCCAGTCGGGCCAGGCCCGGTTCCATGATCAGGCGCAGTTCAAGGACCTCGATGGGGTTGGTGACCCTGACCAGTTCCTCGCCATATCTGGGCAGGGCTGTCGGCGCACGCCTGACCCGCGCCGGCTTCAGGTCGCCCGAGAGGCGCAGTGCTTCCAGCGCCTTGCGGAGCTGATGGCGCTTGACGTTCAGATGCTCGGCCAGGTCGCGCTCGGACGGCAGCTTGCCGCCACCCTGCTGCACCTGGCGGATTGCGGCAATGATGTCGTCGAGATCCGATGGTCCGGCCTGCGGCTCGAATGCGCTCAAAACCAAAACTCCTGTCCGTTCGGCGGATGCCGACTAATGTCCTGATATCTTAGCGTGACACGAAACCTGATGGAACCGGCACTCAACCAATTCAACCAATCTACATCTGTATGCGGTGGTTGACAACACCAGTTGCGCGATGGTTGACTGTCCTTGTCGACGGTTGCCATCGCGGCTGGCCGTCCTTTTCCCGAGGAAAACGCATGCCGGCTGGCGAAACCTTCGACTACGTCATTGTCGGTGCGGGATCGGCCGGCTGCGTGCTGGCAAACCGGCTGAGCGAAGACCCCTCGGTCTCGATCCTGCTGCTGGAGGCCGGGGATTGGGATCGCGATCCGATGATCCATATTCCGCTCGGCTGGGGCAAGATCCTGACCGAGCGCCGTCACGACTGGATGTATTTCTGCGAGCCCGAGGCCAATGTCGGCGGACGCAAGGTCGAGTGCGCGCGCGGCAAGGTCATCGGCGGCTCCTCCTCCACCAATGCCATGGCCTATGTGCGCGGCAATCGCGGCGATTACGACCGCTGGGCGGCAAGTGGCCTGACCGACTGGGGCTTCGACAAGGTGCTGCCCTACTTCAAGAAGCAGGAGCGCTGGGAAAAGGGTGCCAGCCACTATCGCGGCGGCGACGGGCCGGTGAGCACCCAGTTCTGCCGCTACAAGGACGAGCTGATCGAGGCCTTCGCCAAGGCGAGCCGGGATGCCGGATATCCGCAGACCGATGATTACAATGGCGCCGTGCAGGAGGGCTTTGGCCGCCTGCAGATGACGATCGCGAACGGGCGCCGCTGTTCGACCGCGTCAGCCTATCTGCGGCCCGCCATGCGCCGTGGCAATGTGAAGGTGCTGACCGGGGCGATGGCGACGAAAATCCTGCTGAAGGATGGGCGCGCGACGGGCATTGCCTATGTCAGGGGCGGGGCGGCGCATGAGGTTCTGGCACGACGTGAGGTCCTGCTTGCCGGCGGCGTCATCAACACGCCACAGCTGATGATGCTGTCGGGGATTGGTGACAGTGGTGAGCTTGCGGCGCACGGTATCGAGACGAAAGTCGATCGTCCGCAGGTCGGCAAGAATTTGCAGGACCATGTTTCCGTGATCCTGATGTACCGGCGCAAGCAGCCAGGGCCGTTTCTCAAGATGATGCGTGCCGATCGCATCGGCCTGGATTTCGTCAAGACCTACCTCACCGGAAAGGGGTTTTCGGGCGATGTGCCCGGCGGCGTCGTGGCGTTCCTGAAAAGCGATGCGAGCCGGCCGCTGCCGGACGTTCAACTGCTTTTCACCGCCGCTCCGCTTGGGGCATGGCCATACATGGCGCCGTTCAAGGCGCCGTTCACCGACGGCTTTGCAACGCGTGTCGTCGCGGTGCAGCCGGAGAGCCGCGGCAGCGTCAATCTGGCGTCGAGCGATCCCTTGGCCGCGCCGCTGATCCATCAGAACTTCCTGTCCTCGCAGCGTGACTGGCAGTCGCTTCGCGCCGGCTTTCGCGTCGCGCGCAATCTTGCCGCCCAGGCATCCATGGCGCCGTTCGTCGGAGCGGAATTCTTCCCCGGTCCGAAATGCGAGAGCGACGACGAGATCGATGAGCATATCCGCAAGACATCGATCACCGTGCATCATCCGGCAGGTACCTGCCGCATGGGCGTCGACACGGACTCGGTGGTCGATCCGCAATTGCGGGTGCGCGGTGTCGGAGGACTTCGTGCTGTGGACGCGTCCGTGATGCCGGATCTCGTTTGCGGCAACATCAACGCGGCGGTCATCATGATCGCCGAAAAGGCCTCGGATATGATCCGCAGCCGCGCCGAACAAAGCATGGCGGCCTGATGGACGAAGGCTCGATTGCAACCAAAATCATTTGGTTGAGCTTAAGATCTACGTTGGTTGAATGATCATGGCGCCCGTCAGGGCGGTAATGATCTTGCTTTGCCTTGCCGTTTTGGTTGAAATTTGCGCAATTATGGCCTTTTATGCCCATTTTCGGGCATTTTCCTCTCGAAAAGGCACCTCAACCAAAAACTTTCAAATTTTGCAATTTGGGGATTGTCGAGTAAAACCAATGCGAATACGGTTGAGTTGGTTAGAAGCATTTTCTTCGTGACGAGAGGTGTCCGATATGTCCATGGCGCAACCAGCTAACGATACGCTCACCAACAAGAAAGCAGCGCTCAAGGGCCTTTATGATGCCCTCTACGCGAAGAACATGTTCCCATTCTGGGCGACGTCGGAAGGCGTCGACCATGACGAGATCAAGCAGTTGATGGCGACGTCGAAGGCCATTCCCTTCGTGTGGTCCTATTCGGACATCGAGCCGCTGCTGCAGCGCGCCGCCGAACTGGTGACCATGGACGACAGCGAGCGCCGGTCGCTGATCCTGGTCAATCCCGGCCTTGCGCCCAAGCGTGCATCGGTCAGCACGATGTACACCGCCTATCGTCTGAACGATCCCGACGAGATCATGCCGCCGCACAAGCATTCGCCGAGCGCCATCCGCTTTGGCCTGACCGGCAAGGGCAACTTCACCGGCGTTGAGGGCGAGGACGTGGTCTTCGGCCCGGGCGACATGGTGCTGACGCCCAACGATGCCTGGCACAATCACGGTACCGTGGGCGGCGAGCAGGCGGTCAACCTGTCGGTGCTCGACCTGCCGCTGGTCGAGACGCTGCATGCCGTGCATTTCGACCACAAATACACCGAAATGGTCGACGGCAAGGAAGTCGAGAAGAAGGTGCAGACCGCACGCTATCCGAGCGACTATTCGCAGCGCATCTATGGCGAGGGCGGGCTGATGCCGCGTTTCGTCGACCACAAGCGCGGCGGCGGCCTGTCGTCGCCGATGTATGTCTATCGCTGGGAGAAGATGGAAGCGGTCCTCGACGCCCACAAGGATTGGGACGGCGACCCCCATGAAGGCATCGTCATCGACTATGTCGACCCGACCACCGGCGGCCCGGTGTTCCGCACCATCAATTTCTACGTCCAGATGCTGCGCCCCGGCGAGAAGACCTTGCCGCAGCGCGAGACCGCCAGCCTGCTTCTGGCGCCCTTCCGCGGCAACGGCCATTCGATCATCGATGGCAAGCGCTATGACTGGAACCAGTTCGACACCATCGCCATCCCCGGCGGATCATGGGTCGAGCATGTCAATGGCTCCTCGACCGAGCCGGTGATCTTCTTCGGCGCGACGGATGCGCCGACGCAGAAGGCGCTGCTTCTCTACAAGCGCTGGGGCCGCAACCAGGCTGGCGATCTGCTTCGCCTCGCCTAGTTCCAGTCCTTCAGCCCGCAACGTCCCGCCGCCATTGGCGGCGCGGACATCGGAAATGACGTTTTCAGCAGCAAGGGCGTACGCATTTGGTTTCCGCGTTCAATACCAAGCAGATCGGCCATGTGGATTGCCCGGGCGGCGGCCAGGTCTGGGTCGATGGCAACATCCTCTATATCGGCCATATGCGGCCGCCGAGCGGCACGACGCTGGTCGACATTTCCGACCCACGCAACCCGCGCAAGATAACCACGATCGATGTCCCGCCCGGATGGCACTCGCACAAGGTGCGCGCCAAGGACGGGCTGATGATCATCAACCACGAGCGCTTCGGCAACGAAGGTCCGGCCGACTTCGGGGGCGGGCTGGCGTTGTACGACACCACCAAGCCGGCACAGCCGAAGTTGATCTCGAAATGGACAACCGGCGGCAAGGGCGTCCATCGTTACGATTTCGACGGCCGCTACGCCTATATCTCACCGACGGCTGACGGTTATGTCGGCAACATCGTCATGATCCTCGACCTTATCGATCCGGCGCACCCGGTCGAGGTCGGACGCTGGTGGATTCCCGGCCAGTGGACGGGCGGTGGCGAAGAGTATCCGTGGCATGATTACGTCACGCCGCGCTGCCACCATCCGCTGCGCATGGGCGACCGGCTCTATGTCAGCTACTGGCATCACGGCCTGTTCATCCTCGACATTTCGGACATCACCAAGCCGAATCTGGTTTCACACGTCAATTCGAGCCCCAGCTTCCCGCATCCCACCCACACCTGCCTGCCGATCCCGCAGCCCCTGAAGGGCCGCAACATCATGGTGGTGGCGGATGAGGACGTTGCCAAGCTCCGGCCGTCGGCGCCTGCCTTCACCTGGATCTATGACATCACCGACGAGACCAACCCGCTGCCGATCTCGACCTTCCAGGTGCCGGGCCTCGACGTGGATGGCTCGCCGCAACCGCAGATGACCGGCTGCCACCAGCCGTCCGAGCGGTTCAAGGGCACGGTCATTCCGTTTGCCTGGTTCGCGCAGGGGCTGCGGCTGGTCGATATCGCCGACCCGTTCGCGCCGAAGGAAGTGGGCCACTACATGCCCGATGCACCGGCAGGCGCCGAGCGCTCCTCATCCAATGACGTGACCATCGACGACCGTGGCATCGTCTATCTGATCGACCGAATCCGTGGGGTGGACATTATCGAGACGACTGTTCTGTAGGAGTAGGCATTGAGCGACAGCAGCAAAAAATCAGCGACGCACTATGCGATTGGCAAGAAGAACCCGAACCTGCCGTTTCATCCGGCGGTGCGGGCAGGAGACTATATTTTCGTTTCAGGCCAGGTGCCGAAGGACGAGAACAACAACATGATCAGCGGCACGATCGAGGAAGAAACCCTGGCGACGCTGAAAACCATCGCGCGCGTCATCGCCGACGAGGGCGCGACGCTGTCGGATGTGGTCAGGATCACCACCTATCTCGAGGATACACGCGACTTCGGCCGCTACAACAAGGCGTTCCTCGAAGGTATCGGCGATGCGGTATTGGCGCGCACGACCGTCGAGGCAAAGGCGGTCATCAACACCAAGATCGAAATGGACGCCATCGTCTACAAGCCGCTGCCTGCCGGCAAGTAGGCAGGACATAATCGAGGAGACGACATGTACAAGCTTCTAGGCCGCCAGACATCAGGCAACGTTCAAAAGGTGCTCTTCATGCTCGAAGAGCTTGGCGCCGCGTACAAGCGCGAGGATTACGGCCGCCAGTTCGAGAACACGCAGACGGCCGAATACAAGGCGCTCAACCCGACATCGAAGGTGCCGACGCTGGTCGACGGCGACACGGTGATCTGGGAATCCAACACCATCCTGCGCTATCTCGCGGCTGTCGGCGGCGAGCATCTGACCGGGGCCACGCCGGCGGAAAAGACCGAGGTCGAGCGCTGGATGGATTTCCTGCTGGCTGCCGTCAACCCCGGCTACCTGGCCGCCTTCAAGGGCGCCAAGCTGACGCCGGAAGAGCAGACCGCCGAATACAAGGAGCAGGTCAAGGACCTGGTCGCACAGCTCAAGATCGTCGATGGCCATCTGGCCGGCAAGGACTTCCTGGCGCTGGGCAAGCTGACCCTTGCCGACATCGCCTGCGCGCCGATCCTGAAGCGCTGCGTCGACTTCAAGATCGACCGGCCGTCCATGCCCGATCTTGAGCGTTGGGTCGCCGCGATCGCCGCTCGCCCCGCCTTCAAGGCGGCAACCACTGCTACGCCTGCAAAGGCCGCATGATGATCAAGCGTGCCGCCCTCATCGGACTGGGGACGATGGGTCCGGGCATCGCTGCGCGGCTTTCGCGCGGCGGTATCGACGTGACGGCGTATGATGTTGCGCCGACGGCAATCGAACGTGCCCGTGGCATGCTCGACCTCGCCGGCGGCGTGCTCGACCGTCTCGACATCAAGGCGCCCGAAGCCGGCGCCGGCAACGTGCGTTTCGTAGAGACCATCGCCGAGGCCGTCGATGGCGCCGAGCTGGTCATCGAGAACGTGCCCGAGAATATCGACATCAAGGCGCAGACCTATCGCGACATTGATCCGCTGATTGGCCCGAAGGTCATCGTCGCTTCCGACACGTCGGGTATCCCGATCACCAAGTTGCAGGCGCATATCTCGCATCCCGAGCGGATGGTGGGCATGCACTGGTCGAACCCGCCGCACATCATTCCGATGATCGAGGTGATCGGCGGCGAAAAGACCGCGCCTGAAACCGTGGCTGCCATCCGCGACCTGATCCGCTCGATCGGCCTGTTGCCGGTGGTGGTGAAGAAGGACGTTCCCGGCTTCGTCGAGAACCGAGTGCTCTACGCGCTGCTGCGTGAGGCGGTCGATCTCGTCGAGCGCGGCGTCATCGAGCCGGAAGACCTCGACACCTGCGTATCCTGGGGCATCGGCTACAAGATCGCCGTCATCGGGCCGATGGCGCTGCTCGATATGGCGGGGCTGGATATCTACAAGTCCGTCTCTTCCTTCCTCAACGCCGACCTGTCCAACCGCGCCGATGTCGCTGACATGGTGCTGGAAAAGACCGGCGCATCGAAGTTCGGCATCAAGTCGGGCGAGGGCATGTTCTCCTACACGCCCGAGCAGACCAAGGCGTTGCAAGGCGAACGCGCGCGCAAGCTCGTCGCCGTGCGGCGCATCCTGGAAGGCCGGGAGTAGGCGATGGCACATGGTGGGCAAAGGACTGGCCAGGTTGTGGAGTTCCTCCGGACGGTCGTTTGTGCGGAGCGCATCTTCGCAGACCGGATGGTGCGATCGGCGACAGCGCGCGGGGCTGGCCATGCGTATTGAAACCATCCGCGCCGCCGGCGGCAGGCCGGCCCATATCCGCCATGACGATCTGATCTCCGCCAAGGGCGTCTCGGTGGTCATGGCCCGGCAACTGGTCCTGCAGAACATCGATCTTTCGGTACCGAAGGGCTCCTTCGTCTCGCTTATCGGTCCTTCCGGCTGCGGCAAGAGCACCTTGCTCAAGGTGCTGGCCGGGCTCGTCAATCCGACAAGCGGCAGTGTTTCGATCGCCGGGCTTTCGCCGGTCGAGGCGGCGCGCAAGCGCATGATCGGCCTGGTCTTCCAGGATGCGAACCTGCTGCCGTGGAAGAATGCCGTCGACAATGCGTCGATGCTGCTCGGCATTGCCGACAAGTCGCTATCGCGCGCGGATTTGCGGGCACGCGGCCAGGAGATGCTGGAACTGGTGGGGCTGGGCGACAGCGCCCACAAGCGTCCAAACGAATTGTCGGGCGGCATGCGGCAGCGGGTCGCCATCGCGCGAGCGCTGGCACTCGACCCGGCAGTGCTGCTGATGGACGAGCCGTTCGGCGCGCTCGACGCCATCACTCGCGATTCGATGGGGCAGTCGCTGCTGGAGATCTGGCAGCGCACCGGCAAGACCATCGTGCTCGTCACCCATTCGATAGACGAGGCCATTCATCTGTCCCGCCATGTTCATGTGCTGGGGATCAAGCCCGGACGGATCACCGAGAGCCTCGACATCGGTCTGCCCTATCCGCGCGACCTGTCGGTGACCGAAGATCCGGAATTCGTCAGGCTGGTGGTCCAGCTGCGGACCATGCTGCGCGCCAGCCATCAGCCGGGAGGCGCGTCATGAGCGATCAACCGGTCACCAATTTTTCCGAGCCACGGCTCGCTTCCAGCTGGAGTGCCGCGACTGGCAGCTGGCTTCCGGCGGTCATCCTGCTGCTGGTAACGATCGTGGCGTGGGAAGCCGCCGTGCGGATCTTCGCCATATCCGCTTTCATCATTCCCGCTCCGTCCGAGATCGCGAAATCGCTGGTCGCGCAATGGGCAACGCTGATGCAGGCGACACTGGTGACGGCGGGCGAGATCCTGTTCGGCTTCCTGGTCTCGGTCGTGGTCGGCGTTGCGATTGCGCTGGTCATCGTGCGCTTCGATTGGCTGGGGCGCGCGCTCTATCCGCTGGTGGTGCTGTTCCAGAACGTGCCCAAAGTGGCGCTGGCACCGATCTTCATCCTCTGGTTCGGCTACGGGCTCGCGCCCAAGATCGGCCTCATCCTGGTCATCGCCTTCTTCCCGGTAACATTGTCGATGCTGGCGGGGATGCAGTCGGTCGACCGCTCGCTGCTGTCGCTGATGAATTCGGTCGGCGCCAGTCCGACGCAAATCCTGTTCAGGATCCGCGTTCCGCATTCGCTGCCGAACCTGATGGCGGGAACCAAGATTGCCGCCACGCTGAGCGTGATCGGCGCCATCGTCGGCGAGTTCGCCGGTGCCTCGGATGGGCTGGGCTACGTCATCCAGTTCGCCTCGACCCAGCTCGACACGGCACTGGTCTTCGCGGCGCTGCTGCTCGTTTCCGTGCTCGGCATCGCTTTCTACTACGCCGCCGAAATTCTCGAACGCATCGTGGTGCCATGGGCACCGAAATTCAGCCACGCCTAGGTTTCCTGGGCCAGCCAACGTCAGGAAGGGTCGACCAATGCTGAGACGTACACTTATCAAGGCAGCTACCTTTGCAGCATTTGTCGGTGCTATCGGCCTCTCGACCGCGGCCCTGGCGGCGGACAAGGTCAACGTCCAACTCGACTGGGTGGTGCGCGGCAACCACGCCATGTTCTTCGTCGGCAAGGAAAAAGGCTTCTTCGCCAAGAACGACATCGACGTGGCCGAGATCCGCAAGGGCTCGGGCTCGCCCGACGCCATGCGGCTGGTGGGCAATGAGAACGCGGATTTCGGTTTTGGCGATCTTCCCACGCTCGCCGTCGCGCGCTCGCAGAATGTTCCGGTCGTGGCGGTGGCCGCCGTCAACCAGCACTCGCCGCTGTCGATCATTTCGCTGGCCAAGACGGTCAAGCTCGCCAAGCCGGCTGACCTCAAGGGCCTGACCATCGGCATCCATCCCGCCGGTTCGACCTACATCTTCTTCAAGGGCTTCCTGGCCGCCAACGGCCTGACCGAGAAGGACATGACGCTGAACAGCGTCTCGCCGCCCTATGAAAGCTACCTGCTCCTCGGCCGGGTCCAGACGGTGGTCGGCTATGTCGACGCCGAGGTTCCCGAACTAGAGGCCAAGGCCGGCGGCCCCGGCTCGCTCAGCATCATGATGGGCGCTGATCATGGCTGGAAAGCTTATGGCTCCGGCTTGTTCACCTCGGAGAAGATGATCAAGGACAAGCCGGACGTCGTCGCCCGCTTCGTCAAGGCATACAGGGAGGCCTTCGACTATGTCGTGGCTCATCCCGAAGAGTCAGCCGAGATCACCGCCAAGGCAGCACCAGGCTATGCCGACAAGAAGGACGTGCTTCTGGCGCAGATCAATGCCGATATCGCCTCGACCTTCACCAGTCCCGACACCAAGGAACACGGCCTCGGCTGGATGACGAAGACGCAATGGGAGGAAACCCTGAAGACGCTCACCGATCAGGGCGTGCTCAAGGCCTCCCTGTCGGCGGACGATGTCTTCACCGACAAATTCCTGGCCAAGGAGTAGGGCGCGCGATGTTCGAGCGGGCAGGTCAATGAGCGCCTATCTGCATACCAGGCTGTCCTGCGCCACGCTGCAGGACACGGCGCGCTCGCCCTTGGCCGCATCAGCGCGGTCGAGCGTGATCTGCACGCGGGTGGCGTATGCGCGGCCCGAAAGGCCACACCAGAGCCGCTCGACGGGCAGGTTCTCACGCTTGTCGTTGAGGATGGTGAACGTGCCGGTCTTCGCGTCGAACCAGAGTTCGACACGGGCGCTCTTGCCAGGTTCGACCGTCGCGATCCCGGCCGAATACCAGTGGGCGAAGTCGGCGTTGCAGGACAATCCTTCATTGCCGGCGTTCGAAATCGTCAACGGCACCATGGCGAGCCCATCGGTGCCCCTGCGGACGATCACATGGTGCAACTCAACCGCGCTGGCGAAGGATGTGAACGCCAGCATCACCGGAAGGACATAACGAATTTTCACTTTGCCTGAGCTCCGTAGGTAAATTTGTACGGGCAGTCTATCTCGCTTATGCGCAATAACAATAAGAATATTGATTGGCAATCAACAGAGAGGGTAACATGTTAAAGCTTCTTAAGAGCAGTGTAAGTGCAATTATACTGAGTGGTGTCTTGCTGGGCAGCGCGTTTGCCGGCGAAGTCAAGTCGATCGCCATCCTGACGCCCGAAGAAGGCACGGATTATGGCTGGAACCAGCAGGGCATAGATGCCGCGAAGGCGGCGGGCAAGGCCGCCGGCGTCGAAGTGGTCGTCGCCCAGGGCCTCGGCTATGGCGACGTTCGTCCGACCTTGCGGGAACTGGCGTCCGATGGCGCCAGCCTGCTGATCGCGCACGCCAGCGGCTACAACACCTCGGCGCCTGAAATCGCCAAGGAACTGAAAGTTCCGGTGGCGATCGTCGACACGCCGAACGGCCTGGAGAAGGGCCTCGTCGCCGACTACACGTTGAGCGGTCACCAGGGCGCTTATCTTGCCGGCCGTCTCGCCGCCAAGATGTCGCGCTCGAAGTCCGTCGGCATCGTGGTTTCCGGCGAACCCCCGTCATGGAACTCGCAGTCGGCGGCGTTCGCGCAGGGCGTCAAGGCCGAGAACCCCGCCGTCAAGATCACCTACGCGGTGATCGGACCGGCCGCCTATAGCGATGCGGCCGGCGGCAAGCGCGTCACCGAAAGCGTGATTGCCTCGGGCGCTGACATCATCTTCGGCCAGGGCAATGGTTCGAGCTTCGGCATGCTGCAGGCGGTCGAGACGACCAAGGCCGCCGATGGCGGCAAGGTCTATTTCATCGACGTCATCGGTGACAAGTCGCCGATCGACAAGGGCTTCCTGCTGTCATCGGTGGTGTGGAACATCGAGCCTGTCTATGCGGCGATGATCGCCGACCTCAAGGCCGACCAGTTTGGCACCAAGCACTATGCGATCGGCCTCAAGGACGACTCGGTCAAGCTCTTGAAGACCGCCGCGATCCCGGACAATGTCTGGGCGGAAATCCAGGCGGTGCGCGAAGACGTCATTTCCGGCAAGATCAAGGTCGATCCGGTGTTTGACGCTGCCGCCGTCAGGGCGCTGATGACAAGCGTCGCCCAGTAAGGCGACCAAAAGTCAGTTGCGGAGGGGCGATCGGTTCGCCCCTCCGGACGATTCCCGTTTTCCAGTGCTGGGCTTTCATGAGCAGTCTTTCTTCATCGCCCGTCGGCAGGCGCGACATCGTCGCACTTGAAGGCGTGACCAAACGCTTTCCCGGCATCGTCGCCAATGACAGCATCGACCTGTCGATCCGTCCGGGCGAGGTGCATGTGCTGCTCGGCGAGAACGGCGCGGGAAAATCCACGCTGATCGGTATGCTGTCGGGCCTCCAGCAACCGGACGAGGGACGCATCCTGGTCGACGGCAAGCCGACGCCGATCACTTCGCCGCGCCATGCGCTGGCGCTCGGCATCGGAACCGTGTTCCAGCATATGATGTTGGTGCCGACATTGACGGTGGCTGAGAACCTGTTGCTCGGTGGGCCCTGGTGGCAGCGCCCCAGGACCGAAGAGCTTGAGGCGCGCGTCGCTGAGATCACCACCAGCCTCGGCATCACGGTGAAGCTGCACGCCAAGGTGTCCGAGCTTTCTCTCGGTGAGCAGCAGCAGGTCGAAATCCTGCGCGCCATGGTGCGCAACAGCCGGCTGCTGATCCTCGACGAGTCCACCTCGATGCTGACGCCCAAGGGCATCGACGAACTCGGTGCGCTGATGCGCCGCCTCGTCGAGCAGGGGCTGGCGATCGTCTTCATCACCCACAAGCTCAAGGAGGCAGCGGCCTTTGGCGACCGCATCTCGGTGCTGAAGCTTGGCCGCAAGGTCGGCGAGATCCCGCCCGAGCGGTTTCGCGCACTGGGCGAACAGGAGATCATCTCCGAGATCGTGGAATTGATGTTCGGCAAGCAGAAGGACGATCCGGAGGCGATCGAGCGTCCCATTCGCACAGTCCGCATGGATGCCGCTCCGCTGCTTCAGGTCGCGGATCTGGCGGTCGCGCCGACCGACAATGCGCCGGGCCTGTCGTCGATCTCCTTCGACATCCGCCCAGGCGAGATTCTCGGCATCGCCGGCATCGACGGCAACGGCCAGAAGCAACTGGCGGAAGCCCTGGCTGGCCAGCGCGCGGCGACCAGTGGCTCGGTGCGGCTGGAGGGCGCGGCAATCGAGGCGCTGAGCGTCGGCGAACGCCGCCAGCGCGGCCTTCGCTACCTGACCGATGACCGGTTGGGCGAGGGCACGGTCGGCACCTTCCCGGTCTCGATCAACTTCTTTTTGAAGCAGGTGGGCGCGGCTCCTTTCTGGCGCAATGGCGTCGAACAGCGCGCCGAGATCGACAAACGTGCCGCCCAGCTGGTGCGCGAATACGATGTGCGCACGCCGAGCCTGAAGACGCCGGTCGCCCGGCTCTCCGGCGGCAACATCCAGAAGGTGCTCCTGGCGCGCGAACTTGCCGAAGGCGCCAAGGTGGTGATCTTCAACAAGCCGACCTATGGGCTCGATCTCGCCAACACGCTGGCGTCGCGCCAGCGCATCCGCGACACGGCCGCGCGCGGCCTTGCCGTGTTGCTCATCTCCACCGACCTCGAGGAATTGCTGAGCATGTGCGACCGCATTGCCGTCATTGCGGATGGCGCGTTGGTCGGCACGGTCACGAATGCCGACGACGCCCGTACCAAGGTCGGCCGCCTGATGATCGGACTTGCCGCATGAGCATCGACACCGCACCCACCGCCAGCGCAACCGCACTCGATGCCACGAGCGGGGCCGCCACACGCCGCGACATCCTGCATCGGCTGCTGATGACGCTTGGGCCAATCCTTGCCGCTCTCGTCATCGCCGGCTGCATCCTGCTTGCCGTCGGCGTCGACCCGTTCGCCTATTACGGCTACGTTCTGGAGAAAGGCCTGTTCTCACCGCTCGGTATCCAGCAGACGCTGACGCGCATGGCCCCGCTGCTGTTTCTTGCCGCCGGACTGATCGTGGCCTTTCGCGCCGGCATGTGGAACCTCGGCGGCGATGGCCAGTTCCTGCTTGGCGCTGTCACGGCAGCGGCCAGCGCTCCCGTGTTCGTGCAGATCATGCCGGCCTGGCTGGCGCTGTTCTGCGCGTTCCTCGTCGCCATGGTGGTGGCGATGATCTGGTCGCTGGTGCCGGCGCTGCTGCGCGCCTATCAGGGCGTCAACGAGATCATCACCACATTGATGATGACGTTCCTTGGCACGTCGTTCGCCAATGTGCTGGTCAAGCTCGTGTTTCGCGATCCATCCACGACCGTGCCGCAGACCCGCACGCTGCCGGTGGAAGACCGGCTGCCGCGCCTGTTCGATACGACCATCACCAGCGGCCTGCTGCTTGGGCTGGCGGCGATCATCATCGTGCATCTGGTGATGACGCGCACCGCGTTCGGGCTGAAGTTGCGGATTGTCGGCGCCAATCCGCGCGCGGCGGTACATTCGGGGCTGGGCGTGCCCGGCCTGACCATCGCCGTCTTCGCCATTTCGGCGGGTCTCGCGGGTCTTGCCGGCGCCGTCGATATCATCGGTGTCCAGGGCAATGTCCGCGCCGACTGGAATCCCGCCTACGGACTGGCGGTCATTCCGGCCGTGTTCCTCGCCCGCATGAACGGCTTTGCCTCAATAGGCTTCGTGTTCCTGCTTTCGGTGCTGTCGATCGGCGGCGAGAGTGCGGCTCGGCGGCTTGGCGTGCCCAATCATTTCACGCTGGTGCTGGTCTCCATCGTCCTGATCGTGCTCGCTCTCGCCGAGTATGTCGACCACCGCTACAATCAGTCGAGAAAGGCCTGACATGACCGGGCTCTTCAGCGAAGTCTTTCTCAGCGCGCTCCTGTTCGGCGCGGTCACAGCGGCGATCCCGCTACTGCTGGCCGGGCTTGGCGAGCAGATGTCGGAAAAGGCCGGCGTGCTCAACATCGGCATCGAAGGCATGATGCTGGCCGGCGCCTATCTCGGCTTCGTCGGCGCCTTCTATTCCGGATCGCTGTGGCTGGGCTTTCTCACCGGTGCCGCCGGCGGCGTCGCGGTGGCGCTGATCATGGCGATGCTCTGTGTGCGCATCGGGCTGAACCAGATCGTCATCGGCATCGCGCTGACGCTCGGCCTCGAAGGGCTGACGGCGCTGCTGCACCATTTCCAGTTCTCGCGCAGCTATCCCCGCCTGCCTGCGGCGGACGCGACCGTCATTCCTCTGCTGTCGGATATTCCGGTCATCGGCCCGGCCTTCTTTAAGCACCATCTGATCGTCTATCTTGCGGTCGCGCTGGTTTTCGGCATGAGCTACCTCTACCGGCGCACGCAGCTCGGCCTCAATCTGCAGGCCGCCGGCGACAAGCCGGCCGCGCTGGACGTCGCCGGCATCGACGTCATCAGGACGCGTACCATCGCGGTGCTCACGACCGGAGCGCTGGCAGGGCTCGGCGGCGCCTATCTTGCCAATGTCGGGGCCGGCCTGTTCATTCCGTTCATCACCAACGGCGCCGGCTTTCTCGGCATCGTGCTGGCGATGCTGGCGCGGGGACGGCCGATCTGGGTGCTGTTCGGCGCCCTTCTGTTCGGCGTCTGCCTGTCGCTGACGACGGCCATGCAGGTGGCCGGGATCAACATACCGACAGACGTCATCCAGATGCTGCCGTTCCTGGCTGTCATGATCATGCTGGTGCTGTTCGGGCGGCGCGCCAGCCTGCCGGTGGCACTCGGCATTCCATACGAGCGCGGCGCGCGCTGACAACAATCGATGCGCGGATGGGACCCGCGCCAAAACGGAGGCAAAAATGTCGGATACCAAGGTCTACCTGCTCGACGGCGGCTCGCTCGTTCTCGACGGCTATCATGTGTTCTGGAATCGCGGTCCGGGCGGCGAAGTGCGCTTTCCCGTCTATTCGATCCTGATCGAGCATGCCGAGGGTCGCTTCCTCATCGACACCGGCTACGACTACGACCACGTCATGAAGGTGCTGCCGTTCGAGAAGCCTATCCAGGAAAAGCACCAGACCATTCCCGGCGCGCTGGCGCTGCTGGGTCTGGAGCCGAAGGACATCGACGTCGTCGTGAATTCGCATTTCCATTTCGACCATTGCGGCGGCAACAAGTATTTTCCGCATGCCAAGAAGATCTGCCACCGCTCCGAAGTGCCGCAGGCCTGTAACCCCGAACCCTTCGAGCATCTCGGCTATTCGGACCTGAGCTTCTCGGCAGAGGCGGCTGAAGCGCGTGGCGCGACCGCGCAGCTGCTCGCGGGCACGACGCGCGCCAACTCGACCTTCGAAGGGATCGAGGGCGACATCGACCTCGCCAAGGGGGTCAAGCTGATCTCGACGCCCGGTCATTCGATCGGCCATTACAGCCTGCTGGTCGAGTTCCCCAAGCGCAAGTCGATCATGTTCACCATCGACGCCGCCTATACGCAGAAGAGCCTTGAAACGCTGTGCCAGGCGGCCTTCCATATCGATCCGGTCGCAGGCGTCAATTCGATGCGCAAGGTGAAGAAGCTGGCCGAGGACCATGGCGCCGAGCTGATGTACTCGCACGACATGGATAACTTCAAAACCTACAAGACCGGCACCCAGTTCTACGGCTAGATCAGGATGATGGTTGCACCATTCATCCTGACCTAGCTCTTTGTTGGAGCACGATCTTTTCCGAAAACCGGTTCCCACTTTTCGGGATCATGCTCTAATCGCCGCCAATCCGGAGACAAGACCATGCGCTATTCCGATCACGCCGATCCAGTCATCACGCTGACCGCGGGTCCGGTGAACGCCTATCCCGAGGTGCTGCGCGGTCTCAGCCGCACGGTGCTCTATGACTACGATCCGGCGTTCCAGCTCTTCTACGAGAAGGTGGTCGACAAGGCGCAGAAGGCGATGCGGCTGTCCAACAAGCCGCTCATCTTGCACGGCGAGCCGGTGCTGGGTCTCGAGGCCGCCGCTGCATCCTTGATCACGCCCGAAGATGTCGTGCTCAACCTCGCTTCCGGGGTCTATGGCAAGGGCTTTGGCTATTGGGCAAAACGCTATTCGCCGCATCTGCTCGAAATCGAGGTGCCCTACAATGAGGCGATCGACCCGCAGGCGGTCGCCGACATGCTGAAGGCACATCCGGAAATCACCATTGTGTCCGTCTGCCACCACGACACGCCGTCGGGCACCATCAACCCGATCGACGCCATCGGTGCGCTGGTTTCGGCGCATGGCGCCTACCTGATCGTCGACGCGGTTTCCTCGTTCGGAGGCATGA
Source organism: Mesorhizobium carmichaelinearum (assembly GCA_943370265.1). Classification (GTDB taxonomy): domain Bacteria; phylum Pseudomonadota; class Alphaproteobacteria; order Rhizobiales; family Rhizobiaceae; genus Mesorhizobium; species Mesorhizobium carmichaelinearum_A. The sequence goes on from CALRQH020000012.1 coordinate 117,415, forward strand.
AGACGCATCCCGAGGACTGCAAGGCCGACATCTATGTGACCGGCCCCGGCAAGTGCCTGGGCGCGCCGCCCGCGCTAACGGTAATGGCAGTGAGCGAGCGCGCCTGGGCCAAGATGAAAGCCAACAAGGCGGCGCCCCGCGCGTCGGTGCTGAGCATCGTCGACTGGGAAAACGCCTGGTCGCGCGACAAGCCGTTTCCGTTCACGCCATCGGTGGCGGAAGTGAACGGCCTCGATGTCGCGCTCGACCTCTATCTCAACGAGGGGCCCGAGGCCGTCTGGGCGCGCCACGCGCTGACGGCAAAAGCCATGCGTGCCGGCGTGGTCGGCATGGGCCTGTCGATATGGGCTGCCAACGACAAGATCGCCTCGCCGAGCACCACGGCCGTGCGCACGCCTGACGGCGTCGACGAAAAGGCGCTGCGGATCGCTGCCCGCGCCCGCTACGGCGTGGTGTTCTCGTCGGGCCGTGGCGAAACATTGGGCAAGCTGACGCGCGTTGGACACATGGGCCCGACGGCCCAGCCGATCTATGCGATCGCGGCGCTGACCGCGCTTGGCGGCGCCATGAACGCGGCCGGCCAGAAGCTTGCGGTCGGCAGGGGTATCGACGCGGCGCTGGCCGTCATTGATGCCGACGCCTGAACAGACATCAGCAGATTATGCATTGAGGGAGAAATTTCATGACTGGACGACTTGCGGGAAAGACGGCTCTGGTGACGGGCGCGGCACAGGGCATCGGCAAGGCGATCGCGACGCGGCTGGCGGCTGACGGCGCGACTGTCATCGTCAGCGACATCAATGCCGAGGGCGCCAAGGCTGCGGCGACGTCGATTGGCGGAAAGGCCAAGGCGATCGCAGCCGACATTTCCGATCCGGCATCGGTCACCGCGCTGTTTGCCGAGATCCAGGCGCTGACCGGCGGCGTCGACATCCTCGTCAACAATGCCAGCATCGTGCCGTTCATCGCCTGGGACGACGTCGACCTCGACCATTGGCGCAAGATCATCGACGTGAACCTGACAGGCACCTTCATCGTCAGCCGCGCGGCCACCGACCAGATGCGGGCGGCTGGGAAGGCTGGACGCGTGATCAGCATCGCTTCCAACACCTTCTTCGCCGGCACGCCGAACATGGCGGCTTACGTCGCGGCGAAGGGTGGCGTCATCGGCTTCACCCGGGCAATGGCCACGGAGCTTGGCAAGTACAACATCACCGCGAACGCGGTGACGCCCGGCCTGATCGAAAGCGACGGCGTCAAGGCAAGCCCGCACAATGAGGCGTTCGGCTTCGTCGAGATGCTGCAGGCGATGAAGGGCAAGGGCCAGCCGGAACACATCGCCGACGTGGTGTCGTTCCTGGCCAGCGAGGACGCCCGCTGGATTACCGGCCAGACGCTCAATGTCGACGCCGGAATGGTCAGGCATTAAGCAGGATCGCTCATACCACCCTTTTCCGGTCGCCGTGGCACCTCTTGCATCTCATGACGCCAGAGGTAGGCAACGGCGCCCAGCACCATCAAGGCCAGCGCGAACCACGTCACCGCGTAGACCAGATGGCTGTTATGGAACGAGACGACCGTCAGGCCGCCGACCGGCCAGCCGCCCGGATTGGGCGTGGCGTCGGCATCGATGAAGTAGGAGGCGACCTGCGCGACGCCCTGTGCCGCGGCGATCGCCTGGACATCGCGCGAATACCAGCGATGACCAGTTGGATCGTTGTTGCGCAGGAAGCCGCCTTTCGGTTCGCTCATGCGCAGCAAGCCGTGAATTTCAGTGTGTTCGCCCGAGGGCTTGCCAGCCGGACGTGTCACGGGATCACGCTTGTCCGATGGCACGAAGCCTCTGTTGACCAGCACCGTGAAACCGTCGTCCGTACGCAACGGCGCCATCACCCAGAAGCCAGCGCCGAGGTCGCTCACTGCCTGGACCAGGGTCTCGCGATCGTCGAGAAAACGGCCCTGGACGACCAACTGGCGATACTCATCATCCGCTGTGTTGACCGCCGCCCAGTCCGCCGGTCCTGGTGCTGCCACGGGCGCGGCCTGCAAGCGATGCTCGACGCGGTCGATCAGGTCGAGCTTCCAGACGCGGCGCTCCAGCTGCCAGATACCAAGCGCTGAAAACCCGGCGACGCCAATGGCGCCGCAAAGGGTGAGCACCAACAGCGTCCATTTCGAAGGCGGGGCCCGCTGGCTGTCACCTCTGTCGGAACGCGGTCGCGTCTGCGCCTCTTCGTGCAAGGCCGGGGTACCCTCTCAGGGCATCTGGCTCATGTCGTGCCCAGGCATCATGTTGACGTTGAGATGGTACATGACCCAGAGCGAACCCGTCAGCGCGATGACCACCAGAATGAGGGTGAAGATCAGCGCCATCATGGTCCAGCCGCTTTCCGAGCGTGTGTTCATGTGCAGGAAGAACACCATGTGGACGACGATCTGCACCACCGCGAAGGCCATGATGGCGATCGCCGATGCCATCTGGTTGCCGAGCGCATTGGTCATGACCAGCCAGAAGGGAATGGCGGTCAATACCACCGACAGGCCGAAGCCTGTCAGGTAGCCGCGCAGCGAGCTGTGATCGACGCCGTGGTGAGCGTGGCCGTTTTCGTTGGTGTCTGCGTGGTGTCCGGCGCTCATCGCAACATTCCCATCAGATAGACGAAGGTGAAGACGCCGATCCAGATGACGTCGAGGAAGTGCCAGAACATGCTGAGGCACATCAGGCGCCGCTGGTTCGCGGCAATCAGCCCATGCCGGGAGACCTGGACCATCAGCACCACCATCCAGATCAGGCCGGAGGTGACATGCAGGCCATGCGTCCCCACCAGCGTGAAGAAGGACGACAGGAAGCCGCTGCGCTGCGGCGTCGCACCCTCGTGGATGAAATGCGCGAATTCGTAGAGTTCGATGCCGAGGAAGGCGAGGCCGAACAGGCCGGTGACCACCAGCCAGGCCTGCATGGACTTCACGCGCCCTTTTGCCATCTCCAGCATGGCGAAGCCGTAGGTGATGGAGGACAGGAGCAGCATGGTCGTATTGAGAGCGACCAGCGGAAGATCGAACAGATCCTTCGGCGCCGGCCCGGCCGCGTAATTGCCGCCGAGAACGCCATAGACCGCGAACAGCATCGCGAAGATGAGGCAGTCGCTCATCAGATAGATCCAGAAGCCGAGCATGGTGCTGCTGCCGCTCTCGGCATGCCCGTGGTCGTCCTCCAGATGGAAGATCGTGTCGTCGATCACAGTGTCAGCGTGTGCCATGGTGCTCATCCCGCTTGGGCGTTGGCCGCGAGCAGGCGTGTCCGCTCGTCCTCGACGCGCGTGACGTCGCTGGACGGGATGTGGAAGTCCCGGTCGTAGTTGAAGGTATGCGCGATGGTGTAGCCGATCAGGGCGACGAAGCTCACGATCGCCAGCCACCAGATGTACCAGATGAGCGCCACGGCAAGCACCACGCTCAACCCCGCCATGATAACGCCGGCTCCTGTATTGCGGGGCATGTGGATGTCGCGGAAGCCCGTCAGGGGACGCTGGTAGCCGCGGCTCTTCATGTCCGCCCAGGCATCGAGGTCGTGGACGACCGGCGTGAAGGCGAAATTGTAGGCCGGCGGCGGCGAAGACGTCGCCCATTCGAGCGTGCGCCCGTTCCAGGGATCGCCGGTGTCGTCACGAAGCTGGTCGCGACGCATCACGCTGACGAAGATCTGGATCAGGAACGACACGATGCCGAGCAGGATCAGGAAGGCGCCGAAGGCAGCGATGATGAACCAGATCTGCAGCGAGGGATCGTCGAAGACACGCAGGCGGCGCGTCACGCCCATCAGCCCCAGGATATAGAGCGGCATGAAGGCGAACCAGAAGCCCACCACCCAGAACCAGAAGGACATCTTGCCCCAGAACGGATCGAGCCGGAAGCCGAACGCCTTGGGGAACCAGTAGCTGATGCCGGCGAACAGGCCGAACAGCACGCCGCCGATGATGACGTTGTGGAAATGCGCCACCAGGAACAGGCTGTTATGGAGGACGAAGTCGGCCGGTGGAACCGCGAGCATGACGCCGGTCATGCCGCCGACCACGAAGGTCAGCATGAAGGCCACCGTCCACATCATCGGCAATTCGAAACGGATGCGGCCCCGGTACATGGTGAACAGCCAGTTGAATATCTTGGCGCCCGTCGGGATAGAGATGATCATCGTGGTGATGCCGAAGAACGAGTTGACGCTCGCTCCCGATCCCATGGTGAAGAAGTGATGCAGCCAGACGAGATAGGACAGGATGGTGATGACGACCGTGGCGTAGACCATCGAGGTGTAGCCGAAGAGGCGCTTGCCGCAGAAGGCCGAGGTGACTTCGGAGAATATGCCGAAGGCCGGCAGGATCAGGATGTAGACTTCCGGGTGACCCCAGATCCAGATCAGGTTCACGTACATCATCGGGTTGCCGCCGAAGTCGTTCGTGAAGAAATTCGTGCCGACATAGCGGTCGAGCGACAGTAGCGCCAGCACCGCCGTCAGCACCGGGAAGGCGGCGACGATGAGCACGTTGGTGCAGAGCGCGGTCCAGGTGAAGATCGGCATTCTCATCATCGACATGCCGGGAGCGCGCATCTTAACGATGGTGCAGACGAGGTTCACGCCCGACAGAAGCGTGCCGACGCCTGCCACCTGCAGCGCCCAGATATAGTAGTCGACGCCGACATCGGGGCTGTAGCCGATGCCCGACAGAGGCGGGTAGGCGAGCCAGCCGGTGCGCGCGAACTCACCGACGAACAGCGACATCATGACGATGACCGCGCCGCCCGCCGTCATCCAGAAGCTGAAATTGTTGAGGAACGGGAACGACACGTCGCGCGCGCCGATCTGCAGCGGGACGACGAAATTCATCAGGCCGGTCACCAGCGGCATCGCTACGAAGAAGATCATGATCACGCCATGCGCGGTGAAGATCTGGTCATAGTGATGCGAGTTGAGGTAGCCCTCGGAACCTCCGAAGGCCATTGCCTGCTGGAGGCGCATCATGATCGCGTCGCTGAAGCCGCGCAGCAGCATGACGATGCCGAGCACCATGTACATGACGCCGATGCGCTTGTGGTCGACGCTGGTGAACCACTCGCGCCACAGATAGCCCCAGAGCTTGAAGTAGGTCAGGACGCCGAGAAGGGCGATGCCGCCAAGTGCTACGACAGCGAAGGTCACGACCACGATGGGCTCGTGAAGCGGGAGCGACTCGAGCGTCAGCCGGCCGAAGATCGCCTTGAGAAGTGCGGGATTGTCGAACATGTCTTGCGTGGCGCCTCAGGAGTTGGAGGGCGACCGAACCGTGCCGGTTGCTTGGGGTGACGGCAGTCTGATCCACAGGGGCATTGGCCGTTGCAGACCGGCGCCGAGGATCGGGGTTGAGGTCATCGGCACAGCGGGTTGCGCCGCGTTCGAAGCCGCCAGCGCCTCTTCGGTCGTGCATATGCTGGCGACATAGGATGGTGCAGGGCCGAATATCGTGCCGCGTCGCGCGAACTTGTCGTAGAGCAGCGGAAGCGTGTTGCGGACGCCGGCCAGGCCGAGGCCACCCTTGGCGTCGATCCGCGTCATCTCGCTCATGCACATCTTGCCGGGCTCGACGCACATGTTGAGGATCGCCTTGTAGAGGTCGGAATCCACTGCCGCGAAGCGGCTCACCGGCTGGTTCTCGCTGGGTTGTTCGAGCTGCAGATAATTGGTGCGGTCGAGCTTGCCGCCGCCCTCCTTCGCCTTGGCGACCCACGTCTGGAAGTCGGCATCGCTCAGCCCTTGGAACGCGAAGTGCATGCCCGAGAAGCCCGCGCCGCTGTAATTGGCGGAGAAGCCTTCATAGTCGCCGGCCTTGTTGATGACCGCGTGCAGCTTGGTTTCCATGCCCGGCATGGCGTAGATCTGGCCGGCCAGCGCGGGAATGTAGAAGGAGTTCATCACCGACGCGGAGGTGATGCGGAAGCTGATCGGCCGATCGACCGGTGCCGCCATCTCATTGACCAGGGCGATGCCGTATTCCGGATAGATGAACAGCCATTTCCAGTCCAGCGCGACGACCTCGACCTCCAACGGTCGCACGTCCGGCGTCAGCTGCTTGCCGGCGGCGACACGTCCGATCGGGCGATAGGGGTCGAGCAGATGCGTGCCCATCCAGGTCACGGCGCCCAGGCAGATGATGATCAGCAGCGGCACGGCCCAGATGACCAGCTCGAGATGGGTCGAATGATCCCAATCCGGCTCGTAGCGCGCTTCGCGGTTGGACTGGCGGTATCGCCAGGCAAAGAATATGGTGAGGGCCATCACCGGTATGATGACGATCAGCATCAGTGCCGTGGACACCACCAAAAGGTCGCGCTGCTGCGCGGCCACATCGCCGGCGGGGTTCATGACGACCATGCTGCAGGAGCCGAGCGATGCCAGCAGGGGCAGCAGGAAAAGGGTACGGAGACGGCTCAATTTATGACCTGTCGGTTGTTCCCCCGAGTGCTAGCTGCACTGCAGCAATGAAGGCATTGGACAATTTGTCCAATGCCGCGATGAGGTGGCAACCGCCATCAAAGCACCTGGCCCGCGCATATGGCAAGCGATCGCATTCGAATGCGAGGGGAGTGATGTCTCCCGGGCAACGGAGAATGCTGTGAGCCCCACTTCGAAGATCGAAGCCGACGCAAGACGGATCAACGCGCGTCATCATGAGGTGAGACCAGGCGAAATCGCCGTCGGCGTCATCATCGGGCGCACATCCGAGTTCTTCGACTTCTTTGTGTACGCGATCGCTTCCGTCATCGTTTTTCCAAAGCTTGTATTCCCCTATGCCGATCCGTTGACGGGGACGCTCTACTCCTTCGGCATCTTCGCACTTGCCTTCATCGCGCGGCCAATCGGCACGACCATCTTCATCGCGGTCGACCGGGCCTTTGGGCGCAGCGCCAGGCTGACCATCGCGCTGTTCCTGCTGGGAACCTCGACCGTGGCGATCGCCTTCGTGCCTGGTTACGAGAATATCGGCTCGGCTTCGGCCTGGCTTCTGGTGATGTTCCGTATCGGCCAGGGACTGGCGCTGGGTGGAACGTGGGATGGTCTTGCCTCGCTGCTGGCGCTGAATGCGCCGGAAAATCGCCGTGGCTGGTATGCGATGATCCCGCAGCTCGGCGCACCTCTCGGTCTCATCGTCGCGAGCTCCCTGTTTGCATATTTTGTCGGCAATCTGTCGGCTGAAGACTTCTTCAGCTGGGGCTGGCGCTACCCGTTCTTTGTCGCCTTCGCCATCAATGTCGTGGCGCTGTTCGCGCGCCTGCGTATCGTCATGGCACCGGAATACACGAAGCTGTTCGAAGGTCAGGAACTGGAGCCGACCTCGGTGAGCGAGACATTGCGCGCGGAAGGGCGCACCGTCGTTCTTGGTGCCTTCGCGCCGCTGGCAAGCTTTGCGCTGTTCCACATGGTCACGGTGTTTCCTCTGTCCTGGATCTTCCTGTTCACGCGCGAGGCGCCGGCACGGTTCCTGGTCATCGAGACGATAGGCGCCTTCTTCGGCCTGGCCGCGATCGCGATCTCGGGCCTCGTCGCCGACCGGGTCGGACGCTGGCCGTTGCTCGGCGGTTCCGCCGTGGCCATCGCCGTGTTCAGCGGCTTCGCGCCGCAGTTGCTCGACGGCGGTTTCGTCGGAGAGTCCATCTTCATGGTGCTGGGCTTCGTCCTGCTCGGCCTGTCCTTTGGTCAGTCTTCCGGTGCGCTCGCCTCGAACTTTTCCAGGACCTACCGCTACACAGGTGCTGCGCTGACCTCGGATCTCGCCTGGCTGTTCGGCGCGGGCTTCGCGCCCATCGTCGCTCTGTTCCTGTCCGCCCATTTCGGGCTGATCTCGTCGGGCGCCTATCTGCTGTCGGGAGCAGCCTGCACGCTTCTGGCACTCAGGCTCAGCCAGCGCCTGGATCGCACGACCGCCTGAGTGAACATGCTCAGCCAGGGCCAGGACCTGCCAGCGGGATGACACTGGACGACAAGACCAACAAGCAGAATTTCCTGCTTCTGATCCAGCTGCGCTGGATCGCGGTCGGCGGGCAGATCGTGACGATCCTGTTCGTTCGCTACGCACTCGGCATCGGCCTGCCGCTGGTGCCGATGGCGGTTGTGATCCTGTTGCTGATCGCGCTCAACATCGCCAGCCTGCGCCGGCACGCCAGCCAGGACGCGATCACCAACACCGAGATATTCCTCGGACTTCTGCTCGACGTCGCCGCACTGACGGTCCAGCTGTATCTGAGCGGCGGCGCGTCCAATCCCTTCATTTCGCTTTACCTGCTGCAGGTCATCCTGGGCGCGGTGCTGCTGGAAACATGGTCGGTGTGGGCGCTGGTCCTCATTGCCAGCGCGTGTTTCATCGCGCTGACCACCTTCTACCGTGAGATCAGCCTGCCGCATACGCATGACGCCGGGCTGTTCAGCCTGCACATCCAGGGAATGTTCATCTGCTTCGTCCTGGCGGCGACGCTTCTGGTGCTGTTCATAACCAGGGTCCAGCACAACATTCGCACCCGTGATGCTCATCTGGCCGATCTGCGCCAGCAATCGGCGGAAGAGGATCATATCGTCAGGATGGGGCTGCTCGCCTCGGGTGCCGCGCACGAGCTTGGCACGCCGCTCGCCACGCTTTCGGTCATCCTCAACGACTGGCAGCGCATGCCGGCACTCAAGGCCGATCCGGACCTGGCGCAGGAAATCCGGGAAATGCAGGGCCAGCTGGATCGCTGCAAGAAGATTGTTTCGGGCATCCTGATGTCGTCGGGGGAACTGCGCGGCGAGGGGACGGTTCGCACCTCCGTCGATGGCTTCCTGGCGGAACTGGTGGCGGAATGGAAGTCGACCCGGCTGCCGCAAGGTTTTGAATACACCAAGCGTTTCGGCACCAACCAGGAGATCGTCTCCGACCCCGCTCTCAAGCAAGTGATGTTCAATGTTCTGGACAATGCGCTCGAAGCGTCGCCTCTTTGGGTCGGGCTGATCGTCAGCCGCCGTGCCGACAATCTCATCGTTGAGGTGGTCGACGCAGGACCGGGATTTGAAGAAGCCATGCTTGCCGAGTTCGGCAAGCCTTACAGTTCGACCAAGAACCGGCCCGGCAGTGGGCTTGGCCTGTTCCTGGTCGTCAATGTCATTCGCAAGCTAGGGGGTACCGTCACCGTAAGGAATAGATCCGAGGGAGGAGCTTCGGTCACGTTGCATCTGCCGCTGGCTGCTCTGTCTCCAGGAGGGCACAATGCCGACTAAACGCTCGCTGTTGATCGTCGAGGACGACATCGCCTTCGCAAACGTGTTGCGTCGGTCTTTCGAACGGCGCGACTACGAAACGCACACCTGCCAAAGCGTCGACGGCGTGCTGGCGCTGATCGGCACGGTTGCGTTCCGATACGCCGTCGTCGATCTCAAGCTTGCCGGCGGTTCGGGCCTCGAATGCGTCAAGGCGCTGCACGAGCACGATCCTGAAATGCGGATCGTTGTGCTGACGGGCTTCGCCAGCATCGCCACGGCTGTCGAGGCCATAAAACTCGGCGCCTGCCAGTATCTCGCCAAACCCGCCAACACCGATGACATCGAGGCCGCCTTCGGCCAAGTCGAGGGCGATGCGTCGGTCCCGCTCACCGAACGGCCGACGTCGATCAAGAATCTCGAATGGGAGCGTATTCACGAGACCCTGGTCGACACCGACTTCAACATCTCAGAGACGGCACGGCGGCTAGGCATGCATCGGCGAACGCTGGCGCGGAAGCTCGAAAAGAGGCGCGTGAAGTAAGCGAGGATTCGAATCCGCGATGACCTTCAGTCCATCGGTGCCTGCGGCCCGGTCACGGTTCGCGGGCAGTCGAAGGAATCCCAATGGATATCTTTCAACACCCAGGAGGGCCGACTGCCGCATGCGTTTACAGCAGGAGAGCAGGCGGGACAGACGAAGGCGCCAAAGCTGTTGACCTCGATGGTTCCCTTGAGATCAACCGGGTTGACAATCGCCGCGAATGCGCCGGACCGATATTGGAAAGCTACAATCCTCCCCGCGCCGCCGGCTCCAATCCACCTGTAGCGTGCGCGTGGTTCATCATAGCCATTGTCCTCGACCGACTCGAGATGGCCCGCGGATCCTATGAGTTTCTGAAGGTCGGCAAATGTAATGAGGCCCCGCAGGTGCCTCGTCCAAGTTGCGGTTATCGCAAATTCAGTCACGCCCTTTCCCGATGCGACCGGCCAATTGCGCGCGAAGGAGGGCTGGGCCGATGCCGCCAATATCGACACCAGCGCGAAAAGAAACGCTTTCCTTGCATTACGACCCGGGCGCATTGCTTATGATACCAAAGCTATTCTTGTCCGGCGATAGACAGGCCGGACAATGTTTGCGCGTTCCCCGGTTGCTGACTGGCAGGGCCGGAGTTGACCCTGTTGACCGCTGGAGGCGGAGCTATCGCCGGATGCCCCCGATCACCGCTTCAGGCGATTTGTTCCCGGCGGGAAACCATCACAGATGGAGTCAAATGGTTGTGTGAAGCGGACCGGCAAGCTCCCCGTCATTGCATCTGGCGGACGACCTCCACGCCCTCCTGCCGAGCGTCGAGTGGGCCTTGACTGCCAGCTTCGCATTAGAGGCACGGTCGCGCTGTTTTTTCGGCAAGAATACTCCGCGCCCAAGGACATCCAGGATACGCCTCGAGGGAAATCCCACGAGAGTCACCAGCAGGGTCGTTGGCAGGGAATCCTTGCGATGATTCACATTTTAGTAATGCGCGATATGTAGGTGGAACCCGCGAGATTGCAGGTTCATTTTTAAGCGATACGGAGCGGTTCTCCTATCGGCCTTCTCGTGAAACAAAAGTACAGGTAAGGCATGAGAAGCTTCTAAAACCGCGTTCAAAGAAACCATTCTCAAGTAGTCCGCCACGAAGCCGCCGGCGGACGTCTCCTAAATTCACAACCTGCATGTAATCACGTGGTGCGAAGCTGAAGGCTTTTCACCATGCAGCGGGCTTTTGCCTGCGATGGTCTGCGGGAGAGCAACCAAGTCTCGCTATCTCTGGCAAGGAAACGCCCCCCATGAGTTCTATATTCGATGCAGCATCAGCATCTTCCCATCTCCGCGCACCGCCGCAAAGATGGAGTTTCTCGCCCACAAATCTCAGTATCACGCGCAAACTGGTGTTGAGCTTTTCCGCGATCATGCTCGTCAGCATCGCTGGCGCACTGCTGCTGATGCAGGCTCTCAACACGCTGGAAACCGCCAGCAGGGACTACGAGTCGGCGAGCGGCTTGCTTACCGACCTCAGCAGGGCAGAAGCATTTCATCTCGACCGCTCGAACCTTTCGCGCCTCTACGTGCTGGCGCGGCGCGAAGACGCCGTGAAGCGCTACCAGGATGCGTCTCAGAACTTTGACAAGATGATCAATGCCGCAAAGAGCGTGGCCATCGACGACAAGAAGGTCGAAACCGCGATCGAGCACTTCCAGGCCGCAGCCAACACCTGGCGCGAAAAGATCGGCGATCCGGTGATGGACCTCGCGGGCAAGCCCGAATCTTACGACAGGGCTCGCGAGATAGCGTCCTCGGAAAATGGATCGCAGATGCAGGCTGAGGTTCATACCGCGGTTGCGGAGATGCAGACCGAGATTTCCGACTGGCTGAAGGGGGTCGCTACCCTCAAGAACAACGCCATCGAAACGGCAAAGTACCTGCAGCTTGGCGGTGCAGTCGTGACGATCGCCATCCTGGTGATCATCGCCTTGTGGCTGTCGAAACAGATCGCCACGCCGGTGAACCAGATGACGCAGGCGATGCGCGACCTTGCAGCGGGCGATCATAAGGTAACGATCCCGGCGAATGGCCGCAGGGACGAGGTTGGCCAGATGGCGTCGGCGGTGCAGACTTTCAAGGAGGCGGCGATCGAGAAGCTGCACCTGGAGACTGAAGCCGCGGCGACGCGCAAACGCGCCGAAGAGGAGAATGCAGTACGCGCCGCGCAAAAGGCTGAAGAAGATCGTCAGGATCAGGTAGCCATTGTAGCCCTGGGTAATGGTCTGGATGCCCTGTCGAAGGGCGACCTCATCCAACGCATCGATGCGCCGTTCCCGGACAAGCTCGTGAAACTGCGTTCGGACTTCAATGACTCGGTTGAAAAGCTGCAGCAGACGATGCTCAGCATCACCTCGAGCGTCAAGGCGATCCACGCCGGCACCGGCGAGATCTACACGGCTGCCGACGACCTGTCGCGCCGCACCGAACAGCAGGCGGCCAGCCTGGAGGAGACCGCGGCCGCGCTCGACCAGATCACGGCGACGGTGAAGAAGACGGCGGAGGGTGCCGTCCATGCCCGCGAGGTCGTGTCTGCGGCCAAGAGCGACGCCGAGTCCAGCGGTGTCGTGGTGCGCAAGGCGATCGACGCCATGGGCATGATCGAAAAGTCGTCGGAGCAGATCAGCCGGATCATCGGCGTGATCGACGAGATCGCGTTCCAGACCAATCTTCTGGCGCTCAACGCAGGTGTCGAGGCGGCGCGTGCCGGCGATGCAGGGCGCGGCTTCGCCGTGGTTGCCTCCGAGGTGCGTGCTCTGGCCCAGCGCTCGGCGGAAGCGGCACGCGAGATCAAGGCGCTGATCTCCACGTCCACGACCCAGGTCGGCGAAGGCGTGAAGCTGGTCGCCGAGACCGGCAAGGCGCTGGAGCGCATCGTGGTCGAGGTGGCCGAAATCAACTCTGTCGTCACCAACATCGCAGCAAGCGCGCATGAGCAGTCGACCGGCCTCGATCAGGTCAATACGGCGGTCAACCAGATGGATCAGGTCACCCAGCAGAATGCGGCGATGGTGGAGGAATCGACCGCCGCAAGCCACTCGCTGTCCCAGGAAACCGAAGAGTTGTCACGTCAGATCAGCACCTTCCGGCTTGGCAAGCTCACCGCGGTCGAGAACAGCCGCCCGGCAAGCGCAAAGTCTGCGCAGCGCGGGCCCAAGCCTGAACTGCGGGTTGCTGTTGCCAGCTACGGGTCATCTGCCGCGCGTGCGATCGCCCCGGCGGCCGACGACTGGCAGGAGTTCTGAGGCTGTCATGACGACCGTTCCCGATCCATCGCAACGGATATTCGAGCTTGCTGCAGTTTTGGACTTCAGGGCGGCGACGCCCTTGGCCGAAGGCTTGCTCGCACTGCGCGGAATCGCGCTGACCATCGATACTTCGCGCGTGGAGCGGATCGGCGGCCAATGTCTTCAGGTTCTTCTGTCGGCAAAACAAACCTGGAGCGCGGATGACACCGCGCTCTCCTTCACCAACCTGACGCCCACCTTCATCGAAGGCCTGCGGCTGCTGGGAATTGCGGAAGCGGATTTCACAATGGAGGGAATGTCGGAATGAGCGCGACCATTTTGACCGTCGATGATTCTCGCACCATGCGAGAGATGTTGAAACTGACGTTGTCGCAAGCCGGCTACCGAGTCGTTCAAGCCGAGGACGGAATACACGGCCTTGAGGTGCTGAAAAGCGAGTCTCCGCAAGTCATCGTGACTGACATCAACATGCCCAGGATGGATGGCTTCGGCTTCATCGAGCAGGTGCGCAGCGATGAGGCCTGTCGGGGCATTCCGATCCTCGTCCTGACGACCGAGAGCGATGCCGAAAAGAAAGATCGCGCGCGGCGTGCCGGGGCAACCGGCTGGATCGTCAAGCCCTTCGACCCTGCCAAGCTGATTGATGCCATCCGCCGCGTGGCGGCGTGATCTGACTAGGGAACATGTCCGTGGACGCAATGGCAACGGTCAAGCAGACTTTCTTCCAGGAATGCGAGGAGCAACTCGCTGAGTTGGAAGCGGGCCTCCTCGCAATCGAACGCGGGGAAGCCGAACCCGACACCGTGAACGCGGTATTCCGCGCGGTGCATTCCATCAAGGGCGGCGCGGGTGCCTTCAGCCTCGAGGACCTGGTGCGTTTCGCACATGTTTTCGAAACCACCCTCGACCATCTGAGAACCGGCGCGCTTGCTCCGTCCCCCGACGTGTTGATGGTCATGTTACGCGCCGCCGATCTGCTTGCCGATCTGGTGCAGGCGGCTCGTGACGGCGTCTGCGTGGACAGCGAGCGCAGCGATATGCTCGTCAACGAACTGAACGCCTTTGCACCCGGCGGCGTGGCAGCGTCAGCACACGACGATGACGGCGACGACGACATGGAAGGCTTTGTCTTCAATCCTGTCGCGGTCTCGTTTGACTTTCTCGAGTCCATGGCCGACGCGCCAGCCGGGCGCAGCTTCACCATTGGTTTCAAGCCCAGGCCCGAGCTCTATGCCAAAGGCAACGAGACCGCTCTTGTGCTGCGCGAACTGGAGGGGCTCGGCCAGATGGAGGTCAGCTGCGATGCAGGTGACCTGCCGCTGCTTGGCGAGCTCGATCCTGAGGGGGCGTATCTCGAATGGACGATCAAGCTCACCTCGGAAATGGGTGAGGCTGCGATCCGGGAAGTCTTCGAGTTCGTGGAGTGGGATTGCAGCCTGAGCATTCAAGTCGACGGTGCCGAGACCGGCTCGACGGATGACGCACTCGCCGCACTGCTGCGCTCGATCCAGGCGGAAGAAGATATCATTCCAGCCGTCGTGCCAAATGCGACTCCTTCCCTTGCGCTCAAGGAGCCCGAGGCGGTTGCCGACGCCACGGCTGCTTCGGCCAAGATCGGCGCTGCCCGCAGCGAGGCGGGGGGCTCGGCTCCCCAGACTATCCGCGCCGATCTCGAGCGGGTCGACCGCCTGATCGATCTCGTCGGCGAACTGGTCATCAACCAGGCGATGCTGTCGCAGCGTGTGGTCGAGGCCGGGCATGTGCCGGGTTCGGCCGTCGCCATCGGCCTGGACGAGCTCGAACAGCTGACCCGCGAAATCCAGGAATGCGTCATGGCAATCCGCGCCCAGGCGGTGAAGTCGGTGTTCCAGCGCATGCCGCGCCTGGTGCGCGAGGTCGCTGGCATGACCGGCAAGCAGGTGCGCCTGATCACAGACGGCGAAGGTACCGAAGTCGACAAGACGGTGATCGACCGGTTGACCGACCCGCTCACCCACATGATCCGCAATGCGATCGACCACGGGCTGGAGAAGCCGGACGTGCGGCTTGCCGCCGGCAAGCCGGCGGAAGGTGTGGTGCGCCTGTCGGCGATGCACCGTTCGGGCCGCATCGTCATCGAGGTGGCGGACGACGGGGCCGGCATCGACCGGCCGCGGGTGAAGGCGCTTGCCGCGGGCAAGGGACTCATCCCGGCCGATGCGGCGCTATCCGACGAAGAGATCGACAACCTGATTTTCCTGCCCGGTTTTTCCACGGCATCGGAAGTATCGAACATTTCCGGGCGTGGCGTCGGCATGGATGTCGTCAAGCGTTCGATCCAGTCCCTCGGCGGCCGCCTTTCGATCGCCTCGCGACCGGGCAAGGGCTCGACCTTCACCATGAGCCTGCCACTGACGCTCGCCGTGCTCGACGGCATGGTGGTGACGGTCGCCGGCCAGACGCTCGTCGTCCCGCTGACCGCGATCATCGAGACCTTGCAACCCAAGGCTCCCGACGTACATGGCCTTGGCGGCAGCGCCCGCGTCATTGCAATCCGCGATGCCTTCACACCGCTGATCGACATCGGCCGCGAGCTCGAATTCCGCAGCGCGGCGACCGATCCGCTGGCCGCCGTCGCCATCCTCGTGGAAACGGAGGGCGGCCGACGCAGCGCATTGCTCGTCGACACGATCCAGGGGCAGCGCCAGGTCGTCATCAAGAGCCTTGAATCGAACTACAGGCACGTGCCGGGCATCGCCGCCGCCACGATTCTCGGCGACGGCCGTGTCGCCCTGATCCTCGATGTCGACGCGGTGATCGCCAACTCCCAATCCGATGCGACCAATCTTGAACCCGTTCTTGCAGCAGCAGGGTGATGCCATGACCGAGACCACCAAACACGACAACAGCACCCGCGAGCTCATCGCGTTCCGTATCGGCGAACAGGAGTTCTGCGTCGACATCATGTCGGTACGCGAAATCAGAGGCTGGACGCCCGCGACGGTACTGCCGAAATCGCCGGCCTTCGTGCGCGGCGTGATCAATTTGCGCGGCGCTATCCTGCCGATCGTCGACCTGGCCGCCCGCCTCGGCTTCGCGCCACCCGAGCCCACCGTGCGCCATGTCATCATGGTGACGCAGGTCGGCCAGCAGGTGGTGGGCCTTCTGGTCGACGCGGTTTCCGACATCTTGTCGGTGACCGATGCCGCGATCCAGCCGACGCCGGATGTCGCCTCCGACATGGCCAAGACCTTCGTGCGTGGCGTGCTTGCCATAGAAGGCCGCATGATCAGCTTGATCGCACTCGACGCCGTCCTGCCGACGCTCGAGCCGATCGCGGCATGAGCAACGTGCAGAATATCGAGACATCGCGACACCACCGTCAGAGTCTGGTATCTGGCGAATTTGTGCTGACCGGCGACGACATGCGGCAGATCGCGGCGATGCTTCATGCCGATGCCGGCATCCATCTCACGGAGGCGAAGGCGGCGCTCGTCTACTCCAGGCTGTCCAAGCGCCTGCGCGCGCTGGGGCTGGAGAGCTTTCGCGACTACTGCGCGCTGATCGCTTCGCGTGAGGGGCTCGACGAACGCCAGAAGATGCTCGCGGCGCTGACCACCAATGTCACCAACTTCTACCGCGAGCCGCATCATTTCGAGCATCTGGCCAAGCAGGTATTGCCGCCGCTGCTCGACGCGGCGCGCCGTGGCGGCCGTGTCCGGATCTGGTCGGCGGCATGCTCCAATGGAGCCGAGCCCTATTCGATCGCGCTGACCATCCTGTCGCTGATGCCCGAGGCCGCCCAATACGACATCAGGGTCCTGGCGACCGATATCGACCCCAACATGATCGCCATGGGGCGTGAGGGCGTCTATAGCGAAGCAGCGTTGCGCCCGGTGCCGCCGGATCTGCGTCGGCGCTGGTTCACGCCGGTAAGGACAAGCGACGGCAGCGCATTCGGCGCCAGTGAGGAGATGCGGGCGATCGTAGCGTTCCGCGAACTCAACCTCATCGGCGCATGGCCGATGAAGGGGCGCTTTCAGGCGATCTTCTGCCGCAACGTTGTCATCTACTTCGAAGAAGCGACGCAGTCGCGCATCTGGAGCCGTTTCGTACCGCTGCTGACGGCAGGCGGTCACCTTTATATCGGTCATTCCGAACGCGTGTCGGGCCCTGCAATGGCAGACTTCCAGCCCGAGGGCATCACCACCTATCGGCTGCGCGAGGCAAGCGCCTCATGAAGCAGGTCCGCGTTCTGATCGTTGACGATTCCGCGACCATGCGCAGCCTGCTTTCGGCAGTGCTGCGCCTTGATCCGGCCATCGAGGTCGTCGGCCATGCCGCTGACCCGCTCGAGGCCCGTGAGAAGATCAAGGCCCTCAACCCCGATGTCATTACCCTTGACGTCGAGATGCCGAACATGAACGGGATCGATTTCCTCGAAAAGATCATGCGGCTCAGGCCAATGCCGGTGATCATGGTGTCGAGCCTGACCAGCCGCGATGCCGCAGCCACGATCACCGCGCTGGAGATCGGCGCCTTCGACTGCATCTCCAAGGCTTCATTCAGCGACGACCGGGCTTTCGGCGCGTTGCAGGCCACCGTGAAGGCGGCGGCACGTGCCCAGATCCGCCCGTTGGTCGGAAACCTGCCCCAGGCCAGCGGACATCGCGAGCAGCCTGCGGGCAATGCCGACTATGTCCCCAATGGCAAGATCGTCGCGATCGGCGCGTCGACCGGCGGCGTCGAGGCATTGATCTCGGTGCTGTCGCAGTTTCCCGAGAACTGCCCGCCTACCGTCATTACCCAGCATATGCCGGGAGCCTTCACCAAGAGCTTTGCCGAACGCCTCAACCGCATGTCGAGGCCGCGTGTCAGCGAGGCCGTCGATGGCGCGCCGCTCACCACCGGACAAGTCTATCTCGCCCCTGGCGGCGCCACGCATCTCGAGATCTCGGGCCCGGGCCAGTTGCGCTGCCGGCTACGCGGCACCGATCCCGTGAACGGTCACAGGCCGTCGGTCGATGTGCTGTTTGCGTCGGTCGCCAGGGCGACCGGTTCCAAAGCCGTCGGCGCGATCCTCACCGGCATGGGCCGCGATGGTGCAGCGGGACTTCTGCAAATGCGTCAGGCGGGCGCCCATACGCTCGGGCAGGACGAAGCCACCAGCCTCGTCTACGGCATGCCCAGGGCTGCCTTCGAGGTCGGGGCGGTCGAAAGGCAAGCACCGCTGGAGAAGATCGCCGCTCACGTCCTTGCCCTCACTCGCTCAAATTCCAATGGAGTAAAAAATGGCCTTCCTCGAACACTTTAAGGTCCTCGTTGTCGATGACACGACGACCAGCCGCATGCTGATCATCGATGCGCTGCAGGATATGGGCATCCGCAAGATCACCGTCGCCAAGGACGGCGAGCAGGCCCTGCGCGCGATGATGGACCAGCCGTCGCATCTGGTGATCTCCGACTTCAACATGCCGAAGCTCGACGGGCTGCAGTTGCTCAAGGCGATCCGCTCCTACGGCCCGACCCGGACGACACCGTTCATCCTCCTGACCGGCAAAAGCGATCGCGAGCTGCTCGAGCGCGCCACGGCACTTGGCGTCAACAACTATCTGACCAAGCCGTTCACCACGCCGGGCTTGAAGAAGGCCATCGAGGCGATCGTTGGGGTCCTTAAGTGACGCTGGTCACCAAAAACCACCGCATCACTGTCATGCGCGGCGAATATCACGTCATCCACGAGGGGGACGTCGTGCTGACGACCATCCTCGGATCCTGCGTCGCCGCCTGTATTCGCGATCCCTTTGCCCGGACCGGCGGCATGAACCATTTTCTGCTGCCCGGCAACAATGGCCGTTCTTCCCTGGATGCCCAAAGCTATGGCGTCCATCTGATGGAGCTTCTCATCAATGGGCTGCTGCAGCGTGGTGCCCATCGCCACCGACTCGAGGCCAAATTGTTCGGCGGTGGCCGGACCATAGAGGGCCTTTCCGATATCGGCGCGATGAACGCGGAGTTCGCCGAAACCTTCCTGCGCAATGAAGGAATCAGCATCGTCGGAGGCGATCTCAGGGGGGATCGCGGCCGCCGTGTCGAGTATTGGCCAATATCCGGTCGCGCCCGTCAGGTTTTGCTCTCCGGCGACAAAGGTTTCGTCACCTCGGCGCCGCCCAGGCAACCGCCGGTGGCCGCCGGCGGCTCTGTCGAATTCTTTTGATCCCGCAAAGGTCGTCTCACCATGCAGCCGCATGCCAGCGAACATTCCCACCCAACCCTCACGCCCGTCACCGACATGCTCGGACGCGTGAGCCTTGAATTGCACGATATCGCCACGGCAGTGGAGCGGATGCATCCGTTGGTCTCCGCCCAAAGCGGGCAGGCTGCCTTGCAGGACCCCCTCTATCTGCAAGCCCTGCAGTGCTTCGATCACATCGAACAGAAATTGCGATGCCTGGCTGGCTTCCTCCAGGACCTCACTCAGGCGGCAGCCCCCGGCTGGCAGCTCGATCCGCAGGCGGCGATCGCTGCCGTCACCCTTTCAGACCTCGCCTTGCGCCTGGCCGGCCGGTCCCCCCTGCTATCGACGCAGGATGCTTTGCCCTTCGGCGATTACGAGCCCTTCTGAAGGTATACACGCGGAAACCCTTGGAAAAGTTGAAGCCGATACTCCCTATCAAAATAACCGACCTTTCGCCGAAATCACCGCCGACGGGTGAGCCGATTTGCGAGCGCGTAGACCCAACCACTCTCTACGTCGATCACAGCTACCAGCGGCAAGTTAGCGAGCGAGGACGCAAGCAGATCCGCAAGGTCGTCGAGCAGTTCTGCAGGACAAAATTCAAGCCCCCGATTTGTGCCTATGCCGTCGACGAAAACGGAGCGACAGTTTTGAAGGTGCTCGATGGTCAACACACCGCTATTGCAGCTGCGAGCAATCCTCACGTTGGCATGATACCAGTGATGATCGTTGATGCACCTGACAATCAGGCACAGGCTGCCGCGTTCCTCGGCCAGAATACCCAGCGGGTTGGGATTACCCGCTTCAGCTTCACCAAGCAGCGGTCGTGTCTGGCGATGAGGATGCGATGACGGTTGAACTTGAACTGGTGTGCGCTAGAGCCGGCATCAAGGTAATCACCTCGGCACCTGCCGCCGCGAAGTATCGGGCTCGCGAAACAATCGCCATTGCAACGATCAGCGGCCTTGTGAACCGCCAAACGGCAGTTGGCGCGCCGCATATTGGAGGTTCTTGCCAACGCGGATTTCGCATCGATCACGAGTCCTCAGATCAGAGCGGCCAAACTGCTCATGACACACAAAGACTTCAGCCAACGGTTCGACCCAGAGGATCTGACAAAAACCATGGCAAATCTCTATGTGACCGCCGAAGAGGACGCCAAGGTTTACGCGCACGCGCACAAACTGCCGTTCTTCAAGGCGCTTGCCATCGTATGGTTTCGGAGCACAAAAAAGCGACATACACCAATCAGGCTGGTCGCCTGACATTTGAACTTGCGTCGTTCGGGGACGGGCGGCGCTCTTCACTTCCAATTTTGGGACGGGGCCTATGAAGCCAGATCTATTGCCTGCCCAAGCCGCAGTTGACTGGCGTCGCTTACATGTCGCGCGCGGATCTGCAGATCATCCTTCGACGCGCGGCTCTGATGCTTCGCAATGTTGCTGGCGTGCCGCTTGAGCCGGCAACGGGAGACGCGATCAGTTCAATCGCGGCCGAGATGAAAATCGGCCGGTCGGACCTCATCCGGATCGTGCTGCGCGAGTGGCTGGAAACCAACGCATATCTGCCGGTGCGGCTAATCGACGATGACAGCGAGACGGACGGAAGCGCCTGAAAGTTACCGAGGAACTCGACCAGGTCCTGGTGCGTCGCGGTGAGCCTCGCCGTAGCAGGCCTCATCTTCGCCAAGGTCGTAAAATAGCCGGATGTCGGGCGCTGGTTGGAGTATCTGATGAACGTACGAATTCTCATTGCTGCAGGTGCCCTTGCGCTGGCAGGCTCACTCGGTTCTCCGGCGAGCGCGCAAGAAACGTTCCATGGCTACGATTGCACGGATGACTGCTCTGGTTATGAAGCCGGGTATGATTGGGCGCAAAGGAACGATATCACTGACGAAAACGATTGCGATGGGAACAGCCAGTCTTTCAACGAAGGCTGCCAAGCGTACGTCGAGGAGCAATCGTCCGAACCAGTTCGGCGCTACCAGCCGAATGAAGGAGGCGACGACGGAGATGGCGGCGAATGAGCGGGGTAGAACACGGAACCCCTCACAGCTTTGACACGTAGCAGGCAGTGCCACCCTTTTCGTTCGGCTATTGTGGCCGTGCCCGGATCGGCTAGGCCGCTGCACAAGGGGGCACTATTGGAGGCCGTTTGACATTCAGGCGCTGCACAGGGAGGACCCTAAGAGGATGGCGGACCGTGAAGACTTCCTGGCGTGGGTGAAGACCTCGCTATACCAAGCCGAGCTTGCCCTCCACAATGGTGACCCAGCGTCACGCCGGGCGCTCTGGTCCCATCATGAGCCGGTTTCCGTTCTCGGTGCGTGGCGCAACGCCAATGGTCAAGCTGAGATTGATGACCTCTTCGTCTATCTGGGAAAGAGCTTCTCGAACTGCACGTCCTTCGTCTTCGAGGTGCAGGCGTACGACGTGATCGGCGACATGGCCTACACAGCTGGACTGGAGCGCACGTCCGTCTCGGTTGACGGTCAGCCGCGCACATACACGTTGCGCGTCACTCAGGTCTATCACCGGGAGGACGGCCAGTGGAGGGTCGTCCACCGCCATGGCGACACCGTGACCGAGTAATAGCGACGTGAGCGCAAGGCCTTGAGGCAACTGAACGCCTTTGGTGCGAACGTGCCGGTTCGTTGGGACATGATCAAAGATTGCGGCCCGGATACCACCGAGCGACTCAAAGCCCGTGGCTTTTTTGCAAACGGAAACGCGCGTTCCCGCAGATATTCCTCTCCGCGGAAGTGCTTCACGCGGGCTATCAGTGGCCCGCTGCCTTCATGTTGGCAGGCTTCTATACGACTAGCGGGATTGGCGCGTCCTTGCCAATCGCCGGTCGGCTTTGTGAATTGTCACTCTCCTCTCTCGGGTATAAAATTCGCTATCGCATTAATCGCAGGAGGCGAAGACGATGCGCCAATATATAGACTGCCGAGAATTCCCCAGCGAAATGAAGTGCACCATAGTCATATCGGCCGACGGTGAGGACGAGTTGATCAACGCGGCCGTCCAGCACGCGGTCTCGGTCCACGGCGAAAAGGACACGCCGGCACTCCGCGCCGAAGTCAAGAAAGCTGTCCATCAAGGCGCGCCAGTTAATTGAGGTTGATTAAATCGGGCGCCGGCGTTTCGAACCATCACGTCGTCGGCGCCTACGGTCCAGGCGAGGATCTGAAGGGCAATCTTGCCGACAAGCCGTTCCGACCTTGAACGAGACGATGCCGATTGTGATTACCCCGGCCGTATTTGGGGCGGCAGCGAAGGCGAGCACAGGAAGGTGCATTCCAGGGTGGGGTCTACGGCGACGAGGGTGGCCATCTGTCTGTTGGTTGTCGCGGCGGTATCTTCCGGGACCGCTGAAGCCGAAACGCTGAGAGAAGCCTATGACGCTTGTCTTGCAGAGACGATCCCTAAATTCGAGCATGTTTGTGGCCGTGCAGACTTGATAGCGAGGGACATAATCTTTGACTGCAGTCCGCAACTTCTGACGATTTTGCGTTCGATGCCGCTTGCCGATGATGAAAACCAAAAGGTCGTGGCTGATCTGTTGAAATTTCGCCTTCAGCATCCCTGCGTGGTAAATTAGACGGTGCCATTCCGGCGCTTCTTGCCAATATTGAACATTAGTTGATGCTAAAATCATCGATAGGCTTGAAGCCAACCCTCTGACGCGCCAGCGAGCCTAGCTTGGAATGCTAGAACCTGATCAGGCCATGCCCTACCCGAACTGGAGTATCACCAAGCTTCCTGCTATCTTGAAAGTTCCACCATTCGCAGAGGTGAGCGTCGTGTCGCAACTGGGAAGCTTGCTGCTCGGGTCGTGGAGGATGATTTCCTGGACTTATGAGACGTAGAAGCCGGCGAAGTGAAAGACGCTTTGGGAGAGAACCCTCAAGGCATTATCAGCTACGCGGCTGACGGCAGAATGACGGTCCTGGTCTTTCGCGCGGATCGTGCCACACCCAGAGCCCTTGTTCCCACTGCCGAAGAAAAGATCGGACTCTACGATTCGATGTTTGCCTATGCAGGGACATACACGGTGGAAAATGATCGGGTCATCCACCATCTCGACATGAGCTGGAACAAGACTTGGGAAGGCACTCAGCAGGTTCGGTTCATCGAAACAGACGGTCAAACGCTGAGTTACAAATCAGTTCCAGCCAAGAACCCCTTTGATGGTCGCGACTGCGTTCACACCGTGAGGTGGGAGAAAATCGGTTCGCGTCAGCGTTGATTTGACCCTTAAGGGTTAAGTGCAGCAGGGTGAGGAGTTTCCCGCCTTTTCCCTCGGCAACCTGACTCCAGTCTGAGCGGTGGAAAGGTCGAATATGATGACCCAGGAACAGGCGAAGTCGATAATTTTGGACAGATGGAGAGAGATCCCGGCGAACGAGCGCAGCGCCGAAAGCCAAGCCGCCGATTTTGCCATGCGCGTCAAAGGCGAATTCTCCTTCCGCTGCAAAGGCGACATCTATCAGGTGCTTAAAGGTCGGCTGCTAAACCACCTTGCGCGCCCGTAGAAAGGGTTTCGCCACCAACATGCACTCGCGGCGCGCGCGACCGGCGAATTATCCAACGCTGTGACGACCCGGTGCCAACCTGCACAACTCGAATATCCAATGGGTAAAAAATAGTTATATATCAGGTAGTTGCGTGGTGATCCCGACAGGAATCGAACCTGTGACCTACAGATTAGGAATCTGCCGCTCTATCCTACTGAGCTACGGGACCACGCGGCCCGACACATAGACGCTTCGGGCCGTTTCGCCAAGAGGCAGGCTGAAGGCAATCGGTCCATTGTTTCGCGCGAGGATTTCCGTGGTCAACCGGGCCCGTGCTGTCATGCCCGAGCCCGGATGCAATCGTATTCGGCATTTGCAGCCGAAACCGGCACGGCCCTGATTATGCGGCCAGCGCCGTCTCCGCGAGTTTCACCCAGTAGCTCATGCCATGCGGGATGATCTCGTCGTTGAAATCATAGGCCGGGTTGTGAAGGCCGGCGGTATCGCCATTGCCGATGAAGATGAAGGCGCCGGGGCGGGCTTCCAGCATATAGGAAAAATCCTCGCCTCCCATCACCGGCTGGATGGCGCGGTGGACATGATTGTCGCCGGCTACCACTGCGGCGACATCGCCAGCAAAGACCGTCTCGTCCGCGTGGTTGAAGGTGACAGGGTAGTTCGACTGGAAGTCGACGTCGATCTTGGCGCCGAACGCGGTGCTCAAGCCGGCGCAGATGGCGCGGATGCGTTCTTCCGCCTTCTTGGCGATTTCCTTCTTCAAGGTGCGCACGGTGCCGGCAATCTCGGCGGCTTCGGGAATGATGTTGTAGGCGTCGCCGGCATGGAATTTCGTCACCGAGACCACGACGGCCTCGACTGGATCGGTACTGCGCGAGGCAATGGTCTGCAACGCGCCGACGAGCTGGCTGGTGATGACGATCGGGTCGATCGTGCCGTGGGGCATCGCGGCATGGCCGCCTCTTCCTTTGACAGTGATGGTGAATTCGGCGGTCGCCGCCATGATCGGACCCGGACGGATGGCGAACTGCCCGACGGCAAGGCCCGGCATGTTGTGCATGCCGAACACCTTGCCGATGCCGAAACGCTCCATCATGCCGTCCTTGACCATTTCATTGCCGCCGCCGCCGCCCTCTTCCGCCGGCTGGAAGATCACCGCGACCGAGCCGGCGAAGTTGCGGGTTTCGGCGAGATATTTCGCGGCGCCCAGCAACATCGCGGTATGGCCGTCATGGCCGCATGCATGCATCTTGCCTGGAATGGTCGAGGCATAGGGTTTTCCGGTGATCTCGTTGAGCGGCAGAGCATCCATGTCGGCGCGCAGGCCAATGGTCGCACCCTTGCCGTGGCGGCCGTGGATGACGCCGACGACGCCGGTCTTGCCAAGTCCGGTCACGACGTCATCGCAGCCGAATTCCTTCAGCTTCTCGGTGACGAAGGCCGCGGTCTTGAAAACATCGAAGTTCAGTTCCGGCGTCTGGTGGATGTGACGGCGCCAGCCAGCGACTTCGTCCTGCATTTCGGCGGCGCGGTTCAGGATTGGCATGATTCAATCTCACTGTTGGAGCAGGCGGTTCGCGCCTGCCACTTTGTAATCGTGATCGTCAGGCACTTTGCCATGTTGGCGTCACATAGGATAAATAGCACCGCGACAACGGATCCGAAGAGGGTCGGATCCACTATGCTGGCCATCCGGTAACGAAATCTTACGGAGCCAGGGGCGACTACGGCAAGAGGCGATTTCGGATTTCACCATGTGGCACAGGCATTTCCTCAAACTATTGGTCGCTGGCGCGGTCGCGCTCCCGGCACTGATCGGATCGGCGCAGGCCAATCCGGTGATCCTGTTCGACTTGAACAGCGGCAAGATCCTGCAGCACCAGGATGCTTTCGAGCGCTGGTATCCGGCGTCGCTGAGCAAGCTGATGACGGCCTATGTCACGTTTCGTGCCATTGCAGCCGGCGAGGTGCAGCTTGATTCGCCGATCAAGGTGACAAAGCACTCCGCCGCTGAGCCGCCGAGCAAGATGGGCTTCAAGCCGGGCTCTGTCATGCGGCTCGACAATGCGCTGAAGATGATGCTGGTCAAATCGGCCAACGACATCGCGATGGCCGTGGGCGAGAATGTCGGCGGCTCGCAGTCGGCCTTCGCCGATCGCATGAATGCCGAGGCGCAGCGGCTCGGCATGACCGGCACGCATTTCGTCAACCCGAACGGGCTGTTCTCGCCGGACCAGTATACGACGGCGCGCGATCTCGCTGTGCTGGTGATCGCCCTGCGCCGCGACTTCCCGCAATATGCGCCGTGGTTCTCGATCGAGGGGCTCGCCGTCGGCAAGAAGGCCATCTCGAACTACAATCTGCTGATTGGCCGCTATCCGGGAGCCGATGGCATGAAGACCGGCTTCGTCTGCCCCTCGGGTTTCAACATGATCGGGTCGGCGACGCGCAACGGGCGCACGCTGGTTGCCGTGGTGCTTGGTGAAAAATCCGCCGTCAGCCGCGCGGAAGCCGCCGCCAAACTGCTCGACCAGGGGTTTGCAACGCCTACCACCGGCTCGACCACCGTCGCCACGCTGGCGTCCTACGGCGACACGCTCGCGGTCAACGACATGCAGGACGTGATCTGCAAGAAGAAGGCTACCGAGGAGCAGTCGGAAGCCCCGCCGCCGGTCGCCAAGAAGGATGCGCCCAAGTCGCTCTATCAGCAGAAGCTCGACCATGTACCGGCGCTTGTCGCCGTCGGCCTCGGCGGCGCAACCGGCCCGGCGCCGAAGGCGCTGCTCGCTCAATCCAGCCAGGAATATGCCGATGTGCCGCTTCCGGCCTGGCGGCCCGACAGGCCGGCACCGGCCGGTGCCGATCCGATCGTTTCGGGCGCGGTCGCGGTGCAGGGCGACCAGCCGGCCAAGAATTGAGACGGCCGATAAATGCCGATGAATAGTGGCTTTCCTATCCCCGTCTCGGTGCTGACCGGCTTTCTCGGCGCCGGCAAGACGACGCTGCTCAACCGCCTGCTCAAGGACCCCTCGCTGGCCGACACGGCGGTCATCATCAACGAGTTCGGCGAGGTGGCCATCGACCATCTGCTGGTCGAACAGGCGTCCGACGGCATCATCCAGCTTTCGGACGGCTGTCTCTGCTGCACGGTGCGCGGCGAACTGGTGGATACGCTTGCCGATCTGGTCGACCGGCTGCAGACCGGCCGCATCGCCCGTCTCGCCCGCGTCGTCGTCGAGACCACGGGGCTCGCCGATCCGGCGCCGGTGCTGCAGTCGATCATGGCGCATCCGGCGCTGGTCCAGGCCTTCCGGCTCGACGGCGTCATCACGCTGGTCGACGCGGTCAACGGCAATGCGACGCTCGACGCTCATGTCGAGGCGGTCAAGCAGGTGGCCGTTGCCGACCGAATCGTCCTGACGAAAGCCGATCTGGTGGATGATCCCGGCGACGTCGAGGCCTTGCGGGCCCGGCTGCGGCAGCTCAATCCGGGCGCCGAGGTGCTCGATGCCGGCGACACAAAAACGGGCGTGGCGGCGCTGTTCGATTGCGGCCTCTACAATCCGGCTACCAAATCCGCCGACGTTCGGCGCTGGCTGGGCGAGGAAGCCCACCACGATCACGACCACCATCACGGGCATGATCACGCCCACGACCACGACCACCATCACCACGACTCCCGGGTGCGGTCCTATTCGCTGGTTCATGACGGACCGGTACCGTTTTCAACAATCGAGATGTTCCTCGACCTGCTGCGATCAGCGCATGGCGAGCGGTTGCTGCGGATGAAGGGTGTCATCGAATTGCGGGAAGACCCGACGCGACCGCTCGTGATCCACGGCGTGCAGAAAATCCTGCATCCGCCGGTACAACTGGCTTCCTGGCCGGATGATCAGCGAGGCACGCGGCTGGTGCTGATCACGCTCGACATGCCGGAAGACTATGTCCGACGCCTGTTCGCGGCGTTCACCAACCGACCATCAGTCGACACGCCCGACCGCGCGGCGCTGGAAAACAATCCGCTGGCGATCGCCGGGCGTTGAACTCTACAACGGCCGATCGCCGCGCTCGACCAGAAAACGGTGTCCGCCTGAAACGGGGGCCGTTTCGATCAATTGATGGCCGCTGTCCGCACAAAACGCGGGAATATCGATAACGGCGAGCGGGTCGGTGGTTTCAAGCCAAAGCCGGGTACCCGGACGCATCCCGGCCAGCCGCTTCTTTGCCTTGAGCACAGGCAAGGGGCAATTCAGCCCCTTGAGATCATAGACGGTAGTGTCCGCGGCCAAGGCGAGAACCTCAGCCGCCGAACATGCCGAGAAGCTTGTTCTTCAGCTTTGTTACCCGGCTTTCATCAGCACTCGCCGCCTGCGTTTCCACTGGCTGGGCCTCCGAGGGGGCCGCGATGGTGGCGGTGGCGACGGGCGCTTCCTTGGCGGCCTTGGCTGCTTCTTTTTCGGCAAGGGCCTGCGCCTTGGCGGCTTCCTTGGCGGCCTTGGCCGCTTCTATCGCCGCAAGCCTCTGCTCCTCGGCCTTCTGCTTGGCTGCTTTTTCCGCGTCGAGTGCGGCCATCTTGCGACCGGCGGGCGAATCGATGCGACCCATGCGCGCCGTCTCGGTCACCGAGCCATCAGGATTGAGGGACGGGGGATCGATCGGCACGCGCTCGCCTCGGGCGCGCTTCTTCGTCCAGTCGGATACGATGCTCGCTTCCTTGATGCCGGCAATTGTAGGCTTGGGCGGCGGTACGCTTGCCTTGAGCGCGCTGTTGAACGCCGCATCATAAGTGCTCTGATAGGCGTTGAAGGCGCTCTTCAGCGAATCGGGCTGCGTGGTGGCCGGGCAGGGACCGGTCGGGTTGAAGGTCTGGCCGTCGGCGGCAACCTGGTTGAAGACGTACTTCTTCTCGCAGACGTCGACCTTCGGCGGCACCTTGGTAACCTCGAAATTGTCGTAGCCGACCTTCAGCATCTTCCAGAATTCGTAATTCGGGTCGTTGCGATAGCGCGCCATGTTGGCGGCGGTCATGCGGAACGGAAAAGCCTGGACCTGGAACTCGGTCTGCCCGCCCTGGAAAGCGTCACGTCCGAAGGCGTAGATCTGCTCGATCTGCGCGTCGGTCATCGAATAGCAGCCCGATGACGAGCATGCGCCGTGGACCATCAGGTTCTGGCCCGTGCGGCCGTTGGCACGGTCATAGTCGTTGGGGAAGCCGATGTTGAACGACAGATGGTAGTTCGACCTCGGGTTCATCTGCGACGGGCGGACTGTGTAGAAGCCTTCCGGCGCCTGACGGTCGCCTTCGGTGTATTTCGGCCCGAGCTTGCCCGACCATTTGCAGATGTCGTAGCTGGCGACCATGTCGTAGCGGCCGTTGGTCTTGGCCTTCCAGATCTCCAGCTTGCCCTCTTCCTTGAAGATGCGCGCCATCACCGAAGAGGTGCGGACCATGCCTTTGGCCCTCATGTCGGCCAGGATCTTGTCCGGCAGCGGCTTGTTGGCCTCCGGAGCGAAATTCTTCATCGAGGAGTCATTGCAGCCGGCGACGCCGAGCGCGGCGATCAGGATTCCGGTGCGGGCGAGCTTGGCAAGCATGGGTATCGGTATCGTCTCTTCTCTGGCGCCAGGGTTTCCGAAAACCCCGCAGCTTCACTGAACATTAACGACACTAAGCTCGTTAACCTTGAAAATTCCTTACCGCAAGCGCCAGCATGTCCCCTCACGGCAATCTCATTGAGCCGAAGGCGGCGGCATTTTTGTGGCGAAATTGTTGCGCGGCGCCACATTGCAAACGGCAAGCCACGATGCGATCGGGCCTGCACGTCACATTGTCGTATGGATGAAGGTTCAAAGTTCGGGGCGCAGCCTACAGGCTGCGGCCCATCGCCAGGTACTTCTCGCGGCGTTGCTCGCGGAAATCCGTGTTGGCGCCGGAAAATTCCTTCATCGTCTTGGCAATGAGCTCGCCGGTGGCCGCAATCACTGTGTCGGCGCCCCGATGGGCGCCGCCGAGCGGTTCGGGGATGATGGCGTCGATGATTTTCAGTTCGAGGAGATCCTGCGCGGTGATCTTCATGTTGGTCGCCGCGTCCTTCGACCTGGTGGTGTCGCGCCACAGGATGGAGGCAGCACCTTCCGGCGAGATCACCGAGTAGATGGCATGTTCAAGCATGTAGACACGGTTGGCCGTGGCAATCGCTATGGCGCCGCCCGAGCCACCTTCGCCGATGACCACCGAGATCGACGGTACTTTCAGGCCGAGACAGGCCGAGGTTGAACGGGCGATAGCCTCCGCCTGTCCGCGCTCTTCCGCGTTGACGCCGGGATAGGCGCCCGCGGTGTCGACGAGCGTCAGCAACGGGATATTGAAGCGGTCGGCCAGTTTCATCAGCCGCACCGCCTTGCGGTAACCCTCCGGGCGCACCGATCCGAAATTGTGCTTCAGGCGGCTGGCTGTGTCGGAGCCCTTCTCCTGTCCGATGATCGCCACCGGCTCGCCGCGGAAACGCGCGAAACCGCCGACGATCGCCTGGTCCTCGCCGAAATTGCGGTCGCCGGCGAGCGGGGTGAAATCGGTGAACAGCCCCTTGATGTAGTCGACGCAGTGCGGCCGGTCGGGATGGCGCGCCACCTGCACCTTCTGCCATGGCGTCAGCGCCTTGTAGGCATCGCGCAGCGCATCGCGCGAACGCTTCTCGAGGCGGCTGATCTCGTCGCCGACATCGACGGCCTCGCCGTTCTCGGCAAGCTTCTTCAGCTCGAGGATCTTGCCCTCAAGGTCCTGAACCGGTTTTTCGAAATCGAGGTAATTGTACATTCTTGAGCGGACCGATACGCCGGAAGTCAATGGATTGTAGGAACCTGAGATTGGCGGTTCCGAGCGGTGGAACGTCGCCTTCACATAGCGATATGAGGTCTAGTCGGCAAGCGGATGATGATCGTTGACCAGCCGCACCAGCCGTTCCTCCAGCACATGGGTGTAAATCTGGGTGGTTGAAATGTCGGCATGGCCAAGCAATTGCTGCACGGCGCGCAGGTCGGCGCCGTTCTGCAGAAGATGGCTGGCAAAGGCATGGCGCAGCACGTGCGGCGATATCTTGGCGGCGGCGATGCCGGCGCGGGCAGCGAGCCCTTTCAGATCGCGGGCGAAGACCTGACGCGAGAGAAAACCGCTGTCGGACGCGGCCGGGAACAGGAATGGACTGTTGGCGAAGGCCGGCACAGTGGCCCGGGCCGCTAGCCATGCCCGCATCGCCAGGCGCGCCTTGGCCGAGAGCGGCACCATGCGTTCCTTGTCGCCCTTGCCGCGCACCATGAAGAAGCGGTCGTCGCGCTGCGCCACGGTCACCGGCAGGCCGACCAGCTCGGAAACGCGCAGGCCCGTGGCATAGAGCACTTCGACCAATGCGTGCAGGCGCAAGGCCGCCAAGCTGTCGCTGTTGCTCAATGAGGCGTCGCCGGCTTCAGTCGCTGCACGGTCGATCAGTCGGCCGGTATCCGCCTCGCTCATCGTCTTGGGCAGCGGCCGGCCCTTTTTCGGGCTGTCCAGCGTGCCGGTCGGATCGTCGCCGCGCAGGCCCTCGGCATAGAGGAACTTGAAGAATTGCCGGATCGCCGACAGTTTGCGCGCCTGCGAGGTGGCGGCGAAGCCGCGCGCGGCGATCTCATCGAGATAGGCGCGGATATCGGCGGAAGCGGCGCCCGCGAGCCCGCCCTTGATCTCCTGCGAGGCGTCTTCGAGATCGCGGCGATAGGAGGATAGCGTGTTTTCGGCAGCGCCCCGCTCGGCGCTCATCATTTCCAGGAAGGCTTCGATGCGGGCGGCGCTGTTCATTCGTCGGGCTTAGCTTTTCTTGGGGTTCAGCTTTTCCGGCGGGATGCGCACGCTCATCTCAGCCTTTTTCGGCTCGACGAACATGGCCAGCGCGAACATCGTGCCATAGGCAATGCCGGCCAGAATCGCTGTTATCACGACAAAGCGGAACAGTGTCGGCATCAATCTTCGCCCGTCTTCTTGTTCTGTGTTTCCAAACCCTGTGCCCTTATGGGACGCCATTCCGGCCAATTCAAGGACGAAGCGTGGCCAGCACGACGCTTGACGCAAACGGGCTTTTGATGTCGATACGC
This sequence comes from Mesorhizobium carmichaelinearum, assembly GCA_943370265.1. GTDB lineage: Bacteria > Pseudomonadota > Alphaproteobacteria > Rhizobiales > Rhizobiaceae > Mesorhizobium > Mesorhizobium carmichaelinearum_A. The sequence continues at coordinate 149,383 of CALRQH020000012.1, forward strand.
CGGCAAAGAGGGCCCATATGAACGCGCTACCAGCAAATCCTCCTGGCGAGAGCCATGCCGCGCTGCTCGGTCGGCTGGGCAACCGTTCCATCGTCTTTGTCGGCCTGATGGGCGCCGGCAAAACCGCGATCGGCCGCAAGGTGGCGACGATGCTGTCGCTGCCCTTTCTCGACAGCGATCATGAGATCGAAAGCGTCTCGCGCATGACCGTTCCGGAGCTGTTCGAGCGCTATGGCGAAACCGAGTTCCGGGCGCTGGAGCAACGGGTCATCCTGCGCGTACTGGAGAACGGCCCGCAGGTACTGTCGACCGGTGGTGGCGCCTTCATGAACGCGCAGACGCGGGAGGCCATTGCCGGCTACGGCGTCTCGGTGTGGCTGAAGGCGGAGCTCGACCTGTTGATGGAACGGGTGTCCAAGAAACAGAACCGGCCGCTCCTGAAAAGTGCTGATCCTCGTGCCGTGCTGGAACGGCTGATGGCCGAGCGCTATCCGGTCTATGCAACAGCCGATCTCACTGTGCCGACCCGCGACGACCGCAAGGAGGTCATTGCGGCCGAGGTGGTGAACGCGCTTTGCAGCCATCTCGGCGGTGCCGAAACCGCCACGACGGGCGAGGTGGAGTCATGAGTGAAGCCGCACCAGTTGTCGTAGAGGTCGGGCTCGGTGACCGGACCTATGACATTTTGATCGGCCCCGGCCTGTTGTCGCGCGCCGGCACCGAGATTGGGCGCCGTCTGCCGGGCAGGCGTGCCGCCGTCGTTACCGACGACAACGTTGCCGCCGCGCATCTCGAGACATTGAAGGCAGGGCTTGAGAAGGGCGGCATCCAGCCCGCGGTCATCACCATGCCGCCCGGCGAAAAGACCAAGAGCTTTGCCCATCTTGAAGAAGTCGTGGACGGCGTTTTGGCCGCAAAGCTTGAGCGCGGCGATGTCGTCATCGCGCTGGGCGGCGGCGTCATCGGCGACCTCACCGGCTTTGCCGCGGGCATCGTGCGGCGTGGCATGAATTTCGTGCAGATACCGACCTCGCTGCTGGCGCAGGTCGATTCCTCGGTCGGCGGCAAGACCGGCATCAACAGCCCGCGCGGCAAGAACCTTGTTGGCGTCTTCCTTCAGCCCAAGCTGGTGCTTGCCGATACTGAAGTGCTCGACACGCTGCCGATCCGCGAATTCCGCGCCGGTTACGCCGAACTCGCCAAATACGGCCTCATCGACCGTCCCGATTTCTTCGCCTGGCTCGAACAGAACTGGTCAAAAGTGTTCGCCGGAGGGCCCGAGCGGGTCGAAGCAATAGCGGAGGCCTGCCGCGCCAAGGCCGATGTCGTCGCGCGCGACGAGTTCGAGACCGGCGACCGGGCGCTGCTCAATCTCGGCCACACCTTTGGCCATGCATTGGAGGCGGCCACGCAGTATGACGGTGCCCGTCTCGTTCATGGCGAGGGTGTCGCCATCGGCATGGCGCTGGCACATCGGTTTTCGTCACGGCTCAACCTGGCCAGCCCCGATGACGCGGCGCGGGTCGAGGCGCATCTGCGCGCCGTCGGCCTACCCTGGCGCATGGCCGATATTCCCGGCGAGTTGCCGGATGCCGAGGCGCTGCTGTCCTTCATCACCCAGGACAAGAAGGTGTCGCGCGGTGCGCTGACCTTCATCCTGACGCGCGGCATCGGCCAGTCCTTCATCGCCAAGGATGTGCCGGCTTCGGAAGTGCTGTCGTTCCTGAAAGAGAACCGTCCGGGCCAGCAAGGAAGCTGTCCGGGCCAGCAAGGAAGCTGTCCGGGATGAACGGGAGCGGCTGGATCGTCATTGCTGTCCTCGCCGGCCTCCTCCTGCTGGCCCTCATCTTTCGCGCGCGCCTGCTTGCCATGTTCGGCTATGAGCTCACGCGCATCGAGCCGCAGCGGTCGACCCAGGACGAGTTACGCGGCGCCGTCGACGATTTCCGCCGTGACGGCCAGGTGGTCCGGGAGGACCGCGATCGCGTCGGTGGCCTGTTCGACCTCGCCGAGCTCGAAGTGTCGGATATCATGGTCCACCGCACCAACATGCGCTCTGTCAATGCCGACAATCCACCGGAAGCCGTGGTGCGCGAGATTCTGCAGAGCCCGCATACCCGCATGCCCTTGTGGAAGGGTTCGCTCGACAACATCGTCGGCGTGCTGCACGCCAAGGATCTGCTGCGGGCGCTCAACGATGTCGGCAACGATTTCTCGCGGATCGACGTGATGAAGATCGCCTCGAAGCCCTGGTTCGTGCCGGACACCACGACCTTGCAGGAGCAGCTCAACGCTTTCCTGCGACGCAAGGCGCATTTCGCTGTCGTCGTCGACGAATATGGCGAGGTCGAAGGGCTGGTGACGCTGGAAGACATCATCGAAGAGATCGTCGGCGAGATCGCCGATGAGCACGATGTCGATATCCAGGGCGTCAAGCAGGAGGCGGATGGCTCGGTGGTCGTCGACGGCACGGTGCCGATCCGCGATCTCAACCGCGCCCTCGACTGGAATCTGCCGGACGAAGAAGCGACAACCATCGCCGGCCTTGTGATCCACGAAACGCAGTCGATCCCGGACGAGAAGCAGGCTTTTACCTTCCATGGCAAGCGCTTCATCGTCATGAAGCGCGACAAGAACCGTATCGCCAGGCTGAGGATCAGGCCGGTCGTATAAGGGACGACGGCCAGTTCGTTACAAATCATTCATTGGAACTTCGCGGCGCCAAGGTGCATTTTCACCGAGGGCATAGCCGGGAGATGACGATGATCGACAGGCGAACGCTGCTCTTGGCTTCGATGACGACGCTGCTGCCGGTTGGTGCACTCGCTGCCCTGGGCAAGCCCTCTCCAGCACCACAAACCTTCGACTATGGGCCGGCGAAGCTCGACATCTATGCGCCCGATGGCGCGCGCGGCCTGCCTGTGGTGTTTTTCGTCCATGGTGGCGCCTGGGAATTCGGCAAGCGCTCGCAAGTTCAGGGCAAGCCGGTCTTCCTGCTCGCCAACGGCTTCTGCTTCGTGTCGATCGATTATCGCATGCTGCCGGACGCCGATGTGGCGACCCAGGCCGGCGATGTCGAAAAGGCCTATGCTTATGTGCGGGCCAACATTGCCGAGCATGGCGGCGATCCGAACCGCATCGTGGCGATGGGCCATTCGGCCGGTTGCCATCTCGTTGCGCTGACCGGCATGCGCGGCGACTTGCCCGGTGTCGCGGCGCTGCTGCTCGACGATACGAGGGCCTATGATCTTGCAGCTCTTTCCAGGAATGGCGGAATGGTGAGGGCCTATTCCCGTGTCTTTTCCGATCCGGCGCAATGGGCTGCGCTGTCGCCGGCGACCTATGTCGACGGTCGCAAGCATCCGCCGACCTTCATAGCCTATTCGGGGGCGTCGGGGCGCGGCGAGGACTCCAGGGCCTTCGCGGAACGCCTGAAGGCCACGGGCACCGAGGTGACGCTGTTCGACGGCAGCGCCTATACGCACATGTCGATCAACAGCGATTTCGGTAGGGATGGCGACGCTCTGACGGCAGCCGCGCTGGCATTCCTGAAGTCGACGGTGGGCTGATCTCCTCCTAGGCAAGGCACTGGCATCAACGGCACTGGATCAGACCAAAAGTGCCGGCGGGATATTGCCGTGCGGACGCGCGCAGGTGCAATTGCTGCATCTGTTTGTTTTGACGCAATTCCGGACGGAAAACCGCTTCGCACTTTTCCTCGAATTGCTCCAGATCGTCGACGGGAGATTTTTCATGAATGGCGCCGATGTCCTGTGTGACGTGCTGCTGGCAAACGAGGTGAATGTCTGCTTCGCCAACCCCGGCACTTCGGAAATGCATTTTGTCGCGGCGCTCGACCGCAAGCCGGAGATGCGTTGCGTGCTCGGCCTGTTCGAGGGCGTGGTGACAGGTGCAGCCGACGGCTATGCACGCATGACCGACCGTCCCGCCGCTACGCTGCTGCATACCGGTCCGGGTCTGGCCAATGGGCTGGCCAACATGCACAACGCCCGGCGCGCGAGGACGCCGATGATCAACATTGTCGGCGACCATGCGTCCTATCATCTGCCGCTCGACGCTCCGCTCACCAGCGATATAGAGGGGCTTGCGGCGCCGATGTCCAACTGGGTTCGCCGCATCGAGGGGCCAGCCGATGTCCAGTCGGCCACGGAGGCGGCTTTTCGCGCCTCGCTCACGCCGCCGGGCGTCACGACGCTGATCCTGCCGGCTGACGCGGCCTGGGGTGACGCCGACCCGGCCACGCCGGGCAAGGTCGTCCTGCCGCCGCCGCCAGCCGTCGACATGGACGTGGTGCGAAAGGTTGCCGATGCTATCCGTGGTGCTCCGGGCCGCGTCGGCATGATTGTTCGCGGGCGCGCGGCGCGGGCCGATGCGCTGGAAATCGCCGGCCAGATATCGGCGGCCGGTGACGTTCGTCTGTTCAGCGAGGTTCTGATCGCGCGGATGCAACGCGGCCGCGGGCGCGTGGCGCCGACCCGCATCCCTTATCCGGTCGATGCTGCGATAGCGGTGCTCAAGGATATCGACGTTCTGGTGCTGGTCGGGGCAAAGGAGCCGGTTGCCTTCTTCGCCTATCCGGGAAAGCCGGGCCGGCTCGTCCGCGAGGGCTGCCAGGTGCTGACGCTGGCCGCCCATGGCGAGAACCTCCATGCGGCGCTGGAAGCACTCCGCGACGAGCTTGGCGTCAAACCGTCGCAACAGAGGGTGTTCGCAACCGCCTTTCCTGACGAACCAACGCCGAGCGGCAAGCTGACGGATGATGCCATCGCGTTGTCGGTGGCGCGAAAGCTTCCCGCCGATGCGATCGTCTGCGACGAGGCGGTCACCTCGGCGCGGCGTTTCTTCGCCCTGTCCGCCTTTGCCGCGCCGCATGACTACATGATGGGAACGGGTGGGTCGATCGGCGGCGGGATTCCGATGGCGACCGGAGCGGCCGTCGCGTGTCCTTATCGCAAGGTGATCAATCTCGAAGCCGACGGCAGCGGCATGTACACGGTGCAGGGACTGTGGACGCAGGCACGGGAAAATCTCGACGTGGTGACGATCGTCTTTTCCAATCGGGCCTATGCGATCCTGCATGGCGAGATGCGCAATGTCGGCGTGAATGCCATCGGCGAGAATGCCAGGCGGATGCTCGACCTCGACCATCCCGCTCTGGACTGGGTTTCGCTGGCCAAGGGCATGGGCGTGGAGGCGGCACGCGCCGATACCTGCGAGCGCTTTGACGCACTGCTGGACAGCGCACTGTCCAGGCGCGGGCCGTTTCTTATCGAAGCGGTGATCTGACGGGGGTCGGCAACCCGCCGCGGGCTGGAATCTACCAGCGCGTCGCTTCGCCGGGGGCAGCCGGCTCGATTGCCAGCGCGTGCACGCCGGCCTTCAGCTCGTCGGCCAGCAATTCGTTGACGGAACGGTGCCGATCGATTCGGCTCATGCCGGCAAAGGCAGGCGAGACGATGCGGACGCGGAAATGCGTCTCGCCCGTGCCGTCATAGGTTCCGTGATGGTCGGAGTCCTGGTGATGGTGGCCGGCATGGAGGTGGCTTTCGTTGATTATGACCAGCCGTTCCGGCGAAAACGCCTTTTTCAGCTTGTCTTCCATCGTTGCCTGTATGGACATCGCCAAATCCCTTCACCACATACGCGCGATCAAATTGCTGCCGCGCTCCGCGACAAAATCTGTCAATCGCCTGCATTAAGCCGCGATTCAGCGGTTAGGGCGATCAACGCGAAAATGTCAATTCTTGTTTCGCATGCGCGAACGCCCCATAAATGGGTGAGATGAAGCCGTACCCCAAATATTTCGAAAAGATTCGCGTCCGCCCCGACAAGGATGCGGAGGTGAAGTCGCATTCGCCGATCTGCCAGTGGGACGGCTGCAAGGAGGCGGGCACCCATCGCGCTCCGGTCGGGCGCATGAAGGAGGGCGAGTATTTCCGCTTCTGCATCGACCATGTGCGCGAGTACAACAAGGGCTTCAACTATTTCTCCGGCGTGCCGGACACCGAGGTCGCGCGCTTCCAGAAGGAAGCGATGACCGGCCATCGTCCGACCTGGAAGCTGGGGGCCAACGGCGCCTCGACGCGCTCCTCTCCCGGTATGGCGTCGCCCGATATGGCCCAGCTGCGTTCCGGCCGCGCCGGCTACTACAACCGCATGCGCGACCCCTTCGACCTGTTCAAGGGGCCGAAGGATCCGCGCGAGGCGCGCGATCGCAAGGCCAAGCCCCTTGAGGCCAAGGCGCTGGAAACGCTTGGCCTTGATACAAAGGCGACTGGCAAGGATATCAAGTCGCGCTATAAGGAACTGGTGAAACTCCACCATCCGGATGCGAATGGTGGCGACAGAGGTTCGGAAGACCGGTTCCGCGATGTGCTTCAGGCCTATCGCGTGCTCAAGCAGGCGGGCCTGTGCTGAGCGAACTTAGGGTCTGGGCTGTTTTCCAACTTTCATAAGGTTGGAAAAGGCTTTAAGACCGCCCCCGAACAAAATCGATTGCCGGCGAAACTCGGCGTTTCGCCCGTGGAGACGTTGATAGAGATGAACAAGGTCGATCGCGACATCGCCAACCTGCCCGACACGACGGTGTCGGTGAAGGAAAAATTCGGTTTCGAGTCCAAGATGGTGGTGCCGGCCTATTCGGTGACATCGGAGCATGTGCCCGACATCGATCCGGACTATCTGTTCGACAAGGCGACGACGATGGCGATCCTCGCCGGCTTCGCCTACAACCGCCGCGTCATGGTGTCGGGCTATCACGGCACCGGCAAGTCTACCCATATCGAGCAGGTCGCCGCCCGCCTCAACTGGCCCTGCGTGCGCGTCAATCTCGACAGCCATGTCAGCCGTATCGATCTCGTCGGCAAGGACGCGATCGTCGTCAAGGACGGCTTACAGATCACCGAATTCCGCGATGGCATCCTGCCCTGGGCCTACCAGCACAATGTCGCGCTGTGCTTCGACGAGTACGACGCCGGCCGTCCGGACGTGATGTTCGTCATCCAGCGCGTGCTGGAATCGTCGGGCCGCCTGACGCTGCTCGACCAGAGCCGCGTCATCCGTCCGCATCCGGCTTTCCGGCTGTTCTCGACCGCCAACACGGTTGGCCTGGGGGACACCACCGGCCTCTATCACGGCACGCAGCAGATCAACCAGGCGCAGATGGATCGCTGGTCGATCGTCACCACGCTGAACTACCTGCCGCACGACAATGAAGTGAACATCGTGCTGGCCAAGGCCAAGCACTATCGCGACGGCAAGGGCAAGGACATCGTCAACAAGATGGTGCGCGTCGCCGACATGACGCGTTCGGCCTTCATCAATGGCGACCTGTCGACCGTGATGAGCCCGCGTACCGTCATCACCTGGGCCGAGAATGCCGAGATCTTCGGCGATATCGGCATGGCGTTCCGGCTGACCTTCCTCAACAAATGCGACGAGCTCGAACGCTCGGTGGTTGCCGAGTTCTACCAGCGCGCCTTCGGTCAGGATCTGCCGGAAAGTGCTGCCAACGTCGTGCTGGGCTAAGAGCGGGATGCCGGAAGGTCATGTGACTTTTCCGACAACATCGCGCTCCAGGGAATAATCGATGGCGGGTCCGGGCGACAATACGCGCAACAAGTCGAAGACGGGGTCTGAAGCCGACAGCTTCAAGCGCGCCGTCACCGGCTGCATGCGCGCCATTGCAGGCGACAAGGAACTTGAGGTCGGTTTCGCCAAGGACAGGCCGGCGCTCGCCGGCAACCGTGCCCGGTTGCCCGAATTGCCGAAAAAGGCATCGAAGACCGATATTGCCATTACGCGCGGCCTCGGCGATTCCATGGCGCTGAAGCGCGCCTGCCATGACACGCGCATCCACACCAAGCTGGCGCCCGAGGGCAAGCAGGCCCGCGCCATCTACGACGCGGTCGAGCAGGCTCGCGTCGAGGCGATCGGCAGCCGCGCCATGCAGGGCGTCGCCGACAATATAGGCTCGATGCTCGAGGATAAGTACGCCAAGGCAAACCTCACCGACGTCCGCGACAAGGCCGACGCGCCGATCGAGGAAGCCCTGGCATTGATGGTGCGCGAGAAGCTGACCGGCCGTCCTGTCCCTAAAAGCGGCGAGCGGCTGGTCGAGCTGTGGCGCCCCTGGGTCGAGGAGAAGGCCGGCGCCGATCTCGATGGTCTTGCCGGAAAGCTCGAGGACCAGCAGGCCTTCGCCCGTGTCGTGCGCGAGATGCTCGCCTCCATGGAAATGGCCGAGGAACTCGGCGACGACCAGGAGACCGAAGACTCCGAGGACAATGACGACAACCAGCCGCAAGGCGAGGAGCAGAGCGAGGAGGGCGGCGAGGACGATTCCGGCTCCGAGCAGTCGCAGTCCGAGGATGCCGAGGCTTCGGCCGACGACGAGCAGTCGTCCGAGACCGAGGCGTCGGACGCCACCGCCGACGATCTGTCGGACGATGACGACGCCGATGCCGAGACGCCCGGCGAGGCGCGCCGCAACGACAATCCCTTCGCCAATCTGCCGAAGGACATCGACTACAAGGTCTACACCACCGCTTTCGACGAGACGGTTGGCGCCGAGGAACTGTGCGAGGAAGAAGAACTCGACCGGCTGCGCGCCTTCCTCGACAAGCAACTGGCCAATCTGTCCGGCGTCGTTGGCCGGCTGGCCAACCGGCTGCAGCGACGCTTGATGGCGCAGCAGAACCGGTCGTGGGATTTCGACCTGGAAGAGGGCTATCTCGATCCAGCGCGGCTGGTGCGCGTCGTCATCGATCCGATGCAGCCGCTGTCCTTCAAGCAGGAGCGCGACACGAAATTCCGCGACACGGTGGTGACGCTGGTGCTCGACAATTCGGGCTCGATGCGCGGCCGGCCGATCACGGTCGCCGCCACCTGCGCCGACATCCTGGCGCGCACGCTGGAACGCTGCGGCGTCTCGGTCGAGATCCTCGGCTTCACCACGCGGGCCTGGAAGGGCGGGCAGGCGCGCGAGAAGTGGCTGAAGGACGGCAAGCCGCCGAATCCCGGCCGGTTGAACGACCTGCGCCACATCATCTACAAATCCGCTGATCATCCGTGGCGGCGGGCCCGGCGCAATCTCGGCCTGATGATGCGTGAAGGCCTGCTCAAGGAAAACATCGACGGCGAGGCGCTGCTGTGGGCGCACAATCGCCTGATCGCGCGGCCCGAGCAGCGCAAGATCCTGATGATGATCTCCGATGGCGCGCCGGTCGACGATTCGACGCTTTCGGTGAACCCCGGCAACTATCTGGAGCGGCATTTGCGCGCCGTGATCGAACTGATCGAGACGCGCTCGCCGGTCGAACTGCTCGCCATCGGTATCGGTCACGACGTCACCCGCTACTATCGCCGCGCCGTCACCATCGTCGACGCCGAGGAACTCGCCGGCGCGATGACCGAGCAGCTGGCATCGCTGTTCGGTGAGGAAAGCGCACGGGAAACACGGCGCGGCGGCATCCGACGCGCCGGATGATTTTTTCGCGCGGCGGCGTTCGGCTAGCGTTCTGCGCCGCCAATCTGTTGTTCGGCATTGCCTTGGCGCCGGCGCTTGCCGCAGACACAGCGGCCGTCCAGCCTGTCGAAATCTCGGCCCGCCCGATCGCCGAGTTCCATATTGGCCGTCCGGAAACCAGATTTGGTCCGCTCGAGTTCGTCGGCGGGCTGGAAATGACCTCGCGGTCGCGCGATTTCGGCGCACTGTCGGCTTTTCGGTTCCTGAAGCCGGGCAGCGATTTCATCGGCGTTGCGGACACCGGCTTCTGGTTCTTCGGCGCGGTGACCCGCAATGCCGAAGGGCGCCCGTCGGGCATCCAGAATTTCCGCATGCAGCAGATGGTCGACGAGGCCGGCAAACCGTTCGTGCAGAAATGGGAGGTCGACGCCGAAAGCCTCTCGGCCAAGGATGGGATCGCCACTGTCGGCTTCGAGCGCAACCATCGCGTTGCCCAATACATGATCGATCCAGCCGACATGAAGGCGCCACTCCGGCAACTGGACTTCCTGATCCCGGCCCGGGAGCTTCGCCAGAATCGCGGCTTCGAGACCATTGCCCATGCCAATCCGGGCGGACGGCTGGAGGGCGCGCTGGTCGTCGTCTCAGAGAGAAGCCTCGACAGTGCCGGCAATGTCTACGCTGCTATCCTTGAAGGGCCGAAGAAGGGCGTCTTCACCGTCAAGCGCGATGGTGGCTTCGACATCACAGATGGCGCCTTCCTGCCGGACGGCGACCTGCTGTTATTCGAGCGCAGCTTCTCGATGGCCAGCGGCGTCAAGATGCGGCTGCGGCGCATTGACGGCGAGGGCATCGAGAAGGGCGCCGTTGCCGATGGATCCGTGCTGATGGAAGCCGACATGGGCTACCAGATCGACAATATGGAAGGTCTCGACGTCTGGACGCGTGATGACGGCGCGCTGATGGTATCGCTGATCTCAGACGACAACCACTCGATCCTGCAGCGCAATCTCTACCTGGAATTCATCCTGCACCAGGATTGAAGGGCACTCGAACTGCCAATCCAACCGCAGGTTCGATCTGGTTGGGCACCTTCCCCCCGCTCCGTCGCGGCTTCGCGGCGCCTCCTCTCCCCCCTCCGGAGGGAGAGGAGGGAGCCTGATTTGGCGAAACTCATTCCCTTTCTCCACCCGTCGAGGAGGAAACGTCCTTCCTCTCCCTCGTCGATCGAGGAGAGGTGTCGAGCGAAGGTCGACGGAGTGGGGTCGACTGCTCATCACTTGATTCATGCTCGCCAGAATACTTGCCGCGGAGCTTGGTCAGGACCGTGAGCCGTTGGTGGCGATCCAGATGACATGACGCGCGCCGCGCTTGCCGTTGGCGCGGGTCTTCACCTCCTCGACGGCAAAGCCGGCCTGGCCGAGCCGCCGGGTGAAGCCGGCGTCGGGCCCTTGCGACCAGACCGCCAGCACACCGCCCGGCTTGAGCGCCGCTCGTGCTGCACTGAGACCGGCGACACTGTAGAGGGCGTCGTTGCCCTTGTGGACGATGCCTTCGGGGCCGTTGTCGACATCGAGCAGGATGGCGTCATAGGCTGACGCTTCCGACCTTATGAGCTGGCCGACATCGACTTCGCGAATGCTGACGCGGGGATCGTCGAGACAGCCGGCAAAGACCGCGGCCATCGGCCCGCGTGCCCAGGCGACGACCGCCGGCACGAGTTCGGCGACAACGATGCCGGCATCGTCACCCAGCTCGGTGAGGGCGGCGCGCAGTGTAAAACCCATGCCAAGGCCGCCGATCAGGATCCTCGGTTGCCCATGGCTGGCAATCCGCTGGCAAGACAGTTTCGCCAGCGCTTGCTCGGAGCCGCTCAGGCGGCTGTTCATCAGTTCGTTGGTGCCCAGCATGATCGAGAATTCAGCGCCGCGCCGCTTGAGGCGAAGCTCCTGCTGGCCGTCAGGCGTCCTTGCAGAGTCTAGCTGGACCCAGGGAATCACGGCCTGGTTCCGTTTTGCGCGATCATGGCCTATGCGGCCAGCGCCGGCTGGCTCCAGCGGGTGGCAAGCAGCCTGTAGGGGATCAGCGCCACGACGGCGATGATCAGCTTCACACTGAGGTCGCCGAGCGCCCAGGAGACCCAGCGCATCGTGTCGACATGGAGCACGCCCATCAGCGGGGCGGTTTCGAGCGCAAAACTGTCGTTCGGTCCAGCGAAGGCGAAGGCGGCCGAAAAGGCGATGCTGAAGAAAACGAGGGTGTCGAACACCGAGCCGACCAGCGTGCCGATGATGGGCGCGCGCCACCAGCTCTGCCGGCGCAGCCGGTTGAACACGGTCACGTCGAGCAATTGCGAGGTGAGGAATGCCGCGCCGGAAGCCGCGGCGATACGCGCAAGCCGGCTAGCCGCCGTGTCGAACTCGATGAGGCCATGGCGAAACAGGAATGGCGGCACGAGGATCGAGCAGGCCACCGCCGTCATGAAGCCGACAAAGACGATCCTGCGCGCCACGGCCGGACCGTAGCGGCGGTTGGCAAGGTCGGTAACCAGGAAGGAGAACGGATAGGTGAAGGCGCCCCAGGTGAGCAGGTCGGCCAGCGACAGGCCGCCGATCTGGCCCTGCATCGGGAACTGGACGAGAATGTTCGACGCCACGACGACAAGCGCCATGGCAACCACGAAGGGCAGGTATCGCGAGAAGGACGTCATTTTTTTATCCTGGGTAATGGAACCAGTGCAGCATCATCCGAAAACCGGATCACGCTCCATTGTCGTTATTTCAGCGAAATGGCCGAAAACCGCCTGGCGATTTCCGGCCTGATACGAAGAACGGTTGCCCGGAAAATCAGGCGGCCGACTGCTCGGCGACCTTCTTGGCGATCTGCTTCTTCAGCAGGCGGGCGCGCTGCGACAGTTCCTTGGCATCGGCCTTGGCCAGGAAAGCGTCGAGACCGCCGCGATGCTCGACCGAACGCAGCGCGTTGGCCGAAATGCGCAGGCGCACATTCTGGTTCAGCGCTTCCGAGATCAGCGTGACATTGACGAGATTCGGCAGGAAGCGACGCTTGGTCTTGTTGTTGGCGTGGCTCACATTGTTGCCGGACATGACTGCCTTGGCAGTGAGTTCGCAGGTGCGGGACATTTTCTAACCTCAGTTCTCGGACTTGCCAAACCTTTGTGCCCACGCCGGGTGGCGCGCGGTTCTGGTCAGGCGGCCTTATGGAAAAAGTTGGCGTTCCATAGTTGCATTTCGCCGGGGCGTCAAGCTCCGGCTCGCGCGAGGGCATGACGGGCACTTCATATAAACGCCGGATTTGAGCCTATAAGCGATCGCATAGGGACATGCCAGAGCGGAGCCGCAAATCTCCGGTCGAAAAATCGAGGATCAATCCCCGCATGCTTCGTGCGTCACGTGCTCTCTCCTGCCTGTTCGCCATCGCGCTGCCGACAGCCGCGACGGCTGCCTCGCCGCAATCGTTCAAGGGCGAGTATACCGTATCGTTCCTCGGCCTCTCGATAGCCAAGTCGACATTCTCAAGTCACTACGAGAACGGCGCCTATTCGATCGACGGCACGGTCAGCAGTGCGGGCCTCGCCAAGCTGTTCGACGATACGCGTGGCACGATCTCGTCCAAGGGCACGGTTTCGGGCCAGGAGATGCAGCCGCAGGCGTTTCGCGCCGATTATACATCCGGCAAGAAGGCATCGATGATCGATATCCGCTTTGCCGATGGCGCCGTCACCTCGACCAAGGTGATCCCCGCACCAGGAAAGCGCGACCCCAAGGACTGGGTATCTCTCGGCGCCAGCGATCTGAAATCCGTCCTCGATCCGATGGCCGCTACAGTCATCCATGCCGACAGTCCCGACAAGGTCTGCGGGCGAACGGTGAAAATCTACGACGGCGAGATGCGCGCCGACCTGAAGCTGACCTACGCTTCGAAGGGAACGATTTCGGTGCCCGGCTACCAGGGCGACACGGTCACCTGCAGGATGGGCTTCGAGCCGGTTGCCGGCTACCGCAAGGGCCGCAAGGCGCTGAACTATCTCAAGAACCACAGCCGCATGATGGTGACGTTTGCACCGCTTGGCCAAACCGGCGTATATGCGCCGATCCACGCGACGGTCGGAACGCAGATCGGCACGCTGACCATCAGCGCGGGGCGGTTCGAGGCTGTGAATTAGGCGCCATGGCGCGCCGCCGGAGGGGGCATGGGGCGCGCAACACTGATCGGTTTCTCGGCGGTCGCCATGTGGTCGCTGCTGGCGCTGTTGACGGATGCGTCTGGCAAGGTGCCGCCCTTCCTGCTCTCGGCGATCACCTTCACCATCGGCACCGGCGTCGGACTTGTCGCGCGGCTGTTCATGCCGGCCGCCGACAAGAGCCAGAAAATTCCACCCCAGGTGTGGGTCATCGGCATTGCCGGCCTGTTCGGCTATCATTTCTTCTACTTCACCGCGCTGCGTAACGCGCCGGCGGTGGAGGCGAGCCTCATCGCCTATCTGTGGCCGCTGCTGATCGTGCTCGGATCGGCGCTGATGCCGGGCGAGCGCCTGGCCTGGAACCATGTTGTCGGGGCGTTGCTCGGCCTTGCCGGCACCGTCCTGATCGTCACCAAGGGCGGCGGCCTCGCCTTCGACGCACGCTATGCCTTCGGCTATGCGATGGCCGCCGTCTGTGCCCTGCTGTGGTCGTCCTATTCGCTTTTGTCGCGGCGTTTCCCGTCGGTGCCGACCAGCATCGTCACCTGGTTTTGTGCCGCCACGGCGGTGCTTTCGCTTATCTGCCACCTGGCACTGGAGCAAACCGTGCTACCTCAAGGCGCCGGCCAGTGGCTGGCGGTGCTCGGTCTCGGCCTGATGCCGGTTGGCGCGGCCTTCTATGCCTGGGATATCGGCGTCAAGCGCGGCAACATCCAGGTGCTAGGTGCGGCGAGCTATGCCGCGCCGCTGCTGTCAACGCTGGTGCTGATTGCTGCCGGTGTCGCAGAGCCGTCGCTGCGCATCCTCGCCGCCTGCGTGCTCATCACCGGCGGCGCTGTGCTTGCGGCGAAATCGCTGCTGCTGCGCAAGCCGGCGACTGGCGGAGCAGAAGCATGATGCGGTTCCCGGGCGGCATCGAAGCCAATGCCAATGCGACGCTGGTCTTTTCGCTGGCAGCGGCGGTTATCTACGCCCTTGCACTCGGCATGCCGCCAAGGCTCGCCCGCTCGGCGACAAAGACGCTGGCCGTGGCGTTGCTTGCCGTCCTGGCGCTGCAGCAGGGAGGCCCGCTGCTGCTGGTTGCGGCGCTGGCGCTCAGCGCCATTGGCGACGCCTTCCTGTCACGTGATGGCGAAAGGGCTTTTCTCGGCGGGCTGGTGAGTTTTCTCGCCGCGCATCTGGTTTTTGTCGCGTTGTTCCTGCGCTCCGGCGCCGGCATCGGATTGCTTGTCGCCGAGCCGTGGCGTGGCGCGATTGCCTTGGCAATGGCCCTGTTCGCGCTCGTCATGCTGGTGGCGCTGTGGCGCCGCGTCGGCCCTGATCTGCGTGTGCCGGTCAGCGTCTATATCGTGGCCATACTTGCCATGGGCGTTTCGGCGCTCACCATGAGCAATATATGGGTGATCGGCGGCGCCATCCTGTTCATGGCGTCCGATGGCCTGCTCGCTGCCGAAAAATTCCTGGCGCCGGCCATCTCGCCACATCGTGTATGGATGCGTTACGCGGTCTGGGTGCTATATTACGCTGCCCAGATGGGGATCACCCTGGGTTTCCTGCTGGGCTAAGGCTGCTTCGGCCGCCAGCCAGGCTTGGCCAGTTCGAATGCCGCGAAATCAAACCCCGGCGCCACGGTGCAGCCGACCAGCGTCCATTCGCCAAGACTGCGCGCCGACTGCCACCAGCCCGCCGGCACGACAATCTGCGGCCGTTCACCAGCGGTCAACTCGGTTCCAAGCACCTGCTCGATAATGGGATGGCCGTCCTCGCACATCGACAGCGCCAGCGGATCGCCGGCATAGAAGTGCCAGACCTCCGCGGCGTCCTTGACGCGGTGCCATGCCGACAGCTGATCCTGCTCCAGCAGGAAATAGATCGCGGTCGAATGGCCACGTCCACCCTCCGCTGCATCGCGAAAGGTCTCCGCATACCAGCCGCCTTCCGGATGCGGCTTCATGCCGAGCGTGGCGATGATTTCAGCGGAGCTGGTCATGGCTTCTCCCCCGTTTCCGATGCTCAGAAATTGTCCTTGCGCTTGCGGATTTCGGCGAACACCTCGACATCCCCGGCCTTCTCCATGCCGAGATGCTTGCGGATGGCCGGATCGTGCCAGCGCAGGAACGGGTTGGTCGACAATTCCTCGCCGATCGTGGTCGGCAGCGTCGGCTTGTTATCGGCGCGCAGCGCCTCGATCTTCCGGGTGCGTTCCTTCAATGCCGAGTTGCTTGGATCGACGCTCAGCGCGAAGCGCGCGTTGGCGAGCGTGTATTCATGGCCGCAATAGATGACGGTGTCGGCCGGAAGCGCTGCGAGTTTCCTAAGCGATTCATACATCACCGGCGGCTTGCATTCGAACAACCGACCACAGCCGAGCGCAAACAGCGTGTCGGCGGTGAACGCGACCTTCGATCCCGGCAGATAATAGGAGACATGGCCCGCGGTATGCCCGGGCGTGGCGATGACCTCGATCCTCTCGTCGCCGAGGTGAACGACCGAGCCCTCTTCAACGGTTTCGTCGATGCCGGGGATCTTTGCCTTTTCTGCTTCAGGCCCGACGATGCGCAGCTTGAAGCGCTCCTTCAGAGCCAGATTGGCCTCGACGTGATCCATGTGGTGGTGGGTGGTCAGGATCATCGTCGGCGTCCAGCCGGTGCGTTTGATCGCGGCCAGGATCGCCTGCTCTTCCGGCGCGTCGATGATCGCGGTCTTGCCGCTTTTGCTGTCATGGATCAGCACGCCGAAATTATCGGTCCGGCACATGAACTGTTCGACTTCGACCGGCATCGCATCTCTCCGTTAGAGCCCTGTGCGCCCATTTGGACACACAAAGGACGCTCCAATATTTTTATCTGCTGCATCCTGCTTTCCGAAATCGAAACCGATTTCGGGCCGACGCGGGAGTTGCCGCAGACATAGGGCGCTGGCACGTGGATGTCATCCGCAATGTCGGCGACATCGGGCCGCCTTTTGTTGAAACCTGCCGATATCACGGCTACATCCCTCACATGCATTCCGACATCGTCGATCTTCGCTCCTTCTATTCGACAACGCTCGGCCGCTTCGCCGAGCGTTCAATCACCATGGCGTTGTCGTCGATATGGGCGACCGTGCCCAACGAGCGGCTGGTTGGCCTCGGCTATACGCTGCCCTGGCTGGAGCGGTTCGGCACCGATGCGGAGCGCGTCTTTGCCTTCATGCCGGCAACGCAAGGCGCCGTGGTCTGGCCGGCGACGGGGCCGACGGCGACCGCACTGGTCTTCGACGAGGAACTGCCGCTGGTCGATTCCTGCATCGACCGCATGTTGCTGGTCCATTCGCTCGAACATGTCGAAAATCCGCGCGAAACGCTGAACGAGATCTGGCGCGTGCTGTCGCCCGCCGGCCGCGTCGTCATCGTCGTGCCCAACCGGCGCGGCGTCTGGGCGCGCTTCGAACATACACCTTTCGGCAACGGCCGCCCGTTCTCGCGCGGGCAGCTCACGGAACTGTTGCGCGAGGCGAACTTCACGCCGGCGGCCTGGTCCGACGCCTTGTTCTTTCCGCCGTCCCAGCGACGCTTCATGATGCGGTTCCACAGCATACTCGAACGCGCCGGCCGTCGGCTGTGGCCGATCTTTTCCGGCGTCATCGTTGTCGAGGCGCAGAAGCGGCTCTACCAGGGTGTGCCGGTTGCCCAGCGAGCGTCGCGCCGTGTCTTCGTCCCGGTTTTCTCGCCGCACGGCGCCACCCGCCTTGGCCGGACGTCCGAGGCCGGACTGCCATCGGTCCGCCGGGTGACACGTTCGTGATCGGAGTGGCGTCTTGCGTGTTCAAGGTTTTGCCAGCCTATCTGTCGAGGGCGTGTTGACTGCCCGGGCGGCGCGTACCGCCAACCGCAATCGGCCGCTGCCCGCGCCGTTTCTGATCGCAAGGGATACCGCCCATGGATGATCAACCGGACGAGGCCAGCGTTCGACTGGCTGTTACTCCCGTCGAAACCAGCTTGCGCGACCAGGTAACGACGATCTGGCGGGCCCTTGTCGGATCACCGGTTCGCAAATGGTTGCTTTGGACGTCGGTTGGCATCATGGCCGTCATTGTCGCGACGTCGATCGGGCAGGTTCTGCTCAACAGTTGGAACCAGCCTTTCTACGATGCGCTGGCGCGCCGCGACATGGCGGCTTTCCTGCACCAGCTTCTCGTCTTTGCAATGATTGCAGGCGGTCTGCTGGTGCTCAATATTGGCCAGACCTGGCTCAACCAGATGTTCCGGTTGAAGCTGCGCGAGGCGCTGACGCTGGACCTGATCGACCAGTGGATGCGGCCGGCGCGCGCGTTCCGACTCGCCAATGCCGGCGCCATCGGCGTCAATCCCGATCAGCGCATGCAGCAGGATGCGGCGCATCTTTCCGATCTCTCGACCGATCTTGGCGTCGGGCTGCTGCAGTCGTTCATCCTGCTGGTGTCCTTCGTCGGCGTGCTGTGGAAACTGTCTTCGGGCTTCGCGTTCCACATCGGTGGCTGGTCGCTGGCCATACCCGGCTACATGGTCTGGGCCGCGTTCCTTTACGCTGGGACGGCCTCGTGGCTGAGCTGGCTGGTCGGGCGCCCGCTGATCCGCCTCAACAGCGATCGCTACACGCGGGAAGCGGAGCTGCGCTCGTCGATGGTGCGCGTCAACGAGAATGTCGATGCCATTGCGCTATACCATGGCGAGGCGGATGCCAGGCGACGGCTCGAACTCGACCTCGGTACGGTGCTGGGCGCCATGCGGCGCATCTATACCGCTCAGATCAATCTTTCGTGGGTGACCGATACGTATGGCTGGATCACGGTTGTTGCACCCATCCTGGTCGCTTCGCCGGTCTATTTCGCCGGAGATATCAGCTTCGGCGGGCTGATGATGGCTGTCGGCGCCTTTAATCAGGTTCACTCCTCGTTGCGCTGGTTCGTCAACAATATCGGCAGCATTGCCGATTGGCGGGCCACGCTGATGCGCGTCGCCGATTTCCGCATCGCGCTTGATGAGACGGATGTGCTGCACGACAAGGAAAGGCGCATCGAGTTCGGCGAAAACGCCAATGGCAGCCTGACTTTCGAGAAGCTTCAGGTGTCTTCGCGGGAGGGGTGCACCAAGCTCGCCGACCAGCATGTCGAAATCCGTTCCGGCGAACGGGTCATGATCACCGGCGAGCCGGGTGCCGGCAAGACGCTGTTCTTTCGCGCCATAGCCGGGCTGTGGCCGTGGGGAAGCGGGCGGATCGGCATGCCGGCGGGAGAAACCCTCATTTTCGTGCCGCGTGTCCCCTACTTCCCGGCCGGTACGTTGCGTGAGGTCCTTGATCATCCCACCGGATCCGCTCCGGCGAGTGATGCCGACATTTCGGCGGTGCTTGCCGAGGTCGGTCTTCAACGGCTGTCGTCATCGCTCGACCGTGCCGGGCGCTGGGATCATGAGCTGGGCGACGACGAACAGCGCTCGCTGGCCTTTGCCAGGCTCGCTTTGAGGCAGCCGAAATGGGTGGTTATCGACGAGGCGATGGATGCGTTTGACGGACCCTCCCTACGGCGCGTGCTATCGATGCTGGAGAAGCGTTTGCCGGAAGCCGCGATCCTCAACATCGGACGTGGCCAGCACAACAACCAGTTCTTTCCGCGCGCGTTGACGATCGTGAAAGATACCGAGTTGCCAGCGCTGAAACCTATTCGTGTCAGGGCAGGCGCCATCGAGCCGCCGCCTCGCATCGCTGCTGTCCGCCAGAGGAAATAGCGGGAGCCTCAGGCCGGCCGCGCGCCAAACCTGGCGCGGAGTTCTTCGGAAAAATTGCGTCTCCAGCGCCGGCCACAGACATAGCCGCGCAGCAATTCCGGCAGCGAATAGCCGAGTTCTTTCGATGAACGGTTGGCCATATAACCTGCAAATGCCTGCGGAAGCCTACCCTTGATGATATCGGCGATGATCTGGCGTGCGATCATGTAGGGCGGAATGTCAGGGTAAGCATGGGCAATGTGCGGATGCTTGCACATCAGGTTCGCGTAGGCCGCAACATAGCCATCGCGACGGCCCGAAATCGAATTCTCCGAATTGTGCTTGGTCCAGTCGACATGTTGAGACAGATGCGCGCCATGGCGGCGCGCAAAGCGCAACAGCAACTCCCGGTCCTGCATCCGGGCGACATCGCTGTCGTAGCCACCGATGGCCAGCAAAGCGTCGCGCCGCGCTGTTATCGCCGATCCGGCAATGAAGATCGTCTGCGCGACCAGCGCCCTTTCCAGCATCTTGGGAGGAAGGAACGCATCGTGGTTGATGCAGTTGGTGGCGCGGCCGCCTTTCAGGGACACGAACGAGCTGATGAGGACTTCGAGCGCCGGATTTTGGTCGAACCGAGCCAAGGTTCGCTCGATCCGATCTGGCAGATAGACGTCATCTGAATCCAGGAAGGTCACGATGGGCGTCTGCGCCCTCTCGATGCCCGCATTCCTGGCGGCGTTGGCGCCCCGCCATTTGGCGCCCACATAGATGAGGCGCGGATCGCTGATGCGGGCCAGCGCTGCTTCCGTCCCGTCGGTCGAACCATCGTCGACAACAATGTGCTCGACCCGGGAAACGCTTTGGGAAAGTACGCTTTCCACCGCACGCAGGACCTTGTCGCGCCGGTTGTGGGTTGGCGTGATGACGGTGATGAGAGGCGCGGTATCCGTTTTTCTGGACATGCCGCCGCTATGCCCCGTGTCGCGTCAGAATCGAAGAAATCCGCTGTCTGCCCGCCATGCCCCGCCCCCAGGATCAGGTATCGCCGATACCGTTACCAGGCTACGAAATGGATGCGCCCGTGTCATCCAACGTATACCGGATATATACTTGTGGACTGCCGATTTCCCTGGCTTTGCGCCCAAATGGCCACACAGGGGCCGATCGAAGCGGCGTGGCCCTCGTTTCGACAAGCCGGCTCCCATCGCTGCCGCCGACGTAGTCAAACCGATTACCAGTCAAGTAATCGACGGGCGCATCACGATCCCCCAGATTGCATCTCACGAGGCGGCTGTTCGGCTTCGATCCACCAGGGAGCCAGTCATGACTGCTTACGCCGTTGCCCATATGCGCCAGGTCACGCCCGGGCCGCAGATCGTCGAATATCTGCAGAAGATCAATGCCACGCTCCAGCCTTTCGGCGGTCGCTTTATCGTTCACGGCGGCGATGTCGAGGTGATCGAGAACAGTTGGCCGGGGCATCTGATCGTCATCGAATTTCCCGACCGCGATCACGTCCGCGGATGGTATCATTCGCCGGCCTACCAGGAGATACTGGCGCTGCGCACCGGCAACTCCCAGTCCGATGTTGTCTTCGCCGATGGTGTCAGCCATCCGCACAAGGCGACGGATGTTCTGGAATAGAGAGCGACAACTGGTGCTGTGCTGGTCCCGCCAGCTTTGTCAACCAGTCGACACTGCTTCCGAGAGCGTTGCCGAAGCGTTACGAGTGAACGCGTTCACCTGCCCGCGAAGTCGGGCATGACTTCAATTTCGTCACCAATGAGACCCATGGCCAAGCTGAGCTGGCCCCAAAACGCCAAACCGTAGAATGCCAGGCCGACAAGTAGAGACAACGGAATTTGCCAGGTCGGCATGCCTGTCTGCCGGGCATGCCAAATCACGCGCCGTGTTGTGCGCCACGACATGGTGAGCCATCGGCTGAACGACCGTGCGATCCGTTGGCCACGTTGGGAGGGTCCCAGCTCTCTAAACTTCCTGTCGGCATCGCGGCCCGTCACCAGTGCGCGCCAGCGGAAGAATCGCCAACCGCGCGGCGGGTAGTGATAGGCGCGTGCATTGGCGTTGACGAGTTTATGGCCGTCGCCCTCAAGTTTCCGCATAAGCAGCGTACAGGAAACCTTGAAACCGTTATTCCTGGGGAAGGGATGATCGGCAATCCAGTCGCGGCGAAAGGCCACGTTGTTGGCATTTATCGACCGCTTAGTGTCCGTTCCAAAAAGAGTTGAGTGATTTCAGCAGGTTGTGATTCCGTCGGATTTGCGAGATTCGATGGAGATCACGATGGCCTGGACTGAAATCACCCGTGCGCATTATGAGCGGCGTTGCGCCCGCTACGCAAGCGATCT
>CALRQH020000013.1:0-169993 GCA_943370265.1 Mesorhizobium carmichaelinearum
ATCAGTAGGTTCTCCAGGTCGACGCCGAGCTTGCGGGCATAGACCGGGTCGAGCGCGTGCTCGGCATCGACGAAGGCGCAGATGCCGCCCTTCTTCTGGGCTTCGGCAACGGTGTGCAGCGCCAGCGTCGTCTTGCCCGAGCTTTCCGGCCCATAGATCTCGATGATGCGGCCGCGCGGCAGGCCGCCGACGCCAAGCGCGATGTCGAGGCCAAGCGAACCGGTCGGCACGGTCTCGATCTCGACGACCTGCTCGTTCGCGCCGAGCCGCATGATCGAGCCCTTGCCGAAAGCCCGCTCGATTTGCGACAGCGCCGCATCCAGAGCCTTTGATTTGTCCACTGCCTTATCCTCTACAAGCCGCAAAGTATTCTGAGCCATGATACATCACCCCTTGGTCGTCAATGAAGGCCGGACAATCCGTTATCCCTGCTGCTTTGTACCTTTTTTGTTCTCATTTGGCAAGAGTCACTAAATATCTGGAAACAAAAGGTTATCCCCATCTGTTCCATTTTTGTTTCGTAATTCTGGCCCAAGGTTGCCTGGCCTGACCGACGCTGGCCCAATCCACGTTCTTCCGAATCGCACCTTCGGTTGCGAGGTTGCGGCGGGCGATCTAGAACGCGTCGGGCCGCGCACTTGGGCCGCGAATGCACTAATGTCCGCGCAGCACAAACCGGAAAGGTCATACCGCCAGCATGGTGAAGTCCCCGAGAATCCTTGCCATAGGCGGTGCCCACATTGACCGGCGCGGTCAGGTTTCGGGTGACTATGTGCCCGCCGCGTCAAATCCTGGCACAATGCGCGAGGATGTCGGCGGCGGCGTCTTCAATGCCCTGCGCACGACCGTGAGGCGTGGCGTGTCGGCCTCGCTGCTTTCAGTTCGGGGCGGCGATGCCGCGGCCGAGACTGTGTCGGCGGCCATCGCCAGGGCGGGTATTGCCGATCTGTCCGCGGTGTTCCTCGACCGGACGACACCGAGCTACACAGCGCTGCTCGACCGGGACGGCGAGTTGATCGTCGGCTTTGCCGACATGGCGCTTTACGACCTGGCGTTTCCCAAGCAGATCCGCCGCGCCAAGGTACGCGAGGCCATCAGTGCTGCCGACGCGGTTTTTTGCGACGCGAACTTGCCGTCAATCGCGCTGGAGCGACTGGTATCGCTCGCCGCCGACAAGCCGATTTTCGCGATTGCCATTTCACCGGCCAAGATCGTGCGGTTGCTGCCGGTGCTCGACAGATTGGCTGTCGTATTCATGAACCGCCGCGAGGCGCTCACACTGGCCGGCGTGGACGCGGGAACGGCAGAGCAAGGCATTGTCGACGGCCTTCGACGCGCCGGGCTCAAAAGCGGCGTGGTAACAGCGGGTGGCAACCCGATGCTCGGCTTCGACCAGGCCGGTACCTTCTCGATCCTGCCGCCACCTCCAAGAAAGGTTACGGATGTGACCGGCGCCGGCGACGCGCTGGCAGGCACGACAGTTGCAGCACTGTTGCATGGCGTGCCGTTGCGTGCTGCGTTGCGTGAAGGCATCGCGGCAGCGACTCTCGCCATCGAAAGCGCCAATGCCGTTCCGGATTTCAGCGCTGCCACCTTTGCCGCAGCGCTGGCCCTTGTGCCCTATGCGCAGGAAGTGGCATGAGACCGGCAAATTCACAGTGCTGAAGTCTGCTGACGCGAGCCAAGGAACGCATTGCGCTTCGGATTGGAGATACACATGACCCCAGAGACCGCCCGCCCCTTCATCGATATTCACGAGCCTGTGGCACAGGCGCTGGCCGCCGGCCGGCCTGTGGTGGCGCTGGAAAGCACCATCATCACCCACGGCATGCCCTACCCCGACAATGGTGCCATGGCGGCCGATGTCGAAAAGATCATCAGCGATGGTGGTGCCGTGCCGGCGACGATCGCCGTGGTCGCTGGCCGCATCAAGATCGGCCTCTCCGATGGCGAACGAGAGTCGCTGGCCATGACCGGCGACGCGATGAAGCTGTCGCGTGCCGACATCGGCTTTGCCGTGGCGCAAAAGCGCACCGGCGGCACCACGGTCGCCGCCACGATGATCGCAGCGCATATGGTCGGGATAAAAGTGTTCGCCACCGGCGGCATCGGCGGCGTGCACAAGGGCGCCGAAAAGAGCTTTGACATCTCCGCGGATCTCGATGAGTTGGCGCGCACACCCGTCATCGTCGTGTCGGCCGGCGCCAAGGCCATCCTCGACATCGAAAAGACGCTCGAAGTTCTGGAAACGCGCGGTGTGCCGGTTGTCGGCCATGGCTGCGAGACGATGCCGGCCTTCTGGTCGCGCCAGTCACCGTTCCGCGCGCCGCTGACCCTGCATACCCCGGAGGACATCGCGCATTTCTACAAGACCCGACAGGCGCTCGAGCTTGGCGGCGGCGTGCTGATCGCCAATCCGGTGCCGGAGAACCACGAGATCCCCGCCGGCGAGATGGCCGGTTATATCGAAGCAGCGCAAAAGGCCGCAGTGGCGCAGAACATCACCGGCAAGGCGGTGACGCCGTTCCTGCTGTCGAAAATCCTCGAACTGACCGGCGGCCGGAGCCTGAAGACCAACATCGCGCTGGTCGAGAACAATGCGCGGCTGGCGGCGAAGATCGCCAAGGCGCTGTAGGTTCGCAGCCAAGGCCCCCCTCACCCAAATTGCAAAGACCGAATTGCAAAAACCAATTCGGGGCAAACCGGCCTCTCCCCGGGGAGAGGAGCTTGCAGAGCCGACATCGACCTCTTCTCGCTCGGGGAGAAGGTGGCCGCAAAGCGGCCGGATGAGGGGGCGGCCTAGCGCTCTCGGCGATCTACTTCCCTGCCCTTCGCCCCGCCTCATAGGCCCGGCGCGCCCACACCGCCATCTCATCGGGATCGTCAAAGGCACTGTCGGGAATGCTCCAGTAGGGCATGGAGACCTGCTTGCCGTGGCGGGATCCGGTATAGGTCCATTGCGTGCAGCCGGCGGCTTCGAAGTCGCCAGCGCTCTGCCCGTCCGCCTTCAGCATCAATTCGCCACGCAGCACGATGGCGACGATGACGCCGTCCGAGTAGATGCCCTTGCCGCCAAACAGCTTGCGAATGCTGACCGGGCCAAGGCTCTGGAAAAGTTCTTCTATGCGTTCATTGTCCATCCGGCGATCATGTCACCGGGTTTGAGCCATGTCATCGCCGCAACCAAAACGATGCTGACAAGTTGACGAACATTCATCGGAGTTTTGCCATGCCGCTTTTGCTCAAGGGTTCCTGCCGGTGCAATGCCGTGCGCTTCGAGGTCGAAAGCCATACGCCGGTGCCATTCATGCTCTGCTACTGCTCGATCTGCCGCAAGCAGCAGGGCGGCGGTGGCTTTGCCATCAATCTGGGAGCCGACAGCGCCACACTGAACATCAGGGGCAAGAGGAACATCGGCGTCTATCGGGCGCAGATCGAAGACGATGAGCATCCGCATTGCGAGGTTTCGTCAGGCGAGCGGAATTTCTGCCGCAAATGCGGGTCGGCGCTATGGCTCTACGATCCGACCTGGCCGGAGCTCGTGCATCCCTTCGCCTCGGCGATAGACAACGATCTGCCCATTCCGCCGAGCCGGGTGCACCTGATGCTGAAATACAAGGCGAACTGGGCGGAGCCGAACGTCGGTAAGGACGATAAGGCTTTCGATGTATACCCGGAGGAATCGATCGCCGACTGGCACAAACGGATGGGAATGTGGGTGGACTGAGGCTTCCGCGACAATCAGGCCGATGCGCGCGCCTCGGCCAGCGCCTTGAGATCGGCAGGCTTCAATTCAACGGATTCGCCGCAGCCGCAGGCCGAACTCTGGTTCGGATTGTGGAAGGTGAAACCGGTGCGCAGCGTCGTCTGCTCGAAATCCATCTCGGTGCCGAACAGGAATAATGCCGCCTCGGGCGCCACATAAACGTGGGCGCCGTCGCGCTCGATGTGGTCGTCCTTGGCGTTGGGTTCGGTCACCAGGTCGACCGTGTATTCCATGCCGGCGCAGCCGCCCTTCTTGATGCCAAGGCGAATGCCATGCGCATTGTCGCGGGTCGCGACGATCTCGCGCACCCGGTCAGCGGCCTTTTCGGTCATCGTGATGACGGCGAAGCGTCCCATGTTTTTCTCCACTTTCGCGCGGGTTCAAGGCCCGTGGATCATTTCATAACTCAAAATGGTTATATCAGCGTCGAACTGCAAGGTCTCTATTGCCAGTGTCCGCCCAGTGCTGCCGTCGCATATTCAGCGAGCGCCGCCTCGGCCGAATCGCGTTCATTTTCTTCCAAGGCATAGAATGCGTCATCAAAGGCATTGAAATCTATGCCGCTCCCGCCGACTTCGCCCACGATCTTCATTCTTGCCAAACGCTCTTCAGGAAAATGTTCGCCCAGCAAGGCGCAGGCCTGCCGCGCCAGTTCTGCATGCGTTTCCAGGCCCATTGCGCGGAAACCTTGAATAGCTCCCTGAGCCGTTATCCCATAGGAGTTCCAAATATATTGCCTGAAGCCACCGTTGAGCACCTGCCAAATTAGCAGTTCGACGCAGATGACGTTCCTAATCGCGGATGGTATTGCGCTAATAGCTCTGTGATACTTAACCGGTTCATCGAGAACGTCGACAACCGGGGAGCCCCAAATTTCGACTACTCTCGCCGAAGGTGGAATGCCGCCTTCCTTGAAGTCATCCGGCTGAGACTTGTCGGACATTCGGCTCGCTTGACCGCCTCAATACCAGCCAACCGCGACCTGCGCCTCTTCTGACATGCGGTCGGGCGACCAGGGTGGATCAAAGGTCATGTTGACCTCGACGCCGGACACGCCTTCGACGGCGCCGACCGCGTTTTCGACCCAGCCCGGCATTTCGCCGGCGACCGGGCAGCCAGGCGCCGTCAGCGTCATGTCGATCTTGACCGAGCGGTCGTCCTCGATGTCGATCTTGTAGATCAGGCCGAGCTCGTAGATGTCGGCTGGGATTTCCGGGTCGTAGACTGTCTTCAGCGCCGAAACGATGTCGTCGGTCAGCCGCGCCAGTTCGTCGGCCGGAATGGCCGAGGCGGAAACCAGCGGGTTGGCTGCCGTTTCCGGAGCGGTCTCTGCAGCGATGGTCGCATCATCCATGGTCGTCACCCAAAAAACTTGCGCGCTTTTTCAAGCGCCTCGGCCAAAGCGTCGACTTCGGCCCTGGTATTATACATGCCGAACGATGCCCTGCATGTGGAGGTTACGCCAAACCGTTTCAACAGCGGCTGGGCGCAATGGGTGCCGGCGCGCACGGCAACGCCCTGCCTGTCTATCACCATCGACACGTCATGGGCATGAATGCCCTGCAATTCGAAGGAGATGATGGCGCCCTTGCCCGGGGCGTCGCCGAAGATGCGCAGCGAGTTGATGGCGCGCAGCCGCTCATGCGCATAATTCTTGAGGTCTTCCTCGTGCGCTGCGATGCGGTCGCGGCCGACGCTTTCCATATAGTCGAGCGCGGCACCCAGTCCGATCGCCTGGACTATAGGCGGCGTGCCTGCCTCGAAGCGGTGCGGCGGCTCGTTGTAGGTAACGATGTCTTCCGTCACCTCCTCGATCATCTCGCCACCGCCCATGAAGGGGCGCATGCCGGCAAGAATGTCCTTCTTGCCGTAGAGCACGCCGATGCCCGAGGGACCGTAGACCTTGTGACCGGTGAAGACGAAGAAGTCGCAGTCGATATCCTGCACGTCGATCGGCATATGCACGGCGCTCTGGCTGCCGTCGACGAGTACGGGAATTCCACGCGCATGCGCGATGCGCACGATCTCCTTGATCGGCGTCACCGTGCCCAACGCGTTCGACATCTGGGTGATCGCCACCAGCTTCGTTCGGCTGGACAGTCGTTTCTCGAACTCCTCGATATGGAACGCACCGAGATCGTCGACCGGCACCCAGACCAGCTTGGCGCCCTGCCGCTCTCGAATGAAATGCCAGGGAACGATGTTGGAGTGATGCTCCATGATCGACAGCACGATCTCGTCGCCCTCGCCGATATTGGGCATGCCATAGCCGTAGGCGACCGTGTTGATCGCCGAGGTCGTGTTCGAGGTGAAGATGATGTTGTCGGTGCTCGGCGCGTTGAGGAAGCGACGCACCGTCTCGCGCGCCTTTTCATAGGCGTCGGTCGCCGCATTCGACAGGAAATGCAGGCCGCGATGAACGTTGGCGTATTCCTGACTGTAGGCATGCTGGATGGTATCGAGCACCACCTGCGGCTTCTGCGCGGAAGCGCCGTTGTCGAGATAGACCAACGGCTTGCCGTAGACTTCCCGTGACAGGATCGGGAAATCGCGACGGATCGCTTCGACGTCGTAGAAGTCTCCGATCTTGCCCGGTGCGTTCATCAGGGTCACCCGTGTGCCACAAACCAGCCGTCGAGCCGTGCTTCCAGCGCGTCGACGATGGTTTCGTCGTCCAGTTCCTCGATAACTTCCGCCACGAACGCCTTGACCAGAAGGCCGCGCGCACTCTTCTCGTCAACGCCGCGCGCCATCAGGTAGAACAGATGGTCGTGGTCGATCTCGGTGACAGTCGCGCCATGGCCGCAGACAACGTCGTCGGCAAAGATCTCAAGTTCCGGCTTGGTCGAGAATTCACCATCATCAGACAGAAGCAGCGTGTTGCAGGCCATCTTGGCGTTGGTCTTCTGGGCGTATTGATGGACGTTGATACGCCCTTGGAACACACCATGCGCCTTGCCCGTCACCACGTTGCGGATGATCTCCGTCGACGTCGTGCGCGGCACGGCATGGTCGAGCACCATGGTCACATCCGTATGTGTGTCGCCAGCCAGCAGATTGATGCCACGCAGCTTGAAGTCGGCGCCTTCGCCGGTCGTCTTCACCACGATCTCCTGGCGCACAAGCTTGCCGCCGGCGTTCATGACGAACAGCGTCAGCTTCGAATTCTTGCCGAGATGCGCCTTGAACTGGGCAAGATGCGTGGCCGTTTCCGCCTGTTCCTGAACGATCAGCCAGATCACTTCGGCATCGTCGCCCAGCACAAGCTGGCTGACCGAACTCACCAGCCCACTGCCTTCACCCGCCTGGCGCTCGACAATGGTCGCCCTGGCATCGGCACCGACGCGCACCGGAAGGCGCACATGTGTCTGCCCGCCGGCTTGCAGGTTCTGCAGCTCGATCGGCTTTTCCAGCCTGGCGCCGTCGGCGATGTCGACGAAATAACCGTCGGCGACGAAAGCGGTGTTCAGGGCGCCGATCGCATCATCGGTTCCATAGGGATCAAGCCCCGGAGCGATGCTGCCGTCTGTCAGCTTCTCAGACAGGCGTTGAATCGTAACGCCTTCGATAGCAGGCACTTTTGCAGTCGACACGCCGTTCAAAACGGCCAGAACGGCAGAGCCATCGACGATCGGTGCAATGGCCTTCACGCCGGCTGCCGAATCGAACTCCGGCACCGACGTCAACAGACGGCGCAGGTCGGTGTAGTGCCAAGATTCGACGCGCCGCGTCGGCAGGCCGCTCTTGATCGCCTCGATCGCGTCGTCGCGCTTCAGCATGACGGCGCCATCGCCCGGCAGCAGCGACAAGCGCTCGCCGAAAGCGTCGATGATCGCCGTCTCGGCCAGCGTCCGCTGGGGTCGCGTGTGCATATTCATCAGTTTCGCCCCGCCTTTCAGCATAAAATGGCCTTCTGGCATCTCACGCGGCTTCGCCGATCACACCGGCATAGCCATTGGCTTCGAGGTCGAGCGCCAGCGATTTGTCGCCCGACTTGATGACCTGGCCCTTGTAGAGCACGTGCACCGTGTCGGGAACGATGTGATCGAGCAGGCGCTGATAGTGGGTGATGACGACGATGGCGCGTTCCGGGGAGCGCAGCGCGTTGACGCCGTCCGACACGATCTTCAGCGCATCGATGTCGAGGCCGGAATCCGTCTCGTCGAGCACGCAGAGCTTCGGCTCCAGCAGCTTCATTTGCAGGATCTCGGCACGCTTCTTCTCGCCGCCGGAGAAACCGACATTGAGCGGCCGCTTCAGCATCGCCATATCCATGCTGAGCGACGCCGCTGCTTCCTTCACGCGCTTAAGGAACTCCGGAATCTTCAGCGGTTCCTCCCCGCGCGCCTTGCGCTGCTCGTTCATCGCCACCTTCAGGAATTCCATCGTCGCCACGCCCGGTATCTCCATCGGATACTGGAACGCGAGGAAGATGCCGGCGGTGGCGCGCTCTGCCGGATCCATTTCGAGGATCGACTGGCCGTTATAGAGGATGTCGCCCTCGGTCACCTCATAGTCGTCGCGACCTGCGAGAATGTAGGACAGCGTCGATTTACCGGAGCCGTTCGGGCCCATGATGGCGGCGACCTCGCCGGCTTTCACCGTCAGGTTCAGGCCCCGGATGATCTCCGTGCCGGTCGAGGCGATGCGGGCATGCAGGTTCTTGATCTCAAGCATATTCGGTCCGTTTCACAAAGTTTCGTTCAATGCCAGCGCCAGCGCCATTCGCCGTCGGTTTTGGCTTTGATGAACGGTATGATTGCGCCCGTGAGGGCAAGAACAATGAGGATGGTCAGCCAGGCCGTCAGCCCCTTTGCAATGGTGACCGCCACCACGGCCACAACGACAAGGACGAACAGGCCGACAAAAGCCCAACCCTTCCAGTTGCTGGGCGTCGCACCGTAGCCGAAGCGCTTCGGCTTGAACCACGCCTCCCCGGTCATCCCACGCTTCCCTCGAGCGAGATGCCGATCAGCTTCTGCGCCTCGACGGCGAATTCCATCGGCAGTTGCTGGATGACATCCTTGACGAAGCCATTGACGATCAGCGCGATCGCCTCTTCTTCCGGAATGCCGCGCTGCATGACGTAGAACTTCTGATCCTCGGAAATCTTCGAGGTTGTGGCCTCATGTTCAAATTGCGCGGTCGAGTTCTTGGCTTCCATGTAGGGCACGGTGTGCGCGCCGCACTGGTCGCCGATCAAAAGCGAGTCGCAATTGGTGAAGTTGCGGGCGTTGGTTGCCTTGCGGTGCGCCGAAACCTGGCCGCGGTAGGTGTTTTGCGAGAAGCCGGCGGCGATACCCTTGGAGATGATGCGGCTCGACGTGTTCTTGCCGAGGTGGATCATCTTGGTACCGCTATCGACCTGCTGGTAACCGTTCGACACGGCGATCGAATAGAACTCGCCTGACGAATCGTCGCCACGCAGGATGCAGCTCGGATACTTCCAAGTGATCGCCGAACCGGTCTCGACCTGCGTCCACGAAATCTTCGACCGATCGCCACGGCAGTCGCCTCGCTTGGTGACGAAGTTGTAGATGCCGCCCTTGCCCTCGGCATCGCCGGGATACCAGTTCTGCACGGTCGAGTATTTGATCTCGGCATCGTCGAGCGCGACCAGTTCGACCACGGCGGCATGAAGCTGGTTCTCGTCTCGCTGTGGCGCCGTGCAGCCCTCAAGGTAAGAGACGTAAGCCCCCTCCTCGGCGATGATCAGCGTACGCTCGAACTGGCCGGTGTTCTTCTCGTTCATGCGGAAATAGGTCGACAGTTCCATCGGGCAGCGCACGCCCTTGGGCACGAAGACGAACGAGCCGTCGGTGAACACGGCGGAATTCAGCGTCGCATAATAATTGTCGGAGGTCGGCACGACCGAACCGAGATACTTCTTCACCAGTTCCGGATGCTCGCGGATGGCTTCCGAGATCGAGCAGAAGATGACACCGGCCTGCGCCAGCTCCTTCTTGAAGGTGGTGACAACGGAAACGGAATCGAACACCGCATCGACAGCGACGCGGCCCGATTTGTAGACATTGTCGCTGACTTCCTCGAGCTCGGACGCATCCGTCTTCTGCACGCCGGCGAGGATTTCCTGCTCCCTGAGCGGGATACCGAGCTTCTCATAGACCTTCAGGATTTCCGGATCGACGTCGCTCAGCGATGTCGGACCTGGCGTGCTCTTGGGCGCCGCGTAGTAGTAGATGTCCTGGAAATCGATCTTCGGATAGTTGACGCGCGCCCAGGTCGGCTCCTCCAGCGTCAGCCAGCGGCGATAGGCCTCCAGACGCCATTCCAGCATCCAGGACGGCTCATCCTTCTTCGCCGAAATGAAGCGGATGATGTCTTCGCTCAGGCCCTTGGGGGCCTTGTCGACAGCAATCTCTGTCTCGAATCCATATTTATATTGGTCGACGTCGATCTTTCGGACCCGATCGATCGTGTCCTGCACAGCAGGCATCAGCGTTCTCCATCCACGCCGGGGTCAAGGCCCGACAGTTTTCAAACTATGGCATCGCCAAACGGCACCCTGGAGCACCGGAGGCGGCGTAAGTTCCATATAGTGCGTTTCCGCCGGAATTTCACCCGGCCAGCTTGAAACGCACGGCTCTACCAGGCCAAACGGCCTGAGTTCATTTCTACCGCCCTCAGGCGGCCTGTTCCCTGCCTGCCCGCCGGGAAGCTATTCCAGCGAGGGCGGCACGAAACAATGCGATGTCCT
The DNA here is from genome assembly GCA_943370265.1 of Mesorhizobium carmichaelinearum. Classification (GTDB taxonomy): domain Bacteria; phylum Pseudomonadota; class Alphaproteobacteria; order Rhizobiales; family Rhizobiaceae; genus Mesorhizobium; species Mesorhizobium carmichaelinearum_A. The sequence goes on from CALRQH020000013.1 coordinate 10,485, forward strand.
CGGCGCTTGTGGCCGCACCAATCGAAACGCGCAGGGCTCCGAGGCCGTCGCCATGTCCCATGGCCTTCAGCACATGGCTTGGACCGACCTTGCCCGACGAACAGGCCGAGCCTGCCGACAGCGCGACACCGGCGAGATCGAAGGCAATCTGCGCCGTCTCGGCCTTGACCCCCGCAATAGCGAAGAATGTCGTATTGGCAAGCCGAGTCGCGCCGGTTCCAAAGATTTCCGCGTCCGGCGCCAGGGTTTTGACGATCGCCTCAATCTCGTCTCGGCGATGCCGCACGCTGTCGATGTCCTTCAGCCCAACCAGCGCTTCCCGCGCCGCCGCGCCAAAGCCGGCAATCCCGGCCAGGTTCTCGGTGCCGCCGCGATGGCCCTTCTCCTGGCCACCACCATTGATCAGCGGCTTCGGCATCATCAGATCGGACAAGGCAATGATGGCGCCGACGCCCTTGGGACCGCCGATCTTGTGCGAGGACAGAATCAGGTAGTCGCCGTAACCAGCTGAGATATCTAGCGAAACTCGCCCCGCCGCCTGAACGGCGTCGACTATCAGGATGCCGCCCGCTGCCTTGACGATTTCGGCGATGCGGCCGACAGGCTGGATGACGCCGGTCTCGTTGTTGGCGGCGTGAACAGCCACAAGCGGCAGGCCTTCTGCCTTGTCATGCGCGGCAAGGGCCGCCGCCAATGCGCCGAGATCGATAACGCCATTGGCGTCAACGCCGACCCGCGTCACCAGCGCGGCCGGAAAACGCCCGCCGTTCAACAGGCAGGGGTGATCGGCCTCGCAAACGTAGAGACGGCTCATGCGCACCGCGCCGCGTCCCATCTGCCAGTCTGGGGTCAGCAATGCCGAAGCCGCTTCCGTGGCACCGGAGGTGAACACGATATGCTCGGGCCTGCCGTTTACCAGCGCCGCCACATCGCGCCTCGCTGTCTCGATCAGTCGGCGTGCCGCGCGCCCCTCGGCATGGACCGACGACGGGTTGGCCGACATGTCGAGCGCCGCAACCATGGCCTCACGCGCCGAGGCTAGCAGCGGCGCGCTGGCATTGTAGTCGAGATAGGCGCGCGTGGCGGTCATTTGCCTTCAATTGGTCCCGTCAAAAGCCATTCAGCGAGGCTATCGCGTTATTTCCTTGAAATTCCAAGGCGAGCCGTCCTATTTACGCGGCTTGCGGCGTGGATGGGCAAGCTGTTTTTGGCCATCCAGTTTTGAACAATTCTAAACTAGCTTCTAAGAAGACGCTCGCCCTGCGTCAAGGCCAGAGGAAGAGTTGTTCCGGGCGCCGCGCATTCGTATGCCAAGTGGAGTATTTTATGCCTGAGGTCATTTTCACCGGTCCGGCTGGTCGCCTGGAAGGCCGTTATCAGCCGTCCAAGGAAAAGAGCGCGCCGATCGCCATCGTCCTGCATCCGCACCCCCAGTTCGGCGGCACGATGAACAACAAGATCGTCTACGACCTCTTCTACATGTTCCAGAAGCGGAATTTCACCACGCTTCGCTTCAATTTCCGCGGCATTGGCCGAAGCCAGGGCGAATTCGACCACGGCACCGGCGAGTTGTCGGACGCGGCCGCTGCCCTCGACTGGGTCCAGTCGCTGCATCCGGACTCCAAGAGCTGCTGGGTGGCTGGCTATTCGTTCGGCTCGTGGATCGGCATGCAGCTTCTGATGCGCCGGCCCGAGATCGAAGGCTTCATCTCGATCGCGCCGCAGCCCAACACCTACGACTTCTCGTTCCTGGCGCCCTGCCCCTCGTCCGGCCTGATCATCCATGGCGATGCCGACAAGGTGGCGCCGCCGAAGGATGTCCAGGGCCTCGTCGACAAACTGCACACGCAAAAGGGCATCACCATCACCCAGAAGACGTTGCCGGGAGCGAACCACTTCTTCGCCAACGACGCTGAGCTTCTGCTGGAGGAATGCGCAGATTATCTCGATCGCCGGCTTGCCGGCGAATTGTCGGACCCACGGCCAAAGCGGCTGAGGTAGGAAAGGTCAAGGGATCGCGATGTACGAGCCCCCTCTTTTCCAGGAAATACGGCCGGATGTGCTGCGCGGGCTGATAACGGCACATCCGCTTGGCATGCTGATTTCCAATGGATCGGAGGGGCCGGTCGCGAACCTGCTCCCGTTCCTGCTCGACGCCGACGTGCCGCCAAACGGCCGGTTGCGCGCACATCTTGCTCGAGCCAATCCGCAATGGCGTCTTCTGGCTGACAATCCGACATCGCCCGTACTCGTCGTTTTCCAGGGCGTGGACAGCTATGTGACGCCGTCCTGGTACGAGACCAAGCGCGAGACCGGAAAAGTCGTGCCGACGTGGAATTACGCCATGGTCCAGGTGCGCGGCATGGTCAGGGTAATCGAGGATCAGGACTGGCTGGCGCAGCAGATCACGGAGTTGACCGCGTCCCAGGAAGGCCGCCGGGAAGCTCCCTGGGCCGTCACCGATGCTCCAGCCTCGTTCATCCAATCGCAGATCAAGGGCATCGTCGGGCTGGAGATCGAGATCACGGACATGCGCGGCAAGTGGAAGGTCAGCCAGAACCGCCCGGTCGCCGATCGCGTTGGCGTCGCCAAGGGTATGGAAAGTGAAGAGCCCCGCTCGCCTGACATGGCCAAGTTGGTAAGGTCCTACGGCGGGCTGGACAATACTTAAAGCGTGTCGCGCCCGAGCGGGCCATGCGGAGCGCTCTATGCTCTAGCCAGCCCGCTTCGCTTTACCGAACCATGCCAGTCGAAACGTGTTCTTGCGAACCGGAAGCCCTGACCGCGTCTGGCGAAATATGAAACCAAGGCGGGCAAAGACCAGTGCGGAAGCCACCGCAAAGGCGAAGCCGAGCCCAAAGCCGGCGACCGTGTCGCTCGGATAGTGTGCGCCGACGAAAACACGCGTCGACGTTATGCATGCGGTCGCCGCCAGGGCGATGTACCAGCGCTTCGGAAACAACAGCAGAGCGATGCCAAAGACGGCGCCCATGGTGGTGGCGTGGCCGGATGGGAATCCGGCAAAGCTTGCATCCATGGCGAAGGGATGCAGGGACAGAACGCCAAACTCATCAAAATGGGAGGGACGAGCCCGGCCGATTGCGTATTTCAGCACATTGACGGCCAGGCCGGACAAGCCCACAGCACACAGCACCAGGAAAGCCAGCGAGGTCCAGTTGTAGGCGAGCATCAGCGATCGCCGCGAAAGGCTTCGCCAATCGGTCAGGTTGGCGGCTACGAGCAAAAGCACCGCGGGAATGAGATACCAGCCGCCCAGGCCGAACTGGGTGAGAAAATCCGCAAGCTTAACGAAACCCGGTGACCATTGGTCCCGAAGCATCCCCGCGGGAAGGTCGAGGCGAACGAACGCCGCTGCTGTCAACAGAACCCACACGAGTATCCAGACCGGCCATTTGATGTGCGGATACGTGGCCGGACGCGTCGCAAAGCGCTTCCTCGCGATCCGGATTGTGTCGCGAAGATTATCGACGGATCGGCGCGGCATCGCAAGCAGCGCGGCGGAAATGGATGGGCGCGGTTTCACCAGCATTTGGGCCCCGACTCTATCATCGAAGAGCCGTCATTGGACCACCCGGTAAAGGCCGAGAGACATCTTTTCTCCTGACGAATAGTTGATGCCGTCGATCATGGCGACGCGGTTCGCCGACTTGCCCTGCCCCGCCAGGACGCCATTCAGTTCCTGCTCTTGTTCAACCGGCGCCAGCGCCAGGGCACAAGCGGGATCGGCAAGCAGGTGTCGGGCGACGCCTTTCACATCGGTCAGGACCGTGTTCGTGCCGACCAGGAACACCAGGCTTGGTTCCTGGAAGCCGGCCGAAGCCAGCACCGTCGTGTCGCAAGGGCGATTGGCCTTGACGGCTGCCTCGATCGCCGGGCTCAGCCAGATGGGTTTCAGGGACGGCGCGATGACGCCGAACAACAGGGCATAGCCAATGCCCGCGCAGACCGCGGCAGCGCCGATGCGGCTGACCGGAATCTGCAACTTGCACGAGAACGCCAGATAGCCGGCCGCAAGCACGGCGGCGGCGGCCGGGATGCTCCACCAGGAAAAGGTATGGGAAAGATAGATCGGTGCGCCAATGCACAGCGCGGCGAGGCCGATGGTGACCGTGGCCAGGCCAAAGGCAGTCGCCCACCACAGCCATACCTGCCAACGTCTGAGCGGCGCATTGGCGTCCTGCGGCGGCAAGGTCAAAAGCCAGCCGACCATCAGCGCCGCGGCAGGATAGGCCGGCAAGACATAGTGCGGCAGTTTCGTCGGGATCAGCTCTAACAAAAACCAGAACGGAATGTACCAAGCGAGACAGAAACGGAGCCGAGGGTCATTGCGCAGGCCATTGATCCCCTGGAGCCCGGCGCCGACCGCGATCAAGCCAAAGGGCCACATGAACAGGGAATAGGTCAGCATATAGAAGCCGGGCGGAATGCCGTGCGATTCCGCGCCTTGGGAGACCTTGCCTATCAGGTCCTTGCCGACAGCCTGCTGGAGGAAGGCGCCGCCGCTTTTCCAGGTGATGAGGGCGAGCCAGGGCAGAACGATGAGGAGAACGAGTGCGAGACCACGCCCGGCCTTCAGCTTCGACAGCCAGCGCCAGTCGCGCTCGAAGGCGAACAGAACGGCGACGGTCAGCACCGATATCAGCGGCGTAATCGGCCCCTTGATCAGGATCCCCGCGCCCTGCGCGATCCAGAACATCCATCGCAGACGGCTGGGCACGGCTTCGTTCCTGCGCGAAGCCATATAGATCTGCGCCAGCGCGCCTTGCGCCACAGCGCAGCAGGCCAGAAGCATGGCATCGGTCTTGGCATCCCGCCCCTCGAAGGCGGTGGCGAAAACGGCGGCCATGATAAGGCCGGCGGCGACACCGGCATTGGCGCCGAAGAGATTGGCGCCAGTCCAGGCGGTCGCGACAACGGCGATGGCGATACCCAGAACCGAAACCAGGCGGTACACCCAGATCGGCGCTTCGGCTCCCTGTCCGCTGAGAATCACAGCGGCCGACTGCAACCAGTAGATTCCGATCGGCTTCTGGTAGCGCGTGCCTTCCTGGAACCGGATGTCGACATAATTGCCGGTCTCGGCCATCTGCTTGGTGGCCTGGACGAAGCGCGGCTCGTCACGGTCGAGCGGCGGCATCGCCGCCAAGCCTGAAACGGTCATCAGCACGCTGAACAGGAAGAGGAAGATGTAGTTCCTGTTCATGGCGATATCCCAGCCCCTCGAACCGTTTGCTTCAAATCGACGGTCGCTCAGTCGACTTTCGTCATCGCCGCCGCCCGACGCTCATTGGCGATCAGCCAGAGGTTGCGGACGTAGATGAACATGCCCATGGCCTGACCCGCTATGAAAACCGGGTCCTTGCGCTGGATGGCATAGATGAGCAGCAGGCCGCCGCCGAACAGCGAAAAGAACCAGAAAGCGATCGGCACCACACTGCGCTTCGCCTTCTCCGATGCAACCCATTGCACCACGAAGCGCATGGTGAAGAAGAACTGCGCGACAAAGCCAAGCAGGACCCAGCCATCGAACTGCAGTACGAAAACCTGGTTTATCCAGGTCGCCAGTCCCTGAAGCACGTTAGCCATGGCTGACTTCCTCTACCTTTGGCATCCTGCGACGCCTGCGGCGCAGCCACCAGACCCCGCCCAGGTCGAGCGCGCCCTGCAGGCCGCGGTCGAAAATCCCGTAGTTCGAACTGCCGTGCCGGCGCGATCGATCGACGACGTCGCAATGAACAACACGGAAGCCTTCCTGGATGACCATCGCCGGAACAAAACGGTGCGTGCCATCGAAGAAGGGCAATTTGCGGATGATGTCGGTGTGCACGGCTTTCAGGCCGCAGCCGGTATCACGGGTCTCGTCATGCAGGATGGCATTTCTCAGCCAGTTGGCGAAACGGGACGCCAGTTGCTTGACCTTGCTGTCGCGGCGCTTCAGGCGTTGACCCTGAGCCGCACCGAAACCAGGTCCCGCCTGACGCAGTGCATCGACCAGCACCGGAATGTATTTCGGGTCGTTCTGGCCGTCACCATCGATGGTGGCGACGATATCGCCCCGTGCCGCCCACGCGCCGGAGCGCAGGGACAGGGACTGCCCAGCTGATTTCTGATGCCTTAGGTGGCGAAGCGGAAATGGGCGCAGTGCCGCTTGTGCGGCAAGCACGTCGGCCGTTTCGTCGGTCGATCCGTCATTGACGACGATCACCTCGAAGGCGCGCCCGGTCATTGCCGTGCCGATCTCGTCCAGTAAAAGCGGCAGGTTTGCCGCCTCGTTCCTGCATGGAATGACAATGGATATCAATGCGTCCGGCATGTCATGTGAGGCTCTGTCGCGGGATATGGCATTCGATAGGTGCCGTACGGTGCCATTCCAGACTTTGAGCTGCAAGAACCTGGCGGCGCGGCGCCTCATTACGCCAGCGGAAACGATGACGCAAGCATCCGCGCCCTATGCTGCACCGCTTCAGGGATCGTTGATGTGTGCCCACAACCGTTGCAAATCCGGTCGTGAAACGCCATTCGCTATCTGACTTGTCGGACAGTGCGCAAAGCCGGATTGTCACTTCTTGCTGATCACGAATGCATCCATCGAAGCGCGATCGGACGCAAAACCGGATTCCACTTTTGCTGATCGCCGATTCAGCCACTAAGCGCGATCGGACGCAAAACCGGATTCCACTTTTGCTGATCGCGCTTGGATGCTAAACGCGCGCGTTCATGCACGCCACGGCCAAACAACATCGGCCGGAGCTTTCGGGAAAGAAAAAATGTCCGCCTTCAAATCCGACTTCCTGCGCACGATGAGCGAGCGCGGGTTCATCCACCAGACCTCGGATGATGCCGGCCTCGACCAGCTCTTCGCAAAGGAAACGGTAACCGCCTATATCGGTTTCGATGCGACCGCAAAGAGCCTGCATGCCGGTTCGCTGATCCAGATCATGATGCTGCACTGGCTGCAGCAGACCGGCCACAGGCCGATCGCGCTGATGGGAGGCGGCACCACGATGATCGGCGACCCGTCCTTCAAGGACGAGGCGCGCAAGCTTCTGACCCCGCAGGACATCGACGAGAACCTCAAGGGCATCCGCCGCAACTTCATGCCCTACCTCAAATTCGGCAGCGGTCCGAACGACGCGGTCATGATCAACAATGCCGATTGGCTGATGGAGATCAACTACGTCAATTTCCTGCGCGATGTCGGCCGGCACTTTTCCGTCAACCGGATGCTCGCCTTCGATTCGGTCAAGCTCAGGCTCGACCGCGAACAGTCGCTGTCGTTTCTCGAATTCAACTACATGATCCTGCAGGCCTACGATTTCGTCGAGCTCTACAAGCGTCTCGGCTGCCGGTTGCAGATGGGCGGCTCCGACCAGTGGGGTAACATCATCAACGGCATAGACCTTGGCCGCCGCATGGAGGACGCACAGCTCTATGCGTTGACCACGCCGCTTTTGACCACCTCCTCCGGCGCCAAGATGGGCAAGTCCGCCTCCGGCGCCGTCTGGCTCGATGCCGAGATGTTGAGCCCGTACGAGTTCTGGCAGTACTGGCGCAACACCGAGGATGCCGATGTCGGCCGTTTCCTGAAGCTCTACACCACCTTGCCGCTGGACGAGGTCGCAAGGCTGCAGAAGCTCGGCGGATCCGAGATCAACGAGGCCAAGAAAATCCTCGCCACCGAAATCACCGCCCTGCTGCATGGCCGCGAAGCCGCGGACGCGGCCAGCGAAACCGCGCGCAAGACATTCGAGGAAGGTGCGCTGGCTGAATCCCTGCCGACCATCGAAATCGACAAGGCGACGCTCGAAGCTGGCATCGGCATTCTGTCACTGTTCGTCAGCGCGGGGCTCGCAGCCTCAAACGGTGAGGCGCGGCGGCATATCCAGGGCGGTGCGGTGCGCCTCAACGACCAGCCGGTTTCGGATGATCGCCGCGTGGTGACGCTTCAGGATCTGAGTCCGGAAAACGTCCTAAAGCTCTCACTCGGCAGGAAAAAACACATCCTGGCGCGGCCGGTCTGATTGGAGCTGATTCCATCCCGATGATCGGCATGGATTTCCATCTTGGACCAAGAGCCTTCTGAACGCTTCGGAATCACCAAGGTCTCACTTAGTGATATTCGAAGATCGACCGGAATATCCCAGGCGCGATCACCGACAGCGGATTGACGTCCAGAACCGGCTTGTTGGCATTGCCCTTCAGCCGGTAGGTGACGCCGATCAAGCCGCGGTCACGGCCATTGCCCAACAGCACTCCGACCAGCGGAAGCTCGCCGAAAATGCGGTTGAGACCATAGGCCGGCATGAACGTGCCGGTCATGTCCATGTTGTTGTTTTGATCATAGAGCGTGCCTTGGAAAGTTGTGCCGATCCTCGGGCCACGCAACACGCCGTTTGCCAGTTTCAGATAGCCGCTGCCCTTGTCGATCTCGGCAAAGCCGCGTTCGAATTGGACCCGCGACGTGTCAAGGCTGCCTTTCACCGCCTCGTTCAGGCTGCGCTTGTCCCCGGCCGGCGTGGTCGAAACGATCGATGCGAGCTTTGGCTCGTTCACCACGAAGAAGTTGCTGGTATCCACCTGGCCCTTCATCGGCCCGTCGCTCGCGCCGGCCAGCGCCAGCGTGATCGACCCGCCCTCCATGTGCTCATAGATGTTAAGGAACCGCAGTATCGCCCCTGCGTCAGCTGATCTGACGCTCAGGGCGCGCCTGCCGTCCCCGGTCGTGTTGCTGACGGCAATGGCAGCACCGGAACTCGCCGTGGCACTGACCTTCAGCCCGTTCACCCTGGAGCCCGCGGCACTGTAGTCCAACTTCAGATTCGACAGTTTCTCGTCGTGGAAGCCCGTCAGGGAATCAACGTTGGCGCTGACGGAAATCGCATCGGTACCAGTGGTCTTGGTGGCGGTATCCACATCTGAGGTGAACTGCTTGATCAGCGGACGCGCATCCAGCGCGCTGCCCGATATGTCGACAGCATAGGACTTGCCCGACCGCTTGACCGACACGGCAACATCATCGTCCCTGTTCAACGTGACCTTGCTGAACCGCGCCGACGACAGGCCGTTGTTGACCAATACCACGGTGCCGTCGATGGAGAAGGTCTTTCCGCCCAGGTCAAAATTGGACAGCGTGGTGGTGTCGCCGGATTTCGTCATCACGAAGGTGACGTTCGCGGGAATGCCAGGTCCCTTGCTCCAACCCGCCCACGGGATATCCAGCTTGGCATTTGTCAGATCCGCCGAGACGTTCTGGTTGCCATCGCCGCTCTTGTCGATCGCCACCTTGATCGTTCCGGAAAGCAATGGCGAGAGGCCCGGCATGGCGCTTGCCCGCGTCTTGTCGTCCAGCACAAGCGCGACCTTCCTACTGCGCGGCGGACCGCCATCCTTGAGCGGTTCGATCAGGTCGAGTTCAGCCGGGATGCCGTTCAGCAGCGCCTTGGCTGAAATCACCGCCTTGTCGGGCTCCACCGTGATGGTGCCGACGGCGTTGGTGACCGTCTGACCTTCGAACGGCTTGGCCAGCGAAAGCCCCGTGTAATCAAGCGACACCAGCCAATCGAGTTTCGACGTATCAACCCCGGACGTAAGCGGGATATCCGCCTTGACGTGCCCCGTTACCGAACCTGACAGGTCTTCGGCCGCAAAGCCGACGTGGCGCATGGCGTTGATCGGCTCGTAAGAGGCAAGCTCGGCAACTGCAGGCGCTTCGCCGGCAACATCGATGTCGAGCGAACCAATGACTGGCGGCAGGTTCGCCGCCTTCACGGTCAGCGTGCCATGGCTGGCCGCCACGGTACGGCCGCTGGGCATGAAGACGGTGCCCGAAGACAGCGCGATATCGACATCGTTGCCATGGAACGAAACCACGCCAACGGCATCGCGTATCGGTGGAATGCGGCCGGCAGTGTCGAAGCGTGATCCTTCAATCTGGAAGCGCCCGAATACTTCGTCGGGACCTAGCGGAACACCGTTGCCAAGCCGCCCTGGAACCACCTGGAACTGCAGATTTGCATCGACGACGCGCCCCCCGAACAGGTTCTCCAGCACCCAGAGCCTCGCGCCACGCGCGGAAAACCAAGGCCACAACTGCTTGACGTGAGAAACCGGCATATCGTGGATGTTGACGGACATCGACACGCCGGGCGCCTTGCCGTCGGCGAACTGGACGGAGGCGGTACCCAGCGCCTCGCTTGTGGAACCTGACCTGATCCCGATCTGCTCCGCCAGGAGCTTGTGGCTTCTGGTCTGATAGACACCGGCGATCCGGGCGATGAAGCTAAGAGCGGGTTCGGGCGATTCCGAAGGCGACAGCGTCGAACCGTCACTGGTCAGATCATAGCGATAGGATGGTTCGTCACCGGCTGCTCCGGTGGCTGGTTTGGGGCCGATCGAGCCCGCGAAATCAAATGTCGAGCGGCCGGTCTTCAGCAGCAGCTTGTCCACCTGGATCTTGTTGCTGCCGGGCACGAGGGTGGCTTCGAGACCTACGTCCGACGCAAGCAACCCACGCGGACCGAGATCGAGCACGGCCCCGGTCAATGACAGGGAGGCCGTCAGCCGCGACGTGTTGTCACCTGTGCCCTGTGCCCCTCCCAGCCTCAACACAACAGCACCGATCCTGCCGCCCGTCACTGCCGTGACGTCGGCGGAGTCGGCCATTTCAACGTTTGCATCGAGCGCTGTTACGCGCCGCGTCGCTGCATTTTGTGTGGCGGAGGCGGCAATCGTCAGCGCCCTGCCGTCGATATTGAGGCTCGATGAGAACTCCATGCCTGCGAATCCGGACTGCTGAACGGTGGCGTCCGCAACCGTGACTGATTTGACTGGTCCTGCCTCCGGCAGCACGAACTCGACATTGTGAAGATCGATCCGGCGCATCGAATCCTCGCGCACCGAGTCCAGCGCGAGGTTGACGTTTTCAAAAATCGTCGCGGACAGCTTGTCTGGATCGATGAGGCCATCCGCATTGCGCAAAGCGCCTGTCCAATCGCCACCTGATGGCATCGACCCCACAACGATGTGGGCGTCGGAAATCCTGGCGCTGGTAAGCCGCACCTCGCCCCAAAGCAGTGGTATCAGGCGCACGCCGAAACGAACGCGCCCGGCATCGGCCATCGGTCTGCCATCGACCGTCTTCAGGCTGACATCACTCACCTGCAGCGCGACAAAGCTCGATCCGTCAAGCGTGATGCGAGCAGGCCCGATCGCTGCACGGACATCGAGACCTGCCAGTTTTTCGATCGCTGTCTCCGCTTCGGCCCGCAGCCGTTCGGAGCCAACCCCAGACACACCGATCAGATAAACGGTAGCAGCCGCCAACAGAACAAGAGCCGACAGCCCCGCAAAAAAGCGCCCGAGAATACGAAAGCCGCGACCGATCGACGCCTGGCCGAGCGGCGGCACGCGGCACGCAGACGGCAGAGCGCCCAGATCTGTGATCTCGTCGCGCCTGAACTTGATCTTCTCGTGCTGCAGTTGCTCCTGATCCAAGGAATCTTCCGTTATATGAACTCGTATCTGAACTCGACGTGGACGAATCCCCGGCTGACACTATATCGCTGCGACTTAGCGCGTAACCTCAAACAAGGGCATCGATATGGCTGATCTGGACGTAGGCGATCTTGCACCGCAATTCGAGCTGCCACGCGACGGCGGAGGAACGCTTAGCCTTGCGGCATTGTCCGGAAGGCCGGTGGTCCTCTATTTTTATCCACAGGACGACACCACAAGCTGCACGCAAGAGGCGATAAGCTTTTCGCAACTGAAGCCTGAATTCGAAAAAGCCGGCGCGGCCGTGATCGGCCTGTCGCCGGACAGCACGAAGAAACACGACAAGTTCAAGGCCAAATACAGCCTCACCATCGACCTCGCGGCCGACGAGGAACGCAAGGTGGTCGAGGCCTACCATTTGTGGGTCGAGAAATCGATGTATGGCCGAAAATACATGGGCGTCGAACGCGCCACATTCCTGATCGGCAGCGACGGCCGCATTGCCAGGGTATGGCGCAAGGTCCGCGTAAAAGGCCATGCCGAAGAGGTCCTCGAGGCCGTCCGCGCGCTTTGAAGCCGCTTTTACGCGGCTGACACAGCCGGGAGTGGGCCCCGTCGCTTGTTCGAGCGACGGGGCTTTTGCTTGGCTGGGCCGCTCTCCTGCAACCAACCACCCGTTCTGCGGGCAATCCCTGTCGGCCACCCGGTCCGGCAAAGCTTTGTTAACCTTAATAATGTGTACTCGGACTGTCGTGGTGTCGTAAACGAAAGCTTGGTCCCGTGAACGTAACCGGTCAGTCAGCAGTCTTCGGCAGGCGCAAAGAGCCCCACACGATCATTATCGCCCGAGGCGACCAGATCCGGCATTTTACCGTACGCCCGTGGATTGCCGCATTTCTCGGCTCCGCGCTGGCCGCGATGGCCATAGGTTATCTGTTGGCGACCTCATACCTCGTGCTGCGCGACGATCTGATCGGCGCAACGACCGCACGGCAAGCACGCATGCAGCAGGCTTACGAAGATCGCATATCGGCGCTTCGCGCCCAGGTCGACCGCATCACCAGCCGGCAGCTTCTCGACCAGCAGCTCATGGAAACCAAGGTCAGCGAGTTGCTGGAACGGCAGACCCAGCTCAGTCAGCGTCACGGCCGACTTGGACCACTCATCGAACGCGCGGAAAGCGAAGTCGGAACGCCGGCGGCCACCGCTCCCGCGCCGGCGGAAAAGCCCGACCAGCACGCCGAAACGACGGGCAGCATCGGCAAGGTGGCCCAGACCTATTCCGTCGCAAGCCTCGGCGCCGGCGACACGCGGCCCTTCTCGCTGTGGTCGACACGTTCCGATCCGTTGCCCAGCGAATCGTCGGCCGACCGCGCCGACAAGCTGTTCGTGTCGATCAACCAGTCGCTCAAAAACATCGAGAGCGAGCAGCTTACGCGGGTCACCACGCTTGCCGACAATGCCTACAAGAGCGCCGACGCAATCACCCAGGCACTGGTGGCGGCCGGCCTGCCGGTCGACAGCGATTTCGGCAAGAGCGATAGCGATGTCGGTGGACCGCTGATACCGCTCGACAGTTCGATGATCTTCGACAGCAAGGTCAAGGAACTGGACGAGGCGCTGGACACGCTCGACCAGCTCAAGAAGGAAGCCCGTCAGCTGCCGCTCGCCAACCCCGCGCCCGGCCATTCCGTCACCAGTTCGTTCGGCGTGCGCACTGATCCTATCCTCGGTACCGCCGCCCTGCATTCGGGCATGGACTTCAGGGCTCCCATAGGCATGCCGGCCAAGGTCACGGCGCCGGGTGTCGTCACCAAGGCCGGATGGAACGGCGGCTACGGCCGCATGGTGGAAGTAGACCACGGCAACGGTTTCGCCACGCGCTACGGGCATCTAAGCGAGATCGATGTGACGGTCGGCCAGAAACTCGATGCCGGCGATGTCATCGGCAAGACGGGCAGCAGTGGCCGCTCGACCGGCCCGCATCTGCACTATGAGGTCCGCCACAATGGCGAAGCGATCGATCCCCTGCGCTTCCTGACCGTCGGCAAGAAGGTCGAACAATACCTTTGAGGCAGGTAAGCCCTGACCTGCTCGGACAAAGGCCTCAGCGCACTCATCATCCTGGCGATCTTCAACTACCAATCGGACCGGCTTTGCGCGGCGATCGTGTTGTCGTCATGCCTGTCGATCGTGCTGTTCTGCGCCGTGGTGATGGTTGAGCGCCGGATCATCAAATACTGAACATGCATTTCATCGGCTCGTGCAGTCCGTGCCAGAGCCGATCAGTCTGCGTTCTCCTGTTGCATGGACAAAAATCCGGTCGCCGCTGAAACCAGGGTGGCCGCGCCAACTTTCAAGGCGGCCTCGTCGACACGAAATCTGGCATGGTGAAGCGGAAAGACCGATCCGACCTCCTCGTTGCGGATACCGAGCCGAAAGTAGACCGAGGGGCGTTTTTCGCTGTAGTAGCCAAAGTCGTCGGCAATGGTCCATCCAGGGGTGTTGAGAACATTGTCGGATCCGATGCCGGCCCTGGCACTGACGACAATCAATTGGGTCATCTCGACATCGTTGACCACCCCCGGCTCGCCCTTGTGGAGATCGACTTCAACTCGCGCGCCGTGGCTTGCGGCTATCCCCTCGGCAATCGCACGAACGCGGCGCCAGGCCCGCTCGCGGGTCGCATCGCTGCCGCTGCGGATGGTGCCTTTCAGGGTGACCTTACCGGCGGTCACATTGTAGGCGTTGCCGCCATTGATGGCCGTCACGGAAATGACCAGGGGGTCGTAAGGGTCGATCTCGCGCGAGACGATCTTCTGCAATTCCGTCACAATGGAGCAGGCCACGGCCAACGCGTCGACACCTTCATGCGGTTTTGCCGCGTGTGCCGCCGAGCCGGTGACGGCGACATCGAACGTATCTCACGCCAAAGTGTAGGGACCGGAGCCGACGGCGATTTTACCCGACTGTGTATAGGGATCGACATGGACGCAGATCGCGGCATCTACATCGTCGAGAAGCCCCTCTTCCACCACTCGTCTTCCGCCTGATGGTTCGTCTTCCTCCGCCGGCTGGAAGATGACGCGGACGGTCCCACCAAAATAAGCTCTTGATTGATGGAGATGCGCGGCAACCGCGAAGGCCATCGACGCATGAGCGTCGTGACCGCAGGCATGCATCACGCCTGGATTTGTCGATGAAAAATCGACGCCGGACTCCTCCTCGATCGGCAAGGCATCGATATCTGCCCGAATGGCCACCTTACGATTTGACTGTTTGCCTGTGCCGACAATGTCGACGGCCAGGCCAAAGCCCGCAACGTCGCGAATGTCGGTAATTCCCTGACCAGCCAGCATTTGCCGCAGATAACGCTGCGTGTTCGCTTCGTGATTCGAAAGTTCCGGGTTGCGGTGCAGATGGCGGCGGATCTCGATCATCCGATCGAGAATTCCAGCGTCGATATCTACCGCGACGGCATTCACGACACGACCAGCCACGGTCGCATTCTCAGGATTTGACATGGATCTCTCGCGGGAACTTTGTCAGGGTCTCATTGCCGGTTTCGGTGACCAGGATGGTCTCGCTGATCTCGATGCCCCAGCCATCCATCCACATGCCAAGGATGGAATGAACGACATTGCCGGGTTCAAGCACCGTCTTGTCGCCCGGCCTGAGGCTGATCGTGTGTTCGCCCCAATCCGGCGGATAGGCGACGCCGATGGAATAGCCGATACGCGACTCCTTTTTCAGTCCGTAGCGCTGGATGACCTTGCGCCATGCGCCCTCCACCGCTTCGGCTGATGATCCCGGCCTGACCGCGTCGAGCACCGCGTCCATGCCCTCGATCACTGCTTTTGCCGTGTCCGAGACACGCGTCGGCGTTTTGCCAAGCTGCATGGTTCTTGCCAACCCAGCGGCATAGCGACGGCAGACGCCGGCAAGTTCCAGGGCAATCGTCTCGTTGTCTCCAAACCGCCTGTCGCTCCACATGATGTGCGGTGCCGAAGCATTCTCGCCGCCGAGAATTGTCGGCGGAAGGGCCGTGATGTCGCCCGCAGAGTCCGGGCTGCCGGCGATCTGCGCCGCCTGAATGGACGCAATGGCATCGCACTCGCGAACACCCGGCGCGATCACCTCGAAGGCCCGCGTAACCGCAGCTTCGGCCAGGGTTGATGCCTTGCGCAGATAGGCGATCTCGGGCGCCGATTTGACCGCGCGAATCCAGTTCACCAGGAGATCGGCATCATGCCATTTCGCATTGGGAAGGCCGGCGACGAGCCGGGCATGGCCTTTCGGGGAGAAATAATAGGCTTCGAGCTCGATACCGATATGTCTGACACCCCAACCTTTGGCGACTATCCAACTCGCGATCCAGTCCATGGGGTGGCGATCGACACGCTGAACATGATCCTCGGGGAAGCCAACCACATTCTCGGGCCTCATCCAGGCTGTGAGAAGACCGCCGGCCGCATCCATGGCGCGCCCGATCCAGACCGGCTCGACCTCCTCGACCGGAACAAGCACCACCTGCGGCGTGTAGAATGACCAGCCATCATAGCCGGTGACGTAATGCTGGTTGGCAACGTCGTTGACGACAAGGAGTTCGAGACCGCGCTTCGCCATTTCGGCGCGGATCTTGCGGAGCCGCCGCTGGTATTCGTCGCGGGCAAACGGCAATTCGATCATCTCTGCTCCATGCTTTGTTGGACCAACGGTTGCGAGGCTCGCTCACCATTGAAGCGTTGTGCCATGACGGCAATCGGCCAAGGGAAACACGTAAACAGGTCCTGAGCCGGCCACGTCCATTCACTGATTTATTTTTGAATTCCATTTGACTGAATAAATATCCGATGCGAAGCTGGCTTCTCCTAAAGGGAACGCATGTCATGGCGCTGCGGGGGACCAATCAGGAATTCGGGCGGCCGTACAACCGGCGCATCGTGCTTGAGTCCATTCGCCTTCACGGGCCGATTGCCCGTGGCGAGATCGCCAGGCGCGTCGGGCTCACCGTCCAGACGGTATCGACCATCGTTCGAGAACTGGAAGAGCAAGGCTACATCCTGTCCGTGCGCGAGGAGCCAAAAGGCCGTGGACTTCCTCCGACAACCCTTCGCATCAACCCGGAGGGCGGCTATGCTGTCGGCATCCACATCACCCCCCTGGGCATCAATGCCGCGCTGATCAACCTCAGCGGCGATGTCATCGAGAGCATGCACCGCGAAGCGCCCAATGCGACACCCGATCATGCCTTCGAGCTGATCGGCGCCATGGTGCGAGAGCTGACCGGACTGAGGCCTGGAGGACGTGTCCTGGGCATTGGCATGGCCCTGCCCGGCCCCTTCGGGGTCGAATCCATGAGTTTCGTCGGCCCGACCACGATGGCCGGCTGGAAGGACGTGGCGCTGCGGGAGCGGCTGACGACCTCGACCGGCCTCCCCGCCTTCCTCGAGACAGACATGGCCGCCGCCGCGATGGGCGAACGCCTTTACGGCCTCGGTGCCCAGCACTCCGAATATTACTACCTCTATTTCGGCGTTGGGCTCGGCGGCGTGATGGTGCACGAGGGAAACGTCTTGCGCGGTGCGTGGGGAAATGCCGGCGAGATCGGGCACATTCCCGCAGTTCCCGATGGCGAGCTTTGCCCCTGTGGCAATCGCGGCTGCCTCGAAAGATACCTTTCACTCGAGGCGCTGGGGCGCTGGGGCGGCAAAGAGGCTGATTGGGTGATGGAGGTCAGTCCGGTCTTCCACAATGCCATCGCCGTCATCGAAAATCTGTTCGACCCCGAAACCATCATACTGGGCGGGCTGGCATCCAATGATTTGCTCGAACGCCTGGCGGGTTCGACGGCCAGCCTTCCCAACTCGGTCTCGGCCAGACGGGATCGCGTGACGCCCCGCGTCATCGTCGCCAGCGGCGGACTGCATGCGGTATTGCGCGGCGCGGCCGCCCTTGCCGTCTCCGGGGTGCTCTCGCCACGCTTTGGCCAGATGTTCGCGGCCGAGCGCGAACGCGGACGCGACCTTCTGAAGAGCGGAGGGATGGCGGCATGACCGAACCCTTGCTTGTTCTTGACAATGTCACCAAGAACTATGGCGCCATCGAAGCGTTGAAAGGGATCAGCTTTTCGATCGGCAAGGGCGAAGTCGTGGCGCTGCTGGGCGACAATGGCGCCGGCAAATCGACGCTGGTCAAGATCATCGCCGGCGGACTGGAGCCGACCTCGGGCCGCATGCTGTTCGAAGGCAAGGAATTCCTCGCCAGGTCCCCGGCCGAGGCCAAGGCGGCGGGCATCGAGACCGTCTACCAGGACCTGTCGCTGTGCACCAATGTCGACGTCGTCGCCAATTTCTTCATGGGCCGCGAGATCACCAGGAAGGTTCTCGGTATTCCCGTGCTTGATGAGCGTGCCATGGAGGCCGTCGTCGAAAAGGCGCTTGCCAGCGCCGGCACCCGCATTCCCTCACTGCGCACCAATGTCGAGCATCTCTCCGGCGGCCAGCGGCAAGCCATCGAACTCAACCGCTTCGTGCATTGGGGCGGCAAGCTGGTGCTTCTCGACGAGCCGTTCGCGGCCCTTGGCGTCGAGCAGACGCGGCGCGGTCTCGACATGATTCGCCAGGTGGCAAGCCAAGGCATCGGCGTCGTCATCATCACTCACATCATGCAACAGGCCTTCCAGGTCGCCGACCGGATCGTGGTGATCCGGCAAGGCGTCGTGGCCGGCGATGTCGCCAGAAGCAAAACAAGTCCCGACGCGGTGATCAACATGATCACCGGAGAGACGCTTGCCGGTGCCGGACCGGCAGGCTGAGGGACAAAAGAGGGGTCCGGCTCAACAGGGAGCGAAAGACATGAAGCGAATACTTCTTGCTGTCTTCGGTATCCTGGCACTGGCCTTTGCCACGCTCACGCCGGCATTCGCGCAGTCCAAGGGGACCGTCTACTACATGGTGCCGACATTGCTCGACGAGTTCCAGACCGGATCGGTGAGCGCTCTGGAGCTTTTCCTGAAGCAGGTCGGCTATGAAATGAAGACGCTGAACGCCGACAACAAGACCGACGCCCAGCAGTCACAGATGAACGATGTCATCGCACTGAAACCGACGGCGATCATCCTGGCCGCGGTCGATTTCAATGCATTGAAGCCGTCCATCGAGGCGGCACGCGCCGCAGGCATCCCGGTGATCGAGTTCGACCGCCAGATCACCTCAACCCCGTCCGACTTCACTTCGGTCGCGGGCACTATCGAGATCGGCTACGTCGCGGCCGACCAGGCCGAGAAGCTGTTGAAAGCGAAGAACGGTGCGGTGAAGGGCAAGGTACTGCAGGTGCTGGGCGACCCCGGCGATCCCTACACGCTCGATATCCAGAAAGGCTTCGAGGAGAAGATGAAGGCGTTTCCGGACGTCAAGATCATCTCGCTTCCGGCCATCCAGTGGGAAGCCAGCAATGCCGGCACGATTGTCGCCGACCAGATGCTGGCAAACCCGGACATCGACCTGATCTTCAGCCATGCCGCGCACCTCTCGGTCGCCGCCGTCGCCTCGCTCGAGGCCGCCGGCAAGAAGCCGGGCGATGTCATGCTGATGAGTTCGAACGGCGCACCGGTCGGTCTCGACCTGATCCGCAAGGGCTGGCTCAACGTCGAGGTCGAGCAGCCGCTCTATGCGCAGGCGGCGGCCGTCGCCATGTTCATGGACAAGGTCGCCAAGAAGCAGGACATCAAGCCCGGCGAATACGACGTGCTTGGCTTGAAATCGACCGTGACCAAGGAAACCTGGGGTCCGAACATCAAGATCCCAGGCGCCGCGATCACCAAGAAAAACGTCGACAACCCGGCCTTCTGGGGCAACCAGAAACCGCCGACGGATACCATCAAGCCGGTCGAATAGGCACATCGCATGGAATGCTCCGGGCCGGTTCGGCCCGGAGCTATTCTCCGCAATTCCAATCCGCGCACGATCCTTACCGAAAATCGAAATGGGTTTCGGGTCATGCGCTAGCCGGGTCGCCACATGAATCCCCGCACACGCCACGCCCTGGAGTTCGTCCTCGACAACCTCGTCTGGTTCATGCTGCTGTTCGTGCTGGTGGTCTTTTCCATCTTCGTTCCGAACTATTTCCAGTTGGGCATCTTCGCCAACATCATCGAGGCCTCCAGCGTGCTCGGCGTCATGTCGATCGGCCTGGCGCTGGTCATCATCGCCGGCCATATGGACCTTTCGGTGGAATCCGTGGCAGCACTCAGCGCCATGGCCGTCGGCATCCTGTTCTGCTCGTCGGGTATCGGCCTTGGCGTCCAACTGCACCCCGAATGGCTGATGGTTCCGGTTTCGCTGCTGCTGGCGCTCGCTGTTGGCGGCCTGATCGGCGCCTTCAACGGTTATCTCGTGGTGAAGGTGAAGATGAGCGCCTTCATCATCACCTTGGCATCCTACATCTGGGTACGCGGTCTGGTCCTTGTCATCTCCGGCGGCCGCTCAGCGCAGGACCTTGCGCCGGCCATCCGCTGGTTCGGCATCCAGCGCCTGATCGGCCTGCCGCTCACCGCATGGATCGCTGTGGCCTGTTTCGTCGTCTTCTCACTGATCATGGCCAAGACGCCGTTCGGCCGGCACCTCGTCATGATCGGCGGCAACGAGACGGCAACCTTCCGCGCCGGCATCCGGGTGAACCGCAACCTGATCATCGCCTTCGTGCTTGCCGGCGCCATCGCCGGCCTCGCCGGCTGGCTGCTGGCCATCCGCACCTCGGGCGCCACCGCCAATCTCGGGGTGGGCCTCCTGTTCAATGCCTTTGCAGCCGTGGTCATCGGCGGCGTCAGCCTGAAGGGTGGCATCGGCACCCTGCCCGGCGTCTATGCCGGCGTGCTCCTGCTCTCGGCCATCAACACCGCGATCAACCTGATGGGTCTGCCCGCCAACTTCACCCAGGTCATTCACGGCCTGTTGGTGCTGGCTGCCGTGCTGCTCGATGCATTCAAACAAACCATTCGACAGAGGCTGACATGACAGGACGGCTCGCATGACAGGACGACTGAAAGACAAGGTGGCGCTGATCGTCGGCAGTGCGCGCGGCATCGGCAAAGGCATCGCCCTGCGCTTCACCGAAGAAGGCGCAAGGCTGGTGCTTGCCGATACCGAGATCGCGGCAGGGCAAGCGACGTCGGATGAGCTGGGCGTCCCCTTCATCCGCACTGACATCTCGCTGATGTCCGACGCCGAAGCAGCCGTGAACCTGGCGTTGAAACACCATGGCCGTCTCGACATCATCGTGCAGAATGCCGGCATCTATCCCTGGCAGCTCATTGAAAACACGAGCGCCGATGACTGGGACCGCGTCATGGCGGTCAATCTGCGCGGCACCTTCAATGCCACCCGCGCCGCACTTGCACCGATGAAGGCGCAGCACTCCGGCCGGATGCTCTACACCTCATCCATTACCGGCCCGCACGTCACAAGCCCCGGCCACGGTCACTATTCCGCCAGCAAGGCCGGCATAAATGGCTTCATCCGTGCTGCCGCGCTCGAATTTTCCGGCTACGGCATCACCGTCAACGGCGTCGAGCCCGGCAACATCCTCACCGAAGCAATCGAGCTGCATCGCGGTCCGGCCTACATCAAGAACATGGAGGACTCCATACCGCTCGGCCGGCTCGGCAGCCCTCGCGACGTCGCCAATGCCTTCCTGTTCCTGGCGTCAGACGATGCCAGCTACATCACCGGCACGACCATCGTCGTCGATGGCGGACAGCTGCTGCCGGAGGGTAACGACTTCCGGCTCGTTCCGCCGTGAACCCCGATTTCCGCGTTGGTTTCTCCATGCGTCGCAAAGCTTGCCACCCACAGCGAGTCCGAGCTGAGATGCAATCCGCGGGGCTCGACTGATCATTGACGACCGCTCGAGCAGACGAACGGTTAAACTGCGAAATCGTAAGTGACCTGCGGCGCTGTAGTGTACTCGCGCACTCGCCGATAAAAGCCTCAATTCATCGCATATTCATGGATTTTATAGAACTCTGCCTGAATTGAATGGAGGACAAGTCGTGTCAATAATCCCCAGAATCTCTGTGCGTATGGTGTTCGCCTCCATCTGCCTGGGCGGGCTTTCAGCAGCCGCGTCCGCTTTCTTTCCCGCCACAGCCTCGGCTGATCGGCTCCAGCAATGCGCGAACGAAGGCGGCACCTGCCGGTTGCCGTATCCGGCGGAGGTCGTCTATGGCGCGGGGGGCAACAACACCTCCCGTTTTATCGACCGCAGCGCCGTGCCCTGCAACAATCGCGTCTTTGGCGATCCAGCGCCCGGCCTCCACAAGTCGTGCTACATCGTGATGCGCGATCGCGGCGGCTATGGTGGCGACGACAACGGCCCGCGCGGCGATCGTGGCGGATGGGTCGCCTGCGCCAATGAAAATGACTATTGCGATTTTGACGGCCGCAGGATGGTCAGATACGGCGCCCGTGGCCAGTACACGGTAGGGGTCTTCCGGAACGGCGTCCAATGCGACAATGACACGTTCGGAGAAGACCCTGCGCCTGACGTTCGCAAGCGCTGCTACGTTCGACAGTAGCCGTTATGGGAAAATAGTGAGCCGGATCAGAACGCCGGCTGACTGCCCTATTTTGCCAAGAGCCAACTCGTGGGTCGATGGCTGATCGTCGCCGGTCCTGCCCTCGCCCACCTTCGTCGGATGTAATGGGTCGGAAATCCAAGTCGGCCCCGAGATGATTCACACATCGGGCGCAGATACGCCGCCCTGAAATGTCTTGTCCTATGCCAAGGGTTTAGGCTGGCCATACGAGAGCAACCTCAGATCCGAAAAGATCTGAGCCGCTTGATTCAACAAGGATTTTTGACATTCAAGTCGACATTTCTCTGAAGCCAAGGGCCTAGACCCTTGAGAGAAATGGCGCGAGTGACGGGGCTCGAACCCGCGACCTCCGGCGTGACAGGCCGGCACTCTAACCAACTGAGCTACACCCGCGCATTTGACGAACACGTGTCAGCCGTGTTCGTCGTTGGGGCGGTGGATAAGGGGTTCGCCCGCGGGTGTCAAGCGTGTGAGGACACCATAAATGCAAACATGAGAAGGTTTTTTGACAGGCATCGTTTTGTTCGCAAAACAGACGTGAAGTCAGTGGACGAAGCATGCATTTGGCCTTGCGGAGCTCGTTCTAACTGCTTAAAGGTCCGCGCGAGCGGGCGATTAGCTCAGTTGGTAGAGCGCTTCGTTTACACCGAAGATGTCGGCGGTTCGAGTCCGTCATCGCCCACCATGATTTCAAATACTTACATTGCGTTTGCTCATGGCCGCCCTGCCGCAACGGCCGCCAAATCAGGCCTTGGCGAGCAAGGTCTCCACCTCCAGCAGCGTCGGCATGGATGGCGCGGTGCCGGGCCGCGTGACGGAAATGCCGGCGACCGCGCAAGCGAAGCGGACAGCCTGTAGCGGCTCCATTCCTCTCGACAGCGCGGCGGCCAGTCCGCCGTTGAAGGCGTCTCCCGCGCCGGTGGTTTCGACCACGGGGCCTGCGTTGACGGCGGCTACATGATCGGAACGATCGGTGGTGTGCAACAACGCGCCTTTTTCGCCAAGCGTAACAAGCACTGTGCCGACACCCTTTTCGAGCAGCTTGGCGGCGGCGCGGCGGGCATCGTCGACGGACGAAACCTTGATGCCGGTGAGTTCCTCGGCTTCAGTCTCGTTTGGTGTGACATAGTCGCAAAGCGTGTAGATGCGGTCTGGGAGATTTGCCGCCGGAGCCGGATTGAGGATCGTCGCCACCCCTGCCGCACGTGCGATCTCAAGCGCCCGCATCGCCGCGTCGATCGGCTGTTCGAGTTGAGTAACAAAGACGCCGGCCGAGCGGATCAGGCCCTCGTGGGCCTCGATATCACCGGGCGAAATCAGCATGGCCGCGCCGGGACTGACGATGATGGCGTTGTTGCCGGTCGTTTCCTCCACGAAGATATAGGCGGCTCCCGTATAGCTTTCCGGAGTGTCGATGACAGCGCTCTTCACGCCCGCTTGCGCCCAGGTTTGCCTGGCCATGTCAGCAAAAGGATCGACGCCTAGGCGCGTGAGGAAGGTGACGTCGGCGCCGAGCTTTCCTGCCGCGACGGACTGGTTCGACCCCTTGCCGCCAGGGCCAAGCTTGAAGGACGTGCCGAGGATCGTTTCGCCCATGCGTGGCTGCCGCTGCGCCCGATAGGCGGTGTCGGCGACAAAGACGCCCAATATGACGATCGGCTTGCCGGAGGCCATGCTCCTACTCCGCGTCCGGCGGAACGACGCCCTTACGGAAGGCGAAGCAGCCATAGAAGCGGCGCTCGCCGGTCTGGATGACGCAGTAGGCCTGCTTGGAACGTTCGTAGAAGGCATAGCGCTCGACCGGGACCATTGGCCAGGATTTGCCTTCGGCCGCATCGATTTCCTTCTGCACCTCCCTCTGCACCGGCGGAATCTCGTTGGGCATGCCGACGATCTCCATGCGCGCAGCGGAATCGTCGACAAATGTATCCAACGGATAGAGCGACAGCACCGCCTTCACCACCTCGGCCGCCGAGGCGTCGATGCGCAGCAACCGGCCCAATACGGTCTGGCGTGCCACGGAATCCGAAGGGAAATTGGTGTCGGCGATGATCAGGTCGTCGCCGTGCCCCATTGCCCGCAACGCCTGAAGTACATCAGCGTTGAGCAGGGGACTGATTCCTTTGAGCATGGCATTCCTCTCGAACGGCTTGCTTGACTGAATGGGATGGTTGATCCCGGAGAATGACGGCGACTGCGGATAGATCAAGCGCGAAACCAGAGTGTCTAAGCAGTGCTTTAAAGGCGTTGACCAGTCTTGGCGTCGAACAGGTGAACCTGATCGAGCCGCGGCCTCAGGTGAAGCGTGTCGCCCGGCTTGAAGTCATGTCGCTCGCGAAACAGCGCCACCATCTCGCTCTCGCCGAAGCGCAGGAACACCAGCGTTTCGGAACCCGTGGGCTCGACCACCGAAATCTTCGCCGGCACGCCGTCGGGATGGATCTCGAGATGCTCCGGACGCACGCCATAGACTACGGACTGCCCATCATGCACGGCATTGTTCGCTGCAATCGGGAACAGAGCACCGGCGATGTCGACACCCGTCTTGCGCATGACGCCCTGGAGCAGGTTCATCGATGGCGAGCCAATGAAACCGGCAACGAAAAGGTTGGCCGGCCTGTCGAACAGTTCCAGCGGCGCGCCGACCTGTTCGATGCGGCCATCGCGCATCACGACGATCTTGTCGGCCATGGTCATGGCCTCGATCTGATCATGGGTTACGTAGATGGTTGTGGTCTTCAGCCGCTGATGCAGTTCCTTGATCTCGGTTCGCATCTGGACCCGTAGCTTGGCATCGAGGTTGGAGAGCGGTTCATCGAACAGGAAGACCTGCGGATTGCGCACGATGGCCCGCCCCATGGCCACGCGCTGGCGCTGGCCGCCCGACAGCTGCCGCGGGTAGCGCTTGAGATACGGGGCAAGATCGAGGATCTCGGCCGCGCGATTGACCCGCTCCGTAACGACAGCCGGATCGGTGTTGCGCAGCTTGAGCGCGAAAGCCATGTTCTGCTCGACCGTCTTGTGCGGATAGAGCGCGTAGTTCTGGAACACCATGGCGATGTCGCGCTTGGCCGGCGGCAGATGGTTGACCACGCGATCCCCGATGGAGATCGTGCCGCCGGATATCGTCTCCAGGCCAGCCACCATGCGCAGTAACGTGGACTTGCCGCAGCCGGATGGGCCGACCAGCACCACGAACTGGCCATCGGCGATATCAACGCTGACATCGTGCAGGACCTTTACGGTCCCGAACGCCTTGGCTGCATTGCGGATTGCGACTTGAGCCATATCCTCCCCTTCCGGCCCTCTGTGCCGTTTGCGCAGAAGCTAACCAACGCGAACTGACAGAGCAAGACAGTCTCTTATAGATAAAAACCCGTTTTCGTTGACACGGCGCTTCGTTCTGAGAATAGTGGCGGCCGCCAATCCGAATGCCGACAATCTATGCGATGGTCGGAACTCGAAGCGACGCAGTGTGGGGGCTTGCTTTTCCGCTTTTGATCACGGGCCGTTTTCCGGAGGGATAGGCGTTTCGATTTACAACTGATGTTCTGGGAGGAATAGTCAATGAAAGTCGGTATTTATGAGCAATTGATCCGCGCTGGCGCAAGCCGACGCGACGTATTGAAGGGAGCGGCCAGCATAGCCGCCATCGCGGCCGCTTCAAGCGCCGGTCTCGGCGCCTTCACGCGTCCAGCTTCCGCGGCAAGCGAGCTGCGCACGAAGATCCTGCAGATTCCCGGTGTCGGCAAGGGTCAGCCAACGGATGCCGACTTCCAGAAGGTCGGCGAGCTTTGCCTCGAAGCGACCAAGGCCAATGTCAAGGAAGGTGAATTCGCGGGCGTCGAGCTCACCTTCATGGGCCTCAACAACCAGAACCTGCACAATGTGCTTTTCCGCGGCTTCCTGAAGCCATGGGAGACCTATACCGGCGCGAAGATCAACTGGATCGACCTGGCGCAGGCCGATTACAACGCCCGCCTGCAGCAATCAATTGCCACCGGAACCGTCGACTTCGACATTGCCGAGATGGGCGCGCCTTTCGAAGGCGACGTCTGCGGCAAGGGTCTCACGTCCGAGATGCCCGACTGGGTCAAGAAGCAGATCGATATCGACGACCTCGTCAACTACCTGAAGCCGCCAGTCGGCACCTGGGATGGCAAGCAATATCGCGTGACCATTGACGGCGACACGCACAATTTCAACTACCGCGCCGACGTATTCGCCGATGCAGACCTCGCCAAGGCCTGGAAGGATGGCGGCGGTGAAGGTGAGTGGGGCGTGCCGAAGACCTGGCAACAGGTGCAGGCTGTGACCAAATTCCTCAAGGGCAAGAAATTCAAGGGCCAGGAGGTCTATGGTTATCTCGACGCGCCCAAGCCATGGGGCGGTTTCGGCTTCTACTTCCTCGGCAGCCGCGCCACCGCCTATGCCAAGCATCCCGACGACAAGGCCTGGCTATTCGACGCCGACACGATGAAGCCGCGTGTCAACAACCCGGCCTGGGTGCGCGCCATCCAGGACGTCATCGACGCGCTGCCGTCCGAACCCGCCGATCAGATCAACGCCGATCCGAACACCACCGGTTTCCAGCAGTTCCTGGCCGGAACCGGTTCGATGATTCCCTGGTGGGGTGACATCGGCTCCAACGCCAAAACCAACGATTCCTCTGTGGTTGGCGACCTTTGCGGCTTCGACATCCTGCCGGGCTCGGATGACGTCTACAATTCGAAGACCGGCAAGTGGGAAAAGCTTGCCAGCGGGCCGAACTACGCGCCCAACCTCGCCTATCTCGGTTGGGGCATCTATGTCATGGCACGCGTCGACAGCGATTCGAAGAAGCACAAGGCCGCCTGGAGCGCAGCGGCGCATCTCGGTGGCAAGGATCTGGCAATCTGGACGGCCATGTATCCGTCCGGATTCCAGTGCTATCGCAACAGCCAGCACGACATCGACGAATGGGTGGCCGCCGGCTACGACAAGGCATTCATCTCGAATTACCTCGACTCACAGTTCAACTCCTACAACCATCCGAACGGCGCTATCGAGCCGCGCATCCCCGGCATCTTCCAGTACTACAGCGCTGCCGAGGACATCTTGGCCAACACCTTCGCCGGCAAGATGAAAGCCCAGGAAGGCGCCGATGCCATAGCCGCCGCCTGGGAAAAGCTCACCGACCAGATCGGCCGGGAGAAGCAGATCAAGCTCTACAAGGCTTCGCTCGGCATCAGCTGACGCGGCAATGAACCCGGGTCCGGCGATGTAAGTCGCCGGACCCGTCTTGACCGGCCGGACCGGTCGATGAGCCCCTTGCTAGCGGACGAGATGCGTGGCTGACCAGACTGTCTCGACGAATGCATGGCCAGCAAACGCCGTGCCCTCCGATCTGATCCCGCCCGGGCGCAGGCGGCTCGGCTGGGGGCTGATGGCCATTGCAACGACAGGCTTGCTGGCGACGATCGGGCTGCAAATCCTCTACAAGACTGACGTCGACGGGATCGGTTTCGAGACCTGGCAGCCGGTCGTCTATGCCTACGTGCTGTGGGGGATCGCGATCGGCATAGGCCAGGTGCTGACGCGTGGCGAAGACGGCCAGCGCGCGCTGTTCCTGCTGCCGGCGCTGCTGTTCACCATCGCCATGGTGATCTTTCCGACGCTGTTCGGCTTCTACATAGCGCTGACCGACTGGAACCTCAGTTCGTTCGCCGGCCGGAAATTCAACGGGCTCGACAATTTCTGGCAGATGCTGGGCGATCCCTACTACCGCAACGCGCTGTTCAACATGGTGCTTTACGTGCTGGCGGTGCTTGTCGAATACGTCATCGCCTTCGGCCTGGCATTGCTGCTCAACGCGCAGATCCGCGCACGAAAATTCTTTCGTGTCGTCTTCCTGATGCCCTTGATGCTGTCGCCGGTGGCGGTGTCATGGATGATCGGCAAGTCGCTGATGGAGTACAGGTTCGGACCGGCGGCGACGCTGGCGCGCTATCTCGGCTGGGAAAATCCGGCTTTCTTCTCGAACCCGATCACCGCCCGCATCTCGATCATGGTGCTGGATGCCTGGACCTTCATCCCGTTCATGATGATCATGCTGCTCGCCGGTCTGCAGGCGATGTCACGTGAGATCCTCGAAGCCGCACGGGTTGATGGCGCCAATGCGTGGCAAACCTTCTGGCAGGTCACATTTCCCCTGATGTTGCCGGTGTCGGTGACCGCGGTCGTGTTGCGCATCATCTTCAAGCTGAAGCTCGCCGACATCATCATCACCGTCACCTCAGGCGGCCCCGGTGGTGCCACCGATTCCGTGTCGAGCTTCATCTACCGCGAGTATCGCGACCGATCGAATGTCGGCTACGGCACGATGCTGGCGATGGTCTACCTAGTCATCATCGTCGTGTTCGTGACCTGGCTGCTGAAGATCGCCAGCCGCTTCGTTCGCAACGTCAACTAGAGCAGAATGATGAGCGTCCAGACCACCGAGTATGTCGCTTCCGAAATCCGCTCTCCGGCCAGCTTCGTTGCAAGCCGCGCCTTCATCTACGGCGCGCTGGTTTTCTGGGCTTTCATCTGCCTGTTTCCGATCTACTGGACGATAACGACCTCGTTCAAGGTCGCAGTCGATGTCACCCAAGGCCATCTCATCCCCTTTGTCGACTTTCAGCCGGACTGGAAGGGCTGGCGTTCGCTCGGCCTGTCGCCGGATTCGATTTTCCAGACCTCCACGGTGCGCGATGAGTTCCTCAAGCGCTTCATGAACTCAGTCATCATCTCCGTCGGTGCGTCGAGCCTCGCAATCGTGATCGGCAGCCTGGCGGCCTACGGCCTCACCCGGTATCGCTATCGCTTCGCATGGTTCAGGAACGAGGACATCTCGTTCTTCTTCCTGTCGCAGCTGATCCTGCCGCCGGTGGTGCTCGCCCTGCCCTTTCTCGTGCTCTACCGCGAGGTCGGCCTGCTCGATACGCGCATCGGCCTGATCTTGCTCTACACGCTGATGGTGCTGCCGATCGTCATCTGGATCATGCGCGACCAGTTCAACTCGATCCCGGTCGAACTGGAAGAGGCTGCCCTTGTCGACGGCCTCTCGATCTGGGGGGCGTTCTTCCGCATCGTCATGCCGATCGCGTTGCCCGGCATGGTCGCAGCCTTCATCCTGGCGATGGTGCTGTGCTGGAACGAGTATTTCTTCGCGGCGCTTTTGACCTCGACCGACGCCAAGACGATCCCCGTCATGCTGGCGAGCCAGACCGGTTCGCAAGGCATCAACTGGTGGTCGATGGCGGCCCTTGCTACCGCAGCAATAGCGCCGCTCGCCGTCGTCGGCATCGCGCTTGAGCGCTATCTGATCATGGGCATGACGGCAGGCGCGGTGAAGTAGGCTGCACCATGGCCCATCAGGCCGTGAGCGTCCCGCGCAGATGGTCGAGGATCATCGCCAAACCCTGATTGCCGAGCTCCGCCGAAGCTTGGGGAGCGCTCTTCGTGTACCAGCTGTCGTTGTCGGCGAAATGCGCGGCATCGACCGCTTCGGGGCAAAGCGCCAGCATCAGCGAAGTCTCGCCAATCCCTGCATGATCGAACGGGTATTTGCCGTTCATTGCCGCAGGCATCAGCGGATGGACCTGTATCCAGTTGAAGAAATTGCCGTCCTCGGCATGTTCCGCGTAGTAGTCGGCCATGGCATTGGAGCCCCACCAGCCCTCGCCGCGCTCCTTTTCAAGGAAGCGGAAGATGGCCTGCCGTCCCGCCGTCTTGAAAGCGAGATCGGTTGGCATGCCCGCGGCAAAATTCTCGGTCTGGTGATGGATGATGGCGTGGATGTTGCGAAATCCGATGCGCAGCAGGCTGTAAAACAATTCCGCCGCGAACGGCGCCAACGCATTGCCGCCGACCTGAACCGAGCCGTTACCTTCCGGCGGCGCCACGGCGTAGCTCGCAGCGCCGTAATAGAAGGCCGGCAGGATGACGATGTCCCTCTCCTGCTCCAAAAGCTCCAGTGTCTTGATGACGGCCAGTGTATCCATGCCTACCGCCATGTGCTCGCCATGGTATTCGAGAACGCCGAGCGGCAGCGCGACCGGCCAGTTCTCGGCGATCGCCTTTCGGATCTGATGCGGCGGCATGAGTTCGTAGCGCATGATCTATTCCATGTTGGTGTGGCGGGCACGCATGGCCTCGGGCGACTGGCTGGTCATGGTCTTCAACTTCAGCACCATCACCTCGAACAGCAGGAACAGTGCGCCTTCGAACAACGATCCCATCGGCAGCACCGATGTCTTTTCCGGCACCTGGTCATCGGCCATGGTCTGAGCCGGGATCAGCAGTGTGAAATCCGACAGGCTTGCAGCGCTGCTTGCCGGTTGTGCCGTCAGCAGCAGCACGGTCGCTCCTGCGGCGCGGGCGACCCGCATCAAAGTGAGTACCGTGGAGGTTTCGCCCGGTCCGGAACTCACGAGGAAGACATCGCCTGAACCGAGCGGCGGCGTTGTCATGTCGCCGACCACGGACACCGGCAGGCCGAGATGGTGGAGTCGCATGGCAAAACCCTTGACCTGCAAGGCCTCACGCCCGCAGCCATAGGTGACGATCTGCTTAGCGCCGCCAAGTATCTTGCAAGCGGCGTCGATGCGGCCTTCATTCACCCTCGCCAGCACGCCGCCAAGTTCATGCAGTGCTATGCCGAACAAATCTCTACCGGCACTGGTCATGATTGTACCGCCGGCTCTCCTGAGCCCGAAAACTGCTGGGATTTCCTGGTCACGCTTCCCCCGAACGGCTTGTTTTTGTTCATGCTATCACCGCGAAAATCCGTGTCCAACGGTCCGGAGCGCTTTTGAAGCACGACGGGCATGATAGTGTCGGTCAAACCGGCAAACCAGGAAACGGCAGGACATGAAGACACGGCACTTCGAGCGCATCGGCAATGGCGGCATAACCTTTACGGAACTTGGCTTTGGCACGGCGCCGATCGGCAATCTCTACCGAGCCGTCTCCGAAGAGGATGCCAATGCCACGCTGGAGGCGGCTTGGCGGACGGGATGCCGGTATTACGACACCGCGCCGCTCTACGGGCTCGGCCTCTCCGAAACGCGGCTCAATCCGTTCCTGCGCACGAAGAAGCGCGATGAGTATGTCTTGTCGAGCAAGGTCGGCCGGATCATGCGCGCCTGCCCACCGGAACAGCGCACCGGCATCGGCAAGTTCTTCGATACGCCGTCGCGCCGCGAGGTCTACGACTACAGCTATGATGGCGTCATGCGTTCGTTCGAAGCCTCGCTGGAGCGTCTCGGCGTCGACCGCATCGACATACTCTTCGTCCATGACGTCGATATTTTCACACATGGCAGCAAGCAGGCGTCCGACCAGCGCATCGAGGAGTTCATGCGCTCCGGTTACTACGGGCTGCTGTCCCTGCGCGACCAAGGCGTCATCAAGGCCTTCGGCGGCGGCATCAACGAATGGCAGGTGGCCCAGACGCTCGCCGAACGCGGCGATTTCGACCTGTTCCTGCTTGCTGGCCGCTACACGCTGCTGGAGCAAGAGGCGCTGGCATCCTTCCTGCCGCTGTGCCAGGCACGCGGCATCGGCATCGTCCTCGGTGGCCCCTACAACTCAGGCATCCTGGCAACCGGACCAAAGCCCGGCGCCTACTACAATTATTCCGAGGCGCCGCAGGATGTACTCGACCGTGTCGCGCGTATCGAAGCCGTCTGCAAGCGTCACGGTGTGCGCCTGATCGAGGCGGCGCTCCAGTTTCCGTTGCTGCATCCTTCCGTCGTCTCTGTGATCCCTGGGGGCCAGAGGCCGGCCGAGGTCGAAAGCAACCGTTCGCTGCTCGATGCCAAGCTGCCCGTGGCACTGTGGTCCGACCTCAAGAAGGAAGGGCTGATGCGCGCCGATGCGCCCGCGGTCTGACGCGGTCCCAAACCACGCGCAAAAGAAAAGCCGGGCATGCCCGGCTTTTCTGATCTCTAAAAAGAAATAGGTCTTAGTTGACCGCGTCCTTGAGGCCCTTGCCGGCCGAGAACTTCGGCACGGTGCGCGCCGGGATCTGCACTTCCGCGCCCGTCTGCGGGTTGCGACCGGTCGATGCGGCGCGCTTTGACACAGTGAAATTTCCGAAGCCGACAAGCCGGACATCGCCGCCCTTCTTCAGTTCACCGGTGATCACGGAAAATACCGCATCCACGGCCGACTGCGCGTCACCCTTCGAAATGCTCGCGGCGTCGGCGACAGCGGACACCAGTTCGTTCTTGTTCATAAAAATTCCCTTCCATGAGAAAACCGGAACTTACGACTCATCCGGCAGGAAACGGACTTTAGAAAGAAGCGTTCCGGCAACCAAGTCGAAAAGGCCCCGAAAAAGCGAAAAAAGCCCGGAAATCCGGGGTTTTTCACATGAAAAAGCCGGGCTCTGGGCCCGGCTCTCTCTTTTTGCACTGCAACTTTAGCAAAGACTAATGAGCAAGCGTCTTGCCCGCCTCATCGACGGTATCCGCCGCGGCCGGTGCATTGACCGGCTCGACCCACTGGATCGGCTCCGGCATACGTACCAGTGCGTGGCGCAACACTTCGCCAACCCGTGAGACCGGAATGATTTCCATGCCGTTCTTCACGTTGTCCGGTATCTCCGCCAGATCCTTGGCGTTTTCCTCCGGGATCAGCACCTTCTTGATGCCGCCGCGAAGCGCGGCAAGCAGCTTCTCCTTGAGGCCGCCGATCGGCAAGATGCGGCCGCGAAGCGTTATCTCGCCAGTCATCGCCACATCGGCCCGGACCGGAATACCCGTCAGTACCGACACAATGGCTGTAGCCATGGCAGCACCTGCAGACGGGCCGTCCTTCGGCGTGGCGCCTTCCGGCAAGTGCACGTGGATGTCGCGCTTGTCGAACAGCGGCGGCTCGATGCCGAAATCGATGGCCCGCGAGCGGACATAAGAAGCCGCCGCCGAAATCGATTCCTTCATCACGTCGCGCAGGTTGCCGGTCACCGTCATGCGGCCCTTGCCGGGCATCATGACGCCTTCGACCGTCAGCAGTTCGCCACCCACTTCCGTCCATGCAAGCCCTGTGACGACACCGACCTGATCGTCAGCCTCGACCTGACCGAAGCGGTAGCGCTGAACACCGAGATAGTCGGCGAGGTTGTCCGCCGTGATGCTCACCGTCTTCTTCTTCGTCTTCAGGATCTCGGTCACCGCCTTGCGGCCAAGCTTCATCAACTCGCGCTCCAGGCTCCTGACGCCCGCTTCACGGGTGTAGGTCTGGACGATGCCACGGATCGCATCCTCGCTGACAGAGAACTCCTTCGGCTGCAGCGCATGATCGCGGATCACCTTCGGCAGCAAGTGCCGCTTGGCGATCTCGATCTTCTCGTCCTCGGTGTAGCCGGCGATACGGATGATCTCCATGCGGTCCATCAAGGGCGCGGGGATATTCAGCGTATTGGCCGTCGTCACGAACATCACGCTCGACAGATCGTATTCGACCTCGAGATAGTGGTCCATGAACGTCGAGTTCTGTTCGGGATCGAGCACCTCGAGCAGCGCCGATGACGGGTCGCCACGGAAGTCCTGGCCCATCTTGTCGATCTCGTCGAGCAGGAAGAGCGGGTTGGACTTCTTGGCCTTCTTCATCGACTGGATGACCTTGCCGGGCATCGAGCCGATATAGGTGCGGCGGTGGCCACGGATCTCGGCCTCGTCACGCACGCCGCCCAGCGCCATGCGGATGAACTCACGTCCAGTCGCCTTGGCGATCGACTTGCCGAGCGAGGTCTTGCCGACGCCGGGAGGGCCGACGAGGCACAGGATCGGCCCCTTCAGCTTCTTCTGGCGGCTTTGCACGGCGAGGTACTCGACGATGCGCTCCTTGACCTTGTCGAGACCGAAGTGATCGGTATCGAGCACGTTCTGCGCGAAGGCCAGGTCCTGCTTGACCTTGGAGTTCTTGCCCCACGGTATGGACAGGATCCAGTCGAGATAGTTGCGCACCACGGTCGATTCCGCCGACATGGGCGACATCGTCCGCAGCTTCTTCAACTCGGCCTCCGCCTTTTCGCGGGCCTCCTTGGAGAGCTTGGTCTTCTTGATGCGCGCCTCGATCTCAGCGGCCTCGTCGCGGCCGTCCTCGCCCTCGCCGAGTTCCTTCTGGATCGCCTTCATCTGCTCGTTGAGGTAATACTCGCGCTGGGTCTTCTCCATCTGGCGCTTGACGCGCGAGCGGATACGCTTCTCCACCTGCAGGACGGAGATTTCGGCTTCCATGAAGCCCATTGCCTTCTCAAGCCGCTCCTTGACGGAGAGCGTGGCAAGCATTTCCTGCTTCTCGGGGATCTTGATGGCAAGATGCGAAGCGACCGTATCGGCGAGCTTGGAATAGTCGTCGATCTGGCTGGCCGCGCCGACCACCTCGGGCGAGATCTTCTTGTTCAGCTTGACGTAGTTCTCGAAGTCGGTGACGACCGAACGAGCCAGCGCCTCGACCTCGACCTCTTCCTCCTCCGGCTCGACCAGCGCCGTGGCGTGGGCCTCGTGGAAGTCGGGACGGTCGGTGAAAGAAACGATTTTCGCGCGCGAAGCACCTTCGACAAGCACCTTCACGGTGCCGTCCGGCAGTTTCAGCAGCTGCAGCACATTGGCGAGCGTGCCGATGTCGAAGATGGCATCGGGCTCGGGTTCGTCATCGGCGGCATTCATCTGGGTGGCAAGCAGGATCTGCTTTTCCTGCCCCATCACCTCTTCCAGCGCCTTGATCGACTTTTCGCGTCCGACGAAGAGCGGAACGATCATGTGCGGAAACACCACGATGTCACGCAGTGGGAGGACTGCGAAGACGCCGTCGCTGGGAGCCTTGGATACTTTGGCCATTGTCCAACCTTTCATATCGCAGCCGCCAATCGGCCAACCGCGAATCTCATATTAACGACCGAGGATCGTTCCGCCTATCACCGATTGTTACCGGAGTTTTACAGCACAGAATTCGGGCACCTCGGCCTTCTTTTGTTAGTTGGATGCACGAGGGGCAAAGATCAAGGGCTAACACAATCCGTTCATCCAACTCATTGCCAGGCTAACGTCCGCGAAAGCAAAACGGCGCCTCGCGGCGCCGTTTCAAAATCCGCTTTGAGGGACACGTCAGGCGCTGACGTTACCCTTCTTTTCCTTTTGTTCGGAATAGATGTAGAGCGGCCGGGCGCTGCCGGTCACCACGTCTTCCGAAATCACCACTTCGCGCACGCCTTCCAGCGCTGGAAGTTCGAACATCGTGTCGAGCAGGATCGCCTCCATGATCGAACGCAGGCCGCGCGCGCCGGTCTTGCGCTCGATGGCGCGTTTGGCGATCGCCGACAATGCGTTCTCATGGAACGTCAGGTCGACATTCTCCATCTCGAACAGCCGCTGATACTGCTTGACCAGCGCGTTCTTCGGCTCGGTCAGGATCTGGATCAGCGCCGGCTCGTCGAGATCCTCCAGGGTCGCGAGGACCGGGAGACGGCCGACAAATTCGGGGATAAGGCCGAACTTCAGCAGATCCTCGGGCTCGACAAGGCGGAACACATCGCCGGTGCGGCGATCCTCGGGCGAGGCGACGATGGCGCCGAAGCCGATCGAGGTCTTCCTGCCGCGATCCGAGATGATCTTGTCCAGCCCGGCGAAAGCGCCGCCGCAGATGAACAGGATGTTGGCGGTATCGACCTGCAGGAATTCCTGCTGCGGATGCTTCCTGCCGCCCTGGGGCGGCACGGAGGCGACGGTGCCTTCCATGATCTTCAAGAGCGCCTGCTGCACGCCCTCGCCCGACACGTCGCGGGTGATCGAGGGATTGTCGGACTTGCGCGAAATCTTGTCGATCTCGTCGATGTAGACAATGCCACGCTGGGCCCGCTCGACATTGTAGTCGGCCGACTGCAGCAGCTTCAGGATGATGTTCTCGACATCCTCGCCGACATAGCCTGCTTCGGTCAGCGTCGTCGCGTCAGCCATGGTGAACGGCACGTCGATGATGCGGGCGAGCGTCTGCGCGAGCAGCGTCTTGCCGCAACCGGTCGGACCGATCAGCAGGATGTTGGACTTGGCCAGCTCGACATCGTTGTTCTTGCCGGCATGCGCGAGGCGCTTGTAGTGGTTGTGAACCGCCACCGACAGCACGCGCTTGGCATAGGGCTGACCGATGACATAGTCGTCGAGGACCTTGAGGATCTCCTGCGGTGTCGGCACGCCTTCGCGCGACTTCACCATCGAAGTCTTGTTCTCCTCGCGGATGATGTCCATGCACAGCTCGACGCACTCGTCGCAGATGAAGACCGTCGGACCGGCGATCAGCTTACGCACCTCGTGCTGGCTTTTGCCGCAAAACGAGCAATAGAGCGTGTTCTTGGAATCACCGCTGTTGTTGCCGACCTTGCTCATTTTCATGTCCTTTCATGGCCGCCCGCCGATGGTCTGGCTGAAAGGGCGCATACTCTATCTATCGCGGGAATCCGCCGCCGCCAGTGACCCAGCTCACACAACGCATTCCGTACGAAACACAAATCAGAAAACGTGGCAATGATTCGCGACAACCCCGCATAAAGCTAAGCCGCCGAAACTCAATAGAGCCTTAACGTAGGCAATCCTGTCCGCCGAGGGAACAGCCAATTGTGGCCGAAATGCCGCAAGACGCGCCAAAAGCGCGTGATGCCGCCAATTCAGTCGCCATCCAACTGCCAGTGCGCGCTTATGCAGCAACACCTTCGGCCGGTTCGCGCGACGAAATGACCTTGTCGATGAGGCCAAAATCCTTGGCTTCGTCGGCGGTCATGAAATGGTCGCGGTCGAGCGTCCGCTCGATCTCCTCGTAGGTCTTGCCGGTGTGTTTGACATAGACCTCGTTGAGACGGCGCTTCAGCTTGACGATATCCATGGCGTGCCGCTCGATGTCCGAAGCCTGGCCCTGGAAGCCGCCGGAAGGCTGGTGCACCATGATGCGGGCGTTCGGCGTGGCAAAACGCATGCCCTTCTCGCCAGCCGTGAGAAGCAGCGAACCCATCGAAGCGGCCTGGCCGATGCAGAGCGTCGACACAGCCGGCTTGATGAACTGCATGGTGTCGTAGATGGCCATGCCGGACGTGACCACGCCGCCGGGCGAATTGATGTATAGGTTGATTTCCTTCTTCGGGTTCTCGGCTTCGAGGAAGAGAAGCTGCGCGCAGACCAGCGTCGCCATGCCGTCCTCGACCGGACCGGTGATGAAAATGATGCGCTCTTTGAGGAGCCGCGAGAAAATGTCGTAGGCCCGCTCGCCGCGATTGGTCTGCTCGACCACCATCGGAACGAGGTTCATGTAGGTTTCGACAGGGTTCTTCATGGACTATCCCTTTTTGGAGATGGGATTCCGGCGCCGGGAGATGTTTGCAGGTCGGGCAGAATCGGTTCTGGATCGTTGTGCTGTAAATAGGATGCCGGCTCACCCTTGCGCAAGGCCGGGAGGCCTAGCCATCCGGTTAAGTCGCATTAAGGTTGCCGCCAAGGGAACTGTATGATGCCCTTAGCATCGTCCCGGCCCTTTCGTCGAGCTTGACGCGAAGAAAGCGCGATCATCGCCGCGTAGCGATTTCTTAACCGCGTAGCTTAACGAAATGCGGCGAATCCACTTCCCCTCGACACCACTTCCCCTACAATTCAACGTTGAACCACTTCGCACGGTTCAACAGGGGGAGTGCCATGTTCAGGAAAGCCGCATCCTTCGCAGTCGCCGGGCTGACCGTCCTCGGTACAATTTCAGAGACGGAGGCGGGAGGCCGCGCCGTCGAATGCTACGAACCGGTCAACCGGCCCGCGGTCTACGATACAGTCTATGAAAACGTACTGGTCAGTCCCGCCGGCCAGCTGGTGGACTACGCCCCGCCGATCTATGGCACGCGCGAGCGCGTGGTGCAGACCGTGCCGGCACAGGTCAGATACGAGATCGTGCCGGCCATCACCCGAACCGTCTACCATACCGTGAGGGTCGATGATGGCGGCTATGCCTGGGAATGGCGCGTCATCCACGGCCGCAGGGTGCTGTGCAAGGTCTGGCGCAAGGCGCGCTATCAGCGCGTCGCCGAGACCGTGGTGGTAGAGCCTGAGCGCACGCGCCGCGTCGTCATTCCAGCCGAGTATGACAGTATCGCGGAGGAGGTGCTGGTGCGGCCAGAGCAAAGGCGCGTCATCGACATTCCACCGTCCTACCAGACCGTGGCGCGACGGGTCGTGGTCAGAGAAGGATCAACGGGCTGGCGCCGCGTGCATATTCCCAGGCATTGCCAGGATTAGAGGCAACTCAAACCGCCTCGGCCCTGAGCCATGTCTTCAGGCCGACGATATCGCTGTTGCCGAGCGCTGCCGCGACGCGCCTGCCGACCGCCGCGCCGAACTTGTAGCCATGGCCGGAGCAGGCCGAGACGATCAGGCATTTGCCTTTCTTCTGCGCCAGGAATTTCTCGTCGGCGGTGAACGTGTAGGCACAGGTGACGACTTCGGTGACCCGATACTCCTCGATGCGGGCGATCGGCGGCGAAAACAGATTGCGGATCGCTTCGCCCTCGCCCGCGACCGGCTCACGGTTCCAGTCCGCGTCACTGGTTGGCACCTTGTGCAGGCCCGAGCCGAACTTCATGCCGGCGCCGCCTGTTGGGGGGATCATGTAGCCATCGGTCTTGCCGCCGACATCGAGAATGACAGGGGCTGTTTCCCAGGCCGCCTTGAAATCGGCCGGCGGTTCGGCATAGGCAAGAGCGGTTCGATAGGTCTTCAACTCGCCGTCAAGCTCCGGGAACAGCTTCAGGACCCAGGCGCCGGCCGTGACGACGATGCGATCGGCCTGCATCGTCTCGCCGCTCTCCAGCACGATATGGCCGGCCTCGGCATCGATTTCCGTCACCTTGCTGTGTTCGTAAACATTGGCGCCGTTGGCGCGCAGCCATTTTGCAAGTCCCGCCGCGATCTTGCGGCAATGCAGCGCGCCGCCTTCCGAGGAAAAATACGCGTAGCGAAACGAGCCCGGCTCAAGGAAAGGCCAGCGCTTGACCGCGGCGTCGGGTTCGAAGAGCTCGAACGGAAAATTTCCCTCCTCCAGGCCCTCGCGATATTCCTCGGCCTCGTCGCCCGGTTCGCGCGAGATGCAGAGGAAGCCTCTGGCATCTAGGTGGTTCTCGCCGAGGTCGGCCCATATCTCGTCCCAGGCCGCATAGGCCTCGGTGATCAACCGGCCGTAACCGGTGCCGGCCCGATAGGCGCGGCGGATGATGCGGTGATGATCGCCCGATGCGGCGAGCGGATTGGGAATCGGCCCTTGCTCGACAATGGAAACACTGTGCCCGGCCTTGACCAACGACCATGCCGTGGACAGACCCGCAATACCCGCGCCAACCACGATCACATTCATAGGAACCGACTTTCCATCACTACCTGGCTGGCACAATTCATTCGACTTTGGAGTACTAGGACCGCGTCAACATACGGTCTGGCACAAGGCTGGCAAGGCGCGCTAGTGATCCAGCATGACCGATATGATCCCGCCACCGCCCTACGTGACCTTCGATTCAGCCACCCGCCATTTGCGGCTCGATCCGCATGAGCCGGCCTTTTTCCTGAATCCGTATGAAGCCTATGCCTGCCTGCATGGCGCATCGAATGCAATCTTTTGGGAAGAGTTCGGCTTCTGGTGTTTTGGTGGCTTTGACGACGTCAACCGGCTGCTGCGCGATCGCCGCTTCGGTCGCCAGAACCCCGCAGGCATTCCCGACAGCCGGGGCATCGGCCAGGACCGCACGCATCTGCGAGCATTCGACGGCATCGAGGCCAATTCGATGCTTGAACTGGAGCCGCCGGTGCATACGCGGCTTAGAACGCTGGTCAATCGCGCCTTCGTCTCGCGCCAGGTCGAGCGGCTTAGGCCGCGTGTCGAGGCGCTCGCCAACGAGCTGATCGACCGGTTCGACCCGGCCGGCCCCGTCGATCTCTTGCCTGCATTCGCCGCGCCGCTGCCGATCACCATCATTGCCGAAATGCTCGGCGTTCCCGTCGAGATGGGGCCGCAACTGCTCGACTGGTCACACCAGATGGTCGCCATGTACATGCATGGCCGAACGCGCGAGACCGAGGATACGGCCAACCGCGCCGCGCGCGAATTCTCGGATTTCCTGCGCGGCTACGTCACCGAGCGGCGCAAAAAGCCGGGCGACGATCTGCTATCCTTGCTGATCTCGGCTAAGGAGGATGGCCAGAAGCTCTCCGAGGACGAGTTGGTATCCTCTGCCATCCTGCTGCTCAATGCCGGCCATGAGGCAACGGTCCACCAGACCGGCAACGCCGTACGCTCGATCCTGGCGCAAGGTGGCGACCCGCGTCGCTTCTTCAGCTCGCCCGATGCAACCGCGGCGACGGTCGAGGAATGCCTGCGCTTCGACGCGCCGCTGCACATGTTCACGCGCTACGCCTACCAGGAGATCGAACTGGCCCCAGGCATCGTCGTGCAGCCAGGCCAGACGATCGGCCTGCTGCTCGGCATGGCCAACCATGATCCGAAGGCCTTCGCCAATCCATCCGCCTTCAATGCCGGCCGCGAGGACCAGAAGAACGTCTCATTCGGGGCCGGCATCCATTTCTGCATCGGCGCGCCGCTCGCCCGGCTCGAACTGCAGGTGTCGCTCAAGACGCTGTTCGAGCGGCATCCGCAGCTGCATCTTGTTGAACAGCCGCGCTTTCGCGACACCTACCACTTCCACGGGCTGGAAGCGCTCGCCGTCCATTTGTGAGCTTGCAGCCCGCAGCTGATGTGGTGGCAAACAGATTTCAGCGACGGAGCCTCGCCATGACCATCGCCGAAAATCCAGCCGACAAGCACTGGTCCAAAGTGGAGTATCCGCACGAGACCGTCAGCAATCCGAACATCCATTTTCGGGGTACACACAGCTACTATAGCGACGCATGGTCAGGTTCGTTCGAGGACAGCGTGGTGCGCTATGCTGCATATCGGCGATTACAGTCTGGAGGCCTGGCAACCCGTCTGGCCGATCAATCAGCTGCATATCGGCGATTATGTATGCATCGGCGCGGAAGCGGTGATCCTGCTCGGGGGCAACCACACCCACCGGATGGACGGGTTCAGCCTCTATTCATTCGCCGAATTCATTGTCGACGCCTATGTCGGCAAGGGCGACACCACCATCGGCGATGGTGTCTGGATCGGGATGCGCGCCATGGTCATGCCCGGCGTCTCAATCGGTGAAGTCGCGGTCATCGCTTCGGGAGCGATCGTGACCAAGGACGTGGCGCCCTACACGATCGTCGCGGGAAACCCGGCAAGACCGATCAAGCCGCGATTTGCCGAAGAAACAACGAAGAAGCTGCTCGCGCTCGAGATCTACGCTTGGCCGACGGGTAAATTCGAGGCGCTTAAGCACCTGGTTTGCGCGGATGACATCGACGCCCTTGCCGGCTGATGTCGCGTCGTCAAAGCTTGATCACATATTCCTTGCGAGTCGTTTCAAGCACTTCCCAGCTTCCCTTGAAGCCAGGCCTCAGCAAAAAGCTGTCGCCCGCCTGGACGATGCGCGCCTCGCCGCCCTCCTCCGTGATCACCGACACACCGGACAGGATGTGGCAGAACTCCCACTCATCATATTCGATCCGCCATTTGCCCGGCGTCGATTCCCAGATGCCGGCGTAGAGCCCGCCGTCGCGTTCCTCGACATTCCAGGTGCGGAATTTCGGATCGCCTGAAATGAGGCGACCCTCTGCCGGCGCACCAGCCTCGGCCTCGACGCTTTTGGCGTCGAGGGACAGGAAATTCGATCCGCTCATGATCAAACCTTGGCCAGCGCCTGTTCGAGGTCGGCGACGATGTCGTTGACATCCTCGATACCGACCGACAGCCGCACCGTGTCCGGGCCAGCCCCGGCTTTCACCTTCTGCTCATCGGAAAGCTGGCGATGCGTTGTCGATGCCGGGTGGATGACCAGCGACTTGGTGTCGCCGACATTGGCGAGGTGCGAGAACAGTTCAAGCGACTCGACGAACTTGACGCCCGCCGCATAGCCGCCCTTGAGGCCAAACGTAAAGACAGCGCCGGCGCCAAGCGGCGAGTATCTTTTCTGCAGCGCGTTGTTCTTGTCGCTGGGCAGGCCGGGGTAGTTCACCCAGGCGACCTTGGGGTGGTTGGACAGCCAGGCAGCCACCGTGACCGCATTGTCGCAATGGCGCTGCATGCGCAGCGGCAGGGTTTCCAGGCCGGTCAGGATCAGGAAGGCGTTGAACGGCGAAATAGCCGGGCCGAGGTCGCGCAGGCCCAGCACGCGCGCCGCGATAGCGAAGGCGAAATTGCCGAAGGTCTCGTGAAGGACAAGGCCACCATATTCGGGGCGCGGCTCGGACAACATCGGGTATTTGCCCGACTTCGACCAGTCGAAAGTGCCGCCATCGACGATGACGCCGCCGATCGAATTGCCGTGGCCACCGATGAACTTGGTCAGCGAATGGACGACGATGTCGGCGCCATGCTCGATCGGCCGGATCAGGTAGGGAGAAGCCAGCGTATTGTCGACGATCAGCGGCAGGCCATGCTTGCGCGCGATCTCGCCGATCTTCTCGATGTCGACGAAGGTACCGCCCGGATTGGCAAGGCTCTCGATGAAGATGGCCTTGGTCTTGTCGTCGATCTGGTTTTCAAAGGTCGACAGGTCGTTGGTGTCGGCCCAGCGGACTTCCCAGCCATAATTCTTGAAAGCATGGCCGAACTGGTTGATCGACCCGCCATAGAGCTTGTTGGCGGCAATGAAATTCTCGCCGGGCCGCATCAGATTGTGGAAAACAATCACCTGGGCGGCGTGACCGGAGGCGACCGCGAGTGCCGCTGTCCCACCCTCGAGTGCCGCAACGCGCTCTTCCAGCACAGCCTGGGTCGGATTCATGATGCGGGTGTAGATGTTGCCGAAGGCCTTCAGCCCGAACAGCGAGGCGGCATGGTCGGCATCATCGAAGACGAAGGAGGTGGTCTGGTAGATCGGCGTTGCGCGCGCGCCCGTT
Organism: Mesorhizobium carmichaelinearum; assembly: GCA_943370265.1. Taxonomy (GTDB): domain Bacteria; phylum Pseudomonadota; class Alphaproteobacteria; order Rhizobiales; family Rhizobiaceae; genus Mesorhizobium; species Mesorhizobium carmichaelinearum_A. Next base: position 53,643 of record CALRQH020000013.1, read on the forward strand.
GCCGGATCCGGCTTGGCGCCGGCATGGACGGCGAGCGTGTTGAAACCGGGCGTACGGGTCATGGAAAACCTCCCTTTTTGAAACTCTTAAATCGCGGGGCATTCTTGGCGAAGCCCAGGCGCGAATGCAAAGAAGAAAATACCTTTCGGCGAACGATCTGCGATGAACGCGCGAGAAAACCTGTTTCTTCCCGGAATAATTTTTCGCCTAGGGCAACGTCGCGGTTAATGCGATTTATGCGACGCGCCTAAGACATCTTTCTTGTGCATGTCGTTGTCCCAAAACCGCTGCGCGCTGTTGGGCGACACGCATCATTTCTGTCGCACACCAAAACTCTGAAAACCAGACCGCATCAACGGCTTCTTCGATGACAGCACACCGGAATTGACGCCGGTCCAGCCGATCTCGCCCGACAGCTTGCCATATTCGATCTTGGGGCAGCGATTCATCACCACCTTGATGCCGGCCGCTTCGGCGCGCACTGCTGCTTCGTCATGACGCACGCCGAGCTGCATCCATATTACCTTGGGCAGCGGATCGAGCTTCATGACCTCGTCGATGATCCCGGGAATCGCCGTAGCGTTGCGGAAAACATCGACCATGTCGATGGGCTCGGGAACATCCGCAAGGCTCGCATAGGTCATGCGGCCGAGGATTTCCTTGCCGGCATGGCCAGGGTTGATCGGGAACACCGAGAACCCCTTGGCCAGCAGGTACTTCAGCACGAAATAGCTGGGCCGAACATCGTTGGCGGATGCGCCGACCATGGCCACGGTCTTCACCGAATTGAGGATGCCGGCAATGTAGGCATTGTCATAGGTGTCGTGGTTCATGCCGAAATGGCCTTCCTGCGGTAGTGATATCGGTAAAGTTCCCGGTTGAATCCGAGCGAGGCGTAGAGCGCCCGTCCCGCCGCGTTGTCCGCGACCACCTGCAGGCATGCCGCCGATGCACCCTGGTGCCGAGCCCAGCCGATCAGGCCGCCGACAGTCCTGCGGCCCAACCCTTGCTGCCTGAAGCGTCCATCGGTTTCAACCGACTCCACGACAAGCAGCCCATCACGGATCACGCCATAAGCCACGGCGGCGACTTCACCGTCGCGTTCGGTTGACGCGAACGCCTTGTCGCCGGTGATCAGCCCCGTCATGTCGCGAAAGACGCGACCGTCCGTGGCACTATAAGATCCCATGCGAAACCGCGCCTCGAACCAATCCTCGCCCGGCGTCGGCGACACCACGACCTGATGGTCCGGCACATCCTTCAATTCGTCCATGCCAGCATAGAGATGGATGGTCCCGCCTTCGAAGCTGTAGCCACGGCTGTCGAGGACTGCGTCCATCTCGGCGGCGATGTCGGGAATCCGAAACAAGGGCGTCTGCTGATGCTCGCCATAGAATGCCTCAACCATGGCAAGCACGGTTTCCGGCGCTGCGGTCCTGCCTCGCAGAGGATTGGCCGAGTTGGTGCGCCGCGTCTTTCCGCCGGACTGGCGCAGAAGCCAACCGTCAACCACGATCTCCCTGGCTGCCGGGCATCCTTCCAGGCACGTCTGTTCGACCTGCCAATCAAGATCATCCGCGCCTGCCGTCATTCCCCGTCCTCCTGGAGCGCTTCCGCCATAAAGGACTGCGGGTCGATGCAGAAGTCTCTGAACATGCGAAAATGGTCGGTGTCCTGAAAATCCGTGGGATCGAGCCCAAACCGGCTGATGCGGAAAAGCCGCGCGCCGGGACAAGCCATCAGCAGCGGCGAGTGCGTGGCCATGATCACCTGCGCGGTGCCCGACCTGTCCATGCGCCCAAGCATCTTCAGCAACTCGATCTGGCGCGACGGCGAGAGCGCGCTTTCAGGCTCGTCCAGGATGTAGATGCCTTGCCTGCTGCAGCGTTCCTCGAAGAATCGGATGAAGCCCTCGCCATGCGACCAGGACAGGAAGTCGGGTGGCGGCGGCTTGAAGGGGTCCTCGAGCGCCGACTGGTCGAGATAGCGGGCGACGGAGTAAAAGGATTCGGCGCGGAAGAACCAGCCGGCGGTGACCTTCGGCAGCCAGTGCGCACGCAGCGTATCGGCGAGAGCCGCGCCGCTCTTGTCGATGGCGTCGGAGTGGTCGACAGGCCTGTATCCCTTGCCGCCTCCGGCCTCATCATAGCCGGCCAGCGCGCCGATCGCCTCGAGCAAGGTGGATTTTCCCGTGCCGTTCTCGCCGACGATGATGGTGATCGGGGTCGTGAATTGGAGTTCGAACGACTGGCCGCGAAACAGCGGCAGGTTCCAGGGGTATTTTTCCCAGTCCTCAACGCGCGCCGGCTCCAAAAGGATACGCTTCAGGTAGGGCGCCTTGAGCCGCGTCAGTTGCTTGCGATAGGCCATGGGTTAGCGTCAATCCGGCAGCGAAATCGTGCCGTCTTCCGCGATCGGAAAGGCCGGATTGTGCGCCACTTCCCAGATATGGCCGTCGGCATCGGCGAAATAGCCGTACCAGCCACCCCAGAAGGCGCGGCCGGCCGGCTTGACGATGCGACCGCCGGCCTTCTCGGCCTGTGCCAGAACCTCGTCGACCTCGGCGTCGGAGCGGGTGTTGTAGGCGAGATAGACAGCAGAGGGCGTCTTGCCGAAGGTGATGCCGGAATCCTCTTCGGCGCTTTCGCGCGGGAAAAGGCCGAGAATGGCGCCGCCCATCTGGAAGAAGGCGACGCCGTCGGTGATCCCGGCGTGGCGGGTCAGGCCCATAGCCTCGTAGAAGCGGACCGCGCGGTCGAGATCGTCCGTGGCAATCGTGATGATGGAGATCCGAGGCTCCATCCTATTCCTCGGACCATTCCGGCTTGCGCTTGCCGATGAAGGCGCCGATGCCTTCTTCCGCATCACGCGCGAGCATGTTCTCGACCATGACGCGGCCGGTATGGGCATAGGCGTCCGCCAGCCCCATTTCGGCCTGCTCGTAGAACGCTTCCTTGCCGGTCTTCACGACCAAGGATGATTTGGAAGCAATGGTTTGCGCGTATTTGGTGACAATCTGATTCAGATATTCGCGCGGCACGACGCGGTTGACCAGGCCGAACTCCTTGGCCGTCGCAGCATCGATCGTCTCGCCGGTCAAAAGCATTTCCATCGCATGCTTGCGCGACACGTTGCGCGACAGCGCCACCATCGGCGTCGAACAGAACAGGCCGATGTTGACGCCTGGCGTGCAGAACGTCGCCTCATGCGAGGCGATTGCGAGATCGCAGCTCGCGACCAGTTGCAAGCCAGCCGCCGTCGCCAGCCCATCGACTTCGGCGATCACCGGTTTCGGCAGGCGCACGATCGCCTGCATCAGGGCGGCGCAAGCAGCAAATGTCTTTTCGAAGAACGCCCTGCCCCGGTCGGCATCGGCGCGATGCGCGGTCATTTCCTTGAGGTCGTGCCCGGCGCAGAATACCTTTTCGGACGACGACAAGATGACGACGCGGATGGATTTGTCGTCGCGTGCCCGATCGAGTTCCGCCGTCAGCACCTCCATTACCGCCAAGGACAAGGCGTTGGCAGGTGGATTGGCCAGCGTCAGCCGCAGCACGCCCTTGTCCACACGGGCAACGACGGGACCTTCGGCCACAGCCGGCTTGATGGCAACGATTTCCGCCACGGTCGTTTCTCCGCGATTCTCGATCATGGTTGTGTGAGTTCAATCTAGTATGCCATCTCGCTTCATCCAACACCCTCAAACCGATTGCTGGCACAAGCGACAAGGCTGCCCTGCATTTGTCCTGATGGCATAGGATGTCACCAATGACGGCTGAACGGTGTTGCCAGAGATAGCCGGCTGCGTTCAAACAGGCACATCACGAGGGAGACCGTCATGCCCGCCCAGAGCAATCTCAAGCCGGTGCTGACCGCGACGCAAGTCAACGCGCTGATGGAAACCGTCTATCCGCAACTCAACGAGCAGTTCAAATATTATGAGGCGATCGACGTATTCCCGGGCGGCTGCATCGTGCGGCTCAATGCCGGCGAGCGGCACCTGCGTCCCGGCGGAACCGTGTCCGGCCCATCGCTGTTCACGCTGGCCGACATTGGCGGTTACGTCTGCGTGCTGTCTCATGCCGGACCGGACGCGCTTTCGGTCACCGTCAACCTCGACATCAATTTCGTGCGCAAGGCTGAAGCCGGCCCGATCGATGGCCATTGTCGCATCCTGAAGCTTGGCAAGAGCCTGATGGTGTTCGATATCGACATCGTCGCCGGGCCGGATCAACACACGATAGCCCACGCCACCGGGACCTATTCGATCCCGCCGAAGCGCAATGATGATGTGGTAAAATAATACCTTTTACCTAGCGCTTTGTTTTTGCTATTCTTTCTTCGCCAAGGAGCTTTTCGGCTGCCTTGACGCGCCGTTTCCCCTCACCTATAAGCCCTCACGAAGCAGCGGCCCGCAAAGGCCGCCGTTTTGTTATTGGCGGCGGGCACGCTCTACGCCAATCCAAGCAACAAGAAACGCCTTCACTCGTGAAGGTCCGAAACGAAAGCAGAAAACACATGACAACCTTTTCGCAGAAGCCTGCGGATGTGGTGAAGAAGTGGATCCTGATTGACGCCGAGGGTCTCGTCGTCGGTCGTCTCGCCACTGTCATCGCCAATCATCTTCGCGGCAAGCACAAGCCGACCTTCACCCCGCATGTCGACGACGGCGACAATGTCATCGTCATCAATGCCGACAAGGTGGTGTTCACCGGCAAGAAGTTCACCGACAAGGTCTATTACTGGCACACCGGGCACCCCGGCGGCATCAAGGAGCGCACCGCGCGCCAGCTGCTTGAGGGACGTTTCCCCGAGCGCGTCGTCGAGAAGGCCGTGGAACGCATGGTTCCGCGTGGTCCGCTCGGCCGTCGCCAGATGAAGAACCTGCGCGTTTATGCAGGCGCCGAGCATCCGCATGTCGCCCAGCAGCCCGAAGTTCTCGACGTGGCCAAGCTGAATTCCAAGAACAAGAAGGTCGCATAAGATGGCTGAGCTTTCCTCGCTCGCAGAACTGGGCGCCGCCACCGGCAACACCAACACCCAGCCGGCGGCACCCGTCCACGTCCAGAAGCTCGACAAGTCGGGCCGCGCCTATGCCACCGGCAAGCGCAAGAACGCCATCGCGCGCGTCTGGGTGAAGCCGGGTTCCGGCAAGATCGTCGTCAACGACAAGGAATTCGCTGTCTATTTCGCGCGTCCTGTCCTGCAGATGATCCTCAACCAGCCGATCATCGCTTCGAACCGCGCCGGTCAGTACGACATCGTCGCGACCGTTGTCGGCGGCGGTCTCTCCGGCCAGGCCGGCGCTGTTCGTCACGGCATCTCCAAGGCGCTGACCTACTACGAGCCGGCGCTGCGCGCCGTGCTCAAGAAGGGCGGCTTCCTGACCCGCGACAGCCGCGTCGTCGAGCGCAAGAAGTACGGCAAGGCCAAGGCCCGTCGTTCGTTCCAGTTCTCGAAGCGCTAAGCGCTACGCAGTTCCAGACAATCGAGAAGGCCGCCTCCGGGCGGCCTTTTTGCATGAATCGCTCGATCATCCCGACGTATCGGCATCCCGAATGAACACGAAGGCGCAGATCGCCGAGCCCGCCACGGCAATCGCGGACGCCAGGAACGCGAGCCGCATGCCGGTAATCGTGCCCAGTGTCAGCACCGACCCGAACAGTGCCACACCGATTGCGCCACCTGACTGCCTGACGGTGTTGAGCATGCCCGAGGCAGTACCGGACTTTGCTGTCGGCACGGACTGCAGTAACGCCGTGGTCATTGCGGGAACCGCAAGCCCGATGCCAACCGGAAGTAGCACGAGGCGCCAGATCATCGAGGTATAGGATGTGTCGGACTGCACGAGAGCCATCAAGGCGAAACCAACCGCTCCAATCAACAGGCCGGCAGCCATAGGGATACGTGCGCCATATTTCGCGACGATCCGCCCAGCTGCCACGTTCGACACGGTGACGGCCGCCATGAACGGCAGAAATGCCAGGCCGGTCATTTGCGGCGAATAGTGCCTTTCCTGCTGAAAATAGAAGCTGAGCATGAAGATCGTGCCGTAAAGCGTCATATTCACCGCAAGTCCGACGAAGCTCGTCACCCCAGGAACACGGCGCGCGAACAGATCGAGGGAGAACATCGGCGCCTTTGTCCTGCTTTCAACCAGGAGAAACGTTGCTCCGGCAGCGATGGCAACCACGATTCCACTGATGATGGGCAGCGAGGTCCAGCCAAATGGCCCGGCTTCGATGAAGACACCGGTCAGCGCGAACAAGGTCAGGACGGCAAGTCCCTGCCCTGCCCAGTCGATCGGCGGTTTTTCGTCCTTGAGGGGTGTCTCGTCGAGAAACCGGTATGCCATCCATATGGCAAGGGCGCCGATGGGCAGGTTTATCAAGAAAATGCTTCCCCACCCCAGCGACGTGAGCATGAACCCACCCAGCACCGGCCCGGCGGACAGCGCGATACCACCCGACGCGGTCCACAGACCTACGGCTCGGGCGCGCTGGCCCTTGTCGGCCGCATAGGCGCGATTGAGCAGCGCCAGCGAGCACGGCATCAGCGTGGCGGCTCCCGCGCCTTGTACAGCACGTGCCGCGATCAACACCCAGGCACTCTCGGCCAGCCCGCAAAACAGGGATGCGATGCTGAACAGCGCCAAGCCGCCGACAAAAACGCGGCGTGCGCCGATCCTGTCGCCAAGCGCCCCACCGGCAAGCAGCAGCGATGCGAAGGAAAGCGTATAAGCATCGACAACCCATTGCAGCCCGTCGATACCGATCGAGAGCGCGGCCCCTATCCTTGTCAGGGCAACGTTGACGATCGAGACGTCAAGCTGCACCACCACGAAGCCTAGACTTGTCGCGCCTATGGTGGCGGCGTAGGCGAGATTTGCAGGGCGGTTGAAAACCAGGGTATTTGACATACCCATGGGTAGCGCTTGCGTCCTGACACCGTTCCGTCAGGAAAGACCAGCCCGCGGCGATTGGCGCCAGCCCCCTCAATGCGTGTCTCAGTTGATGCTGGCAGTGGCGGCGGGCTCGGCACGCCCGGCATAAGGCACACGGTAGCCATTCGCCGTCAGCCAGTCGATCGCCGCCTTCGGCTCGTCGGTCTGGATGATGGTCGCGCCGTGCTCGGCCCAGAAGCCATACGCTTCGCGCGGCAGGCTGGCCTGAACCGCGAGTTCGTCGCCACGCCCGCCGGCAAGGAAGCCGCCTGGCTTGTTGACGATGGCGTAGGTGTCGGCCCAGATGTGCCAGTCGCCCCTGACAGCCACAGCGCGCATGCGCGGGCTGAACAGCGGGCCGCCGGTCTCGGTCAATGTTTCCGCGCCTGCCCGCCAGTGGATGAGTTCGGCCGCGCGCATCGGGAAGGCTTGGTCTACCGTCTCGGCGAAAGCGGCGTCGCGAACCGCGTCATCGGCGATGATCGGCATGAACTGGAAGTCGCCGATCGCGTCCATGACGGCCTTTACCGCGGCGATCCTTGCGGCATTCCACAGGTTCTCCTTGACGATCACCTGCTCCGCCATGCCCAGGTCGCGGGCGACCGCGATCATGCCGGTGAGATCCCCGACATCGAGCTTGTTGTCGAGGTTGATGAGGATCCTGTCCCTTGTCGCGGCCAGCATCTCGCGCAGCGTCGATACCATCTCATCGGTGGCAACGCCGGTCCCCTCGACCATCAGCCTGCAGTTCTTGAGCTCAGCCAGCGTATGCTCGACCACTTCGCCCTTGCAGGTCGTCGTGCGATCGAGCCAGCTGTCATGCATGACGACGAACTCACCATCCTTCGAACGCCGGACGTCGACCTCGACGATTTCGGCGCCGAGCGCGATCGAGCCTTCCACGGCAGCGAGCGAGTTTTCGGGATAGATCGTCTTGCCAGCCTGCATGCCACCGGCGCGATGCGCGGCCACCATGACGTGGTCCCGCCACTGGTTTGCGTGCTCGAAGCGGTCGAGGATCTCCCTGGCGCGCGTTTCGGCTGCCGATGACTGACTGACAGAGGCGGCCAGCACGGCGGAAAGCAGAAGGCTGAGCCAGAGGGTCCGCATCGAGAATCGCTCCTTGCCGGATCGAGACCCGGATAGGCGACGCCCGTGACAGGCCGGTGAACGAAGCCGGCTACAGGCCCGTTGCGAACCCTACCTCAGATGCGCTTGGCGAGCCGGCGGAACCAGGTCATCCCCAGCATTTCGACGAAGCGCCAAGTGAACCACGCAATGGCGACGGTGGCGACCAGCATCGTGACGATGGCAACAAACCCTATCCATGGCGAACCGGCGCCAAAGCCGATTGCGTCGTGGTCACGCACCCAGATTTCACCGATAAGGCCCATGCCGAACTTGCGCTGTATCAGCCCGGCAACGTTGATCATGCGCGCCTGAACGAAGATGTGGACCATGTAGATGGAATAGGACAAACCGCCGAGCGTCAGCATGGCGGGAGCGCGCAGCATGGCGCTGATCCAGCCGCCCTCATGCGCAAAGAGATAAAGCGCGAGTGCGAACACGAATGGCGCCGCGATCCCGACATCGCTGTCGCCTGCCAGCGAGACGAAAACAACGATCACCGCGACCATCACGATTTCCGCAACGGTCCAGGCAAGCCGGGCGCCGCCCTCGGCAAGGGCCTGTCGCGCCTCTGCAATGGAATCATGCTGAAACCATGCAAGCAGCGCGCCCAGTGAGAAACCGTACAAACAGCGGATGAAGCCGAAATCGAAGGACACATCCATGTGATGGGTGGAGAAGGCAAGCAGGAACAGCGGCGCCGTAACCACCGCGGCGACGAACCAGACCCAGGCGCGCGCGCCGGCGACAAAAACGGCCGCGGCAAACAGGAGATAGGCAAAAAACTCCGCCGAAATGCTCCAGCTCGGCGCGTTCCAGGTCAGTTGGTTCTCAAAACCAAGGTCCTGCAAGAGGAAGAGATTGGCGAAGAAACTCTTGATATCGAAACCGCCGGTAAAGGGCGCAGCCCCTGTCCCATTCAGTTGCGGCAGCACCAGTCGCAAGGTCTCGAAGGCGGCGAAGGCAAGCAGCATGACAAGATGCAGCGGATATATGCGGCCAAGGCGCACCAGCGCGAAGCGGGCGACGTCGTCAGGTTCATTCAACCGGTTGCCATAGCTGGAGGCGATGACGAAACCGGACAGCACGAAGAAGAAATCGACGAAGAGGTAAGACGAGCCAATGAAGGCGCTTTGCGAAATCATCGAGCTGGTCGGGAAATGGAACAGAGCGACCAACAGCGCGCAGATGCCTCGCCAGGAATCGAGAACCAGGAAGCGCGTGCCGGCCCTTGCACCTGTCTGGGCCAGCACCGGGGCATGGGTGGGGTTGAGGAATGCGGCCTGGGTCATGATGATACAAATCCTGTCTCGCCATGGCATCCCCGCGGTGCCATTTCGTTTCCCAAGCTTTGACTGGCATGTTCCGTGCCGGTTCTGTAGTTGTGCTCCCCGATGAAACCTGAGGACCCGCGATGCCGAACAGAAACATCGACAATGCCTTCACCGCCCGTTCCAAGACGGGCGCATCGTTCGAGCCGACCTATGCCGGCGCGCTGTCGTTCATGCGGCGCAAATACACGAAGGACGTGAAGGGCGCGGACGCGGTTGTTTGGGGCATTCCATTCGACGCCGCCGTGACCAATCGGCCTGGTGCCCGATTCGGACCGCAGGCGATTCGCCGCGCATCGGCCATTCTCGACAACGACCCGCAATATCCGTTCTCGACCGATCTGTTCGAACACCTCGCGGTGGTCGACTATGGCGACTGCCTGCTCGACAGCGGCAATCACCAGAAGACGCCCGGCACGATCGAACGCGAGGCGGCGAAGATACTGAAATCCGGCGCCTTTCTGCTGACGCTGGGCGGGGACCATTTCGTCACCTGGCCGCTGCTCAAGGCGCATGCCGCCATCCACGGTCCGTTGGCCCTGGTGCAGTTCGACGCCCACCAGGACACCTGGGAGGATGACGGCAAGCGCATCGACCATGGCTCGTTTGTCGGCCGCGCCGTCAAGGAGGGCATCATCGACCCCGACCGCTCCATCCAGATCGGCATCCGCACCCACGCCCCTGACACGTTCGGCATCAAGATCCTGTACGGCCATGAGATCGAGGAAATGCGGGCGTCGGATATCGCCTATGCCATTGTCGACCGCACCGGTGGCAAGAAGACCTACCTTACCTTCGACATCGATTGCCTTGATCCGGCCTTCGCGCCGGGAACGGGCACTCCGGTCGCCGGCGGCCCCTCCTCGGCGAAGATCCTGTCGACGCTGCGTCAGCTTACCCAGGTCGATATTGTCGGCGCCGACGTTGTCGAGGTTGCACCGGCCTATGATCACGCCGATATAACGGCGATCGCCGGCTCGATGGTGGCGATGCAGTATCTCGGGCTGCTGGCCGAACGAAAGGCCCGGCTCGAGGAGATGAACAATGGCGGCCACGGTGCCGCAATGAATCACGGCAACGGCATTTAGCGTTGAAATAGCAGGACATTCAGGCGGAACGATTGGCAATGAAACCGAAAATCTTCATCGACGGCGAACACGGCACCACCGGCCTCCAGATCAGGGCGCTGCTTGCCGAGCGCGGCGACCTCGAGATCATTTCCATTCCGACCGAGCGCCGCAAGGAAACGGCGGCGCGGGCTGAATTCCTCAATGCCGCCGATGTAGCGATCCTGTGCCTGCCCGACGATGCGGCGAAGGAAAGCGTCTCGCTCATCACCAACGACACCACCAAGGTCATCGATGCCTCGACCGCGCATCGCGTGGCCGATGGCTGGGAATACGGCTTCGCCGAGATGGACAAGGACCAGGCCAAGAAGATCGCCTCCGCGAAACGCGTCGCCAATCCGGGCTGCTGGCCGCAGGGGCCGATCGCGACGTTGCGGCCGCTGGTTGCGGCCGGCCTGCTGCCGGCCGATTTTCCGATCACCGTCAACGGCATCTCCGGTTATTCGGGCGGTGGTCGCCCTATGATCGAGGACTATGTCGCCAAGGGCGAGGACGCGTCGGAATTCCTGCCCTATGGCCTGACGCTTCAGCACAAGCATGTGCCGGAGCTCCGTGCCTATGCGAAACTGTCGCATGATCCGATCATGCAGCCGGCAGTCGGCAATTTCGCTCAGGGCATGATCACCGTCGTGCCGCTGCAACTTGGCGGCCTCGACCATGTGCCAACAGGCGCCGAGCTGCACGCTGCCATCGCCGACCACTTCGCCGCCATAGACGGCGGCGTGGTCGAAGTGGCGCCCTATGCCCATCTGGAGCGCATGCCCGAAATCAATCCGGAGATCTACAACGGCAGCAACCGCATGAAGGTCTACGTCTTCGCCAACGACAAGCGAGCCCAGGCGCTGCTGCTGGCCGTCTATGACAATCTCGGCAAGGGCGCATCTGGTGCCGCCGTCCAGAACATGGACCTGATGCTTCGGCGCTGATGGACGCGCCTGTCCTTCCGAAGCGCAGGAACGAAACCCGGGAACTGACGATCGCCACGGCGATCCGGGCAGTGCGGGCGGCCTTCTGATCCCGCGAGCAAACAGCACTGGTAACCGACTGTTCACCATGTTGGACTACTGAAGTGTTCTGCCTCCATAAGGGATCTGTCATGGTCAGCGCGATTTCCGGCTCCTCCCAAGCAGCGCGGTACTCCTCGTCCGGTTCATCGAGCAATGCAGCCCAGGAGGCAGCGCTTGAAAAGCAGATCCAGGACATGGAAGACCAGGCCGAGGCGATCAAGGATCAGGTTCAGGCCGCTCAGCTGCAGCAGGATATCGCCACGGCCCAGGCCAAACTTGACGCGCTCAGAGCCGCTGACGCCGACAAGGCTGCCAAGGCAGCCCAGAGCCAATCCGCACCGTCCGCCGCCGCGTTGCGCCAGGCGGAATTCGATGGCGAGAAGACGACGTCTTCAAATACTTTCTGGATGTAACCTGCGGAGCGGTTTGGGATCAGTTCCCGAGCGCAATTTCATGCGGTAACGGGTAAGCACCCTTGGTGCCGCGCCAGTGCGCGGCGGCGAAGCCTAGCACGACAAGAGCAAACCCCTGGTGCGTCAGTGCCATGTGCAGGGGCACATGCATCAGCAGCGTGCCGATGCCGATCGAAGCCTGCACCAGCACCAGCGCGAACAAGACTGTCGCGCGGCGGGCATGCGTGGTGCCCGGCTGGCGCCGGCGCGTTGCAATCATGTGCCATAGCGCCACGGCGAACACCGTATAGGCGCCGAGCCGATGCACGAATTGCACCGTCTTCGGACTTTCGAAGAAGTTGCGCCATGCCGGCTCGAGGATCAGCAGGTCGCCCGGAATGATCTTGCCGTCCATCAACGGCCAGGTGTTGTAGCTGAGGCCGGCATCGAGCCCGGCGACCAGACCGCCAAGATAGATCTGGATCAGTGCCAGCAGCACGATAATTCCGGCCAGGCGCTGCGTCGAACGGTCGGCAGCCGGCTCTGAATGCGGCGCCAGTCCGCGCGCGACAACCATGGTGGCGGTGAAGATCAGCGCCGCAAGGGTCAGGTGCGTGGCCAGCCGATACTGGCTGACCGAAACCCGATCGACCAGGCCGGACGCCACCATCCACCAGCCGATCGCGCCTTGCAGGCCACCAAGCAGAAGAATACCGACGAGCTTTGGTCCGAGACCACGCTCGATGCGGCGCGTCGCCCAAAAGAACAGCAGCGGCAGAGCGAAGACCAGGCCGACGCTGCGCGCCAGGATGCGATGCGCCCATTCCCACCAGAAAATCGACTTGAATGCCTCGATGCTCATGCCCTTGTTGAGCTCGGCATATTGCGGGATCTGCTGGTAGAGTTGGAATTCCTCTTGCCACTCGGCGTCATTGAGCGGCGGTATCACGCCGTGGATCGGCTTCCACTGCGTGATCGACAGGCCGGAATCGGTGAGCCTTGTCGCGCCGCCGACCAGCACCAGCGCAAACAATACCAGAAGCACTACATACAGCCAGCCGCGAACCAGCGCCCGGTTATGAAGGTCGCGGTCGCGGGCCATAAAAGGCGCGGCGTCGGTGATGGCAGCCATGGTCTTGTTCCGGCGGTTGGAAGTGGCGGATTGGTGGACCATTGCAACCTTGGTGGCAAGACCAAGCGGCGCGGCACGCCGTCGCGCCGCATCTGCCGGGTTGCACAGCATCGCGCCAGAGCCTATGCGAGGCAGATACACTAAGCATGCCGGATCCCTCCGAGTTCCGTCACGCTCGCCCCGGAGGCCAACCATGCCCGTGCGCCTGAAAAAGCTGATAGGAACGTTCCTGCTGGTGGCGCTGGTCATCATCTACGCGCTGCTCGCATCGATCTTCGCGGTCGCCCGACTGTCGGAGTCCAGCCCGTTGGTGCATTTCCTTTTCTTCCTGCTGAGCGGCCTGCTCTGGGTGTTGCCGGCGATGGGCATCATCAAGTGGCTGATGCTGGAGCCACGGGCCAAGCGCTGACGTGCCGTTCCCGACCTAGATGGTGACAACCATCTTGCCGGCGTTGGCCAGAGGCGTCGTCACGCCCGAGAGCATCGTTCGGATATGGGCCAGGCTCTGATAACGGCCGTTGACGGAAATGCGTGGCAACGCATGCAGGAAACCGGCGTGCTCGGCGCGCAGCACACCGTGGCGCGTCGTCACAGCCGATACATAGCCGGCCTCGCGCGCAAAACCCACTTCGCGGCAACCGACCGCGCTGGCATAGCCATAGGGATAGGCAAAGTGGCGTGCATCCTCACCCAGCTCACCCTGCAGGAGACGCCTGGCATCCTCGATCTCGCGCCGTGCATCGGCTTCGGAAAGCCGCTTGAGACTGCGATGGTTGACCGTATGCGAGCCAATCGTGACCAGCGGATGCGCGGCCATGGTGCGGATTTCGTCCCAGTTCATCAATGTCCTGAGACGCATTTCATCCGCGTCGACACCACTAGCGTCAGCCAGTTCGCGCAATACGGCACGCTGGTCTTCCTCTCGGACCTCCGTGGTCAGATGAGCGTGCAGGCGCGCAATAGCCTGGTGCTTTCTGGCCGGGGTCGAACAATCGATCGTTTCCGGACCAGTGGACGTCTTCAGGGTCAACCGATCGGCCGCATGGACGACATCCTCGACCAGTTCCCACCACAGGTCGGCAGTGCCGCTGATCAACCCCGGTGCAACATAGATGGTGATTGGCGCACCGTGCTTTTCCAGGACCGGCAACGCCTCGGTCATGTTGTCGCGATAGGCATCGTCGGCGGTGATGGCGGCGAACTGATCGCCCTTGCCACCGGACTTGATGCGTTCGATCGCTTCGTCCAGCGTAACGAAAATGTAGCCATTCGCCTTCATGTCGACGACAACCGCGTCCAGGAACTCAGGCGCGATGTTCAGGTGCCGGTTGACGCTATCGGGCTTTTCCGGCCTCGCAGTGACCCGGTGCAGCATCAGGATGGCGCCAATGCCGCCAATGAACGGCTTTGCCAACGGAGCAAGGCCGGTATAGCGGGCGACGTTAAGCGCCAGTTTCCGGATTGCCTCGCCTCCGTCGATCATTCATTCACCTTTTGCGCCTAGGCTCATCCAGCACGGAACGCGCCTGCGCGAACCCCCAAATCGCGATGAGTACGCCTTAAGGATTGAGGGATGGTTGACGCAGCTGCGTCATTTGACGGCAATCGGCTTGCGGCAACCGAAGCGTCGCCGCGTGCATTGCCGGGGGATTCGACTGAAACTGTATCGGTGGCCTCCAGCGAAGCGCTCGCTGAATACGCGGACTTCTGCCGCTCTGCTCTGTTTGCTCCGGCACAGAGTCCGGGATGGGTGCGGAATTGGACGGCGCAAGTCGAGCCTGCGCCGCTCATAGCGACCCTGAGCGTCGAAGGCAGGCCGGTGTTCGTGCTGGCGCTGGAGATTAGCCGCAAGGGTCCGTTCCGCGTCGCCCGCTTCATGGGTGGCCGCCATGCCAACGGCAATTTCGCCGCCTGCGATCCACGCTGGCTGCCCGAGGCGGATCTCGCGGCCGTCCGGACGATGCTATCAGCGATCAGCAGGGTGCGACCGGATATCGACCTCATCGCGCTGGAGCGATTGCTGCCCGATCTCGACGGCGTTGCCAATCCGCTTGCCCGCCTTCCCCATTTTCCGAGCCCCAACCTGTCGCTGGCCGTCGATCTGGCGGGAGGATTCGATGCGCTGCTGGCGCGCGCCAGCGGCAAGCGCAAGCGTAAAAAGCATCGCGCCCAGATGCGCAAGTTCGATGCCGTCGGCAGCCATCGCCGCATCGAGGCAAAGACCGCGGAAGAGGTTCATTGGCTGCTCGACGCTTTTTTCGAGATGAAGGAATTCCGGTTCCGCAAGATGGGCATTGCCAATGTATTCGGCGATCCGGAAGTTCGCGCCTTCTTCCGCGCATTGTTCATCGACGCGCTGGCGCAGGACAGGCCACCCTTTGTGCTGCATGGGCTCGAGGTTGCCGGCAAGCTGCGTGCCATTACGGGGTCCAGCCATTCGGGCGGGCGGCTGATCTGCGAATTCGGCGCGATCGCCGAGGACGATCTCGGCCACACAAGCCCCGGCGACTTCCTGTTCTTCGACAACATCCAGGAAGCCTGCGAGACAGGTTTCGCGGTCTACGACTTCTCCGTCGGCGATGAGCCCTACAAACGGCTCTGGTGCGATATCGAGACCCAGCATTTCGAGGTTCTGGTCCCGCTCACGCTGAAGGGCCGCTTGCTGGCACTTGTCCTGCAAGAAGGAGCGCGCCTGAAAGCCTTCATCAAGCACAACCCGACGATCTGGAAATTGACCAAGTCGCTGCGCAAAAAGACCGCGGGGCAGATTGTATCCGCCGCCGCTGAAGACGACCGCTAGCGGGGCTTTCCGTCAGGCGGCCGAGCGCCGGTCTGGCACCGGCGTTCCCGGCGTCTCGTGGCCAACCGGCGTCACCAGGGTGAGATCAGGATAGCCGCTTTCGATCAGGCTGACCGTAGCCTTTGCCACCTCGTCGTCCGGTTCCAGCATGGACACGAAGACCTCCGTGGCATCGCCAACCAGACGGCTGATGCCCTGCGCGTCGGCCGGTCCGCATTCGACCACGACGAGATCATAGGCGGTGGTCAGCGACTGCATGATGATCGGCAGGCGGTCCGCGGCGCGCATGGCACGAATAGGATCGGCCGTGCCAACCGGAATCACATGGCAGTCCGAATAATGGTCGGCGTGGATCACGTCGCTGAACTGTGCTTCGGACGCCAGCAGGTTGGTTATCCCCGGGAATAGCGCGCTGTCCAGCACCGGCCGCGAAGCTGCTCCCGAAGCGGTAAGGTCGAGCAGTAGCACCCTCAAGCCGGCGTCGGAGACCTCGCGCGCCACCAGGATGGCCGAGGCGGCGGCCTCATCGCCTTCCGGCGACACGAAGATGGCGCGCGCCGCACCGCTGGCGATCAGTTTCTCCGCGGCTTTCTCGACATCTATCTCGCCGAATGAGGAATGCTTCGGTGCAACATCCGTGACCGGCGGTTCGGCCGCGACAACGTTGAGCGGTGCGGCGGCGGTTTCGGTCTCCGCCTCCGCCGCCTCAGTCGCGCGATTACCCTCTGGCCCGACATCTGCCGGCGCCTCGATGTCGGTCGGTTCGTGTCGGATGACGGGCATCGCGACCTGTTCGATCCGATCGAAACGGGCACCGGTGGCCGGACGCATGGCACGGCCCGAAAACAATTCCTGCAAAAGCGTGATGATCGTCATGACCAACAGCGACGCGGCGAAGGCCGCACCGACGATCGGCACCACCTTGGGGAAATAGGGTTCGGACGGCGCCTGGGCTTCGGAAACCAGGCGCGCGTCGACCGGCAGATAGTTGCGGTCCTTGCGCGACGCCGCCGCCAGGTAGTTGGCCTGGTACGATTCCAACTGCTGGCGCCGAGCGGTCGCGTCGCGCTGCAGCGCATCCAGTTCGACCTGCTCTTCGCCAGCGCGCGCCGATGCCGCCTTGAGCGTGTTGACGTCGGCGACGAGCTGGCTCTCACGAGCCTGCGCGGTCTGCGCCTGGGTCATCAGCCCTTTCATGAGCTTTTCCGCTTCGTTGCGGATCTGGCCGTCGAGGTCGGCGAGCTGTGACTTCAACGCGCGGATGCGCGGATGGTTGTCAAGCAAGGTGGTGGAAAGATCGGCTATGTTGGTCTTTAGCTCGACTTGGCGCTCACGCAGGCGCTGTATCAGTTCCGACGACAAGACCTCAGGCACGGCATCCAGCGAACCGCCGCCCTGCAACGCCTTGCGCACGCTGTTGGCGGTCGCCTCCGCTGACGCACGGTTGGCGCGCACCCTCGACAGCTCGCTCGACAGCTCGGAAAGCTGCTGCGTGGCCAGCACCGAATTGTTACCGCCCATCAAGAGATCCGACTGGGCGCGATAGTTGGCGACCCTGGCCTCGGCATCCTTCACTTGCTTCTGCAGATCGGCGATCTCCGGTCCCAGAAAGGCGGTGGCGGCAGAGTTCAATGCAACTTTCGCGCTGCCCTGGGTAGCGATGTAGGCTTCGGCGATCGCATTCGGGATGGCGGCGGCGAGCTTGGGATCTTGCGAGGAAAACTCAATGGCGATGATGCGCGTCTTTTCAACGCTGTAGACGTTAAGCTTCTCACGCATTCTTTTCAGAACGCGCTCTTCCGGTGGAACCTCTTCCGGATCGCTCTTGAGGCCTGCAATGACAAGAAACCTGCTCAGCGCCGACATGTTGAGCGCGTCGTCGAATTCAGGCAGCCGCGCCAGATTGAGCTTCGAAGCCACCTGCTTGAGGATGTCGGTGGACGAAACGATCTGGACCTCGGTGGCGATGCCTTCCTCGTCAAGAATCGGCTTGTCGTTGTCGTTGGCACCGGTTGGCCGAGTGTAAACGGATTCGCCCGACTCGATCTTCAGCTGCGCTTCAGCCTTGTAGTGCCGCGTGGCAAGCGAGGCGAACGCGAACGCCGCGCCCGTCACCACCAGCGTGACAATGGCGATGCGCAGCCAATTCCTCGCAAGACTGGCGAAGAGTTGCCTGAGATCGACGTCGACGTCTGCGGCCGCGGATTGAACGGACATGCATCCCTGCTCCGGTACTGAGTCCGGACGCACCGTAAACAACTATGGTAACTCAGCCGTTAAGATCGCGGTAATCACCTGTTAGGCTTTACTGACGAGCGGCAAACAAACCGCCGAAAAGTACCCGTATTTCGTCGATCCGCGACAGATCCTCGACATATCGGGCTCGCGCCTTTACCGGCCATTAACCCTAACAGGATGATAACGGGCCTCGATCCTTAAAGTTGCCGCACCCTAGCCGCGGCCAGTCGAAGGTACGTATCCGGCCATGAAGAGCACTGCTTCCCTTTTTCGCGCACTGCTTGCCGTATCGATGCTTGCCGGCTGCTCCAGCTATCGGCCAACACCTGCGGCCTTTCACGAGGTGCTCGACCAACCTTACCGCCTCGGCGCTGGCGACCGCGTCCGCGTCACAGTGTTCGAGCAGGACGGCCTGACCAACACCTACAACGTCGACCAGTCAGGCTATCTCTCCTTCCCGCTCGTGGGCGCAGTGCCGGCGCGCGGCCACACGGCCCAGCAACTGGAGAAGGAGATCGCCGACAAACTGCGCCAGGGCTATCTGCGCGATCCCGACGTTTCGGTCGAGATTGACCGCTACCGGCCAATCTTCGTCATGGGCGAAGTTGGTGCCGCCGGCCAGTATTCCTATGTCCCGGGTCTCACCGTGCAAAAGGCCATCGCCATCGCGGGCGGCTTCTCGCCACGCGCCAACCAGGAAAGCGTCGACATTACCCGCGACATCAATGGCAAGGTCATGACGGGACGCGTGGTCACCTCCGATCCCCTGCTGCCCGGCGATACGGTCTACGTTCGCGAACGCCTGTTCTGACGAACCCACGTGGCGGACAAGCTCAGGATCGTCCATTGCTTTCGCTCACCCGTCGGAGGAATTTTCCGGCATGTGCGCGACCTGACGGAGGCGCAGGTCAGCGCCGGTCACTCCGTCGGCATCGTCTGCGATTCGACGACGGGCGGCGAATTCGAGGAACGTCTGTTCGAAGGAATGAAAGACAGCCTGGCGCTCGGCATCCACCGCACGCCAATGCAGCGCCATGTCGGCCCGGGCGACCTTGCTTCGGCCTGGCGTACCTACAGGATCATCAAGGAATTGCGGCCGGACGTGCTTCACGGGCACGGCGCCAAGGGTGGTGCCTATGCCCGTCTGTTCGGCTCACTGTTGCGGGTATCAAGGTCTCGCGTAGCCCGCCTTTATTCGCCGCATGGTGGCTCACTCCACTATGACGAACACACGACCACCGGAAAGCTGTTCTTCGCGCTCGAACGCTTCATGGCCCGCTTCACCGACTGCCTGCTCTTCGTCTCCGACTATGAGCGGCGCACCTATCGCAGGAAGGTCGGCGAACCGCCCATTCCCAACGCTCTGGTCTACAATGGCCTGCGCGCGGAAGAGTTCGAGCCGGTGGCGACGGTCGCCGGTGCGGCCGACCTGCTCTACATCGGCATGATGCGTGACCTCAAAGGCCCGGACATCTTCATCGATGCCTTGGCAGCCGCCGCTCCCCGGCTCGGACGCGCCCTAACGGCGGTGATGGTCGGCGACGGTGACGACCTACCGCGCTACCATAGCCAGGTAAGGCGGCTGGGACTTGAAGACCAGGTCCGCTTCCTGCCACCAATGCCCGCCAGGGATGCTTTTGCAATGGCGGGGCTCGTGGTCGTTCCGTCACGCGCCGAGGCCATGCCCTACATCGTCTTGGAAGCGCTTGCCGCAGGAAAGCCGATGATCGCAACCTTCGTCGGCGGGATCCCGGAGATATTTGGCGCCGATTCCCCCGCCCTGATCCGACCCGATCCACTGTTACTCGCCGACAAGATGAGCGAAGCGATCGCGAACCTTGGCAGCTATCAAAAGTTGATGCCGGGTACCGCCGACCTGAAGGCCCGTTTCGGCGCGGACGTCATGGCCGCCGAGATCGAGAAGGCCTACCTCCGGGCCCTTGGACGCTGACCCTTCCAAAGCCACAGGTTGTTTCAAGGGTTTCTTAGCTCTCTTTTGTTATTCACCTTAGGGAAGATCGCGGATAGCCCCATGAACGAGATCGATCCCGCGCGCCGCTTTTCGATGGATGCGGTGCGCAAATTCGAGGCCCCTCCCGAGGCTGACAAGCCCGGCGGCATGAACGATGTCGCCCGTCAGGTGGCGTCGCAATATCGGCGAGATACCATGTCGCCGATCATGGTCAGCGGCGTGCTGCGCATGGTCGAATTCGCACTGCTGTTCCTTTCCGGCCTCTGCGTCTATTTCTACTTTGTCGGCTTCTTCAACTATCTCGCCTGGGAATATCCGCTGACGATCGCCGCCGCTTCGTTCCTCGCCGTCGTGCTGCTTGACGTCACCGACTGCTACCAGGTCGTTTCCCTGATGCGGCCGATCGCCAATTTCGGCCGTATTCTGCTGGTCTGGGCCGGCACTTTCGCCCTGATGGCGCTGACGGCCTTCGCCATGAAGATGTCGGGCGACTATTCGCGCCTGCTTTTCGGTACATGGTTCGTCGCCGGCTTCGTTCTCATCTTCAGTCTCAGGCTGGTCATGTCGAAGCTCATTCGTAGCTGGGCGCGCGATGGCCGCATGGAGCGGCGCGCCGTCATCGTCGGCGGCGGCAAGGCGGCCGAGGTCCTGATCCGCTCGGTCGAAAAGCAGCCCTACAACGATATCCGCATCTGCGGCATCTTCGACGATCGTAGCGACAAGCGCTCCCCGCCCATCGTTGCCGGCTATCCCAAGCTCGGTACCATCTCCGAACTCATCGAGTTTGCCCGCATCGCGCGCATCGACATGCTGATCGTCTCGCTGCCGCTCACCGCCGAATCACGCGTCCTGCAGCTGTTGAAGAAACTGTGGGTGCTCCCGGTCGACATCCGCTTGTCGGCACATTCCAACGCATTGCAATTTCGCCCGCGCGCCTATTCCTACATCGGTTCGGTGCCGATGCTCGACATTTTCGACAAGCCGATCAACGACTGGGATTCGGTTGCCAAGCGCGCCTTCGACATCGTCTTCTCGATCATCGGCATTATCGTGTTCTCACCGGTGATGCTGGCGACCGCGATCGCCATCAAGCTCGACAGCAAGGGCCCGGTGCTGTTCCACCAGAAGCGGCACGGCTTCAACAACGAGATCATCGAGGTCTACAAGTTCCGTTCGATGTACACGGACAAAGCCGACCCGACCGCCAAGCAGACGGTGACCAAGAACGATCCGCGCGTCACTCGCGTCGGCCGTTTCATCCGCAAGACCTCGATCGACGAACTGCCGCAATTCTTCAACTCGCTGCTGGGCTCGCTGTCGCTGGTCGGCCCGCGCCCGCACGCCATCGCCGCCCAATCGCACAATCTTCTCTACAATGAGGTGGTCGACGGTTATTTCGCCCGCCACAAGGTCAAGCCCGGTGTCACTGGCTGGGCACAGATCAATGGCTGGCGCGGCGAGATGGACACCAACGAGAAGATCCGGATGCGGACGGAATACGACCTCTTCTACATCGAGAACTGGTCGCTGCTGTTCGATCTGAAGATTCTGTTCCTGACGCCGATCCGGCTGCTCAACACGGAAAACGCTTATTGAGCGCGATCGCCCACGAGCTGCCACCGGCCGCGGTCAACGCCAAGCTAATCGCGCTCATCTCTTCCGGCGCGCTCTTCTTCGGCGTGTTTCTGTCGGGTTTCGTCATCCGCGAGCCCGCGCCCTACGAAATCTACATGGCCGGACTCATCGCCATATGGGCGCTGTTCGGCCTGCGCATATCGCGTGCCGTGGTGCCAATGCTTGTTTTGCTTGTGACGATGAACATCGGCGGCATGATCTCGATGACGCAGATGTCGAATCTGGCGAATACGCCGCTCTATCTCGCCGTATCGCTGTTCCTAGCCTTCACGGCCGTGTTCTACGCCTCGGTGACCGCGGTAGACCAAAGCCGCTACCAGCTGATCTTCCGGGCCTATGTGATCGCGGCGGTGCTCACGTCGCTGCTCGGCATTGCCGGTTATTTCCACGCCTTCCCAGGCGCCGAGATATTCACCAAATACGACCGTGCCGCCGGCGCCTTCCAGGATCCGAACGTGTTCGGCCCATTCCTGGTGCTGCCCGGCATCTATCTGCTCCATCTGCTGCTGACCGGACCCATTTCGCGAATGCCCTTGCTGGCGGTGCCGTTGCTGATCATTACGGCCGGCATCTTCTTTTCGTTCTCGCGTGGTGCCTGGGGCATGTTCGCCGTGTCAGCGGTCCTGCTTACCGGCTGCCTGTTCCTGCAGAGCGCGAGCGGTATGTTCCGGCTGCGGGTCGTGGTCATGACGATCGCGGCGCTGTCGCTGCTGATCATCGCCATCATCGTCATCCTGCAGCTACCAGGCGTGTCGGAGATGTTCTCCACCCGCGCCCATCTCGAGCAAAGCTACGACACCGCCCGCCTCGGCCGCTTTGCCCGCTACACGATCGGTTTCCAGATGGCACTGGAACATCCGCTGGGAATCGGCCCCCTCGTCTTCGGCACGATCTTCGGCGAAGACACTCATGACATCTGGCTGAAAGCGTTGATGGACTATGGCTGGCTCGGCTTCGTCTCATTCCTGACGCTGACGCTGTGGACGATTGCGGCCGGCTTCCGCATCCTGCTGCGCGACAGGCCATGGCAGCCTTACCTCCTGTGCGCCTACGTCGCCTTCATCGGCAATATCGGGCTCGGCACCTTCATCGACATAGACCACTGGCGCCATCTCTACCTGCTGCTCGGGCTCGTCTGGGGCGCAATCGCGCTGGAGTATCGCCACCAGCGGGAGCTGAAGCCCGGCGTCATGGCACGCAACAGGCGACGCTCAATTGAACGGGATTGACCAATAGCGATTCGACCTTTGCCTACCTGAAGCAAAGGCATGGACATCCGCTTTTTGGGACATCCGCTTTTTGCAATTCGCAAATGGACTTCGGGGACAAGTCCTAATCTTAAATGGTCGGAGTGGCCGGATTCGAACCGACGACCCCTTGACCCCCAGTCAAGTGCGCTACCGGGCTGCGCTACACTCCGGACCGGTCGCGATGTATCTTGATAACCCCGCAGCGGTCAACCGAATTCGATGGATATCATGTGGGTGGAACGACAAGAAAAGTGAGTCATATCGGTATTGTTGTTCGTCAGCCGGTATCACCCCAGGAAACGAGGCTCCCGGCGTATTATCGTCTTGAAGACTGGCAGGAATCACGAAGGGCGATCGTCTGCTCGCTGTTTGCAGTACCGCCCCTTCGCAACAGGCTGAACCCTATGCCCGGGTGCTGTTTGAAGTAGGGGGCCCGGAGACGATCGGTGCAAGCCGTCAAGCCGGCCCATTCGAACCAGTGCATCGCCCGCTATCAGGCGCTGCACTGGTTTGATCGAAAGCTGGGCTCCAACTTCAAGCGAAGTACCGAGCCAAGCATCTAAACCTGAGCACGGACCTAGAGCCGCAAGGAGAGCCCTAGGTTGACCGTGTGCTGGTTGCGATCCTTCCCGAATGCGCCGCCATAAGTCGAGGTTATGGAGAAATCCGGTGTTATGTTGGCGGACAGGCCAGCCTCGATCCGCCCGAACACCCCGGACTCAGTTTCGATCTGGCTGATGAAGGGCGTCGGCGATGAGGTGTAGGTCGTGGTCAGCGACATGTCTCCCAGGAAGTTGTTGCCGATGCCAACGCTGCCGAAACCACGCAGTTTGGTGCCGTTGGCCAGCATCCACTCACGCGACGCGGAAACGCCGGCGAAGGCCTCCAGCTGATCGACCGAATAGGAAGGCACGTCAAGATTGGCTGAACCGGCGCCCGTCTCCGTGTATCCTTCCACGGACGTATGCAGATACGACACATTGGCAAAGGGCGTGATCGTGGCCACCGGCATCTCGAAGGGCTGAGCTATCCCGAGCCGCGCGCCCACGCTGCTGCCGTCGATGTCGGCATTCGCGGTGCCAGCGCCCGCTGTACGCGAGTACTTCCAGGACTCGTCCGACAGCGAGAGGCGCGCGTCAAGGATCGTGCCCGTGGATGCCTGCCAGCGCGCATAGGGCGAAAGGGTGAACTGCCTGTTCGTCACGTCGGAATAGATGCCGCCGACGTCGCCGCTTCCGTATCCGTAGCCACCCGCGACGCCGACCAGCAGCCCCGACGCAAACGTATGCTCGATACCAAGCCCGGTGATGTAGCCATTGAAGTTCAGGTCGCCCGCTGAAAACTGCTGCGAACCGGTGGTGTAGCCGCCAAACAGGAAGCTGCGGGTGCCATCGACACTTGAGACCGCGACCTTGCCGCCGGCCTCGCCAACCGCGTTGGCAAGGGCGGCCGCGCCGTCCTGCTTCAAGTTCGGATCCGCTTCCGCTGCGTATTGCAGCGCGCCAGTCGCCAGCTGCGGCGCATAGTAGCCATTGGTCCAGATTACGGCATCGCGGTTGAGGATCCCGTCAAATGCCTCATGCAGGCCCTGCGAAAGGCCTGCCACAGCTCCCGCAACCGGCAGGCTGCCGTCGACAAAGACATTCCAGTTGATCAGCGTCTGCAGCTGTTGGACAGTCAGCCCATCAAAAACGGGACTGTTGACGAACAGCTGCGCCTGCTGCGCGGCCAAAGCTACATCCTGTGCATAGAGCACACCGCTTGGATCATCATCCCGGCCATTGTCACCGAACAGAATGTCGAGGTTCATCACCGATACCGTCTGGCCGGGCGCCACCGTCAGCGGATAGACGATGTAGGGATTGTCATTGCCGTTGGTGAATCCCACCGTGGTCTGGGTGAATGCGTAGTTGTTGTTGCCGTAGAGATGCGCAATGACGGGATCGGTGGACTGGATTCCCGGAGCTCCTTGGCCCGTCACCACATATCCGAGGCCTGTCGCGTGAATGTAGGTGTTACTGTCAGAGCCAAGATTGCCGCCAAAAGCGATATTGGCGGTGATCGTGCTTCCGGTATTGTTGGTGAAACTATCGAACCAGCGTATCGAATTGGCTGGGAGCCCCGGGACCGCAACATAGGATTCCGTCTGCCGGAACGCATTGAGACCGTTGAACGACGTGGCGTAGGGGCTGTTATACGGATCGCTCTTGTTGGTGGTGCCATAGATCGCGCCCCATCCGTCATAGGCGTCGTTAACACCGTGGCCACCAGTGGCTTCCGCTTCGGAAACTCCGCCTGCCACGGACGATGAGTCTAATATCGCGGAGTCGAAGCCTGGCCCGATATACGATGTGCCTTTGGTCCCGCCGCAAGAATCCGGCCCCTGACAGATAGAAAACTGGATAACGCTCTGGTCGGCTCGAGCCCCGTCAACAGGAATAGAGAGCGCCGCAATGGAAACGGTGGCGAGCAACGCCATCGTGCGAAATTTCATGTAACCCCCAATTGTACCCTTGGGAGTCGCATGTTGACGACGCCCGCCCAACAAGACAGGTAACGTTGATCATGGATGCAGGCAATCGACATTGCCGCAAATCTCAAGGAAGGGCGGCCAAGTTGCAGAGCAGCAACAATTCTTCTTCATCTAATATAATTGCGGATGCGCGCCGTTTGCATTTGTCCGGGAACTTCAAGCGCGCGCGCGCAATGGCAGAGGGACTGCTGCGACAGAACCCTCGCGATCTCGAAGCCATTGAGATCATCGCCCTTGTGGAAATGGAGCACGGCGACCTTGGTCGTTGCGTGCAATTGCTTCGCCGTATTGCGAAGGAAAGGCCGGGCAGCGCCGGAGCGCAGTACAATCTCGCTTTGGCCTATCGCTATGCGGGGCGCCTCGAACTGGCGGCCACAGGATTCCAACTGGCAGTCAAACTCAAGCCAGGAATGACGCCGGCATTGGGTGAGTTGGCGAATACCTATGCCAATCTTGGGCGCTTCGGCGAGCTCGCCAACGTCTGCCGGACACTGATCGAGATCAATCCACACGATCCGCGCCCATACAGCCAACTCGCGTTCAACCGGCCTGAAGCTCTGGCAGACCCGGATATTGCCACGATGAGACGGGCCGGCGCGGATACGAAAAGGCCAGTTGGCGTTCGAGCCAGTTTTCTCTTCTCGCTTGCCGAGGTTCTACGGGGGAAAGGCAGGCACGACGAGGCATTCGCCATGCTGAAGGACGCCAATGATCTGACCCTGTCCGTCCTGGGTAGGGAACTGGCGCCTTCCGCTGCCATTGCTCCGACGGCTGAGAAACCAAGGCTGAAGTCCTTGGATGTCGCCATCAAGGCTCACACGATGATGTGCGACTACATGCAAGAGGTATTCACCCCGGAATTCATGGCGAAATTTCGCGGGCACGGAGAGCACGGTCGTGTTCCAGCCTTCGTGGTTGGCATGCCGCGCTCCGGATCGACTCTCGTCGAGCAAATCCTGGCGAGTCATCCCAGCGTCTTCGGCGCGGGAGAGATCGCCGATTTGTCGATCATGACGGAGTTGCGTTGGCCCTATGGCGGCGTGAAAACCGAGGGCGGCAAGCGCCCGCAAGACCCGCCGTCCCCGGCCGCCACCTATTTCCGCGATCTCGGGCGGCAATACATAGCAAGGCTAAGAGAGATCGACGGCGGCGCCGGCATGATCGTCAACAAGATGCTTGGCAACTACCTTCATGTCGGGATGATCGAGCTTTGTCTCCCCGACGCGGTGATCGTCGACATAAGGCGCGATCCGGTCGACAACTGCCTTGCATGCTACCAGCGCCAGTTCCGTACCGGGCACGAGTTCACCTATGACCTCGCGGCCCTGGGTGCGCAATATCGACGTTATGCTACGGTGATGGATCATTGGGATCGCGTGCTGCCCGGCCGGGTCCTGCGGGTCCACTACGAAAGGCTCGTGAGCGATCCGGAGCCGGAAATCCGCAGGCTTCTGGAGCATTGCGGCCTGCCGTGGAGCGACGAGGTCATGCGATTCTACGAGAATTCGCGACCGGTCCGTACCGCCAGTCTTTCGCAGGTGAGACGGCCGATCAGCACGGCATCCGTGGCAAAATGGAAGCCCTATGCCAATCACCTGGGGCCGTTGCTGGAGAGCCTGGGCGACCTTGTGCGTTAGCACGATACTCTGCGGCTATGCGTGCAAGCCCGCCTGCAGCGGCCCCATCAAGTTCTTTCGAATGATCCATTGCCGATTCGTCGGACGGTTTCGGCCGCACGTTCGTTAAGGGACCGTCGCTGGCATTTCGGCTCGATCTGGCCAGCCCTTTCGAAGGATGGATGCGATGGACTTGAAAAGATTCATGCTCGGTGCGGCAATGCTCGGCACGGCCGTTATGGGAACCAGCCTGGCCTAGGCCGCCGACCCGATACGCCTGCGCGACACCGTTGTCAGCCTCGGCGGATCGACACTGACATTGAAGACCCGCGACGGCACCATGGACGCGGTAACCTTGGCCGCGGGCTGGAAGATTTCCGGCGTCGCCAAGGCGTCGGTTGGCGATATCAAGGCCGGTGATTTTGTCGGTGTCGTCTCCGTACCGAAAGCAGATGGTGGTGGCGGCGCATTGGAAGTCGTGATTTTTCCGGCGACCCTTAAAGGCACTGGCGAAGGCGACCGGCCATGGGATCTTCAACCCAACAGCCGGATGACCAACGGCACCATCGACAATGCGGTCACGGGCGTGGACGGCCGCACAGTGACCCTTTCCTACAATGGACAGCAGAAGAAGATAACGATTCCCGACCAGACACCGATCGTCACCGCAGCGAGCGCCACCGCCGAGGATCTCAAGCCGGGTGCGCCGGTCTTCGTCACCGTACAGCGCGGCAGCGATGGTGCGATGCGTTCAAACCGTGTCGTGGTCGGCAACAACGGAGTCGTTCCGCCGATGTAGTGGCTCCCAATGCCATGCCTTGTCTCGACGACCGGTGCCGAATTTTGGGCCGGCCACACTTGCTGTATCGTGCTTCTAAAAATCGATTCTGATTTTTGAGGCCATGCAGTAAGCCGTCGGGATGAATGAAACCTCGCTCTATGCTCCAGTGAAGCTTTTTCTCGAGGGTCTCGGTTTTGCCGTGAAAGGCGAGATCGGCGGCTGCGATATGGTCGGTCTGCGCGAAGGCGAGCCGCCGGTCGTGGTCATTTGCGAACTGAAACTGCAGTTCAATCTCGAACTCGTGCTGCAAGGCGTTGATCGCGCCGCCGCGAGCGACGAGGTATGGCTTGCCGCACGCATGTCGGCGCGCGGCAAGGGACGAGAGAGCGACGCCCGGTTCCGCAATCTCTGTCGTCGCCTGGGGTTCGGGCTGCTGGGCGTCACCGCCCATGACCAGGTCGAGGTGCTACTAAGCCCGGCCGCCTTGCCGCCGCGCAAGGACCCGCGCCGTCGCTCGCGCCTTGTCGACGAGCACCAGCGCCGGCGCGGCGATCCGGCCGCTGGTGGCAGCACGCGCAAGCCCATCATGACCGCCTATCGCCAAGAGGCGCTGGCGTGCGCCGCGGCGATGACCGCCGGTCCAAGACGCCCGCGCGACCTGAAACCGGCCATGCCGAATGTCGTCAAGATCCTTCGCCGCAATGTCTATGGCTGGTTCGTCCGTGCCGGCCATGGCGTCTATGACATAACGGATAGCGGTCGCGCCGCGTTGCTACAGTGGCCGCAATCGCCCGAAAGCACGCCGGACTGACGGGAGAACCTTTGCTCCCTGGCTCCTGGCTCCTCGATCTCAACCCGCTCTGCTAGCATCCAGGAAATCAGCGTGTGCGATATTCCCGTCAACCTTCGCGCGAAACACGAACGACAACACGGTCGCGACGACGATGTTGGCAATCACGGCGATGACGCCGTTATAGGCGCCGTATCCGAGGATGGTCGATGTCGGCACCCATGCGGTCGCACCCCAGGACAGATAAGACCCCAGGCCAAAACCGACGACCCAGCCCGCGAGCAACGCCTCGCCGCTGTACCAGCGCGTGTAGAGGCCGAAGATCACGGCCGGGAATATCTGGATCATCCAGACGCCGCCGAGCAATTGCAGGTCGAGCGCGAATT
The DNA here is from genome assembly GCA_943370265.1 of Mesorhizobium carmichaelinearum. Lineage (GTDB taxonomy): Bacteria > Pseudomonadota > Alphaproteobacteria > Rhizobiales > Rhizobiaceae > Mesorhizobium > Mesorhizobium carmichaelinearum_A. The sequence continues at coordinate 82,704 of CALRQH020000013.1, forward strand.
TCGTCGGCATGAAGAAGATCACGGCCAGGGCGCCGACCTTCACGATCAGCGACATCAGCTTGGCGAGCCGCGATTCCTGCAGGGGCGAGATGGCCGGGTTGACGAAGGGCCGCCAGACATTGCGCGTGAAAGTATTGGCCGCGCCGATCGACATCACCGCTGCCGGCACCAGGGCGCCGATGGCAATTGCCGCGAAGCAGAAGCCCGCGAACCAGTCCGGGAACATTTTCAGCAACAGTTGGGGGATCGCGTCCTGCGGGTTGGCGACCTCGATGCCCGCCGCATGCGCCATCAGGCCCATCAGCGCGATAAGGCCAAGCAGCAACGAATAGGCCGGCAGCGTCATGGCATTGCGCCGGATCGCCTTGGGCCCCGACGCCGAGAGCACGCCGGTCAGCGAATGCGGATACATGAACAATGCCATCGCCGATCCGATGGCGAGCGTGATGAACGGGCCGATCTGCGCCGGCGATAGCGTCAAACCCTGGTTGGGTTTACCGGCATAGGCCTTGGCAGCTGCGTCGAAGACCGCGCCGTAGCCACCGAGCTTCACCGGGATGATCACCACCGCCGCGATGACGAAGACGTAGATCATGATATCCTTGACGAAGGCGATCATGGCGGGCGCACGCAGGCCGCTCTTGTAGGTGTAGAGCGCCAGGATGACGAAGGCGATCGTCAATGGCAGATGCGACATCATCCCCACGCCCTGGAATCCCAGCGCCTGGATGACCTTCTCCATGCCGACGAGCTGCAGCGCGATATAGGGCATGGTGGCGAGAATACCGGTGAAGGCGACAGCAAGCTCCAGCCCCTTGTTGCCGTAGCGCCCGAAGATGAAGTCAGCACCGGTGATATAACCCTTCTCGCGCGCGACATTCCAAAGACGCGGCATGGTCAGGAAGATGAAGGGGTAGATCAGGATCGTATAAGGCACGGCGAAAAAGCCGTAGGCGCCTATCGCATAGACGACCGCCGGCACCGCTATGACGGTATAGGCGGTATAGAGGTCTCCGCCGAGCAGGAACCAGGTGATCCACGCGCCAAAGCGCCGGCCGCCAAGGCCCCATTCATGCAGTTCATCGAGATTGCCGGACTTCCAGCGAGCGGCAACAAAGCCGATGACGGTCACCACGGCAAAGAAAAAGACGAAGACGGCCGTCGCGGTCCAATTCAGATGATCGATCACGCTTCGTCCCCTCCGATCTTCGATGCCGCCCAAATGAAGATCGACGACACGGGGATCAGAGCCAGCAGAAACCAGAAAAAGAAGGGAATGCCCACAAAGGTCGGCTCGACACTGTTGTAGAGCGGAACCCAGACGCTCAGGATGCAAGGTATGATCAGCAAAAGGTATTTCATGCCCGATCATCCCTCCCCAAAGCATCGGCCTGCAGACGAAATGTCATCATAGCCCATTGCCGTCCGTGGGCAACTCCAGTGGCGACAACCAACAGAATTCTTGAACTGAAGCCAACGGCCGGACATTCCGATGGGCCCGCCAGCGGAGGCACGGTAGCCTGTCCATCAACCCTGTTGCGCAAAAATGCCGCCGAGCACTCCCGGCGGCCAATTGTGCACATGGAATGATCTGGGCTTAGAACGGGATCGCCGGCAGTTGCTGCGTGCCCTCGAGCTTCACGGACTGGAGCTCATTTGCCTCATAGCCAAGCGCGCGCAGGATGGTCGGCGCAACCTGCGCCGTCTGAACCAGGGCCGGCACCGACCTCGGCTCGATCGAGGGGCTGCTGATCAGGAGCGCGACGTTGCGATCGTTTGCATTGGCGCCGCCGTGCTCGGCGATCTTCGAGCCGGAAGTGTAGACCACACCCGGATTGACCGTGGCGATGAAGTCCGGCGTACGGCTGTCGGTGGCCGGGTCCTGATAGGCGAGAGCGAGGGCATTCGGCGTCTGGATCTGGGCAATGCCTTCAGCCTTGCTCGACTTTTCGAGATAATCCTGTGCAGCCGCGAGGTTCTTGACCCTGTCCTGCGGTTTGAGCCAGATCAGCGCGGCGTCGTCGGCAATGTGGAAGGCATAGCCTGGGGTCTTGGTGTATGGATCGTCATCCAGCGGCTGGAATGTCGCCGGGTCAATGGGCGATTGTCCATGCTTCGAGGCAAGTATGATCAGGGTCGAGTCAGCGAGGTTATTGTCCTTGAGCGCGGCGACCAGTTCACCGAGGGCGCCGTCGACATAGGCGAGTTGCCCGGCAAGGCCGTTGCTCGGCGCGCCACTGGCATCCAAATAACCGCCGACCAGACCAGCCTCGTCGCCAGGGCCGGCCTTGGGAAGTTTCTGCCCCACGCTCACCGCCTGGAAGTTCATGCCAAAAAGCGTGGGAACCGCCGCGGGATGCGAGCCGGTGCTATCGAGACCCTTGATCTCGTTGATTACCGCCTTGACCCGCGCTTCGTCAAAGTCACGCTCGGCCTTGAAGCTGCCCGTGGTCTTGACCTTCGTGCCTGGAATCAAGCTGTCCTGTTCCAGCGCATAGAGGTCATCGACGCCTTTGCCCGAGGGGCCATTCAGCCATTCATAGGCCGGATGTTTGTCGGACCAGGCCGTGCGGCCACCATGGGCCTTCACGATCTCGAAGACGTTGTTGACCCGCACAAAATCGTGCGGATAGACAGCCGAGCATTTGCCGTTGATCAGCGTCATCGGCAGCTTTGCCGGGTCGATCTGGCTGTGAAAATCGCCGGGCTTGCCACCACCGTCAAGACGCGTCGAATCGACGTCGATGTTCTCGGCGAAGGCCACTTCCGAGCCTGGCTCGCCCTTGCAGTCCGAAGCCGGCGCGAAATAGGTGCGGTCATAGCTGTCGTCATAGAATACGCCGGTCGATTTGGGCGTGCCGCCGGTCACCTGCGCCACGAAACCAGGGAACGAGTCGGACGGAGCGCTGGTGAGAGCGTTCGGATAGAAGATACCGGTATGAGCGAGCGCGGCCATCGAACTTGTCGGATTGGCGGCGACATAATTCGCCAGGTCGAGCGCATGAAGCCCGTCGACGCTGATGAGCAGTACATGCTTGTAAGGTGCTGCGACAGCGCTGGAAGCAGACAGCGCACCCAGCAAAGCCGCCGTCAGCGTGCTCGCGGCCAGTGCCAGAGATAGCGTTTTCATTGAAGTGTCCCTCGTCTCGCCGCCCCGCGCGACGGATCAAGGATAGGCACGGTGACATGACAGGTTGATGAAGTTCTCCGGCAGGGTACTGCCGCGGGCTTGCGGTTGATCGCCAGCCGGCAAGGTGCCATATGCATTGAATTGGTGCGCCTCCGGAAAACCGGAGCGGTCAATCGGTCCAACCACTCGGGGCCGTTCGCCTCACGCTTGCACCATATGGTGCTCGAAACCGTGACGCAGGCGCAGATTTCGTAGACATAGTCTAGAAACAAAATTCTACAGTCTGGAAACACTGTCGAAAAAAACGAGGGCGATAATGATTTTCGCGGCGGTCAGGTCGCCGACCTGCTCCAAACACGGCCTGCGAAAAAAGGAAACGATCCATGAAAAAGTCCCTCATCTCTGCCCTCGGACTCGCTGCTGCACTCACCCTGGTGCCGGTTATCGGGGCAACCAGCGCTGATGCGGCCACGATGCATAAGCATCATCACCGTCACCACCATACTCATCGTCATCACCACCATCATCATCACCACCATCATCATCACCACAAGAAGATGATGAAGAAGGCCTAAGGTTACCGCTCGCCAACAAGAAGACTGACTTTGGTCTTTTTGGCTAAAGGCGGTCTTCTTGTGGTTGCTGCCACGTGAGGTGCGATCGACAGGGCAAATGGAATAGCGAGCCATAGTCGGCCGGGCTTGGCGCTATCGGCATCCGGGACAGGGCCTTCTGCACTGAGGCAAATCGCTATAACGCAAGAGATACTGCTGACCGGTGCCGCCCATCGGATCAACCGGAGCCCCAAAAGCCCAAGGGTATCTCTAATGATGACGGCCAAGGCCGATATTTCGTGGACAAACCGCGCTGTCCTTGCTGTCGCGCGGGTATGGTTCACTGTCTGCCATCCCGCCCTGATTCTGCGATTCGTGATGCGCTTGGGCTATCTGCCGAATCCGGCCGCGCCCGAGACCTATCACGAGCGGATGCTGTGGCGGAAACTCGTCGACCACAACCCGCTGTTCGTGACGCTTACCGACAAGCTGGCGGCCAAGGCTCATATCCAAAAAGCCTGTCCGGATCTGAAGTTACCCGCGACGCTCTGGTCCGGCTACAATCCCGCTGATATTCCTCCGGCTCTGTTCGATGAGGACGTGGTGATCAAGGTCAACCACGGCTGCGCGATGAATATCTTTGTGTCGGGCGGTTCGCCGGATCGCGCCGCTATTCTGCGTCAGACGACGCGATGGCTCAGCAAGCCGTTCGGGCAGCGAGACGGTGAATGGGCCTATTGGCCGATCAAGCCGGCAGTCCTGGTGGAAGAGAAGCTCAGCCTGGGCGGTGGAAGAATCGCCACCGACATCAAGGTCCATGTCTGCAACGGCATAGTCTGCCACGTATGGGTCGAGGACCAACAGGCGGATCGCTCCGTGCTCTTTGATAGGCATGCAAATCCGCTGCCTGGACGCGATCCAGATTATCCGCGCGAGGATCAGGTGCTGCCTATCAATCAGCGCCTTGTCGACTTCGTGCGAGAGGCCATTGCCATTGCGCCGCGTCTTGCTGCCGATCTCGACTACATTCGCATCGACTTTCTGGTCACGGACGAGCAGCTTTTTGCAGGCGAGATCGTCGTCTACTCGGCCGCGGGCTATGCAACCTGGACCAATCCGGACATCACGCGCGAGATCGAACGTCACTGGCATATCGCGAAGTCCGCTTACATGCGACGGAACCACACTGGCGCAGCACGGCTTTACGCCGAGGCACTCCTGGCCAAATACATGTCCGATTTCAGCAACGACGAGGTTCTGGAAGCTGTTTGCAAAGCCCCGACCTCAGGCGCGGCGCGGTCTATCGCCGGCTGAACAGCAAACTTGCTATCAGCCCGACCACAACAAGCCCGACCGCCGCTGCCTTGGCAGGATGGTCACGCGCTGTCTTTTCGATCACTCTGCCTTGCTGCCTTATCGCGGGCAACGCATCGCCGATACGCCCGGCAAGGCTGGAATAGTAATCTGAGGCGGCATCCCGACCATCCTCGTAGTAGGCACTACCGCGCTTGGCCGCTGCCTTCCTAAGCGTCGCCAATTCCCTGGAAAGAGCCGCAATCTGTTTTTCCAGGTCGATGTCGGAGATGGTCGAAAGCGATGCCATTTCTGTGTTTCCTTCATATGCTGAGGGAAACGTAACGCGTGACCTCAAGACCGGTTCCGGTCTTGGACGTGGCGCACTGCGTAGCCTTCCAGTGGCGTGCCGGGCTCTCAGCGCACCTGGTCGAGCAGGCGCTTGCATTCCAGAAGGTCGAACAACGCTTCCTGCAGCAGCGCGCGGTTATCACGCGAAAGTTTTGACGCGCCCGGCATGACCGGACCATCCTCGTCGGTCTTGCCCAGGCCGAAAAACCGTCGGCTGGGTTTCACCTTGGGTTGGCCGACCAGCATTTCATCGTCGGTTCCACGCGGCTGCGCCGCCGGCGTCAATGGCACCGCATCGGCTTGCCGGCGCTGCGAGATCGCCTCGACGGCCGCCATGTCGCCATTGCCGATCGCGACCAGAAACTGATTGCCGTTCTCCCGCAGCAGCTTCTGCACGCCTTTGATCGTGTACCCCTGGTCGTAGAGCATGTGGCGAATGCCCTTGATCAGTTCGACGTCCTGCGGCCGGTAGTAGCGGCGGCCGCCGCCGCGCTTCATCGGCTTTATCTGGTTGAAACGCGTTTCCCAGAAGCGCAGGACATGCTGCGGCAAATCGAGATCTTCGGCGACCTCGCTGATGGTGCGGAAGGCGTCGGGGCTCTTGTCCATGGGCGAATCCTCACGCTGGACGACGATCCAGCCATGTTGCCGAATCGGGCATTATTTCAGCGGTTTGTGAAGCAATATTCAAGCCCGGCATCATGATAGAACCGGTTTTCAACCGTCTATTAGACGACTATTTACCAGTCTTGGTCTTGCTGCTCTGGTGCGAACGCAGAATTCTGCTCTTCAGCACGTTCGACGACTTGAAGGTCATTACCCGGCGCGGCAGGATCGGCACCTCCTCGCCAGTCTTCGGATTGCGCCCGATACGCTCGTTCTTGGAGCGGACGTGGAACGTCGCGAAGGATGAGAGTTTTACGGTTTCGCCGCGGACGATGGCTTCGCAGATTTCGTCGAGAACCGCTTCGACAAGTTCAGCCGATTCAGTGCGCGACAGGCCAACCTTTCGGTACACGGCCTCGGCAAGGTCGGCGCGCGTAAGTGTCTTTCCCCCCATGCGACCGTCCCATCAGCTCAAAACGTAAAAATCGGCACAACAACGGCAGAGCCTAAGTAATTGATCCGGCAAGGTCAAGGACCGAAACCGGGCCGCTCAGCACTTACCAGCGAACCAGGACCGCGCCCCAGGTGAAGCCGCCGCCCATTGCCTCGAGCAGCACCAGATCGCCCTTCTTGATGCGACCATCCGCAACCGCCACCGAAAGCGCCAACGGTACGGAAGCAGCCGAGGTGTTACCGTGCAAATTGACGGTCACCACAACCTTTTGCTCGGCTATCCCGAGCTTCTTTGCAGAAGCGTCAATAATCCGTTTATTGGCCTGATGTGGCACGAACCAGTCCAGATCCTCGGCGGTCACGCCGGCGGCTGAGAACGTCGCCTCGATGACGTCGGTGATCATGCCGACCGCATGCTTGAAAACCTCGCGGCCTTCCATCCTCAGATGGCCGACGGTTCCGGTCGTCGATGGCCCGCCATCGACGAACAGCTTGTCCTTGTGGGCGCCGTCCGAGCGCAGGCTGGCCGCCAGCACGCCGTGATCGGCGATGTCGCCAGCCCCCTCGCCCGCTTCAAGCACCAGTGCACCGGCACCGTCGCCAAACAGCACGCAGGTCGAGCGGTCATTCCAGTCCAGAATGCGCGAAAACGTCTCGGAGCCGATCACCAGAACCCGTTTGGCCAGCCCGCCACGGATATAGAGGTCGGCGGTCGTTACCGCGTAGACAAAGCCCGAGCACACTGCCTGCATGTCGAAGGCAAAGCCGTGATGCATGCCGAGCCGGTTCTGGATTTCGACGGCGGTCGCCGGAAAAGTGTTGTTCGGCGTCGAGGTCGCCAGCACGATGAGGTCGATGTCGGCCGGCGTCAGGCCGGCATTTTCAAGCGCCGCACGCGCGGCCGCCTCGCCAAGCGAGGCGGTCGTCTCGTCATCCCCGGCGATATGGCGCTGGCGGATGCCGGTGCGCTGGGCGATCCATTCGTCGGATGTCTCGACCATGCCTTCAAAATCGGCATTCTTCATGATGCGGCGGGGCAGCGCGGCGCCTATGCCGCGCACGACTGATCTGATCAAAGCTTTTCCCTATTCCTTTGCGTCGGTAACGACGTCGGATTTCCTGTTTATCTGAGCATGCGGATTGCGCGCATGGAACAGATCGAGGTCCGCTTCGATGCGATCAAGCAGATTGTTGCGCACCATGTCGTACCCAAGCTCGATCGCTGCAGCGAAGCCATCCGAATCCGCTCCGCCGTGGCTTTTCACCACGATGCCGTTCAGCCCGAGAAAGACGCCGCCGTTGGAGCGGCCGACATCCATTTTCTCGCGCAACCGGTCGAAGGCACCCTTGGCGAAGACATAGCCGATCTTGGCCATCAGCGTGCGACTCATGGCGGCACGCAGGTAACCGGCGATTTGCCTTGCCGTGCCTTCCGCCGTCTTCAACGCGATGTTGCCGGCAAAACCTTCGGTCACCACAACGTCGACAGTGCCCTTGCCGATATCGTCTCCCTCGACGAAACCGTGATAGCGCATCGAGGCCATATTGGCCTCGCGCAGCATGCGCCCGGCTTCCTTGACCTCTTCCTGGCCCTTGATCTCCTCGACGCCGACATTGAGCAGGCCAACTGTCGGCCTCTCGATGCCGAAAATCGAGCGCGCCATGCCGGTGCCGAGAATGGCGAAATCGATAAGCTGATGCGCATCGGCGCCGATGGTCGCGCCGACATCCAGCACCACGCTCTCGCCGCGCACTGTTGGCCAGATCGCCGCGATGGCCGGCCGGTCGATCGTCGCCATGGTGCGCAGGCAGAATTTCGACATCGCCATCAGCGCGCCGGTGTTGCCGGCCGAGATACAGGCATCCGCCGTGCCAGACTTGATCGCCTCGATCGCCTTCCACATCGACGACTTCCAGCGGCCGTGGCGCAGCGCCTGGCTCGGCTTGTCGTCCATCCGAACCGATACCTCGCAATGGAAGAATTCGCTGATTTCAGCGAGTTTAGGATATTTGGCGAGTTCCGGACGGACCAACTCCTCGCGCCCGTAGATAAAGAAGCGGATGTCGGGACGGCGCGTCGCAACCGTCATGAGCGCCGGTATGATCACGCCTGGTCCGTGATCGCCGCCCATGGCATCGATGGAAATCCTGATCACGCGGTATTCATCTCACGGTTTGCTGGGCGGTCGCCAAGGTTTGGCGAAAATAGCGTTTTTGGGCTGTCGCACAACCGACTTTTCTTCAATCGGGTCGGCTTTCAGGATTTTCCCAGCAGCGATCGCAGCTTTTGCTGAAATTCGTTCTCCTCGGTCCCGGTATTGTCAGCGGCCTCGATCGATACGCCTTGCTTGCGTGGATAAGGGTCGATCGCCAATCCAAAAAACTGTTCGGCCAACGCGCCGACGTCGATCGTGTCGCCCGAAAAAGTCTCCGGGCTATCCGGCCCCTCGGCGTCGAGGAGGATTTCGCCGCCGCCTTCAAACCCTTGCCGCCCAAGCTTTGACGCCTCCGGCAGGAACAGTGCCTCGACCTCTTCGTCGATATGCGCCTGGACCGGGTCGAGAGTGACGATACAGGCCTGAGTAATGTCAGCTTCGACACGGCCACTGACCTTCACGCCGTTGCGCTTCCACGGGGCTACCAGGAGTTCGGCGCGATACTTCTCGACCGAAAGCAGTTCGTGCTCTGCGGCCAATGCGGCGCGTTGGGCCGCATCCGCCTCGATGACAACCGGCAGCCCCTTGTGCGGCAAGCGGCCGACGTTTGCCAGGAAAGAGACCGGGCCTTGCAAGTTTGAGTGTTTCATCGATCCTCCTTCAGCCAGCCGTGGCTACGGGAAACGTCACAGTCCCCGAAACAATCGATTCGGACTGCTGCGCCGCCAGTCCCTTGTTGGCGTCGCCGACATAGGCGGCCAGCTGCGACGCTTCAGACCACACCGCGGCATCCGGCCTGACATTGCGGGCAAGAGCGGCGGCGAGCGCGTCGCGGTCTTCACGCTCCAGCGCGTCGTCATAGGCCTCGGTGCGACCATAGAACATTTTCGCCAGCTTCTTCATGCGCTTCGGCACGCCAACGTCGCCGATTCCCAGCTCCCGCAATGAATGCTCGACATCCATGAAGAACTCGTCGATCAGCACTTGTGCTACCTCGGCCGCGGCACCGCCTTCGCCGCGCAGCCGGTGCTGGAACAGGAACATATGCAGCGACAGCATCTCGAAACGGCCGAGCGGCGTGTCCGGCACATTCCAGTCGGAATAAAACACAGTCTGCCGCGCCGCCGCCACGATTTGTGCGTAGAGCGCCTCTGTGATGGCGCGGTTGGCTTGGCGTTCGCGGCCAAAAAGGCGCTGGAACATTGGGGATGGTCTCCCGGGACCGTTTGTTGAAGTGGCCTTGTTGCATCGGCGAGCAAGCTGGTTTACCGGTTTTGCGGCCCAGCGCAAGTTGCGGCGATTTGAGGGAGTTGTTGTTGCGCGCGCTGAAATTCAAGTCGAGCTTTTCGTCAGGGCCTGTCGGCGCGATCTCGCTGCTGATGGTTGTCTCGGCGCTTTCCGCCTGTCACTCGTCCAAGATGTTCGGCGATCTCAGTCCGAGCGAGACGATCACCCAAGGGTACGTCATCGACAAGCAGGCGATCGACCTTGTGCCGGTCGGTTCCAGTCGAGAGCAGGTGCTTCTGGCGCTCGGCACACCATCGACGACGGCAACGTTCGATAACGAGGCCTTCTACTACATTTCGCAAACACGCAAACGCTACGTCGCCTTCGACAAGGCCAGGCTCGTCGACCAGCACGTATTGGCAGTCTATTTTGGCAGCGACGGACGCGTCACCCAGATCGCCAACTATGGCCTGAAAGACGGCAAGGTGTTCGACTTCATTTCGCGCACTACACCGACCGGCGGCAAGGACCAGAACTTCCTCAGCCAGATCATCAGCGGCGCCAGCAAGATTGCGCCCGGCATTCCCGGCGGCGGCACTCCCTGATCTTTCAACTCTGCTTCCCTCCGAATCTCAGGCAAGCAGCAACATCTCAGGCGACCAAGAACCCGCGGGAGCAATCCTGCGGGTTTTTGTTTAGATCATTCCGACCTGTCCAATGCCGACACTTTGATTTGCCTGCCAAGGGGCAAACTTGTATTAACGCGCCGCAATGGCTGGGGAGCCTGAATGAGCAGCCAAGATCGTCAAAAACCAGAAGGATGGATGGCGATTGGAACGCCAGACCGGCAGACCGTCACGGCTGATTGGATGCCGATCGATGCTCCGGCAATAGACGGCGTCCAGGTCAAGGAGATCAGTTCGGTTGCGACCTCCACCGGATATCTGACGGAAATCTACCGCGAGGAATGGGGGCTCGATTCCCTGCCGGTCGGCCAAGTCTATCAGCGCACGTTGTATCCTGGCGCCGTAACTGGCTGGCATGCGCATGCGGTGACGCAGGATCGGCTTTTCTGCTGCGCCGGCAGCGTTCGCATATCGCTTTACGACGGAAGAAAAGCTTCCCCCAGTTTTGGGGCGATCTGGCACAAGATCGTCGGCCCGCTGCGCCCGGCGGTCGTTGTCATCCCGCCGGGCGTATGGCACGGCGTCGCCGCACTCGGGCCTGAGACCGCCCTGTTTCTCAATCTCGTCGATAAGGCCTATGCCTTCGAAGACCCCGATCACTGGCGCCTCCCGCCGGATACGGACCTTATTCCATACAAGTTGGTGTAGGCCTTGATGCGGCCATGGCAGATTGATCAGACCAGGTTCCACGAGCCGCTTGTGTCGGTCGTGATTGCCACGCACAACCGGCCGGCGGCCTTGCGGCAGGCGCTCAGGAGCGTGGTGGCCCAGACCCTTCAGGACTGGGAAATTCTCGTCATAGGCGATGGCTGCCTGCCGGATACCGCCGCCGTCGTCGCTGAATTCAACGATGACCGCATCGCCTACATCCACCTGCCTGTGAATTTTGGCGAACAATCCGGGCCCAACAATGTCGGCTTTGCCCGGTCGCGCGGGCAATTTGTCGCCTTGTTGAATCATGACGACCTCTGGTTTCCCGACCATCTCGCAGCGATGACCGGCTGGATCGATGCGACCGGCGCCGATGTCATCATTGCCCGTGGTGCCATTATCGAGCCAGCGCGGATGAAAGGCGATCCTCTCAAGACCTCGATCTACGGGATGGGCAAAGACGGTTTCTACGATCCCGTCCTCACAGCCGGATATGGATCGGCACAGATGGTCAGGCGGGCATCGCTGGGTTGGCTCGGCCCATGGCGCCCTGCCAGCGAATGCTCCTGCGAAAGTTCGCAGGACTGGCTCTTCCGGGCCTGGCGAAAAGGAGCCGTGATCGCGACCATGCCGCATCTAAGCGTGCTCAGTATCTTCTCCGGCCAGCGCAGTGGCAGTTATGCAGAAGACACGGCCATCGAACAGGAGGAATTCATCAATGGCATGCGAATGCCGGACGACCTGCGCGTCAAAATTCTTGCCGCAGCGGTGCCCCCCTCTCGCCTGAAGAAATCCAGCTATGTGAAACGCAGGCTTTGGGCTGCATGTGGCATCCATCCGAGATCCCTCGAGTTCCGCCGCAAATACGGACATGGCGCCTTCGTCTCCAGACTGCGAGAGGTACGCGGCCTGCCGCCCATGCCCGAGCGGGAACCAAGTCAGGGTGATCTACTGACCATCTACCACAAGCGTAGCAAGCTGGAAGATACCGGAAAGTAACAGCTGCCACGCGTGCGGCGTCCAGATGCCGGGACTAAAGCGTCAGTCACCTGAAAGCGAAAACCCGCGGGGATCGCTCCCCGCGGGTTTTGTCGGTAAACGCCTGTGGGGCGGATCAAGCGCTGTGCGCGAGCACGGCCAGCAGCAGGAGCGCCACGATGTTGGTGATCTTGATCGCCGGGTTGACCGCCGGACCGGCGGTGTCCTTGTAGGGATCGCCAACCGTGTCGCCGGTCACCGAAGCTTTGTGCGCTTCGGAACCCTTGAGATGCTTGACGCCGTCCTTGTCGACGAACCCGTCTTCGAACGACTTCTTCGCATTATCCCAGGCGCCGCCGCCGGAAGTCATCGAAATGGCGACGAACAGTCCATTGACGATGACGCCGAGCAGCGAAGCACCGAGCGCGGCGAAGGCGGACGCCTTCGAGCCCGAGATCAGCAACACGCCGAAATAGACGACGAGCGGCGCCAGCACGGGCAGTAGCGACGGGACGATCATTTCCCGGATCGCCGCCTTGGTCAGCAGGTCGACGGCGCGGGCATAGTTCGGCTTCGACGTGCCTGCCATGATGCCCGGGTCCTCGCGGAACTGCTTGCGCACCTCCTCGACAATGGCGCCCGCCGCGCGGCCGACTGCCGTCATGGCGATGCCACCGAACAAATATGGGATCAGGCCGCCGAAGATCAGGCCCGCGACGACATAGGGGTTGGAGAGATCGAAGGAGACGTCGCCCATGCCATGGAAGTAGGGAAATTTGTCGCCGTTGGCGGCAAAGTATTTCAGGTCGTTCGAATAGGCCGCGAACAGCACCAGCGCGCCGAGACCGGCCGAGCCGATGGCATAGCCCTTGGTTACCGCCTTGGTGGTGTTGCCGACCGCGTCGAGCGCGTCGGTGGAATGACGCACTTCCTTCGGCAGGCCGGCCATTTCGGCGATACCGCCGGCATTGTCGGTAACTGGACCGAAGGCGTCGAGCGCGACAATCATGCCGGCGAGGCCGAGCATCGTCGTCACCGCGATCGCCGTGCCATAGAGGCCGGCGAGTTGGTAGGTCGAGATGATACCGCCGACGATGACGATCGCCGGAAGTGCTGTCGATTCGAGCGAGACCGCGAGGCCCTGGATGACGTTGGTGCCGTGACCCGTCACCGACGCCTGGGCAATGGAGTTCACGGGGCGCTTGCCGGTACCGGTATAGTATTCGGTGATCACGACGATCAAACCGGTCACCACGAGGCCGAGCAGGCCGCAGATGAACAGGTTCTTGCCGGTGATTGACATGCCCGCAACAACGCCGATCTCGCCCCAGCCGACGGTGGCCGAGGTGGCGACACCGAGGCCAACGATCGACAAGAGGCCGGTGACGATCAGGCCTTTGTAGAGCGCGCCCATGATCGAGCCGTTGGAGCCAAGCTTGACGAAGAAAGTGCCTACGATCGAGGTGATGATGCAGGCGCCGCAAATGGCGAGGGGATACAGCATCACGGCACCGAGAATGGCGGTGCCGCCGAAGAAGATGGCGCCGAGAACCATGGTGGCGACGACGGTCACGGCGTAGGTTTCGAACAGGTCGGCGGCCATGCCCGCGCAGTCGCCGACATTGTCACCAACATTGTCGGCGATGGTGGCCGGATTGCGCGGATCATCTTCCGGGATACCGGCTTCAACCTTGCCGACGAGATCGCCGCCGACGTCCGCGCCCTTGGTGAAAATGCCACCACCCAGACGAGCGAAGATCGAGATCAGCGAGGCGCCAAAGCCAAGCGAAACCAGAGAGTCGATAACGATGCGATCGTTGGGCTGCAGGCCCATGAAATGCGTGAGGATCAGGTAATAGATCGAGACACCGAGCAACGCGAGACCAGCCACCAGCATGCCGGTGATGGCGCCCGATTTGAAAGCGATGTCGAGGCCAGCGGCGAGGCTGTTCGAAGCCGCCTGCGCCGTACGCACGTTGGCCCGCACCGAGACATGCATGCCGATGAAGCCGGCGGCGCCCGACAGGACAGCACCGATCAGGAAGCCGATCGCGGCGGTGATCGAAAGCAGCCACCAGGCGAGCAGAAGCACGACCACGCCGACAATGGCGATGGTGGTGTATTGACGCGCCAGATAGGCTTGCGCGCCTTCACGGATGGCCGCGGATATTTCCTGCATGCGTGCATTGCCCTGATCGGACGCGAGGACCGAACGTGTCGCCCATATGGCGTAAAGGACAGAAAGCAGGCCGCAGGCGATGACGGCGGAAATAATTGTCATTGCCGGATTTTCCTCGATTGATGGCCCAAAAGAACCCCTCCCTGGGCCGTTGAGACAGAGACCGGGTTCCGCGGGCGGAATCCGACCCATCGCATCGGTGTATGCGAAACAGGCTGGCGAACGTCAAGATATTGTTCAGTTTTTGCCCGGTTTTCGCCTTAATGCTTTCATGCAAACCGATTGAATAGCATTCAAGCGGGCAGGCTCGACGCAGGACAGCGTGTCGCGGTTCCAAGAACACATGATTCGGCTGTCAGTTGGCGGTCAAAGCATCCGGCCGAAGGCAATCCGACAGGCCACCGGTGCAGCGTTATTCCGCCTTCTGCCCCATGCGCCTCGCGGTATAGCGCTCGATCGCCGACAGCCCGTCATAGATCAGAACGGCAAGCGCGGCGACGATCAGGCCCCCCTGCAGGATGAAGGCGAGATTGTTGGACAAGAGGCCGGCGATGATCACCTCGCCCAGCGTCTTGGCAGCCACGGTCGATCCGATGGTCGCGGTGGCAAGACTGATGACCACCGACAAGCGAATGCCGCCCAGAATGATTGGCGCGCTCAAAGGCAATTCGACCTTGAGCAGCCTTTGCCAGCCAGTCATGCCCGCGCCGCGCGCCGCTTCCATCACATTGCCAGGCAGCGTCGTCAGGGCGGTCAACGCGTTCTCGAAGATGGGCAGCAAGCCATACAGAAACAGCGCGATCAACGTCGGTGTCTCGCCGAACCCGACCGCCGGCACCGCCAGCGCCAGCACCGCCACCGGCGGAAACGTCTGGCCAATGTTGACGAGACTGCGCGACAACGGCAGGAATTCCACGCCTGCCGGCCGTGTTACCAGAATCGCGAGCCCGACCGCAACGACGATGGCGGCCAGCGTGGCGATCAAGACGGTCCCTAGATGCTGCAACGTCAGTGTCAAAAGACTGCCCTGATTGTAAATCGCCGGCGCGTTGTTCTCCGTCAGCGGTTTCAGCAGCGGTTCGAACCAGCCGGGATTGGTGACGAAGGCGACGAGCAACACCAGCAAGGCAAGCCTGAGCAGCGTCGGCAGCCAGGCTTTCATGACGGCCTCGCCGCACGCTTGATCAATCCATCGACAGTGACGCGACCGATGGACTTGCCATCGGCGCCAGTGACCGGCAAGGCTGGCCGGCCAGACCACAAAAGTTCAGCCAGCGCGTCGCGCTGACTGGCATCGCCGGGAATCGCCTCGCCTTCCGCCGAGCCATTTTCGACGGCGTCACGAACGCGCCCGAGGGACAACAGCCTGAAGGGGCGCTCGCTGGCGCCAACCAGTGTTTCCACGAAAGTGCTGGCCGGGCTTGCCAGGATCTCCGCTGGCCTGGCGTATTGCACGAGCTTGCCGGCATCCATGACGGCGATCTTGTCGCCCATATGCACGGCTTCTTCCATGTCGTGGGTGACGAGAATGATGGTGGTGCCGAAACGCTTCTGGATCGCCAGGAGATCCTCCTGCGCCTTGGTGCGGATGATCGGATCCAGCGCACCGAAGGGCTCGTCCATCAAAAGCACATTCGGTTCAGCCGCGAGTGCACGGGCAACGCCGACACGCTGCTGCTGGCCGCCGGACAGTTCATGCGGATAGCGCGGTCCGAACTCCTCGGGATCGAGCTGGTAGAGCGTCATCAATTCATCGACGCGGGCCTTGATGCGGTCCTTGTCCCAGCCGAGCAGGACAGGCACGGTGGCGATGTTCTGCGCCACCGTGCGATGCGGGAACAGGCCATGTCCCTGGATGGCGTAGCCTATGCTTCGGCGCAGTTCATAACCGGGCACGGAACGGTTGTCTGCCCCGTCGAGCTTGATGACGCCCGAGGTCGGCTCGACCAGACGATTGATCATCCGAAGCAGCGTCGTCTTGCCCGAACCGGACGTGCCGACGATGACGGCGATGGTGCGCGGCTCGATCACCATCGAGACGTCGTCGACCACCGTTGTCGCGTCGTAGCGCTTGGTGATGTGTTCGATCTCGATCATGCCGTTTCGACCCTGCGCTTTGTGGCGTTCATTTCAATCACGGCGTCGAGGATGATCGCGGCGGCGAAGGCGAGTGCAACCGTCGGCACGGCGCCGAGCAGCACCAGATCCATCGCCGTCTGGCCAACGCCCTGGAAGACGAAGACGCCGAAGCCGCCGCCGCCGATGAGCGCGGCGATGGTGGCAAGGCCGATGTTCTGCACCAGCACGATGCGAATACCGGTGAGGATCACCGGAAAGGCCAGAGGGAACTCGACGCCGAAAAGGCGCTGGCGATCAGTCATGCCCATGCCGCGCGCGGCGCCGTTGGCGGCACGCGGCACGCCGGCGAGGCCGACCACGGTGTTGGCCACCACCGGCAGCAACGAATAGAGGAACAGGGCAACGAAGGCGGGCGCTGTGCCGATGCCGCGAATGCCGAGCGCAGCCGCCCCCGGCACGTGGATGGCGACCCAGCCGAGCGGCGCGATCAGCAGGCCGAACAGCGCGATAGAAGGAATGGTCTGGATGATGTTGAGCACGTTGAGCACACCGGCCCGCAGCTTCTCGACACGGTGGCAGAGGATGCCGAGCGGCAGGCCGACGATCACCGCGGCAAACAACGAGCCGAGCGCCAGCGTGACATGCTTGGAGCCTTCGGCCCAGAAACTGTCGGCGCGGTTGAAATATTCCTTGAGGATGGACAGGTCATTCCAGCTTCCCGACGCCAAAAGCAGGCCAATGGCCACGGCAGCGGCGAACAGCACACCAACACGTGCCAAGGGCGACAAATTCAGCCGCGTCAGCACATCCGCCAGCAGAAGCGTGAAGGCGAAGATGAGAATCCAGAAACCGTAAGCTGGAGACACTCTGGCAAAGGTGTTGCCGGCCGGCATCAAGAATGTGCCGGCGACGCCGACGAGCAGCGCGAGCGCGACAAGTGCCACCACGCTGGCGGCAAGGCGCAGCATAAGCGGCGTCTTGAACAGCGCGACGAGCGCCGCGGCGACGATGATGACGATCAGCACCGGCCCGGTTGCTGTCGGCAGCGCTTCGAGAATCGAACGCGCCTGGCCGGGAACAATGCGGTTGGCGCGGAACGTGGCGAAGGGTGCCAGGAACGCCGCATAGGCGGTGATCGCGGCGATGACCACGCCGAGCTTGTCGAAACGGATATTCACACCCTCCCCCGGTCGGTCGTTCCGGCGCGCCACACAAGCGACGCGCCGGAAGCGTCCTACTTCAGAAAGCCGTTCTTCTTCAGGAAGTCCTCGGCAACCCCCTTGACCGGCTCGCCACCGACCTGCACGCGGCCGTTCAGCTCCTGCAGCGTCACGAGGTCGAGCTTAGCAAAGACCGGCTTCAGCAGCGTTTCGATTTCCGGGTGCTCCTTCAAGACCGGTTCCCGAATGATCGGCGCGGGCTGATAGACCGGCTGCACACCCTTGTCGTCGTCGAGCACGACAAGGCCGGACGGCGCGATGCCGCCATCGGTGCCGTAAACCATGGCCGCATTGGCGCCGCTGGTCTGGTTGGCTGCGGCCGCGATCGTCGCTGCCGTGTCGCCGCCAGACAGCGTGATCAGCTGGTCCGGCTTCAGCGTGAAGCCATAGGTAGTCTGGAACGCCGGCAGGGCAGCGGCCGAATTGACGAACTCGGCAGACGCGGCGAGCACCACCTTGCCACCGCCCGAGACATATTTGCCGAACTCGGAAAGCGTGGCGAGCTTGTTGGTCTCGGCGACTTCCTTGCGTAGCGCGATCGCCCAGGTGTTGTTGGCCGGCGACGGTGACAGCCAGACGATCTTGTTGGCGTCGTAGTCGAGCTTCTTGGCAGTCTCATAGGCCTTGGCCGCATCCTTCCAGACCGGATCGTCGGCCTTCTGGAAGAAGAAGGCGGCGTTGCCGGTGTATTCTGGATAGATGTCGATCTCGCCGGCGGTGATCGCCTTGCGCACCACCGGCGTGCCACCGAGCTGGATACGGTCGGTTGTCTTGATGTTGTTGGCGTTGAGCACCAGCTGGATGATGTTGCCGAGTACACCACCCTCGGTGTCGATCTTCGATGAAACCACGACCTGGGCGCTGGCCGAGGCGGCGGTGATGGCGAGCGCGAGAGCGGCGCCGGCCAGGAGTTTGATAGAACGCATTGTGAGACCTCTTGCTGTGAACCGAAGACCCGGTTGGGCGCGCATATGATCACGGCTTCAGCGCCCCGTCGGGGTACACGGTTTCATAAGATGTGGGACCAGCGCAATAATTTTGTTCCAACAGGGCGATTCCAGCCCGAGTATTCCCGCCAGCGTCATGTCAGTAAAGGAGATGCAGAAAATGGCCGCAGCACCTTGATTATGCACAAGCTTCGGAAACTTCAGCCGGGCTGGCGTGCGCCATTCATCTTGAGCGCACCAAGGGCTGCAAAGCACAGCACGGTCACCGGAAACACCACCCAGTTCAGCATGGTCCAGCCCCAGGCGTTGTAGACCATGCCCGACATCAGCGAGGCGCAGGCGACGGAGCCGAACAGGACGAAATCATGAAAGCCCTGGACCTTGCCCTTTTCCGATGGGGTGTAACTGGCGGCGACCATGGCGGTGGCACCAATGAACCCGAAATTCCAGCCGAGGCCAAGCAGGATCAACGCCATCCAGAATTGCCACAGCGCCAGACCCGACAAGGCGACAACGGCACAGCCGCTGAGCAGGACAAGGCCGGTGGCGACTATGCGTTCGGCGCCAAAGCGATGGATCAGCGAGCCGGTAAAGAAACTTGGCCCGAACATCGCCATGACGTGCCAGGAGATGCCCAGCGTCGCCGCGTCTTCCGACAGACCACAGCCGACCATGGCCAGAGGCGCCCCGGTCATGACGAAGCTCATCAGCGCATAGCTGCCGACCGCGCAAAACAGCGCCGCGACGAAACGCGGCTGGGTAACGATTTCAGCCAGGGGTCTTGCATCGCTGTCAGCAACTTTCACCTTGCCCAACGCCTTGGCCGGCAACCTCAGAAACGACAGGACAAGGGCGCCGGCAGCAGCCAGCAACAGGATCGATGCGAACGATCCGGCAAACATCACAGGCGCGAACAGCTCACGGGTGAAGATGACGATCTGCGGCCCGAGAATGGCGGTGATGATGCCGCCCGCCAGCACGAAGGAGATGGCGCGGGCCTTGAATTCGGGCGGCGCGTTGTCGGCGGCGGCGAAACGGAATTGCTGCACGAAGGCGCCGCCGACCCCGATCACCGCCAGGCCGAAGGCAAACAGCCAGAAGCTGGCGTGGAACAGCGCCAATGTGGCGATCAATCCTCCGAGTGCGGTGACCACTGTGCCGGTCATGAATCCGCTGCGCTGGCCAAGCCTGCGAATGATGGCGGCGGCCGGCAGCGCGCCCAGCGCCACGCCAAGATTGAAGCCCGTGATCGGCGCAGTCGCCAACGATTTATCAGGGCCAAGCAGATATTGGCCGGCCAGCGCACCCATCGAAATGGCAATCGGGGCCGCCGATCCGACGATGGCCTGGGATGATGCGAGGATGATTGCCGTGCGGCGAGCCTCCCTGCTCGCCCCGGTGGTGACCGATGTCACGTGGCGTCCTTGCCACGCCCCTCGCGGCGCACCTTGCGCGACACGCGGTCGAGCACTGCGTTGACAAGCTTCGGCTCGTCTTCCTCGTAGAATGCCTTGGCGATATCGACATATTCGGAGACGATAACCGCCACCGGCACATCGTCGCGCTTCATCAGTTCATAGACGCCGGCACGCAAGATCGCGCGCAGCGTGGAATCGAGCCTGGACAGCGGCCAGTCCTCTGTCAGCGCCTGGCGAATGATCGGATCGACGGTCTTCTGGTTCTCGACAACGCCGGCCAGGATGGCGCGAAACCACTGTGCATCGGCCTCGCGGTAAAGCGCGCCATCGACTTCCTTGCCCAGCCGGAACGCTTCGTACTCGGCCGTGATCTCGAATACGCCGCTGCCGGCCACGTCCATCTGGTAGAGCGCCTGCACGGCGGCAAGACGAGCCGCACCGCGCTTGTTGGCCTGGCGCACCGGCGGTCGGTCGTTGTCTCCGGATTGCGTCACGTTCAGGCTCCGAGCTGTTTTCGCACGGCAATCATGGTCAGGGCGGCGCGAGCGGCAAAACCGCCCTTGTCGCCTTCCGTGCGCCGGGCACGAGCCCAGGCCTGTTCGTCGTTCTCGGTGGTCAGGATGCCGTTGCCGATGCAGATCGATTCCTGAACGGAAATATCCATCAGGGCGCGCGCAGACTCGTTCGCCACGATATCAAAGTGATGGGTCTCGCCGCGGATCACTGTGCCGAGCGCGACATAACCATCATATTCGGCGCCCTCGCCTTCGGCAGCGTCGAGTGCAAAGGAGATCACCGCCGGAATTTCCAGCGCGCCGGGCACGGTTACGACGTCATATTTTGCGCCGGCCTCGTCGAGTGCTGCCTTGGCGCCCTCAAGCAGCGCGTCGGCCAGATCATCGTAGAAGCGCGCCTCGATGATGAGCAGCTTCAGTTTCTTGGTCTTGGGCATTTTGGTTCACGTCTCCGGCGGAGCGGGTGACTTAGGCCGAAGCCGCCGAGTTCGCAAGCTTTGTCGGAAGGCTGGGTCCAATTTCCGAACGACTGCCGTGCCTGGGGACCTAGACGGCTCGTCGCCCCTGCCGTGCGACAAAGACCATGATATCGTCAAACATGTCTTCGATGAAACCATGCGCGCGTTTGGCTTGGCGAAGTTCGCCAACAAGTTCCAAAACAGAACCCATATCGATCGCACCGTGGATGCGCGCAACATGGCCCAACCCAATGACGGAAATGTTTCTCACATCCGGGTTGGGATGACGCCCGTATTTGAAGCAAACAGCCTGCGCGAAATGCCAGTCGTCGTGCTGTGATATGCTGAGAATCGCCCTGATCTGCTCCTCGACATCATCGGAAAGCAGATCTTTGTAGGTTCTGGAGCTGTCGAGGTCTCGGGCCCCTTCATAGACAAGGTTTTCAGTATCTTCGATCAATTTCCTGCCTTGGGAAGGCTCACGACATATCCACCGCTTAACACGACTAAAGCCCCTCTTTCGCGGCCTCCGCCAAGCGCGCCGCGTAGCGAGCCATGGTGTCGATCTCGAGGTTGACGCGGTCGCCCGCCTGTCGTTCGCCCCAGGTGGTCACGGTCAGCGAATGATGGATGAGCAGCACGTCGAAGCGCGTGCCTTCAACCCTGTTGACGGTAAGCGAGGTGCCGTCGAGCGCGACGGAGCCCTTGGGCGCTATGAATTTGGCAAGGTCGCGCGGCGCTTCCAGCGTGAAGCGCACGGCATCGCCCTCTTCCTTGCGCTCGATGATTTCGGCCATGCCATCGACGTGACCTGAAACGATGTGGCCGCCGAGCTCATCACCGATCTTCAGCGCCCGCTCCAGATTGATCCGCGTGCCCGATTTCCAGCCCATCGCCGTCGTCAGCCTGAGCGCCTCCTCCCAGGCCTCGACCTCGAACCAGCGCGCATTCGAGCCGCTGTCCGGCAAGGCCGTCACCGTCAGGCAGACGCCCCCGCAGGAAATCGACGCGCCAATGGCGATGCTCTGCGGGTCATAGGCGGTGTCGATGCGCAGCCCAACCCCTTCCCTCAGCGGCTTCACAGCCGCGACAGTGCCGACATCGGTGACAATTCCGGTAAACATGCGTCTGATATCCTAGAAATCTCTTATCCACTCGGCATAACTGTCTTCGCCGAACCGCATCTCGCGCAGCTTGCGAAACCCTGCCGGGATATGGTCGGCGTCGATGGGCGATGCAATGCCGTCATCGCCGATCGCTTCCGGCCCCTGGAACAGGATGATGCGGTCGACCAGCCCATCGGCCAGGAAGGCACTGGCCACCTTGGCTCCGCCCTCGACCAAGACGCTCGCCATGCCGAGCGCAGCCAGATCATCGAGCAGCTCCGGCAGCGCCACACCGCCTTCATGCGTTTCGGTGCCGATGAAGCGCACGCCGACGCGTTCGAGCTCAGCGCGCCGTTGCGGATCGGCTTCCAGGGAAGCGGCGAGATAGACCGGAACGCGGTCGATGCCGGAAACCAGCTTCGAGGCCGCCGGCAATCTGATCTGGCGATCGAGCACGATCCGCGCCGGCGAACGGTTCTCCAACCCGGGCAACCGTACCGTCAGCGCCGGATCGTCTTCCAGCGCAGTGCCAACGCCTATAAGGATGCCGTCTGCCTCAGCGCGCAGCATATAGACTTCGCGGCGCGCGATATCGCCGGTGATCGCGACCTGCCCGGCACCTCTCACGCCGATCTTGCCGTCGCTGGAAAGCGCCAGCTTCAGAATCACTTCCGGGCGTTTTTTCAGCGATCGAATCAAATAGCCCGCCATCTGCTCCGAGGCCTCAGTCGCCAGCACCCTTTCGACGACTTCGACGCCGGCCGCGCGCAAGATGGCATAGCCCTTGCCGGAAACGCGCGGATCGGGATCGCTTGCCGCACCCACCACGCGGGCGATGCCGGCATTGACCAAGGCGTTGGCGCAAGGCGGTGTGCGACCGTGATGCGCACAGGGTTCGAGAGTGACATAGGCAGTGGCGCCCCGCGCCAGCTCCCCAGCCTCCGCCAGCGCCTCCGTCTCGGCATGAGGACGGCCGCCAACAGCGGTGACGCCCGTACCGACGATCATTGGCCCGGCGCCGTCGTCGCGTACGATCAGCGTGCCGACCGATGGATTGGTCGAGGTCCTGCCTGCATTCCTGCGCGACAGCCTAAGCGCTGCCGCCATGACGCGACGATCGAGAGCCTGCTGCTCGGCGTTGCTGAGCCTTGCCATTCTCAGCCGACGTCCTCTTCGCCCTTGACCTCATCGCCCTTCAACTCGCCCAGCAATTCATGGAAATCCTTGGCTTCGCGGAAATTGCGATAGACCGAGGCGAAGCGCACATAGGCGACGTCGTCGAGAGACTTCAATGCGTCCATGACCAGCCGACCGACCTCGCCCGAGGCCACTTCCGTCTCGCCCGAGCTTTCGAGCTGGCGCACGATGCCGGTGACCGCGCGGTCGATGCGCTCGGGATCGACATTACGCTTGCGCACGGCGATCTCGACGGAGCGCAGCAGCTTGTCGCGATCAAATGGCACCTTTCGCCCGGATTTCTTCACCACCACGAGGTCGCGCAACTGCACGCGCTCGAATGTGGTGAAACGGCCACCGCAATCGGGGCAGACGCGCCGGCGGCGGATCGCCGCGCCGTCCTCGGCGGGACGCGAATCCTTCACCTGCGTATCTTCTGACTGACAATAGGGGCAGCGCATGGAGAGCCTTTGGTTCGCGAATCTGACGGAGCGAAAGGCTTAGAGCTTTTTGCCGGAATGGCAAAGGATGGTGGGACAGCCTCCCGCGCCTCAGAGATAGCGAGGCGCGAGGAAAATTGCGAGGGCAGCGACCAGCCAGACTGCGATACCGCCGAAAACCGCCAGCCGGTAATCGACCCTTTCGATGAACAGCCAGCAGGCACCGAGGAAGGCAAGATAGGCTGGGATGGTCTTGAACCCTGCGAGGCAGGCCTCGCGGAAACCGGCCGGATTGCCCTTGGCGCCGACGGCCAGCAACGCGATGACCGCGAACGTCGGCGCCAGCGGCAGGATGCCAGGCAAGACATTGCCGCGTTTCGACGCCCAGACGATTAGGGCCGTGACCAGACCGCCAACGACGCCTTTCCACAGGATATCCATGGCCAGTCCCTTGGTGGAGAAGCCGTTCAAACTTCGCCGGCACGTTGCTGCATCACGGCGTAACGTCGCGCGTGGGGAAGCCGCAGGACGCGCCAAGGCTGCGATAGGCCTTGGTGAAGCCGTCCATGGCGATGCTTGCCACCGGCTCCTTCCCAAAGACGACGTCGAGCGTCGGTGCATTGCGCATGGTCCGCAGAAGCGCAAGGCTGGTCTTGGGATTGTTGTCCATCATCCATTGGCGATGCGATCCGGCGCCGCCGCTCTCGCGAAACTTTGCGGGGACCTTGTTGTTGACGTCGTTGAAGGTGGCAGCAATGCCGTCGCCCTTCGGCAGATTCTTGTTGTCGACAGTCAGCATCACTGCCGGATAGCCATTTGGTGGCAGCACGTCGCTATTCGAAATGCTCAACGTCAACGTCCCAGGACCTCCCTGCGGGTCGACGAAAGCAGTCGACGCCGCGCAGGTCTTCAGCACGTCCTGACCTGTGCTGATCTCATCGATGGTCACTGACCATCTGCCGAATGTCTGGGTCTTGGGGTCCGCACGGGATGCGTTGGCGCAAAGGCACGCCAGGATGGTCATGGCGGCCAAAGGCACAGGTCGCAACAGGTTTCTCATCCGGTCATCTCCTCTTTTTTTGCGCGAGGGTGCTGCACGGAAAACCAATACGCAAGCGGCGGCGCCTAAAAGCGCCGCCAAGGCAAAAGCGTGCAGCCTGGATATCGCGCTCAGGCGAGATACGGGTAGAGCGGGAAACGGTCGGTCAGCGCCACGACCTTGGCCTTCACCGCGGCTTCAACCGCCGCGTTGCCCTCGTCGGAATTGGCGACCTTCAGCCCGTCCAGCACTTCAGCGATCAGCTTGCCGATCTCGCGGAACTCGGCCTGGCCGAAGCCGCGCGTGGTGCCGGCCGGCGTGCCAAGCCGCACGCCCGAGGTGACGAAGGGCTTTTCCGGGTCGAACGGAATGCCGTTCTTGTTGCAGGTGATGTTGGCGCGGCCGAGCGCTGCCTCGGCACGCTTGCCGGTGGCGTTCTTGGGCCGCAGGTCGACCAGCATCAGATGGTTGTCGGTGCCGCCGGAGACGATGTCGAGGCCGGTTTCCTTCAGGCTTTCGGCCAGTGCCTTGGCATTGGCGGCCACGCTCTCGGCATAGACCTTGAAGCTTGGCTTCAGCGCCTCGCCGAAGGCGACGGCCTTGGCCGCAATGACATGCATCAGAGGCCCGCCCTGCAGGCCGGGAAATACCGCCGAGTTCATCTTCTTGGCGATGTCCTCGTCATTGCACAGGATCATGCCGCCGCGCGGACCCCGCAGCGACTTGTGCGTGGTGGTCGTCACGACATGGGCATGCGGCAATGGCGAGGGATGGACCCCGCCGGCGACCAGTCCGGCGATGTGGGCCATGTCGACCATCAGATAGGCGCCGACCGCATCGGCGATCTCGCGAAAACGCTTCCAGTCCCAGATGCGCGAATAGGCGGTGCCGCCAGCCAGGATCAGCTTCGGCTTGGTCTCGTGGGCGGTCTTCTCGATCGCATCCATATCGAGGAGATGGTCTTCCTTGCGCACGCCATAGGAAACGACCTTGAACCATTTGCCGCTCATGTTGACCGGCGAGCCGTGGGTCAAGTGGCCGCCTGAATTGAGGTCGAGGCCCATGAAGGTGTCGCCGGGCTGCAAGAGCGCCAGGAACACCGCCTGGTTCATCTGGCTGCCGGAGTTCGGCTGCACGTTGGCGAAATTGCAGCCAAACAGCTTCTTGGCGCGCTCGATGGCCAGTTCCTCGGCCACGTCGACAAACTGGCAGCCGCCATAGTAGCGCTTGCCCGGATAGCCCTCCGCATATTTGTTGGTCATGATCGAGCCCTGCGCTTCCAGCACGGCGCGGGAGACGATGTTTTCCGACGCGATCAGTTCGATCTCATGGCGCTGGCGGCCGAGTTCGTTGCGGATCGCCCCGAAAATCTCCGGATCGGCATCGGCAAGCGTGGTTTCGAAGAAGGACTCGAATTTGTTCGACACTGCCGCTGCTGTTGCCATGGCTTGAAATCCCTAGGGTTCGGGGGTCAATTTTTGTTTTGAGCATGTCGTTGCCCCAAAACCGCTGCACACTTTTGGGCGACATGCATTGGGTTCGTCGCGCCATTAACACAGTTGTTTTCGCCTCGCCACGTTTGCGGCGCGAAATTTGCTGGCCGGTTTGCGGCAGGGACCGCAAATCAGCACGCCAGGTCGGCAGTTCCTATTTCCGTGTCTGCCTGCCTTTCAACAGAGCCTCGGTGAGCGTGATCTCGGTAAATAGCGCTCGTGCGGTATGATCGTTGATTTCGCGGCGGCGAAGCATGGTGCTTACGGCCTCGCGCTCGGCGCCGATGCCGGCGAGCCTCAGGTCGAGTTCCAGCCTCCCCGCCTCGCGCACCTCGGCCCGTGCCTCATCCGCCTCGTCGGACGCAGCAATGCGCCGTTGGTAAGCAGCGACAATGCCATTTGCGGTGGCAAGCCTGGCGCCCGGCACCTCGCCTTCATGTTCTTCATCCGTCTGCGCAAGGCTTTCGATATGGGCAATCGCGGCCTTGGCCGCGCCGACACGCGCCATGCGCTCCTCGGCGGCATCGGGATCCTCCCCTGGTTCAACCAGGCCGCGAGCAATCGCGGGCAAAGCAAGGCTGGCGATCGCCAGGGAGCAGATGATGACGCCGGCGGCAAGGAAGATCACCAGGTCCCGCGCCGGGAATGGCGAGCCATCCTGCAGTGTCAGCGGCAGCGACAATATGCCGGCCAGCGTGATCGCGCCGCGCACACCGGCAACGGAGCCGGCCAACAGCACGCGCAGACCGAACGGTTCGGCCTTGTTCTTTCCCAGTCGCGCCGCGATATCCGCACCGATGTCGCCAATCCATATCCACACGAAGCGAAGCACGATCAGGCACAGGGTCAACGCCACCACGGTGAGCACCGGCTGGATCACGGGATACTGGCCAGTGAGTTCCGGCGGCACCTTGCGGATGATTTCGGGGAGTTGCAGGCCCAGTACAATGAACAGAGCGCCGTTGAAGACGAAGGAAAACGTCGTCCACAAAGAGATGGTCTGCATGCGCGCGGAGACGCCGAGGAAGCGGAATATGCCGGTGCTCCCGGTCAACAGGCCGGCGGTCACCGCCGCCAGGATGCCCGAAGCCTCGAAGTGCTCGGCGCCGAGATAGGCGACGAAGGGAAGCAGAATCGTGATCAGCACCTGCGCCTCGGCCGGAACGCCGCCGATGCGGCTGAGCAGTTGCAGCGCCTTGGCGGCGACGAACAGTGCCGCCACGCCAGCCAGGATGCCGACTGCCACGGCGTAGAGGAAACTCAGCGAGGCAGCCGCGAAGGAAAAACTGCCGGTCAGCGCCGCCGCCACGGCAAAGCGGAAGATCACGAGGCCCGAGGCGTCGTTGAGCAGCGATTCGCCCTCCAGAATGTGCATCAGCCGCGCCGGAACGACGTTCTTGTCGACGATCGACGACACAGCGACCGCATCGGTCGGCGACAGCACCGCCGCAAGCGCGAACGCGACGACCAGCGGAATGCTCGGCACCAGCCAGTGCAAGGCATAGCCGAAACCGATGATGGTGAAGAAGACCAGCCCGATGGCCAGGTCCAGGATCGGTCCGCGCAGGGCTATGAGTTCGCGCTTGGGAGCGCCAAACGCGTCGCTGAACAGCAGCGGAGGAATGAATACAAGCAGGAAGACTTCGGGATCGATTTCGACATGCAGGCCGCGCGACGGCCAGGCGAGCGCGGCGCCCATGGCAATCTGCAACACCGGCAGCGGTACCCGCACAAGCCGGACCAGCGCGCCGGAAACCGCAACGAAGACCAGCACGACCAGGACAAAAACGGCAACTTGCATCTGCTATTCCGAACACGGTTTTCCGGACCATGCGCAAACTGCGCGGATCCGTCCAGAAAAAGCAAAAAGGCCGCCATGACGGCGGCCTTTTATCAGAAAATATCAGTCGCTTAGAGCGAAGACGTGATCTGCAGTTCGTTGGCACCATCGAGTGCGTAGACGTCGTCGCGGAACTGCACGACGCCCGGGCCTGTCGACCATGCCGAAAGATAGAGGAAGTGAACCGGCACCGGGTTGGTGACCTGGATGGGCGTGTTCTCGCCGGTCTTGATCGCCGCCTCGAAATGCTGACGATCCCAGCCGGGCGTGTCACGCAGGATCCAGGTGACGAGATCGCGCACGTTCTGCACACGCACACAGCCCGACGAATCGAAGCGCATCATCTTGCCGAACAAGCTCTGCTGCGGCGTGTCGTGCATGTAGACGCCGTCCGGGCTGGGGAAATTGATCTTCACCGACGCCATCGCGTTGCCGGCGCCGGGATCCTGGCGGAAGCGATACTTCGCCGCATCGTCCGTCGACCAATCGACATTCAGCGGATCGACCTCGCTGCCGTCCGGCGCGAACAGGCGGATATGGCTGTCCTTGAGATAGTTGGGATCCTTCCGCATCAGCGGAATGATGTCCTTGCGCACGATCGAAACCGGCGCGTTCCAGTATGGATTGACGATGATCTCGTTGATCTTCGAATTGACGATAGGTGTCTGGCGGTCGATCTTGCCGACGATCGCGGTATGGCGAAGCACGACGCGGTCGTTCTCCACCGCCTCGACCTGGGCCGCGGGGATATCGACCAGCACATAACGGCTGCCCAGCGTGCCGGCCTTTTCGTGCAGCCGCTGCAGATTGGTCTGCAGCTGCCCGAGCCGGACCTGCGCCGAAACGTTCATCGCCGCATAGGTGTACTTGCCCATGGCGCCATCGGAAGGCAGGCCGTGGCGCGCCTGAAAACGCTTCACCGCCGAGTCGACATAGGAATCAAAGGCCGTCGAAATACCGGCGCTCTGCGACAGGTCGCCCGAGATCATCAAACGCTTGCGAAGCGGAACCACGTCAGGGTCATCGACGCCGAGCTGCAATTTCTTCGTATCCGGAACCGGTTGCCAGCCGCCCTGGGCGACAATGTTCTGGTACTGGGTGATCGCCTGCTCGGTAAAGGAAACAGTCTGCGGGCTGAAGATCGGCAGCGTCGAGGCGACCTTGCCGCCTTCGCTGGCGCGAGCGTCAAACTGATCATCCCAATTGCCGCGCGCCGAGGATTTCAGGATATCCCCAATCACATCCTGGGCGCTTGCCGTGCCTGCGACCATGGCGGCTGCGAGCGCGGAGGCTCCGGAAAGGAAGAAACGGCGGCTGGTTCTCATGGACGTTCCAGACATTCTTGCTGCAGTTCGGTCAGCGGACGGTATGGCCCGCACTCTAAAGTTGGCTTTGTTAAGAATTAGCCAACCATGACCTGTATCACTTCGGCGTGAAACGCGCGAGGCGCGATGCGAGGCCCAGATGAATTGCTGACCTTCGCCACCACTTCACCTGCATCCTCGCTCACATTTGAATATGGCGGCAACGTGGCCTGAAGCCTAATTTGGATTGACCCCCGCATTGAAAAGAAAAGACCGGTGCTTTTCGGCACCGGCCAGCGACTGGAGGTCTTCGGCCGCGCTTCTGCAGGGCGGCTCCGATCACGGTTGTGCGTACTTGCCTTACATCCGGTAGGCGATGGTGTCGTTCCAGAAGCGGTCGAGACGCTGCAGGGCACGGTTCATCTGCTTGAATTCGTCGGTGTTGATGCCGCCGACCTGCTCGATCGAGCCGACATGGCGCTCATAGAGACCAGCGACGACTTCAGCCACCTCGTTGCCCTTCGGCGTCAGCGAGACGCGGACCGAACGACGGTCGATGCGCGAACGCTGGTGGTTGATGAAGCCGAGATCGACCAGCTTCTTCAGATTGTAGGAGACGTTGGAGCCGAGATAGTAGCCACGCGAGCGCAGTTCGCCGGCGGTCAGCTCCGAATTTCCGATGTTGAACAGCAGCAGCGCCTGGATGGCATTGATGTCGGAGCGGCCGTTGCGGTCGAATTCGTCCTTGATCACGTCAAGCAGACGGCGGTGCAGCCGCTCTACAAGCTGCAGCGATTCCATGTACAGGGAACGGATAGCCTCACGGCGATCGTCGGATACGTTGGCGGTCTTCGCCGCCGGACGCGAATTGATCATTGTCTTTGCCTCTCGTTTGTCGCCCTGGTGATTTTTTGTTTTTCACCTTGATCGCGACACTATCGAATACTCATAAAATTCGACTTAAACGCTAGGGCTAACAAGAGCTTACCAGTAAGAGGTTTCGGAAGACGCTTAACGAACGGTCACCCGGGCAAGGATAATTAACCTAAAGATTTCGCCAATGATTCCGGGGCCAAAAGCGGATGCTCAGGATCCACAAGGGCTTACGGCCGAACCGGCCTTTTCTGCAGCCAGATGATGGTGCGAAACACGATATAGAGCAGCGCGACCGAAACATGCGAGACGACGATGAGCAGGCGATGCCCGAACAGATCGGGGAACCCGGCGTACATGACGATCTCGGTGACGGCGCAGATGAACCAGATTACCGGCCCCCAGGACGCCAGCATCCATAGCCCGGCCGCGGCGAAGGGGAAGAAAACCGCCAGGACCACCGCCGCCACCTGCCAATGGACCGGCATCAGGTCGAAGCGCCACAGTGAGCCCGGATAGAACCCAATCAACTTGATCCAGTAGAGAACCCCGAACAGCAGGCAGTAGCCAGCAATGATGCGCTGGAACCAGGCAAAGAGGACCTCAACCGTCGACGGCTGCAGCACGACGCGTCTCGATACGACCTCGCTCACAGTTCGAGCTCCCGCTCGCCGAGCGGGGCGAAGTAGGCATCGACTTGCGCATCAACGACAGCGTCGAGGCTCTCCGGACGCCATTGCGGCACCGAGCCCTTGTCGATGATCACGGCACGGATGCCTTCATAGAAATCGTGACCGGTCAGCATCCGGTTGAGGATGCGGAACTCCATTTTCATGCACTCGTCCATCGACAGTGTCTGCCCGGCGCTGATCTGGCGCCAGGCGACGCGGATGCTGGTTGGCGAGCGGGTCTTGATCGTCGCCAGGGTCTTTGCCGCGAACTCGTCGGTGACCGCTGCACGCTGCAGGCTGTCGATGATATCGCTTAGCGAGGCCTGGGAAAAATGCCGGGCGATGGCCTCCAGAGCAGGCCTCCCGGTCTCGCGTTTTGCAGAAACGAAATAGCCGCGCAGCACCGATTCCGGATCACCTGTCTCGGCCAGTCCAGCCAGAACCCCCGGCTGATCTTCTGCCTTGATCGTGTGCGTCGCCAGCCCCGACCACAGCGCATCGCCATATCGGATGCGATTGCCGGTCAAGGCCAGATACATGCCGAAGCTGCCGCCAAGATCCGGCAGGAGATGACTCGCCCCGACATCCGGGAAAAAGCCGATGCCGACTTCAGGCATGGCGAACAGGGCATTCTCGGTCATCACCCGGTGCGAGCCATGAAAAGAAATGCCGACGCCGCCGCCCATGACAATGCCGTCTATAAGGGAGACGTAGGGTTTCCTGAACCGTGCGATGTGGGCGTTCAGCCGGTACTCGTCGGCGAAGAAATCGATGGGCGGCTTTCCGGACCGGCCGGCCTCGTAGACATGGAGGATATCGCCGCCGGCCGAAAACGCCCTGCCCTCTGCCTTGACGACGACCACATCGACGCCATGATCCCGCTCCCAGGCGTGCAGCGCCTTGTCCAGAGCCTTGACCATGGCGTGTGTGACGGCATTGAGCGCCTTTGGCCGCGTCAATGTGACGACGCCGGCCCTGCCCAATCGTTCGAAGCGGATTTCGTCGCCTCCGCCAAAATCCATGGTCAAGAATCCCTTCCCCGCGCCGTCGGGTCTGAAGTGCTAAAGCGTGGCGCATGGGCGCGTCAATGCCGATGGCCAATTCACACGGCCTTGGCTACGGCCGATGCCCGGTGTTAGAAGTTGGCCGCCATGCAGGCGGTGCGTCGATCAAGTGGCTTTCAAACCGGACGGTGAACCATGCCTGGGCTTTCACGCTTTATCGTTGCCGTGATCGGCGTCATGGCCATAGGCATGGCGGCTCGCCCGGCATTTTCGGGAACCATCGACGATCTCTACCAGACGCAGACCGTCGTTACCGGCCAGGACGAACCAAACCGCGAGTTGGGCTTCAAGACGTGCCTCGACGCGGTTCTGCTCAAGGTGTCCGGCGACCAGCGGCTGCTCAAGAAACCGGAAATGGCTGCACTGCGCGACAAAGCCGGCAGTTTCATTGCCAGTTTCCGTTATCGCGACAGGCTCGAAGGCATTCCGATTCACGACGAACAAGGCACCCATGACCGGCCGCACGATCTCACTTGCATCTATGACCCCGCGGCTATCAATCCGGTGCTTGCCTCGCTCGGCAGCGAGCCATGGCTGGCGAAGCGTCCGCGACTGGTGATCTTTCTTGCCGCCGAGCAAGGCGCAAGGCATTTCGCGCTGGCCGCCGACGACGAGCACAGCGCCTTGATGCGCGAATCCTTCACCAATGCCGCCACGCCGCTGGCGATGCGGATCGCGTTTCCAAAGGCATCGACGCTCTCGACCGCAAAACAGGATGACAGGACACTGCGGGATGCCGACATAATGGCGCTCGACAAGGTGGCGCAGCAGAGCAGCGCCGACCAGGCGCTTGCCGGCACGCTTGTCTGGAGCGACAAAGAGTTGGGCTGGATTGCCGACTGGCGGCTCGCCAGGGATGGCAAGACCTATCGCTGGCAGGTGCGGGGCGTCAGTTTCGACGACGCGTTCCGCGTCGCGATGCGGGGCGCCGCGCAGATCCTGTCTGGCAACGGCCAGCCCTGACCGCGCCGCTCATGGGCGGCAGCGCAAAGCTGGCACAACTGTGTCGCATTGGTCCGCGCCAAGGGTGCGTGGTAAAAACCGCTGACTTGGAGTCTTGGCGATGAACAAATTCACCCCCGCAAAGCCTGCCGGCGCCCGCAGCGTCGACGAAATCACCGGCAGCCGCCGTCTGCGCCGCATGCGCAAGGCCGACTGGTCGCGCCGCCTGGTCCAGGAGAACCGGCTGAGCGTCGACGACCTGATCTGGCCGATCTTCGTGGTCGAGGGCATACAGGTGCGCGAGCCGATAGCCGCCATGCCCGGCGTGTTCCGACTGTCTGTTGACCTCGCTGTCAAGGAAGCCGAGCGCGCCGCCAAACTCGGAATTCCGGCGATCGCTACCTTTCCCAATGTGGAACTTGGCCTGCGCGACCAGACCGGCTCGCACATCCTCGACCCTGAAAACGTCATCAACCGCGCCACCCGCGCCATCAAGCATGCAGTGCCTGATATCGGCATCATCACCGATGCGGCGCTCGACCCGTTCACCAGCCACGGCCATGACGGCATCCTGCGCAATGGCATCATCGTCAACGACGAAACCGTTGAACAGGTCACGGCTGCTGCTGTCATCCAGGCGGCGGCCGGCGCCGACATCATTGCCCCATCCGACATGATGGACGGCCGCATCGGCGCCATCCGAGACGCGCTCGACGCCAACGGCTTTCAGGATGTGGCGATCCTGTCCTACGCGACCAAATTCGCCTCGGCCTTCTACGGCCCTTATCGCGAAGCGGTCGGCACGGCCGGCCTGCTCAAGGGCGACAAGAAGACCTATTACATCGACCATGCCAATTCCGACGAGGCGGTTCGCGAGGCCGAGCAGGACATCGCCGAGGGCGCCGACATGCTGATGGTCAAGCCCGGCCTGCCCTATCTCGACATCATCCGCCGGCTGAAGGACGAATTCCAGATGCCAACCTTCGCCTACCAGGTGTCGGGCGAATACTCGATGATCAAGGCCGCCGCCGCCAACGGCTGGATCGACGGCGAGAAGGCAATGCTGGAGTCGCTTCTTTCCTTCAAGCGCGCGGGTTGCGACGGGATCCTCACTTATTTCGCGCCCGAAGCGGCAGCGATGCTGAAGGGGTAGCCCGACTTCCCTGGCAAGGCCTTTCAGGAGATGTCACCAATCTTTCGACCTGTCAGCGGTTCTTTCGAATTCCGGCTGACACAAACCGGCAGGTGCGGCTATGGTGCCCGCACGGTCGGAGGTGGCGGGCCGCCAGCGCCCTGCAGAGGTATGGCGAACGCCTCCAGAGGATGCTTCCGTTTCACCGTCGGGCGAAGGCGTCGCCAACGCGGGCACTGACGAAGACTTCGCCGTGACCAAAGGGAACGGACATGCTTGCCTATCGCGATGCCAAGACCATGGCGAAAGCCATGCGGGAGGCGCTTGACGCCCGCGACCTGACGATCAGCCATAGCGAAGCCCTCGAGATCGTCGCGCGCCAGTTCGGACTGGCGAACTGGAATATCCTGTCGGCGAAGATCGAACCGCCGAGGGAACAGACGATCGTCGAAAGGACAGCGCCGATCGTGCGCATCTTCGACGTCGCCAAGGCGCACGAATTCTACCTCGGTTATCTAGGTTTCAGCGTGGACTGGGAGCACCGCTACGGGGACAATTTTCCGCTTTACACACAGGTCTCGCGCGGCAGCCTCGTCCTGCATCTGTCCGAACATACCGGCGACGCGACGCCGGGCGGCAACATGGTTGTCTATATGAAGGGCATCCGCGACTTCCACAGGGAGTTGGCGGCCAAGGACTACCGCTACATGAAGCCCGGTTTGGAACAGCAACAATATCCGTTTCATGGAACTCACCGGCGAATGAGTTGAGAGGGCGGCCGTCCCGGTGGCTGCCACTGGCCATCCCTGCCGATCATCACGAAACAGTTCTGAACATCGCTTTACGGCACGGCTCGGAACGAGATGCTTTTAAGGCCCAACAATCCGCTTGCAATTTGCAATCAGATTGTTTCAAAATGCAATCCGTCGTCGAGGAGGTTTTCATGTCCAAGCTGCGTGTCAATGCATTCACCCTATCGCTAGACGGCTATGGCGCCGGTCCCGATCAGGATCTAGAGAATCCGCTCGGCCTTGGTGGGCAATCCTTGCACAGGTGGCTGTTCGGTACCCGCACCTTCCGCAAGATGGTGCTCGGACAAGATGGCGGCACCACCGATACCAATGAGACGTTCGCGGCGCGCAGCTTCGAGAATGTCGGCGCCTGGATTCTCGGCCGCAACATGTTCGCGCCTACCCGCGGCGAATGGCTCGATGACAACTGGAAGGGCTGGTGGGGCGACAACCCGCCCTACCATGTGCCGGTGTTCGTGCTGACGCACTACAAGCGGGCGCCCATCACGATGGAAGGCGGCACCACCTTCCACTTCGTCACCGACGGCATCCATTCGGCTCTCGAGCAGGCGAAGTCGGCGGCTGAAGGCAAGGACGTGCGGGTGGGCGGCGGTGTCGACACGATCCGCCAGTACCTGCAGGAAAAGCTGATCGACGAGATGCATCTGGCGATCTCCCCGGTGTTGCTTGGCAGGGGCGAGAACCTTTTCGCCGGCCTGGATATGTTGAGGCTGGGCTACCAGTGCAGCGAACAGGTGGCGACGGCACTAGCCACGCATGTGGTGATCGGGCGGGCGTGACTCTCGCTATTGGCGAAACCGGCGGCACAGCCATTTCTCCCCGTCACTATACGGCGAGAAATGCCTGGCAGGGTAATGAGGGGCGGCGCCGGCGATGTAGGATAATGCTGCGACAATACCGCCAATAGCAAATGGCAGGACCCGCGCATCGGTTCGGCCGCGTTCAATTGCCAAGGTCGGCGCCGCCTCTCATCCGCCCGCCGGCACCATCTCCCCGTGAACGGGGAGATGGAAGAACCCTTCAATACTTCTCCGGCACGTAAAGCTCGCGCGGCAGAACCTGGCGCTCGTATTCCGGATTGAAGACGCGTTCCGGCAGCGTGATCTCCTCGTGCGGCACCTCTTCATACGGCATCTGTTTCAGCAGATGGTCGATGCAGTTCAGCCGCGCGCGCTTCTTGTCGTTGCCCTCGACGATGAACCAGGGCGCCTCGGGAATGTTGGTGCGGGCGAAGGTCTCTTCCTTGGCCTTGGTGTACTGTTCCCAGCGCACGCGCGACTGCAGATCCATGGGCGACAGCTTCCACTGCTTCATCGGATCGTGGATGCGCATCAGGAATCGCATCTGCTGTTCCTCGTCGGTGATCGAGAACCAGTACTTGACGAGTGTGATGCCGGAGCGAACGAGCATGCGCTCGAAGTCCGGCACGTCATGAAAGAACTCCTCGACCTGATCGGGTCCGGCAAAGCCCATCACCCGCTCGACGCCCGAGCGGTTGTACCACGAGCGGTCGAACAGCACGATCTCGCCACCGGCCGGCAGATGCGGCACGTAGCGCTGGAAATACCATTGCGACTTCTCGCGCTCGCTTGGCGCCGGAAGTGCCACGACACGGCAGATGCGCGGATTGAGGCGCTGGGTGATGCGCTTGATGACCCCGCCCTTGCCGGCGGAATCACGGCCCTCGAAAATCACCACCAGCTTCTTCTTGTGATAGGCGACCCAGGATTGCAGCTTGATCAATTCCGACTGCAGCGAGATCAGGTCACGAAAGTACTGCAGGCGTTCGATCGATGGCGGATGGGCATTCTTGTAGATCTTGGCGATTTCCAGCGATAAAGCCGGCTCCGACATTTCGAGCTCGTAGTCTTCGTCGAGTGTGTCGGCGAGTTCCGCCTCCAGCCAATCCTTGGCCCCGGACTTGGCTTGTGAATCGTTCATCCGCGCTGCTCCACGTAACTGCGGCCCTGGGGCCAGCAACAAGCTCGGGCCCGACGGCCACCGATGCTACGCCCTCTGCCCATCTGAATATATGCCGGCGGTGACGGTTTTATTGCAGCCGGTATTCGCGCGGATCACGGCCCCTGTCGGCCGCGTTTTCCCGACTTCCAGTTGGTGACGAGGCGACAGATCGACGGTCCTGACGATCTTGTCCCTGACCGCAGCGGTGTCTGAAATGCTTCTTGTCGAAGTGAAGGAGCTTCTGATCGATCGCATCGACCGGCGTCAGCCTGAAATATAGCGCCAGACCTCGGCATCAGGCTCGACCTGGCCACTGAGCACGAAATATTTGTAGAGGACGAGCAGGGAAATCGCCTGCTCGGCCCGTTCGTCCGCGAACGTTCGGCAATAGGCGTTGGCCGCGGAAACGATCCGTTGCGCCTCCTCAGGATGCCGTTCGAAGTACTGCACCTTTTCGGAGAGGTCGGAGAAATCCCGTTCGAGCGACGCGTAGTGGACGTTTGCTTCGAGCCGGCTTTCGGCGAACCAGGTCTCGTATGTCGGCGGCGGCATCAGGCACAGCGAATTCGAGCTCATGATCCATTTCAGATTGGTCGCCACATCATTGCCTTCGAGCGAAACGATGTAGCGGTACTGCTTCTGCTGAGCGATGGTCAGATAGGGCTTGCGGTATTTTTCCGCAGCCTTCTTGTTGGGCGTGCCGGCATCGCAGAACGGCAGATCCCGCACAACTTCCAGAAACCGTGTCCGTATCGGATTGTTGAGATGGCCGCGCCAGACGACAGTGGGACGCTTGTCCGCGAAGGAAAGCCTGTCAGCGGGCATATGGAAGTGACGGAATTTGTCGAGCTTCATGATCACGGCATTGCCGTTATCGGCAATGATCGGCCGATCCTTCACGACCGATGGCACCTTCGGCACCTTTCTGACGTCACCGAACTCCAGGTCGATCAGCAAGTCGGGATCGAAGTAGCGGGCAAATTCCTTCAGATCGTAATAGTACATGCTGGGTGAAAACGGCAGCCTGCTGACAGGCACCGCATCGGGGCTTGGCACGAAAGGGTTCTGCAGCTTGTTGTAAAGCTTGAGCCGTTCGCGGATCTTCTCGTCCGGGAGCATGGCCTGGCCAAGTCGCGCCACCAGCCTGCGGCGGAACAATGCCTGCGGCGCCACATCGCGCAAGGCGTTGCGCGCGTAGTAGAACACCTTGACGGAATTTCGTAGAATCGTTGCCATCGGTCGATTGATTCAAAACAATTCGGCTGGAAATACGAGCGCGCCCATTCCTACACCATTGTGCCACGCATCTTGCAAGCCCGGGATCGTATTGATCGTTGGCCTAAAGCCCCGGCTCGCCCCTTCCGGTGTTGTGTTTGCAGCCCAATGCTCCTAGGCAGGGCCAAGCACAATGAAAAGGAAGAGATATGGCGCGAGCACCGAATTACGATCAGGAGCGCAAGGAGCGCGACCGGCAGAAGGCAGCCAAGAAGGCGGAAAAGCTGGCGGCCAAGGTCTCGGCGAGGGAACGGTCGAAGCCTGAGGATGAAGCAGGGTCAGAGACAGAAACGGCCAAGTAGTGCCGCGCGGCCTGCGATGCAGGCCTGCTCCCCCAGCGGTGCGGTGCTTTAGACCGGCGCCTTGTCGCTGACGAAAACATCCACCTCGCGCGCCGCCGCGATAAAGGCGCGCCTGGCGTTCATGGCCGGCTTGTCGCCGGCCAGCGCATCATGACAGGCCTGCAGCGCAGCGCGATGCTTGGGGCTACGCTTGCCGGGCCAGCTGTTGAGAAGGTAATCCGAAGCCTCTCGCGCCGAACGCAAGAGCTGGGTGGTTCCCGCCGTCGCCGATTTGACGGTGATGGGTGTTTCAAATCGGTTGTTTTCCATCGCCGCTCTTACGCCATCGCCGTTCAGGAAGCGAGGCCGAAAGTGCTCGTCGACCGGCACATCAGCCTTTTGCGCATTGAATCACGTGCGTTGGCGCCGGCGAAGTCAGGCTGCGACAACTGCAAATCCCCTGGCACGCAGCCCGCGCCTGTCATTGTGCAGCGACGTCACCAGCCGGTCGCGGCTACCGACAATATGGGCCGAAAGCCTGGTTGCCGCGTCATCGGCATCGCCAGTCCGCACCGCGGCCAGGATAGCGCGGTGTTCTGCCCAGGCGCGACCAAGCGCCGCCTCGTCGCGAACCTCCAGCCATCGCGCACGAGACAGGCGCGTCATCGCATCGCGAACAGCCCGGAACAGAAATTCATTGCCGGAGAGCCGGGCCAGCTCAATGTGAAAATCCATGCCGACGCGATGCCATTCCTCGCGTGGCGTGTTGTCGTCGCAGGAATCGAGCATCGCCTCGACGACATCGACAACAGTTCGCTCCTCAAGCTTGCAGGTCAGTCGCACCGCCGCGACCTCCACCGCCTCGCGATAGACAGCGATCTGCTCGAGTTCCGCGAGATTGATGGGCGAGACCGTCCAGCCGCGCCCGTCGCGGCAGATCAAGCCTTCGGTTTCGAGCCGCAGCAGCGCCGCCCGCACCGGAGTGCGCGACGCTCCGAACCGGCTTTCGATCCAGCGCTCGGTCAAGCGTTCACCAGGACCGATCTCGAGGCCAAGAATCATTTCCCGAAGTTGTCTTTCGACATTCTGCAACTGCGACATGGCGGTCCCGTTTCCCGGATCTGTTCCGGATCCTGCTCACATTGACGATCGCCGCATTGACAAACAACCAGCCTGACGTCCATGAAGAGTACCATCTTGGTATCCCAAAGCGGTATCCATGGCAACTCGCTAACAGAGGCTGCCTGGACAGGACGACATCTTATGGCCCAAAACCCCTCTCCCGCCGCGGACGGCGTCCACAACATCCATTGGCGGCGCAACCTCTTTGTCTGCGTAGCCGGCTCGTTCAGCACGCTGGTTGCGATGACGCTGCTGCTGCCCTTTCTCCCGCTCTATGTCGAGCAACTGGGGGCCGAGGGCCACGCGGCGATCGTGCAATGGTCGGGCATCGCCTATGGCGCCACATTCTTCGCCGCCGCACTGGTTGCACCGCTGTGGGGGCGGCTGGGCGATCGCTATGGGCGCAAGGTGATGCTGGTGCGCGCAAGCTTCGGCATGGCCATCTGCATGTCGCTGACCGGGATGGTCGAAACGGTCTGGCAATTGGTGCTGCTGCGCCTGTTGATCGGCTTTGCCGGTGGCTATTCGTCGGGCTCCACCATTCTGGTTGCCATGCAAACGCCGAAGGATCGGTCCGGCTGGGCGCTTGGCGTGCTGTCGGCGGGCATCACCGCGGGCGCACTGGTCGGCCCCCTGCTTGGCGGCGCCTTGCCGCCATTGATCGGAATCCGCACGACATTCCTCTTGTCCGGTGGCGTTATCTTCCTGGCGTTCCTGGCAACGACGTTTCTCATCAAGGAGAACGCGCCCGCGGCGGCGACCGAGGCGCCCAAGGAAAAGCCGAAGGGCGGCTGGGCACAGATACCCGACAAGCGCCCGGTGGTCGCCATGCTGGCGACCGGGATGCTGTTGAGCTTCGCCACCATGTCAATCGAGCCGATCATCACGGTCTATGTGCAGCAACTGATCGAAGACCAGAGCCGGGTCACGTTGATCTCCGGCATCGTCATGTCGGCGGCAGCGCTCGGCGCCATCCTGTCGGCCTCGCGCCTCGGCAAACTGGCCGACCGTATCGGCCATTGGAACGTCATCATCGGCGCGCTTTCAGTCTCGGCCCTGCTGCTGATCCCGCAAGCCTTCGTCACCAATGGCTGGCAACTCATCGGACTGCGCTTCCTGATGGGACTGGCGCTGGGTGGCCTCCTGCCCTGCATCACCAGCGTGATCAGGCACAATGTCCCCGACGGCGTTGGCGGCAACGTGCTGGGGTTTTCGATATCCGCCCAATATGTCGGACAGGTCGCGGGTCCGTTGCTCGGCGGCTTCGTCGGCGGTCATTTCGGCATGCGGGCGGTGTTTCTGGGGACATCCGTGCTGATGGCCTCCGGAGCCGTGTATAATTGGTTTGCCCAATCGCGCCGCGAACGCGACATGGTATTGGAAGCAGGCAAATCCTGACGCGCGGCCGTTCGGCACTTGATGGGGAGCTTTGAAATGAACACTGCCGAACAACCCGCTGGCGGCTCCCGCCGTGTCCTCGTCCTCGCCGGCGGCCTTTGTGGCGCGGCCGGCGTGGCGCTCTCCGCCGCAGCGGCGCATCTGGGCGGCTCGTTTGTCGCGACGGCCGCCTCGTTCCTGCTCATGCACGCGCCGGTTTTCCTTGCCGCCGGGTTGCTTGAGGGGAACCGGGTGCTTCGCATCGGAATCTTCACCCTCTTGGCCGGCCTTCTGCTTTTCTGCGGCGACCTGCTGGCCCGCGACTTTGTCGGCTCCAGCCTGTTCCCGATGTCGGCGCCAATCGGCGGCACCTTGCTCATCGGCGGGTGGCTGGTGATCGCCGCATCCGGGTTGCCGCGAAAGCCAGCCTAGTGCCGTGGCCCGCTGGTCGCACGTATGCCGTGCTTCTCAAACTCCCTTCGTCCAGGGCCACTCAATCTTGCCGCCGCTCGAGCCGAAGAAGCGGTTCGCGGCTACGCAACGCAGGTTTTGTCAGGCGCCTTGGCTCTGGCCGATCGGATACGGGGGCGATCCCCCAATAGTTGCGATAGATATCCTCGAACAGATAGCCGACCGGATGCATAGCTTATCTCCCTTTTAGAGATTTGAATCGATCCAACTCAAAGCGCGATTTTCGCTATTGGATCGATTCAATCGTAAAGCTTCCGACGCTATCGATCAAGCAAGAATTTGAACCGATCCAACGGGAGTGCTAGATGAGCATTGGTTCGGGAGAGAAAAATGGCGCCACAGACCGCGAGAAAGACAAGGCCGATCCGGCTGGCGGACATCGCCAGGGCCGCCGGCGTGTCGCACGGTACGGCATCCAACGTGTTCAGCCATCCCGAGATCGTGCGGGAAGAGGTTCGCGAGCGGGTCCGGGCGGCGGCCGAGGCCATGGGTTATGCCGGACCCGACCCCAAGGGCCGCCTGCTGCGCGCCGGCAAGGTCAATGCCATCGGCGTGGCAACCGCAGAGCCCCTGTCCTATTTCTTCGACGACCCGTTTGCCCGCGCGATGATGGCCGGCATCTCCGAAGGGTGCGACGCCACCGGCGCCGGCATAGCACTGGTGTCGGCCGTCAATGAGGAAAAACTCGCCTGGAATATCCAGAGCGCGCTGGTCGATGGTTTCATCCTGTTTTGCATCGAAGGCGGCTCGCGCCTCGTCAGCCTGACACGAGAGCGCAAACTGCCTTTCGTGGCGCTCGAACTCGGCTTCGAGGATGAGGACATTTCGGCGATCGGCGTCGACAATGTCGCCGGCGCGCGCCTCGCGGCGCGGCATCTGGCGGAGCTTGGACATCGCCGTTTCGCGGTACTTGCCCTGCCCTTCGTCGACAACAGCACCGGTCCTGTCTCTCCGAAACAGATTCACGCCGCCCGCTACACGGCGACACGCGACCGCCTCATCGGCTATTTCGACGCGCTTTCACCGTTTGGCGTCGATACGTCCAGGATACCGATCTACGAAACCGGCAATGACGAGTTGACGACAAGCGCAGGACTGGAGTGGGCCTTCGCCGGAGGCGAACCGCCCACCGCCATCCTCGCCATGTCGGACAGGATCGCCATGTTCGCGATCGAATGGCTGAAAGAGCAAGGCCTCGCCGTCCCCGGCGACGTCTCCGTCGTCGGCTTCGACGGCGTGCCGGATGCGGCGTTCAGTGTCCCCCCGCTCACCACGGTCGCTCAGCCGATTGCCGAAATCGGTCGCAGGGCGGCGCGGGCGATCCTCGACTTCGACGGGA
Organism: Mesorhizobium carmichaelinearum; assembly: GCA_943370265.1. Lineage (GTDB taxonomy): Bacteria > Pseudomonadota > Alphaproteobacteria > Rhizobiales > Rhizobiaceae > Mesorhizobium > Mesorhizobium carmichaelinearum_A. The sequence continues at coordinate 125,324 of CALRQH020000013.1, forward strand.
CCGTGAAGCGCGAGACGCTGGGCGTGGAGCTTGTCGTCAGGGCCTCCGCCGGTCCCGCGAAGGCCTGATCCCTCCCGCCTCCCCGGACTACCGGCTTGTCGCCATGGCTCGCACCCCAAAGGCTGGGCCGACAGCTGGCGTGGCGGCCCGAGCCGGCCGGGCCTTTCCGGACCAACCGATGCCGGACAGCCATTCGAGATAGAAGGCAAGTGCGAATTGCATCCCGATGCCGCTGGCAAGCAGCAGGCTGTCATAGGCAAACCCGCCGGCACTGATCTGCTTCATCACCTGTGCCACCATGGCGATCACCGTGCCGGCGATGAAGACCGGCAGTGAGTGCTTGCCCAGGACTGCGAGCGGATGATCAGGCGCGGTGCGGAACAGGTTCGAGAACGCCGGAAGGGCCAAGACCAGATAGCTGATCGCCAGGATATGGAGCAGCCGCGGCAGCGACAGAAACGTCTTGTCGAAGCCGGCCAGCACTGGTGGCAGGCCAAACCAGGAGATCTGTCCCCAGAGAGGGCTATGCACCCACAGCAGTGCGGTGACGGCGTACGCGAAGGCCGCGCCGACCAACCACCGATTGACCGGGATGGCGCCGCCGCGCCGCACATGCAGCATGCCGGCAACGCCAATATTGAACAGGAACTGCCAAGACAGCGGATTGAGGAACCAGAGACCGGGCTCCGGATAATTTGGGGGAGCAATCTGGTAGATGCCCGCGACCAGCCACAAGGCACCGGACGCGGCGAGCGCCAGCCAGGGCCGATGGCTAATGAACAAGAGCCATACCGGCGCCATCAGCAGCAGCACCGAATAAACGGGCAGTATGTTGTTATAGCCGAGTTGATGGCCGAGCGTCACGATGCCGATCAGGACCTCCGGCGTGTTCTTGATCAAAGGCTCGATGTTGATGAATGTCAGCAGTTCCGGCCGCCTGGCCAACACTGACGCTATGCAGAAGATGGCGATCACCATCATCGTCGCGACGATATGGGCGACGTAGAGGACGCCCGCGCGCCGCCACATCTTAAGTGTTGCCAGAAGCCGACCACCCGGCCGGAATTTCAGGCCGTAGGCAAGCGCGATCGACATGCCGGAGATCAGCACGAACGCCTCCGCGGCGTCGGAGAAGCCGAAATTCCTGTAGGTCAGGTACTCGTAGGCTGTGCCTGGAACGTGATCGACATATATCGTGAGCAAGGCCAGCGCGCGAAACACATCGATGCGCGTGTCGCGTTCCGGTGAAACGGGGATAGTCATCGATAGGCCCTCAAAGCTGGTTGTCATCCTGGCAATGCGACCCCCGACGCACCTCTTCGATCCCTCCCGCAGGAGCGATATCGACAGAAAAACGGACTGAAATGGGACTGGTTCAATCAACTTTCGCGGAGCACCAAAATACTCTGTTTTGAAGACGGCAAAATTGTCGGAAACGTCGCAAAATCAAAAGGATGTGATCATGGCGGCCAAGCAACCCGGAGAGGGTGAACTGGAGTGCGCGCTGGACTTTTCCTACCGTCTCGTCAGGCCCGACGACGAAGACGGCCAAACGCTTTTCCTGCTGCATGGATCCGGTGTCGACGAGACGACGCTGATGCTACTGGGAAGGCAGATCGCACCACGTTCCGTGCTCGTTGCCGTTCGCGGTCGTATCCCGCAGGAAGACGGTTTTCGCTGGTTCAGCCGGATCACGCCGACGCGTTTCGAGCAGGAAAGCATCCGGACCGAGGTGCGCGCGTTCGCGGGTTTCGCCGCCGAGGTGGCGACACGTCACAAGCTTGTCCTCACGCGCACGACATTTCTCGGGTATTCCAATGGCGCCAACCTGATCTCCAGCCTGATGCTGCTGCATCCAGGCCTCGTCTCACAGGCAGCTCTTCTGCGGGCGATGCCGGTGCTGGACATCGTTCCACCCACGGATCTGTCAACCGTGCGCGTGTTGATCATAACAGGCGAAGCCGACCTGACTTACGCGCCTTTCGCGCCGGCGCTTGCCGCGCTGCTTGGCCAGCATGGTGCCGAGGTCGAAGCCCGAACCGTTTCTTCCGGCCATGAATTCGGAGCCATGGACGCGGCGATCGTCAAGCAATGGCTGGCAGAGTCTGCAGAACCTGTCGCATGAGGAAACGGCGCGCCGCGATGAGGGCGCCTAGCCCCGCCCCATCCGGTTCCAGGCGTCAAGCCCGGCGATCTTGTAGGCTTCCGCGAGCGTCGGATAGTTGAAGGTGTTGTTGACGAAGAAGTCGACCGTGCCCCCGAGATTGATGACGGCCTGACCAATGTGAATGAGTTCAGTAGCGCCTTCGCCGACAATATGCGCGCCGAGCAGCCGGCGCGTTTCTATCGAGAACAGCAGCTTCAGGAAACCTGTATCGACGCCCATGATGTGGCCGCGCGAGGTTTCGCGGAAGCGCGCGACGCCGACCTCATAGGCTGCGCCGCTCTCACGCACCTGTTCCTCTGACTGGCCGACCGTGGAGATTTCCGGCACCGCGTAGATGCCGTAGGGAAATGTTTCCGGCGGTGGAGGCAAGGAGACGCCAAAGGCGTGACTGGCCGCCACTCTGCCCTGCTCCATCGAGGTGGAGGCAAGGCTAGGAAAACCGATGACATCGCCGGCAGCATAGATATTGGGCGCGGTTGTCTGGAAGGTCTGCGGATCGACCTTGATACGGCCCCTTGAGTCTGCCTCGATGCCCACCGCGTCGAGGCCAAGACTGCCGACATTGCCGCTGCGGCCGGCGGCGTAGAGCACGACCTCCGAACGAATGGTGCGGCCATCAGCCAGTTCCACCTCGGCGGTTTCCGGCTTGGACCGGATTTCCTTCACCGCACTGCCCAGCCGGATCGTCATGCCGCGATCGCGCATCTGGTGGATGAAATCGTCGACGATCTCGCGGTCGACGAAATCAAGGATGGAGTTGCGCGGTTCGACCAGCGTCACCGGCACGTCGAGCGCGGAAAAGATCGTCGCGTATTCGACGCCGATGACGCCGCCGCCGATCACGGTCAGCGTGCGCGGCAGACGGGCGAGTTCCAGCATCTCGTCGCTGTCGAAGACACGGGTCTTGTCGAAAGGTACGTCATGCGGCCGATGCGGCCTTGTGCCGACCGCGATCAGCGCGTGCGCAAAGCCGACCTCGCTGTAGTCGCCAGTGTCCGTGGTCAGGCTGACCTTGTTTGGGCCGATGAACTTTACCGCAGCGCGCGCGCTCTTGACCGTGTTGCGCATGAACTGGTGCTGCAGGACCTCAACCTCGTGGTCGAGGGTCTTGTGCAGGCGCTCGATCAGATCGCCGACGGAAATGTCCTGCTTGACCCGGTAGCCCCGGCCATAGAAGCCGCGTTCACGCCAGCCGGAAAGGTTGAGCACCGTTTCGCGCAACGTCTTCGAGGGAATGGTGCCGGTATGCACGGAGACGCCGCCCAGGCGCCGGCCCCTGTCAACCACCAGGACCGATTTCCCGAGCTTGGCCGACTGTACCGCGGCGCGGCGCCCGGAAGGCCCGCTGCCGATGACCAGCATGTCGTAGTCCATATTTCCCTGTCCCCTCGGCTCAGGCCCAACGCTTTGTTGCGCCGCAGCAAGCTAATGCCATCCGCTGCGCAAATTCAACCGACCTACGCTTGGTGGTGTCCGTCTTCTGGTGCGGTGAAAGGCTCGATCTTGATTCCGCCGTAACCGTTCACCATTTCTCTGCAGGGCGGCCTGCACCCTATGCCGGGCCTGATAACGAGGAAATGACATGAACGCGCGCGTTCTCGACGGCGAAATCATCACTGGCAGGCTCGACGACACCCGGGCCTATGAGGGCGTGCGCACACGGCGCATCCTGGCCTTCGTGATCGACTATTGCATTGTCGCCCTGCTCACCATTCCTTTCGCCATCCTGGTGTTCTTCCTCGGGATCTTGACGCTCGGCCTTGGCTGGATGCTGTTTTCCATCCTCGTACCGGCTGTCGCCATCCTCTACATCTGGAACACGCTGGGCAGCACCGATCAGGCCACCACCGGCATGAAGATGATGGGAATCCGTCTTGACCGCCTGGACGGCAGGCCCATCGACGGCATGACCGCTGTCGTGCATTCGGTGCTGTTCTGGGCGGGCAACGTCATCCTGTCGCCGCTGGTCCTTCTGGTGACACTGTTTTCGGATCGCAAGCGCACGCTGCACGATCTGTTGCTTGGTACCGTGGTCAGCCGCACCGGTCGCTGAAACAACCCTTCCAACAGCCGTCACAGCCAATTATCAGCAAATGTGAAGGTGGACAGTCAACCACGCCTCCACAATCCTGTTGAATTTTTCGTCGTCAGCGCCAAAGGTAGAGTGATTCGAAGGAGTGTTTCCAAGGCTCGATGACGCAGCATCCGACCCAGTCGCCGCAGTTCTTCCTGACCGCGCCGTCGCCGTGCCCGTATCTTGAGGGGCAGTTCGAGCGGAAGGTGTTCACGCATCTGGTCGGCGACAAGGCGTCGGAGATGAACGACCTCTTGACGCAAGGCGGTTTCAGGCGTTCGCAGAACATCGCCTACAGGCCAGCCTGCGAAACATGCCGCGCGTGTGTTTCCGTTCGCATCCTCGCGCAGGAATTCTCAGCCAGCCGCAACATGAGACGTGTTCTGCAGCACAATGCCGACCTTGTCGGCGCCATGCACGACGCTGAGCCGTCCACCGAGCAGTATTCGCTGTTCCGCAGTTACCTCGATGCCCGTCATCGCCGTGGCGGCATGTCTGATATGACCGTGCTCGACTACGCGATGATGGTCGAGGACACCCATGTCGACACCAAGGTCATCGAATACAGGCGGCGGGGACCCGACACTTTCATCACCGGAAAAGGCCAGGGTGAACTGATTGCGGTCGCCCTCACGGACAAGATGGCCGACGGCCTGTCGATGGTCTACTCCTACTTCAATCCCGAGTTCGAAGAGCGCTCGCTTGGCACTTTCATGATCCTCGATCATATCGCCCGAGCCAGGGCGATGGGACTGCCCCATGTCTATCTCGGATACTGGGTCAACGGCTCGCGCAAGATGAACTATAAGATGCGCTTCATGCCGCAGGAGCATCTCGGCCCGAAGGGCTGGGAACGCTACGATAGTGAAGCGGTTACGCGCTGATCGGTTTTTTCCAAATTCAACCTTAAACTGTTTCAATGGATAGGACGCTGGTCTTTCCGCCAATTGGCCGGAGAGTGCGAAGTTTGGCCGACCTACCGCTGACCCGCAAAATCATTGCGAAAGTTGATGCATGCCTTCCCATGATGCTCACACCAGAGGGCTTTTGCTTACCGCCATCGGCGGGCTGACGCTGACCGTCGACATTCCGCTGATCCGGCTTGCCGATGGTGAAGCCTGGACGATCCTGTTGTTGCGTACCGGCACCACCTTCGTCGCGGGGCTGATCATATGGACTGTGTGGCGCTCGCTCAGCGACAGGGCACCGCAACTGATCCCCGGCAGATCCGGCCTCGTCGTCGCCGCGCTCTACGGGCTTGGCTCCATTGCCTTCATCACCGGCGTTTTCAACACCTCGACAGCCAACCTGGTTTTCATCCTGGCCTTCACCACCATGTTTTCAGCCCTGCTATCGTGGCTGTTTCTCGGTGAGAGGCCACGGCCACTGACACTCTGCGCCATGGCAGTCATGCTCATCGGCATCGTCATCATCGTCGGCGGCTCTGTCGGCTCGGGGCATCTGTTCGGCGATTTCATGGCGCTGTGCGCATCCTTGATGGTCGCTTCGGCCATCACCATCTCGCGCGCCAGCGGCAAGGACATGGGGTTTACCGCTCTGATCGGTGTCATCCTGCCATTTGCCGTAGCGGTGTTCATGGTCTCCAAGGTCGGCTTTCAGGTGAACGCGCCGTGGTGGATCGTCTTCAACGGCGCGGTCGTCATGCCGATCTCGTTCTTCTGCCTCGCTAACGGCCCGAAATATATCTCCGGACCGGAGGTGGCGATGTTCTATCTGCTTGAAACCGTTCTGGCACCGGTCTGGGTCTGGTTGATCTTTTCCGAAGCGCCAACGCGAAACAGCCTGATCGGCGGCACGATCCTGATCGTCACGCTGGTCGCACATTCGCTGTGGCAATTGCATGAAGGGCGCAAGCGCCGAGCCGCGCTCGCCGTCAGCCACCCCGCCTAAGCGGGCCGCGCTTCAAGCCTTCGCTTTTATGCATGCCGTCGTCCCAAAACCGCTGCGCAATCTTAGGCGACAAGCATGAGATCCTACCCGAAAGCTTCGGCCTTCAGGATCATGCGTGGGTCTTTTCCTCGGCGACGATTTCGATCTGCGGCGCACCACCGGCAAGCTCGACTGGATCGGCCGGAACGACATCATCGGCCATCTCAACCTCGCGCAGCCACTCGCGCCAGATCGCAACCAGCAGCGCCATCAACACCGGGCCGATGAACAGCCCGAGAAAACCCATCGTCTTGACACCGCCGATGAGGCCGAAAAAGGTGGGAAGGAAGGGCAGTTTTATCGGCCCGCCAACCAGCTTGGGGCGCAGCGTCTTGTCGACGATGAACAGTTCGACCGTTCCCCAGACGAACAGTGCCGCACCGGCCATCATCGAGCCGCTGGCGGCGAGGTAGATCGACACCAGTGTGAACGACAACGGCGCGCCACCGGGGATAAGCGCCATGACGCCGGTCAGAGCGCCGAGCGTCACCGGCGACGGCACGCCGGCCAGCCAGTAGGCGACGCCCAGTACAAGGCCCTCGCCGATAGCGATCACGGTCATGCCTGTCACCGTCGAGGAGATCGTCGCAGGCACAACGCGCGAAATCCGCTCCCACCTTGTCGGCAGGATGCGTTCGCCGAGACGATCGATCTGCCCGGCGAAATGCTCGCCGTCGCGATAGGCGAAGAACAGCGCGATCATCATGAACAGCAGGGTCAGGATCAGCCCGAAAGCGCTGCCGCCGGCCGCCAGAACGCCGCGATAGATGCTGCCAATATTGGCGCCACTGACCAACTGGATCAGCTCACCGATGCCGCCGGGATGGCCAAGGTTGGTCGTCCATTGGTCGTTCAGCCAGTCGCCGATTGCCGGCATCGTGGCAATCCAGTGTGGCGTCGGCGCGCCATGCCGGTTGGTCTCGATGGCCCAGCCAACCCATTCGCGGACTTCGTTGATGGCGTAGGTGCCGGCAAGCGCAATCGGCACCACGAGGAAGGTAAGGATGAAAATGATCGCCAGCGTCGCACCCATCGTCCGGTTGCCGCCGACAGCCACGAGCAGCCGCCGATAGAGCGGCCAGCTGGCAAAGGCGATCACGAGGGCGGCCAGCACCGGAAACAGGAAGCCATGAAAGAAATAGACGCCGGCGGCGACGATCAGCACCAGCAGCCAGCGCGCAGCGGAGATCGGCGGAATGACCGCCGACCTGAGTGGCGTGGACAGGCCGAACAGGCGCTGGTGCCGCTCTGGCTTCTGGATTTCAGTTTCCTTCAAACGCCACCACTCCCTGCCCGGATATCACTTGCACCGCTGATAGACGATCATAGTGCAGCAATCGTGACGACAATCCAAATGGCAACGAAAATGCGAAGCGGCAATGACATTAGCCGGGGAACGCAGGCGCGCCAGTTCCTTCCTATCGACGAGGAAACTGACGCATCCCGCCGCTAGCCAAATTTGCCGGTGCGTGGGAAACCCTTCGGCACCATGCGTCCGGCCGAGGCACGGGCGCCAATCCATTCCGCCAATTCATCCTTCGACTTGACGAAGGTGCGATCGGCCGAATCCTGCCACGACAAGCCGGTTTCAAGCGTGAAGGGTTTCAGGTCTAGGACGCCGCCATCCTTGTATTTCTGCAGGCGAACGCCCTTGCCGCGTCCCATCTCCGGAATCTCTGACAGTGCGAATACCAGCATCTTGCGGTTCTCGCCGACGATGGCGAGATGATCGCCCGTCACCGGCACGCAACGCTTGGCTTCGTCGGGCGACTTGACGTTCATCACCTGCTTGCCCTTGCGGGTGTTGGCGACGACTTCTTCCTCCGCGACGATGAAACCGTTGGCGTCGTGAGAGACCAGCAGCAGCTTACGCTTCGGATCGTGGACGAAGGCAGTGACGATATCCTGGTCATTGTCCATGTCGACGATGATGCGGATAGGTTCGCCATGGCCACGCCCGCCCGGCAACCGATCGGCGCCGATCGTGTAGAACTTGCCGCCGGTGGTGAAGACCAGGACCTTGTCGGTAGTCTGCGCATGGAAGGCGAGCTTGAGGCTGTCGCCTTCCTTGAAGGTGAGCGTCGAATAATCGGTCAGGTGCCCCTTCATCGCCCGCAGCCAGCCCTTTTCCGAAACGACCACGGTGACCGGCTCGCGCTCGATCATGGCGTGGGCGATGTCAGTCAGGTCATGCTCGGGCGCGTCGGCGAACTGGGTCCGGCGCTTGCCGATTTCGGTTTCCGGTCCGTACTTTTCGCGAACATTGGCGACTTCCCACTTGATCGTCGCCCACTGCTTCTCGTTCGAGGCAAGCAGAGCCTCTATCTGCTTCTTCTCGGCGCTCAAGCCGTCGAATTCCGTGCGGATCTCGAATTCCTCGAGCTTGCGCAAGGCCCTCAAACGCATGTTGAGGATGGCTTCGGCCTGGGTGTCGGTGAGCGACCAGCGAGCCATCATGACTTGCTTGGGCTCATCCTCCTCGCGGATGATACGGATCACCTCGTCGATGTTGAGATAGGCGATCAGGTAGCCGGCAAGAATCTCCAGCCGCCTCTCGATCTCGCCGAGGCGATGCTTCGAACGGCGGACCAGCACGTCGCGGCGGTGCTCCAGCCATTCCTTGAGCACGCCTTTCAGCGACAGGACGTTTGGCACCTTGCCGCGCGACAACACGTTCATGTTGAGCGGGAAGCGGCTTTCGAGCTCGGTAAGCTTGAACAGCGATTCCATCAGGATGCCGGGATCAACGGAGCGGCTCTTGGGCACCAGCACCACGCGGATGTCTTCAGCGCTTTCGTCTCGGATATCCTCAAGCAGCGGCAGCTTGCGCGCCATCAGCAGCTCGGCGATCTTTTCGATCAGCCGGGCCTTCTGGACGCCATAGGGGATTTCGGTGACGACAATATTCCAGGTGCCTCGGCCCTGATCTTCCTGGCTCCACTTCGCCCGTACACGAAATCCGCCGCGCCCGTTTTCATAGGCCTCGAGAATCGAAGCGCGGCTGTCGACGATGATGCCGCCGGTCGGGAAATCCGGCCCCTGGACGAAATCCATAAGCTTGGTCACCGGCGCATCCGGATGATCGATCAGATGCAGGGCGGCATCACAAAGCTCGGCGGCATTGTGCGGCGGGATGGAGGTCGCCATGCCGACAGCAATGCCGGACGAACCATTGGCCAGCAGGTTCGGGAAGGCGCCGGGCAGCACGGCCGGCTCCTCGTCCTCTTCATTGTAGGTCGGGCGAAAGTCGACCGCGTCCTCGGTGATGCCTTCCAGAAGCAGCGTCGACACCTCGGTCATGCGCGCTTCGGTGTAACGCATGGCGGCCGCGTTATCGCCGTCGATATTGCCGAAGTTGCCTTGCCCGTCGACCAACGGGTAGCGCATCGAAAAATCCTGCGCCAGCCGCACCAGCGCGTCATAGATCGACTGGTCGCCATGCGGGTGGAACTTACCCATGACCTCGCCGACGATGCGGGCGCATTTGGCGAAGCCCTGCTCGGGGTTGAGCCGCAGAAGCCGCATGGCGTGCATGATGCGGCGATGGACCGGCTTCAGTCCGTCGCGAACATCCGGCAACGCCCGATGCATGATGGTCGACAGCGCGTAAGCGAGATAGCGCTCTTCAAGCGCCTTCTTCAGATCGACCGGTTCAATATGATCGCCGCCGCCATCTTGAGGCGGCAAAAGCCTTTTTCCCATGGGCTGGAACTAGCCGAGCGGGTGATTCGCGGCAAGGGCGCATAGCGGTTGGGTGAATCGGCGCCGCCTTCTGCAACACGCGAACCGCGAGGTCTGGCGCACCACCCAACATCAACCTGTTACATCAGCCCTCTAAGGCGAAGCGCACGACGATGTGCAGCAAACCGACTTTCATGACAAATTCACCGATATACGCAAAGACGTACGGATCGGTTTGCCTTTCGCCGTGAATTTCGACCATTGTTCGGGGATACGCCTTTTTCCCGTCCAGTTCGTCACGGAATGGTGATGGCGCGCCGAATTGAAAAACAATTTCAGGACACTCTCAGGGAACCCGCGATGACAATCAAACGCTCAACTCTCCAAAAACTCGCTTTCTCGACCTTCTTGTTGACGCTGCCTCTCAACGCGGCCCTCGCACAAGATGCGGCGGTTACCGATCGGTTGAAGGCAGCTCTCGCCGCTCAGGGCGTCGACATCTCCTGGACTGGCGTGACCGGCGACGATTCCAGCATGGTGCTGCAGGGCGTCGCCATCAAGCCGGCAGCCGAAAAGGAAGCGCTCGCCATCGGCGACGTCAAGCTTGAAGGCGTGACCGCCGCAAACGGCGGCTATGATATCGCAACCGTGTCAACTGCCCCGTTCTCGCACAGCAAGGACGGCGTCACCCTCACGACCACCCCGTTCGTGATTCATGACATGACGGTTCCCGCGGAGAACGCCACCGGTCCGCTGGGCTCGCTGATGATGTACAAGTCCGCGGAACTGGCGAACCTGACGGTCAAGAAAGATGACAAGACAGCGTTTTCGATGGACGGGCTTGCCATCACCATCACGCCGCCAGCGGACGGCAAGGCGATGGAGTTTTCCGGCACCACCGAAAAATACCATGCCGATCTCACCCTGGTCGACGACCCGAAGTCCAAGGAAGTCATCGACGCGCTCGGCTACCAGAACATATCGGGCAATTTTGAAATTGCCGGCGCCTGGCAGCCCACGGACGGCAAGATGGAGCTGTCGAAGTATGATGTCTCCGTCGACAATGCCGGCACGCTTGGCATGACCTTCGACCTCGGCGGCTACACGATGGACTTCATCAAGTCGCTGCAAGCTGTGCAGAAGCAGATGGCAGCGCAGCCCGAAGGCGCCGACAAATCGGCACAGGGCATGGCGATGCTCGGCCTGCTGCAGCAACTGTCGCTCAACAGCGCATCGATCCGCTTCGACGACGATTCGCTGACCAACAAGGTCCTGGAGTATGTGGGCAAGCAGCAGGGCATGTCGGCCAAGGACATCGCCAACCAGGCCAAGGCGATCGTGCCGTTCGGCATGTCGCAGCTCAACAACCCGGAACTGACCGCGCAGGTGACGGCGGCCGTCGGCAAGTTCCTTGACGAACCGAAGAGCCTCGAAATCTCGGCCGAGCCGCCGGCAGCGGTGCCGTTCGCGCTGATCATGGCCGGCGCCATGTCCAACCCGCTCGACCTGCCGAAGACCCTCGGCGTCACGGTCAAGGCGAACGAGGACTGAGCTTACAGTTTCACAAACAAAAGCCCGGCAGCGATGCCGGGCTTTTCCATGCGTCTTTCTTAATCGAAAGAGCCGGTTCGGAGTATTTCCTAGCTAAACCGCGTCCGCGTTGAACGGACTCAGCCGACGCTTTAAGCTTTTGTTTTATGCACGTCCTTGTCCCAAAACCGCTGCGCACTTTTGGGCGACATGCATCAAGCCTCTTTCTTCGCCACCGCGACGCGCAGCGACAGTTCGCGAAGCTGCTGCGGAGTCGCCTCCGACGGCGCGTTCATCAGCAGATCGTAAGCCTGCTGGTTCATCGGGAACATGGTGATCTCGCGCAGGTTCTTGGCGCCAACCAGGAGCATGACCACACGATCGACGCCGGCGGCCATGCCGCCATGCGGCGGCGCGCCATACTGGAAGGCTCGATAGAGGCCGCCGAAGCGCTCCTCGACCGTTGCACGGTCCAGCCCGACGGTCTCGAACGCCTTGACCATGGTTTCCGGCAGATGGTTGCGGATGCCGCCCGACGCGATCTCGAAGCCGTTGCAGACCATGTCGTACTGGAAGGCCTTGATACCGAGCAGATCCTCGCCATTCAGCGCGTCGATGCCGCCCTGCGGCATCGAGAACGGATTGTGGGCGAAATCGATCTTCTTCTCGTCCTCGTTCCATTCGAAGAACGGGAAGTCGACAATCCAGCACAGTTCGAAACGTTCGCGATCGACGAGGTTCAATTCCTCGCCGGCGCGTGTGCGCGCCGCACCCGCGAACGAGACGAACTTCTTCGGATCGCCCGCCACGAAGAAGGCGGCATCGCCATCGGCGAGGCTAAGCTGCTGGCGGATGGCCTCGGTGCGTTCTTCGCCAATGTTCTTGGCCAGCGGACCAGCACCTTCGATCTTGTCGCCTTCCTTGCGCCAGAAGATGTAGCCAAGGCCAGGCTGGCCTTCGCTCTGCGCCCAGGAGTTCATGCGATCGCAAAAGGCGCGGCTGCCGCCGGTCTTGGCGGGAATACCCCACACTTCGGCCTTCGGGTCGTTGGCCAGGATGTTGGCGAACACCTTGAAACCGGAATCGCGGAAATGGTCGGAGACGGCCTGCATCTCGATCGGATTGCGCAGGTCCGGTTTGTCCGAGCCGTATTTGCGCATGGCGACATCATAGGCGATGCGTTGGAATTTCTGCGTGACTGGCTTGCCGTTGGCAAACGTCTCGAACACGCCGCGCATGACCGGTTCCATCGTCGACAGCACGTCGTCCTGCTCGACGAAGCTCATCTCCAGGTCCAGTTGATAGAACTCGCCCGGCAGGCGGTCGGCGCGCGGATCCTCGTCGCGGAAACACGGCGCAATCTGGAAATAGCGGTCGAAGCCCGACACCATGATCAGCTGCTTGTACTGCTGCGGCGCCTGCGGCAGCGCGTAGAAGGTGCCGGGATGGATGCGCGACGGCACCAGGAAGTCGCGAGCGCCTTCGGGCGACGACGCGGTGAGGATCGGCGTCGAGAATTCGGTGAAGCCGACATCGCCCATGCGCTTGCGCATCTCGGCGATGATCTTCGTGCGCGCCACGATGTTCTTGTGCAGCGTCTCGCGGCGCAGGTCGAGGAACCGGTATTTGAGGCGGATGTCCTCCGGATAGTCAGGCTCGCCGAAGACCGGCAGCGGCAACTCCTTGGCCGCCGAGAGCACCTCGATCTCCCGGGCGAAAATCTCGATCTCGCCGGTCGGCAGGTTGGCATTCGTGGTCTCGGGCAAGCGCGCCTTGACCTCACCATCGACGCGGATGACCCATTCGCCACGCACGGTCTCGGCGATCTTGAAGGCCGGCGAATCAGGATCGGCGACGATCTGGGTCAGGCCATAGTGGTCGCGCAGGTCGATGAAGAGCAGGCCGCCATGGTCGCGAACGCGATGGACCCAGCCCGACAGGCGAACACTCGAGCCGACGTCGCTCTTCCTCAATTGGGCGCAGGTGTGGCTGCGGTAACGGTGCATGGTCATTGGTAAAGTCCGGGATGTTGGGTTGTGGGCCGAGCATGACAGCCAAGCCCCAAAATTCGCGCGAAAAGCGCATGAGAGACGGGGTTTGTCAAGGTAAGCGGGCGTCGGTGGCACAGCGCCGCCCGGAATTGCCGCTGGCATTGACGCAACCGATGGGTCAAGAAGGTTCAACGTCCAAGCGATTGCCTTCATGTCCTCCATCCGTCCCCTGATTCCGCTTCTGATCGCCGCCGGCATCCTTCTGGGCGGCAATGGCCTGCAGAGCACGCTGATCGCGCTGCGCGGTGCGCAGGAGGGGTTTTCCGCCTCATCCATCGGCCTGATGGGTACCTTCTATTTCGCCGGCTTCCTGCTTGGCTGCCTGGCCGTGACCCGCATCATGAAGGCCGTCGGCCACGTACGCGCCTTCGCGGCCTTGGCGGCGATCGCCTCGGCGGGAACGCTGCTGCTGATCCTGGTCGTCGATCCGGTGATGTGGTGCGCGGTACGCTTCGCCGGCGGGTTCTGCTTCGCCGCCCTGTTCACCATCATCGAAAGCTGGCTCAATTCCGGCGTTGCCAACAAGGATCGCGCACGCGTGCTGGCGATCTACCGAATGGTCGACACCGGGTCGGTGACATCAGCCCAGTTTCTCATCCCCATATTCGGCGCAGGCGGCTTCGCCATATTCGCCATCATGTCGATGATGATCACCCTGTCTCTGGTGCCGGTATCGCTCGGCGACCGCTCCAATCCGACGCCGCCGGAAGACGTCAAGCTCGACCTGGCGCGCGTCTGGCGGATTTCGCCGCTTGGCTGTTTCGGCTGCGTTGCCGTCGGCGTCACCAACAGCGCATTCCGTACGCTATCGCCGGTCTATGCCGAACAGATCGGCCTGTCGGTCGCCGACGTCGTCACCTTCGTCAGCGTCGGCATCTTCGGCGGCGCCATCATCCAGTATCCGCTCGGCTATCTCTCCGACCGCTGGGACCGGCGCTACGTGCTTTTGATCACGACCTGTTGCGCCATGTTTGCGGCGCTTGCACTGGTGTTCATCGCGGGAAACAATCTGTTCCTCAACTTCATGATCGTCTTCATCTTCGGCTGCTTCGCCATGCCGCTTTACTCGCTGTCGGCGGCGCACTCCAACGACCGCGCCGACAAGGGCGAATTCGTGCTGATCAACGCAGCACTCATGCTGTTCTACTCCTTCGGCGCGATTGGCGGGCCGTTCGCGGCCTCGACCGCAATGCAATATTTCGGGCCGAGCGCGCTGTTCGTGTTCAGCGCCATGGTCTATGCGATCTTCGTCGCGGTGATACTCTACCGGATGCAGGCGCGCTCCGGCGTGCCGGCGGGTCACCGCAGCCGTTTCACGGCGCTTCTGCGCACATCGACGATTTTTGCCCGCCTTGCCCGGCGCAATGGCGATTCCGATGGCCCGACAGAGCACTGATGACCGCGCTGCGGCTTGACGAAAGCGCGCGCGGCTGAAATTGAAAGAGACCTTACTTTGATAAAAGCGATTTGATGCACGTCATCACCACCCAAAAAGAGCTCGAGACCGTTCTCGCCGCTTTCGAAAAGTCGGATTTCGTCACCGTAGACACCGAATTTATCCGGGAGACGACTTTCTGGCCGATCCTGTGTCTGATCCAGATGGCCGCGCCCGGCGTGACCGCGCTGATCGACCCCCTGTCGCCCGGCATCGACCTGACGCCGTTCTTCAGGCTCATGGCCAATGAGTCGGTGGTCAAAGTCTTCCACGCGGCCCGACAGGACATCGAAATCATCGTTCATCTCGGCGATCTGGTTCCGCACCCGGTGTTCGACACCCAGGTGGCGGCGATGGTCTGCGGCTTCGGAGATAGCGTTTCCTATGACCAGCTCGTCCAGAGGATCACGGGTGCCCGGCTCGACAAGTCTTCCCGCTTCACCGACTGGCGCCACCGGCCGCTTTCCGACAAGCAGCTCGATTACGCGCTTGCCGATGTCACCCATCTGATCGAGGTCTACCGATATCTCAGCGCAGAGCTGGTGCGGGAAAACCGCGCCCACTGGCTGAACGAGGAAATGGAGGTGCTGACCTCCCGCGAGACCTATGATCCGCATCCCGAGGATGCATGGAAACGGCTGAAGATGCGGCTGCGCAAGCCGCAGGAACTGGCGATCGTGCAAGCGGTGGCAGCCTGGCGCGAGCGCGAGGCGCGCGAACGCGACGTGCCGCGTGGCCGCGTGCTCAAGGACGATGCCATCTACGAAATCGCGCAGCAGGCACCGCGTGACGCGACCGCGCTCGGCAAACTGCGCACCACGCCGAAGGGCTGGGAGCGGTCATCGACCGCCACAGCCCTGCTCGGCGCGGTGAACAGTGCGCTGGCCTTGCCCAAGGAAGACATGCCGAAACTGCCGAAGAACTTCCAGCCGCCGGAGGGCGCCAGCGCCGCGGCGGAATTGCTGAAGGTGCTGCTGCGCATCATCGCCGAGAAGGAAGGCGTCGCCTCGAAGGTGCTTGCGTCCAGCGACGATATCGACCGGATCGCCGGCGAAGGCGAAGCCGCCGACGTGCCCGCCTTGCAAGGCTGGCGACGCGCCGTATTCGGTGACGCGGCGCTCAAACTGGTGCGAGGCGAACTCGCCATCAAATTCGACAAGCGCAAGATCGCGGTGTTCGAACTTTAGAGCCGGCTCCATCCCGATTCGATTCGGGATGGAGTCTATCGATTTGCCTGCCCGGCCTCAGACGGCTCCGAGCAGATGGAGCGCAAACCAGATCCAGGCCAGCGCCAACACCACCGCCCCCAGGAAGAAAGCGCGGCTGCGCAGCAGCAGATTGTTGCTGGTCAGGTGGACCCAGGCATGGAAATAGCGCGACGCAACAAAAATCCACATCAGGGCCAGGGTCAGATAGTTGACGCCGTTGGTCGTGTGGAGCGTCAGGCACAGGACGTAGAAAAGCACCGGCAGTTCGAACTGGTTGATAAGGTTGTTGGCAACGGTGACGCAGGAGGCCGGCTCGGTCGTGCGCACCTTGTATTGGCCAACCTTGGCTTCGCCTGATTTGACCGCAGCGTATCTGCGCCTGCCCATCACGACATAGACGATGTAGATGAGCAGCACATGCGCGAGCATGGGCCAGAAGATCGTGGTCTGGTTCATGGAGTATCCCCTGCCCTTCTTGCCTTTCGGCTTAACGCTGCTTCTGCCCCGCCACGGCAAGAACCGCGATGACGATCAACGGTACCGCCAGAAGCGCGAATTTGGTCACGGTCAGCGTCGACGCAAGCGACAGCGAATCGGGATTTGCCGATAGAAAGTCTGAAAGCAGGCGTGCCACCGCGAGGTTCTGTGCATAATCGGAACATGTGTAGGGCAGCACAAGGATCAGCGCGAATACGGCCTGCAACTCTGCCGGCAGCGTCCGAAGAACCCTCACGCGCCTCCCCAGGGCCAGGATAACGCTGACCAGGGTGACCGAAAGCAGCGCAGGGAAAAGCAAGTCGAAGGTCAGGTAATGCCAGACGAGGATGATCTCGCTGCCGCGACGCCCGAGCGATGTAAGCCAGGCCATGCCCTCATCCGGCGTGAAACCTGTGAGCCGGAGATCGAGCGACGGCAGGCCGCCGCTCAACTGGCGGAAATAGAGGAATTCCAGCGCCGTCATGGCGATGAAGACGGCTGCCGACACGACACACAATGCTGCGGCATGGCGCGACAGCCGCAGGATCGTCACCGGCAGCCCTCGCCAGTACGCATACTGCTCGGGCCGATCAGGCTCCGCCGGGATAGTTCGGGCTTTCGCGGGTAATCGTGACGTCATGGGCGTGGCTTTCACGAAGTCCGGCATTGGATATGCGCACGAAGGTAGCGCGTTCGCGGAAATCAGCGAGATCGCGACCGCCGACATAACCCATAGCGGCTTTCAGGCCGCCCGCAAGCTGGTGAAGCACGCCAGACACAGGTCCTTTGTAGGGAACCTGCCCTTCAATGCCTTCCGGCACCAGTTTCAGCGTGTCACGGACCTCCGCCTGGAAGTAGCGGTCGGCGGAGCCGCGCGCCATTGCGCCCACTGACCCCATGCCGCGATAGGCCTTGAACGAGCGGCCCTGGTGCAGATAGACCTCGCCCGGGCTCTCATCGGTTCCGGCCAGCAGCGAGCCTATCATGGCGGCACTTGCGCCAGCGGCGAGCGCCTTGGCGAGGTCGCCGGAATATTTGATGCCGCCATCGGCAATGACCGAGGCGCCGGATTTGTGCGCGGTTTCCACGGCGGACATGATCGCCGAGAGCTGCGGCACGCCAACCCCGGCAACGATGCGGGTAGTGCAGATCGAGCCCGGCCCGATGCCGACCTTGACGGCGTCGGCGCCGGCATCGATCAGGGCCTGCGTGCCCTCGGCGGTGGCAACGTTGCCCGCCAGGATGCGAACCGAGTTGGAAAGCTTCTTGGCGCGCGTTACAGCGTCGAGGACGCGCTGCGAATGGCCGTGCGCCGTGTCGATCACCAACAGATCGACGCCGGCGTCGATAAGGCGCTCGGCACGCTCGAAGCCATCATCGCCGACGCTGGTGGCGGCGGCGGCGCGCAGGCGCCCCTGCGCATCCTTGGTGGCGTGCGGATTGAGCTGCGACTTCTCGATATCCTTGACGGTGATCAGCCCGACGCAATTGCCCCGCTTGTCGACGACCACCAGCTTTTCGATGCGGTGCTGGTGCAGGAGACGCTTGGCTTCGTCCTGATCGACATTCTCCTTGACCGTGATCAGGTTCTCACGGGTCATCAATTCGTAGACTTTTTGCGACGGATCAGAGGCAAAGCGCACGTCGCGATTGGTCAGGATGCCGACCAGTCTTCCTACCGTGTGGCCGCCCGCACCGCCGTTCTCAACCACTGGAATGCCCGAGATCGAGTAGGTGCGCATCAGCGACAGCGCGTCGGCAAGCGTGGCATCTGGGCCGATCGTGACTGGATTGACGACCATGCCGGACTCGAACTTCTTCACCTGCCGCACCTGCTCGGCCTGTTCGGCCGGCGAGAAATTGCGGTGGATGACGCCAATGCCGCCGGCCTGCGCCATGGCGATGGCGAGACGCGCCTCGGTGACCGTATCCATGGCGGCGGAAAGGATCGGCACGTTGAGGTCGATATCGCCGGCGATGCGGGTGCGGATATCGGTCTCGCCGGGCATGACTTCGGAATGACCGGGCTGCAACAGTACGTCGTCAAAGGTTAGCGCCAGCGCGCCGGTGGACGTTTCAATGATTTTTGCCATGGCCAGCCCTTCAGAATGCGAAAAGAGCGCTGGACCGGAATGGACAGCGCCGACTCGTTCTTCCCTTTCAGGATTGGCGCTGGCTGGTAACACGTCCCGTCGCCGATGAAAAGCCGATCGTTGCATTGCACAAGAACGTCATCGAACGGCCAATAGCGCCACCAATGGTTGCAGTCGCACAAAAGTGACAGCAAATTAACACGACATCGCAGACCAGCCGTGATAACCGCCCCTCGTACCGGCGCGCCCCCCGCCGGAAAGGAATCTGGAACGGGCACGCTCGTGAATCGCACCATCCCGCTTATCCTGGCGGTCGCACTGTTCATGGAGAACATGGATTCGACCGTCATCGCGACGTCACTGCCGGCGATCGCCGTCGACATCCAGACCAGCCCGATCGCACTGAAACTTGCGCTGACCGCGTATCTCGTATCGCTGGCCATCTTCATTCCGATCAGCGGCTGGATGGCCGACCGTTTTGGCGCCAAGAATGTCTTTCGTGCCGCGATCGCGGTTTTCGTCGTCGGTTCGATTGCCTGCGCCGTGTCCGACTCGCTGCTGGCATTCGTCGTCTCGCGCTTCCTGCAAGGCATAGGCGGCGCCATGATGACGCCAGTCGGGCGCCTCGTGCTGGTGCGTGCCACACCGAAGAGCGAACTGGTCGGCGCCATGTCGTGGCTGACCGTGCCCGCCCTCGTAGGGCCGCTCGTTGGCCCTCCGATCGGTGGCTTCATCACCACCTACTTCACCTGGCACTGGATCTTCCTGATCAACGTCCCGATCGGCGTCATCGGCATCTGGCTCGCCACGCGCTTCCTGCCGGAAACCGAATCCACGGAGACGCCACCGCTCGATTTCACCGGCTTCGTTCTGAGCGGACTGGCGGCATCCGGCGTTGTGTTCGGCCTTTCGGTGGTCAGCCTGCCCGCCTTGCCGCCCATGGTCGGGTTCGCCACGGTGACCGTCGGGCTGGTGTCAGGAGCGCTTTACCTGTGGCATGCGCGCCACGCGCAAAACCCGCTGCTGGCCCTCAACCTCTTCCGTAACCAGGTCTTCCGCTCCTCGGTGCTCGGCGGCGGGCTGTTTCGCATCGGCATCGGTGCCGTGCCGTTCCTGTTGCCGCTGATGTTCCAGATCGGCTTCGGGCTGACACCGTTCCAGTCCGGCATGATCACCTTCGTCTCGGCGATCGGCGCCATCGGCATGAAACTCGTCACCTCTCTTATCTTCAGGATGGCCGGATTCCGCAGGGTGCTGATTGTCGGCTCGATCGTCGCCGCCGCGACGATCGCCGTGAACGGCATGTTCACTCCCGAAACGCCCTACTCGCTGATCCTCGCCATGCTGCTCGCCGGCGGCTTCATCCGCTCGATGTTCTTCACCGGCGTCAATGCCCTTGCCTATGCCGAGGTTTCGGCTGAAGACACCAGCAAGGCAACGCCGATCACCGCCGTTTTCCAGCAATTGGCGATCGCGCTTGGCGTGGCCCTGGCCGGCGGCATCCTCGAAATCTCGCAGAAGGTCCATGGCGGCCCGCTGACCCTTGGCGACTTCCACAACGCATTCTTCATCGTGGCGGCTGTGTCGGCGGCGGCGGCACTGTCGTTCATGCGGCTGGCGCCGGATGCCGGCAATGCGGTGTCGGGACATGGCGGACTGAAGCGGCCCAAGGCGTTGGAGCCTGTGAGCCCTCCCGGCAGCTGAAGCAGGCTGTCAGCTTTCCGCGCCTCCTGCCCTTCGCTATCGGTCCGGGGGCTCGAAGCCTTCGGATCGTCCACTGGACATTCCCAGCCTGACGGCGGACCGGCGGTCGGCGGGCCGATCAGTCCTCGGCGTCCCCCTGCCCGTCGCTTTCGCTTCGGGCGCTCGAAGCCTTCGAAACGTCCACTGGACGTTCCCAGCCTGACGGCGGACCGGCTTCTCGCCCCTTGAAGTCTTTCGCCAGGAGATAGAGTTCGACCGACTCGTCACGCGAGGCCGGTGGCTTGACGTGATGGACCGAGCGAAAATTCTTCTTCAGCATGGCGAGCAGTTCGTTCTCCGCGCCGCCCTGGAACGTCTTGGCCAGGAAGTGCCCGCCGGGCTTCAGAACCGACAACGCGAAATCGGCGGCAACCTCGCACAGATGCATGGTGCGGATGTGGTCGGTTCTTTTATGGCCGGTCGTCGGCGCCGCCATGTCCGACAGCACGATATCGGGGTCACCGCCCAGAGCCTCGGCGAGCCTTTCCGGCGCCTGCGGGTCCAGGAAATCCATCAGCAGCACCGGTGCGCCGGGCACCGCGTCCATTTCAAGGTAATCGATGCCGATGACATGCGGCTTTTCCGCCGTCGACTTCGTCCGCTGGGCGGCGACTTGGCACCAGCCACCGGGCGCCGCACCGAGGTCGATGACCTTCATGCCGGGCTTGAGCAGATGATGCTTGTCGTCGATCTCGATGAGCTTGTAGGCGGCGCGCGAACGGTAGCCGTCAGCCTTCGAGCGCTGCACATAGGGATCGTTGATATGGCGCTGCAGCCAGCGGCGCGACGATTCCTTCAGGCCGCTTTTCTTCTTGATCCGCGTCTTCAGCACGCGAATGCCGGCGGAGCCTGGCTTTTCCGGTTTCTTGGTCATCGCTTGATTTCTTGTTTGAGCATGATATCTGCCGAAAACCAGTCGCCACTCTTCGCGATCATGCTTTCTTGTTTGAGCATGATCTCTTCCGAAAACCGGTCACCACTTTTCGGGATCATGCTCTGCCACGCCCGTTGTTGCGCCAGACACCATCGTCGGCCATCAATTCGCTCAGTATGCCCTCGCGCAGGCCGCGATCGGCGACACGCAGCCGTTCCGAAGGCCAGACGGCGCGGATCGCCTCCAGGATGGCGCAGCCGGCCAACACCAGGTCGGCGCGATCCGCGCCGATGCAGGGGTTGGCGACGCGCTGCTGGAAATCCCAGCCGACCAGTTTCTCGACCATGCGGTCGACACTGTCGCGGTCCATCCACAATCCGTCGACCCGGCGACGGTCATAGCGTTCGAGATCGAGATGCACGCCGGCCAGCGTCGTCACCGTGCCGGACGTACCAAGCAGATGGAAATTCGGGCTGGCCTTGAGATGGCTTAGCCGGTCGCGTCCGTCGAAGCAGGCCAGCCGGCCAGCGACATCATCGACCATGGCTGCAAAAACCTCGCGCGTCACGGTGCGGCCGCCGAAACGCTCGGCCAGGGACACAACGCCAACAGGCAACGATGTCCAGGACACGATGTGGTTGGCCAGCCGTGGCGAACGCCGGCCCGCGAGATCGATCAGCGCGATCTCCGACGAGCCACCGCCGATGTCGAACAGCACGACGCCTTCCGTTTCGCGCTCGACCAGCGATCCGCAGCCCGAGACCGCCAGCCGCGCCTCGGTCTGGCGATCGATGATCTCGAGTTTCAATCCCGCTTCGCGCTCGACACGATTGAGGAATTCAACGCCATTTTCCGCAGTGCGGCAGGCCTCGGTAGCAATCAGCCGAGCTTTTCGAATCTTGCGGTTGCGCAATTTGTCGCCGCAGATCTTCAGCGCCTCGACGGCGCGATCCATAGCGGGCTGCCCGAGCCTTCCATTAGCAGTCAGCCCCTCGCCCAGCCTGACGATGCGCGAGAATGCGTCGATGACGCGGAACTGGCCATGACGGGTGGGCACCGCGACCAGCAGACGGCAATTGTTGGTGCCGAGATCGAGCGCGGCAAACACCGGAAGTTCCGGCATGGGCGGCCTGCGCTCAGCCTGCTCCACCCGTATGGCAGCGATTGCGGGCAGGACCGCAACCGGTTTTCCACGCGAAGGGTCAGCCGAAACAGCATGGTCACGGGACGGTGGCGATCCATTCGCCCCAAGCTTGGCTTCGTCGCGGGCGAAAACCTTGCGCCCGCGCCTGCCCTTGCGCCGCTTCTTGGGCTTGCCCTTCTGATTCTGGCTCGCGTCGTCAGCCTGCTGCCCGGCGCCGGCATGTCTGCCGGAATGCCGATGCTCCCCCGGGCGGCGGTGATGCCGGCCGGCGGACGGGCTTCCCGATCCTTGCGGCGGGGAAGCGCTGGACGCGCCTACCTCCGGCGCGCCTGCGCCGGTGTCGCGGTCTTCCACTGTCGTTCCTTCCGGCGCCGCGCGAACCGTTGAACGGACGCAGCAGGCGCTTTCCATGTTTTAAGTTGCCACCAGACTAACAGCGCACGGCCGGATCACCAAGAGCGCATGCCTAAATTTTGCCGGCGGCAGGAAGGCGGGCGCAGGGTTGCGCCCCGTCTTGGCGGATAGAACGGGCGTGAAAACTCCAGTCACGCAATGTGTGGGTAACTTGATGCAGGTTGAATAGCCGGCTTCGATGAGGCATTTCTGAAATGGGGGCTCAAGGATAGGGAATCGTCGTCGATCCGTCGTCGCGCACCAGAAAAAGGAACAGGCCCGAACGCATGGCAGGCAAGCAATGAACTGGAAACGCTATTTCTGGCCGATCGTCGGCCTTGCCGCGGTTGTCTTTTCGCTCTTCCTGCTCTGGCACGAACTGCGCGGCGTTTCCCTCGATGACGTATGGGACGGCATATCAGCCATTCCCACCCGCGACTGGATCCTCGCGGCGGTCAGTTCCGCCATCGCCTACGCGTCGCTCGCCGGTTACGATCACATCGCGCTTCTGCACATAGGCAAGCGCGTGTCGTGGCTGTTCGTCACGTTGTGCTCCTTCACCACCTATGCGCTGTCGCACAACATTGGCGGTTCGGTGTTCTCCGGCGCCGTCATCCGCTACCGCGCTTATGGCACCAGGGGGCTGACTGGACAGGAGGTCGGCGTGCTCGTGGCGATCTGCTGGATCACCTTCGTGCTGTCGACGATTCTGGCGTCCGGCCTTGTGCTGGTGTTCGAGCCGCAGATCCTCGACCGATTCTCCGGCATTGCCCATCACGGCCTGTCGGAGGCTGCGGGCATCGCCATGCTGCTCCTCGTCGCCGCCTATGTGTTCGGCAGTTGGCTGCATATGCGCCCGCTGAAGATCGCCAGCTTCCAGCTCCATTATCCAGCACTGCCGATTGTCGCCCGGCAGCTGATCATCGGCCCAATCGAACTTCTGGCGGCGGCGGCGATCATCTTCTTTGCTCTGCCCGAGGCCAACAATCCCGGCTATTTCGTCGTGCTCGGCGTCTTCCTCGTCTCGTTCTCGGTCGCGCAGATCTCGCACGCGCCGGGCGGGCTCGGCGTCTTCGAAGTGGTGTTCCTGGCCGGCCTGTCGGACATGGATCCGGTCGGCGTGCTGGCCGCACTCCTGGTGTTCCGGCTGTTCTACCTGATCATCCCGCTGATCATCGGGCTGAGTGTCGTTTTGTTTTTCGAGCGCTCGCAGTTCAGCCGAACCGGCAATTGAAGCCCGGCGCATCAAATCGCGAAACGATGTGATTTGAAAGACAAAGCAGGCTTGACTATTTTCCGCGGGCGGCTACAAGGCAGCGCTCACAGCGGCTCGGCCGCTCAGCCCGCGCGGTTCATGACCACGCCTGCTGGGGAATAGGTTAACGGTAGACCCACGGACTCTGACTCCGTTAGTCCTGGTTCGAATCCAGGTTCCCCAGCCATCTTTATTTTCCTCAATAAAATCAATAGCTTGAGCGAAACTCAACTTTCTGACGCAGGTAGAGACCAAACTAGGGGAATTTCTGAGGTCTCGGGGTCATTGCCCCACCGGCAACCACGAGCTTGACTGAACCGCCAGTCTGAGGCCCACCAAGCTTCAGACACCTGTCACCGGCATCGCAACGAGGACGGAGCCAGCCTCCACCTTTGCAGGATAAGTGCGCAGATTGATGCAGGGCGGCAGGCGCTTGGCTGCGCCTGTGCGGTAGTCGAAGGCGCCGGCGTGCTTCGGGCATTCGACCTCGTAGTCCATGACCAGCCCGTCGGCGATATGGACGGCCTCATGCGTGCACAGGCCGTCGGTGCAAAACACCTCGTCGTCGGGCGAGCGGAAGACGGCGTAGGTCCTGCCGCCATGATCGAATCGGCGGGCACCTTCCTGTTCGATGTCGTCGAGGCCGCAGGCCCTGATCCAGTTGGTCATTTTTCTCATCCGCAAAATTCGATCGCAGCGGACCTCCGGGCAGCCTCATGGCCGCCCGGAGACCCGGCTTGGGACTATTTTTGTTTGCGCATGATCTTCTCCGAAGACCGGCTCCCACTTTTTAGGGATCATGCTTAGTTCTTGTTCATGTACTCGGCGGCGTTGGCCGGGGTCACCAGATCGAACGGCACGTAGACGACACGGTCGACCTTCTCGCCCTTGGCGAGTGCCAGGGCCGCGTCGACACCGCCCCCGC
Organism: Mesorhizobium carmichaelinearum; assembly: GCA_943370265.1. Lineage (GTDB taxonomy): Bacteria > Pseudomonadota > Alphaproteobacteria > Rhizobiales > Rhizobiaceae > Mesorhizobium > Mesorhizobium carmichaelinearum_A. The sequence continues at coordinate 150,324 of CALRQH020000013.1, forward strand.
CCTGCCCCTTGGCGTTCTGGAACACGGTGACCGAAAGATCGCCGGCCTTCATCGCCTGCAGCCCGTCCTGCGTGGCGTCGATGCCGCCAACGACGACATTCTTCATGTCGACGCCATTGGCCTTCAGCGCCAGGATGGCGCCGATGGCGGATTCGTCGTTGTTGGCGATGACGGCATCGGGCGCCGCGCCCGCGGTCAGCCAGTTGGTCATCAGGTTCTGTGCATTGTCGCGCGACCATTCGGACGACTGCTTGTCGATCACCTTGATAAAGTTGCACATGTCGGTGGCAAAGATCTGCTCGACATCCTTGGTGCGCTGCAGCGCAGCCTGGTGCACCAGGCTGCCCATGACGATATAGGCGGTGGCGCCCGCCGACTTGCCCTTGGCGCGCAGCATCTTGCAGACTTCGAACGCCTCCAGCGTGCCGGATTCAACCTCGTTGGAGCCGACATAGACCTGCTTCTCCGGCAGGTTCGCCATGTCCGACGGTTCAAGGTTGACGAAGACCAGCGGAATGCCGGCCTTGGCGGCCTCCTCGCTAATCGTCTTGGAAGCATTGGTGTCGACCAGCGTGACGATGATGGCATCGACGCCGCTGGCGATGAAGTTCTTCACCTGGTCGAGCTGCTTGGCGACGTCGTTCTGGGCGTCCTCGACCTGGATGCCCGCGCCCTTCTCCTTGGCGCGGGCCTGCATGCCATCCCTCAGCAGCGTCTGAAAATTGTTGTCGAAGTTGACGATGCTGACGCCGATTTTTGCTGCCATGGCGTTGGTCGACATCAAGGCCACCAACGCGGTCGAAATGAGAAGTTTCTTCACGGGGGTTCCTCCCTCTGGATTGGAGTGCCGGCACACACCTCTTATGTTCTTCCGGCCCTTGCGGGATGGCTTGCACGGACGGCCGGAGCCGCCCTGCGTGGCTGTCTGGTCGGGCTGTTACCGGGCGGCGTTGGCGAGCGCCTTCTTCTTCTCGTAGCGGGCCTGCATGCGGGCCTCGCCATCCTTGCTGCCGTCGTGGAAAGTGCCCAGCCAGCGATCGAACGGGATGAGGCCGTCGCCGTAGTTCACCTCGAAATATTTGTGGTGGAGGTAGTGGATGTAGGCGTGGCTATCGATGGCTGTCTCCTCGGTGAGCTCGACCTTGTCGAAGCCGACATGGCCTGGGATGGCGCCGAACCCGGCATAGTGGAGCTGGTAGAGCGCCAGCAGCGGGTTGGACGGAATGATCAGGTGCCAGAAGGCGACGCCGAGATAGCCCAACTGCTCGACCGGATGCATCGACAGCGACGACCAGGGCGAAGGATTGACAGAATTGTGGTGCACCGAATGCACCCATTTGTAGAGCGGGGCCCAGTGGATGGCACGATGCAGCAGGAAGAAATGCGTCTCGTGGATGATCGGCACTACCAGCGCCATCAGGAACAGGTAGACGGGATGCTCGGCAACGGTCAGCCACGGCACGTAGCCATTGGCGTAGAGATAGAGGATCGCCACCTCGATCGCTGTCCAGATCGGCATGCCGGTGCCGAAGGTGCGCAACATATTGTCGATGTTCTGGTTCTCGAAGAAGAAGGCCTTGCTCTTCTGCTCCGACGGCCATTTGCCGTTGTATTTGAAACGGTTGCCCTGGGTTCTCAAAATGTAGAGTCGAAGCTCGAAAACACCGAAGAAGACCAGCAGCGCAGCGCAGTTGACGAGGAAGAGGCGCAGGATCCAACCGAAGGAGAGCGTCTTCATCACCTCGAGGTTGGGCAGCACGAAGCGCCACCACGCCACCGCCGAGAGCGCGAACAGCAGATTGTAGGGCAGGAAGTAGCCCGGCAGCCATTTCAGCACCGCCAGCGGACGTGGCGGGAAGACGAAGAGCGGCGCGGTACCAGCCGGTTCGTTCGGTGCCCAGTCGCCCCTTTTGTTGCGCGTGCCGTATTGCAGGTCGTCCATGGCTGATCTCACAGAGATTGAGCTAGGGTGAGGAAGCGGTCATAGGCGGCATCGTCCATGTCCACCTGGTGCTTCGCTTCCGGATAGGCGCCGCCAGCGACGTCGCGGCCGAAGGCGCGGAAAGCGGCAATGCGCTTTTCCTGCAGCTCGGCTTCCAGCGTGACGAAGTCGGCATAGCGCTTGGCGTGGCGCGGATAGTGGCCGGCATGGGTACCGAGCACATCGCAGGAGAACAGGTACTGCGTGTCGCATGCCGTGCCGCAGCCCATGCCCATGGTGACCAGCGGCGTCGAGCGGGTGATGTGCTCGGCCAGCCGCATCGGCACCACCTCGACCTCGATGCAGGCAGCGCCGGCATTCTCGAGGTCCTTCGCCGCGCGCAGCACCTTGGCGGCCTCTTCCGCCGTTCGGCCGATGGCGCGGAAATTCGTCCAGGTGGCGCGGTTGGGCACCAGGCCGACATGGCCGGTGACCGGAATGCCTTCGGCCGCCATCGCCTCGATGAAGCGCGGCGAATGCGAGCAATAGACGGCGTCGGCGCCGCGCTTCATCATGGCAAAGCCCAGCCGCACCGCCTCATCGGGCGAGGCGACCGCGCCATGCGGCATGCCGACGGAAAGGAAGGCGAAGGGCGCCGCCTGGCGGATCAATTCCAGATTGTTGTCGGGCTCGCAGGATAGGATGACGATATCGCAGGCGACCGCGGCCGCCGCCTCGGCCGGCGTGTCGACATGCAGCTGCAGCCATTTCTTGCTGCCCTTGGCGCTCAGCAGGTCGTAGGTCGTCAGCCGTCTCGTCACCGATGTGTTCCTCCCGTTCGCGGGCAGGACGATGCGTTTGGGAAAAAATCCCCCTCACCCGGATTGCAACCTCTCTTGTTAGGAGACGGTGCCGCGCAGCGGCCGGATGAGGGGGAGAATTCCGATCGTCTCCCGTTCACGGGCGAGTTAGCACCGTGACGACGGCGAAGGCTTGCGGTTCCTTGATCAAATCAGATCAAAGGTTCTCCGCAGTGAAGGTGATGAAGCGGATCGGCGGGTTGTCGACCGGCAGATCGTGCAGGTTGAGTGCGGCCAGCACCAGGTCAATGGCGCGGCGCGCCTGTGCTTCCGGCGCCTGGTCGAGCACCACATCCATCGTGCCGTCACGCAGGCCACGCGCGCTACGCTCGGTCAGCTCGTGGCCGACAAAGAAGATCTCGCGGCTCCTGCCGTGCCGGTGGAGCACCTCGTTCAGCGCCGTGTTGGCGCCCCCGGCATTGTAGAGGCCGGCAAGGTCCGGCCAGCGCACAAGCGCATCGTGCAATTGCTCGGCATTGCGGTCGCCGTCGTCGAAGCCGAAAAGCGCCGCAACCGGCTCGAAGGCTTTAGCCTCCTCGATGAGGTAATCGAAGAAGCCGCGCACGCGGTCGCGGTGCACGCGATAGATCTGGCTGTGGCAGATCGCGACCACCTTGCCCGGCCGCCTCCGCATGCGCGCCATCAGCAGACCCGCCATGCGGCCGGCGGCATAATTGTCGATGCCGACATAAGCGCCGCTGGTGCCTGTGATCTCGGTGACGATCTGCACCGTCGGGATGTTTTCGGCTTCGAGCTTTCGCAAGGCAGCGCCGACCAGCGGATGGTCTGGGACCGCGAGGATCAGGCCGGCGCGGCGTATGTCGGGATCAATGATGCGCCTGGCTATCGCCGCCGGGTCCGCCTCATCGAGAAAGGTGCGGTGGACGGCGATGGCACGGTCGAGCGTCGCGGCAATGCGCTCGAAGGCGCGAGACAGGCGGGCAAAGAAGGTGGCGTCCGGACGCACCAGGATGACCTCGATCCTGATCACCCCTCGGTGCGCTTCCGGGAGGCGGCGCGGATAGTCGAGCGAGCGCGCGGCGGCGACAACCTTCTCGACGGTGGCCGGCCTGACCCCGCCCCTGCCGTTCAGCACGCGCTCCACAGTCGCCGTGCCAACCCCGGCGCGGCGAGCAATCTCGAGGAAGGTGGGCTTCTGAATCTTGGTCCTCCGCTGTCACTACGCCGAAGCCTAGCCATCCGCACATGCTTTTCCAAGACCGATGATTTGCCGACTCCCCCGTCGGCATCGAATGCGCCAGCTGTCGGTTGCTCTAGGCTTTGAGAATGTAGGGGTTCTGTTGCTGCCGTATTTATGAACGTCAAATCATTGCGCGAGTGCGACCTTCAGCATGGTCAAACGCCGCCTCTGTGGCCGACATGCGGCGCAAACCTGCCGTTCACCTCCCACACTATCCTAAAACCGAATCTACTGTGCCACTTTGTCCATAGCACCTGCAATTCGGGCTGAGGCGCGACCCAGAAAGCTCGAAAAGCTTCCGAGAACCCAGCCGACACCCATTAAGCCGCCATCAAGCCATTGATATAAACGATTTTCCGACATCTTGGGAACCGCCCCCTGGAGCCTTGCCGCCATTTGGTGCCCAAAACTGATGCCCAGAGGTGGTGCCCATGGCGCTTCCCGGGCTCGCTGAACCGGGTGCTCGGACGATGGCTCAGAGACACGAAATTCAGAATCCCGCGCGTCGGGGAAACGTCTTCTACTGGCGGCCACGCGTGCCAGCGCGCTTCACCGGCCAAGCAACAGGCAGCCGCCTTTCACTGGGCCATAGGCAATCCGATCATAGAAAGGCGGCCTACGTAGCGCGCAGGCTCAACATCCTGCTCCACGACCTTGCACTCATGCCGACGGCAGATCCTAAAAGAATATCCCATCCCGCTTCGCTGGAAACGCGCCCTCAGGCCTTTTGTCCAGGGCTCTATCAGCGTCGACCGCCTCATTGACGCGGCGGAATATGACGAAGAGCACATATGCGAAGTAACCCACCTGCAGCAGGTTAGCCGCGATGACCATCCAGACGAAGGATGACCAAAGTAAACCCGTGACACTATAAATCCACCCGAAGATGAAAGCCAATGTCACGGACGCTCCTACCAGGAACTGTGGAAAATACATTCAACCGCCGAAAGCCCCCCGGAAAGATTTCAATCCGGCTTCTTCCGCCCCTCTGCGCAGAAATTTATCGCCAGATAACGCTTTCATTTTTTCATTCGGAATGCAAGCACATTCTAATATGCCGAATGATAGTCACATTGTTGTTTGAAGATTTGGCAACTTGCCGTTGCAGCCCGCGGACGGCTACCCATCTGGATCGATTATTGTGCTATGGTGATCATTTTGCTGCCAAAACTGGAACGAGCGTCGGCAACCCGGCTACCTTGGAGGGCTAAGCTTGCCGACGCTCGATGATCGCGGTTGGCTGGAGCTAGGTGGGGTCGTCGGGCACCGCGATCCTCAGCTTATTAGCATAAATTAATATAAAGACACATGGCCATTCGCGCTAAATCACAGTTGGTTGCTCGAATTTTCGCCGCGGGCGATGCGTTCTTATTGCCAAGCCGACAACGGACAAAGCGGCAACCGAACAGGTCCAGATTTTCAGCATGCGCGCGTTCTACTTGCAGGTCCGAAGCGACTGGACGGATTCGGGATCGAAAGTCATGAGGACGGCGACTTGTTCTCTTACTGCCCGGACACTGGCATCTCCACGCGGCACTTTCATTTAACCACATAGGCCTATCATGGCCCGATGCCGAACCTCCTCCCCTTGCTCCGCGTCGTGGCTCCTGTCTCGATCGCTGTTTCGGTGATCATGGTAATCGCGCTTGACCCCCGGAGCGCGCCTTACGCGATTTGTTTCATTTTGCCGGTGAATGCCGCCGGATGGCTCGAGCTTCGTTCAGCAGAGCGGGTTGCCGAGGTCAGTTAAGCTGATCCAGAATGCCAGTGCCGCTAGCCAAGACCAAACTTTGGTAGATCTGCAAGGCTATCGTACAGATCGAGGCGAGGGCGATGGGCACGCCGAACGGCACCACGCCCTTGCGGTCCAGATGCTGGACGTAGAGGCGGAAAACGCCTTGCGGCAGCAACATGGGATTCTTGACGATCACCGCCGTGGCTGCGGCGAACAGAAGCAGAAGCCCGGAAAAAACAATGAAATCGCTTTCACCGATTAGAAACGGCACGACCGCCATCAGCTTGACATCGCCGGCACCGATCTTGCGCAGCGCCCAGAAGGGAAAGAGCACCACGAACAACAAAAGACCCGCGGATGCGCTGAGCCCGATGTTCCACCACGATCCGGACCGTACGGACAGGAGCTGCAGCGATCCCAAGCCAAAGCACAGCAGCAAAAGCACATCGCGATTGGATATCTTCTGCGTGGAGAAGTCCATCCAGGCGATCCGAGCAAGCAGGGCCGCGGCCAGCGCCCTCATCAGCAGTGATGCGGCTAGCAACATGATGGCGCCTACCGCTCGATATTCTGCACGCTGGATGACAGAAGCTGCAGATTGTTGGCAACGGTCGGGTCGTTGGGCGCCAATTCATAGGCCTTGAGGAAATTGGTGCGCGCGTCCTGCAGCTTGCCGCGCAGTAGATAGGAATAGCCGACATTGTTGTAGTATTCAGGTGTCGCACCAACCAGTCGGAAAGCCTGGCGATAGGCACGATCGGCAAGATCGAACCGGTGAATGCGGTCGCACGAGGCAGCCAACCCCATCCAGGCCCCCCCGTCATTGGGCGCCAGCTGCGTCGCCTTGTAGAAAAGCGCGCCGGCATTGCCGTAATTTTCCGAACGGAACTGGTTCTTGGCCTCGGCGACAGCCTGGTCCGACGCGAAATAATCGACATCGCTGACCGTCTTCAATCCTTTGAAGGCATCGCCAAAAGAGGTCAGTTCGACCTTGGCCGGCTCATTGGTGCGGACGACACCCTCGGCGGCGTCCGTGCCATTCGTCTGACAGCCGGCAAGTCCCATCATCAACAGGCTGGCTGCGGCCGCGATCGCCCTTTTCATATAATTTCCCTCAAGGGTCTCAGACCTCACATTAGAGACAATGCATATACTTAACTAGAAGAAAATGCCCCTCATACGAATGATCACCGGCAACATGATGACCATGATTACAACCGGGAAGATGCATAGCCCCAACGGGATCATCATCTTGACCGGCAGCGCATTGGCACGCTCCTCAGCGCTCAGAATTCTCTGCCCGCGCATCTCGGCGCTATAGACGCGCAAAGCATCGGTAAGGCTGGTGCCGAGTTCCTCCGACTGGCGAAACAACACCGCCAGCGCCCTCGCCTCATCAAGGCCGATCCGATCGGAGAGTTCGCGCAACGCCTCCCGCAGCGGCTTGCCGGCACGAAGTTGCAAGGTCATGATCGACAACTGTATGCCCAGCCACTTGTGGGTGCCAGCCATTTCATGACTGACGCGCTCGACCGCCGCCTCCAGGCTCATGCCTGCATCGGCGCAGGTGATCATCATGTCCATGAAGTCGGGAAAGGCACGCCGATAGAGCCGTTTTTGGGCACTCTCGAAGCGATCGAGCAGGATGCTTGGGATCACGATGCAGGCCAGGCCGAACAGCGCGGATCCAGCAAGGGTGATGAAGCCTGGCAGTTGCGGCGGCAGCACCCGCGACAGGAGTGCGAAGACGGCCAGAAAACCGACGCAGACAGCAACCAGGCGGGATAGTGTATAAATCAGCGGTGCGCTTGATTGATAAAAGCCGGCGCGAAAAAGCTTCGTTTCCAGGGCGTTCGGCTCATCCCGCTCCTTCTCGATCGACTTGAAATAGGCGTCTACCGGTCTCTGGGCCGCAATCTTGGCGAGCCGGTCTTGTCCGAGCATGGAGCGGCGGTCGGTGATTCCTTCAGCCATCAAGCTCTGCGCGACAAGCTTTCGCGTCTGCAGGGCCGGCAAAAAGACAAGTGCACCAAACAGGAAAAGTGATACCGCCGACACGAAGACGACGATAGATACCAAGAACCCCAGTTCATGAATGTTCGAAAACAAGTTAATGCGTCGCTCCATTCAGAAATCGAAATTGACCATACGATACATGATTATGTCACCCACAATTACCAGCACCCCGAAAATCAGGAAAACCGGAAATATTAGTGGGTTACCCCAGACTGCTCCATAATATGAAGGCGCAAGCAATTGCAGGATCAGGAACATAACGATTGGAAATAGAGAAATTATCCATGCGGATACTCGCCCTTCCGCCGAAAGCGCCCTGACTTTCATCCGAAGCTTCTGCCGTTCGCGCAGGACCGACGAAAGATTGGACAGGATCTCGGTCAAATTGCCGCCCGTCTTTGCCTGGATCGACAGAGATACTGACAAAAGGTGGAGCCCCTCGAAACCGACACGCTGCGAGAGCTTTCGCACAGCTTGCTCCATGCTGAGGCCAAAGGTGATCTCGTCGGATACGATGCCGAATTCGGTGCCGAGCGGATCGGGCATTTCGCGCGCGACGAGGCCGATCGCCACGGAAGCCGGATGTCCGGCGCGCAGTGAACGAACAATCATGTCGAGTGCGTCCGGCAACTGTTTTGCAAATTTCTGGATTCGTTTGTTGCGGGCACGACGGAGAACCAGAAGCGGCAGCACAAGCCCGACGACCAGAAAAACAACCAACGACGCCAGGGCCGAGAAATCGAGGAGAATCGTCATGAGCAACGCCAACGCCAGCCCCGCGAGCAGGAATGTCGTCGCGAAAGTCAGCGGATTCCCGGTAATGCCGGATTGGGTATAGAGTCTGTTCAACCAGACCAACCCGAAGAGAAAGTCGCCCGAGTCCGTCAGACCGCGCTCACGCAACAACCCTTGCAACGCTCGTTCGCCCGGAACATCGCCGGCAAGGCGCTTCAACCGGCGATTGATCGCGCCAGACCGAGAACGGCGGCCGACAAAGGAAAGATACAGAGCCTCGCCGGCGAGAATGACTGACGCCGCCGCCAGCACGTAAATGAAGTATAGTAGGGCTTGGCCTGTCGGCATCAGATGGGAACCTGCGGATTGAAGGCGTCCCTGGCGAAATGATAGCCAAGGGTGGCGGCCTCCGGGGCAAAGCGCGGACGAATGCCCGTGGCGCGAAAATCTCCGATGACCTTGCCCTCGGCGGTGACCTCGCGACGAACGAAATGATAAATTTCCTGGAGCTGGACGACGTTGCCTTCCATGCCGGTCAGCTCCGATATGGATATCACGCGCCGCCCGCCGTCCGACAAACGCTGCGTCTGTACGATGATGTCGATTGCCGAGGCGATCTGCGCCCGAATTGAATCATGGGTCATCGGCATGCCGGCCATCCCGACCATCTGCTCGAGGCGCGAAATGGCGTCGCGCGGCGTGTTGGCATGAATGGTGGTCATCGAGCCTTCATGACCGGTGTTCATCGCCTGCAGCATGTCGAAGGCTTCCTCGCCCCGAACCTCCCCGACAATGATGCGGTCCGGCCGCATGCGCAGGGCATTCTTGAGCAACTCACGCTGGCGAACCTCGCCCTTGCCTTCGACATTGGGAGGACGCGTTTCGAGTCGCCCGACATGCGGCTGTTGCAGTTGCAGTTCCGCCGCATCCTCGATTGTGATCAATCGTTCCCGGGACGGTATGTAGCTTGACAGCGCATTGAGCAAAGTCGTCTTGCCGCTGCCTGTGCCCCCCGAAACAAGGATCGATTTTCGCGCCTGCACGGCGATCCGCAGCAGATCGACCATCGGAGGCCGGATCGAATTGAGCGCCACCAGACGCTCGAGCGAATAGGGATTTTTGGAGAATTTGCGGATGGAGACCAGCGGGCCGTCCACCGAAATCGGTCGCACCGCGATATTGACGCGGGAACCGTCCTCCAGGCGCGCATCGACCATCGGCGCGGATTCGTCCACACGGCGGCCGATGGCCGAAACGATCTTGTTGATGACGCGCAGCAAATGTGCTTCGTCGCGAAAACGGATTGCCGTCTCCTCGATGACGCCTCGCCTCTCGATGAACACCCGCTTGTGCGTATTGATGAGGATGTCGGTGATCGACTCATCCTTCAGCAGGGGCTCGATCGGGCCGAGACCCAGCATCTCATCGGCAGTTTCACTGGTCAGTTGGTCAAGCTCGCGCGCGTTCAGCGGTACGTTGCGGCCGCGCACGAACTCGCGCACGATCGGCCGGATCTCATTGAGGATCTCATCCTTTGATGCTGTTTCGAGCGCGGTAAGATTGAATCGGTCGATCAGGTGGCGGTGAAGCTCGACCTTGAGCGTCAGGAAATCGTCGCCATGCGATTCTATGTCGGCGGCGGGAGATAGTGTCGGCGCAACAGGCAGCATCGTTATCGGCTCTGCCTTTGGCTCTGCCTGCGGCTCGCTTGGCCCCTTGATGAACCGCCCCAGCATAATCCCCTATACTCCCCTCACACATCCATTAGCAGAAACTAAACGTTAACCACTCACGGCACAAGCGGTCGGATGCCCGCCACGCAACCAATACTTTCGACATAGTTAAGACCAAGGCCCCGAAAACACGGTATTTATTTGGTCAACCTTCTCGCCCGCGACCAGGGGCCTTCGCCGGTTTCCGGCGCCCATATGCTTTTTTCGTCACAAAATCGCCAAGCGTGGCCCTCAAGCCCTTAGATATAAAGGAGTATGCACAGTTCCTAATGCTTCCTCATTTTTGCCATATCCACGACGGAATTGTGAACGAATGGTTAACCTCCGTTGAAAAGTCAAGAGAATCAAGATGTTAATGGAAGACAATTTGGTAATCTTCCAAAGGGATCTGGTATTTGAAAGTTAAGGAACCGTTAATCTGTTTGACTCTGTTTTTCACCGCGACCTAGGATCGAGATGACGGGGGATGCTTGGGTATGGATTTCATCCTTGGCTCGTCTCGTCGGGTTTGAACCTCCAAAGGGAGAAATTGGCATGAATAAGCTCATGACGATGACCCGGCAGTTCCGCGACGATGAAAACGGCGCTGCCATGGTCGAATACTCAATCCTGGTCGGCGTTATCGCCGCAGCCTCGATTCTCGCGATCCTTGCCATCGGTGGCTGGGTCTCCGGCCGATTTACCGGTCTCTGCACCAATCTGGCCAAAGTGACCGGCACTACATGCGTGTCGACTACTGGCGTCGGCACCTGATCTGGTTGCGGGCTCGGAGGGGGTCGACCTAGTTGCGTCTCCCCCTTCTGGCTCCAACAGAGGAACACGAAGATGAAGAGACTGTTTGGAATGGCCCGGCAGTTCCGCGACGACGAAAACGGTGCTGCCATGGTCGAATATTCGATCCTCGTCGGTGTCATCGCAGCCGCATCGATTCTTGCAATTCTTGCGATCGGCGGATGGGTATCCGGTCGATTTACCGGTCTCTGCACCACGCTCGCTACCGTGACAGGCACTGCCTGCAATGCGGGAACGGGAGTGGGTAGTTGATCAACAGATCGATGTCAGGCCCGGATTTATCCGATCCGGGCCTGAACACCGATCGCCCGGCGAATCCGGTTCGTTCTGCTGCCTTTTTGGGGTTTAGGCTATGCGTGCCAACACACTTATCATGATCGTCCTCGCCGGCGTGTTCGGCGTGCTCGCGGTTGTGCTCGTGAACATTTGGCTGGCCAGTCAGCGCAGCGCCTTGGCGGAATCAAGCGGAGTTCCGCGCGACACAGTGGTGGTGGCCGCCGTCGCGCTGAAATTCGGCGATGCCCTGACCTCAGACAAATTGCGTGAGATCGCCTGGCCGGCGGGCGCGGTCCCAACCGGCGCCTTCAAGACAACCAAGGAAGCCCTGGCCGGCGATGGTACAAGGCAGGCGCTGCAGATGATCAGTGCCAACGAGCCTATTCTCGCCAGCAAGATCACCGGCCCCGGCCAGCGCGCAACGCTTTCGGCTGTGCTCGGCGAAGGCATGAAGGCCGTATCCATTCGCGTCAACGACGTGCTCGGCGTCGCAGGCTTCGTCTTTCCCGGCGATCGCGTCGATGTGCTGCTGACGCGCACGGTGCGCGACGGTGACGGTGCCGACAAGAGTTTCGTCGATGTACTGTTGCAGAGCATGAAGGTTCTTGCCGTCGACCAGGTCGCGGACGAGAGCAAGGACAGCCCGACCGTGGTCAAGGCTGTTACGCTGGAGGCCAGCACCAAGGATGCGCAGAAGCTGACGCTTGCGGCCGGTGCCGGCCAGTTATCGCTGGCGCTTCGCCAGGCTGCAGCGAGCAAGGGCGAAACAACGGAACGCATAACGCTTTCAGACCTGATCGGTGAAACACCAAGCGAGGTCGCAGCGAGGCAAGCGGAACTTGACAAGAAGGCGGCGGCGGAAGCCGCGGCGGCGGAGGAGCGCAAGCGCGCGGACGACAAGCTCGCTGGATTGACCCAGGCCGTCGAACAAGTGGGAAGCCGTCTCGACCAGTTGAGCAAGGTGAAGCCTGCTCCGGCGGTGGCGTCAGCACCGGAGGTACGGGAAGTCGTCAAGGAAGTGGTGAAATATGTGCAGCCAGCACCGCCGGCAGTTGCGACGGTCGGCGTTTTTCGGGGCATCAAGCTGGAATCGTATGAAGTGCCGCGGCAACCATAACAAAAGGCGCGGCGAAGTGAATTTGGCTGCCACCGGCAGTGTTTGGGGAGACGGGGATGCAGGGGTTTTGGGTGAGGATGGCGGCGGCCCCGCTATTCTGTCTGGCGACGCTGCTGACGCTTGGCCTTGCGGCTGACGCGGCCGACCGGTTCGTCGACGTGTCGAACCCTGGCGTCCACCGAATTTTCTTGCCGATGTCGCAATCGGTCACCATCCAGGTCAATGCCAATCTGGGCGACATCGTCGTTGGCGACGAGAAGATCGCCGATGCCCAGCCGATGACCGACCGGACGCTCTATGTCATCGGCAAGAGCGCCGGCACCACCACGGTCAATCTGTTCTCGACGGACAAGCATTCGCTCGGCGTGATCCAGATCGAAGTCGGCGTCGATGTCGGCGATATGGCGCAGGCGATCCGGCAGGTGGCGCCGAGGGCGCGGATCGATATCGGTTCGGTCAACGGCAGAGTCAGGCTTGGGGGCCATGTCAAGGACGGCGCCACACTGGCGGCCATCATGCAAGTTGCGCAGCAATATGGTCCCGATGCCATCATCAATGCCGTCACCGTCGACGACAGCCAGCAGGTGAATCTGGAAGTGCGCGTGCTCGAAGCCAAGCGCAACGCCGGTCGCGATCTCGGTGTATCGATCAAGAGTACCAACAGCAGCGGCACGACTGTAGCTGGCACCGGAATTGCCGCCGTCGATCAAAACCACGTAGTGCTCGGCTCTGGAGGTCTGCTTAGTAACCTACTGTCCGACTCTTCTCCCTTCGGAGCACTGATCACTCGTGTCATCGACAGCAATATCAAAGTCGATTTGTATATCGAAGCGCTGGAGGCCAAAGGCGTTGTGCGCACGCTGGCCGAGCCTAACCTCACTACGCTTTCCGGCGAGCCAGCCAGCTTCAACGCCGGTGGCCAGGTTCCCATCCGTAGCGTCGACAAGAATGGCGAGGTCCAGATCGAGTACAAGCAGTTTGGCGTCAACCTTCTGTTCACGCCGGTGGTACTCGCCGACGACAAGATCCATATCAGCCTGGCGCCGGAAGTCAGCGACCTGACAGGCTTTACCAGCGCCGGCGACCCGATTTTCACCAATCGCAAGCTGCAGACCGTCGTCGAACTGCGCGATGGCCAGAGCTTCGCCGTCGGCGGGCTTCTGTCGAGCAAGACCACCAAGCTCCAGAACCAGGTGCCGTGGCTCGGGCAGGTCCCGATCGTGGGCGCGCTGTTCCGCAATTCGAGCAGCCAGAAGGAAGAAACCGAACTGGTGGTCATCGTCACGCCGCATATCGTGCGGCCGACGAGGCCGGGCGAGCAGCTGGCGACGCCATTCGACAAGACACGGCCGGCCAACGACCCGGAATTCTTCCTGCTCGGCCAGCTCGAAGTGAGCAAGGACATGATCCGGAAATATGAAAAAGGCAACGGCGTCGTCGGCCCCTACGGCCACATGCTCGACCTCAAATCCAAGGACAAGATGCTCTATGTCAAGAAATAGCGTCTTGATCATTCTCCTGTGCGCCAGCGCGCTTTCGGGCTGCGCCGACTATCTGAATCACTACGACACGATGACGCTGGCCGCCGGCGACACGCAGAAATACAATTCGCTGCTGCAGACGGTGGACCCGCTCAATCCGGCCTCCAACAACACGAGGATCAAAGGCGACGGCGCGCGCGCCGCCGCACTTGCCCAAAGCTACAAAATTCCGCCCCCGCCGCCCCCGGCGCCGAACATCACGGTCAATGTCGGTACGCCGACGACCACAGCGAATTGAACAGAAGGATGCGGTTGAAATGCGCCGGGCGAATGAGGGCCCTGCCGCGAAGAAGAGAGTAGAGTAAGGTCATGTTGGGGACCATTCGTGCCTTCTGGAATGATCAACGCGGCATAGCGATGATCCTCCTTGCTATCCTGCTGCCCGTCTTTGTCGGGTTGGCCCTGCTGGCCATCGACATGAGCCGGGCCAGCGGCCTGCACAACGATCTCCAGAAGGGTGCCGACGCCTATGCGCTAGCAGCGGCCGCTGAACTCGACGGCAATTCCGACGCCATCACCCGGGCCAACCGGGCCGTCGCCAACCTCCTGACAAACAGCACGAAGTTTTCCACCTCCGGCGATCATACGCTCGTCGCCACCGACCTGACCGTCACATATCTCAGCGGGATACCGGCGGACGACGGCATTGGGCTTAGCGCCGCCGGCATCGACGCCAACGGCGTAAATTGGAGCACCACGGATCCCAAGGTGGCGAAGTTCGCCGAAGTGACGGTGAATTCAACCGCATTCACCACAATCTTCCCGGCAAGCTTCGTGGGCGCCAATAACAACATGAGTCTGCAAACACAGGCTGTAGCGGGATTTACCAATGCATTGTGCGCGTTCACCCCAATGTTCATCTGCAATCCCTACACATCCGTAAGCGCTCTGCAGACGGCCCTGTCGGGAACCAAGAAGCCGATGATCTGGCTGAAGGAGCAGCAAGGTGGCGCCAGCGCCCAGTATGGTCCGGGCAATTATGGTTTCCTGTCATCGCCGGAGGGCGACAAGAATACGGCTGCGATTACCGAAATGTTCGCGGTCACCAATCCGCCCGCCTGCTACGACCAGAGCACGGTCACAACCCGCCCTGGCAACATACCTCCCGTGAATGATGGCATCAACACGCGCTTCGACATCTTCTCGAATGGGGGGCCTTACAAGACCGATCCGACGATCAATCCACCCGCGCCAAACGTTCGCAAGGGCATGGCCGTGAAGAACGCGGGCAAGAACAATTGCAGCTACTCGGCGCCCAGCAACGGTCAGGCGAGTAACTACATGGCGCTGCCCAGGGACAACTGCTTTACATCGGGGACCTGCGCGCAGGCCGGTGTTCTTGGCGACGGGACCTGGGCCTTCACAAGCTATTGGAACGTCAACCATCCGGGTGCCAGCACCTCCGGCGTGATCACCGCCTGTGGCGCAACCCCGAGCCGGTACTGCACCTACAACTACGAAATCAACACTCCCACCTTGAACAGCGGGTCGGAGGCGACGGCGCCGCAGTGCAACACGACGACGCAAACCGCGGACAGACGGCTGCTCTACGTGGCAATAATCGACTGCGTAGCCAATACCGTCAAAGGCGGTGGGCAGACCCTGCCGGTGCAGGCCTTTGCCAGCGTGTTCATCACCGAGCCCGCGGGCGGCCCACCCAACGCCGACATCTACGGCGAGATCCAGGATATAAGCACAGTGGTTGGACTGGGTACGCTGAAGAAGCTTCAGCGTAATGAAGCCCAGTTGTACCGGTAGCGCCATGTTCATCGCACTGAGGAAAATCATCAGAAGGTTCCAGGGCGACCAGCATGGCGCTGCGATGGTTGAAGTGGCGATCGCGGCCCCATTCGTATTGCTGCTGTCGGCCGGAGTGTTCGAGTTCTCCAACATACTGAACACGCGCCTGCTTCTCGAAGCCGGCGTGGAGGACGGCGCACGCTATATGGCACGCTGCAACGACAGCAACTGGAGCAATTGCGTTACGCTGGGCACAAATCTCGCCGTCAATGGCGCCGTTACCGGAGGCAGTGCAAGGGTTTCTGGATGGACCACGGCGCAGGTCAAGGTCCAGCCTTATTCTTTCGCGGCGGTCGATGGCAGCGGCAATGAACTCTATCTGAGCAGCACCGGCACGGTGAACGTCGTCCAGGTCAGCACATCCTTCCCCTATAGCGGCATCGGCCTATGGGGATATCTGGGTTTTGGAACCATCAACATAACGGCGTCGCATCAGGAGCGCGTCTTCGGATGGTAACGGCGAGCAGAAGATTCGGATCGGACCAGACCGGCGCGACCATGGTCGAAATGGCCATCGTCATGCCGGTGCTGCTGACCCTGCTGCTCGGTTTCGTCGACTTCGGTTACGCTTTCTATCAGTGGAACGCGGCTGACAAGGCGGTGCAGATAGGGGCTAGGCTGGCACAGATATCCACGCCCATCGCCAGTGGGCTCTCTCTTGAGGCGAAAACGCCCAGCGACACGACATTGATAGGGAGCGCGGTTCCGGCAGGCACATACGACTACATATGCACCGCCAACACCGCAGGCACGGTATCTTGTGCCTGCGGTACAGGCAGCACATGCCAGAGTCTGACCGTGAGCCAGGCTTCCTTCGACGTCCTTTACGGCGGCAGCGGCAGCCGCATCGGGATGCAAGCATTCCTGCCGACTTTGCAGAAATCCGAGATCAGGATCGAGTATACGGCATCCGGCCTCGGTTATTGGGGACGCCCCAGGGGGCCAGTGCCGACCATCACGGTCAGCATCACAAATCATCCCTTCCAGTTCTTCTTTCTGGGCGGACTGCTCGGATTCGGAAACATCACGATGCCCTCGATGCTGAGCACGGTCACGGGCGAAGACATGAAGAGCACCTATCCATGAATGCCATCAACACCAAGGTTCTGCCGACCAAGAGAAAGCAAGTGGCGCTGTTCTCGTCGGATCCGCAATTCAAGCGAGAGGTGGCGACGCGGCTCGATGCCTTGGCCATCTATGATGTCCGGATCTCCGAGACGGGTGACTTTCTCAAGGGTCCTCCGGTCGACACCCGGCCCGGCATCGTCATTCTCGACCTTGGCGACGGCGTGTTGCTCAACCAACCGGGGATTGTCGAGGCCCGCGCGCTGTGGGCGACCGTGCCGCTGATCGCGGTCTCGGCGGAACTGACCTCCGAGCAGACCCGCGTCCTCGTTCGCATGAACGCCTCGGACTGGCTGCACAAGCCGCTCGACGGAAAGGAACTGCTCAATGCGGTGACTTTCCACGACACCGGCAACCAGGGGACCAAGAGCCGGATCATTACATTCGTCGGCGCCAGTGGAGGCGCGGGCGCCACAACGCTTGCCCTGTCGGCGGCGGAATACCTGGCGTCGAAATCGAAAGATCGCGCGGCTTCGACCTGTCTGGTCGATCTCGACTTCCAAAGCGCCAATTGCGGCGCCTACATCAACCAGTTCAACCAGTTCGACCTGAGCGGCATCATCGGCCAGCCGGAAAGGCTCGACGTCGAACTGATGGATGTGATCAAGCTTTCGCGGCCGTCCGGCCTCACTCTGTACGCCTTTGAAAGGCCGCAGTTGCCGTTCGAATCGCAAGGCGCCGATTTCGTCTTCCGGCTGCTGGACCTTGCAGCCTACCGTTTCGATGACATCGTCATCGACCTGCCCAATATCGAAACGCCCTGGCACAATTCCGTGCTTTCGACGAGTGACGAGATCTTCATCGTCTTCGAACTCAATGTCGCTTCGCTGCGGCAAGGCAAGCGGCTTTATACGAAAATCCGCGAACTGCGCGGCAATGCGGTCAGCATCACGCTCGTCGCCAACAAGCACAAGCGCAAATGGTTCGGAAACCACTTCTCGCGCGGTGAACTCGAAAAGATATTCAAGGCGCCGCATATCAAGTCGGTTAGCTTGGACAATGCACTTCTTTCCGATTCGCTGAACCGAGCGATCTTGCCCACCGAAGTGGATGGGCGAGCGCGCTTCAACAAGGATTTGAAGAAGATGTTCAAAGAGCGGCTTGATGACGCTGCTCGATAGGCATCACATCGCCAGGTTGGTCGCCGTCGGCATACTGGGCATGGCTTTGGGACTCTCAGCGCAAGGTTTCGCGCTCGCCCGGTCCGGTGTCCCGGGGCGCCCGCCCCTACCGGCCATGGGCCCAAGCCTGCGCAAGACGGTCGCCTTCGAAACCACGGAGCAAGTCGGGACGATCATCATTCGCAAGCAGGAAAAGGCGCTCTATCTTGTCACCCGCCAAGGCGAGGCGCTCCGCTACCAGATCAGCGTCGGACGTGACGGATTTGGCTGGACAGGCACGGTGAAGGTTGGAGCCAAAACGGAATGGCCCGAATGGCGTCCGCCCAGGGAAATGCGCGCCCGTCAGCCTGAACTGCCGGAGCTGGTGCCCTCAGGTCCTTACAACCCGCTGGGTGCAAGGGCACTCTACCTGCTTCGGGACGGACGAGACACGCTCTATCGCATTCATGGAACCAATGATCCTTCCGGCGTGGGTTTCGACGGCACATCGGGCTGTTTTCGACTTACCAACACGGATGTCATCGATCTTTTCAAGCGCGTGCCGATAGGCACCAAGGTGGTGGTCCAATGACGACGATCAGCGACCCGCAAATGCCGACGATGGCCGAATCTCTAGAGGCACAATTGCTCGACCGTGACAAAACCAAATCCCGGCTGGCTGTCACCGTCTGCATTGGATTGGCGCTGTTTGCCGTGCTGAATGCCACGGCTGCGGTTTACCTCTACCGAGGTATCAACGACCTGCGCAATGTGGAAGGACGTCTTGAGGAACTCGGAACGTTCGAGCAGCGGATCGGTGCCCGGCTTGATACGGTCAACAACGGCTTTCAAAGCCGATTTGAAAAGCTCGATAGCCAACTGCAAGGCAGCTTCAACGAAATCAACGGCACCATAGGTCGATTGGAGCAAAATCCTCCGCTCAACCGTGACGCCGGAATCGCAAGCGCGAGGGAACCGGCCATCACGACCAGCACCGTTGCGGAAGCATCTCCCACCAGCGATGCCGAGGCCGAACCCACAGTTGTCGAGACACCGCGCCCGCCCAGGAAGAAGATTGCCGCGACCGCGCCCCCTGGCCCCAACCCCGCCTACCAACGGACGGAAACTCCGGACGGCAAAGTCTATTATCGCAAGATCAACTAGACGCGGCAGACAGGGAAGTCAGCGCTACCGCGCTCTTTGGAAGGGCGTTCAGCTAAAGATCCCGCTGTAAAGCGATGAGGCGCACGGACAGCGCTCGTGCACTCTGTCGGGTTTCGCGAAGGAACGCGACATGACAGTAGGTGCAGGCCACAAGGCCCAGAACTAGCACAAGGCTGTTTTCCAAGGTGAAATCGAGCGTCAGAGAGAATTGCGGGCTTCTGGATGCCGTGAATGCTGCAATGGTGCTCGCGGTTTTAGAGTGACTGTTGGAAGCAATCATCAGTCCGGCGAAGAGCAAGGCTACGTGGTTGGCCAGGAAGAAAGCGGCTGAACGTCTCGTTCTACAAGCACTCCAGCAGGCAATCGCCGCAGCAATCAAGATAGCGGCATCCAGGACCATCGAGCCTTCTGTCAGTACCGGAGCAATACTCCCCATTAGTGCCGTTTGAATCTTCCCCAGGTGCTGCGGCCGCTGGTCTTCCGGGGCGCGCCCCGGAAGACCAGCGGCGCGTCATCGCCGATACTCCTTCCGATGGTCGGAAGGGGGACATTGG